>JAEXOU010000010.1 GCA_023439125.1 Bacillota bacterium | reverse complement strand
ACAAACATAATTTATACGCAACACGCTTTCGCTTGAATGAAGTTCGTAACGGTACATAAGGGCCTAAAATACAGGCCCTAAGTACCGACGACTTCATAACAGTATGCTCCTAAATTATGTTTGTCATACCATTTTTAGCAAGTATATTTATGTGCAAAATGACGAATGAAATTATTGAAAAGTACTTTTGACACCTTTTGTTCTATGCCACATAAGTGCCATATATGATAACTATGATAGATAAAGGATGAAATATGAATTATAATGTCATATTGTTGTATAAAGGTGAAATATGAATTATAATGTAATATTATTGTATGAATGTAAAATATGAATTATAATGTCATATTATCGTAAAAAAGTACTAGAAAAGAGGTTATTGAATGAGACTTGAAGTAAAATATAGAAGAATTTTAGTAATACTATTATGTATTTGCTTAATCATACCTAATGTTGCATTTAGCCCAGCGAAATACGCTTATGCAGCGACAAAAGGAATTTGTACTGCAACCTCTTACATAAACGTTAGAACTGGTCCTGGCACAACCTATGATCAATTGAAGATAGATTCTGTCGCAGTCACTCTAAAACCAAATCAAGAAGTAATTATTCTTGGTAAAGAGGGAGACTGGTATAAAATTAGTGGTACATTTAATGGTACTGACTTTGAAGGATATGCCATAAGCACATACATTAGAGATACGAACGAGGCTATCACTACGAAGCCAGAGACAATAACACAAGTTGTTTATAAGTTAAGTGTTAAAGGTGTTATTACAGCAACTGAGTTAAATCTTAGAAGTGATGCCGGTGCAACATATGAATTGAAGGGAACACTCGTAAAAGATACAGTGGTAAATGTTATTGGAGATAAGTTCAATGGAACTGATCGCTGGTATCAAGTAAAAGCAAAAGTAAATGGTAAAACAACATCAGGTTATGTTCTAGCTAAATATGTGCAATTTCGTATATCCAATGGATTTTATGGGAAATTGAATGAAAAACGTACAAATCTAGCGACTGCAGCTGGAGCAAATCAGCCTACAGTGAAAAATGAGTCAGGAAAAGGTATTTTACTTAGTAAAGGTCGTTTAGTGTGGATTCTTGGTGAGAAAACAGTTAATGGAATAAAATATCTGAATGTTAGAGTAACAATTAATAAGGTTGCTTATACTGGTTTTATCGTTGCAGACCAGATAGCACTGCTAGGAACGAAATCAACAATCCAGGTAACTCCAACACCAATCGTAACACCAACTCCAACACCAATCGTAACACCAACTCCAACTTCAACCCCAACTTTAACTCCAACTCTAGCACCAACGGTAGAACCAACACCTGTCCCTTCGGTACACCAAATTAATTTAAAGGGTAAGGTAACTGCCACAACGTTAAATGTTCGGAGCGATGCGGGAACTACGAATAAAAAAGTAGCGACATTAGTTAATGATGCAACAGTAACAGTTTTAACAGAAAAATATAGTGGGAATCAAAAGTGGTACCAGATTAGTGTGAAAGTGAATAATACCACGATAACAGGATATGTTCATAGTGATTATATAAAGCTAGTAGTTGGCACCGGATTCTATGGAAAAATTTCATCCAGTTCCGTAACATATAAAGAGAAAGCTTCTGATTCTGCTGCAAATGTGAAAACAATTGATAATGTTACAATTAAGCGCAAAGCGGGAGCATATACATGGGTATCAGAAGAAACAACAGTGAATGGAGTAAAATGGTTTCGTGTGAATTATCACAAGAGTGGTTATGTTTATTATGGCTATGTAAAGGCAAATGATATAGCCGTGATCGGTAAAAAGAAAGATGTAACAACTACTCCAACTCCAACTGTTACTCCGACTCCGACCGTTACTCCAACTCCAACCGTTACTCCAATACCGACAATTACCGTCACTCCAACAGTAGCCGTAACCCCAACCGTTACTCCAACTCCAACAGCTACCGTAACCCCAAGTGTTACTCCAACTCCAACACAAGGAGTTAAGTATTATACAGCTTCTGCGGTGATTGTAAACACATCTGGTATGGGCGTGAAGGAGGCACCAAGTCAAACGAGTGGCTTTGTTAAAAATGAGAATGGTTATCCAATCATCTTGGTTAGTGATTTTAAGGTTACAGTGAATGGTGAATATTACGAAAAAGATACAATCTGGTTTGGTATTACATTCTTCTATGGCGATACAACTTATTCAGGCTTTGTAAATCAGGCTTACATCGATGTTGATGAAAGTACAATTGTTGAGGGAGGTAGTGGCTCTACGGTTACAACCCCAACACCAACACCAACACCAGTGGTAGGTGTAGATTTTGAAGCATCATTAAGTATACAAGGGTTTCCAGAAAGCTATAAAGTATATCTACGAGCTTTGCATGAGAAATATCCAAACTGGATATTTGAGGCGTATCACACAGGACTCGATTGGAATACAGCTGTTTCAGAAGAAAATATAGCTGGAAAGAATCTAATTCCTAATTCTAAATCAATTGAATGGAAGTCATTAGAGTCTGATGCTTATAATTGGAAAACAGATAGTTTTATTGTGTTTGATGGATCATCATGGGTTACAGCGTCCAGGGCTGCAACAGCCTATTACATGGATCCAAGAAACTTTTTAACTGAAAATGGAATCTTTCAGTTTGAATTATTAACCTATAAACCAGAATATCAGAATTTATTAGGAGTAGAGAATATTTTAATGAATACTCCAATGTATCAAACCTCATATTCCTATACAGATTCCGATGGAACGATAAAGTCGATTACTTATGGACAGACCTTCTTGGAGGCAGCAGCTTACTCAGGAGTTAGCCCATACCATCTCGCATCACGTGTAAAACAAGAAGTTGTTACAGGTAAGACATCATTTAGTAATAGCGTTACAGGTACAGTTAGTGGTTTTGAAGGACTATACAATTTCTATAATATTGGTGCATATCATTCCACAGCTCCGGGTGGAGCAATTGCAAATGGACTTAAATACGCAAAGAATGGAAGTACAAATAAACAACTAAATACAGCAGCATTGATACCATGGAATAATCGTTACCGTTCTATCGTAGGTGGAGGCTATATTATCGGTAGTTCCTACATTAATCGTGGACAAAATACAATCTATTTACAGAAATTTAATATGACACCAACTTCAACTTATTCTCATCAGTATATGGCAAATGTAGAAGCACCTTATGCAGAAGCTAAGAAAGTATTTGCAGGATATAGTCAAGTGAATGAGTTGCCAATTGTATTTTCTATACCAGTTTTTAATAATATGCCAGAGAGTGCATGCCCTGCACCAACGAAACAATATAATCCGAATAACTACTTAAAGAAATTGACTGTAACGGATAGTGAAAACAATGAATTAGCGTTGACTCCAACGTTTGATATCCTAAATACAAAAGAATTTTCTATTGTACTGGATAACAGCCATACGAATATTAATATTGCTGCTAGTTGTGTAAGTTCGAAAGCCGTTGCTACAGGAACAGGAAATTATCCTTTGAATGTGGGAGTGAATCAATTCAAAGTAATGGTGATCGCAGAGAATGGAGATGTCCGAGAGTACATTATTAATGTTGTACGGGAGAGTGAAGTGCCGCAAGGACAGATGGAGGAATAGATGAATCTAAGTCAGAAAAAAATGAGAAAGCTTATTCTCAGATATTTCTTGATTTTCAGTCTTATACTTATATGTTTTATGAACCCAGATCTTGTTCAAGCGTCAAGTGCAACGGTAGGATTTGAGATTGAAGACGCTGAGTATATGGTTGGCGACGAAATTACAGTTGTATTAAATGTAAATACGGATGCTAATCTTGGAGATTTTGAAGGAAATATTGTTTATAATTCGGCTGTTCTTGAATATGTACAAGGTCCCTCTTGCATTACAGGAGGGTACGGTATGCTTAGGATTGAAGATGTAGATGCTTCTAGTTCTTGGAATTCTAGAAGCTATATTATGACATTCAAAGCAATTGAATATGGTGAATGTGAGTTTACCTTTCTTGATACTCCATTAGCCTATGAATTTGAAGACGGGGAAGCCATGTCAGTCTTGGCTACTTCAAAGTCAATTAGTGTTATAGGTGCGCCCACAGCCTCTTCCAATGCAGATTTATCTGTGATAAAGATTAATAAGTTTGGGTTGACTCCGACTTTTGATGCTTCTGTGACTGATTATAGTGTGATTGTAGATTCTACTACTACGCAGTTGATTCTAAGTGCAATACCAGTAGATACTAAATCAAAAGTTGAGATTGATGGTAATAAGGATTTTGAAGCTGGGAACAATAAAGTAACGATTACTGTAACATCAGAAGCTGGCTCCAAAAAGCAATATGTAATTCAAGTTGTGAAACAAGAGAGACCTGAGGTGACTCTTCCTGTTACGCAAGAGGACCAACAATGGAGCTTCCATGCTTTGATTAAGGATGGAGTAACATTGTTACAAGGTTCCTATGAATATTCAATTGTTACAGCAACAGATGATATTCAAATACCTGATGGATATGTGAAGACGAGCATTCGGATTGATGGTTATACAGTTCCTGTCTATCAATTATCTGCAAAAGTTGAGGACGATTATTTACTTTTAGTTCTTCAAAATCAATTCGGGCAAACGAACCTTTATCGTTATGACCGTATGGAAAAAACGATTCAACGATATACAGGTGATCGAGTTATTATTCAAGAAAACTCAGATAATGTCGAGCAAGAAATTTCAAAAGTTAGCAAAAGCTATAAGAATAAGTTAGGTAAAAAGAATCTTGTTATTGTTATACTTTGTGGGTTTATTCTTCTTCTTTTGGTCGGCTTAGTTCGATTATATCTAAAAGCAAAGGGTATACGAGAAGACGATTTTTACTAAAATACTGGTTGTTTATAATTTTAGTAATTATGTGAAAAAAAGAAAGAGCTGGATGGTAAATTTTCTTCGGCACGTGATGGAAACAAGCCCACAAAAGCATGTGGAACTTGTATGGCACTCCGAAAATTTACCATTCAGCTCTTTCTTTATGAATTAGCACAGCTATGTGAATAATTGTATTCTAGTATAGAATAAAGTATTACTAAGGATTACATACTTGACGGATTTGCAATACATTGTTATACTATGTATATAACAAATATAACTTCGACAATAGTTTAAAATACGGAGGTGCAGCTCGTGCTTGTGACGATAGACTTTAATAGTGATGAAGCAATCTATGTACAACTTAGAAATCAGATAATCCTTGGAATTGCGACTTCAGAAATAAGAGAAGGGGATAATCTGCCGTCAGTTCGAGAATTAGCTGATAATATTGGTATTAATATGCATACAGTGAATAAGGCATATACAATTTTAAAGCAAGAGGGATATGTAAAACTTGATCGACGCAAGGGTGCAGTCGTAGCACTTGATTATAATAAAATCCGAGCAATTGAAACACTCAAGTTACAAATGCGACTTATTTTAGCAGAGGCAATCTGTAAGAATATTAGTTACAATGAAATCCATGATATTACGGATGAAATCATCCGTGAGTTTTCATGTGATGATAGATAGGAGGATAATTATGTTATGTGACCGATGCAAAAAAAATGAAGCTAAAATTTACTATACAGAGATTATTAATGGAAAGAAAACTGAGCAACATCTATGTGAAGAATGCGCTGCAAAAAACAGTGCATTTCAGGCACTTAGATCGATTGGAAAAGATCAGATAAATTTATCAGGAATGCTATTTGGTTTACTAGGCAATATGCAATCCACAAAAGAAAATGAGGAAACCCCAAGTACTTCATGCAAAAATTGTGGTATGACATATGAGCAGTTTACGAAGGATGGTCAATTTGGCTGTGAGGAGTGCTATAAGTGTTTCGGTAAAGTGCTAAATAAAAATTTTAGAAATATTCATGGTGCAGATATGCATACAGGAAAACAGCCAAAAGGGTATGTCAGTGAAGCAAAACGTATTGTAAATGAACTCTCAGAGATCGATAAGTTATCCATTCAATTACAGCAGGCGATTGAGCAAGAGGAATATGAAGAAGCAGCAAGACTTCGAGATAAGATAAAAGAATTGAAGAAAGGTGCGAATAATAAAGATGCGAAAATGGTATGAGGAAATGTCCGCAGATAGTGATGTACTGATTTCATGTCGTGTCCGTTTGGCAAGGAATATAAAAGGCAATTTATTCTCACGAAAAATGAATGACCAGCAAGCAGATCAACTTGTGCAACGTGTATTAGCATTAACAAATCAATTGGAAGAGACAGAGAATGAAAAATTTTATTCTTGTAAGGTTAGTGCTTTGAGGGATATCGACAAGTCTTCTATGGTAGAATGGCATTTAATCAGTCCAGCATTAGCTCAAAAAAATCAAGCCACTGGAATTATTGTATCTGAGGATGAATGTGTTAGTGTTATGGTGAATGAAGAAGACCATCTTAGGATTCAAGTAACTCAAGGTGGAATGAATTTATCTTCAGCTCTTGACAAGGCAAATGAAATCGACGATTATTTTAATGAGCAGTTAGGTTTTTCATTTGATAAGCACTATGGTTATTTAACAAGTTGTCCAACTAATGTTGGAACTGGACTTCGAGCTTCCTATCTGTTATTTTTACCTGCATTAAGTATGGCAGGGAAGATTGATCAGCTATCAGAGGAAATTAGTAAATATGGAGTCCAAATCCGTAATATTTATGGAGAAGCGAACAAAAATTTTGGTCATATTTATCAGATTTCTAATAAGACAACGCTTGGACGTTCAGAAAGTGAAATTATAGAAAACTTAGATCAAATCACTTCTCAAACAATTGAGCAGGAGAGAAAACGTAGAGAATATATTCTTTCAATTAACTCAGAAGAGATAGAAGATAAGGTTTATCGTTCCTATGGAGTACTTAAGTATGCAAAAAAATTAAATACCGGGGATAGTATTCTCATGTTATCCCAACTGAAATTAGGAATGGATGCTTCTATTATCCAATTCGATGAGGAGTTCAATGTATTAAAGACAATGATGGAAATTACACCTGCGAATTTGCAGAAACTAGGGAAGAAACAGATGGGGCGCAATGAAAGAGATCGCTATCGTGCAGCCTATTTAAACAAGATAATTCCATCAATCAAGTAAAACTTAAAAAGACACGAAGAAAGGACTAAATGTATGAAGGACAGATTTACGGAAAACGCAAGAGAAGTAATCCGCATTGCAACAGATGTTGCATTTCGTCTCTCTCATAATTATATAGGAACAGAGCATCTGCTTATCGGTCTTATTCGGGCTGATGGTGTTGCTTCTAAAATTTTAGAGGCTAATGGTGTGGATGAGGATAAGGTGCTTGAACTGGTGAATCAGTTAATTGCACCAAATAATCAGATTAAGATATTAGGAACGAATAGCTTTACGAGCCGTTCTGGTAATATTCTTGAACAAAGCTATAAAGAAGCAAAAAAGATGAATATGGAGCAAATTGGTTCCGAACATCTTCTTATTGCACTTTTAAAAGAGAATGACTGCATCGCTGTTCGTCTACTCAATACTCTTGGTATTAATCTGCAAAAACTATATGTAGATACATTAGCAGCTGCAGGTATGGATATGAATGCAGCTAAGAGCGAATATAATATGTCAAAAGGAAAGAATAAGGCAAAATCTCCAACACCAACTTTAGATCAATATAGTAGAAATTTAACAGAATATGCAAGAGAAGGCAAGTTAGATCCTGTGATTGGGCGTGAAAAAGAGATTACTCGAGTTATCCAGATTTTAAGCAGAAGAACTAAAAATAATCCTTGTCTTGTGGGCGAACCAGGGGTTGGTAAAACAGCAATTGCAGAAGGACTTGCACTTAAAATTGTAAGCGGTGATGTTCCAGATACGATTAAAGATAAACGCGTTATGACATTAGATTTATCAGGTATGGTAGCTGGTTCAAAATATCGTGGCGAATTTGAAGAAAGGATTAAGAAAGTAATTGCTGAGGTTATTTATGATGGTAATGTCTTATTGTTCTTAGATGAATTGCATACGATCATCGGAGCAGGTGGTGCAGAAGGGGCAATTGATGCTTCTAATATATTAAAACCATCTTTAGCTCGTGGAGAAATACAGCTGATTGGTGCAACGACGAGAGAAGAATATCGTAAATATATTGAAAAGGATGCAGCGCTAGAACGAAGATTCCAACCAGTTGAAGTAGAAGAGCCGAGTGAAGATGAGACAATCAAGATTTTAATGGGATTGAAGGAACGATATGAAAATCATCATAACGTAACAATCACAGATGATGCAATTATAGCTGCAGTTAAATTGTCCAAGCGATATATTAATGATCGCTTCTTGCCAGATAAGGCAATTGATGTTATGGATGAGTCAGCTTCTAAGGTACGATTAAGTATATTTACTGATTCTCCTAAGATGAAAGAACTTGAAATGAAAATCTCTGCTTTAGAAGCAGAAAAAGAGGTTGCAATTAAGGAAGAAGCTTTCGAGTTGGCAAGTGAAATTAAAAAGAAGCAGGATAAGGCAAGAGACATGCTTAACCGACATAAGATAGAACATGAGAAAGAACGGGAGGAGAAAACTCTATTTGTAACTGAAGCTGAAATAGCAGAGGTTATTGCTGGATGGACAAAGATTCCTGTGAGAAAACTTGAAGAGGAAGAAAGCGAACGCTTAATAAAGTTAGAGAATATACTTCATGAGCGTGTTGTTGGTCAATCTGAGGCGGTTACAGCAGTTGCAAAGGCGATTCGACGAGGCCGAGTTGGTTTAAAAGATCCAAATCGTCCAATTGGCTCCTTCTTATTCTTAGGGCCAACTGGTGTTGGTAAGACGGAATTATCAAAAGCACTTGCAGAAGCTATGTTTGGTAATGATAATTCAATGATACGTGTTGATATGTCTGAATATATGGAAAAACACAGTGTCTCTAAGATGATTGGCTCACCTCCAGGTTATGTAGGGTATGATGAAGGAGGGCAATTAAGTGAAAAGGTAAGACGCAATCCTTATTCCGTAATCTTGTTTGATGAAATTGAAAAGGCACATCCAGATGTATTTAATATCCTATTGCAAGTACTAGATGATGGACATATCACAGACGCGCAAGGAAGAAAAGTTAGCTTTAAGAATTCAATCATCATTATGACTTCGAATGCAGGTGCACAAAGCATTATATCACCAAAGAAACTTGGTTTTGCCTCGGTTTCTGACGAAAAAGCTGATTATAATCGTATGAAAGATGGTGTAATGGAGGAAGTAAAACGAGTTTTCAAGCCGGAATTTATTAACCGTATTGATGAGATTATTGTATTCCACCAGTTAACGAAGGATGATATTAAGAATATAGTTCGAATCATGTTAGCAACAATTGAGAAACGATGCCATTCTCAGATGAATCTGACATTAAAGATACAGGAAAGTATTATTGATTTTATTGCTACCAAAGGTTTTGATGATAAGTATGGAGCTCGACCAATTCGTAGAGCAATTCAAACTAATATTGAAGATTTGCTTGCAGAAGAAATCTTAGAGGGACATGTATCATCGGGTGATACGGTAACAATTGACTATAAGGATAATAAAGTGACAATTACCCCTAAGAAAAAGAGGGTAAAGAGGACACAAACTACTAAATAAACAGTTAAAACTCCGAGAAACAACAAATATTTAGTAGCATTATGAAATGGTTTATATTATAATAATGATATAAAATATGTTTGCAGGTACTGCATTATTTTAGGTATAAAACAGTACTTGGGAAACGACCAGGAGGATAAGGAAATGGCATTGCATGAAGCTTTAATTCGTGAAGAGAAGGATGGTTCCATAAGCTTTGGAGATTACACATTGGAAGTGAAATCCAAAATGTCTGATTTTGAGCATAATGGTGATTTGTATAAAGTTAAAACTTATAATGAGATAACAAAATTAGAAAAAAATGGTCTATTTATCTATGAGTCAGTTCCAGGTACAGCAGTATCTCATATGAATATCACAGAGAAGGAAGTATGTTTTTTTGTAAGTGGTAGTGAGGACGCTCAGATAACTTTAGAATTGGAAGCGGAAAAAGAGTATAAAATCTTAATTGATGAAACTAATGTTGGCAAGATGAAAACTAATCTTGGTGGAAAGCTTGTTCTAAGTGTAGAACTTTCTGCTGAAAAGGAAGTTCAAATCAGAGTCATCAAGTGTTAATATGTGTCCAAAAGCTTCTATGCCGCCCTAAAAAGGCGGCATAATGGCTTTTTAAGACGAATAGATGTTATATTAGAGTGAGGGAGTAAGGAAACAATGGCAAAGAAAAGTACAGTTTTTTTCTGTAAGGAATGTGGATATGAATCAGCGAAATGGGTGGGACAATGTCCTGGCTGTAAATGTTGGAATTCATTTACGGAGGAACCAGTTGTAAAAAAGACATCAGGAGTAAAATCATCCATTGGTAGATCATCTGTAGGGAACTTTTCGGAGCCAAAGTTTTTATCTACTGTTCAAACGAATGAAGATGAAAGGATTCGTATCGGAATAAGTGAGTTTGACCGAGTGTTGGGTGGTGGTATTGTAAGTGGCTCACTTGTTTTAGTCGGTGGTGACCCTGGAATTGGGAAGTCGACACTTTTGCTTCAAATGTGTAAATTGTTATCGGAGCAAAAGAAAAAGGTGCTTTATGTTTCAGGAGAAGAGTCATTACGTCAGATAAAAATGAGAGCAGAGAGACTTGGACAATTTACGGGTGATTTGCTATTACTTTCTGAAACGAATCTAGATCATATTGAAACTATTGTTGAAAAAGACAAGCCAGAAATTATGGTAGTTGATTCTATACAGACAATGTATAAAGAGGAGGTTGCAGCTTCTCCTGGAAGTGTTAGCCAAGTTCGTGAATCAACTGGTACTCTAATGCATATGGCGAAGGGACTTGGAATTACTATTTTTATCGTTGGACATGTAACAAAGGAGGGTGTTGTTGCTGGTCCACGTGTTTTAGAGCACATGGTTGATACAGTTTTATATTTTGAAGGTGACAATACAGCAGCTTATCGTATTTTACGAGCAGTAAAGAATCGCTTTGGGTCAACGAATGAAGTTGGTGTCTTCGAAATGAAGAATAATGGTCTGATCGAGATTACAAATCCTTCTGAGTATATGTTGCAAGGAAAGCCGGAGAATGAACCTGGTTCCATCATTGCTGCATCGATTGAAGGAACAAGAACTATGTTAGTTGAGGTTCAAGCACTTGTGTGCCAAACCTACTACAATATGCCGAGACGTACAGCGGCTGGAACTGATTACAATCGAGTGAATCTATTAATGGCTGTGCTTGAAAAAAGATTAGGTATTCAGTTGGCATCTTGTGATGCATATGTGAATGTTGCTGGTGGTATGAGAATAAATGAACCGGCATTAGATTTGGCTATTGTTTGTGCAATTCTTTCTTCTTATCGCAATAAATCATTAAATAGCAAGACAATTGTGTTTGGTGAAGTTGGACTAACAGGTGAAGTACGAGCTGTTAGTATGGCAGAGCAGCGTGTCCTAGATGCAAAAAAAATGGGATATGAAGTGTGCGTACTTCCTCAAGTTAACAAGGAGCATATCAAAGTAAGTGGTATACAATTAATTGGTGTACGTAATATTAGAGAACTTAATTCAGTACTTCACGAATAAATAAGGGAGGTTACTATTATGCAACCAGAACAGTTTAAACAGGTGATTGAAGCTTTAACTGCCTCACAGGAGCTGATTGAGAAGAATTCTTTTGATTCAATCAATCAGCACGATAAGGTTGCTAATCTTTTTTCAGAGCTTGCAGTCGATTTTAACATTATAACGATGAAAATAGAAGCAATGAATGAGCAGATAGAAAAAATTATTGTATCCAAAAGAAATTCCGACATTGATAATCAAGAGATCGACAAAATAACTCAAATGTTTGGAGAACAGAGATCCATGTTAACCGAGGTTAGCAAACGTCTACATACTATTATGGAAGAACAGTTGATACAGAGTGATACAATACATGAGATGGAAATGCAGGTAGCAGACCATAGAGAGATTATGAATGAAACATGTTATATATTAAAGTCAGATACATTCGACAAGAATTAAAAAGAATAGACAATAGATGTAATGATAGAAAGTAGAGTGAGAGGAAGTAGAAGTGGTGAAACGAGTTATGAATACAATTAAGAAGTATAAACTGCGCATATTTTTAGTCACATTAGCAATTGTTGCTTTGTTTCTAGGATATCGTGGCTTTAAACTATTAGTCAAGGTTGGTAATATCAAATACATTTATAACTATTCACACGATACACAAGGTAGTTTGAAAGTTCAACAAAATCTTGGAAATAAAATCAATGCGAATGCAACTGTAGCAAAAGCTACGACAGCAACAGAACCTAGCTTGTTGGGAATCACAACAAGAATCCAAGTGGATGGAAAAGATGTCACTAGTTATTCTAGAAAGGACAAAATATATTTTACGTCCAAGGAGCTTAAAAACTTTACAAACTGGAAGGGCATAACGACTTTTAGGGGAGATTATAATCGAAATTTACAAGCTTATGGAACAGCAACCATTACACAAGAAGTCTTCGATGACCAGATTTGGAGTTATTCTACTGGTAAGGTTTTAAAAAGTAATGGTGTTGACTATTGGTCTGGGAATGGTTGGACAGGCCAACCTTTATTAATTCAGTGGGATGAGCAAACAAAGAAGGTAATGAATTTATATGCTTCTGCAAAAAATAAGGAAGACCTTATTGAAGTTATTTATCCAGGAATGGATGGATTTATCCATTTTCTTGATGCCAAGACAGGAGAACCAACTCGCGATGCGGTCAATGTTGGGATGACTTTTAAGGGGACTTGTTCTCTATATCCAGGAGAAGCACCGATTTTAGTTCTTGGTTCTGGAGATGCACAAACAGGTGTGTTTGGGGAGTGTATTAGTCCAAGGATCTATATTTATAGCTTAATTGATGGCAAAAAGCTTTACGAGTTTGCAGACAATGATCCAATTGCACCTCGTATATGGCATGCTTTTGATAGTTCAGCCATTTTTCATAAAGAAACAGATACTCTAATTGCAATTGGAGAGAATGGAGTTATTTATACATTAAAGCTAAATACAAAGTACAATAAGGCTACTGGTGAATTATCCATCAATCCTTCCGAAGAAGTAAAAGCTGTCTATAGTGCAGCGAGGAATTCGGAAGATGGTTATTTGTGGGGAAGTGAAAGTAGTGCTAGCGTATGGCAAAATTATCTCTTCCTTGGAGATAACGGTGGGGTAGTATATTGTGTGGATTTGAATACAATGCAGCTTGTTTGGACACAGGATGTATTCGATGACGTTAACTCCAGTGTGATTTTTGAAGAAGACGAGGCTGGTAACAAATATCTTTATGTGGCTACTACTCTTAAATATCAGACGAATAGTCACAACATGGGGGAAGCGAATGTATTTAAGTTAAATGCAATGTCAGGTGAGGTAATCTGGAGAAAGCCATATGAGGTTCATACCGTGAAAGGTCTTGCAGGTGGATTTTTAGCAACTGGTGTATCTGGAAAGGGTGTAGTATCAGATTATATCTTCTACTTTGTATCTAAGACTCCAAAGGTTGATAGTGGGTACCTTGTCGCATTAAATAAAGAAACTGGAGAGGAAGCCTGGAAAATTGACCCAGGTACAGATTCATGGAGCTCAATGAACATCGTTTATACGAAAGATGGACGAGCTTATCTGATTCAAGGTGGTTATGATGGCAACCTAATGTTGATTGATGCTACCAACGGAGTGATTAAGGACCGAGTATACCTAGGTGGTGGAGGCATAGAAGCAACTTGTGCTGTATTTGATAACCACATTGTCGTAGGAACTAGAAATGAAAAAATCGTTGGGGTGACGGTAAAATGATAAATACCAAGAATAAAGTAATTACAGTAGCCATACTATTTGCTATTGTCATACTTTCTGCAAGTTTTGGCTTATTTAGGGAAGATAAAGGAGTAGTATCTCCAAACATAGAAACGGTTGGAGAGATGGAAAGGACAACCCTTGGAGGAGTTTCTTCACGGATGCCAGATAATAGTACAAAAATCTTATTTGAAAGTTTACTTGGTGTTAAACTTCAAAACTATCATTCCTATCAGGATGTTTTTGAGACTTTATCAGCATTACGATCAAATGAGATACAAGCTGCATGGTTTCCAGATGTAACTGTAAATTATTTATTACAAATGGAGAAAGGCTTGAAGGAGGTTCCAACGCCAGACAGTGAACAACCACGATTAGAGTTTGCGATGGCTGTAAAGCCTGATCGTACACAGCTACTCGATGAACTAAACTCTGCATTAGCTTCTCTTAAAAAGGATGGTAAGCTTCAGGAACTACAGGAGTATTATGTTACGAATGCATCGGCAGCAGCAAAATACACTCCATCTGATATGGAAGAGATTATCGATAGTAATCAGACCTTATATGTTGGTGTCACAGGAGCTGTATGGCCAATTGACTTAGTTGATATCGAATTAGAGCCGTATGGATTTTCCGTTGCTCTCATGAATGAAATTGGTAAATTACTTCATAAAGATGTTCAGTTTGTAACACTTCGAAATGACACTGCATTTTCTAGCTTAATGGGTGGTAAGGTAGATTTACTATTTTGCTATGGTACGAGTAAAAGTACCTTAACAGATCAAAAGAATTACATTATGACAGATGGATACTATTCAATGTATAAGTATTCCTATCTGGTTTTAGAATAGGGGGCTAATATGAGTATATTAAGTAATTTGATGGATGCGGTTAACAATAACCTAATCTCCGGAGATGCTTATTACATTATAATAAAAAGTGTCATCGTTACTTTTGCAATTACTATGATTGCATGGGGCGTAACTTTTATTCTCGGAGCACTTATTAGCTATTTTATGTCTTATGATCAAAGAATCATATGTGCCATCTGTTCAGCAATTAGTTTCCTTTTACGAAGCACACCTGTTTTATTATTACTTTTATTGATGTATTATGTAGTATTTAAAAATGTGAACCTGAATCTTACCTTATTATCGGGAATTACAATTGGCATGTATGGAGCAGGCAACATGTCTGAAATATTAGCAAGACAGGTTAAGAAAGCGAGCGAGGAACAAGATGAGGTGATCATAAAACGCTTGCGACAAGTGTATTTTACTGTAACTTTACCACAGATGCTTGAAGATACGCTATTTATGACAAAACGTCTGTGCATACAAATATTACAGTGGACTACGATTGTTGGCTACATCACAGTAAATGATTTAACCGAAGTAATGAATCGAATTGGTCAACGAACGATGTACCCTTTCTTTTCGATTGCTGTGAGCATTATTTGCTATCTAATTGCAACGATTATAATTGAAAGTATTTTTCAGTTCATAGAAAAGAAAATTCGCAAATAAAGATGTTCTAATATTAATTTCAAGCTTTCGAATTCTTGACTTATGAATTGACTTCTTATATAATTGTCATGTGGTTTTTGTGGATAAAATTTCTAATAAATTACGAATAAGGGGAAGCCTAATTGTGCTATCCAATGAAAGGAAGATGTAAATGAAGCAATATGATGTTGTTATTATAGGTGCAGGGCCAGCGGGTATTTTTACAGCTTTGGAGATGATTAAAAAAGGTAGCAAGAAAACTATTGCTATAGTTGAGAAGGGAAAGCCTGTAGAGAAGCGTCGTTGTCCAAAAACAAAAACAAAACAATGTGTTAATTGTAAGCCATATTGCCATATTACAACTGGATTTTCTGGCGCAGGTGCATTTTCAGATGGTAAACTTTCTTTAAGTTACGAGGTTGGAGGAGATCTCCCAACATTAATTGGCGAAGACTTGGCACAAGAAACAATTAATTATACGGATCAGATTTATCTTGAATTTGGTGCCGATCAAAAGATTGAGGGAGTTAGTGAACCAGAGAAGACGAAGGAGATTCGTAGACGTGCAATTCAGGCTGGTCTTAAGCTTGTCGATTGCCCAATACGTCATCTTGGTACAGAAAAAGCTCAAGAAATTTATCATAGCATCGAACAATTCTTACTTAATAACGGTGTAGAAATTTATTTTGATTACCACTGTAATAATTTAATTATAGAAGATAATGTATGTAAAGGTGCAATTATAGAGAATACACTTCATCATGACGATGTTCTTGAATTGATGGGTACTAATATTATTGTAGCTACTGGAAGAAAAGGTGCTGATTGGTTAGAGAATTTATGTGAAGAACATGATATTGCTCATCAGCCAGGAACTGTTGATATTGGTGTACGTGTTGAAGTTCGTAATGAGATTATGGAGGATGTCAATAAGGTTCTTTATGAATCGAAGTTAATCGGATATCCAGCACCATTTAAGAATAAAGTTAGAACGTTTTGTCAGAACCCAGGCGGTTTCGTAAGTCAAGAGAATTATGACAATGATTTGGCGGTTGTTAATGGACATTCCTATAAGGAGACAAAATCCAATAATACGAACTTGGCAATCTTGGTTTCTCATAACTTTAATCAACCGTTCAATCAACCAATTGCTTATGCGCAAAAGGTTGGTGAATTAACTAATATGTTAAGTTGTGGACACATCCTAGTTCAACGTTACGGTGACATCCTTTCTGGTAAGAGAACTTGGCCAAAGGAATTAAGCCAGAGTAATGTTCGTCCGACGTTACCAGATGCGGTAGCAGGAGATATTACAGCAGCAATGCCATATCGTGCAATGACGAATATCATAAACTTTATTCAGGCTGTTGATAATGTAGTACCTGGTTTTGCAAGTACTGAAACATTATTATATTCCCCTGAATTAAAGTTCTATAGTAATCGAATCAAGATGGATGATCAATTTACTACAAATATACAAGGCTTACATTGCCTAGGTGATTCCTCTGGATGGACTCGTGGCCTTATGATGGCTTCTGTTATGGGTGTCTTAATGGGTAGAAGATTAGTTTAGATATAGGACTTCATTTTGCACATAGCAATGTTATGAGAATGAGATGACAAACATAATTCATCCGCAACACGCTTTCGCTTGAATGAAGTCGTAACGGTACATAAGGGCCTAAAAGACAGGCCCCAAGTACCGACGACTTCATAACAGTTGCTTCTGAATTATGTATGTCATCTCATTTTTAGCAAGTTAATCGATGTGCAAAATGATTGAAGTCATTTTGCACAATGAAATGCTCTGATATGGGATGACAAACATAATTCATCCGCAACACGCTTTCGCTTGAATGAAGCCGTAACGGTACATAAGGGCCTAAAATACAGGCCCCAAGTACCGACGACTTCATAACAGTTGCTTCTGAATTATGTATGTCATCCCATTTTTAGCAAGTTAATCGATGTGCAAAATGACGAATGAAATTGATGGGGTGGAAGTTAGGTTTGCAAATTAATTATTTATTTGCCTAAATTAAAAAAATTATTCAGAATGGTATTGACAATTCAAACAATTCATAGTAATATATTTAAGCACGGTGAAGCCGTACAACAAATAGGGGTATAGTTCAGCTGGTAGAATAACGGTCTCCAAAACCGCAGGTCGTGGGTTCAAATCCTACTGCCCCTGTTAATAAAAAGCCTTGAGATCTAATGGTTTCAGGGCTTTTTTTGCGTACGAAAATTGCGAGTTTATTCAAGACTAATCTAGGTTTCCTGACAACTGAGGGAAAGGGGCGTGGGAAATATCCTACGACCTATTTCTTGATACATTCTAGTCGAAGAGAAATAGGATGTATTTTAGTAACTTTTACATTGTATTCTTATGGTAATATATGGTATAATGTAGGAATTAAATGACAAAGGGGTTTTATATGAATGATATAGACTTAAAACAGGCCAGTGAACCGTCAGTAATTGATGATCAAGCCTCTTTCATATTTGATGCTAAAAGGCTAAATATCGAAAAACTTCAAGCTGCTATTGATTACCTGAAAACGAACTTTCCATCGTACAGAAGTATATCTGTATATCAGAATGAAACTATGGTATTTGAAAATGTCAATAAGAAGCCTTATGAATCTATCTTTTCAAAAGTAATAAGGAAATCAATGTCTGTTTTAGCATTCCACTCACCAAATGGGACCTTCATAGAAGAAAAATCTGAGAAATGGAATATCAGATCAGCCACGAAAAGTATAATATCTATTTTAATCGGTATTGCAATAAAAGAAGGATTTATTAGCAGTATTGAAGATAATTTAGGGTTATTTTTTTGTGATCACCCTAGTATCAGTTCAGATGATGATAAAAAGAGTATATCTATTAAACACCTGCTTACTATGAAATCAGGATTAAGTTCAGTTGATAAGGGAATGGAACCTATAAAATTGATTAAAAGTAAAGATTGGGTAGACCATATTTTGAAGAGGCCGTTGCAAAGTTCGCCAGGAACTAATTTTGAGTATAATTCAGCTAATACACACATACTATCAGCTATCATAACAAAGACGACCGGAATGAATGCAGCTAAGTTTGCCAAAAAGTATTTATTTGATCCATTAGGAATAAATCAGTTTATATGGGATAACGACACTAAAGGGAATAGCTTTGGAGGTGGAAATTTATTTCTAAAACCTTATGACATGGCAAAAATAGGATTTTTAATAATTCATAACGGTAATTGGAAAGGAAAAGAAATAGTACCTCAAAATTGGATTAGTGAATCTCTGGAGAGATCTTATTATTGGGATTACGGCTTTCACTATGGTTATTTATGGTATATCAAGGATGAGACTGATGAAGCAACCGGAAATAAATATGTTACATATTCAGCAGCTGGTGCGGGTGGTCAAAAGTTATTAATTTTTCCTGAGCTCAATATTGTTCTTGTTGCTTATTCACACGTTGATTTTATTAAGGATAAGAGTTACTTTTTAAATCTTATGATTCCAGAATTTATTTTGCCAGCATGTTTAAATGTAAACGTTGATATATAAAAACATTATTCCCTAATATACAATTGATACTGCATATCTGTAAATATGGTTGTGATTTATACGGTGTGATTATTGAATATGATTACACCTCTGATTATACATCAAAAAGGACATGCGGGAAGCCCCTTTCTATGCGTATTTGAGCAATAGGGCATTTGTTCAAATCCTACTGCCCCTGGAATATAAGAAAGTCTTTGAAATCAAGTGTTTCAAAGGCTTTTTTTTTATAGCAATATAAAAGGAAAACATTAGAAAAGTATTTCTTTTATTGTATAAAATTTACTTGTAAATATATACCATGTATAGTAAAATAGCATAGATGAAAATTTTAACGAAAAATGGGGGAAAATGTATGAATAAGAAGAAATATGTAATCGGTATATTAATAGTTGTTGCACTCAGTATTAGTGGATGTGATAGATCTAAGAAAACAATAGGAGAATCAACATTGACGACTACTATAGAACCTACGGTTACAACAATATCTACGCCTACACCAGAAGTAATCGAGACACCAACGAAAGAACCAGAAGTAATTGAGACACCAACGCAAGAACCAGAAGTTATAATAGAACCAACACAAGCTCCAGCAGAACTTACGTATCAAGGTGGCCCTACTGAGTTATCGGATAGTATTTTTGATTTCCAAGTTTCCATTGATGGAGTCATTTATGAGTTACCAATGAAATATTCTGATTTTGTTGCAACAGGTTGGACATATGATGGAGATGAGACTACAAAACTTCCTTCAAACTATTATACGTTTGGAGAGGATTTTTCCAATGGAGATAGGGAAATAGATGTGCGACTAATCAATTTTGATATTAATGAATTAGCCTATAAAGATTGTTATGTTGGAGCATTAGCTTTCAATAGTGACTATATGGAATTAGGAGATATTAACATTACTTTGTCAAAAGGAATTCAATATGGTGTATCTACCTATGATGATATCAAGAAAGCTTATGGAGAACCTAGCAATGAATATGAAGGTGACTCTTTAAAGACTATGACATATTCATTGGATGCGTACCAACAACTTTATTTCTCCTTTGATATGGACAATGGTAATGTTATTAGTGAAATTAAGATTGAGAATTTCATTGAGCCAGAAGATTTTAGATTGAGTGAAGTGGATGATGCCATTCCAGAAATTATTTTTGCATATAAAGCACCAACTAAATTAAGTGATAATCTTTTGGATTATTCGTTAGAATTGGAAGGTGATTTATATCAGTTGCCAACTCCGGTATCTGAATTTATTAAGAATGGTTGGGAAATTGTTGAGAGCAAAAGTCCTCAAGTAATTGCAGGTGATGATATAGATAATATAACATTAATGAAAGATAACCAGACATTTTCAGTATATGCAAAAAATTATACTGGTAATGCTACTGCAAGTGAAAATTGCTTTGTACAGGAAATAAAAGCTGGAAAAAATATTGAGCTGAAAATTTCCACAAACATACATACTGGAATGGCACTAAAAGAGCTTGAGAGTGCATTAAAGGGATATGATACAGAGAAAAATGAAACAACGAGTTCTGTATCGTTTGTAGTTAACGATGAGAAGAGCACTTGGTATGGATATGACTTCTATTGCTATGAAGGAAAGTTAACACAAATAGAAGTCAACTATTCTCCAAAGACAAGTGAGTATAAGGAAATGATGAATGTTAAGTAATAATCATATAGGAATTATTTGATACTAAAAATGGAAAGGACTAAATGGCCCTGGACAATTAAGTAGTCGGGAAACGCTAGAATAAAGCGTTTCCCGATTTTTTTTGCAATCTTGTGTGCATGTGCCCCTACTTTTTAGGTAATAAAGCCTTTATTAGGACTGATAGTAAACCACCAGTTGTAGTTAATTGAAAAATCATTAAAGAAATTTACAATTAATGCCATACTTATTGATTTATAAATACTATAGGAGTATAATTTTTACATATGATAAAAATGTAGTCTATTCTAAATACGCGTTAGGTACGTTTGCATGGTTTACAGTATATTAAAATATTAATTAATTATCCATTGAATCAGCCCTGTATTTTTATAGAAAGGAGTATTTAATCTATGAAGCAGCCGGTTAAGCTCTATTTAAGTATTATAATAATAGCTTGTATATTTTGCACTTCATGCTCTGGCAAAAAGGATTACGATTCACTAGAGTCCCAAAACATTAAGTTGGGAGAAAGCCAAGAACCAGTAAAACAACAGGTGGATACATGGGAGAAGAATTTAGATAATAACTCACAAAGCACTACTGATATGATAGCTGACACGGAAGAGGCTGACTCATCTATTAATATCTCCGACCAAAAAGAGGATATTAGTAATGACTTTTTGCATAATTTTTATGATTTTACAGAGGAGACCTTAATGCATGTGACGAAAGACCATGAAGGCGAAAATCTAATCTATGCCCCACTCAACTTGTACCTGTCCTTATCTACGCTTAATGAGTTATCTGAGGGAGAAGCAAAGGCTGAGATACAAGAGGCGTTAAATATCTCAGATGATAAAGACAATGCATTGGAGTTGAATACTGCAATCTCTATCCTAGAGAAGAGACGATTACCCCCACCCTTACTCATTGGTAGACTTAATATTAATAATTCTTTGTGGTTAAGTGACGAATTTAACTATCAAAATGATTTATTAAATACGCTCCAAAGCGACTATGGGACTGAAATATATAAAGGCAATTTAAAAAATCGTGATTTTCAAGAATTAATGACAAAATGGGTGTATGAGAATACTAATTTTGCATTTCAACCTGACTATACGGACTCTCTTGACGTCGGAGATCCATTTTCATTTATCTCCTTAAATACTTTGGATTTTTATAATGAGTGGATATATCCATTTGAAGAAGAAGATACAAAAACAGAGACCTTTTTCTTGGGTGATCATAAGGAGATTAGTTGTGATTTTATGAAGAAGGAGTATTCAGATGGTTCATTTATGGTTGGTGAAGATTACATATCAACAATGTGTTACTTACAAGAATTTGAATCAATGCTTTTTATACTTCCAAAGGAAGGCTTGTCAGTGGATGATTTCATAGAGAAAAGAGGTAATTTATCTGACATCATCGATGACTGGACGAATAATCAGGTTTCAGCGGGTGAGGTAACTTTAAGCGTTCCTAAGTTTTCCTATGAGGGTAAAATCGATTTAATACCAATAGTAGAAAGAATGGGAATCAAGAAAATATTTGAACAAAATTCAAATGCATTTTCAATATTTACAGATGAAAACATATATGTATCCGATATTTTGCAAGCGTCAAAAATAGAAATTGACGAAAAAGGATGCACTGCATCCTCTTATACGGAGTTGGGGGTAAGGGTCTCAGCAGGGGGGACAAAGGATGAAATAGAAATAAATCTAAATCGGCCATTTATATATATATTATATAAAGATAAAGTGCCGTTTTTGGTAGGTATTGTTCGTAACCCTCTTGAATAAGTGAAAAAATTATGTAAGAAAGGGGCTTACACACTAAAGGCAGTATGAATAAAGAATGAAGGGCGATGGTATATTTTCTTCGGCGCGCTACGCTCACAAGCCCCACAAAGTGCGTGCGGAGACTTGTAAGGCACTCCGAAAATACCATCGCCCTTCATTCTTTTATACAATATTCAGCAAGTGCGACAGCCCCTTCTTCATGTCTGAAAATGATTACTTAAATCATATTTATCATGAATCAAAAGATATGGCAATTCATATTTTCTGCACATTTCAAGGTTATGTACATTATCCTTCATTAACCACTCCATAGAACAGTAAGAATCATCCAAACGGCATTCTATGTCACTAGCGTGTTCTTTTATATCTGTAAAATGGTTACATATATACTCTTTTGTCATGATAAGACATATATATTGGATTTCTTTTAAATATTCTTCGTCAAATTCTTCTTGCCAATCAAATGGTATATAACAGCCTTCCACGATAAGATTCTGATGATTTTCGATTGCAGTTTTAATCATTTCTCTAACAATAGGCCAAAGATATCCCACAAGTTCTTCATCATCCTCTGGCTTTAAATCAGTATTACCACTTCGAATAAGCCCCATTTTAAGATGGTCAATTGATACATATGAATATTGTTTTTCTACTAATAGCTTTTGAGCTAACACAGTTTTCCCTGTATGTGAAGCTCCTGTAATTAAGATAATCATATTATTTATGCACCTCAACTGATTTCGGTTAGGATCGATGATAGTGTAAATTTGCTATTTCCAATCACATCTGCATGTTGTCGAATTAACTTCCGTATATTTCAGGAACAACTTAACTGATTTTATCTTAGCTTTTTGAACGTGCTTCGTCAAGATTATTATGTTAATTATTATGTTTCATCACGCATTGAAACAAAGCAACAGGACAACACTCAAAATATATCTTTGTGTAAAATGAAATCAGGCTTATTCAATGTATTGCTATTAGAAAAAAATGTAGTATAATAACAAAATAGATAAATTAGAACACGAAATATTTACGAACGGTCGAAACATCCAAAAGAAAGGGTTAAATATGCAAAATCTCAAGAATTCAATTTACAATCGAGGAAATGAATACTTTATCCAGGAACAAAATGTAAAGACATTGTGCGAAACTTATGAAACACCTTTTTATGTATATGACGCAAATTATGTTCTAAATAAATATGAGTTACTTAAAAAATATTTGTGTTGGGAAAAGTTAAAAATTTTTTACGCAATGAAGGCTAATTACAATCCTCATCTTCTTAAAATAATGAGAGATCATGGATTTTACTTAGACACCGTAAGTCCAACAGAAGTTATTCTGGCGCTTGAGCTTGGTTTCGACAGAGAGCATATTATGTTTACTGCAAATAATATGACAGATGCAGACATGGAACTTGTAAAAGAACTAGGGGTACTTCTTAATATAGATTCCTTGACAAGATTAGAAAGCTATGCAAAGCAATATGCTGGTTCCGGAATTGCATTAAGAATAAATCCAAATGTTATTGCAGGAGAGAATGAGAAAGTTCAAACAGGTGGTGACCTAAGTAAATTTGGAATTCTATTGCAGGATATACCAAAGGTATTAGAAATTACGAAAGAATATGGAATTAAAATTCTTGGATTGCATGAACATACTGGTAGTGGTATATCAGATTTATCAAAAGTGTTTCAGAGTATGAATAATTTACTTGATATTGTAAATCCAATTGATTTTCCTGATCTAAAGTTTATTGATTTTGGTGGTGGTTTTAAGGTACCTTATCATCCTGAAGAAGCACCAGTTGATTATGTGCAATTTGGTGCCATGACTGGACAACTATTTCAAAACTTTTGTATGAACTATGGAAAAGAACTGGAGATGTATTTTGAACCTGGAAAATTTATTGTTGCTGATGCGGGATGTTTTGTTGTTCAGGTAAATACCGTAAAAAATAATAATGGAAGATTAATCGTAGGAACAAACTCTGGCTTTCCACATTTGATAAGGCCTGTCTTTTACGGAGCTTATCATCATATTATCAATGTGAGTAATCCAGACGGCAAAGTGCTAAAATACGATATCTATGGAAATACATGTGAATCAGGTGATTGTTTTGCTAGTGACAGAGAGTTACCGGAAATAAGAATTGGAGATTATTTAGTAATACAAAATGCAGGAGCTTATTGTCGTTCTATGGCGTCAGAATATAATCTAAGACCTCTTCCATCCGAGTATCTAATATATAATAATGAGGTTATTACTTCGAAGAAAAAACTCAATTATAATGAGTTGGCGAAGCGAATTTTATGTGATTATGGAATGATGGATTAACATTATGTTGCAATAAATGAAAGATATTCTTAAGAAACATGACTAGCATTTGCCACAATAATTGTCTATAATACAACTATCGCAACTGAACAATCATATAGAAAGGCTATCGAATGGGAGAAGATAAAAATTATAATAGACATTATGATGAGCGTGAATTACGCGCTATATTAAGTGAGCAAGTCAGAGAAATCGGCGATTCTGAGTCAGAACAAGATAACTACCAGCAAGACACAAGAAGATCTGCGAAACAAGAAACAGCAGCGACAAAAACGAAAAAGAAGAAACATACGGGCATTAAAGTATTTGCATGTATTACACTTTTGTTCGCTATCGCTATTGTTTTTTTAGTAGGAACTAAACCAGGACGAAAAGCTATTTATGCGGTTGCTGGTAACTATATATTTGAAGAGGTAGTTCGAGACGAGGATGCCACCACTTTTATGAATGAACATAATGAGAAAGAGCCGGTTGGTAAGAAAGAAGAAGGAGTAAAGAATTATTTATTGTTTGGTCTGGAAGAAATCAAGGGTGGTAGTCGCTCTGATACAATGATGATTGCTTCTGTTAATATGAATACTGGTACAATCAAACTAATCTCACTTATGAGAGATTCTTATGTCGATGTACCAGGATGGAAATCTACAAAGTTAAATGCAGCATATGGCCATGGTGGCGTTAAGCTATTAATTGATACAATTGAAGCGAACTATAAGCTTCATATTGATGGATATGCATCCGTTAATTTTGAATCATTTGAGAAGATTGTAGATAGTATTGGTGGAGTAACAATTGAACTTGGGGCAAAAGAAGCTAAGTATTTAAATCGAACAAATTATATTTCAAATCCAGAATATCGCAATGTTGTCGAGGGTGTAAACGTATTGAACGGTAATCAATTATTAGGTTATTGTCGAGTTCGAAAGGTTGCTACTTTAGGTGGTGCAAACAATGACTATGGCAGAACAGTTCGTCATCGAAGAGCAATGAGTGCTATTTTTGAAAAGTTTAAGTCACTCAATATTTTTACAATGTTTTCAACCGCAAATGACTGTATGGGGTATGTTACAACTAGTCTGACTTCTCAACAGATCCGTGAAATTATTGAAGTTGTAGTTGAAAATAAGATAACTTCGGTTGAGGAATTCCGTTTACCTGTGGATGGCATGTTTAATGATCCAAAATCTTATAATGGGACATCCTATCCATTAGTATACGATTGGGATAAGAATATTGCAGAACTTTATAAGTTTATTTATGAGGATGGAAATTCTCTAGAATAATAACAAAAAAACCTCCTTAAGTAGATCGGGTATATAACCAAAATCTACCTAAGGAGGTTTTATACATTATAGAAAATTGCTCTGAATTTCCACAGTTTTGTTCTGTTCAATAAGATTTGATCAAAAAATTTCGATCGATATTCCAATAGCCTTTAATGGCCAATTAAAATATCCTTCTCAAAAATATGTTCGATTAACCAAGTGTTTAAAAACTCGAGAATATCGAATATAGCTTGTGATTGATTTTCATCTATGTACTCAGGATTCATCTCTTCTAATTTACTAACAAAAGCATGATGATCTATTTTTTGACTAAACATTTTTTTGTATTGGATTGATTCCATATATTCTTCTTCAGCTGCGAAGTGATACTTTGTATACTCTTTTAATTCGTTTAACAAATCTAGTATATAATCGTATTTGTCAGGTGTAAATTCATTTATCATCAGTTCGTATGTCTCATTCGCAATCTCAAAGAGTCTTGCGTGCTGTGTATCAATAAATTCAATTCCAGTATAAAACTCAGGTTTCATCTCGTATTTCATAAGCACCTCCATAATTAATTTGTATCATCATTATAATATATTTAAAAAGAAAGTGCATCATTTTTTGGAAAAAAGATAGATAAATATGCGTTTTTTCTATATTTAATGCAAATGATATACATTTATTATGCTTTTTGCGATAAAATCATCATACAATTCGTTGAATTGAGCCTAAACTTCACATAATGGGGAGGTTAAGTATGGACATTCGTTTTTATCTATAGTAAAATAGGGTAATCCATAATTCTGGAGATAGTATATAAATAAGGGAAATGTATCAAACAACGGAGAAAAATTGAAAGTGAGGACTTTGAATGAAAAATGAACTATACGAGCTTTATAAACAATGTTTTCCGACATCACAATTGAGTAAAGAAATATTTTTGGATGTAGTTGATTATGACAAGAGTAATATCATACTTGCACAAGAGCATTGTCATATCGTTGGGGTTTCAATTGTGGACAAGAATGTGATACGTTTTATGTGTGTGGACCCTCAAATGCAGAATAGAGGATTTGGGAAGGAATTACTAAAGCGTTCAGAAGATGCAATATTGAGTGAGGGATATGAAGAGGCTATTATATGTAAGTCAGATATCGTATTAGATAATAAAAACGTAGATGAATTACTTGCAGCAGAGTTTTTTATAAAGCATGGCTATGAGAGGCATACAGTTGATTCGTCCATATGGAGATCAAAAAAGCTAGTTGATTAATTAAGATACATAAAGTGATGAAGGAAGTAAGGGGGTGTTGCATAATGCAACACCCCTGTTTGTTTGCAAGGCGTTTGTGATTTTTTTGCTATAAAAGTGTTTTGCTTGCAAAACACTCGCGCCAAGCGCGGTCGCGTAAGCGACATCTTCCTATCGCGCTTGTGTGCGTCATAGCGTCCTTCCTTTTGGACGCTTTTTTTATTGAATAGGGAAGTTCAAAGAACTTTCCTATTCAATGAAGAAGAAAGAGTACACATGTATAATTTCTTCGGCGTGCTACGCAGTTCTTTGAACCTCCCCAAAAGGAAGGACGCTATGGGTAGATAACAATATAGAAATAATTGCATAAAATAGTTGACAGGAAGGAAAATAATAGTATAATGTTCATATGAACAATTATTCATATGAAAGGATGTGCATATAATGGATCATAAAATAGAAATTTGTGACGGATCAGAGATTCATGAAAATATAATTAATGATGTAAAAGATAAGTTACCAGATGAGGAAATGCTTTATGATTTAGCAGAATTATTCAAAGTTTTTGGGGATTCAACTAGAATAAAAATTTTATATGTTTTACTTGAATCGGAAATGTGTGTTTGTGATATTGCTGAATTACTTAATATGACACAATCAGCTATTTCTCATCAACTTCGTGTATTAAAGCAATCGCAACTTGTTAAATTTCGTCGTGAGGGAAAGGCAATCTTTTATTCTCTAGCGGATAATCATGTGGTAACAATCCTTAACCAAGGAATGGACCATGTTGGTGAATAAAAAAGGATAAAGAATAAGACTATATTTTTAGGAGGATGAGAAGATGAGAAAGACATTTAAACTTGAAGATTTAGATTGTGCGAACTGTGCTGCAAAGATGGAAGATGGAATTAATAAGATCGAAGGTGTTATTAAGGCGACAGTTAGCTTTATGGCACAGAAATTAACGCTTGAAGCACAGGATGATAAATTCGATGAAATTGTTAAGGAAGTAGCTAAGTATATTAAAAAAATTGAACCAGATTGTAGCCTGATATATTGATTTGAGGTAGGTGAAGCGAATGACACGAAAACAAAAGAATACTTTAATAAGAATTATCATTGGTGCTGTTACTTTTTTACTAGCAATTATAATCGTTAATTTAGAACTAATACAAGGAAACTATCAAACATTTGGAGAGATTTTAGTCTATCTAGTACCGTACTTGGTGATTGGTGGGGATGTATTACTACGTGCTATAAAAAATATAGCAAGAGGCCAAGTATTTGATGAAAATTTCCTTATGTGCATTGCGACAATAGGTGCGTTTGGAATAGGAGAATACAAAGAAGCTGTAGCAGTTATGCTTTTTTACCAGATAGGTGAATTGTTTCAAAGCTATGCCGTTCATAAATCAAGAAAATCAATTACTGAATTAATGGATATCCGACCTGACTATGCAAATTTAGTAATCAATGATGAATTAGAGCAAGTTGATCCAGAGGAAGTTAAGATTGGTGAAACGATTGTTGTAAAAGTTGGAGAACGTGTGCCGTTGGATGGAGTTGTACTTGAGGGTAATTCTTTTATTGATACCTCAGCATTAACAGGAGAATCCGTTCCAAAAAAAGTAGAAGCAGGAAGTTCTGTAATCAGTGGTTGTATTAATAAAGAAGGAGTTCTTTATATCCGTGTGGAAAAAGAATTTGGGGAATCAACTGTATCAAAAATCTTAGATTTAGTGGAGAATGCTAGTACAAAAAAAGCAAAGACAGAGAATTTTATTACGCGTTTTGCTCGTTATTATACACCAGTTGTGGTAATTGGTGCTTTATTGTTAGCTTTAATTCCACCATTATTTTTCGGGTTGGAATTTAGTGACTGGTTAAAGCGAGCGCTCATATTTTTAGTTATATCTTGTCCATGTGCATTAGTTATTTCTGTTCCATTAAGCTTTTTTGGAGGAATTGGTGGGGCATCAAAATGTGGTATTTTAGTTAAGGGAAGTAACTACCTAGAGGCACTTGCTAAAGTTGATACTGTAGTTTTTGACAAAACAGGAACGTTAACCAAGGGAACTTTTAAAGTTACTATGGTTCATGCAATTACTGGAGTATCAGAAGAAGAATTGCTGCAAATTACCGCATTAGCTGAAGGGTTTAGCAATCATCCAATCTCACATTCATTAAAGCAAGCAGTAAATCAATCACTAGATATGACAAGAACTAGCAATGCAAGTGATATAGCAGGACATGGAGTGAAAGCTTATGTTGATGGAAAAGAAATACTAGCTGGTAATGAGAAATTGATGCAGATGAATAATATTCAGTATCAAAAAATTGATCATATTGGGACAGTTGTCTATGTAGCAAGAGAAAACAAGTACATTGGTGCAATTACAATTGCAGATGAATTGAAGGCCGATGCTAAGTTAGCAATGAATGAGATGAAAAAGGCAGGAATTCAAAAAACTGTAATGTTAACAGGAGATGTTAAAGAAACAAGCGAGAGAATAGCAAAGGAACTTCAGATCGATAGGTATTTTGCTGAATTGTTACCACAAGATAAGGTTTCAAAAGTTGAGGAACTTTTAACTGAGCAACAGTCAGGGATGAAATTAGCATTTGTCGGAGATGGCATTAATGACGCTCCTGTTTTATCTAGAGTCGATATAGGAATTGCAATGGGAGTCATGGGGTCGGATGCGGCGATTGAAGCCGCGGATGTTGTTCTTATGGACGATTCTCCATTAAAGATTGCAACTGCGATTAAAATATCTAGAAAAACACTTCACATTGTAAAGCAAAATATTATTTTTGCTCTGTTTGTCAAATTTTTCTTTCTGTTCTTAGGCGCATTTGGTCAGGCATCTATGTGGGATGCAGTATTTGCAGACGTCGGTGTATCTGTTCTTGCAATACTAAATTCAACACGTGCACTATCGATTAAAAATTTAAAGATTCGCTAATAAAGTCATTCGTTTTACATGTAATAAGCAATAAAAATAAAGAGTAAGATTAAGCAGTATCGAAAGAACCGCCGAATCTTACTCTATATTTTTAGCGTTTTGATCCGTTGTATGCTCATGCGCTTTACTTATTTTATTATGAATTAGAATTCCGATGATGCTAAGTGCAACCGTTATTCCAAAAGCAATCACAGCGAATTTATAATTCTTTAGTCCGAGTGCATTGCCACCAATTGTTGAAGTGATAACAGATGGTATACGTGCTATTGTAGAAATTAGAATCCATGTTCTTAATTTCATTGTTGTTAAGCCTATAAAATAAGTCAAGATATCCTTTGGTGTTCCAGGAATAAGAAATAAGATAAAGGTGAGTGTATTTAGCTTTTTTGGATCATTAAGAAACTTTAGCTTATTTAGCTTTTCGCGAGAATAGATTGCTTCTACCGCTCGGACTCCAAAGTACCTTGAAAATAGAAAAACAATAATGCTTCCGATGAGAATTCCTGCCATACAAAGAAGTGTTCCTTCCAAGGCACCAAAGGCATAGCCTGCACCAATTTCAAGAGGTTCTCCAGGAATAATTGCAATCATGATCTGAAATGCAACCATTCCAATAAAGATGAAGCGACTTATATAACCTTGCTCATCTACCCAAGATCTAAATTTATCCGGTTCTGAGAAGAAGGTTAACATTTTTCTACCAATAAACCAAAAGACAGCAAGTGTAAATAAGCAAAATAAAACGATGGATATAACACTGAATACTTTACGTCTTTTTTTCGTAACTTCATCTTCCTGTACACTATCATTCGTTTCTAATTGGTTCATATTGTACTCCTTGTTTGTCTGCTTTTGTGTAATCGATACTAGATTAAAGTGTCATTCCATTTTTAGCATTTCTATTTATAGCAAAATGATGAATGAAATTATAGAAAAGTACTTATGACACCTTAATTTTACTAGGTATTGATAATATAATATTAATGAATCGAGAATTTTTTTTCAAGTTAAATTTATCGTAAAAATACACATGGAATTAATCAAGCAATTGTTTATATTGAAACTTGAAACATTGATAATATGTGGATATAAATAATATATCCACTATTTATTGAATGTGTGGTATGATTACTGTAAAATATATAATAAATAAGCAGTGCACATTAAGAATGTTGTTACTTGCCGATGAGAAGAAAGAAGGATTGTAATGAGAATCGGTAGAAATGATTTATGTTGGTGTAAAAGTGGAAAAAAATATAAAAGCTGTCATATGGATATTGATCAAGAAATAGCAGAATATGCAAGAGCAGGAGCAATGGTACCAACAAGAGATATGATAAAGAATGAAACTATGATCGATGGTATGAGAAAAGCAGGAAAAGCAAATACAATGGTGCTTGATTATGTGGAGCCTTTTGTAAAAGAGGGGATATCTACGGAAGAATTGAATGTTATTGTGGATGAATATACAAGAAAAATTGGAGGAATTCCTGCAACTTTAGGATATGAGGGTTATCCAAAAAGTGTGTGTACTTCAATTAATGAAGTTGTTTGTCATGGTATTCCTGATCCAAAACGTATTCTAAAATCAGGTGATATTATCAATATTGATGCAACAACAATTGTGGATGGTTTCTATGGAGATGCCTCTAGAATGTATTGTATAGGTGATGTGGCTCCAGAACACAAAAAGCTTGTGGAAGTAACAAAAGAGTGTCTCGAATTAGGCTTAGCACAAGTAAAGCCATGGGCATTTCTTGGAAATGTGGGTTATGCAATCAATCAATATGCTAAAAAATGTGGATATAGTGTTGTTCGTGAAATTGGAGGTCATGGTATTGGAACAGAGTTTCATGAAGAACCTTGGGTGAGCCATATTGGACAGATGAATACTGATTATTTACTAGTTCCAGGAATGATATTTACGATTGAACCAATGATTAATCTAGGAAGAGCATCTGTTGTAGAGGATGCTTCGGATGGATGGACAATTCGTACTTCAGATGGTAAACCTAGTGCACAATGGGAGTATACAGTTTTAGTGACTGAGACAGGATATGAGATTTTGTCACATTAAAGGGAAATGGGGGAGTATATGAAAAAGAGAAAACGTATGATTGCCATCATTTTATGTATGGTATGTTGTACTAATTTATTATCAGGTTGTTCTAGAGGAAATCGAGGGAATAAAGGAGTTGTGGTGAGTCCAACCAGTATAATTCAATCAACACCAACGGTTGAACCAACACAAGTTCCGACTCCTATCATAGAACCAACTGCGATACCAGTTGATTTAGGGGAAGCTGGTATCGTAATTGATCGAGAAAAGCATGAAGAGGTTACTTCTAGTAAGGTTAAGGATACATGGACAATTCTGGTCTACCTTTGTGGCACTGATTTAGAGAGCAATGGCCGATGCTATGCCACAGGTAACTTACTAGAAATGTTAGATGTTACATATAACGATAACGTTAAGATTGTCGTGCAAACGGGCGGTACATTTGAATGGGATTATCCTGGCATTAAATCTGATCGCTTGGAACGATTCTTAGTAGAAGATGGTGATCTTAAAAAAGTTGGAGAAGCGAAGCTTGCCAGTATGGGAGATGGTAATACCTTATATGAATTTTTAACGTGGGGAATTCATGCATATCCAGCTGATCGCACAGGTGTTATTTTCTGGGACCATGGAAGTGGTAGTATCGGTGGTGTTGTTTACGATGAACTCTTTGATTATGATTTTTTATCATTATTGGAAATGGACGATGCTTTTCGTAGAGTATATCATGAGATGGATTGTGACTTTGAATTTATAGGATTTGATGCATGCTTAATGGCTACCATTGAAGTCGCTAATATAGCCGCATCTTACGCAAAATATATGATTGCCTCTCAGGAATATGAAGGGGGAGCCGGTTGGGATTACCAAGCACTTGCTCAATATCTAGTAGATACACCAACGGCAAATGGAATGCAAGTTGGAACGGTAATTTGTGATTCTTTTGCTAAGAAAAGCTGTGTAGACTATGAAGATACCAATTATACATTATCAGTTGTAGATTTAAATAAGGTTGATAAACTATTATATGCTTTTGATGCGGTAGCAAGAAAGATGTCAGAGGCAACGAATCAGCCAACGATAGTATCTGAATTAGCCAAAGGTGCTTATGCATCCGATCGTTTTGGTGGTTACTCTGAATATGAGGGTTATTCAAACTTAATCGATTTAGGTTTATATACTTTAAATGTCTCAGAAACAGTAGGAGGAGCCGCCGCCAATGCTATTACTTTTGCACTCAAAGAGGCAGTTGTATATAAAGTATCTGGAGAAGACCATAAAGATGCAACTGGTCTGTCAGTCTATTACCCACTTGTTCCTGAATATGAGGGATTGTCTACAATTTCTGGTATTTGTGTGAGCCCGTACTATCTTGTTTATATTGACGCTATTACATATGGTTCTACTGGTGAAAATATTAGTCAATATAATTCAGATTATTGGGATGGTAATTATGGTGGCTATTATGGTGACTATTATGGGGATTATTCCTCTGAGAATGAGGATTGGTATACAAATTGGGATGAACATTGGGAAGGGTATGATACGCAAGACAATGATGACTTTTACTTTTCATCTGAGGAAAGTTCTATGATTCAATTTGCAGTAGCTCCTCATATGAGTGCTGATGGTTATTATACACTAACAATCGACGAGAATTCTATTGATTATGTTCAAGGAGTATATTGTACAATTTTCGCTGATATGGGAAATAATGAGATGATCTATCTTGGAATGGATAATGATGTATCAGTCGATTGGAATACTGGTGTAGTAGTAGATGCATTTTCTGGATATTGGCCGACTTTACCAGATAACCAGCATCTTGAGATGATTTTAGTTAATGAAACAGATGAATATAATCTTTATAGTATTCCAATCTTACTTAATGGCAAAGAAACAAATTTGAGAATTAAGTGGGTTTGGGATGACCCTTACGATGATGAGAATGAATATGGCCAATATCAAGTGGTTGGAGCATGGGATGGAATTGATTCTGAAACAGGTATGGCAGCGAAAGATACCATTCCAATTGTAGCTGGTGATGTTATTACTCCTATTTATGTTAGTTACAATTCAGTTACAGCGGATACCACATCCTTATATGGTGTTGAATACACTGTAACTGAAGATTTTTACATTGAGGCTAATATATTGAGTGCAGGCGATTATTACTATTGTTTTGAGTTAGCTGATATTTTTGGAAAATCTCTCTATACGGACTATACAACCTTTACGATTGATGAGGCGGGAGATATCTATTACTAAACTATCAAGAAATACTTTATAACTAATGCTTTGATGTTTGGAGAAGATGCATTAAATCATTGGATAAGAGAGGCTGGCTAAAAACAAATCCCTGAACAATATCACATTTAATTTCTTTTAGAAGAACTAATTGTGCAGGGTGTTCAACACCTTCAGCAACAACCTGAATACCAAGGTGATGAGCTAAACGAATGATTGTATGAACCATAGAGAGTTCTTTATCATTAACACAAATGTTATTGATAAAGGACTTATCTATTTTAAGAGTGTGTATATTCATTTTAGCCAGATAATTCAAACTTGAGTATCCAGTACCAAAATCATCAAGTGCAACTTTGACTCCAATTTCCTGCATCCGCTTGATTATAGTTGCAGTATCAATAATTGAGGATACTAGAGTGCTTTCCGTTAGCTCTAGCTCAAGATATTGAGGAGGTAATTGTGTTTCTTCTAGGATCTGAGACAAAGTGTTAAAAAAGTTATAATGATTGATTTGAACTGGAGATATATTAACTGATACAGCATAAGGAGAAATACCATTATCAATTAAACTTTTATTAAACTGACATGCTTTGCGAAGAACCCAGTCCCCTAATTCATTAATTAGACCAGTTTCTTCAGCTACTGGAATAAATTCTCTTGGGGAGAGCAATCCCATTCGTGGATGATAAACACGCAGGAGAGCTTCATAACCGATGATTTGATTATCCTTTAGTCTAATTTGTGGTTGATAGAGAAGATAGATTTCGTTGTTACGTATTGCATAACGAAGTACATCTGTGATAAGACTCTTGTAATTGAGTTTCTCCTCCATTTCACTGTCAAATACAGAATATTTATTTTTACCATTTTCTTTGGAGTTATACATTGCAATATCAGCATTTTTGGTTAATGAGGTCGTATCTAATCCGTTTTCAGGATATAAAGCAATACCAATACTTAATGAGATATATGCCGTTTCATTATCCAGTATAAAAGGTTTTTTAAAGCTATCAAGTATATGTAAAGCAAAATCGATGGCATCTTCTTTCGATGATATATGAGGTTTCATAATCATAAATTCATCTCCACCGGCTCTTGCGATACAATCATTTTCTGCGATTAGTGAGATTAATCGTTTTGCAGTATGGACAAGCAAACGATCTCCATAATCATGTCCTAATGTATCATTTATCATCTTAAAATTATCTAAGTCAATAAAAAACATTGCATGATGATCAGTTGCAACTTCGCTTTGTTTTAAAATAGCATTTGAAAATTCTAAAAACGCAAGACGGTTAGGTAAATCAGTTAATCCATCATGATAGGCAATATGCTCTATACGATTATAATTACTTCGTAGAGCATCTTCATTTTCTATTAGTTGCTCATGCATGGTAGCGAGTTCATCATAATTACCTTTGATAATATGTAGCATCTTATTTAAGTTACGCGATAAATCGCCAAGCTCATTGGTAGATCTTAGTGAGGATACAACGTCTAAATTACCAGCTGAAGCAGTACGCAAAACATGGCGCAAATCAAGAATAGGATGTACTAATCTAGTTTGAAAGTAGTAATCTAGGATAAGATAACATGGTAGATAGGCTAAAATAGCTAGGAGTAAAAAATGTATTGCATCCCCATAATCTAATGGTGTGGGTACCTCTGTTGACATTAGAAGTAGTTGATTCGATTCTTTAATAAATGAGTAGCTATATTTGTAATTCTGGTTATGATATGACATTGTAAAGTTGCCTTCAGCTGGATTCGAATCATTTTCATAATCAGAAAATAATTGCTTAATCTTTTCTATGGATAGCAACGCATCATAATTAGAATTATTTCCTGAATAGGAAATAACTTCATCTCGAGTTAATATCTGATATTGTGTAGTTTTTTCTAAGTTAACATTATTTCTTTTTCCCAAGAAACGATTAAAAAAACAAACAATTATAAGCAATGGAATAAGTGTAAAGATGAAAAATGTTAAACGAAGAGATTTCTTAATTGACATAGCTGCCTCCATTTAAAAAGAAAAGATCTATCTAAGCTCATCTTACCAAAAATTAGTAGTATATGCAAGAATTGAAGAAAGTATTTCCATTTGTTTATGAAAAATTTAGTTGAAAAAGGTAAACAATAAAGGTATACTTGTACTACAGTGGGCTTGAAAAGGCTATTCAGTACAAGACTAACGAATTCGGACGCAATTAAGGAGTTTATAATGTACAAGTTAATATGTAAGGATGGCAATGCAAAGCGTGGCGAGTTTCAAACGGTTCATGGCACAATCCAGACACCAGTATTTATGAATGTTGGAACAGTTGCAGCTATTAAAGGTGCAGTATCCACTATGGATTTGCAGAATATAAAAACACAGGTGGAATTAAGTAATACGTATCATCTTCATGTGAGACCTGGTGACGAAGTGATAAAAAAACTAGGTGGACTTCATAAATTTATGGTTTGGGATAAACCAATCTTAACAGACTCTGGAGGATTCCAAGTATTCTCACTTGCTGGTTTACGTAAGATAAAAGAGGAGGGTGTATACTTCAATTCTCATATTGATGGTCGAAAAATTTTCATGGGACCTGAAGAGAGTATGCAAATTCAATCGAATCTGGCTTCTACGATCGCAATGGCATTTGATGAGTGTCCACCACATCCAGCAACAAGACAGTATATGCAAGATTCTGTTGATCGTACAACTCGTTGGTTGATTCGTTGCCAAGCGGAGATGAAGAGATTAAATTCTCTGGAAGATACGATTAATAAAAATCAGATGCTCTTCGGTATTAATCAAGGGGGTACCTTTAGTGATATACGAATCGAACATGCGAAGGTTATTTCCGAATTAAATCTTGATGGCTATGCAATTGGTGGGTTGGCAGTCGGAGAATCACATAATGAAATGTATCGAATTATCGAAGATGTGGTACCATATCTCCCAGAAGCAAAACCGACATATCTAATGGGTGTTGGTACACCAGCTAACATATTAGAAGCGGTAGAACGAGGGGTTGATTTCTTTGATTGTGTATACCCAGCACGTAATGGTAGACATGGGCATGCGTATACCAATTATGGAAAGATGAATTTGCTCAATGCAAAGTATGAACTTGATGATAGACCAATTGAGGAAGGTTGTCAGTGCCCTGTATGTAAACACTATAGTAGAGCATATATACGCCATTTATTAAAGGCAAAAGAAATGTTAGGTTTGCGTCTACTAGTTACTCACAACTTATATTTCTATAATGAGATGATGGAAGAAATCAGATACGCAATCGAGCATCAGAAATTTAAAGAGTATAAGAATAAAAAACTTGAAGGATTTGCTATGGGGCAAGAATAATTGCTTAATGGCATTGAATTATATTCCAAAAGGAAAGAAAATTTTTAGGAGGATTTTATATGAATCAATTAGTTTTCTTAGACACTGCAGCAGCTGGTCAAACTGGCGGTACATGGACTTGGATGATTGGTTATATTGTAGTTATTGGTGCATTGTTCTACTTTATGGCAATTCGTCCACAGAAGAAACAACAAAAAAAGATGAATGCCTTGATCTCATCGCTTGCGATAGGTGATAGCGTATTAACTACAAGTGGTTTCTATGGTGTAGTTATTGATGTTATGGATGAAGTCGTTATTGTTGAGTTTGGTAACAACAAGAATTGTAGAATTCCAATGAAAAAAGCTGCAATCGTTGAAGTTGAAAAGCCAGAAGGAAAAGAAACAGTTTAGGCTGTGAAATAAGAATGAGCATCTAGGTATGTTTTTGTTCGGTGCGAGATGGAAACAAGCTCACAAAAGAGCGTGTAGTCTTGTAAGGCACTCCAAAACACATTAGGATGCTCATTCTTTTGCAAAGGTTTTTTCATATTTAAAGGTTATAGGCGTATTTTTTTAAATCTAATAATAAAGTCTCAGGAATCTTTAAATTTCCCCGCCCAATCCCAAGTTGGATATTCGGTTTATTCGTACCATGGAAATCACTTCCACCAGTCATTAATAACTTATATTTATTTGCAAAACGACGAATGATACCTTCATCAAATCCAGTATTACTGGAATGTATTGTTTCAATTCCGACCATTCCAAGAGATTTAACATAGGAAACTAGTTCCTCAACACCAGCTAAATTCAAATTATAGAGTAGTGGATGAGCGAGTATAGGTATTCCACCAGCGTCAATTATGATATCAATTGCATCTTTTGGGGTCATATAACTTCGAGGAACGTAATATTTTGTATTGGATGCTAGGTACTTTGTAAACGCATCCGCATTATTTTTTACATATCCATGTTCTGTAAGATAACGTGCAAAATGCGCTCTTGTTATTACAGTATTCGGTTCACCAAAGGTTAAATCTTTTATATGAATATCGATTCCATCTGCTCTTAAGAGCGCTGCCATCTTTTCATTTCGTGTATCTCGGTCAGCGATTGCCTTAGCAAGTTTGTCGTTAAGTTGTTTGTTCATTTCATCGATATATAAACCGAGGATATGAATATCCCGTCCGTGATAATCAGCAGAAATCTCCACACCAGGAATAATCTCAAGTTCTGATTCTTTTTTGTTGGCCTTTAGGTATTGTTTTGCTTCAGCAATTCCCTCAACAGTATCATGATCTGTAATCGCAATTGCAGACAGACCAATTTCTAACGCATTACTTATCACTTCAGATGGAGTTAATGTCCCATCGGAACGATTGGTATGAACATGCAAATCAATATAATTCATCATAAGCTCCATATTCTTTTAATTTATTATTTCATTTCTATCATCAGATTCATTATATCATAATCGAACTGTTTTGTGAAATTGGTACTAAGTCATAGTTTTGGGACATATAATACACTAGAATTTTGTAAAATAATGAAAGGATTCATTGTATGACTGATACGAAGTCTAGAACTATTTATTTAGCCAAATCAGTGCTGCTCTCTTATTTAGTTACGCTATTTTTGTTGCTAATTACCTCCTTTCTAATGCTTCAAACTGGAATGTCTGGTTCGGCAGTCAGCATTGCAGTTGTAGTAATCTATATGATATCTGTTTTCTCAGGCAGTTTTTATATGGGGAAGCATGTAGAACAAAAGAGATATTTATGGGGATTAATAACTGCACTTATTTACTTCATTGTATACATAATAATTTCACTAATTACAAAAGGGGATACATCAATCGATTTATTTGATTATGTAAAAACATTCATCATTATTATTTGCTCAGGTATGCTTGGAGGAATGTTAAGCTAAAGATGTAAATATTCATTAAGAAATTTGCCTTATTAATGACTTAATTATCTATTAATATAGACGAAAAAGTGAATCATAAAGGTAGGGTAAAATATGCGAATGAGAAGATATAAGAATAGGCTTCGTAACATAGTAGCGATACTGGCCATTGCGACAACTGCCTTGGGTAGTATCGCCTCGGGGCTTTCCTTAGATAACCTGACGGTAAAGGCTGCAACTGTTAATCAGGAAATCAAGCAAGAGGCAACGAGTACGAATGAGGTTACAAAAGAGGTAACGGATAAGAGCGAAGTTATCAAAGAGGCATCTGATACGAATGAAGCTATAAAAGATATAGTAGATCTTCGAATGATATTTACGACAGACTTACATGGTATGATAAGTAGTACTGATTACTTGTCTGGAACAGACTATAATAATCAAGGATTATCATTAGCATATCCATTAATTAATAAAACAAGAGAAGAAAAAAATGCCTCCAACGTGTTTACATTTGATGTTGGAGATGTTCTATTTGAAGCTTCTATGGAATATATCTATGGACAAGATGAAGAGGCAATTCAACCTATCTATCTGGGTATGTCACTCGTCGGGTATGACGCGATTACATTAGGTAATCATGATTTTGATTATGGTAAGGATTATATTCTTCGTCAGCTTACTTATTCTGGATTGTTGGATAAAACGGTTGTGTCTAATCTAACAAATGCAAAGAACAATTCTTATCCGTTTCATGAGAATATGATTATTGAAAGAGAAGCAGTAACCCAACAAGGGAAAACAGTTAATATTAAAGTCGGCGTGATTGGTGAGACAATTCCAACTCTTTCAACAAAAACTGATAATTATACCGGTATATGGAAGACAGAGGATATTGTTGCAAATGTCAAAAAGGAAGCTGCTTTACTAAAAGATCAAGGTGCAGACTTGATTGTCGTATTAGCTCACTCTGGTTTTGGAAGCGAGGAACCTATTGAGAACGCGGATGATGTTTCCTATGCATTAACTAAGATACCAGAGGTTGATGTTATTTTATGTGGACATGAACATAAAGAATTTCCTACAGCGAATAAATCAGGAACATTCTATGACTATACTGGTGTAGATAAAAATACAGGTCTTGTGAATGGAAAACTCATTGTTATGGCAATGAGCCAAGGAAAATCAATCGGTGTTGCTGATGTATCTTTGAGTTATGATGAGAATGGGAACTTTAAGATTGAGAAACAGTCTGGTGAGGTTCGTAGAATTTCAGATTATAAGCTAAAAGAAGATAGTAGAATTCTTTCTTTTATGGAAAACTGGAAAGAAGAACTTGAGATATATCGAACAAAAGGACTAATTCAACTAGAAGATGGAGTTACTCTACAGAATTATCTTGGACTTTTGGGAGATAATGCGGTATTACAGTTACAGAATGATGCTCGCATTGCTTATGCAAGAAAGTACATTGAGTCAGTTGATCAATCATATGCAGGATATCCAGTTATTGCTGCAGCATCGCACATTAGTTACGGAGCAAACTCTGGAGATGACTTTGTAAATATTTCAGGAAGTATTAGCACTGCAGATTTATTTACGGTGCAAAATTATCGTAATTACACTTATATCTATAAGATAACAGGTGCCCAACTTAGAGAGTGGTTAGAGCTTTCAGCTAGTGCATATAATACATTAGAAATTGGTAGCAAAGATACTCAGTTCTTAATTCATAATGACTGGTTGAATGATTGGAGTAAATTCTTTGTATTTGATGGTATTAATTACACAATATCACCATACATTGCACCTCGTTATGATATTTCAGGTACGAAAATTAATGATACATATCGTGTATCAAATATCACATATGATGGAAAACAAGTAACCGATGACATGGAGTTTGTAATTGCTTGTAATACGATAACGCCTACAGGAATCTTTAGTTGGGCTGCTTCCCAGAAAATCAAGGGGATGTATCGAACTCAATATATTATTACTGATTACCTAACTAGTCTGAACTTACTAGGAAAATATACCCCAATGGTTGATCATAATTGGACAATCAAATTCAGAGAAGATCAAGAATTCCTTATGTTGATACCAAATCAAGGAGTTAAATATGCAAAAGAGAATGGTATGTATGATAGTACACTATATGAGATGGATGATAGTACACTATTAAAGTTTAAGGCAGTTAAGCCTTCAGTAGAAGAACCTCATATCGTTGCTCTCCAAAGTGTATTAGAACCAACGAATCGGCATTATACCGTCTATGTAGATGCCTTCTCAAGTTCGGGAATAAAATCTATTAAGTATATGGCAGAAGATGCAGATATTGAGAATACGGGTTGGAATATTAGGGATGAGATAAAAAATAATCAGTTCGTTGCTTATTTCAATGAAACCTATACGATACTTGCTGAAGATTATAATGGGAAAAAGGCTATTTATAAGGTCATAATCGATAATATTGGTGCGAAGGAGATGGCTGCACCGAAAGTATGGTCATTTACAAATAAGAAAACAGTAGTAACAGGAAGAGCAGAAGCAGGAGCTAAGGTTTACGTTAAGCTTGGAGAAAAGATATATTCAAAAAAGGCAAATCAGGATGGTTCTTTTTCCATAACAATTCCAGCTCAAATCTCTGGTACTAGTTTTTACGTATATGCAGAGGATGAAGAAAACAATCGTAAGAGTGATATGACAAAGGTATATGTTAAGTATGCGGTACCGAATGTTTTATCAGTTGATAAATACTACAACAATTCACAGTTTTTGACTGGAGTAACAGCTGATAAAGACAATTTTATTATCGTTGTAGATGCTGACTCGAGGACTGTTTATGTTCAAGATGAAGAAACAGCACAGATTGTAAGATCTACACTAGAGATTGACTTCACAAATTATGACGTGGTAATTGCTCCTCAATCTGTAGATCAAGATGGAAGATTTGAGATTTCTTTACCAAACATCGATATAGGTACAGAACTGCGTGTTGTTAGTATGGATTATGTCGGAAGAGTTGGTGTTAGCACTTATATCAAAGTTCAAAAAGGTGGCCCATATGCTCCTGAATTCTATAATGTGTTAGTTTCAGAGGATACGATTTATGGTAATGTGAGAGCCCTTTCAAAAAAGAATGCAGTCATGGTTTTAGTTACAGTGGATGGGACTAGTCATACGGTTATGGCAGACAAAAACGGTAATTTTAAAGTTACCTTAAATTCACCAATCACTCCAGTAACTACCATAAGCGCTTATGCAAAGGAGACGGATAGTTCTGAAACACAAAGGAGTCGTATAACTTACGCGAAGGTAGGTGAGGTTGTTTCGCTAGGGCAGTCAGAGAATGTAGCGTTTAGTAAAACCTCATATAATTCCTCATCGATAACGATTACTTATTTACCTGAAGAAAGTATCTCTATCTTGATTCCATATGTAGGTGGTACAGAGGTTGTAAAAGCAACAACCAGCAAAGATGGAACGTACACGGTAAACTTAAAAGGTGAGTTAATAGAAGGCTCACTAGTGAAGGTAACATCCCGTAATAACTTAGGTAAGCTAATAGATTCTTCTTATAGTTTAGTTACTTACCGTCAACCTACAAAGCCAGAGTTAATTACAGATCTGAATAATTCCGTGGAGTTTATCAAGGTATTAACGAAGGAAAATTGTAAGTTACTCGTGGATATAGAGGGTATTCCATATTATATATCAGAGAAAGGCACATATGATCAGAAGTATGATGGATATGTACACATTATTAAATTTGATCGATTAAAATCCGGTACGAAAATATCAATGTATGCTCAGAATCAAACAACAAATAGTAAGCGATTATTTAAAGTGGTAAAAAAGAAGGCTCCAGATGCACCAACTGCTTTGGTTGCTAAAACAGTTACGAATGGAGCGATTCAGATCACTGGTAATGTTGAATTATTCCTAATCAATTCAGAAAAGGAACCTACACTAAAACTGACTAAGACAGCAGTTTACGCAAGAGTGAATGGAACGAACTATTCTGGAAAAGTTGAAGAGGATGGAACCTTTGTAATTCAGGTACCTGCAATTACAGAAGATACAGATGTTTCGATATTTGCATACAATCGATATGGATATGGTCCGGAGACTATATTCAGAGTCTTGGTTGCATCACTTAAATAGAGTGTATGGAGTGTTTGTGATTTTTGTAAGATTATGAAAACGAAAGAGTCTGATCCTATATTTTCTTCGGCGTGCTACGCTCACAAGCCCACAAAGAGCATGTGGGACTTGTAAGGCACTCCGAAAATATAGGATTAGGCTCTTACTTTTAGAGGAAGGTATTAATAAATCACAAACACAGGAGACAAAAAAAGTGTTTCGCAAGCGAAACACTTTTATATATATTATTGTGCTGTATTCGATTCCTCTTTCACATTATTCGTATTGGTAGAATTGTTATTCTCACTTTCTGGAGTAACCTTTATTGCACTACCACTAGTAATCTCAAGAAGAACTGCATCTAAGTCTGTTATTGCTGATAAGTCAGAGTAGCCAGATTCATTCAATATATTATAGGTTGCCTCATCAATAACGGATACTTTGCATTTGCTATAACCATTATCGATTATTCCGTAAACATATGTGCTACCCACAGATTTTGCTGTGATACGTCCCCCAGTGCTGATGGAAGCTGTATCAGAATCTAAACTAGTAAAACGAGCAACTTCAACTGTATTATATGGGGCCACTAAAACTTTTAAAGATGTTCTCTGACCAACAACGAGAATAATATTGCTTTGTGTGAGACGAATTGAAATAGCAGGAACGCCGACTGTTATCTCACATTGAAGCGTTGTAATAACTTTTGTATCCTCTTTAACGGTCACATAAATTGTTGCAGTACCAATATCAAGTCCTTTGACAGTACCAGTATCACTAACAGATACAATGGCAGAATTACTTGACTTAAATGATATCGTCTGCATATCTGTTGTATTGTAAACCTTGAGATTGTAAGATTTTCCTTTTACAAGTTCCTTGCTTTTAACATTTAACTTTATCTCAGGCAAAATTACTGGCTCTTCTGATGATGTGATATCTTTTGCTTGTGCAATTATTAAATTATCTGTAGCAGGCAGGAACAATACAAAGAAAACCATAAGACCAAGGATTAATAAATACTTCTTTGATCTGGAATAACTCATAGTTAAGTCCTCCATCTATTCTTTGTTTATTCAGTACCATTTTATTACTTGTTTTTGTCAGAAAAGTGGCAGATGATAAAAAATATTAATAATTGGTAATAAAAAATTATTTTATTACGTAAAGCACTTGTTTTTACAAGGTGTTTTCAATATAATTATAGTTATAGTTGGAGAATTGTGTAATAAAATTGAGAAAAATAGATTAGATATATATTTGAATGGAGGTAGTATCAATGCAATATATTTTAATCGCCGATGATAATCCTGACATCACCGATGTATTAGCTGCCTACGCTAGAAAAGAGGAATTAGAACCAATTATAGCTTCTGATGGAGAAGAAGCATTTCAGATGTTTCGCCAATATAATCCTTCAGTTGTATTATTAGATGTTATGATGCCAAAGGAAGATGGTTATGAGGTATGTCGTAAAATACGAACTAAATCAGATGTACCTGTCATATTAATTACTGCACGTGGCGAAGATTTTGAAAAGATAATGGGGCTTGATATTGGTGCAGATGATTATATTGTGAAGCCGTTTAGTCCAAGTGAAGTTATGGCACGAGTACGTGCAGTACTACGTAGAATGACGAAGAAAGATAAAGATAAGGATAAAGAAGTTTCTGCTAATACACTTAGGGTAGAGGACTTAGAAATTAATTTGGATGAGTATACATTACATATTAATGGTACAAAAGTATCCTTAACAAAGAAAGAAATTGAAACTATGTGGACGCTGGCAGGCAATCCAAATAAAGTGTTTACGAGAGATAATTTATTAGATAGTTTATGGGGATTTGATTATTTCGGAGATAGTAGGACAGTAGATTCCCATATAAAACGTCTTCGTGCAAAACTTGATAATGTAAATCATCCTAAATGGTCAATCAAGACAATATGGGGTGTTGGATATAAGTTTGAACTTAACGAGTGAAAGGTTAAAGGGCATGGTTGAAAACAGGAAAGTAAGGCCGTGGAATCGTTTGTTCTTCAAGGTTTATGTTAACTATGCGGTTATGGTAGTTTTGTTCGCTTTGATTCTGGGAGTAATCTTTATTAATTTAAGCGAAAAGAGTACAATTAATAGTTTTCGTAATCGATTAATGAAACAGGGAGAAGCTGTTTCAAAAATGTTTACAGAATTTATTGTAAATAAAGAGTATAGTCGTTGCTATACTTATTTGGAGATGTTAAAAGAAATAGGTGCAGACGAAACTTGGTCTGTATCGAATCCAGAGGCGAAAGAGCCTATGGATGCTAGAATGGTAACAGTGGAGCTGAATGACTTGTTATCAAGTAAGGAATATCAAAAAGTAATTAAGGGTGCTTTTCATGGAGAAAAAACAACGGCGACAAGTTATAGTGATTTCCATGGTTATGATATCATTACAGTTGGCGTTCCAGTCCGAGGAAGTAATGGTGAGGTCTGTGGAGCTATTCTAATTATAGCGGAGTTAGACAGTCAGACAGAATCACTTTATAGTACGAGAACTTTAATCTTGTACAGTGCCCTTGTTGCATTATTTGTATCTTTTATCCTTGCAATTTTATTTGCAAAGCAATTATCAAGACCTATCTTGAAGATGCGACATACAGCACTAGAATTAGCAAATCAAAAATATGAAACGAAGACTGAGATTAATCGTAAAGATGAGATCGGCGATTTGGCAAAAACGATTGATTTCTTGACGGATAAGTTAATGGAAAATGAAAAAATTCGAAACAATCTTGAGCAGATGCGACTTGATTTTTTTGCTAATGTTTCTCATGAACTTCGTACACCGATTACAGTTGTTCGTGCATATACAGAAAGTTTGGTTGATGGTGTTGTTACAAGTGATGAGAATAAACAGCAATACTATGAAAAGATGTTACTTGAATGCAAAAGTATGGAACGTCTAGTTGGAGATTTATTAACTTTATCAAAGATGCAAAACCCAGACTTTGTTGTTGAAAAAGAACCGATTAATTTAGTCCAGGTCTTTGAAGATGTAGTACGTGTAGTAAAACAATTAGGTGATGAGAAAAAGATAAAAATATATCTTACATATGATAGTGATATTTGCCTAATGTATGGTGACTACGATCGTATGAGACAAATGTTTTTGGTTATTTGTGATAATGCTATTAAATTTTCACATGAAAATTCTTCTATCAATATTTCAGTAAAAAGTGGGGAAAGATTAATAGTATCAATCAAAGATGAAGGTATTGGTATTGCCAAAGAAGAGTTAGAAAATATCTTTGAAAAATTCTATAAGTCAAAGTTGCGACAAAACGCAAAAGGTTCTGGTCTAGGACTAGCAATAGCAAAACAAATTGCATTAAAGCATAATGGGACAATTGAAGTAAAAAGTGAGGTAAATGTCGGAACAGAATTTATTTTTACATTTGATAGTGTAAAGTTGGATGAATTAAAACAATAGACATATTTAGACAAATAATTCAATCTATATATTATTAACCTTTATATTCCTTACAAAAATACTTGAAATTGTCTGACAAATGAGTTATAATAATCTTAACAAAACAACCTGAGATGTTCGATAACTCTTGTTATTTTGAACCTACAATACTTTAAAAGGGATTCCTATATTGATAAGTGGATGTCAAGCCTCCAATTTTGCAGTGGAAGGCAGAAGCTTATTTGCGGTTACCCACCTAGCCTGGCTAGGAGTCAAAATACAAGAACCGGCATTTTGGGGTATAACATGAGATAAGAGACAGCTTCGGCTGTCTTTTTAAATGCCTTCATATGTGAAACTAGGAATAAAACTTTCTAATGCGGTTTCTCCTTCTTGAATGAAGGCATTACTATATCCTAAATCCAATGCGTAATCAATTAATTTGTTATATTCTCGTTTCGTAAGTTTACGATTAATTTCTGGATATTTTTCTGTAGCCTGTCGAGGTGTATATTGATTCATAATGCTTACATAAATTTGATCTCCATAGGATTCCCATAAGTATTTTAATACTTTCTTAGAATCATGCAATGCATTTGGTAGTGCAAGATGTCGCACAATCAATCCTTTTATCATTTGGTCTTTCTCGAATTGTGGCTGCCCAACTTGGCGAAACATCTCCGAAATGGTCTTGGATGCACAATCAAAGTAGTTAGGAGCTTTGCTATATCGGGTGCTTAGTTCGCTGCTATAATATTTCAGGTCAGGTAAATAAATGTCAATTAGTCCATCAAGACTTTGGATTGTTTCAACGGTATCATAAGATCCTGTATTATATACAATAGGTAATGTTAAGCCATTTTTTTTAGCTTCACGTAAAGCGTCAATAATTTGAGGTACATAGTGAGTTGGAGTTACAAGATTAATATTTAGAGCTCCTTTTGCTTGCAATTCAAGAAAAATTTCAGTGAGCCGTTTTTGGCTAATTTGTTTACCCGCCTTTGCTACTGCAATATCATGATTTTGACAAAATACACATTGGAGAGAACAACCACTAAAAAAAACTGTCCCTGATCCTGCCTCCCCACTAATGCATGGTTCTTCCCAAAAATGCAGTTCTGCCCTAGCAGCATAGAGAGAAGCATCCATACCACAAAAACCAAGTTTTCCTTGATTACGATTAACTTTACAACGCCGACAGCAAAGCTCACATTTTTCATATTCTGAGTAAATCATATAGTCTCCTCTGATAAATTAATAATAAGAGTATTATAGCAGTGCACTTAAGTAATGGCAATGACGGATCAAATCGAAATAATGATGGGTAAAAAAAGGATGGTGTTAAATATTAAGGTATGTGGTATAATAAGGCAATACTACAAATTTACATGACAACTATATTCGAAAGGTTTGAAACAAATGAAAGACGGATTTTTAAAAGTTGCAGCAGCAACAACTCACATTAAAGTCGCAGACTGTGAGTACAATACCAATCAAATCATCGATTCTATAAAAAAAGCATATCAAAAAAAAGTGAAACTATTAGTTTTCCCAGAGCTTTGTATTACCGGTTATACTTGTGGTGATTTATTTTTGCAAGATACACTAGAGGTTGCAGCAATCAATTCGTTGGAGAAAATTGTACAGGCTTCGAGTGGACTTGATATGGTTATTTTGGTTGGCTTGCCAATAATGAAAGATTCAAAATTATATAATGTGGGTGCGGTAATGTGTAATGGGAAGTTACTTGGGATAGTTCCAAAACAACATCTACCTAATTACTCTGAATTTTATGAAGCACGTCACTTTCAAAAAGGTAATCCAAATCCAGTAGAAATAACTTTGTTTGGTCAAAAAGTTATGTTTGGAGCCAATTTATTATTTGTAAATGAACAGTTAAGAGATTTCATTCTAGGAGTTGAAATCTGTGAGGATTTATGGGTGCCACAGCCACCAAGTGGCGGGCTTAGTATGGCAGGAGCTACTGTAATTGCGAATCTTTCTGCTGGAGATGAGAATACAGGTAAAGATGCCTACCGAAAAGATTTAGTAAAGAATCAATCGGGACGATTAATTTGTGGGTATTTATATGCTAGTGCAGGCGATGGAGAATCAACAACTGATTTAGTTTTCTCAGGGCATAATCTAATTGCCGAAAATGGCACTGTGGTTGTAGAGTCGAAACGATTTATCAATGAGATGATTATAACGGAGTTAGATTTATCAAAACTAGTAAGTGAACGAAGACGGATGTCAACATTTATTGTTAATTCCGATAATTATGTGAGAGTACCATTTTGTTTTGAAAATGTAGATGACAAAGTAAAATTAACTCGTCACGTCGCTAAAACTCCATTTGTACCAAGCAATCGTACGGAGCGAAAAAAACATTGCAATGAGATTACAATGATTCAGGCAATGGGCCTAAAAAAACGACTGGAGCATATTGGATGTAAGAATGTAGTGATAGGAATCTCAGGAGGATTAGATTCTACTCTAGCACTTCTTGTAGTAACAAAAGCATTTGATCTGCTAAATCTTGATCACAAAGGTATCATTGCAGTTACAATGCCATGTTTCGGTACAACAGATCGAACTTATAATAATGCGGTCACATTAGTAAAAGAGTTAAATGTAACGTTACGAGAAATACCAATTAATGAAGCGGTCTTATTACATTTGAATGATATTGGACATGATGTTAACGTACAAGATGTTACTTATGAAAATTCGCAAGCTAGAGAACGAACACAAGTATTAATGGATATCGCTAATGAATGTAATGGTATTGTTATTGGAACTGGAGATATGTCAGAATTAGCGCTTGGTTGGGCTACTTATAATGGAGACCACATGTCAATGTACGGAGTTAATTGCTCTGTTCCTAAAACTTTAGTTCGATACCTAGTATCCTATTTTGCAGAGGAAGCTAAATCAAATGAACTAAAGGAAGTACTCCTTGATATCTTAGATACTCCAGTGAGCCCAGAATTATTACCACCAAAGCAGGGTGAAATTGTTCAGAAGACAGAGGATATTGTTGGCCCTTATGAATTGCATGACTTCTTTTTGTATTACATGATGAGATACGGATATATGCCATCCAAAATATTTAGGTTAGCTGTATACGCATTTTCTAATGAATATTCCAAGAAAACAATATTACAGTGGGAAACAACTTTTTATCATCGTTTTTTCACTCAACAGTTTAAACGGTCATGCCTTCCAGATGGACCAAAGGTTGGTTCTGTCGCACTCTCCCCACGTGGAGATCTTCGTATGCCAAGTGATGCTAGTTGGAGTTTATGGAAGAAAGATCTTGAAACAATAAAAATCTAATGAATCTAAGACAACAAAATAGGGTTGTTGGAGAATATAATCTGGATAAAGGTTTTGGTAAGATAACCTTACATTCTAGATTTTGTTCTACAACAGCCCTATTTTACGAAAATGAGATAGGTATGATAATAGAGGAATATGCTTTGTATGTACTATTCTTTCGCTTGATCTACCGATGCTTTCGCAAGTGTTTGTTTTACAGCATCTAATAAAAGTTTCTGTGTAAATTTACTGTCATCTGAGATTTCAATAGAGGCAATATCGACATCATTACATAGCTGTTCTTCGATTTTGTTAATAGATGGTTCGATCAATGGGAACATAGTTGTAATTGAGTCATCAATATTTACGATTTTTACTGAGCTTATGTGATTTTCATCTACAACAACTTCGAGATTAAGGTTAGTATCATTTAAAGTAACTACAGAAGTGTACTTACCTGGTGTATATTTTGCAACATCACTTACATCTGTCGATTTACTCTTTCCAGATTTGAATAGGGTGATTAATAAAATAACTAAGATAATACCAAGAACAGCAAAAATGACCCCATATATGATTTGCTTTAGCTTAATAACAACTATTTTTGTGTTTGACATCTTTTTATCCTCCCAATATGCTTTATACAGTTTATTATGCTTCTTTATAAAATATGATTGTAAGAAAATAATAATGTAAGTAATCGTATTCTTAGTGTATAATTATCTGTAGGGTCGCACCTTTTGCAGAGGGTTCGCTTGAGGCTGAGGACTTTTGAGAAGATAAACTTCTATCATATATTTTTTTCGGCGCGCATCGCTCACAAGCCGCAAAAAGAGTGCGGACTTTTGTAGACCACAAGCGATGTAGGAAGTAAGTTAAATATAGAGTAAATAGAAAGAGAAATATAAATTGAAATATGGTGATATACTGCATTTCAATAGAGTGGGGAGGATGTAGATGGCTTTACAATTTATCTTGGGTAGTTCGGGAACAGGAAAAACACATTTTGTATATGATACGATAATAAAGGAATCGATCGTCAATCCAAATACGAACTATCTGATTCTTGTTCCTGAGCAGTTTACGCTTCAAACACAGAAGGATTTGGTAAGTATGCACCCTAATAAGGGCATTATGAATATTGATATATTAAGCTTTATGCGATTAGCTTACCGTGTATTTGACGAGGTTGGTGGAAACAATCGCTTAGTTCTTGAAGATACCGGAAAAAGTATGATTGTTAAGAAGGTCGTTATGGAAAAGAAGAACGATCTAATTTTGTTTGGTGCAAATGTTAAGAAGCAAGGCTTTATTGATGAGATGAAGTCAATGATTTCTGAATTGTTACAGTATTCTGTTCGTAGTACAGAGCTTGAGAAGATGGTAGAGATTGCAGGAGATAAAAAACTTCTTTCCAATAAGATAAAAGATATCATTACAATTTATAGAGCTTACGAAGAGTTTTTACGGGATCGATATATTAATGCTGAGGAGATATTAGATGTCCTTTGTGAAGTAATTGATAAATCAAAGATAGTGAAAGATAGTATCATCTGCTTGGATGGATTTACTGGTTTTACTCCTTCTCAGTACAAATTACTATCACACTTATTAAAGCTCGCAAAAAAGGTATACGTTACGGTTACACTAGATGCCAGAGAAGAAAATCGATATCTAAAAGAACACGAGCTCTTTTATCTTAGTTCTCAAACAATTGAAAAGTTAACAAAAATTGCAGATGAGAATGATGTAGAAGTATTTCCTAATATTTTCCCGAGTTCATGTAATGAAGTGCCGTTTCGTTATCGAAAGTCAAAAGCATTAGCACATCTAGAGCATAATATCTTTCGTTATCCTTACAAAACTTTTGAAGGTGAGCAAGAGGATATTACAGTAACAGCGGCAAAGACAGCAAAAGAAGAAGTAAAATATACGGTTGTTGAGATTTTGCGCCTAATTCGTGAAGAGGGATACCGGTATAAGGATATTGCTATTGTAACAGGTGATGTGGAAGGATATGCACAAATTGTAAAACAAGAAATGGCTCAAGTAGATATTCCTTGTTTTATTGATATGAAAAAAAATATCTTAACGAATCCTTTAGTAGAATTTGTACGAGCAGCGATTGAAGTTGTGGAGCATAACTTCTCTTATGAGGGAGTTATGAGATTTTTAAAATGCAAACTTGTGAATGTAGATTTTGAGATTTTGTCCGCTCTCGATAATTATGTTATCGCGCAAGGGATACGCGGAATCTCAATGTATAGCAAAGAGTGGACTAGGACCTATCGAACAAATTATACGATCGATTTCGAGGGAATTAATCTGTTAAGAGAACAACTAGTGAATGAATTAAGACCTTTGTATGAGGTATTAAATAGAAAAGATGCAACCGTAAGAGAAAAGATTACAGCATTATATGACGTAATGGTGTTCTATCAGTGTGAAGAAAAGTTGCAGAGAGAAGCAGATGAGTTTAAAGCAAAACCATCAGATGAAAATCTTCAGTTGGCGAAAGAGTATGAGCAGGTGTATCGTCTTGTTCTTGAGATTTTTGATCGTATCGTGGAATTGCTAGGGGAGGATATTCTGATTCTAAAAGAATTTAAGGATATCCTAGAAACAGGATTAAAGGAAGCAAAGGTTGGACTTATTCCTCCAGGTGTCGATCAGATTCTTGTTGGTGACATTGAAAGAACACGTTTAAAGGATATTAAAGCATTATTTTTTATCGGTGTGAATGATGGAATTGTTCCAAAAGCAAATCCAGGTGGTGGAATTCTCTCAGATCTGGATCGTCAGTTATTTGCAGATCATGCAATAGAACTTTCACCAACGAAACGTCAGAATGCGTATACGACAGAATTCTACTTGTATTTGAACTTAACAAAGCCACAAAGTAAGCTTTATCTATCTTTCGCTAAAATAGATGCGAAGGGAAAAGCAATGCGAACTTCTTATCTGATTGGTAAGATACAAAAGTTATTTCCTAATATGCTAACAATTAATGCAGATGCAAGGACAGGAGACATCAATCATGATCTAGATAAAATACTAAGCACAGATTATGGCTTGGATTATTTGATTGAGCAGTTACGAGATTATGAAGAAGAGAAGAAAGATGATCTGTTCTATGAGCTGTATCAGCTTTATCTTGATGGAAAATTAGAGCCTCGTACACCGTTATCGAATATTTTAGATGGAGTATTTTATCGAAATAAAGAAACAGGGTTATCTGCTATTGTTGCTAAGAAACTATACTCAGAGTCTTTAATCGGTTCTGTTACAAGAATGGAGCGATATGCAGCTTGTGCATTTGCACATTTTCTGGAGTATGGTTTAAATCTTGAGGAACGAAGAGAGTACCAGGTATCCATACCTGATATCGGAAATATCTTCCATGAGGCACTTGAACTCTTTTCAAAGAAATTAAAATCTACAGAGTACAACTGGCATAACTTGCCGAAGGAAGTAGAAGTATCCTTAGGGAAAGAGAGTGTGGTAGAAGCGGTTACTGATTTTGGTAACGGCATCTTAGAAAGTTCGAAACGGAATGCTTATTTAATTAAGAGAGTTGAAAGAATATTATTAAAGACCGTGGAAATATTAGCAAAGCAATTGCAAGCTGGTAAATTTGAGCCTATGCTATATGAGCAGTTTTTTGCTCATGCAGACCGCTATCTCAATCTTCATGGTCGTATCGATCGTGTAGATATCTATGAGGAAGAACAAAAATTGTATCTAAAAGTCATTGATTACAAATCAGGCAGTACGTCCTTTGATTTAATGAGTTTATATTATGGTCTGCAGCTACAACTAGGAGTCTACTTAAGTGCTGCTATGGAGCTTATGAAGGAGAAATATCCAGAAAAAGAAATTATACCTGCAGGTGTATTTTACTATAACCTAGATGATCCAATTGTTGAAAAATCTGACCATGTAGAAGCAGATATTGATAAGAAACTTCGAATGAATGGTCTAGCGAATGCAGATAAAAAGGTCGTATCTTTTATCGATTGTAAGTTAATCTCTGCTGATGGAGAACTTTCTAAGAGTGTGAAATCAAGTGTTATTCCAGTGGAGACAAGCAAAGAAGGAGAGTTTACAAAGAGATCTTCGATAGCAACCATCGACCAGTTTCAACAGTTGCAAAAGTATATTACGGACTTAATGCATTCTTTTTCTTTGAAAATTATGGAGGGCGATGTCTTTCACAATCCTTACAAGAGTAAGAATAAAGATGCCTGCAGTTATTGTAAATTTAGCTCCGTATGTGGGTTTGATTGTAAAATAGAGGGTTACCGTTATCGTAAATTACGACAATTATCAAATGATGATATTTGGAATTTATTAAAAGAGAAGGGAGATGAGGATGATGGCGAACATGACGTGGACGACACAGCAAAAGAAAGTAATTGATTTAAGAAATCGCAATATCCTTGTGTCCGCGGCAGCTGGTTCTGGTAAAACTGCTGTCTTAGTAGAAAGAATTCTTGAAAAGATAACGGCAAAGGAGAATCCGATTAATATCGACCAGCTATTAATCGTAACCTTTACAAAGGCAGCTGCCAGTGAGATGAGAGAACGAATTGGGAAGGCAATTGAGAAGAAAGTATTAGAAGAACCTGATAATACGCATCTTCAAAAGCAGATGACTCTTCTTTATAATGCACAGATTACAACGATTGATAGTTTCTGTCTTTATGTAATTCGCAACTACTTTCATACAATTGATTTAGACCCTTCTTTTCGTATTGCAGATGAAGCAGAACTTACGCTTTTAAGGTCTGATGTTATTCAAGAATTGCTAGAAGAGCGATATGAAGAGGGAAATGAAGACTTTTTAAACTTTGTTGAGTGTTATTCTGCTTCCAAATCAGATGCACCTATCGAGGATTTAATTCTAAAGTTATATCAGTTTTCAATGAGTTATCCATATCCTGAAGAATGGCTTAGTAAGCGCGTGGATGATTTTAAAATCTCATCAATCTTGGAACTGAATCAGACCGAGTGGATGAAGGATTTACTTTATCATATTAAGTTATTGTTGATGGATGCCAGAAATATTAATGCAGAGGCTATGAAACTATGCGCTAGTCCAAATGGTCCAGAAGCATATATTCAGGCATTATTGTCAGATCAGGAGATCTTAGATTCTCTATACAATATAAATACTTATGAAGAATACTATCAGGCATTAGGTAATATTACGTTCGCAAGACTATCCACAAAAAAAGTACCAGATGTGGATGAAGAAAAAAAAGAATTTGTAAAGTGTTTACGAAATCAATGCAAGGATATCTTAAAGGATTTATCTGAGGATTATTTTTATCAGTCACCAGAAGAAATGTTAAGTGATATGGAAAGAGTGGCTAAGCCGATGACGATATTAGTAGATTTGGTACAAACTTTTCTTATCAAGCTACGAACTGCAAAGGAGGAAGCAAATCTTGTAGATTTTTCCGACTTAGAACACTTTGCCTTGCAAATCTTAGTAGATCATTCCGATGGTGGTATCCTACCAACGGCAGCAGCAATTGATTTGAGTGAGCAGTTTGAAGAGATTATGATTGATGAATACCAGGATAGTAACCTTGTTCAGGAGTTTATCTTAACTAGCATCTCTAGAGAAAGAGTTGGGCAGCCAAATTTATTTATGGTTGGTGACGTTAAACAAAGTATCTATAAATTCCGTTTAGCACGTCCAGAGCTTTTTATGGAAAAGTATAATAATTATTCCGAAGACGATTCTAAAGCACAAAAGATTGAGTTAAGTAAGAATTTCCGAAGCCGTGATGAGGTTTTATCATCCGTAAATAATATTTTTTATAAGATTATGAGAGAATCTCTTGGTGGGATTGAATATACAGATAAAGTCGCATTATATACAGGGGCAAGTTTTCCGGAACAAGAAAGGCCAAAGGTCAATCAAACAGAATTGATTATGATTGATATGAATATGGATGATCTTGATCTATCGGAAGAGGATTCGCAAACACTTGAGTTGACTAGCCGTGAAATCGAGGCAAGAGCTATTGCTGCTAGAATCAAACGCTTGATGAATGAGGATTTTCAAGTGACAAGTAATGGGACACTAAGAAAGTTAAAGTATAGTGACATTGTTATTTTGCTTCGAACAATGTCTAATTGGTCTGAGACATTTGTTGAGCAGTTATTAGCAGAAGGAATCCCTTGTTTTTCTGATACTCAAACTGGTTATTTTCAAACCTTAGAAGTTAAAACCGTATTAAATTTCCTACGTATCCTGGATAATCCGAAACAGGACATTCCTATGATGGCTGTGCTTTATTCACCAATTGGGAAACTTAGCTCGAACGAGTTAGGACTGTTAAGGACTCTTGTTCCACTTAGTAAAACTGAGAATAAAAAATGTTCTCTGTATGAGGCTGCTAGATTATGCGTTATGGCAGATCATCAGGAGTTGTCAGATAAACTGATCTCATTTTTTGAAATGTATGATGCTTTGCGTGAAAAAAGTACTTATCTGAGTGTTCATGAGTTAATCCAAGAAATTTATCAAGTAACAGGATACGATTTATATGTTTATGCAATGCCAGCTGGTGAGCAGAGACGAAGTAATCTGAATATGTTAATTCAATATGCGATTACTTTTGAACAAAGCAGTTATCATGGCTTATTTCAATTTATTCGTTATGTAGAACGCTTGCTTAAATATGAAATTGATTACGGAGAAGCTTCTAGTGTTGGTGAAAATGATAACGCAGTTCGAATTATGAGTATTCATAAAAGTAAAGGATTAGAATTTCCAGTTGTTTTTGTTGGAGGAATGGGAAAGACCTTTAATAATATGGATGCAAGAGATAAAATTGTATTCCATCCAGACTACGGGATTGGTCCAGAATGCATTGATATTGATACAAGAACAAAGATTCCAACACTTATGAAGCGAGCAATACAAGAGAAACTAGTCCTAGATAATCTAGGAGAAGAATTGAGAATTCTTTATGTAGCATTAACACGTGCAAAAGAGAAGCTGATTATGATTGGAACAGTTAAAGATGCACAAGAGGAGCTAAAAAAGTGGCAGCAAGCGAGATTTTTAGCTGATAAGCATATGATGTTTCAAACGTTATCTAAGGCAAACAATTATTTCTCTTTAGTTGGGCCAGCCTCCCTAGAAGAGGAATCAATTGCAGTGGAAACTGTCTTATTAACACAGCTTGAGATCATGGAAGAGGATAAACAGATTGGACTTATGAAGAAAGAGGAGGAATTATCGACCAAAACATTTCAAGAGATGAAAAATGAGAAACTGCGACAGGAATTAGAAAACAGGATAGCTTATGAATATCCATTCAAGAAACAAGCAAATTTGCCGATAAAAACAACGGTGAGTGAATTAAAAAAGTTGGGCTCTGATATGGATGAAGAGATGAGTGCAATCTTAAAGGAAATCCAAGAAGAAACAACAGCATTCATTCAGAGTGAACCGACAATTCCAGCCTTCTTAAAAAAAGAGGTGGAGCTAAAGGGCGCTGATAAAGGAACGATAATTCATAAGATTATGGAATGTGCGACATTTACAACTCTTAGGACATACGAAGACTTGAAACAATTAGTAGATCAATTAATTCAGAGTGGTATTCTTGAGGAACATAATGTTAAGAGTATTTCATTAAAGCAATTAGTATCATTTTTCCAATCAACAATTTGTGATAGAATGAGAGCAGCTGAGGAGAACAATAGATTATTCAAAGAGCAGCAGTTTGTTCTAGGAATTGAAGCAAGTCAAATTCAGGATAACTATGAGAATGAAGACATAGTTTTAATTCAGGGAATTATTGATGTTTTTTTTGAGGAGGAGGATGGTTTTGTTTTACTTGATTATAAAACAGACCGAGTAAGTGAAGGGGAAGAAGAACTTCTTGTGAGTCGCTATCATAAACAATTGGATTACTATGCATTAGCGATTGAACGAATGTATAACAGGCCAGTAAAAGAAAAGGTGATTTACTCTTTCGCATTGCAAAAAAGTATAGGCCTTGTTTAAAAACTTAGGATTTAGGAAACACTCTATATGCTTGTAGAAAAAGTGATTGACATTTTATATATAGTGCAAGACAATAAGGAGTGTGTAGGATGGTAAAAGCAAAAAAATCAATTGATATGGATAAAGTGAAACCTGAAGAAATGATGAAATACGAGATAGCGAAAGAACTTGGCTTATTTGATCGAGTAATTGAGAGTGGCTGGGGTTCCTTATCTGCAAAAGAAACCGGAAGAATCGGTGGAATAATGACAAGAAAAAAGAAAGAACAAGAACGTATAAAAAGGGGAAGCTTGTAATGAAAAAGAAATTGCTATTTATCTATAATCCCAATGCAGGTCGTGGTAAAATAAGAACTAGACTTTCACGAATTTTAGAGGTATTCTCAAATAGTGATTATGAGTTAATTGTTTATCCAACAAAACAAAGACTTGATGCACGTGAAAAGGTAATTGAGTATGTCAATAATGGAGAATGCAATGCTGTCATCTGTTCCGGTGGTGATGGAACGTTGAATGAAGTAGTTGGCGGTATTATGGAATGTGGTGTTACAGTACCGGTTGGTTATATACCATCCGGTACAACCAATGATTTTGGTTATAGTTTGCGAGTCCCAAAGGACATGATAAAAGCAGCTGAAATCATGGCGAAGGGAACGACGATGCTATGTGATGTAGGACGAATCAATAACAATTACTTTACATACACGGCAGCGTTTGGATTGTTTGCTGATGTATCATATGATACTCCACAGAATGTTAAAAATGTGCTCGGAAGAATAGCATATATTTTAAGTGGGGTGACACGACTTCATGGAATTAAGTCTTTACATCTAAAAGTTGTACATGACAATGAAATAGAGGAAGATGATTTTATTGTCGGTATGATCGCTAATTCAAATTCAATCGCTGGTTTTCGTGGGATTACAGGAAAAAAAGTTTTATTAAATGATGGTTTATTTGAGTTAATTATGATACGTAGACCACATAATTTATTAGAGATCAGCAACATCATTAATGACTTATTAAAAAATGATCTTTCTGGAAAATACTTTTATTATCGCCGAGTAAGTGAAGTTAAGGTATACTCTGATATCGATATGCCATGGTCACTCGATGGCGAGTATGGTGGAACAACAAGGATTGCCAACGTTAAAGTGCATAAGAAGGCAATCCCGTATATTTGCAGTCGTTCTCTAAAGAAAAAATCTTAATCATGAAAAAGAATATTTTTTACTCCTAAGAAGTCCCGAACTGCGACACTGATTCCTCCAAGTAAAATGGAGGAATCTCTTCTTAAGGAAGGAATAATTGGAACCTTAGTTAAAACCTTACTTGTAAGTCCGTTGATAATTCTACTAATTAACCAAGGAAAATTGTTGGTTAAAGAACTATTAATTATAATAATTTCTGGACTTAAGGAGTTCAAAAGATTATTAATACAAATGCACATATAAGATACAAACTGATCTAATAAATCTAATGCTTCTTTCTCCTGTGTAGTACAGGCTTCTAAGAAGTCATCCCAATTAACCTCTTTTTTCCCTGTCCTGTTTGAATACTCTAACAATATGGCACGCTCTGAAGTATATTGTTCTAAACAGCCATGATTGCCACAAGGACACTGACGACCATTCATTTCAACAATCGTATGACCAAGTTCACCAGCATGTCCGTTGTTCCCATTAAAAAGTTCATTATTTAAGATAACTCCAAGACCAACACCAGTGTGGATACTGATATTTGCTAAGCTCTTATATTGATTAGAAAGATAAGCACGTTCTCCAAGAGCAGATAAATTAGCTTCATTTTCGAGAAAAACAGGGACGCTAAAATATTCAGAAAGTTGTTGACGTAAATTAGTTCCAACTAAATCATAATAAGGCGTAAATAATATCTCATTCTCATAGGTGACACCATGAATTCCAAGCGTGATGCCGATCAATCCATAAGGCAGTTTCTCATAGCTCTCTTCCATTGACTCAATCAGCTCAATAAGGGTTTTGACGATGTCTTTTTGAGCGGGTGTCTTTATTTGCTTTATATTTCGGTTTTCACCCAGTAAGTCACTAATCATACAGGAGAGTACAGAAACACCAATATCAATACAGATAGAAAATCCAGCTTTCTGATTAAAACTAAGTAATATTGGTTTTCGACCAAGAGAGGTATCATCACTCCCGATTTCTAGTACTAGCTTTGAATTAATAAGATCCTGTACAATTGCTGAAATTGTTGCTTTGGTTAACCCAAGTTTTTTACTAATATTTGCTCTTGATATTGGATTACTTTGAATAATTGTTTCTAATACTAGTTTACTGTTCATATCACGAATCAATTCTTTGCTTCCTAAAACCATTTTCCGACCAATCCTTCCATATTTATTTTGGTTTTAAGCCCTAACTGAATCCCATTATAGCATAATCAAATCCGAACGTAAATAATTGCTTTTTTCTTCCGGATGTGATATAGTTTAGTTATAAAACTAATTTATTTAGGTAAAAGGAGATTGCGTATGTATTACATAGGGATCGATTTAGGAACTTCATCTGTCAAACTCGTATTGATGGAGAATACAGGTAAGATAATTAAGGTATTATCAAAAGAATATCCAATCAGTTTTCCAAAAGAATTATGGTCCGAACAGAACCCTACGGATTGGTATGAACAAACAGTAGTCGGAATGAAAGAATTGACGAAAGATATTGATAAAGAGCAAGTAGGTGGTATTAGTTTTGGTGGTCAGATGCATGGTCTTGTCATCTTGGATGAGAATGACGAAGTATTACGTCCAGCGATACTTTGGAATGACGGAAGAACTCAAAAGGAATGTGATTATCTCAATAAGACAATTGGTCAAGATAAGATTTCTAAGTATACTGGCAATATGGCTTTGACTGGTTTCACAGCACCTAAGTTATTATGGGTGAAAGAAAATGAGCCTGAGATCTTTGCTAAGATTAAGAAAATTATGTTACCTAAGGATTATCTCATTTATAAGTTTACTGATATCCATGCTACCGATGTCTCGGATGCTTCTGGTATGGTTTTATTTGATGTAGAACACAAATGTTGGTCAAAAGAGATGATTGATATTGTCGGAATTAAAGAGGAGCAGTTAGCTAAAGTATTTGAAAGCTATCAAGTAGTTGGAAATCTGACAGAAGTTGCAGCTACTGAACTAGGCTTAACAACTAATGTAAAGGTAGTTGCAGGTGCAGGTGATAATGCAGCTGGTGCAGTTGGAACAGGTACATTAAAGCATGGTATGTGCAGTGTATCTTTAGGAACTTCAGGTACAGTATTTATTGCTTCGAATGATTTTGCTGTAGATGATAAGAATGCATTACATAGCTTTGCTCATGCAAACGGAAAATTTCACTTCTTAGGATGTATGTTAAGTGCAGCCAGTGCGAATCGATGGTGGATGGAGAATATACTAGGTACATCAGACCATGCCGCAGAGCAGGATAAATTTATTGGATTTGGCGAGAATAAAGTATTCTTCTTACCTTATTTATCTGGTGAGAGAACTCCTCACAATAATCCTTATGCAAAAGGCGCTTTTATTGGAATGACAATGGATACTTCAAGAGGACAGATGACACAAGCTGTGCTAGAGGGAGTATCATATGCATTACGTGATGCAGTTGAAATTGCTCGTTCCTTTGGAATTAAAATTGATCGTATTCGTATTACTGGTGGTGGTGCAAAGAGTAAGCTTTGGTGTGAATTGATGGCTAACATTATGAATGTTACTGTGGAAAAAGTTGCTTGTGAAGAAGGCCCAGGATACGGTGCAGCAATATTAGCAGCAGTTGGATGTGGTGAATTTGCTTCTGTAGAAGAAGCAACAGATAAGTTAGTTAAAGTAACTGATTCCATTGAACCAACTAAAGAGTATGCGCAAAAATATGAGGTACTTTATCAGAAATTCAGAACGTTATATCCTGCATTAAAGGATGTTTTTTAGTGGATTTATTGTTTTAGGAAGAGTATAAAAGAGTGAGCTTGATGTTATATTTTCAAAGTGTTTGATCAGTCCCATACTTTGTGGGCTTGTGTCTAGCACTAATCAATGAAAATATACATCAAGCTTATTTTGTTATATCATCCTAGAGAATTCCTAAGAAGGACACACTTGGATAAGGTTGACGGAATGTGATACAATGATAGGAGAAAAAATACTTGAATTTGTGTACATTTACATGAATCGATAGAAAGAGGTTTTTATGGAAGCGTATACTGGATTTGCAAATGTGTATGATGAATTTATGGATAATGTACCATATGATGAGTGGACCAAATATCTGACAGATTTATTAAAAGAATTTGGTGTTAAGCAAAATGATCTAGTGCTTGAACTCGGTTGTGGTACAGGCAGTATGACACGAAGACTTGCAAAGCAGGGGTATGATATGATTGGAGTTGATTATTCTGATGATATGCTAGAGATAGCCAGAGAAAAAGGTATTGATGAGGGATTCTCCTATGATCAGATTCTTTATCTAAATCAGGATATGAGAGAATTTGAATTATATGGTACCGTAGCAGCAGTTGTGAGTATTTGCGACAGTATGAATTATATTACAAGTTCAAAAGACTTAGTGCGTGTATTTAAGCTTGTGAATAATTATCTTGATCCGAATGGTGTATTTATCTTTGATATGAATACGATTCATAAATATCGAGATATTTTAGGGGAAACAACAATTGCAGAGAATCGTGAGGATGCAAGCTTTATTTGGGAAAACTATTATGATGAAGAAGAAAAAATGAACCAATACGATATTACAATCTATAAAAGAGTCGATTTAGAGATTGACGAAGAAGAGGACGAAGAATCCACTCCTCTCTATGAAAGGTTTGAAGAAACTCATTATCAAAAGGCATATGAAATAGAAGAAATAATCAAACTAATCAATGAGGCGGGAATGGAATATGTAGCTGCATATGATGCATGTACAAAGAATCCTCCCAATGAAAATAGTGAGCGCGTATATTTTATTGCGAGAGAGAAGAAACAAGTGAATAAATATTATACAGATAAGAGGTAATAAGATGTCAGATTATATAGTTAGAGCCACTGCAGCAAACAGTCAGATACGTGCATTTGCATGTACAGGAAAAGAATTAGTTGAATACGCTAGAAGTGCCCATAATACAAGCCCAGTTGTAACAGCAGCATTAGGTCGTCTGTTGATTGGGGGTGCTATGATGGGTAGTATGATGAAGGGTGATAATGATTTACTCACTTTAAAAATTAATTGTAGTGGACCGATTAAAGGGTTAACCGTAACTGCTGATTCCAAGGCAAACGTAAAAGGCTTTGCATACCAACCACAGGTAAATCTACCACCTAGTAAGGAGGGAAAACTAGATGTTGGTAAGGCACTTGATTTGGGTGTGCTCAGTGTCATTAAGGATATGGGGTTAAAAGATCCATATGTTGGGCAAGTAGATTTACAGACAGGTGAAATTGCGGAAGATTTAACTTATTATTTTGCAACTTCAGAACAAGTACCTTCTTGTGTAGCGCTTGGTGTTTTGATGAATAGAGATAATACCGTACGTTGTGCAGGAGGTTTTATTATTCAATTGTTACCGTTTGCCGAAGAAGAAGTGATTGCAAAACTAGAGCAAAAGATTGGAGAGATTCATTCGATTACTGCAATGTTAGATCAGGGCATGTCACCAGAAATGATATTAGAGCATGTATTAGGTGATTTTGGACTTGAAATACTAGATACAATACCAACCAAGTTTAGTTGCAATTGTAGTAAGGAACGTGTAGAAAAAGCATTAATCAGTATTGATAAAAAAGATATCGATGAGATGATTCAAGATAATAAACCAATTGAAGTAAACTGCCACTTCTGTAATAAAAATTATGAATTCTCAATTGAAGATCTAAAGAGGATTCGTGGATAGTGAATCAAGTATAAGCCCAAAAGGGAAGTCGATTGAATGGGAGTTTGAATAAAGAAGGAAGGGTGATGGCATATTTTCTTCGGAGTGCAAATCTCTAAGTTCATAAAATATAAGTGGACTTGTAAGGCACTCTGAAAAATATCATCATCCTTCCTTCTTTTATTCAATATTCAGCTAGATATTCCTTCTTTTATATTAAGTTTTATAGAATCACAATAGATAACGAAATAACTGGAAGAAAACTGAGGAGATACTAAATAGCATTTTCTTACCGGTACTCATTGGTAAAGGTGTAACATTCCCATTAGATCCATAACTACCATCAGACTTTACTGGAAGTGATTGAGACAACATCTGATCAAAATAACCTTCTAATTGCTGATTAAATTCTGATCCATTTACGACAAGCATAACTTCCGTATCGAGATAGGTACTTCTCATATCTAGATTATAGGATCCAATGATTGCTATATCATGATCAATTAAAAGCGACTTATCATGCATGGAATAATTCCCTTGGAATTCATGCAAGTTTATACCTGTCTTTAGAATTTTCTTTTGATTAAATGTATAGTCAGAGGAGGCACAGAAATTATCACCACCTGCACGCGAATTGATTAACATATCAAATTGTGGAACAAGTGTATTGATTGTGCTTAACTCTTTATACATATCATTATTTAAGACAGCATATGGTGTTTGAATATAAATGCGCTCTTTTGCACTTCTCATTAATTGAGTCAAATTATACCAGAGATATGGTTGTTTGGTCATAATATGAATTGGATTTGAAATTAAAGTAATCTTATTCGTTGGAACAGTAATCGTTGTATAATCGATGGATGAAAATATATCTGGTCGCGTGTCTTTGAGGGTAGCATACGTAGTCTCTAATTTAACCTTAGCATCTGATACCTTTTTCGTTTTACTACTTTTCACATGATCAAAAACGACTTCACTATATTCACAATCCCAAATCGTATAAAAATAATCCCATGTTTCATAAATTACGCTCTGTATATTATCCTTAGAATCAAAAGCAGTATTAAATACAAGAATATCTCGGTCATAACTTAATGCACTCGGATTGTATTCTCCTAGAAAGTAATCTGATATATTGCGCCCTCCTAAGAGTAATAGTTTATGATCGACTAAAAAATACTTATCATGTAATCTGCCATTGATCGTCCAAGGTTTTAACAGATCTACCATATTATAATAACGGATTTCTACATTAGGATGTGTTCCAAGAACGTAGTAGATTGGATCGTCTTTCATATCAATGAATCCAGTAAGGCCATCAACAATAATCTTGACCTTTACACCACGGTTAGCTGCTGCGTAAATGGCGCTTGCGATTTCTTGACTGCTGCGGTCAGCCTTAATAGAAAAGGAGGAAATTGCAAGTTCAACTTCTGCTTGTTCAATCATATGTAATCGAACATCTAAAGCATCCTGGCTTGTTTCAACAACTGTAGCGCGATCAACACCTACAGAATCTGAATAAAAATTATGAATATCAAAGTTATTTTTATACTCTTGGCTTACCTCTGGACTTCCTATAAAAGGGAGTGTAGCACCAATAATAACGTAAACTATATAAACTAAGATCACGGATAAAATACTAACAAATATTCGTTTCGTACGGGACATTGCTAAAAAACGTTTCATAGAATCTCCTTTAGTTTCATTAGTATGTGTAAAAAAGATTATAATACTTCCAACTAAAAAATGGTATTATTTAAATATTAAATTTATGATAAAAAGGAAAAGATATTAGCAAACAGTTAAGTTGCAAAGAAGAAAAGAAAAAAAGACCTTAGAAATGATAGTAGTTTATCAATTGTCAAATGACATTGATATCTTCTTTTCATGTTCTAAGGTCTTTTCATAACATGTCTGTGAGTTCTCAAATAGTTTAAGAGTTTTTTATTTAATTTATAAGGTATTAGGTACAGAACTCTCAAAAAGTTTGAGAGGAACTCTCAAAAAGTTTGAGAGTTTCCTCACGATTCTCAAAAAGATTGAGAGTTTCTCATATGTCCTATTAATTAAAACTAAGCTATAAAATATAGATGTCCATGACAGTATCTTCCTAATTTCGTCATAGTGTTTGCATTTAGTCGAACTGTGATTAATATATTGCATTACTAAATGAATTACAGTTCTTAATCCGATATTTTTCTAAGTTCTGCTAAAGCTTTCTTAATGCTACCTATAACAGGTCCTCCTGCATATCCTTCATTAATTATATAAATTGGAACGTTTATGCCTTTGAGTTTTTGAAGGCTTTCATCGTATAAAACCCCACTCACTATCTCTGTCTTTTTTATAGAAACAGGTACATATCCAAATTTATATTTAATCATAAATTTAGAACAATCTGGATATTGCTTACTATATCTTGTTGATTCAAGTGTTCCAAAGTATATCCCACCTTTTACAATTTCGAAGACTCTGTCAGCATTATCATTATTAATATTGAAATCCTTTTCAATTAATAAGTTTATTTCATACTCCAATTTACTAATATTTGTACTTGTATTTGAATTCTTAATTACCTCTTTGTATTCGCCAGTTTGAGTTAAATTTTTTGTCTGATATTGTCTTACTCTTTCTTCTAAAGATTCACCAATATCTAAATCTACAACAGAACTATCAATTGCAATTAACTGTTCAAATGAAAATCCGGCAAAAAAAGCCAACTTATGACCTATCTGTCCCTTTTTAACTGAATTACCTTCACCTAATGTTATCTTAGCTAATGTTCCTTTAATAGCAAGTGGATAATATAGACTTACTATTCCTTTGTCAGCTTCAGATTTAATTAATTTCCCCCTAAATTCTAATAAATCATTAGATGTCAAGATATCTGATACTTTTCCTGACAAATATGTAATATCCTTTAAACGGTTTACTCCTGTTCCTTTAAGAACAATATCATGCATATAACGAGTATCAGTAAAATAAGGACTATTTTCTTTAGTAGCTAAATTATAAGTAATTCTTTTATATTTTTCTGATTCTTGTAGTTCACCATCATATCCGTCTAGAGCTTTTAAGAAATGTAATACATAAGCATAATAATATGGTAGTGGATTATAACTCTTATACTTTTGCTCTATGTCACACCATTTATCTACTATTGTTATAGCATATTGAACATTTCGAGAAGAGTATTTGGCTAATTTTAACCAACGTTTTATTACAAAAATTCTTTGATGTCTTTCTCTATAATTATTAACATCAAAAGAGTACTCCATAATATTTTCTAAAATTGACAAAACCCTATCTATATCATTGTTTGTTATTTCATCAAAATAGATATCACTTTTTGATTTGGATTTATAGTTTCCCAATATCGCATTTACTAAACCATAACTAGCAGCTATCATTTCACTTTCTGCACCACTAATGTCTTTTAATACATCAATTCTGTTTTGATAGTACTGGATTGCAGAACTATAATCGCCAAACATTAAATTCGATGAATATAAATTATCAAGTTTTGCAATTAGCCTTCTAGCTGATTTAGATAATTCAACTCCATCAATCTGAGAAAACAGAGTCTCAATATCATTTTTAATCTGTAACTGAAAAGTAGATAATTTACTAAACTGTTTACAAGAATCTATCTTTCTTAAAGCGTAAATAAATTTTAAATAAGTAATACAAATATCTAATTTTGATAAAACCGCATAATCAATACTTCCTTGATCAGAAACTTCATTGAACATTTCTATAGATTGTTTCAAATATGTTTCTAATAAGCTACTTTCTTCTTCAGTAAGAGAGGTATCACTAGATTGATTATTAATAATTTTTCTACAAAAATTTGCCAATGCTATACCATACATATGATAAATATAAGCATCCTTTTTCTTTATAGCAATCATATATTTATAAGCATTTTCACAGTCTTCAATAGCAATCTTCTCATTAGTAAGTCCTATGCTTGATTTGGAATGAATTCTACTTAAATGTCCATAAAAATGTGCCAAAGACATATAAGCTTTAAAATTAACTTCATCTGTTTTGTCTAAATTTAGAACTACCTTTTCAAATTCTTTTACAAGATAAGATATAATAATTTCTTTTACTTCTGGTGTTTTAACGGTTTCAATTAATAAAGAAAAACCTGCATTTATTTGACCTTCGGTTTCATCAATTAAAACATTTTTAGAAATAAAAATTGCTTCAAAAATATCAGCATAAATATCTTGAACTATTCCTTGACATTCATAAATAATACAATCAATAATTAATTTTGATAGCTTATCTAGATATTCTCTATGCTCACCTCCATACAATGTATTTGAACACTCATCTAATAAACATTTACTTAATAAAGGATGTTTAGATATATAAATACTAGTGCCATCATTTATAGCTTTATAAAAAATATCTGTTGCATAAGGATGTGTTTTCAAGTAATCCTGTTTTATTTTCAATTTATCCTGAACAACTTTTATTGGTAACCCGGTTCTACCATAGTAATTACATAAAGCGATTATTGATATTACTTCTAATTCATCTTTATTAGTAATTTTATCTATAATTTTTTCAACATATGTATTTACTCCGTTAAACTTTATGTCTATATAATATAACCCAATAATAAATGGGCATCTTAATGATTTATCACTGAATACAAATTCAAAATTAGCATCTTTTTGTTCAATAGTTTTTTTATCTAAATCCGAATAGTTTTTAAATTGTTTTCTTAATTTATCAATAGCACTAGTTACAATGGAATAAAGAGGAATAATATTATCAATATTTTCATGATTATTACCTCTTGAACGCATAGCTATAATTAGTGCACACCTACGTTCAGAATATATAATATCTCGCTTAAGGTCTGATAGTTCTGTTTCAGAAAAATTTGCCTCATCTGCGATTACTAAAATTCCAGATCTTGTATGGTTGTCATAGAAATCTCGAATTGTGTCTTTGATTGAAGCTTTTCTATATTTTTTTAACCTTAATACTGGTACCTCTAAATGCAAGTCCCAAGCAATTTTTTTTAATAATGTTGTTCCACCAATACCAGCAGAGTGTTCTAAATAAAAAATCTTATCTTGTAAATTATCAGGTATTCTACTCAAGATTTTCTTAATTCTAATCAACTTATTTTTGTAGACATCACTATCAATAATTTCAACTAATTGGCTATTATAAAAAACTGACCAAGAAGCTTCTTCCCCATGATAGAACTTATTTACCGCATCTTGCCAATTATCTTCCTTACCGATATCAGTATGTAATAATTCAAAAAAATCACTAGTATTTGTATATAAGTTTTGATTAACAGGTTTATATCCGTCATCTGATGGCATTTCTATAGACTGGGATTTAAGTACTTTCCCAAACGAATCCCTATACAAATACATGGATTCAGTAAATTTATGAATAGGTACATTATATTGTCTACAATGATCTTCATAAATCAATCCATTTCCATCAAAAAAATCTCGTAGCATGTTCTCTGTTTTATCCTTTTCATGGGTATTAATAAAAATAAATTTAAAATCATCAAAATTGTTACCAATTGATCTTATTAAGCCACCCGTTAAGCCCGTATCATATGGTTTTAAGCTAACAACAATAATGGGCGCTTCGCGAGAACGTAGTAAGTTATCGACAAATAATCCTTTATAAAATGCTTCTAGTTTGTTGTTTCGATCACGCATATTGATCGAAAAATCAGGACTTAAATTTTTTAACCTATCGTGTTTAGTAAGTGAGAGATTATCGCTAACCTTAAACCAAGTTGTAAACCCTTTGGACAAAGGTTCAGATTTAGCAACGCTAATATCTGCACTCACTTTTCTATAATTATGATGTTTAACAGCAGAGAATAGTCCACCATTTTCTGTCCTGGAATCAAAATCAATAACAATGTCCCATTTACAATTAGCTAAAACAGACTTATGATATTCAGGAACATCATGCATTGAATTTGCCACCAAAACCATAGTAATATCATCTGAATTAAAATTATCAGTATAATTAAGCAATTCTTGAATATCAAAAACAAATTCTTTTGGATAATCAAACTTTGGTAAATCTGAACTATATTCTGGCGCTAAGAACAAAATCATATCTCTAACTATATTATATAAACGTATAGCAGATAAGCATTTACTAATCCGTCCACTATGAGTTAATGCAGATCGAACATTTCTGTCTTCATAAGCAACACTAAGATCTATGTTTTCGCCTTCATTATTCTCAGTAAATAGTAAATTTAATATTTCAGAAAGATCATTAAAATCAAGATGGCAATCTAACCAATTATCTCGAGTTTGACCTTTTGCATTATAGCAATCGGGTAGTCCGGCTGAATAGTGACAAAGAATATACTTTAGTAAAATATCATACACACAGAATAAGTCTAACTTTGCTCCAAAATTATCACATAAACCATCTATTAATTGATTTGTCATTTCTTCTTTTAATAATGTTCTAAATCTTTTATATTGTTCTTTATACCAAATAACACATTCATTTATGCCTTGTTTTATATCATTCTTTGTATCATCACTTAAAGATATATTAAAACTTACCATTGTAAATCGTCTCCTTTAACAGTTATTTTCTCATCTATTAACTACTTTAAATTATAGTAAATGTATATCGATTTCATTATCGTTGTAAGAGCTAAGCTGTTTAATAGAAAATCCTTTTTTCTTTATTGCTTTTCGCAATCTCTTGCATTTATCCCATTGATTAAAATAGCTCGCTTCAGGTAATAGTCTTTGTAGTTTTCTCCATTTACTTTCAGGATACAACAATTTTGATAAGCGGTCATGTATGTTCATGACAGAAAACGATACAATTTCATCCGAAAAGTTGGAATTATTACGCAGAATAAATGGTAAATACAGGTCTGCCACTTCATTTTTTTGATCTTCACTTAGACTATTGACTTTTAATAATTCAAATATATAAACAAGTATATTACTTGAAATAATATCAGAATATGGATCTATTAATTTAAACAAAGTGATAATTTGGTCTGGTAAAAGTTCGGTATATCTTTCTGATAATAGTTGTGATGCTATATAGGAATGTTGTTTACATAATTCAATCATATTTTTGGTATCATGTTGATTCAAATATTGTACATCCAGTAAACACTCTAAAAACTCGAAAACCGATTTTTCCTTCCAGATTGCATATATATCAATTGAGAGATCAAACTTACTTGTGTTTAAAATAACTTTCATTATATCGTTTTCTAGAAGTTTTGAAGTTTCACACATTTTCAAAGAATCCAAAACTCCCTGTTGGAACCCTTCCGGTTGTTCCCAAATAGCTGGACTCTTTGCTAAACTAGGATTGATTGTAACTAACACACTACAAACACTATAATCCATTTCTGTAAAAGCCTCAAAATTAATCGGAGATAAAATGGATGCATAATATGTTAAGTATTTTTCTTGAATTTTTGGGTTTTCTAAATTAACAAGATACTGTACTATTTTCTTAGAGCTCTTAAAATCTGTTTCAAAGGATTTTCTTATCAATTCTTCTAAAGTTCTTTGTGGTAAGTAAATCCATGTAAATTTTATAGATGCAATGACTAGGTTTGAATAAGATTGATATTTTCCCCAGTCATCAAATTTACCGTCAAAATATAGATTTAAAAAAATATTACCAATAATTGATTTTTCATTTTCTATAACTTTATCGATTAACTCCAATGAACCATAAATATCAATTAAATTATTACCAACGTAAAAACATTTGTACAGTTTTATAAACATAGTTAAGTTCAAGTTATAGTTTCCCTTTATGTCAAGTAAGTTTTTAAATTTTATAAACTCTTCCCATTTTTGATAAATTATCAAATCACGAGTACTTATTACCCAGGGTGGAAATTTCTGCACTTCATTAATGTCTTTTATTAAAGAAATACTATTAGACTGATGAACCATATTGTTTCGTGCTTTTATCGAACAAAATTGTAACCTAATCATAGTTGCATTTCTACTTTTAATTGAATTGGTACGAGTAATAAATGAAAAATCACGATGTAATTCGTTGTAACAGGTAAACCAAATCATTAAAAGCTCTTTAATATATTCTTCAGAGCTTTTGGAAATGACACAAGTAGGTGCTTCATTCCCCAACATAATCCATATTAAGTATTGTAACTTCTTATCATCAAAATAGCTATCTTCTGTATTATCAACTATTAATTTTATAGGTGTTGCATATACGTCAACAGACTCTTCTTTATTCGGTCTAATAAAAAGTGACAATAATAGATTAACATTACAAGCGCAAAAATCTAAATCATCAAGGCGTATTAACATGGAATGAGTCCAAACGCATCCTGGTCTAATCATTTCATTAGCATACCATGTTTTAGCAAAAACAATAAGCTTTTCTTTTTCTAAAAAATATCCTGTATAATACGAATCAAATTCTTCAGATATTTCTGCATTAGAAAAATCACTAAGCATATCCATTTTTCGTTTAGACTCATCTGAAAGTAAGAGGGATGACTCTAATAAATGATGGCCATTAAAATATCCATGTAATGTTTGTTGTATAGTAACTTGTTTTTTATTCATTCAAATCCCCCATTAACAAATATAAAGGTAATGTTAAATCGTTACCTATATACCCGTCATTACCTTCAACAAATATCCTTTGGTAAGGATACTCCTTATCCAAAAGCGTGTCTTTTTGTTCAAATTCGCCACCTTGAGCACTTATTCCCCAGGTATAGAATTCAATATAATCTGAATTAGAGCTACAATATTGCCATAGCATATTCATTCGTTCCTTTAAAAATTGATCAGGTTTAATATTATGGCAGTTTGTTTTCATTATATCCCATGCAGAAAACATAAAACTAATTTTAATTTTTTGGTTTTTCCGCAGAAGCATAAAAAATTGTAGCAATTGAATAATTTGAATTTGTAATGGATCATGTTCCGTTGGATTTCGTTTAAGTAAGTTGTTTTCCTTAGTCTCATTGGCTTGATTCTTAAAATGCTCTGAAATTAATCCGAGTTCCTTCACATTCTTAACATTCACAAAAAAGAGAAATGTATTTGCTTCAATTATATAATTTGCAAGTTCTTCTGGTATTTCACGCATTTCATATAATTTTTGAAATGTTTCACCAGACAAGTCTGGTAAATAGAAGTTAACAATTTCTTTGTTGGGGAGTTCTAAATTTATTGCTATATCTATATGCTCATTAGACGGTACAGTTCGTTCCAGTGGATCCATATTTGCCCATTTTTCGCTTAATGTCATAAGGTATTGTAAATTATTAATCTTATGTAATTTCAACTTTGAATTAGAATTATCGGCACTAATTAAATTCATTAAAGCCGCTAGAAAAGTTGTTTTTCCGGCACTTGGAAATCCTGAAATAAAACATTTCTTAATCATCTGCTTCACCACCTAGTAATTTATAGTTTAATTTGTTGAATTCTGACTTCAGGCCACTAGTTGAAGCACATGGTATACTAATAGAATCATGACAATTCTTTTGCTTCCATGTTTCTAAAAGTTCCTCTAAACCATAGCCTACATTGAATCCTTCGTTTTGTGGCATTGCAGCTATATGATGGACAGTAACATTTGAAATATATTGGCCCACTAAAGTAACGAGACTCTGAACACTCGAATTAACTACTGATTTTAAACAGTCGTCGTGAGATTTGCCTATAACATCATATTTACTGATTACAATTTGTGCACGCGTACGATTAGTAAACAATTCGGCATCAAAAATTGTTCTTGCCATGTTGCGCATTGAGTCTATTGTACCGTTACGAAGTGTTTTATCTGCCAGTTGATTTCCATCAAGTACAAAGGTATATTCATCAGCTGCTTTTAAATATGGCAAGTTTTCTTTCAACGTTGTAACGTTTCCTTTATGTGAAAATATGGTCTCCCCTGATATATCTGCAAATAAGTAATTAGTGTTTGACTTTGTTTCTGGATCATATAATCTCAAGTGCAAAAATAATTCTTCGTTAAATCTACTTGTTCTTAACGTTGTCGCAGTTTTGTTTTTTGAATTTAAACGAGTATAGAACGAACGTTCTTCATATCCTGATAGAGTAGCTGAATCCGAAAAGTAGAGCCCACAAAAAGGGGTTCTTTGAAACATTTGATAAAATGTAGTTTCAATTGTGGTTTTTCCGCTTTCAAAAGGTCCTATAAAAGCAATTATTTTACTGTCCTCACATGCAGTTATTTGATATATTTCATTTAATGTCAAAGCATTTCCATGAGGTAATCTTAATAAACCAGGCTTTTCAATATCCTCGTAAAATTCATCTGACTTTGACGTTTCAATCTCATCACTTATAAGTGTATCAATATCTGGTATTTGCTCGACTTCTAATAAAGGTAATGTATTTATTTTATTAGTATCTTCCATAATCATTCACGCCCTTCTAATTTCACAAGAATGCATTCAAGATACATCAATTTCGCCCACTCCAAAATGGTTTTTTCCGTCGTTTCAACATTGAAAGAAAGTTTATTAGATGCTGTACTTTTCCAGACATCAAGAGCATTTGCCTCAAGTGCACACTTCATAGAAATTAGCAGTGGTATATTGGATTGTAAACTTTCCTTAATCGGATAATCTTTCAAAATTGAAGCTTTGATATCAGGTTCAACGGAATCAATCATTTTAACAAGACTATATGTTTTCGTGTCAGATTCGCAGTTGGAGAACATTTTTATCAAAAACCCTTCAAAAGCAAATGGTCCTGGGCACACTTTTACGAGATCGGCTAACTCCTTACCTAATATCAAAGCAATACTATGGGGAAGTGTTGATTTAGAAATAGGTTTATTGAGTTCGTTACTCCAACTTCCAGTTATCCAAGACAAAATATCAGAATCCTCTTTTAAAATAGCTAACTCATCAATTATACTTTTTTGATTTTTATCTATACTAGAAAAAATATTCGAGATTTCAGATAATGAATTTGAAAGAGATTCAATACCTGCATTATCAAGTTCTGACAAACCTTTAGATAACTTAATAAACTCTTTTGTATTTTTTGTAGAGACGGGTTTGTATTCAATTTCTTTCTCTCTTAGCGCTGATGATAGTTTATAGAAACATTCATATGCTTGAGTAACCAACTCTGGAACCAATATCTCTAAATTATACTTAGATAAACACATTACAGAAAGGGCAATTTTTTTATTTAAATCTGTTTCTTCCATTAACTTCATTAAACAAATACACGATAAAATTGAAAGTTCTTTTAAGCTATTGGCTGAAAATCTCATATCGATATTTTGAAAAATGGAATAAAAGTCATTTTTAAATTCCTCATTAACCTTTAAACCAAAAGCCATCATGATAAGATCTGGTATATTAACTTTTTTTCTGTCACAATACTCCTCAATACCTTTCCATCTCTTTTCCATTTGGCCTTCTAACGGGCTAGGGCAAACCTTAATATAATTTTCAGAAAAAACGTTTTTCATCATTTTACCTCCAAATTAATTTCTTCAAGAATTTTTTTGTGTAAACTTTCAAGCTTGTCCTGCTCTTTAGCACGGTTAATTGCATTTGTAAGTACTGTTGCAATAGATTTTGACTTGTCTTTGTCTGATATTAAATCTAGATATGTAAGAATATCAATTTGCTTAACCCAAGACAGATCATAAAAGTTATATATAATTTCTCTTTCATCAAAAACTATGTAAGCGTTATCTACAGGAGATTGCTGAATTAATTTTACGTTATTTAAACACGGTTGAGAATCTTCCAGAGTTTCTTTTCGCTTTTTATCTATATTTATTTTATGCCTTATTGAATTTTTTTCTTGCCCACATACACTATCAATTGTGAATGAATCTCTATCTGTACTGAGGCACCTAGGAAAAATCTCTATAGTTAATAATCTCTCGTTATTTTCTAGTTCACCCTCAATTGAGAACCAATTATACCTCGGTAGCCAATCAACAGTTCTCGTTGGATGTACCGCTCCAGAGTAGAGTATAACATTATTCTCAGTTATATCAAATGATTGTGAATGCATATGCCCATATAATTGAATATCGGCACGCTTGTTTATTCGAGGCAGTATATCTTCTTTAAACTTCCAACATTCTGGAGGATGATGGCACATTAGTAATGTTGCAGTGCCATCACTATAATCGGGAATTTGAGATTGACCAATATACATTTGCTTACCCGTTATATGATCCTCCTTAGTAGATAGAAAAGAGGAGTTAATGCCAATAATTCTAAAATAAAAATTATCTGCTAATTTAAAGTGTTTTTGCCAAAAAATTTTATTGTTAGAAATATCACATTCAAACCTCCTTGCAAAGTTATTATAATTTTCTAATGGAATAAATAATATGTTTTGGTTTTCAGAGCTAATGTATTTACTAAATTCTCTATCAGCGATATCAACAGTGTTTGCAGTATCAACTGCATTTTGCGCCAATGGTACAAATGTTGAGTTCATAATAACATTTTGATTGACATCGTGATTTCCAGGTACGCAATATACATCACTTGGCTTAATATTAAAGATTTCACAAATTTCATTAAGATAATCTTTAGCGATGTTATACTCATCATCATTTCCTGAAAAGGCAACATCTCCAGTAACGAGAATTCCAACAACATTATCTAAAATACTTTTTGCATTTGTTTTCAAATCAACTAATATTGCGTTGCGCAAATCCTTATCAATATCATCGGGATTGTTACTTGATTTAACAAAGTGAATATCTGATAAATGAATAAAAGATATTTTTGACATATTTACCTCCTTTCTTATTTTTTATTATATTAATTTCTATGTATATTTGCCTTTTATCAATATATGAGATTCATTCTTCTCTATTTATTTTGGCACATCTCAATATATCCATATTTTACCACTCAAATCGACAAAATAAAATAGTTATTTACAAACTTATATTATTAAATTCAAAATCTCCATTACGAATTTTCCAACCTTTCCATGTATATTTTCAAATAAACAAGATAAACTAAGCAGAAAATTCAGGAGGGATTTGATGGAATTACTAATTCGGCCGAAAATTGAACAGGGCGAGTGTCTCTCAAGTTATCTTCAGAGAGTATCAAATTCTAATTTTATTACTACTCACTACCTATGGCGTCATGTCTTAAAACCAAATGCCCATTATCCTCAATCATCTATTTCTAGATTAATTGATGTCACTCCATTTAGCACAGTAGATCTAAACCTATTGTCCTCATTACTATTAACCAGCTGCAACACACTTGAAAGTCTTACGTTTATATATGTATTCAGAAAGTTTGGTGTTGATATAAATGAAATTAATCACAGCCGTATATTAAGTAATCTCATCGATACTAACAGAAAATTTTGTCCAGAATGTATCTCTGAAAATCCGTATTTCAAACTAATATGGCAGGTAACAGAAATTAATTATTGCGAAAAACATGGACTTGAGCTCAATACAAGATGTAGTAATTGCAATTGTTTTATACCTATACTTCCTAACACAGCTGATATCAGAAAGTGCCCTACATGTGGCTTTGATTTAAGCAAAAGTTTGAGAACACAATATGTGTGCAGTAGCAGAGAAGAAAGAATCTATGATGATTGGAATTATATATTAAATCAGAAAACATCATCTTTACATTCAACTGATAACATAAGTAATGAACAGAATATAGCTCTACGAACTTTATTTTTATTAGAACGTTATAAGAATGAACTAACCACGGAAGAGAAGATAACCTTATCTTCTATAATGCAATTAGCAAGATGTACTAAATCATCGCTAACATTTATGCATTTGGGATCAATTCTGTATTTCTTGCGTAGATGTAATGTACCAGTTCAAGATTTCTTCAGTATGAATATATCCCACGAATATATCGATTCAATCCTAAAGCCGAAAGTCAAATTGATCGACAGCCTAGCTTGCCAAGCCCCTTGGTGCAAGAACTATCATAAGAAAGGTTTACTAAAAAGAACACCGAGTTCTTTAAAGCTTCACAAGTCAGGTGAGTTACTAAAATATTATATGTACTGCGAATCATGTGCTACTGAGTATGCTCTTGATACTAATGGATTAATCTGTGAACGAAGTTACTTTATTCAGTTTGCTTGGAGTAAAGTACGACCTCTGCTTAGCAACTGTTGCACTTTAAAGGAATTAACTCAAAAACTTGATTCTACTCAAGACAAAGTAACAAGGTCAATTATCTTCTTAGCTGCTAATCATCTTATAGTTCAAGATGATCTACCGGTTAATATACCTTCAACGAATAATGAAGTCACAATGTCAATAATTAAAGATAATGTCATAAAAGGTATTCCTGCAAAGAAAATCCGTAGTAAATTAGGGCTTAAATATAATGACTTTTTATATTATTGGTTAAGCATCGAATGTCAGTTACTGCAATTCAACAAAAAAGTTAGTAGACCTGACAAGGCATCTTCTATGGAAGAACGAGAGAGAATCTTCACATCTATAGTTGAAGAATTACTTGACAGCCAAATACCTATTACTATTAATTCCATATGCGAAAAATTAGATATCTGTCCCGAAACGTTAAGACTATGGGGCTTACTCCCAAAAGTCAAAGAATATAAGAGAACACAAACTGACTTATTTAAAGAAAGTTATAGGAGTGAAATTCTTAATAAAGTAAATGAAGTGTTAAGCAAAACTCATTCAAGTAATAATCATATCAGTAGTGAAGATTTCTATAGGTCTATTGGAGTTAACAGAAGTGTACTTGTACGAAAATTCCCTGACTTGACAAAGCATATTCATGAAAGGTTATTAGAATATAATTTATAACCTCTATACATTTGTTTATAGGTATGGTAAAATATAGAAAAAAATGGATGGAATAGTGTTATGAAGATTACTGATGACAGAATGATTAAAGAACTAGTACTCACTTCAAAGGAAGTTACAGAAGTTTTAGATATTAAAAGGGCCAGACTTAGTCAGATGGCTAAATCAGGTAAGCTGATGCCAATTAAAAAGAATGTATATTTATTGTCGGATGTATTAATGAGGAAAGAGCAACAGGAGGAACTTCGCAGAAAGTATTATAGACCATCAAAGAGTAAAGTAAAGTAGAGGTGCTTATATGTATAAACCTGCACGTAAAATTGTAAATACGAGATCAAGAAAAAACATTGGGTTTTTCCCAAGCAGAAAAAATGAGCGTCTAGTGGCTTTCGAATCTCTTATAGAACGAGACTATATTTTCTTACTAGAATATGATAGAGATGTCATTTGTTATAAAGAACAATCTCTAGAAATTACCTATCGCGATAGCAATCGACTTAGGAAGTGTTATCCGGATTTTGAGGTTCAGCGAAAGGGCAGAAAGCAGCTAATTGAAGTTAAGCAACATGCTAAGTTGGTTAAAATACTCCATGACGAAACAACTATCAATAAATTTAATGCAGTTGCACTTTACTGTGATGCAAATGGATATTCAGATTTCAAAATAGTTACTGATAAAGATATCCGGACAGGTAATGCACTTAAAAACATATCCCTTCTCTTTTCATACTCAAATATTATTGTTCCCAAAGACATTCGAAACGCTATCATAAGTGTTTTGGTATCATCGGATCAAGTTCAAACTATAAACCAATTACTTTCAAGGGCATGTGTCAAAGAGAACAATTCGATTATTTATGCTTATATTTTAAATATGCTGTATTATCAAGTAATAAGTACAAATTTAGAAGAAACTATCACAAGAAACTCTTTAATATATGTAAATAATTAATAAGGTGGTGCAATTATGTTTCCTGTTCAACTAAAGCCTGGTATTAGGTTCATGCTCTATGAAGAGACTTATCAAATATTAAAAAAGTTACCCAATTTAAAAGTACAAGTTGAAAAAGAGCATTTCAATATGACACAAATATTTACACAATCTGAATTAATTACGGCTTTAAGTGAAGGGAATCTCAAATTTGAATGCACTGGTAAGAACATATCAAAGACTAGTGGTGGCATTAATACATCTTATGCCTTAGGTGAATTAGATGATTCAAGTTTTAAGGAAGAAGCAATCTTTCGATACGAAGTAATAAAACCTCTACTTGAACCTTCAGAGCAGAATGCTATTTCAAGAGCCAATGAGGTTAATTCTTGGTCAAATAATCTTGAAAAAGCAAAAAAAAATCTTAATGATTGTTTAGTTTACCATACTGTTAGCTCTCAAAGCATTTACAGATGGCTTAAAGCATATAAAGAGTCATGTGGTGACATCAGATCATTATTGCCATCCTATCACAACTGCGGAGGTAAAGGGAAGGTTAGAATATCTCCAAAAGTATATGAATTCATTAACGATTCGATAGATTTGTACTATAAAAAGCAGCAAAGAATTTCTATAAAAGATTTGTGGCTTTCTCTTACCTATATGATATCTGAGCATAATAGATTTTCTGTAATTAAACTTGAAATTCCTCCCTATCCTACATTGGCTAGATATGTGTCAAAAATTCCAGAATACCAATCAATTGCAAGCAGATACAGCAAAAGATCAGCCGATTATAAATTCAAAGAAATAGGTAATGGGGTAGAAACAAGTTTTCCTCTAGAACGTGTAGAGATTGACCATACACCAGTTGACATAATTATTAAAGAAGAGAATGGGACAGAGATAGGTAGACCATTTCTTGTATTAGCAATAGATAAGTTTACTAGAAATGCCCTAGGGTTTAGTTTGGGCTTAAGCAACGGTGTTGGCTGGCCAGAAGTTTCCCAATGTATTAAAAGCATCATGACAGATAAGTCTTATGTGAAAAATATGTATCCATTCATAGAGAATGAATGGAATGCTTTTGGCGTCCCAAAGACTTTAGTGATTGATAATGGTCTAGAGTTTAAAAACAGTTCAATGAAAGATACTTGTTATCAGTTAGGCATCGTATTGCAGATATGCCCTCCTAAAGTACCAGAATGGAAAGGTTCTATAGAAAGATTCTTTGGTACAACAAATACGAGTCTTGTTCATAACCTGCCAGGAACAACTCGCTCAAATCCTACTAAGTTAGATTCAGATGAAAATCCAAGTGCATTAGCTACATTGACTTTTTCTCAATTTAATGCATTACTTCACAAGTGGATTATTGATGTATATTCACAAGATTTTCATAAAGGAGTAGGCGGCATCCCTTCAAAGCTATGGAAGAAAGCTATTGAAGATTGTCCTGTCTCTTGGCCGAACAGTTCTTCCGATATTGTTACTTTACTTGGACGTACCGCCCAGAGAAAAATTAGTAACCGTGGTATTGAAATTAATTGCCTTCATTATAATGGCAATAATCTAAATAGACTCTTAATGCAGTTTAATAAAGAAAACAAAGGATTGAAAGAAGACTTCACTGTAAAGTACGATCCTTATAACCTTGGAGAACTTTTTGTATATGATCATCTTATTGCAAAAGAATGGATCAAAGTACCTTGCACTAACCCCCAATATGCTATAAACTTATCGGAATGGGAACATAAAGAGATGAGAGCTTATGCACGCAAAGAATATGGGATTGTTGATTATGAATCACTAGCCAGAGCGAAGCATATGATTCGGACAATGATCGAAAACAACATAGGCTATACTCCAAAGGCAAAAGCACGCGCCAATAAAATAAATGCAGATGAAGAAATAAAAAAGGCAAAAAGAGAAGTTATAAGAGCTAGTAATATTTTATATCATACGAACGCTATATCAGAAGATAATATATCTGATATAGGTATTACTATAGACACACCCAAAATTATAATTCCAGAGAGCCTTGTAAGTACTGAAGCAAGCAAGCAAGACGATAACATAATTAAAATAAATCAAGCCCGAAAAGAAAAGCCACGAAGAGCCAAAAAACAATCATCTTCTAATGATATACAATTGTTCAATGGTAAAAATAATAAACTATTAAAAAATGATACTTGCATGGATGATTTTAGTGGGTTTTCAATATTAACTGATTTTTAAGGGGAGAAATATTATGAATCATAAAGCAGCAAATTATGAACCACCACAAAAAATAAATAAATTTTCCCAGCCAGATAAAACTAAACTTTTATCACTCTCTCCATTTGAAAAAAACAAGTATACTGATAGTATTAGAATAAGCTACCCTAAATTGCAAGAAATGTTATCTCTAGTAGCGGACTGCCATAATAGTTCAAAAACTCAAGCACGTCCTACTTGCATGAGAGTAAGTGGAGAATCTGGTACAGGTAAATCTAATCTTTATGAGATATATTCAAAAAAATATCCAGTAGCAAATGATATAAATGGTACTAATATACCTGTTCTCTATTCCAGGATACCCTGTCCAGCATACATCGGAGGATTACCTTCTCAACTTCTATACAGTTTAGGAGATCCATTATACAACAAAACTAAAACGATTATATTGCAGACCAAAAGACTTTATAATCTATTAAAGGCATGTAAAGTTGAAATTATCTTTTTAGATGAAGTACAACATCTGGTTGATAGAAATAGCCATAAACTGCTAAGAGATTCATCTGACTGGTTCAAAGAATTAATTGATGAAACTGGTATACCAATAATCTTTTTAGGTATTCCAGACTCAGATAAAATATTTATTGAAAATGAGCAATTGAATAAACGAGTTAGATATGTCCAAACAATAAAAGATTTCGATAATGATGATACCTTTAGAAAATTCATATATTTATATGATATGGCATTGCCTCTTGAAGAATCGTCATCTTTAGCAGATAGCGATATGTGCTATAGGCTCTTTAATTCTACAAAAGGAAATATAAAAAACATTCATGATTTACTCGTGGAATGTGTATCAATAGCTCTAGCTAATAATGCTACTAGAATAACTATGCCTATGTTTGCTAAAGCACACAATAAAATATTATATAATCAAAGCGTTAAAAATCCGTTTACTTAAATTAGATGTTAACATCTATTTGATTTGCAAGTAAAAGTAATAATGCTTTTTTAGTTTGCTTATGATGAAAGCGTATTGATAATAATCCATGATATCCGATTGGATTAAATCTTAACTTTAATTTACTATTTATTTGTACTTGTATTACATCACTTAAAGTAATATGGAAGTGTTGAAAAATATGTAAAAAACTTTCATATTGAAACATAATATCTTTTATATCATTATATGTTGTAGAACAATTTTCTTTGATTTTATCATAAAAATCAAATATTTCTTCTAAATCAAAATATTTTTTATTAAAAAATTTATATACATGAAAATAAGTGATTGCAAATTTATTTATTTCCGAATATGATTTATACAACTTATCGCTATCAAGAATAAAAAAGATATTAATAGCGATATCTATTTCTACATATCTATTAAGATAAATGTATCTATACATTTTATTTTTTATTTTTTCTCTGTTAATATTTTCATAATGGTATTTCATTATGGGTTCATATATTTCCTTATATCCCAAAATTATTTCATGTATATTATTCAATTTAAGGCATTCTATTGGATTGAATATTCTCATAAACTTCTCGCTAATCTTCTCTCTATACATATACATGGATAAACTTTCAAGGCCAACTTCAAAAGATGAGATTCTATTTATGTATTTGATATCCAAACTATTTAAAACATTCAAAAAGTTTATAAGGTTTATTGGCCAATTAAGCATGAGCCAAGCGGCAATAACAGTACTTCTATGATAGTCATCGTTTTTTGTAAAAATGTTGAGAATATTCAAATCCTCGGCATATTGCGTGGCTATTTTAACTAGATGGTGGTAAAATAGACAATAATCTTCACCTGAAAGACTATTATATAGTAAATCATATTTTTTAAATGAAACACTATTTTTAATGTTGAATATTTGGTACATTATGTTTTGGTTATGTAGTACAGATTCATTTACACATTTTGTATAACTAAAATCGTTAAGAAGTAAACCGCAATTACATTTACCATTAAAAATCATTTTACTTGTAATCTTATCTTTACAACCAGGACACTCATCTACAAGATAAATCTGATGGTCAAGGCATAATTTTATAAGCTTATTCTTCCAGTGTATTCTTTCGTAGGAACTCTCACTGTAACATTTAGGACACAGAAAAGCTTCAGTACTACATCTAAAATCATTATATCTATCATTAAAACAAAATCTATTTGCTGTCATATCCTCAATTACTTTAATATCAATACCTGTTGATTCGGAAAGTTTTACAATATGTTTTTCTTTGAGATTTCCATAAAATTTGTCAATACCTCTCAGTTTAAAACCGATCAAGTCTGCTATATCATTTAGCGCGCACGAATTCTCAGAACATAATCTTAATACATAATTCCCTATAGATTCATTTATATAGGGTACTGGATGTCTTAGAAGTCTATCTGCCATTTTCTCACCTCCAAATTAGAACAGAGAGATACTAAAAGTATCTCTCTGTATATTCAAAACATTAGAAGATAAATTGAGTAATACTCAAATATAATAAGTTAAGTTTGCAAATTTCCTAAATACTATTTTTCTCAAACTATTTGAGAACTTTTCTCAAACTATTTGAGAACTTTCTCACACTATTTGAGAACTCACAATGTCTTAGTGATTAAATTTTTTCATGCTTACTCTACAGTTACCGATTTAGCTAGGTTACGTGGCTGATCTACATCAAGTCCACGTGCCACGGAAGTGTAGTAGGCAATTAACTGCAATACAACCGCTGCTGAAAATGGTGCAAAGATATCAGCGGTCGTTGGTATAATTACTTTTTCATCATAGATATTTCTCTCAATTGCTGCGTCTTCTGTTGTAATACAGATTACCATAGCACCTCTTGCACGAACTTCCTTTATATTAGATACCATCTTAGAAAGGACGCCACTTTGAGTTGCTAATGCGATTACAGGAACGTTCTCAGTAATAAGAGAAAGGGTACCATGTTTTAATTCACCAGCAGCATAAGCTTCTGAATGAATATAAGTGATTTCCTTTAACTTAATGGAACCTTCACAAGCAAGTGCAGAATCCAATCCACGTCCAATAAAGAATAAATTCTCAGCAGTAACAAGATTCTTACTTATCTCTTTGATGTTACCTGTTTGTTTTAAAACTTCCTCAATGGAAGGGATAGTATCTAACAATAGATGCATATATTCAGAGCATTGTTCATTTGTAATCTTATTCTTTACAAGTGCAAAACGAAAAGCAATCATATAGAAAGCAGCTAGCTGTGCAGTATAAGCTTTTGTACTTGCCACGGCTATTTCTGGGCCTGCGTGAGTATAGAATACATAATCACTTTCTCGAGCGATGGAGGAACCTTTCACATTGACAATGGATAAGGTTTTTGAACCAGCTGATTTTGCAAGTCGAAGTGCTGCAAGTGTATCAGCAGTTTCTCCAGATTGAGAAACTGTAATAACGAGTGTTCCTTCATCCATAATAGGGTCTTGATATCTAAATTCTGACGCAATATCAACGGTTACAGGAATACGTAACAAACGTTCAAATAAAGCCTTGCCCATAAGACCAGCATGCATAGCAGTACCACAAGCTGTGATAATGATTCGATTAACTCCATCAAAAATGTCATCATTAATGTTATCTGCACTAAAGTCTGGTAACATTAATTCATATCCGTCGGCACGTAAGCTACGATGAATTCTTGGTGTAATAGTACGTAAGAGTGCTTCTGGCTGTTCAAAAATCTCTTTTTTCATATAATGCTTAAAGCCATTTTTTTGTGCTGCTGAAGTATCCCAAGTAACAGATAATATCTCAGGAGCAACGATATCTCCATCCAAATCAGTTACTGTAATTGATGTCTTTGTCAACTTAGCAATCTGAAATTCTGGCAACACAAAATAATCCTTTGAGTAACGCAGTAATGCAACCATATCAGAAGCAATTACACTACCTTGCTCTGTTTGACAAGCTACTAATGGGCTACCTTTTCGGATACTATAGATGATTTCAGGCTGATCTTCGAACATCATCAGGAAAGCATAAGCACCCTCTAATCGTGCTATGGCATCTTTAATTGCCTTGTAGGCGTCTCCTTCATAGAGACTATCAAGTAACATAGCTGCAATTTCCGTATCAGTCTGTGATACAGGATAACGTCCAGTGAGTGCTAGCTCTTTTTCTAATTCATGATAGTTTTCGATAATACCATTGTGAATTAAGGTTACTTTTCCAAATTGATGAGGATGAGCATTCACTTCAGATACACCACCATGAGTTGCCCATCTCGTGTGTCCAATACCGCAAGTAGCAAGTAAGCTTGCTGGAACCTTCTCTTTTAATGCTGCTACCTTTCCTACAGCTTTGATGACCTCAATTCCACTTTCCGTAAAACATGCAATACCTGCACTGTCATAGCCGCGATACTCTAATTCTCCGAGCCCTTGTAGTAACACTTCGGCCGAATTTAAGTAACCGGTAAATCCAATAATTCCACACATAACGATTCTCCTTTTCTTATTTAGTTTTCAAAAGTGCAAATCGTTTGATTGTACTGCTGTTGTGGTACAGTTACCTGTAATTTTTTCAGTACATCACGTGTTCAAACGACACGAGAGAGCATCCGCCGAATATTCGCTAACTCTCTACCTCGTTAACCTTCTAAATAAATCCCCGTCCGTCGAAGGTGCATGGCGCTAATTTTATCCTTACATATGAAGGAAGACATTTCTGTCTTGGGTACCTCCCAATAGGTATGCTTCGGACTTGCATAAAGCTAGTTTACTATAGACATAGTAAACTGTCAATAGTAACCCTTCTTTGGATTAAGTATTGAAAAACACATGCAAAGATGGTATATAAGAGTATATATGGAAATTCAGAGGAATTTCCATATATAAATAAAGGAGCTATACACAGCCCCTTTTAATCAGTATATGCAAAATAAAAACAATTGTATACTCTAACAGATTTCACCGACATAATTTGTCTTAAAGATACGTCGTATTTCTTCCATATCACTTGTTTGGCCTAATGCCCAACTGAGTTTTGTGATTGCAGATTCTGTTGTCATATCATAAGCAGGAATTACGCCTTCCTTTAAAGCCATTTGGCCAGCTTGATAGATGGATAAATCGCTTCGCTCATATAGACATTGGCTGGATACAACGACAGCAATATTTTGCTTTACTAATTCCTTTAGTTTTTCAATTAAATTACGGTTAACAAAATGAAAACCGCCAGAACCAAATGCTTCAATTACAACTCCTTTGTAATTCATCTCAATTAACATATCGAAAATCTTTGGGTTAAGGCCAGGTGTTAGCTTAATTAAAAAAACATTCGTATTCAGTGTAGATAAATATTCAAATGGCCCATCTGCTTTGACGAGTGCCTCATGATTGATATTTAGACCTTTTGAATCTACATAGCCAATCAATGGGTAGTTTACACTTTCAAAAGCATCAAATCCAGTAGTTCTAACTTTAACAGCTCGACATCCGAGAATTATTTTTCGATTAAAAGATAGAAAAACACCAGGTACACTGGAGGCAGCCATCGCAAAGGCATATCGTAAATTGTCATAAGCATCGGTCAGCGGATGAGTCAAAGGTAATTGTGATCCTGTTAAGACAACAGGAATTGGAATGTTGTGTAACATAAAGGAAAGAATTGAGGCAGTATATGCCATTGTATCTGTACCATGTGTAATTACAATGCCATCATAACTAGTTGCATTATCATAGACATGTTGCCCAATGAAAGTCCATTCCTCTGGTTGAATATTAGAACTATCAAGATGTAATATATCCTTAACGGTTACATCATAACAATCATATAGTAAGTAATTCACTCTCTTTTGTAAATCAAAACCAGCAAGACCGGGTGCAAGACCTTCCTCACTTGATAAAGAGGCAATGGTTCCACCAGTTGTTAACATAAGTATTCTTTTTTTCTTAACCATTTTTGTCTCCATTCAAAGCTTTGTTTACGTATATCATTATTACTATATAAAAATAAGTTTTTTTTTTCAATGGATATCTCTGTAAGATTCTGGTGTTAATAATTCCAAACTTGACAAATATTTACATCTGCTATAATATGTAAAAAAATGGAAGTATAGATGGAGGAGTTATGAAGATAACAATAAAAGTAATAAAAATGCTTATGTTTATCCTGATTCTGTTAGGATTAGTAAGCTGTGGGCAAATAGTGCAAGAGGAATCAGAAGCAGTGAATGCAGTACCTATACCTACAACAACACAGCCATCCATCTCAATCTCAGAATCTTCGATCATACAAATTCCAACACCAACAACAACTGTAACATCTACACCAACGCCTTGCGAAGTGAAGCTAGTGGCGGTAGGAGACAACCTGATACATAAAAAAGTAATCGACAGCGGATTAAAGAAAAATGGTACTTATAATTATGACCACTTATTTGATCACTTGAGAGAAGATTTTGAACAGGCAGATATAGCTGTCATTAATCAAGAAACGATCTTTGGGACAAAAAAGATGGGTTATTCGGGTTATCCTAGATTTAACTCACCAACTGAAATCGGTGATGCTGTTCGTAAGGCTGGTTTTGATGTCGTATTACACGCAACAAATCATGTCATGGATATGGGGATGGAAGGGCTGGAGAATACACTTTCCTATTGGGATGATTATCCGGAAATAGAAGTAGTCGGGATACATGATTCACTTGAAAGTAATCAGTCAATTTCAATTGTCGAAAAAAATGGCATACGTATCGCTTTGCTAAATTGTACCTATGGAACAAATGGAATTCCAGTTCCGAAAAACAAGTTATTTATGGTTGATGGCTTTGATGAGAAAACCTTGAAACGTGACATAAAAAAGGCGAAAGAACAAGCTGATTTTGTTATTGTATTTCCACACTGGGGAACAGAATATGTATATAAACAAAATAAATTTCAAGATCAATGGACAAGCTTTTTTGCGGAGCAGGGTGTTGATATGGTCATTGGAACCCATCCACATGTTTTACAACCAGTAGAGTGGGTTATAAGTTCAACTGGTCATAAGATGCTTGTATACTATTCGTTAGGTAACTATGTTTCTACGATGGATTATACGGATCGTATGCTAGGAGGAATGGCTGAAGTATGTATTAAGAAGGATATAACAGGCACTTATATTAAGATGGCTTCCTTAACACCTATCGTTACACACTATGAACGTGGAAAAAATATAAATATAGGAGTTTATAAGTTATCTGATTATAGTGAAGAGATGGCAAAGAAGCATTACATATTGAAGGATTACCGTGGAAAAGATTTTTCTTATGCAAAATTAAATAAGCTAGCCAATGATATCGTAGGAGATTTTCTAACAAAGAATTAGGCCACTATGTTCGACAATAAATTAACGATTGTTGTATTTTAATCTATATTCGGTATAATTAATTCTACATGACATCGATACGCATCAATGCGAATCAGACAACTTGAGAGGAGACATATTAGCATGGCTGATCATGTAGTATATGAGGCAAAACGTTGTTTAAATTGTAAAAAACCACTATGTATGACTGGGTGCCCAATCAGCACACCTATTCCAACGATGATTCATGAACTCTTAAATGGAGGTATTTCCAAGGCAGGAGAAATGTTATTTAACAACAATCCGATGTCCATGGTATGTTCACTTGTTTGTGATCATGAAAAACAGTGTGAAGGTCATTGTATTCTTGGAAAAAAGGGAATGCCGGTGCATATCAGTAGTATTGAAAATTATATATCTACAACTTATTTTGACCAGATGGTGCTTGAACGTGAAGAAAGAAAGCATAAACGTGCTGCAGTTATCGGTTCAGGACCAGCGGGTCTTACAATTTCTATTATATTAGCTAAGAAAGGTTATGATGTAACAGTCTTTGAAACAAGAGAAAAGATAGGTGGCGTTTTACGTTATGGTATACCAGAATTTCGATTGCCAAAAACAATACTTGATAACTATAAGAAAAAAATGTTAGACTTAGGTATAAAGATTCGTCCAAACACTACAATTGGTGGAGCTATTGGCGTTGATGATTTATTCCGAGACGGATATTTAGCAGTCTTTATTGGAACTGGAGTTTGGAGACCAAATACGCTTCGATTGAAGGGAGAAACACTTGGTAATGTTCACTATGCAATTGATTATCTAGTAAATCCAGATTCTTATAATTTAGGTAAATCGCTTGCTGTTATTGGAGCAGGTAATTCAGCAATGGATGTTGCCAGAACAGCACTTCGAAAAGGAGTAAGGGAAGTAACAGTATATTCCCATAGTGATTCTATTCGAGCAAGTTTAAATGAAGTAGAATACGCAAAGATAGATGGCGTTCGTTTTGAAACATGTAAATCAAGTGTTGAATTAACAGAAGACGGTCCTATTATGCAAGATGTGAGTTGGACAGAAGATGGTACTATGATTCCAGAACCAAATAGTGCAAAACTATATCCGGCTGAATCAATTATTATTGCGATTAGTCAAGGGCCTAAGGATAAAATTGTTTCAACAACGAAAGGCATTAATGTAAATGATAAGGGATTAATTATGACTAGTGAAGCTGGAGAAACATCCCGACCAGGAATTTTCGCTTCCGGCGATGTAGTAAATGGTGCTAAAACCGTTGTTGAAGCTGTACATTATTCTAAGCTGGTAGCTGATGCAATGGACCGATATATGCAGACGATATCAATCGAAGAAACAAAATAATAAGGAGGAACAGAAATGTTAGAAGTAAACCATGGATGCGTCATGAATATGGATAATGCAATTAGAGGTGCGAGAAATCCTATGAATAGCTGGGCTAAAATGGATAGTTACTACGATGAAAACCGTAACTTTATTCTTGGGGAAAATGATTTATCATTAGCCAAGAGATTATGTCAAGCTGGAAGTGACCATCGTAAGTTTATCCGACAAATCATGGTGAGTGTTGATATTACTGCGCCTCTTTATTGGTGGAAAGAATATGATACTTATAAAGTAGCAACAGTAGCAAACTCAACAAGTACGATGCATAAAATTCATAGCAAACCATTTGAACTGGATGATTTTAGTCATGATCATATGACAGCTGAATCTTTAGTTCAGTTTGAAAAGTTCATTGAATATCTAGAGAGTGTTCGCATAAAATACAATGAGTCGAAGGATAAGTCGGACTGGTATGATTTGATACAGTTATTACCTTCTAGTTATAATCAGATGCGTACTTGTACCTTAAATTATGAAACATTAGGAAACATCTATCATGCAAGAAAGAATCACAAGCTTGCAGAATGGCATACATTATGTGACTGGATTAAGACATTACCATACGCGAATGAAATGATTATTCTGAACAAAGAAGAATCGTGTTCTGTGGATTAAATTATTTTTTTGTGGATTGGTTAATTGATTGTTAAACATTTAGTGAATAAATCGTTAGAATAAAGAGAATTTTACTTTTTTTTCTAGCGATTTTTTCTCATAATTTAAAATTCTTGTCATAAAATATTCTGATTGTTCCTTTTTTTATAAAATCATTGACTAGTATTTGACAAAGTCTTATAATGTAGTGTATTAAAGCGTCATAGTGTATTAAGATGCTTTGGTAGGATAATGAATATGGAAGAATTAAGGAGGATTTAAAATGGGTAGAGTTTATAATTTCTCAGCAGGACCAGCGATGTTACCTGTAGAAGTATTGAAGGAAGCAGCAGATGAAATGCTTGATTATAACGGTACAGGTATGTCCGTAATGGAGATGAGCCATCGATCTAAGGCTTATGAACAAATAATTCAAACAGCAGAAAAAGATTTACGTGAATTAATGAATATTCCTGATAACTACAAAGTATTATTCTTACAGGGTGGTGCTTCTTCTCAATTCGCGATGATACCTATGAACTTGATGAAGAATAAAGTTGCCGACTATATTATTACTGGACAATGGGCTAAGAAAGCTTACCAAGAGGCACAGATTTATGGAAAGGCTAATGCAATCGCTTCTTCCGCTGATAAGACATTCTCTTATATTCCAGACTGTTCTGATCTTCCAATTAGTGAGGATGCAGATTATGTGTACATATGTGAAAACAATACAATTTACGGAACTAAATATAAGACATTACCAAATACAAAGGGTAAAACATTAGTTGCGGATGTTTCCTCCTGCTTCTTATCCGAGCCAGTGGATGTTTCAAAATATGGTGTTATCTATGGTGGTGTTCAAAAAAACATCGGGCCAGCAGGTGTTGTTATTGTAATTATTCGTGAAGATTTAATTACGGAAGACACACTTCCAGGTACACCAACAATGTTTAAATATAAAATTCATGATGATAATCAATCTCTCTATAATACACCACCAGCATATGGTATCTACATCTGCGGCAAAGTATTCAAGTGGATCAAGAAGATGGGTGGCCTTCAGGCAATGAAGGAACATAATGAGAAGAAAGCTAAAATCTTATATGATTTCTTAGATCAAAGCAAATTATTTAAAGGTACTGTAAGAAAAGAAGACCGTTCTTTAATGAACGTACCTTTTGTGACTGGTAACGAAGAGTTAGATGCTAAATTTGTAAAAGAAGCAAAAGCAGCTGGTTTTGAAAGCTTAAAAGGTCATAGAACTGTTGGCGGTATGAGAGCAAGTATCTATAATGCAATGCCAATCGAAGGTGTTGAAAAGCTTGTTGAATTCATGAAGGAATTTGAAGCTAAGAACGCATAAATGCTTTGAAAGGAGAAAAGCCATGATAAAATATAATTGTTTAAATCCGATTGCAGCAATCGGCTTAGATCAATTTGATGAAAAATATACAAAAGTTGATACTATGGATGAGGCAGATGCTGTCTTAGTTCGTAGTGCAGCAATGCATGACTTAGAGTTGCCTGCAAATTTGAAAGCAATTGCTAGAGCAGGTGCAGGTGTTAATAACATTCCTCTTGATAAATGTGCTGAACAAGGTATTGTTGTTTTTAATACACCAGGTGCGAATGCAAACGGTGTAAAAGAATTAGTGATAGCAGGTATGCTTTTAGCATCAAGAGATATCGTTGGTGGTATCAACTGGGTAAAAACAGTAGCTGATGATGAAGCAGTTGCAAAACTTGTTGAAAAAGGTAAAGCTAAATTTGCTGGAAAAGAAATTGAAGGTAAAAAACTTGGTGTAATCGGTCTTGGAGCAATTGGTGTATTAGTTGCGAATGCAGCAAAACGTCTTGGAATGGAAGTTTACGGTTGTGACCCATATATCTCCGTTGAACATGCATGGAATCTATCTCGAGAAATTAAGTATGTAAAGACAAGAGAAGAAATCTTTAGAGAGTGTGATTTTATTACTGTTCATGTTCCATTGCTTGATGATACAAAGAAAATGATTAATAAAGATACAATTGCAATCATGAAGGATGGAGTTGTTATTCTTAACTTTGCTCGAGATCTATTGGTAGATGACGATGCAATGGAGGAAGCATTAAAATCAGGTAAAGTTGCAAAATATGTAACAGATTTCCCTAATGCAAAAACAGCTGGAATGGAAGGCGTTATTGCAATTCCTCACCTTGGTGCATCCACAGAAGAATCCGAAGATAACTGTGCAAAGATGGCAGTAAAGGAAATCAAAGATTATATCGAGAATGGTAACATCACAAATTCAGTTAACTACCCAAGCTTAGATGCAGGTGTTTGCCAGACAAAGGCTCGTATTACGATTTGTCATAAGAATAAACCTAATATGCTTACCCAATTTACAAAAGTATTTTCCTCTGATAACATCAATATTGAAAATATGGCAAATAAGAGCAAAGGTGACTTTGCTTATACTGTACTAGATATATGTGATGAGGCGAAAGAACGCTTTGTAAAAGAATTGGAAGCTATCGATGGAGTTTTGAAAGTACGAGTTATCTAGTTACATAACGATAGACATTTCTTACTGTCTATCGTCTATACAAAGGCACAAGAAAGGGAATTCATATGCAACTGTTAAAGGACAGAATTAGGAAAGACGGAACAGTAAAAGCAGGGAATGTACTTAAGGTTGACTCCTTCTTAAATCACCAAATGGATATTGAGTTATTCAATGAGATTGGTAAGGAATTTAAGCGTTTGTTTGAAAAGGAACAGATCACTAAGATACTAACAATTGAGGCATCTGGTATTGGTATTGCATGTGTTGTGGCTCAGTACTTTCATGTTCCAGTAGTGTTTGCCAAAAAAGCGCAGAGTATCAATATTGATGGTGATGTTTATTCTACAAAGATTGAATCATTTACCCATAAAAAAACATATGATGTAATTGTATCAAAAAAATTTCTAGATCCAAAAGATAAAGTTTTAATCATTGATGATTTTTTAGCAAATGGTTGTGCCCTAGTTGGATTAATTGATTTAGTTATTAGTGCAGGCGCAAGTGTGGAAGGAATCGGAATTGTAATCGAAAAAGGATTTCAATCTGGTGGTGAAATTATTCGTGAGATGGGTATCCATCTGGAATCACTTGCTATTGTAGAGCATATGAATGCAGAAGACGGAACAATTATTTTCCGTGAAGATTAAATAGTTAGACGGTTACACTATGTATGATAGTACACGGTGTACCGTCTTCTTTTTCATGTTATAAGATTCAGGTGTTAGAATTTTGCACAAGGAAATGTTAGGAGGTATGGGATGATAAACATACTCAGCAAGTCTATTGACGTGCAAAATGACGAATGGAAATTGATTGATAAGTACTTATATGACCTTAATCGTTAATAGCCTTGAATTTCCTATAACATAAATCATATACTGCTATTATGTACACAGTACAAACGGAAGAAACTGAGGATTATAGATATGAAATGTGTATTTCAATATTTAAAACCATATTATTTTGGGATGTTAGGTGGACTCATTATTAAGATTCTAGGAACATTTGCTGACTTAGGATTGCCTTGGGTATTAGCTTATATTCTGGATGATGTCATTCCACATGGAAAGATTTCATATGTTATCGTATGGGGTGGCATTATGTTTATATTGGCTTTGATTGCGAGAATCTTTAATATCATAGCAAATCGTATGGCATCCAAAGTTGCTAGAGATACAACGGAAAGGTTACGACATGATTCTTTTGAGAAAATTTGTTATTTATCTGGAGCTCAAGTAGACCAGTTCACGATACCATCATTAATATCACGAATCACATCGGATTCATATAATATACATCTAATGATTGGCATGATGCAACGCTTCGGAGTACGAGCTCCAATTATATTGGTCGGAGGTATCGTGCTTACTTCTACACTTGATTGGGCACTGACTCTTGTACTAGTTGCAACATTACCTTTGTTAGCATTTGTGATTTATTATATTTCGAAAAAAGGTATTCCAATGTACACTGCAATGCAACATAATACGGATACGATGATACAAACCATTCGTGAAAATATTGCTGGAATCCGAGTAATTAAAGCATTATCGAAAACAGAGTATGAAAAAGGGCGTTTTCAACAAAATAGTGAAGCTGTTTCCAACAGTGAGACGAAAGCAGGTATGGTAATGGCGCTTTCTAGCCCACTGATGAACTTGTTACTCAATGTAGGTTTAGCTGTGGTAGTAATTGTAGGTGCCTATCGTGTAAATGCTGGACAGATGCAACCGGGTAAAATTATTGCTTTTCTATCTTATTTTACAATGATTTTAAATGCTATGATGATGATGAATCGACTATTTGTCGTTTATTCCAAAGCCGGGGCGTCAGCAAAGCGTATGAGAGAATTGCTTGAAACAGAACAGGATTTAGTCATAAAAGAAGATGGTGTAAAATCAGATGTTTCCAAATCAGATTATTATATTGAATTTAATAATGTTTCCTTCTCCTATGCGAAAGACGATAATAAATACTGTATAAAAAATGTCTCTTTTCAATTAAAAAAGGGAGAATCTCTTGGAATTATTGGTGCAACTGGTAGTGGAAAAACTACAATCGTAAATCTGTTGATGAGATTTTATGATATTAACAGTGGGGTTATCAACATCGATGGTAGAAACATTAAAACGTATCCATTAGAAAAGTTACGAGGAATGTTTGGTACAGTATTTCAAAATGACATGATTTTTGCAGAATCACTTTATGAGAATATTTCATTTGGCCGGGATTTATCACGAGATGAAGTGAAACGAGCTGCTATAAGAGCATGTGCAGAAGAGTTTATTCAAGAAAAAGAAGATACGTATGATTTTGAAGCGGCCATTAAAGGTGCTAACCTAAGTGGAGGACAAAAACAACGTATATTAATCGCACGTGCATTAGCCAACCAACCTTCGATTTTAATCTTAGATGATTCCTCATCTGCGCTTGATTATAAAACGGATGCAAAATTAAGAGAGTATATAAGCAATGATTTTCCGAATACTACTGTGATAACAATTGCGCAGAGGGTTAGTTCAGTTATGCATATGGATCGTGTTCTTGTACTAGAAGACGGCGAAGAGATAGGATATGGAACACATGAAGAATTACTTGATACCTGTAGTATATATCGTGAGATCTATGAGTCTCAGATGGGAGGTGTTAAGTAATGATCATGCAACATACAAAATCAAAACTATCTACAAAAACTGAGAAACCTAGAGATATGAAAAAAGTATTACTTGGCTTGTGGTCGTATCTACGACATTATTGGGGTTTACTTATCTTGGCGATCATACTTGCGATAGGAAGCAATTTATTTGCCTTAATTGGACCTATGCTTTCTGGAAAAGCGATTGATTTAATTACTCCTGGGTTTCAAGCAGTTAAGATTAATAAAGTGCTTCAATACGCAGCACTTATGATAGGGTTCTATGTTTTTTCTTCCATTTTATCCTATATATTATCAGTTCTCATGTTGCATCTATCTCAAAAGATAGTTAAAAAGATGAGAAATGATGTTTTTTCTAAGCTAATGGAACTTCCAGTAGGATACTTTGACCGAAACCAATCTGGCGATATCATTAGCCGAATCTCATATGATATTGACGTGATTAATACTTCGATGTCGACAGACTTGGTTCAAATTATAGCAAGCTTGATTACTGTAGTAGGTTCATTTGCTATGATGCTAATGATTTCACCAAGTTTAGTATTAGTTACGTTAATCACGCTTCCTATGTCATTTATCTATACAAAACAGATGGCAAAAAGAACAAGACCTCTCTTTAAAAAACGTTCGGAGAAACTTGGTGAGTTGAATGGCTGTGTGGAGGAATTGGTAAGTGGTCAAAAGACGATTGCTGCATATGCGAAAGAAGATGTGATGATACAACGTTTTGATGTTATGAATAAGGAAGCTGTGGATGCATATTATGATGCAGACTATGAAGCAAGTATTGTTGGACCTAATGTCATTTTTATTAACAACATATCTCTAACTTTAGTAACGGTTGTAGGAGCGATCCTTTATTTATACCAAAGATTGACTTTAGGTGATATATCCTCCTTTGTATTATATTCTAGAAAATTTTCAGGCCCAATCAATGAGATAGCAAATATTACTAGTGAATTACAATCAGCTTTGACAGCTGCTGAACGAATCTTTCGAGTACTGGAAGAACCAGTGGAAACAGAAGATATCTATGGCGCTGTTGAATTAACGAATGTAGTTGGCAATGTAGGAATTAAGGATGTGTCATTTGGATACTCGAAAGAGAAGATGATATTAAAACACTTGAATTTGGACGCAAAACAAGGTAGTCTAATCGCAATTGTAGGGCCTACTGGTGCAGGAAAGACAACGATAATCAATCTGCTAATGCGTTTTTATGATGTTGAGGATGGTAATATCTATGTAGATAGGGTTGAAAATCGTGACATCACCCGTAAGAGCCTTAGAAAAGCATATGCTATGGTATTACAGGATACTTGGTTGTTTACAGGTACGATTTTTGAAAATATTGCTTATGGAAAACCTGATGCAACAATGGAAGAAGTGGTGCAAGTAGCAAAAGCAGCTAAAATACATTCTTTTATTGAAAAACTTCCACAAGGGTATCAAACGATATTAAGTGATGAGGGTACGAATATCTCAAAGGGGCAGAAACAACTCTTAACAATAGCAAGAGCGATGTTATTAGATGCTAAGATGCTGATACTAGATGAAGCAACATCGAATGTGGATACGCGAACAGAAATCCAAATACAAAAAGCGATGCGTAATTTAATGACGAATAAAACATGTTTTGTGATTGCTCACCGATTATCAACGATTCAAAATGCAGATAATATTTTAGTAGTTGACCAAGGGAATATTGTGGAACAAGGTACACATCAACAATTGATGTTGAAAAAAGGTTTCTACTATGAGCTATATTCATCACAATTTCAGTAGCAAATCGATCAGCTAATAATGGAAACAGATAAACTCATAAAGTGTGGTTCTTCATTTTATGGCAAGGAAAAGTTTGTGTAGTTAATACACAAGCTTTTTTTATATATTAGGTAATTCCTCTGAATTTCCTAATATATAAAAAAATGCTCCGCAGGATGCGCACTTACGCTACGCTACGGCGCGGAACAAAAGCTGTGCTTGCAAAGTGTTGCTCGTGAGAGTGTGCGAAGCACACTTTTGTTCTAATAAGGATGGGATATGTCGACAAAAAAATATAAAAAATTACATAAAAAACAAAATATTGACAAGTTAATAATTACCATCTATAATGTATGTAAGTGATCACTACGGTAGGAGACAAATATGAATAATAATATTTTGCACAGAAGAGATCGACTAATAATAACTACAATTGAAATACTAGATGAATTAGGTATACAGGGTTTATCAACAAGAGAAATAGCCAAAAGGCAAGGTGTGTCAGAAGCCACTCTATTCCGGCACTACAAAAGTAAGAATGAGTTACTGCTTGCGGTCTTGGATTATTTTTCTCAGTTTGATGAGGATATTTTTTTAACAACTAAACTAAAAAATATCAAACCTGTAGAAGCTATCGTATTTCTAATAAGTTCATCTGTTGAGTATTACGAAAATTACCCAGGCATCACATCAATTATGCAATTAATGGATGTTCTGAATTATGAACCTGAATTGACTGACAAAGTGAAATCCATTGTTAATAATCGATTCCAATTTATTCGGAGTTTAGTAGAGGATGCGCAAAAAGTGGGTGAATTAAGACAAGAGGTTGATAGTGACAGCATAACACAATTAATATGTGGTGGCTGTCGAGAGATTTCTCTTTTATGGCGAATCAATGATCGAAATTTTTCGCTTAAGGAAAAAACTCTAACAACAATGAAAGCACTTTTAGCTTCATTTAGTGTTTAGTTATTACACAAGATTTATATTACACTTGGTTATCAAGGGGGTTATAGTAGTAATTTTCTTGAAGATGGAGGTCTATATGAAAAAGGTACTTATTGTAGATGATACTTCTTTTATGAGGCTAGCGATTCGGACAGCACTTGAGAAAGGCGGGTTTGAAATCGTAGGGGAGGCAGCTAACGGATTAGAAGGTGTTAAGAAATTTGTAGAGCTTAAGCCTGACGTAGTTACACTTGACATCACAATGCCAGAAATGTCAGGTCTTGAAGCATTAAAGGTGATTACAAATAAGGATGCAAATGCAAGGGTTATCATGGTTACAGCGATGGGACAGGAGAGTATGGTGAGAGAAGCTATAATTAATGGTGCGAAATCTTTTGTAGTAAAACCATTTAAAGAAGAACAATTAATTAATACGGTTAAAAAAGTTCTTGAAGTCTAAATCATAATAAGGAGGTGAACTAATGTCTGATCTATACTCAAATGAACCTATGCTTGATATGTTCCTATTTGAAACAACACAATTAATTGAGCAACTGGAGCAGATTATTTTAACAAGTGAAAGAGGAAGTTGTTTTACTCCAGATGCAATTAATGAAATATTTCGAATTATGCATACAATAAAAGGTTCCTCCGCTATGATGATGTTTACTGATATTTCCACTCTTTCACATGCCATGGAAGATATATTTTATTACCTGCGTGAAGAGAAACCAAAGTATATTGATTGTTCAAAACTTTCTGATTTTGTATTAGAAGGTATTGATTATATTAAGATTGAAGTAGATAAGATAAAAAGTGGTGATTATTTAGCTGAAACTCCAGTTGATTTAATAGAGGCATTGAGAGAGTTTTTGATTGGATTAAGAGCAGAGAATAATAGTCCTGTTTCAGAGAAAGTGAATCAATCAGAAAAAAAACAACAATATTATGTTATGCAGGATAAAAGTATAACAACAGTTTTCGGTAATACATACAAAGCCGTTATTTACTTTGAAGATGGATGTGAAATGGAAAACATTCGTGCTTATACAATTATTCATAATCTAAAAGAGATTACGAATGATTATTATTTCCTTCCTGAGGACATTATTGATAATGATTGTAGTATTGAGATTATTCGTAATCAGGGTTTCCAAATATACTTTAAATCAGATGATACGTATGAAAATTTATATGAATTCTTTATGCAAACGATATTTCTTAAAGAATTTAGTTTGGTACAACTAGAAAATGATGATGAGTATAAGAAATTAAATGATAAGAAGCAAGTAAGTAAGGATGGGTTTGATATCCCGCTAAGTAGTCCAATCAAAATTCCTGAATTACATAAAGTAGACAACGTTGAACATGATCGAGAGAAACAAGTATCTTCGACAACCCAGAGTATTATCAGCGTTAGTGTACCAAAATTGGACAAGCTAATGGATTTAGTTGGAGAGATGGTTATTTCGAAAGAGATGGTGATACAGAATCCAGATTTACAAGGTTTAGAACTGGATAACTTCCAGAAAGCTGCAAGGCAATTAAGTAAAATAAGTGATGAAATACAAGACTTAGTAATGTCGATTCGAATGGTTCCACTATCTGCAACCTTTTTTAAGATGCATCGAATTGTCCGAGATATGTGCAAAAAACTTGGAAAGGAGGTTGAACTTGAGATAATCGGAGAGGAAACCGAGGTAGATAAAAATATAATTGAACATATTTCTGATCCCCTTATGCATCTGGTAAGGAATGCAGTTGACCATGGAATTGAAACAGCTGAGGACCGAACATCATTGGATAAACAAAAAACAGGTACCATTACGATAGAAGCTAAAAATGCGGGAAGTGATGTATTAATTATTGTTAAAGATGATGGTAGAGGACTTAATAAAGATAAAATCCTTGAGAAGGCAAGAAAGAGTGGCTTGATTTATAAGAATGAGGATGAAATGACGGATAAGGAAATATATAATCTTATATTACTACCAGGATTCTCCACGAAGGATGTTGTATCTGAATTCTCAGGTCGTGGTGTAGGGATGGATGTAGTATCAAAGAATATCGAAATGATTGGTGGTTCGATATCAGTTGATAGTGTTATTAACAAAGGTACAACAATCACGTTGAAAATTCCATTGACCTTAGCAATTATCGATGGGATGAATATCAAAGTTGGCATGTCCTGTTATACAATACCTACGATATCAATCAAAGAATCCATAAGACCAAGAGAAAGGGATATTATAACAGATCCAGATGGAAATGAAATGATTATGGTAAGGGGTGAATGTTATTCAATACTTAGGCTACACAAGTTATACAAAGTAAATTCGAGTGTTATAGATTTTACGAATGGAATTATTATCATGGTGGAACATGAGGATAAAACACTCTGTATTTTTGCTGACGAGCTTTTGGGACAACAACAGGTAGTTGTCAAAGTATTACCTGAATACATTCAAAAATTCAAGAAGGTTAAGGGTATATCAGGTTGTACATTATTAGGAGACGGAAGAATTAGCCTAATAATTGATGTTGCTGGTCTGATTAATAATTAGAAAAATACAACTAGAGAAAGGAGATGAACTATGGACAATCGTACTGATTTTTCTATTGAGAGAGAAGAAGATACTCAGAAAGGAAGATTTTTAACCTTCTCATTGGATAAAGAAAGCTATGGAATCGAAATAAAATATGTTACAGAAATTATCGGTATACAGGAAATTACTGAAATTCCGGAGTTACCAGAGTATGTAAAAGGTATTATTAATCTGAGAGGAAAGATTATACCAATCATGGATGTAAGGATTCGTTTTAAGAAGGAGCCAAGAGAATATAATGATAGAACCTGTGTAATCGTAGTTGATATAAAAAATATATCAATTGGTCTTGTAGTAGATAGAGTCTCAGAAGTTCTTACAATACCAGAGCAAAATATTGTTGAACCACCACAGATGAGCATGGGGTTAAATAATAGGTATATAAAAAAAATAGGCGAAATAGGTAATGATGTTAAATTATTACTTGACTGTGAAAAACTTTTATCGGATGAAATACTAGAAGATATAATCGGAGTAATGTGATGTTAATATACTAATTTAGAGGAGGGTAAATTACATGAGGTGGTTCTATAATATGAAAATTCGTTCAAAACTTATTTGTTGTTTTATAATTCTTGCAGTCTTAACAGGCATTGTAGGTGTAGTTGGTGTTAGAAATATGAATACGATTAATGTCAGAAGTGAAAATATGTATAACAGTAATTTCATTCCAATACAAGACCTGAAAGATATTCAAATCAACTTACAGGATGTTCATGTTAATCAGGTATTAGCTATTTATGAGAGAGATCCAGAGAAATTCATTGAAAGAAAAGATAGTATCGATAAAGTTATTATAAATGATAATGAACTTTTAGCCGAATATGAAAAGTCGATTGGGCAGGATAATGAAATTAGAAGTTTATATAATAATGTTGTTGATATACTTGCAATATATAGGGATGTTCTTGATGAAAATCTGAAGAAGATAGAAAACAAACAATATGATGAGGCGTTGGCGATGCTTGACAAGGTAACTCAAGCAACAACAAATGCTGATGAAGCTTTACATAAGTTAGTAAGTTACAATACAAATCAAGCAGAGCTCGCAGTACAGGAAAATGCTGATAATTATGCTAGCCATACATTAATGATGATTTGCATTATTATAGTGGGAATAGTGTTTGCAATCTCTCTTGGTCTAATCATTGCAAATATGATGAGTAAACAATTAAATAAGCTAGTAGGTGTTGCCGATAAGATAGCTGATGGTAATTTGGATGTGTCAATCGATATTAAATCCAAGGATGAGATTGGAGAACTTGGAAATGCATTTAAGAGGATGACAGATAATCTTAATGATGTTTTGTCAAATATAAATTCTGCCTCGGAACAGGTATCAACTGGAGCACGTCAGGTATCAGATTCAAGCATGGCACTTTCACAAGGTGCTACAGAACAGGCCAGTTCGATTGAAGAATTGACAGCATCCTTAGAAGAAATCTCTTCTCAAACTAAGCTAAATGCAGGAAACGCAAATCAAGCAAATGATTTGGCAAGAACAGCGAAATCCAACGCAATGCAGGGCAATGTTCAAATGAAGGAAATGTTAAAGGCAATGGAAGAAATAAACGAGTCTTCAAGTAATATATCTAAGATTATAAAAGTAATTGATGATATCGCATTTCAGACTAACATTCTTGCACTTAACGCAGCAGTTGAGGCGGCTAGAGCAGGTCAACATGGGAAAGGTTTTGCAGTTGTAGCTGAAGAAGTTAGAACGCTCGCTGCTCGCTCAGCCAATGCAGCAAAAGAAACAACAGATATGATAGAAGGCTCTATAAAGAAAGCAGAGAGTGGAACAAAGATTGCAAAAGATACTGCTGTTTCACTAGATGAAATCGTAAATGAAATTGAAAAGGTAGCCGTTCTTGTACATGATATTGCTACAGCTTCCAATGAGCAGGCTTCGGGTATTAGTCAAATCAATCAAGGTATCATGCAGGTATCAGATGTAGTTCAGACGAATTCTGCGACTTCTGAGGAAAGTGCTGCAGCAAGTGAAGAGCTTTCAAGTCAAGCTGAACTTCTAAAGGAAATGGTTAGTAAATTCAAATTAAGAAATATCAGGGCGTCTCAAAGGAGTGAGGAGCTAAATCCAGAGGTTCTTGCAATGCTTCAAAATATGTCCAGTAAGAAGAGAAATATTAACAGTAGAGTAAACGAAAATGTAGAAACTCGAGTACCGAAACATAATATAGCATTAAGTGATGCGGAATTTGGGAAATATTAAGTCTCAAAGTATTCTATTCCCATATTAGTTTTACATAGCTAGCTGTTGCATTGTTAATGTTTAAGAATAGCCACAGATTATCGTATTAGATTAACACAAAAGTTTTTCTGATACGGTAATTTGTGGTATATAGGAAAATATGATGACAGTGGAAGGTGAAACTTATGATAGCCATTACGAATCGTGAATATAGCCAGTTATCAACATATATTCAAGCCAACTATGGAATTTACTTAAAAGAAGAAAAGAAAACCTTAATCACAGGAAGGCTTCATAATGTATTAGTACAGCTTGGTTTTGATAACTTTACCGATTATTATCAATATATCTTATCAGATAAAACAGGAGAGGCAGTACGAACGTTATTAAACAAAATAACAACGAATCATACCTTTTTTATGAGAGAAGTGAGTCATTTTGATTATTTTAGAGATAATATACTTCCTGTATTAACAGATAACTCAAAGGATAAAGATCTAAGAATTTGGAGTGCGGGTTGTTCATCCGGTGAAGAACCATATACTCTTGCAATGATTATTGATGAGTTTTTCGGAAAAAATAAAATGTGGTGGGATACAAAAATATTGGCAACTGATATTTCAAGTAAAGCTCTTGAAGAGGCTATCAAAGGAATCTATACGAATGAAGATATTGCATCACTACCCACATCATGGAAATTGCATTACTTCAAGAAAATAGATCATGAAAAATCAATTTTGATTGATCGAATAAGGAATGAAGTAATCTATAGAAAATTTAATTTGATGGAAAACATATTTCCATTCAAACGCAAATTTCAAGTTATATTTTGTAGGAATGTAATGATTTATTATGATAATCAGACGAAACGTGAGTTAGTTAATAAATTTTATGATTCGTTGGAACATGGTGGCTATTTGTTTATTGGACATTCGGAAACAATTAATCGAGAAGAGTCCCTTTTTAAATATATCAATCCATCTGTATATAGAAAGGAATAGAAGAGATTAAATTCATAGTCAGTATATAGTGTGAGGTATGATTATGGTAATTCAAAGAAAAATTAGAGTTCTGATTGTGGACGACAGTCTGATATTTAGAGAAGTATTATCAAGAGGACTTTCTTCTGATATCAATATAGATGTGGTAGCTGTCGCAAATGATCCCTTTGATGCAAGGGATAAAATAATTAAGTATAAGCCTGATGTCATGACATGCGATGTTGAAATGCCAAAGATGAATGGCATTGAATTTATCAAACGATTGCTTCCACAATATCCTTTACCCGTTATAGTTGTGAGCGCAATAAGTGCAACAGTGTTTGATGCTATGAATGCGGGGGCTGTTGATTTTGTAACAAAACCTGATATTAAGGTAGTTAAGAGTGTTGAAAATTTTATTCTTGAGATGATTGCGAAGGTAAAGGTTGCATCAACAGCAAAGATTATTAATTCCAATACAAATAACTTTACCCAAAGATTTGAAAACAATATGAAAAACGTATCTGGTAAGATCATCGCAATAGGTGCGTCAACTGGTGGGACTGAGGCTATATTTAATATACTAAAAGAATTACCTTCAAATTCACCTGGTATTGTGATTGTTCAACACATACCGCCTGTTTTCTCGCGTATGTTTGCAGAACGACTAAATAATTCCACAAACTTAGAAGTTTGGGAAGCTAAAACTGGTGATTATGTTGAAGTTGGAAAGGTACTTATAGCACCTGGTGATTTACATATGAAAATTAAGAAAATAGGCGATAAGTATAGGGTAGAATGCTTTGAAGGAGAGAGAGTAAACGGTCATTGTCCATCTGTAGATGTGCTATTTGAATCAGTGGCCAAGGAAGTTGGAAAAAATGCAATAGGTGTAATTTTGACAGGCATAGGTTATGACGGAGCGAAAGGACTTTTGGATATGAGACATAATGGGGCAATAACAATTGGACAGGATGAAGAAACCTCAGTAGTTTATGGGATGCCAAAAGTTGCTTATAATATAGGAGCAGTAGAGAGACAAACTTCATTAGGTAATATACCTAATATTTTGTACTCTATATTTGGGAAATAAAAAGTATGGAAAAAAATATAAACGGAGTGATTCATGATGCAAAATTACCAATTATGGAGTGAAAACTTAGAACATGCAGCCACCACATTATCATGCATTGGAGATGGAATCATCTCAACTGATTTAGAAGGGAAAATTATCTACATGAATAATAAAGCGGAAGAGATCATTGGTTTTAGTTTCAATGAGGTGATGGGAAAAGCCTTTGATCAAACGTTCGTTTTCATTCATTCTGATTCAGGTAGGCAGATTAAGAATCCTGTAAAAACCGCAATAGAAAATGATACAATCACAGGGTTAGAGCATGATACTACTCTTATAACTAAGGATAATAAAAAAAAGTTTGTATCAGCAACTTGCTCTCCTGTAAAGAAAGATGATACAATTATTGGAGTGGTAATCGTACTTCGTGATATCACAAGGTTAAAGTATCTAGAAAAGGAAAATATTAGCGAAAAAGAGAATTTACAGGCGATATTTCAATATGCACCCATTGGTATGGTAATGTTGGATGAGAATGCCAATATCATTAAAGTAAATGAGGTAGCATTGCAGTATATCAATAAAAAAGGCATAGAGGTAATAGGAAGACAATTTGGGGATGACTTTCAGTGTGCACAAAGTCAAATTGGTGAGCTTAGATGTGGTTATGGTGACAGATGTCCAGATTGTGTACTTCGAAAAGCTATCATCTTAGCGATACACCATGGACAAGCTACTGGTAATATTGAATTAAATAAAATATTAAATATAGATGGTGAAAAAAGAGAGTCCTGGTTTCGAATTAGCATAACTCCTTTTATAAAACAAGGAAAAAGAAATGCAGTTGTTACTTTACTGGATATTACAGAAATTAAAAATAGAGAATTAGCAGTTATTAAATCAAGTGATTATTGCCACGGCATATTAGACCAGATTCCTTCTTTGGTTTGGAAGACAGGTAAAAATATGGATTGTAATTATGTTAATAAAGTATGGAATGATTACACTGGAAAATCACTAGAAGAATCTACTAAATATGGTTGGAGGAATGTTATTCATCCCGAGGATTTGGATAAGTATGATACAACACGAATCAATGCTATGCAGACAAGGGGATCTTTTCAGATAGAATTACGTATGCTTAGGCATGATGGGGTTTATCGGTGGTGCTTACTAGTGGGCGTACCTTACTTTGATTTAGATGGCATCTATGAAGGTTATATAGGATCAATTTATGATATCAACGATCGTAAAGTAATGGAAGAAGATTTAAGACGATATCGCAAGATTATTGATAATGCGCAAGATATTATCTTTTTTCTTGATTTGGATGGTAATATTATTGAGACAAACAAAGCGGCTAAAAAAGCATATGGCTATACGAATGATGAATTGAATACTATGAATATACGTAATATTCGAGATAATTGGAAATATACGAGGCACCAATTAGATATTGCTAATAAAAAGGGGTTATCTTTTGAAGCACTACATCGTAGAAAAGATGGAACTACGTTTCCAGTAGAAGTAAGCTCGCAAGGGGCAATAAAGGATGAAAGAGAAATTCTTTTTAGTATCGTAAGGGACATTACGCAACGTAAGAAAGAAGAAACTAAGTTCTATGAAAGTCAAGCAAAATATCGTTCCTTGTTTATGAATATGCAAAGTGGTTACGCGTATTATGAGGAAATCTATAAAGAACAGGAACTTGTAAATCTACAGCTTACAGAAGCGAATGAAGCCTTTTGTAAACTTTTTGATTTAAATATGAGTGAGATTATTGGTATGTATTTTACTGATATATTTCAACAGAGTATAGGAGAGATATTTGATAAAATTCTTCAAAATTTACATGAGCTTAAGCAGGGAAAATGTGTAACCATAGAAGAGCAGTTTTCGAAACTACATAACAAATGGCTATCAATAGCAATTTACTGTCCTAGAGATGATGAATTAGTAACGATTATTACTGATATCTCACATATAAAGCAATCAGAGTTTAATTTAATTCAAGCCAAAGAAACGGCAGAAGCAGCCAATAAAGCTAAAAGTGAGTTTTTAGCGAATATGAGTCATGAGATACGTACCCCGATCAATGGAATGATGGGAATGGTTGACCTAACGTTGTTAACAAAATTGAATGATGAGCAAAAAGATAATTTGGTAACAGCAAAAGCATGTGCGAATTCTCTTTTGAAAATCATTAATGATATATTAGATTTCTCTAAAATGGAAGTTGGAAAACTGTCCATTGATAAGGTAACCTTTAATCTTCGGGAAGTCGTTGAGGAAATAGTAAAGATGCATTCTCCTAAAATTGAAAGTAAAGGACTTGAGTTAAGGAGTACTCTTTCTTCCAATATTCCACAATATATCATAGGAGATCCTATTCGACTTCGACAAATTTTAAATAATCTAATTAGTAATGCAATTAAGTTTACGCAGAAAGGTCGTATTACAATTACTGTGGATAGTAAGGTTGTAGAGAATCATGCTAATTTGAGATTTAAGGTATCCGATACAGGGATTGGAATAGCTCCGCAGGATATTGGGAAATTATTTCAGAGTTTTAGCCAAGTTGAGGATTATGTAACAAAGAAATATGGAGGTACTGGTCTTGGTCTAGCAATATCAAAAAGTCTAGTTGAGATGATGGGGGGACATATTCGAGTAAAAAGTGAAAAAGGCAAGGGCAGTACTTTTTATTTTAATTTAAAGTTTAAAATAGGAGCACAACCTAAGTTTAAAGATAACTATACACAAATTATAACAAGTCCTACAAGGTTAACGAAGATACTTTTGGTTGAGGATGATGCAGTAAATCAGAAGGTAATATTAAAGATGCTTTGCAAAAAAGGATATGTTGTTGATACTGCAAACAATGGGAAAGAAGCGTTAGAAATCTTTGAAATAGGAAAATATGATATTGTTTTAATGGATATACAAATGCCTGAAATGAATGGTATTGAAGCTACTAAGCAAATAAAAGAGAAAGAAGGATTAAACAGCAAACATACACCGATTGTTGCTCTTACTGCTTATGCATTACAAGGAGATATGGAGCGATTTTTAAGCCTTGGGATGGATGGGTATATATCTAAGCCGATTCAAATGGAGGAATTGTATTATGTGATTGATAAATTTACATCAGATAAGAATTTATGTGATACGTGCATACCAAACAGTACCATTCAAGAATCAAATGCTGAGATTATAATGAGGGATGTAGCAAAAGAACCAAAATCAATGAACAGTAATTATGAGATATCAATCAATAAATGTTCTGAACACATTAAAGGAATGATAGCTGCTTTGGGAAATGGTGAATTGGAAGTTGTAGAAAATCTGGCTCATGAGATAAAAAATATTTCGATTGACATTGATGCATTCGGTTTAAAGGATTTGGCTTTTAAGGTTGAACTTGCTTCTAGACGAGGGGATCTAGATGAGGTTAGAAGAATTACTTTACTTGTTGTAACAGCGTTTGATATTTTGAAAGAACATCACTTATTAATGTAATCGGTCTTTACACAAGTTAAAGTTGAAAGAAAAAATGAAAGGAGAATGCGATATGAGAATTCTAATAGCTGAGGATGACTTAACAAGTCGTAAATTTTTACTAAAGTTCCTTTCACAATATGGAGAATGTGACTTGGTTGTTGATGGCCTGGAAGCTTTGGATGCGTTTTTGATGTCTGTAAAAGAACAAAAGCCTTATGATCTAATCTGCCTTGATATTATGATGCCCAAGGTGGACGGGGTGAAGGTACTAAAGAATATTAGAGATTATGAGGTGCAAAGGGGAGTAGCACCTGAGAACCGTTCCAAAATAGTTATGACTACAGCATTGGCTGAAACATCATTTGTGCGTAACGCATTTGATATTGGTTGTGATGCTTACGCAGCGAAACCTATTGATATTGCAAAATTGGAAGAAGTTCTACAGAAGTTAGGAATAAAAAAAGAATGAGTGGTACTCTGGGGCTGTCAAATATATTTGACAGCTCCTTTGCTCGTGAATGGAGTGTTGTGTATATCTTTTACTTATATTTTCGACTGAGTTTTTTGGAAAGTTTATTTTCCTTTTTTGGCTTTTCTATTATCTTTTTTTTACGTTTTTCAGCTATGAAAACGTAATATCCATCTTTTTCATGAACTGTTACGCCACCAAAAACTGAGATAAGTTTATTTTGATACCAATCTTTTCGTTTCACTACCATATACAATTTACCACCAAGCTTCAATTTGCGATATCCTTGCTCAATAAATTGTTTTGGTACTGAAAAATCGACATGATAAGGAGGATTGGATAAGATAATTGAATAATTGTCATCTACTATATTTTCAAAACCATCACTTTGCAAAATCATCAGATTTTCTACTACTCCATTTTCTTTTGCATTCAGCTTGGAACATTCGATGGCTTTTACATTAATATCACACATTGTAACATGATCGGAACCTATCTGCTTGGCCGCCCATATACCAACTATTCCATATCCACAACCAAGATCTAGTACTTTGTCATCTTTCACTAATTCAACGTAGGAAAGCATTGCCTTAGTTCCAGCATCAATGCTCCTTGGAGAGAATACTTCTTCATCTGTTTGTAGCTTAAGATCGATTCCATTTACTTGTTCATTAATCATTATATCCTCCTGTGTATTTTGCTCGCAATTAAATTTCTCATAATTATAGCACTTAACCATAGTTCAGTAAAGGTATGTTTCCCTCTAATTTGGTTATCAAATACTGAGAATACAGGAGTGATGATCAATTACTAAAAGAATCTAAAATGTATATAAAATATAACCTTTAGCACTTTGAAAAAAAGGATATTGATGTTATAATAGGAAAGACAGCGAAGGGCAGTTATGAAGGATATTATTCTTCTACGCTGAATCAGTTATGGAAGGAACAACGTGAGGTGTTTGGTAATGTAAACAGGGATTTTTCCATTGTTGCTAAAATAGTTGATGCAAAAGCTTGAGTATTCAAGTACATCCAGATGATTCCTATACGAGGGTACATGAGAATGGCTCATCTGGCAAGACAGAATGCTGGTATGTCTTTGACTGTGATGAGAATGCTAAAGTCGTGATTGGTCTGGACTTCTTCCAGATTGAACCAGGAACGGTACATGCAATTAAAGGAGGAACATTATTACTCGAGACCCAGCAGAGTAGTGATTTTACATACCGTTTATATGATTATGGACGGTTACAAGATGGATAACCAAGAGAATTATATATCAAAAAGATATTGATGTAATTGGTTGTCTGTTAAAAAACATAAAACTACGAAAAGATAATTAAACTTAAAGTACTCATATATAATATTGAGACTAATTTGCATGTTTAGCGAAAAACTAGATTACTAAAGTTATAGGAGGATAAGATGGGAAATTTATTTAATGTGGATAATGGTTTTTTCACTTTTATGGGGAAGGTATGTGACATGGTTTATCTTAGTATATTATGGCTCATATGCTGTATCCCTCTCATAACAATTGGACCAGCTACTACGGCAATGTATTACACAATTGTTAAAACAATTCGAAGAGATCGTGGATATGTTACGAAAGAGTTTTTTCACTCATTTAAGGTTAATTTTAAATTAGGGACAATCTCAACAGTTATTTTTTTAGTTCTATCTTATGTGTTATATGTAGATTTTAATTTTGCAAATGCGAAGAGATTAGAAGGTGAGACATCAGGCGAATTGTTGTTCGCAGGTTTTATTGCAATTACAACAATTGCTGTATTTGTATTTCTCTTTGCGTATCCAATTTTGTCACGTTTTACGCTCAACTTGAGGGGATTGTTTAAAACCTCTTTCGTTATATCATTAAAGCATTTCCCATCTACGTTTCTCATTGCACTTACTGTTGCAGCGTTTGGAATTGGAATTTATTTAATTCCTTTGTTGATTTTTATAGCACCGTCACTAAGTTGCTTTATTAGCTCATTTTTAATTGAAAGAATTTTTAAAAAATATATGCCTAAACCAGAAGGAACACCAGAAGAAACTGGAAGGGACCAATGGTATTGGGAATAATTTGGAAGGGGCATAACCTATGAACAAAACGCTAAACCAACTTATGGACTGGCCAGGAATTGAGGCAATTATTTACTCGGAACATGATTGCCCTCATAGCATCTTAGGAGCACATAAGACGGAAGCAGGGATAATCGTTCAAACATTTATCCCAGATGCAAAAGAGGTTCGTTTAAAAATAAGTAAAAGTGACCTAGAGTACTCAATGGAGAGGGTAAGAGATGAGGGCTATTTTGCTATTCTAATACCAAGAAAGACAATTCCAAGTTATACCTTCTTCATTGTATATGAAGATGGAAAAACATTAGAGATTGTAGATCCTTATTCGTTTGAAAGCACAATTAAGCAGCAGGACTGTGATAATTTTAATCGAGGAATACATTACAAGTTATATAATGTTTTAGGTGCACATACATGTACTTTAAAAAATGTTGAAGGAACAAGATTTGCAGTATGGGCTCCGAATGCAACACGAGTTAGTGTTGTGGGTGATTTTAATCAATGGGACGGCAGAAAGAATCCGATGCGTCGTTTGGGGAATTCGGGTATATTCGAGATCTTTCTACCTGGTATTAAAAAAGGTGATATCTATAAATATGAGATTAAATCAAAAGGCGGGTTGACGTTTTTAAAAGCAGACCCATATGCTTTTCATTCTGAACTTCGTCCGAACACTGCATCTATTGTGTCTGACACATCAGATTATGTATGGAAGGACCAGAATTGGTTAACAAAGAGAAAGAATACGAACTACTCGAATCAGCCGATGTCGATTTATGAGGTACATCTTGGATCTTTTAAAAAGCCAGAAGAGAAGAATGGTAGTTTTTATAATTATCGTGATTTAGCTGTAATGTTAGCTGATTATGTGAAACAGATGGGGTATACTCATATTGAAATCATGCCAGTTATGGAGCATCCATTCGATGGTTCCTGGGGATATCAAGTAACGGGGTTTTATTCTGTTACGTCACGTTATGGTACACCAGAGGATTTTAAATTCTTTGTAGACTATATGCATCAAAAGGGAATTGGCGTTATCTTAGATTGGGTTCCAGCTCATTTTCCAAGAGATGCTCATGGACTTAGCAACTTCGATGGCACATGTTTATATGAACATGAGGATCCAAGAAAGGGAGCGCATCCTCATTGGGGTACGCTGATTTTCAATTATGGAAGACCAGAGGTATCAAATTTTCTTATTGCGAATGTTTTGTTTTGGCTAAGTGAATATCACATCGATGGTATCCGAATGGATGCTGTCGCATCGATGCTATATCTTGATTATGGTAAGAATGATGGAGAATGGGTAGCGAATGAATATGGTGGTAATCAGAATCTAGAAGCTATGGAGATGCTAAAACACTTAAATTCTATCGTACATAAGCGTAAGGATGGAACAATAGTAATCGCTGAGGAATCTACGGCTTGGCCAATGGTAACCGGTGATCTTGATAGTGGTGGTTTAGGCTTTGATTATAAATGGAACATGGGCTGGATGAATGACTTTACAAATTATATGAAACAAGATCCATTGTTTCGCAAAAGCTGTCATGGCGCTTTAACTTTTAGTATGGTTTATGCATATTCTGAAAAATTTGTCTTAGTCTTTTCTCATGATGAAGTAGTGCATGGGAAGTGTTCTATGATTAATAAGATGCCAGGATATGAGACTGACAAGTATGCGAATCTTCGTGCTGCTTATGGCTTTATGACAACACACCCAGGAAAAAAATTACTGTTTATGGGACAGGAATTCGCACAAGAGCTCGAGTGGAATGAAGAAGTATCGTTAAGTTGGAATCTTTTAGAGGATGAAAAACATCAGAAGATGCAAACTTATGTAAAAGCTCTGAATAAATTATACCAATCGAGGAAAGCTTTATATGAGTTAGATGAAGACCCATCAGGATTTCAATGGATTAGTTCAATGGATGCTGATCACAGTATTATCAGCTTTGAACGAAGAGGTCAAGAAGAAATACTAATTGTAGTCCTTAATTTTACGCCAGTTGTTTATGATAATTTCTATCTTGCTGTACCATATAAAGGGAAATATAAAGAGATCTTTAATAGTGATGATATTAAGTTTGGTGGCGCAGGACGCGTTAATAAACACATAAAGAAAAGCATTGACAAAGCAGTGGATGGACAAGCACAAGGAATACGGATAAGCTTGCCACCTCTTGGGATGGTAGTGTTTGAATACAAGAAGGAAGAAAACGCAACGATAAAAAACAAAAGAAGAGTAAGATAAATGGAAATAATCATTAAGGAGAAGTAGATGAATATATTTTCAATTCTTTCTATTGTACAAGGTGGGGGAGTAGTAGAAGGTAAGGAACATTCTCGCTTTGTTACGTGGTGGAATGGATTTTATCCTCTTGCAATTGATTTTTTAGTTAACGTAATCATATGTATTATTATTTACCTGATTGGTAAAAAAGTAATCAGAGTGATTTTAAAAATCGTTAGGCGAACTTTTGAACGAGCAAATACAGAAATAAGTGCTGCTAATTTTGTAACATCGTTAATAAAGGCAATTCTGTACAGTCTTTTATTTATTGCTATCTTTATGAAGTTAGGTGTACCAGAGGCTTCCTTTGTTGCTTTAATAGGTTCCGTTGGTTTAACTGTAGGTTTAGCACTTCAAGGAAGTTTATCAAATTTTGCTGGTGGTGTTTTAATCTTAATCTTAAAACCGTTTCGAATCGGTGATTATATTATCGTTGGGGACAAAGAGGGTACAGTTTTAACAATTGATATTATCTATACAAAAGTTGTTACGATTGACAATAAAGTCATTGTTTTTCCGAATGGTTCCTTGGCAAATGCTAATATCGTTAATGTTACAGATGAACCAACGCGCCGACTAGATCTGATTATTCCAATTGGATATCATGATGATATTCGAACCGTTAAGGAAGAATTATTCAAGATTGGTAAATGCAATGAGAAGATTCTAAAAGATCAACCTATCGATTTGTTTGTTGCAAAATATGGTGATGATGCGGTTGAAATTGCAATGCGTGTTTGGGTGCAAAAAGAGGATTATTTCGAAACAAAATGTGAGTTACTTGAAACAATCAAATATATGTTTGATGAAAAGGGATTTACAATTCCTTTCCATCAATTGAATGTTACTGTGAATCAAAAATAATCAGTTACTTTTAAAAATTGCACAAATATTTTATGATAAGTGGTTCATTTTTGTAAAATTAGGAAAAAAATTCAATTTAGTAAAAAAGGGTATTCACAAAACTATAAATTAGTGATATTTTAGTATTAAAGATATATCAAGAGCAAGGGTGTTCTCATATGAGAGCACCCTTTTGTTTTTATATACGGGGAAATTCCTCTGAATTTCATCGTATATAAAAAAGGCTCCGCATGATACGTACTACGCTACGCTACGGCGTGGAACAAAAGTTGTGCTTATGCACTTCATCTTTAAGTCATAAATCCTTGTTGTAATTTTTAATATAATGTGATTTAATGGTATCAATGTTTATGGGGGGAATTACATAAGGATTTCTGGAGAACTAATAATAACTTTGGAAGGAGAAATATTTATGGCAGAAAAATTAACAGATATTTTCGGTATTGATGTGTTCAATGAAGCAACAATGATCGAGCGTTTGCCAAAGAAAACTTTTGCAGCGCTAAAAAAGACAATCGAGAATGGCGAGGACCTAGACCCTCAAGTTGCTGAAGTTGTTGCAAATGCTATGAAGGATTGGGCAATTGAGCGAGGAGCAACTCATTATACTCATTGGTTCCAACCAATGACAGGTGTAACAGCAGAAAAACATGATTCATTTATTTCTCCGGCACCAGCAGGAAAGATTTTAATGGAGTTTTCCGGGAAAGAATTAATAAAAGGTGAACCTGATGCTTCTTCTTTTCCATCTGGTGGTTTGAGAGCAACATTTGAAGCAAGAGGATATACTGCATGGGACTGTACGTCACCTGCTTTCTTAAAAGAGGATGCTGCAGGTGTTACACTCTGCATTCCGACAGCATTCTGTTCTTATACTGGAGAAGCTTTAGATAAGAAGACTCCTTTACTGCGCTCCATGGAGGCTATTGATAAACAGGCAGTACGAATCTGTAAATTATTTGGACATAACGATGTAACAAGTGTTTCGGTATCTGTTGGACCAGAGCAGGAATACTTCATCATAGATAGAGAAAAGTACTTAAAGAGAGAAGATTTAGTATTTACAGGCCGTACTTTATTTGGGGCAATGCCACCAAAGGGTCAAGAATTAGACGATCACTATTTTGGCTCGATTAAGGAAAGAATTGCATCTTTCATGAAAGAGATTAATACAGAGTTGTGGAAACTAGGCGTATTATGTAAAACTCAGCATAATGAAGTAGCACCAGCTCAACATGAATTAGCACCTATTTATTCGACTGCGAATATTGCTACTGACCATAATCAGTTAGTAATGGATGTTATGAAGAAAGTAGCTACTCGTCACGGATTAGCTTGCCTATTACATGAAAAACCATTTGCAGGAGTGAATGGCTCTGGTAAACATGATAACTGGTCACTTGTAACGAATACTGGCAAGAACTTATTAGACCCAGGAAAAACACCTCATGAAAACATTCAATTTTTATTAATTCTCTCTGCAATTTTAAAGGCAGTTGATGTTCATGCTGATTTATTAAGACTTTCAGCTTCCAATCCTGGCAATGACCATAGATTAGGTGCAAACGAGGCACCTCCAGCAATTATTTCAGTTTTCTTAGGAGAGCAGTTAGAAGATGTGTTGACACAGTTAATTGAGACTGGAGAGGCAAAAAGCTCAAAGCAGAGTGAACGCTTAAAGACTGGTGTTCATACAATTCCTGAGTTTAGAAAAGATGCAACGGATCGAAATCGTACTTCGCCATTTGCATTTACTGGCAACAAATTTGAGTTTCGTTCCTTAGGTTCTTCGATGTCAATTGCAGATGCTAATACCACCTTAAATACAATTGTTGCAGATGTTTTTAGTGAGATGGCTGACCAGCTTGAAACAGCAGAAAATTTCGATTTGGCAGTGCATGACTTAATTAAGAAGACAGTAACAGAGCATCAGAGAATTATCTTTAATGGAAATGGTTACGCAGATGCATGGGTTGAAGAAGCAAAACGTCGTGGATTACCAAACATTCCATCAATGGTAGCAGCAGTACCTTCCTTAGTGACAGATAAATCAATTCAACTATTTACAAAGCATGGAGTGTTTACAGAGACAGAGTTAAGATCTCGTGAAGAAATTCTATACGAATCTTATTCCAAAGCGATTAATATTGAGGCAAAGACTATGATTGAAATGTCTAGTAAATTGTATATTCCTGCTGTAATTAAGTTTACGACAACTCTGGCAAACAGTATCAATGCAATAAAGACAGCAGCACCTAACGCAGATGTTAGTGTACAGACAGATTTATTAACGAATGTCTCCACGCTTTTAGCGAATGCAAAAGCAGCACTTTCAAAATTGAATGTAGCTGTTCAAGCAGCAGCATTAAAAGAAGAGGGAGAAGAACAGGCTGTTTTCTTTAGAGATGAGGTATTTACAGCAATGCAAGAACTTAGAAAGCCGATTGATGAATTGGAAACAATGGTAGATAAAGAAGTTTGGCCAGTACCTACCTATGGGGATTTATTATTTGAGATTTAATCATTTTCAATAGAGGGATATAACAATATGGTTGTTACATGATGTTTGCAAAAACATTATGTAACAACCATTTTTACGGTTCATAAGGGCCTAAAATACAGGCCCTAAGTACCGACGACTTCATAACTGTATGCTCCTAAATTATGTTTGTCATCTCATTTTAACAAGTCTTAATGTGCAAAATGACGAATGAAATTATTGATAAGTACTTTTGACACAAGCATGATAGGAGGGAGTGCGAAGCACACATTTGCTCTCTTCTATTTGTGAATAAGTTATGTTATAATCATCATGAATATGATAATTAGTTAACTAAGTGATGAGTTTACTTTGAAAGGATACGATTAATAATATGAAGAATAAATTGCGTATGATAGTATTTATATTGGTTACGCTTTTCATATGTTCAGCATGCAGCAAAGAGGAAAAGCCAGTTGATTCAGAAGAAAATGCAACAGTTACGCAAACACCGACTCTAACTCTTATGCAAAATGAGGTGATTAGTCCGACAGCAAAACCAAATAAATCCGAACTTGATATCGAAGCAATTGATGAGATTAATTCATCAATTGGCGAGACTAAACCTACTATTTCAATTACTCCGGCTGTTACTGAAGAGATTGAAGAGATCGAAGAGATCGAAGAGAACGAGGAAATTGAAGATATCGAATTAAGTCCGACACCAATTATGGATACTCAGCTAAATCATACGGAAGAATCGAAGATATTTGATAATAATAGCAAGGCATACATAGATGATTTGGGTACCGTGGCAGGTATTCGTGTTTTTGGTGATAAGATCACAATAACAGATATTATAGAAATCAAAAGTGATATTTTGGTTATTCCTTCCACAATTGATAAAAAGCCAGTGGTTGCAATTGGTAATGGGGCACTTGAACTTGTAGAAGTAAGTAAAGTGGTGATTTCGAATGGGATAACAAGAATTGAAGCTCAAGCCTTCTATGGGAATACAAATATTAAGCAAATTTCAATACCGGAGTCCGTAGCTGATATAGGAATGAATGCTCTTGGTAATTGTTCTAAGTTAGAAAAGATTGAGTTATCCAGTAAAAATGCGAATTATTGCTTAGTAAATGGTGTACTCTATAATAAAGAAAAGACTTCGATTATTCGATATCCTGCAGCTAGAAAGGATGAAACTTGCTTTATTGAAGAAGGAGTAGTTTCTATTGAAGCTGGTGCATTTTCAATGAGTAAAAATCTAGCGTATGTGTTTTTTCCAAAAAGTTTACGAAGTATAGGGACAGAAGCTTTTGCAGGATGTATATTGTTGGATGTTGATATACCAGAAAAATTAATCGAGCTAGAAGCATTTGCCTTCGCTAATTGTTACTCCATGAGAAAAATTGTAATCCCTAAAGGAATAGAGGAAATAGCAGAAGGCACCTTTAGTGGGTGTGAGAAAGCAACTTCAATTACTTTCCTAGGTACGGTAAAGGAAATCGGATATTCTGCATTTTCTAATTGTTCTTTAGTTAATAAGGTTGAGTTTAAGAGTTCTGCTTCTTTTATTGGAGAAATGGCATTTGCTTTTTGTACATCGCTAAAGAGCATAACCTTACCAAGTGGTACACAAGAGATTGCAGACATGGCTTTCTATTCATGCTATAATTTAGAGCAAATTATGATTCCGGATACTGTTTCATTCTTTGGTTCTATGATTTTTGATCAGATTAGTAATGTTGTTATTAAGACACCAAAAGGATCAAAAGCCGTTGAATATGCTCAATTGAATGGTATTGCCTGTATAAAGCAATAAAAAGTGCTTGCAAAATGCAGAATATACGGTAAAATATGAAATAGTGCGAACGCAGCAGAATAGAAAGGCTAGGTATTAACATGATACAAGCAAGTAATATAACATTAAGATTAGGCAAAAGAGCCCTATTCGAAGATGTAAATATTAAATTTACAGAGGGAAATTGTTACGGTTTAATTGGTGCTAATGGTGCTGGAAAATCTACCTTCTTAAAAATTCTCTCTGGACAGATTGAACCGACTAAAGGAGATATCATAATTACTCCAGGACAAAGATTATCCTTTTTACAACAGGATCACTTCAAGTATGACGCCTATGATGTCTTAAATACTGTAATTATGGGTAATCAACGACTTTATGACATTATGAAGGAAAAGGATGAAATATATGCGAAGGAAGACTTCACAGAAGAAGATGGAATTCGTGCAAGTGAGTTAGAGAGTGAATTTGCTACACTAAATGGATGGGAAGCAGAATCTGATGCAGCCACTTTACTTAATGGACTTGGAATTGAAACCGACCTTCATTACAAACTCATGAGCGAGTTAAATGGTAGTGAAAAGGTGAAAGTTCTTTTAGCGCAAGCGTTATTTGGAAATCCGGATATTCTGTTACTCGATGAGCCTACAAACCACCTCGATCTTGAAGCAATCCGTTGGTTAGAGGAGTTCTTAATCAACTTTGAAAATACAGTTATTGTAGTATCTCATGATCGTTATTTCTTGAATAAAGTATGTACTAACATAGCAGATATTGATTATTCTAAGATTCAGTTATATGCAGGTAACTACGACTTCTGGTATGAATCATCTCAGTTAATGATTAAACAGATGAAAGAAGCGAATAAGAAGAAGGAAGAAAAGATTAAGGAGTTACAAGAATTTGTTCGTCGTTTCTCTGCGAATGCTTCTAAATCCAAACAGGCTACTTCAAGAAAACGTGCCCTTGAGAAAATCGAGCTTGATGAAATTCGTCCATCTAGTAGAAAGTATCCATATATTGATTTCAGACCTAATCGTGAAATTGGTAATGAAGTGCTAACAGTTAAGAACTTAAGCAAGACAATTGATGGTGTAAAGGTTCTTGATAATTTATCTTTTATTATCACTCGTGAAGATAAGGTTGCTTTTGTAGGAAGTAACACGTTAGCATCAACAACTTTATTTAAGATTCTTGCAGGAGAGTTAGAACCTGATGAAGGTGAATATAAATGGGGTATTACAACAACTCAAGCGTATTTCCCAAAAGATAATACAAAAGAGTTTTCAGGTGATGAAATCATCGTAGATTGGTTGATGCCTTATTCTCCAGAAAAAGATGTAACCTATGTTCGTGGGTTCTTAGGTAGAATGTTATTTGCTGGTGAAGATGGTGTTAAGAAGGTTAACGTATTATCTGGTGGTGAACGTGTACGTGTTATGCTCTCCAAGATGATGATTATGGGTGCAAACGTCTTAATTATGGATGAACCTACAAACCATTTAGATATGGAATCCATTACTGCATTAAATAATGGTATGATTAAGTTCCCTGGTGTTGTTTTATTTACATCTCAAGATCATCAGTTTATTCAAACGATTGCTAATCGTATTATGGAAATAACTCCAAATGGTTTAATTGATAAGATATCTACTTATGATGAATATTTAGACAGCGACGTCATGGCTCGTAAGAGACAGAAGGTTGTTGAGGTTGAACCAGAACTAGAATCTGAAGAATAGATTTTTGTTTTATGAAGAAAGAGTGTGATGGTATAGTTTCTTCGACGTGCTTTGCTCACAAGCCCACAAAGGGCATGCGGACTTGTAAGGCACTCCTAAACTATACCATCGCACTCTTTCTTTTGCATAGTCATATCAAATCACAAGCAAAAATTTAAGGAAGAGGTAGAAAAGAAGGCCTTGGATGGTATATTCCTTGACTTATGTGTATCTAAAAGTTAGAATAAGAATGAATGTTTCTTATGTAGACACACTTTTTGTCGTGTGTATTACAAACATAGGTAACGATGAGTGCTTCGGCATCAGAATGGATGGAGGAATCGTGGATGACAAAGGTTAAAGTTAATAATCAGCAATTTCCAATGCCGATGGGCGTAACAAAATCACAGGATAATATAAATTTTACAATATCTGTTCCAAATGCAAAGGACTGTTCAGTAAAGATATATGATAGTAAGACAAATGAGTTAAGAAACCAGTATGTAATGAAGCAGGACAATCGAATCGGTTGTGTATTTTCTATCAGTGTACCATTGAGTGAGATAAAGGGTGATTGTTATTTATATGAAGCTATGAATCAAGAGTTTATTGATCCATATGCAAGTCGTATCGTTGGTAGAGATAAATTTGGTGAGCAATCAGAAGAGAAAAGATTATATGGAGCATGGGCTTTTGAGGATTTCGATTGGTCGAATGAGATTCGAACCGAATACTCCTATTCTGACTTAATTTTATATAAATTACACGTCAGAGGTTTTACGATGAATCCTAAATCAGGGGTTCGTCAAAAAGGTACATTTCTCGGTGTTATTGAAAAAATCCCATATTTAAAAGACCTCGGAATTAATGCTGTATTCTTGATGCCATGTATTGAGTTTAATGAAATGAAAAATCAGCAGGAGCATATATATGGAGTTCCCAAATATACAAGGAATTATGTGAATAAAGGTACATATCAGCTATGCGAGACAAGACGTGAAGATGTACCGAAGATTAATTATTGGGGCTATACAACGGACAGCTATTATTTTGCACCGAAAGCTTCCTACGCAGCTAATCCAAATGATTGTATTACAGAGTTTAAAGCAATGGTCAAAGCTTTGCATAATGCATCGATTGAAGTGATTCTAGATATGTATTTTCCAAAGGATTATGCACCAATGTTTATTATAGAGTGCCTTAGAGCTTGGGTTATACAATATCATATTGATGGTTTTCGAATTAATACGGACTATACTACAGAGCAATTGATTGCAACTGATCCATATTTAGCAAATACAAAGCTTTTAGCTACTAGTTGGAATGTATCTAATATTTATGCAAAAGATGTAGAACCGTTATACAAGAATCTTGCTGAATATAATGAAGGATTCTTAGTTGACATAAGAAGATTCTTAAAGTCGGACGAAGAACAGGTTGGTAAGTTTCTAGAACGATTTAAGAAGAATAGTAAGAAACAAGGAGTTATTAATTACATTACCGACCATAATGGATTTACGTTAAATGATTTGTACACCTATGATGTGAAACATAATGAAGGTAATGGTGAGAATAATTGTGATGGAACCGACTATAATTATAGTTGGAATTGTGGGATTGAAGGAAACACTCGCAAGAAGAAGATCAATGACTTAAGAATAAAAATGCAATATAATGCATTGACTGCTCTCTTCTTAAGTCAGGGGACACCTATGCTATTAGCAGGAGATGAGTTTGGGAACTCACAGCTCGGCAATAATAATGCATATTGTCAAGATAATGAAATAGGATGGGTTGATTGGAAGAAAAAGGCGAGTCAAAAGGATATGCTACAATTTGTAAAGAGCTTAATCCAATTGCGAAAAGAGCATCCTGTTTTCCATAATGCATTAGAACTTCGTGGCTTAGACTATATCTCTTGTGGGATGCCAGATGTTTCTTTTCATGGGACAAAGGCTTGGTATCCTGATTATTCGAATTATAGTAGATCCATTGGGATTATGTTGTGTGGACAATACGCAGTGAAGAATCGTACCGAAAAAGACAGTACTTGCTATCTTATCTGTAATATGCATTGGGAACCTCATGTATTTGATTTGCCAAATCTTGATCGAACAAAGCAATGGAAACTTTGTATGATGACTTCGAAAGGGTTTATGAAAGAGGAACAAATCATAGTCGAAAAAAGCTTTGAGTTAGAGGAAAGAAGCATGGCATTGTTGTTAGAGATGCCAAAAGAGAGTCTTAACTAGAAAGGAATACGACGTGAGCACATTTACTTTGAAAATAATAGCTTGTATCACTATGTTAATTGATCATATTACATTACTCTTCGTACCAAAAGACTTTGGGTATCTATTCCACCTAAGCATAGGAAGCTACGAGAGAGATATCACTCTATATGTGATTGGACGTGTGATTGGTAGAATCGCCTTTCCTTTGTTTGCATTTTTAATTGTACAAGGATTTTTACACACGAGAAATGTGAAAAAGTATATGTTACGGCTAGCAATATTTGCATTCATATCGGAGATTCCGTTTGATTTTGCCTTTTCGGAAAAACCGTTTGGTATTGTGATCAGAAACTTTCCACAGGAATTATTTGACCAACAGAACATTTTCTTTACTCTAATTTTAGGGCTAATTGCAATTACATGTATTGATAGGCTGCAAAAGAGCTACCAAGATAAGTTGCTTCGTGGTAAGAGTTCTTATAATGCTAGATTTTTTGTGAACTTTTATTCTATCATAGTAATTATAGCAGCGTCTGTCAGCTTAATTCTAATTAGAGGTAGTTACTTAGATTATGGATATGGTGTGTTAATTATCATTGGGTTCTATTATGGATATCGAAGCAAAGCGGCAACTCTGATTATATTTATTCTTTTAACAGGTTTTCTATGTGGAGATATTCAGTTTATGGCAATTCTCGCGGCACCATTTATATATCGATACAATGGCGAGAAAGGTCCATCTTACAAATATGCTTTTTATTTATTTTATCCAATTCACCTTGTCGTATTAAAATTGATTCAATTAGCAATCGAATAGGAAGAAAGGGAGAACGAGTATGAGAGCACTTCAGATATTAGAAGTGAAACCATTTATGGGAAAGTTGTTAATCCAGACAGTGTTTGATAATTTCTTGCTATCGGAGTTAACGATGAATACATTTAATCGATTTCAAATTACGGGTAAACTAAATTTAGATTTTTATTCTACGCAGGAACTTGAGACATTAGGAACAAGAACTTATTCTAAGTGGTCTGAAGTAAAACCAATTGTGTATTCTTTAGTTAGAGGTAATAAAACACCATTATCATTTCATATTTCTCTTATGTTAGGAAGAGAACAGATTGAAAGTGTAATACGTAATGCTGGTGTAGCGATGCGGGTACAGGAGGTCAGCGGACTATATTTTCATATAAAATATGAAAATAATAAGCTGTACATTATTACAGGAATCGGTTTGACTCAGTTTACACTAGATAAAACACTTGAGCATGCATGGGATGAGCAAGTGAAAACATTTTTGAAAAAGAATGAATTAGCATTTATAGAAGAATAAGAGACAGAGTTTCCAAAACTCTTTGTTAGCACTCATTAAGAATGAGTGCTAATTTTTGCTTGACTTTTCATAAAGACAGTATTATAGTATTATTCAGAAACGTGATAAGGTCAAAGGTCATCTTGTCGTGAATGAAATATTAGAGAATTATTTCTATTTATAAATGTCACAAAATCGTAAATGATATAAAAGGAAATAGAAATTGAAATGGTTAAAAAGTAAATGATATAAAAAGTAAATGATATAAAAAGGAGTGTTGTTCATGAGTATGGAAAAAGGTAGTTTATCAATTAATTCCGAAAATATTTTCCCAATTATTAAGAAGTGGCTTTATTCTGACCACGACATTTTCTTCCGTGAGTTAATATCAAATGCTTGCGATGCAATTACAAAGCTAAAGAAGCTTGAAGTTATGGGCGAGTACTCAATTCCTGAAAGCGATGAACTCAAAGTTGAGGTCATTGTAAATTCAGAAGAAAAGACACTTACATTTATTGATAATGGAATTGGTATGACAGCCGATGAAGTTAAGGAGTATATTAACCAGATCGCTTTTTCTGGAGCTCAAGATTTCTTAACGAAGTACAAAGATAAGGCAAATGAAGAACAGATTATTGGACACTTTGGTCTTGGTTTTTATTCTGCATTTATGGTTGCACATAAAGTTACAATTGAAACTCTCTCTTGGCAAAAGGATGCAAAACCTGTTGTTTGGGTATCAGAGGAAGGTACTGATTTTGAAATGGGTGAAGGGGAGAAGGCAGAACGTGGTACTAAGATTACGTTATATCTAAATGAAGATAGTTATGAATTCTCCAATGAATATCGAGCAAAAGAAGTAATTGAAAAATATTGTTCCTTTATGCCAGTTCCAATCTTCTTTAAGAATGCCAATGCTCCTGTAGAAGAAGAAAAGGAAGAGACGAAAGAAAAGTCTGATGTTGTAGATGCTGAAGTATCTGAAGATGGTAAGGTAAAAGAAACAACTGAAAAGAAAGGTCCAAAGCCAATCAATAATCCAACTCCATTGTGGACAAAACATCCAAATGACTGCAAAGAAGAGGATTACAAAGAGTTTTATCGCACGGTATTCCATGATTACAAAGAACCTTTATTCTGGATTCATCTAAATATGGATTATCCTTTTAACTTAAAGGGAATTTTGTACTTCCCTAAGATTAATACAGAATATGATAGCATCGAAGGAACAATTAAATTATATAGTAACCAGGTATTTATCGCTGATAACATTAAAGAAGTTATTCCAGAATTCTTGTTGTTATTAAAAGGTGTAATTGATTGTCCTGATTTACCTTTGAATGTATCACGTAGTGCGTTACAAAATGATGGTTTCGTAAAGAAAATCTCTGATTACATTACTAAGAAGGTAGCAGATAAATTAGCTGGCATGTATAAGGTTGAGCGTGACTCTTATGAGAAATATTGGGATGACATTAGCCCATTCATTAAGTTTGGCTGCTTAAAAGACGAAAAATTTAGAGATAAGATGAAAGACTTTATTCTTTTCAAGAATCTAGATAATAAATTCTTAACTTTAAAAGAGTATGTAGATGCAGTAAAACCTGCAGAGGAAAAGGTAGAGGCAGCAGAAGCGAAGGAAGAATCAACCGAAGAAGTAAAACAGGAATCGAAAGACGAAACGAAGTCAGAAGAGAAAGAAGTTAAAAAGACGACAGTTTACTATGTAACAGATCCAATTCAGCAGTCTCAATATATTAATATGTTTAAAGAAGCTGGTATGGATGCAGTTCTTTTAACTCATAATATCGACTCTCCATTTATAACTCAATTAGAACAAGCAGATGATAAGCTTCATTTCGCACGTATTGATGCAGATGTTAATGATAGCTTTACGGAAAAAGTGGATGAGAAGGAGTTAGAGACTCAAAAAGAAAGTTTAACTAAAATTTTCCGTGATACTCTAAAGAATGAAAAGTTAGATGTTAAGGTTGTAAAACTTAAGAACGAAAAAGTTTCTTCCATGATAACATTATCTGAAGAAAGCCGTAGAATGCAAGATATGATGAAGATGTACAATATGTATGGTATGGATCCTAGCGCATTTGGCAATTCTGAAACTTTAGTTCTGAATGCAAATAATGATTTAGTTAAGTATGTACTTGCAAATGAATCTGGAGAGAATACTGCAATGCTTTGTGAACAGTTATACGATTTGGCTATGATTAGTCATAAGCCATTATCTCCTGAAGCAATGACAAAATTCGTAGAGCGAAGCAATGAAATCATGATGTTATTGACGAAATAATAAATCATAGATGAATATGTAATATGATAAAATAATATCTCATTATCAACACAGAAAGTGGTTAATTACGAACGAATCACCAATCGTTAGATTGTAGATCTAACTTAATGGGGATAGTTTATGATGATTAACCACTTTTTTGTGCGTTTTTACATTGTGAATCTTCCATTATTAGGATATAATATAAAGTATATAAACAGATGTAAAATGGGGTAAAGTACAAGTGCATAGGAGGATTATAATATGAAACATGTGTCATTAGCGAATCAACTAATTCAACAGATCAATTCAGTTTTAGTTGGTAAAGAGGATAAGGTTATTTTGGCAATAACAACACTTTTGGCAGGTGGTCATCTATTGTTAGAAGATGTACCAGGCGTAGGAAAAACGACACTCGCAAATGCAATTGCTAAGTCAATCGATTTAAGTTTTGGGCGAATTCAATTTACACCAGACACTCTTCCAAGTGATATTACTGGTTTATCCATTTATAATATGAAAACAGGTGCTTTTGAATTTCAAAAGGGTGCAGCTATGCACAACATTGTTTTAGCTGATGAAATCAATCGTACCGCTCCTAAGACACAGGCCAGTTTATTAGAAGCAATGGAGGAAAGACAGATTACAGTGGATGGTGTAATATATCCGTTGGAAGCGCCATTTATGGTTATTGCTACACAAAATCCAATTGATTTTGTTGGAACATATCATTTACCAGAAGCACAAATGGACAGATTTTTAATGAAGATTTCAATTGGTTATCCTTCCGTTGAAAATGAGCGCGTAATGGCTCAGAAGTATCTGAAGGACGAGCGTGTTGAACATCTAAAACCAATCATGAAAAAAGAAGATATTGTTGCTATGCAAAAAGAAGTCGCAGCGATAAAAGTCCATGATGATGTGATTTCATACATAACAGATGTAATAAATGCAACTCGTCAAGAGGAATCATTAGTTTTAGGAGCAAGTCCTAGAGCAACCTTGGCCGTAATAAGGGCAGCCCAGGCAACTGCTTATCTAGCAGAGCGTGAATTTGTAATTCCTGATGATGTCCAAAAAATAGTATATCCTGTATTATGTCATAGATTATTACAGTCAATGGAGTCAAAGATCAATAAAATATCGACAGAATCAATTTTAAGGAATGTATTAAACAAGGTAACCATACCAATATTACGTGATTTTTCATAACAGAGGATAAAAATATGAAAAAAAATCGAATTATAGTAGCACTAATTATTATAGCGAGTGGAGTCTTTGTAAGTTTTTATGGGGGCTATATTAGTTATGGATTATTTATTGGAAGTTTGCTAATTCCAATATTGTCTTTCATTTATATTATATATGTTTACATACGATGTAGAATCTATCAAATTATAGATCATAAAACAGTAGTTAAGGAAGAACATGTTCCGTACAAATTTATATTGGCAAATGAAGATATCATTTCTTATACGAATCTGTTTGTAAGATTTCGTGATGACTTTAGTACTGTGGATGATATGAATATTGATAAGAACTACTATTTATTACCTGGAGACCGAGTTGAACAGAATACATCGATTTGCTGCCATTATCGAGGTGAGTACTTGGTTGGAGCAGAATATGTTTACGTTGAGGATTATCTAAATCTATTTCGTGTTCGGTTTGAGGCTCCATCACCGATTACTGTACGTGTTCTCCCTCGTATTGTTCGTCTTGATAGCTTAAATATCGGGATTGAATTGGAAGGTAGAAGCCGCAATAATGTCATTTCAATAGCGCAGCAAGTACCTGATGTTGAAATTCGAAATTATATACCAGGTGATGATAGAAAGATGATCCATTGGAAATCTGTTGCCAAGCAACAGAAATTAATGACAAGAAAGTATACGGAAGACCCGAAAACAGAACTTATTTTACATGTTGATTTTTCGAAATATGATACAAGCGAGCAAAACCGCATAATTATTGAAGATAAGGTGATTGAAACGGTGCTTGCAATATCTGATTACTATTATCGCAATCATATTCCTATGATCTGTATGTTTGATGATGGTGGTCTTAAAACAATGAACATTATTTCAAAGGCAGACTTTGATCAATTGTTTGAACTATGCACATTTGTCCGTTTTCGAGCAGAAATGGGCATTGGCAGAGTTCTATCAGAGAGTAGTCGAATTACAGCAAACAGGACTGCTAATATTATCGTTACTCATATGCTATCAGACGAACTGCTCTATGAGTGTTATGGAATGCTCGAATTAGACAATGATATATCTATTTTATACATTGGTAGTGATGATGTTAGCGAGTTTACCTCTAAATTAGATAAACGGTTAGTATTCCGACAGATTTTTCTTAATAAGGAGATAAAAGAAGTCATATAGAGAGCAAAGGAGATTACGAGTATGAAAGAATTGTTTAGAAAACATGCTTACCCATGCTGCTTAATCTGGCTTCTATGCGTAGGCTTTGTAACAAGTATTAATACATATTTAGATTTAAATGTGAATGAGTACTTTCTTGTATTTTTTATACTAGTTAGTGTTATATTAGTTCGTCTTTTTGATATGAATAAGAAGAATGCGATACCATATGTAATCATAGCAGTTTTAATCATCTTATTAAGTATCATTTTATATTCTGTTGATTTTTCTTTTCATGTTGAGTTTGAGAAGTACCAAAGCTGGTTGAGAAGTGCTATATATGAGGATACAGTAAGTAAGATATGGTATTCTATCTTAACCTGCGGTCTATTTAGCTTTATTATTACTATTGTGTTTAGTATTTTAGTTAAGAGATTTCGGATTAGAATAACGATTGCTGGATTGTTACTTGTTGGAATGATTCTATGTACTCTGATTCAGATTAGTGTATCTAAGATCGGAATATGTTGTTTCTTAACCTATTTTGTTCTGATGTTTGTTGAGACTAAGCTAATCTATTTCTATGAGAAAGTTAACAAGACAGATGCGAAACCAATGCCATTTTTACTACCATTTTTTATGATATTCTTCTTGGCTCTTCTAGTAATCCCGATGAATCAGAAACCAATTCAATGGAAGCTTGTTAAGCAATGTTTTCACAAAATCACTAGTACGATTGAAACGTTAATTGCAGATATTAATATTTTAAGTAATCCTGAAAAAGTTGATTTTGGTATTTCATTTACAGGATATTCAGAAGATGGCGATGTAGGTGGTACATTAACAGAGAGTAGCGATGAGGCTTTACGTATTACTTCGACAACTTATATAGGAAATAATATTTATCTTATAGGAAATATTAGAAATAGTTTTGATGGAACCAAATGGAATAATGATTTGGATATGGATACTTTTCCTAATGAGTATAAGGAATATGTTTATGATGTCAGTGAAACACTCTACGCAATATACCGATCTGGAGATCAATTTAAAGCAAAATCACTCTATACTACGAATAGCATAGATATTACATTTGAAGACCTTTATACTAGATCGTTATTTCATCCTTTCAAGACTTATTCTGTTGAAACAGATAAGGAAGGAGATAAGTTTAGTGACAACCTGCTAGATATGAGATTTAACAAGACAAAAGGAGAGGGAACCTCTTATGAGATAACTTATTTAAACTTAAATCTTGGAAGCATGTATTTTGATGAACTGATTGAACAACAAGGACAGTATTATTATAGTAATGAAGAGAACACATATGCTCAAGAGTTCTCAAAGTATGTAATCCAAGACCCAATACTTAATAAATTTGATTTACAGAATAATTTCGAACAACAACTACATAAACGAGCACAATATATTCGACAGAATTATACACAGGTCTATGAAGGTTTACCACAACGAGTTAGGGAGTTGGCGGTAAGCGTTACAGAGGGGTGCTCAACGGATTACGAGAAGTTAGTAGCGTTAGAAAGTTACCTCAATACATTTACCTATACGACGTCACCAAAACAACCATCAAAAGGAACGGACTTAATCGATTTTCTCCTTTTTAACACACAGGAAGGTTATTGTACTTACTATGCTACAGCTTTTGCAGTTATGGCACGTTGTCTAGATATCCCAACTAGATATGTACAAGGATTTTGTGTTGTAACTAATGGTCAAAATAATAGATTTCAGTATTCTGCATATAATCGTGATGCACATGCTTGGGTAGAAGCTTATATTGAAGGAATAGGGTGGATTCCATTTGAGCCAACACCTACCTATAAGTCACTACGATATCAGCCATGGCTTTATAGTGATAATAATGGTGCGCCGAATACGACGAAACCAACGAAGGCACCAGAATATCTTGAGGAACTATTGCGACAAGAAGCAGAAACAAGAAACCGTCAAAAAGCTTATAGAAGTATAGGACTTATAGTTGTATTGGTTTTCTTACTCATCTTAATATCGATACCAGTATATTTTGGATTAAGATACTATCATTTTAAGAATCGATATAAGAAAAGCAGTATTGAGGGTAAAGTATATAGTGATATTAGGCAGATGCTGTATATGTTTGAGTGTTGTATTCGAAAAAGAGAGATATCGGAAACTTTCTCAGCATATATGAACTCCATTCGTCCTCAATATCCTAAGCAGGAAATAGGTTTGTACACAATGGAGTCAGTATTTCATCGATTGCGTTATAATAATTTTGAACCAACAGAAACAGAACAGCAGGCCATTGCTAATCTAAAGCTTGAACTACTGAAGGAAGAAAAAATATTGCTGAGCTTTAGTAAATATGTAAAACTTCGTTGGCAGCTATTTTCAAGAGTAATTAAAAATGAGTCAAAAAAATAGGTTGTTTTGCTATAGTGTATAAAAAGAGGAGACGATGGATTTTTTGAATCCGTCGTCTCCTCTTTTGTTATGTAATAGGAAAGTTCTTCGAACTTCCCTATTACATAACAAAAGCGTCCAAAAGGAAGGACGCTATGATGCACACAAGCGCGAAAGGAAGATGTCGCTTACGCGACCGCGCTTGGCGCGAGTGTTTTGCAAGCAAAACACTTTTTCACGTATATTAGTTTAATGGAATTACGGCATAAGGTTCATTTGATGTGTTATCATAAGCAAATACTACACAACCATCAATCGATACATAGAACGTAGTCATTAATACTTGCTGTTCTTCAAAAGTAGCATATGCTCCAATTACATAACAGATGCGATCCTTAACAATAATTAGTGAGTCTTGCGGAATAAGATTATATTCCCACAACTCAGCAGGAAGTTTTGTTTGATGCATGGAAAGTTTACTTAATAATTCAATTGCTTTTTCAACACCAATCTTATAATCATTTTCTATCTCATAGCTTTGAAAACTATAGTCTCCACTAATTGATAACCCTGAGGAAGAAAAACTTTCGTCACAATCATATACGTTAATTGTACCATCTTTCATGCTAAATAATAATTCATGTTCGGCTTCATCTGAAAAAATCGCATAATTTCCATCAATGTGACCAATGCCTGCAAGTGTTAAGGAAGAAATACTATCAGATGAGTGTATAAAAAATTCGAAAGAAGAAGAATCATTTTGCACAATTTGTAGTGTACCTAAAAGGCGATCGCGACTATCCTTTTGATAAAATGTTCCATTCCAATCATAAAGACTATTATTCTCTGGTTGTTGTGTACCTGTTGGGAAGTTGCTAAATGAGATACTTTTTCCTTCTGAAGATAAACACGAGATAATACCAGTAGACTTATTTACAAGAATGATTGGTTCTTGTGGAACAGAATTTTTATTTGCAATAAATGCTATGTAATTTTGAGAATCAATTTTAAGTTCTTCCGTTAGTAAAGTAACGGTGTATTTTTGCATATCAATTCTATTCTCTATTATTTCTTGGGCAGACTGTGCAGTAAGTTCTTCATCACCTGAGACAGAGGCGGATGGCTTAATGGTTGGAGTAGGTTCGGGTTCGGGAGTAGTAGTTGGAGTGGCAGCCTCAGTTAATGAAATTGTTGGAGAATCTTTCATTGAGGGGATTGAATTGTCTTTTTTACATCCACAAAAAAGAAAGATAATGAATAAACATAGAATGATACTACATGAATTAATCATTTTCTTGGCTAAATATATAGGAGTAAATTGTGAATTCTTGCTACTGTACATTAAACCGTCCCCCCAAGGATCTTATTATATAAATAATATCATATATTTACGTCAATTGTTAGTCATAATTTTATAAAATATCTTTTTTCTTAATAATTTGATTGGTTATATCATTTGTTTCCATAATAAAACTCATAATATATTGCTCGAATTATGTTATAATAAGAAGAAATTTACTATATACTTGATGTGCGTTGTACTCAAGCGTGTTGCGGATGAATTATGTTTGCCATCCCATACTCCTAACATTTTTTTGTGCAAAATGACATCAGACTTCTCCTTAAGGACTTTTGACACATGAATCTTAATACGATATAAAGATAGGAGCATATATGATTTACAATTATTCAGAAACAATTGAATATTTATTGGACTGGTTTGATTTGAATGCAAGAATTCTTCCATGGAGACAAGATCCCAAACCATATTATGTATGGGTTTCCGAAATTATGTTACAACAGACAAGGGTAGAAGCAGTGAAAGGGTATTTTGATCGATTTATAACAGCCTTGCCAGATATAAAAGCGTTAGCTCAAGTAGATGAGGAACGTTTAATGAAACTTTGGGAAGGTCTTGGTTACTATAATCGTGCAAGAAGTCTTAAAAAGGCAGCCAATATAATTATGAACGAATACAATGGTGAGTTGCCTGCAAATTATGATTTATTATTAACTTTACCTGGCATTGGTTCGTATACTGCAGGAGCTATTGGCTCAATTGCATTTGGTTTACCAGTACCAGCAGTTGATGGTAATGTATTAAGAGTACTAAAGCGAATTGCTGGAAGCTTTGATGATATTACAAAAGAGAAGGTGAAAAAGGAGCTAGAAAGAGATCTGCTAGAAATTATGCCGACTAATCGCTCCGGTGATTATAATCAAGCATTAATGGAGCTTGGAGCAACGGTTTGTATACCGAATGGGAAACCCTTGTGTGATAAATGCCCAGTTATGCATTTATGTGAAGCCTTCCACAAAGATTTAACGAACCAGATACCAGTGAAACCCAAGAAAAAGGCTAGGATCATTGAGGAAAAAACGGTTTTCGTATTTGAGTATAAAGATAAGTATGCAATACGCAAACGAGTGGAGAAAGGGCTTTTGCACGGACTATGGGAATTGCCGAATGCCCCACATATATTTTCATATGACAAAGTACAAGAGAATATGGTACAATGGAAATTAGAATATGATATCTTAACAAAGATGAAAGAATCCAAACATATCTTTTCGCATCGCGAATGGCATATGACTGGATATTATATCCAATTAAACAAATTGGACCAGTTACCATTTGATGATGTTATATGGGTGGATAAAGAGGAACTTAATAAGGTATATTCCTTACCTACTGCATTTGAGGCCTACAAGGGAATGTGGAAATAAGGAGCGTAAAATTTCATAAGGAGGATAATATGGAAGTTGATTTTTCTCTATCAGCATACCGCATCTTTAACGCAGTCGCTAAAACTGAAAACATCTCAGTGGCTGCTAAGGAGCTATACATCAGTCAACCAGCCATAAGTAAGGCAATTGCTAAGTTAGAGCAGAATATGTCGGTGCCTTTATTCACACGTAATTCACGAGGGGTAAAATTGACCGAAGAAGGAAAGCAACTCTATAATTATACGAAAGTAGCCTTTAATACCTTAAAAGAAGGAGAGGATGCGATGAAACGCATCCATCAACTTGGTATTGGGCATATCCGAATTGGCGTTAGTACTACATTATGCAAATACTTATTACTTCCATATTTAAAAAGCTTTGTAGAAGAAAATCCACACATTCGGTTTACCATCCAATGTCAATCAACGTTTCAAACTTTATCTTTGATTGAAGAGGGAAAATTAGATATTGGATTAGTAGGGAAACCAGATGATGTGAAAGACTTAGAATTTTGTAAATTTAATGAGATTGAGGATATTTTTATCTCAAGTCCAACCTATATAGAGAATTTAATTATTAGGGAGGGTGGCAAATTATCTAGTGTTGCCATGTTTCAAGTAGGAAATATAATGCTATTAGATGAAAAAAATATTACAAGATTGTACATAGATAATTATTTTGCAGCTCATGGTATTCGCTTAGAACAAGTTTTAGAAGTTAGTAGTATGGATTTATTAATTGAGTTTGCAAAAACAGGATTGGGAATTGCATGTGTTATTAAGGAGTTTGTGAAGGAAGAATTATTCAATCACTCTCTTATTGAAGTTGAACTACCAAATAAAATTGCGAAACGCGAAGTAGGCTTTGCATATAAAAAGGATCGTGCAATATCCGATTCCTTGCAAAAATTTATTGATAAAATGCATTATAATAGTAAAAAATGAGATATTCATTTTAGTTATATAAAATATTATTATTATGTATTTTATTTATATCTAATTTCGTGATATTATATTCCTATCTAAATATAGAGAGGACGGATACATATGAACTATAAAATTACATTAATTCCGGGAGATGGTATTGGCCCGGAGATTATAAGAGAAGCCAAAAAAGTACTTGATATGGTGGGAAAAAGATATGGTCATGAATTCATTTACACAGAAGTGCTTATGGGTGGTGCATCGATCGATGCAACAGGTGTGCCTTTAACAGAGGAAGCCTTGGCAGTTGCTAAAGCGAGTGATTCGGTTTTACTTGGTGCTGTTGGAGGTAATGTTGGCAAGTCAAATTGGTATAGTCTTCCACCGCATCTAAGACCAGAAGCGGGCCTTTTGGCAATTCGTAAAGGCTTAGGATTATTCTGTAATTTACGGCCAGCAGTTTTATTTAAACAGTTAAGGGCAGCATGTCCATTAAAGGATGATATTATAGGTGATGGTTTTGACTTTGTAGTTGTGCGTGAACTCACAGGTGGAGTTTATTTTGGGGAGAGAAAAACTACAGTTGAAAATGGTGTAAGAAAAGCTATCGATACGATGCCATATGATGAAAATGAGATACGTCGTATTGCTCGTTGGGCATTTGATGTTGCTATGAAACGCAATAAAAAAGTATGTAGTGTTGATAAGGCGAATGTACTTGATACTTCAAGGCTATGGAGACAAGTTGTAAAAGAAGTAGCAAGTGAGTACCCTGAAGTTGAGTTGTCAGATATGTTGGTTGATAATTGTGCAATGCAATTAGTAAAAGACCCAAAACAGTTCGACGTAATACTTACAGAGAATATGTTTGGAGATATCCTTTCTGATGAAGCTAGTATGGTAACTGGTTCGATTGGTATGCTTGCTTCTGCAAGTCTTGGCGATTCAAAGTTGGGACTCTATGAGCCAAGTCATGGTTCGGCACCAGATATAGCTGGGCAAAATAAGGCGAATCCAATTGCTACAATTCTTTCTGCTTCTATGATGCTACGTTACTCTTTTGATTTATTAGAAGAAGCAGATGCAATTGAGGCAGCAGTGAAGAAAGTATTAGATCAAGGCATTCGTACCATTGATATTATGTCAGAAGGCTGTACCTTAGTAGGGACAACTGAAATGGGAGATGCTATAGTTGCTGAATTGTAGGTATTGAGTGCAAAATTTGTCGAAGTATGATATGATAAAAATACTAAACTATAGCAAGTCTCCTTTCTGCTTATTCTGGCTTGCTTATCTGGAGGTATGTATGGAAAAGTATATTAAAAGCTTATCAATTAGTTTAATGTTAGCAGTCGTAATGTTTTTCTTAAGTTTATTTGGTGCAGCGAATGGCGAGATTTTACATATGCCACAGTTTATTACTACAATATTAGAAGCAGGTGCCAATGTATTAGTTTTTGCTGTACCACTTTTATATATGGGAATTTTTGCTGTAGGTATGATTTCTATGTTTAAAAGAGTACTTAATCAACAATCGAACACGATGACTCAAAAATTTGATAAGTTCCCAATGGTTTGGTTCCTTTTATCATTTTTGTTCTTCATGATATACCTTATTTTTGTAAATATTATTTTTATGTAATTAGGGAGGAATTTCTTTATGGGAATGACTATGACACAAAAAATTTTAGCGGCTCACGCTGGACTTGAAAAAGTTACAGCGGGGCAGTTAATTGAGGCAGATTTGGATATGGTTTTAGCTAATGATATAACAGGACCAGTTGCAATCCATGAAGTAGAGCGTTTAAATAAAAAAACAGTTTTTGATAAAAATAAAATAGCTTTGGTGCCAGATCACTTCACACCAAATAAAGATATTAAATCGGCAGAACATTGTAAATGTGTACGTGAATATGCGAAAGCACATGATATTACGAATTACTTTGAGATAGGTGAGATGGGAATTGAGCATGCGTTATTACCTGAAAAAGGGTTAATTGTAGCAGGTGAAACATGCATCGGGGCAGATTCTCATACTTGTACTTATGGAGCTCTTGGAGCATTTTCTACAGGCGTTGGTAGCACGGACATGGGAGCTGGTATGATTACGGGTAAAGCTTGGTTTAAGGTACCTTCTGCAATCAAATTCGTTTTAACCGGAAAATTTAAGAAGTGGGTTAGTGGCAAAGATCTTATATTACATATTATTGGAATGATTGGAGTGGATGGTGCACTTTATAAATCTATGGAGTTTACTGGAGATGGTGTTGCTTCTCTTTCTATGGATGACCGATTTACGGTTGCTAATATGGCAATAGAAGCTGGAGCAAAAAATGGAATCTTTCCTGTAGACGAGAAGACGATTTCTTATATGAAAGAACACTCGACAAAACCATATAAGATTTATGAAGCTGATGAAGATGCTGTTTATGATGAGACCTATACAATTGATTTGTCTACGTTAGAACCAACAGTGGCATTTCCTCATCTACCAGAGAATACAAAAACAGTAAAAGAAGCAGTAGATGTTAAGATCGATCAAGTAGTGATTGGTTCCTGTACCAATGGAAGAATTGATGATTTACGTGCTGCAGCAGCTGTATTAGAAGGTAGAAAAGTAGCGAAGGGTATAAGAGCTATTATCTTCCCTGCTACACAGTCGATTTACCTTCAAGCAATTGAAGAGGGATTAATCCAAACGTTTATTAAAGCGGGTGCAGTTGTAAGTACTCCAACATGTGGACCTTGCTTAGGCGGCCATATGGGTATTCTTGCCGCTGGAGAACGTGCTGTTTCCACTACAAATCGTAATTTTGTTGGTCGTATGGGGCATGTAGAATCAGAAGTATATCTTGCAAGCCCTGCTGTAGCAGCAGCAAGTGCTGTAACTGGTAAGATAAGTGAACCATCTGAATTAGGACTGTAGAAAGGGGAAACATAATGAGAGCACATGGTATTGTTCATAAATATGGTGATAATGTAGATACGGATGTAATTATCCCTGCTAGATATTTAAATTCTTCTGATCCAGCTGAATTGGCTAAGAATTGTATGGAGGATATTGATAAGGACTTTGTTAAGCGTGTAAAGAAAGGTGATATTATAGTTGCAAATAAAAATTTTGGATGTGGCTCGTCTCGAGAGCATGCGCCAATCGCAATTAAGGCAGCAGGAATTAGCTGTGTAATTGCAGAAACATTTGCAAGAATATTCTATCGTAATGCAATTAATATTGGGTTACCAATTATTGAGTGTCCTCAAGCAGCAAAGGAAATTGAGGCTGGTGATGAAGTAGAGATAGATTTTGACAGCGGTATTATTTATGACGTCACAAAGGGGACGCAATACGTAGGTCAGGCATTTCCAGAATTCATGCAAAATATTATGAAAGCCGATGGACTGATTAATTATATCAATCAAAAGTAGTGGTTATCTTATCGTAGGGTGATATAAGAAGCAATATTTTAGAAGTTGTGTAATGGTGAGTTGATTGCTTAGTGTAGATAAATCTAAAGTCTGATTGTCTAGTCTAAGCGATCAACTCATCTACTTTTATGTTTGGTAGACGATTTGTTGGTTATCTTTATATACAAAGATGATTTTGTTTTTTGGAACTTAAGCATTTATTTGGTTTGAAAAGTTATATTCATTTTTTTCATTTTATAATTGACTTGTGTTGATTAAGGTGGTATACTGAGTAAGTTGCTTGATGGGAATCATAAATTGTGTATACAATTTATTGCAAAAGAAAAACCTATAAAAATAAGGGTTGACAAGCACATAACACTGTGTTAGAATAACCGAGCTGACAAATTGTTCGATTAGAACGAATAATTCAAAAAACTTAGAAAAAAGTTCTTGACAACAAAATGAAAGCATGATATACTAACGAAGCTGCTTGGGACAGAATCGAATTTGTAAATACAATTTCGAAAATAAAAAAACCTTTAAAAATAAGGGTTGACAAGCACATAACACTGTGTTAGAATAACTGAGCTGTCAAATTGTCTGAAAAGAATAAATAATTCAAAAAACTTTGAAAAAAGTTCTTGACAGCAAAATGAAAGCATGATATACTAACAAAGCTGCTGAGACAGCGAACAACTTAAATAAAGAAATGAGTTGTTGAACATTGAAAACTGAACAGTGAAACAACCTTGAAATTCGTTGAGAAATCCTAGTTAATAAATTAGGTGAGTTAGTAAAAGTTTTGCTTGCAAAACAAGAGGCTAACAAATAGAACTGTTTTGGATCGAAAGATTTGAAACAACCCTATAACAGTAAACGGAATCAAAGATGACAATTAAGGCAAACTTAGTAATTTTGCGAAAGCAAAAATTTGTC
>JAEXOU010000009.1 GCA_023439125.1 Bacillota bacterium | reverse complement strand
GACAAATTTTTGCTTTCGCAAAATTACTAAGTTTGCCTTAATTGTCATCTTTGATTCCGTTTACTGTTATAGGGTTGTTTCAAATCTTTCGATCCAAAACAGTTCTATTTGTTAGCCTCTTGTTTTGTAAGCAAAACTTTTACTAACTCGCCTAGTTTATTAAACTAGGAATTCTCAACGAATTTCAAGGTTGTTTCACTGTTCAGTTTTCAATGTTCATTTGATTGATTACTTGCTGTTTGACAGCTTAGCTAGTATATCATGCTTTCATTTTGTTGTCAAGAACTTTTTTCTTAATTTTTTGAATTATTTATTCTTTTCGAACAATTTGTTAGCTCAGTTATTCTAACAAAGTAATCTTTGCTTGTCAACCCTTTATTTATAAGGTTTTTTAAGTTTTCTTAATTGTATAAGAAATATCTTTCCGACAGCCCATTTAGTTTACCACCATAAAAAACAATTGTCAATATTAAATTCTACTTTTTTCAACATTTTTCACTCAAAAACTAATGAAGTGTGTTTTGCATGCTCCCAACTCCTATGTTTCCTTATTCATGAGAGAATAGGGTTTCCTACTTTTATGACATCTTTCAGGAATCGAATCCATTGATTCACTCATCACATATAAAAACCGATAAGATAATGGCATCTAACGATTGAGATACTATTAACCTATCGGTTTCTTTAATTTTATTTTATTCTGTCCAATTTTCTAATACTCAACAAACAGGTATTCATGCTATAACAGTTAAAAGTAAAACTACACTTGTACTTTCCTATTTTTCTTCTTTGTCCTGATTTACCACATCACTTTGCGATGTAACTGTTGTTCCCATAGCACGTTCTGCTTTTCGCTTCCTTCTCACTTTCTTTTCCTTTACAATATTCTTAAAAATTTCTGGTTTAGCAACTCTACTATGTACGATACTTCCACAATCAGTACATATCAGATGCTCCAACTTTGTCCCAGCAAATCCAGATTTCTTAGGCATTACGGCACCCTGCGCACTCTGATAACCCCAGCCCAATTCTTTACTGCCGCAATACGGACAATTCTCTATATTAATCTCTATCACAAAAAATACCTCCTAGATATCATCATCCAAATCGTCATCGTTATCATCAAAACTATCGCCTGCACCATCAATATTAAGAGTATGCATTGTTCTTCTCTTTCTTCTTGCATCCTCTGAAGCAGCAATAAGATAATCTTTAATTTCACTACATTTTCGAATATGAATCAACTTTATTTCTGGATGTGTTATATCTCCTGTAAAACAAGTCAATGTACCAAGATGAAAGATACGTTCCATCAATGTCCTTGTTAAACGAACATCCTGTACTTTGTACATATAAGCATCATCTTCTGTAGTCGATAAAAAACCACTCTTAATGTTAATCTTCTCATCATAAATACTATAAGTTACAAAACATATTGGTAAACCAAGAAATTTTGTCCTCTTCTTTTCCTTATACACTAATTCCACGGAACTACCCCCCTATACTATTTGACTTTTACAATTGCTGTTTTATCTTCTCTTGAAATAATTAAGTTTGCTGTATTTATCTTGCTCCCTTTTTTCACTTCAAATATTAGTAACGTCTCAATCTTCTTTCCTGCTTTTACTTCCATATCAATGAAGCGTAAATCGTTTTCCTTCAACGTAAGTAAAGGTTTTATGTTAAGTTCCGTATTGATATCTAATATATAGCTTATGTCCAAATCACCTAAACTAAACCTCTTATCTTCTTTTGAAGTATTCGTAATATCAAACTTAATAACAAATAACTCATTTCCCTCGGAAGCCTGCAAATTAAAAACTTCCTCGGTAAAACCATTTTTCACATCATAACCAGTGTATTCAGCTTTAATATCTGACACTCCCATAACTTCTACAAAATCAGCATTTGCCTGTTGGTTTGGAGATATTGCATTTTCCGTATTCTGTGTTGTGCTAGTTGTTGGAGCGTTTGTGACCTCAGGCGGTTGTGTCGGAGATGGAGTCGCAGTTGGAATCGGAGTAGGGGATGGAGGAATCAATGCCTCTGTATATGTATCTTGATCATATAATACAGTTTCTGCAAGATATTCTGCAATCATGTTTTCTTCGTCTTCTGTTAAAGGTATTGCACTCGTACATCCAGTCAAACCCAAGAAAGACACTAAAAGACCAGCGAATAAGCATTTTCTTTTCAAACTAAGCCCTCCTAAATACTAACCATTTGTAATATCATAACACTTTTTGTCATTTAAGACAAGAGAAGTTCTGATGAAAACACATCAGAACTTCTTACTTTTATATTTAATTCGATTTTGAATCAAGCTCAAACCAAAATTCAACACCATTGGCTCGATTCTCACATCCACAATCTCTATTATGTGAATTCATAATTGCTTTTACAATTGATAATCCTATTCCATTGCCACCATATTCTCTCGTTCTTGCCTTATCAATCTTGTAAAACTTGACCCAAATCTTTTCAAGTTCCTCTTCTGGTATTAGCTCACCCGTATTAAATACAGCTACACGAATAACATCATCTTTTTGTACTATTTTAATTTCTATAATTTTCGGACCCGACACATGATTGATTGCATTACTAACATAATTGGTGATCACTTCTTCAATCATATATTCATCTGCCCAAACATAACATGGTTCTGTCTCTTCAAAATGAACCAAGATACCCTTTTGCTTCATTAAAATATCTGTGGAACTCAAAACCGACTTAATAACTGCAATTATATCAAAACGAGTAATATCAAGTAGTGTATTACCAAATTCTAATTGATTCAAGGACAATAGTTTTTTTACCATGTTGTTCATTTTCATTGCTTCGTCAATAATAACTTCACAGTAAAAATCCCGACTTTCCGCATCATCATTCACATTTTCCTTAAGCCCTTCTGCATACCCTTGGATCAGTGCAATTGGTGTTTTAAGTTCATGTGTAACATTGGATAAGAATTCTTTTCTCATCTCATCAATCTGAGTTTTACGCTCATTGTCAGATTGTAGCTCAATATTCGCAATCTTAAGCTCCGTAATCGTAGCCTGTAGTTTTTCTGACAATGAATTAATACTAGTTCCCAAACGACCAATCTCATCTTTTGTGTTGACTTCATATTTTACATCAAAATCTAAATCGGACATTTTTTTTGCAATGCTTTCTAGCACTAAGATTGGACGTGTAAATCTTCGGCTAATCATAAACATGATAAATGATCCTAAAATTGTGACAATAACACCAACGATTGCTAAAAAGTTGTTTGATATTTTAGAACTAGATTCAATACTCTCAAAGTTTGTTCGCAAAAATACAAGATGACCAGAATCAAGTCTACCTATTAAATCCATATAATTCATATTCATGACATCATCTGTTTGCTTTAAGATATCATAAGTCTCATCCACTGTCTTAATGACCGAGATATTTGAGATTTTTAAGATCGCTTCGTTTCCTAGTAGATAAGCCTGCATAGAATCCATAATTCGTGAATAATCTCTAAGCGAACTATTCGATTGATAAATACAAACCATATGTTGTCCAGTAAAAATGAATGCACTCACACTATTATTCGATGTTAAACGATCAATATGACGCATTACATCTTCCGATAATACTTCATCTTCATCCTCTACTAATGAATTAATTTCATAAAATACACTATCCAAACCTTGAATCTTTTCATATTGATAATAGTCAACTAAAAAAGAATTATTTAATGTCCAACACAAAAAAATGGTAAGTGCTAAAGAAATTGTCATTAAAAAGGTAATTTTTAATCGAATGGAATGTTTCATCAATCTACCTCAAATTTATAACCCATACCCCAGATGGTTTTAATATAATCACCCTTATCTTTCATTTTACTTCTTAACTTTTTAACATGAGTGTCAATTGTTCTGGCATCACCAAAATAATCGTAATTCCAAACATTATTTAAAATCTTTTCACGAGAAAGAGCAACTCCTTTGTTCATAATAAAATATGTTAACAATTCGAACTCTTTCACACTCAAATCAATTACTTTGCCATCAACTTTTACTTCATGAGCAGATTGATCAACACAAATTCCGCCAATCTCAACTACCGAATCATCCACTTGAATAGATCTGCGAATAATTGCTTCCACTCGTGCGACTAATATTTTAGGGCTAAAAGGTTTTGAAATATACTCATCCACACCCAACTCAAATCCAAGAAGCTCATCTTTTTCATCACTCTTTGCTGTCAGCATAATGATAGGCACTTTGGAATATTTACGAATCTCACGACAAACTTGCCAACCATCCATCTTTGGCATCATGACATCCAATATAATCAAAGCAATATCTTTTTGTTCAAAGAAAATATCGACAGCTTGTTCTCCATTTTCAGCCTCAATTACTTCAAACTCATTTCTTGCAAGAAAGTCCTTTACCAACTTTCGCATTCTACTTTCATCATCAACGACTAATACTTTTAAGCGATCCATGGTCCACCTCCAGTAATTGAATATCATATTATATCCAAAGTATACGAAAATTGTATGAAGAAACTGTGAAAATCTCTCGGACAATTTGTGAACATCAATAATTATTCACCCATTTGCAAGTTGAGTTCCTGCTCTTTTGCATTTAGTTCTTGTTCCCTTTGCTCTAATTGCTGCTGCCAAGTAGCATACTTATCCTGCAGTTTTTGCTCATCATCTTGGAAAGCTGGTGCATTTCCATAGATCACGTAGCCAAACATAGCAGCAATAACTAACACAAGGAAAAATATAATGATTCTAGAATTTCTAAGTTTCGCATCACGCATCTCTTTTTTTATAGCTTTACGCTTTTCAGATTCCTGTAGAAATGAACTAGTATGCTTTCCTTGATTTGACTTTTTTTGCTCCCATGGAACCGTAACCGGAACCGGTGGAATTGTTTGAACAGAAAACATACTTAACTCATTTTGAATTTCCTTCATAAATGCTATGCCAATCGGCGTGATAAATGATTGCTTTTCCACGAAAGAATCGTACATCTTTCTCAATTTATCTCGGTCTTTAAAGTCTAACTTTGCTCGAATATAAGCAATCGATTCTTCTTCTTTTTTCGCTAAATCCATTTCCTTAGCAGTCGCAAAGCTATAACCTTGAAACTCGAATCGTCCCATGACTTATCATCCCTTCTCTATTTCATCCATTACTCGCCCTGATATTCTAATATATTAATTTTCTCTATCACAACCGGATTCTTCGGCACACCGGATTCATCTGCCAACTCAACTCCTGCAATGGCATCTAAAACATCAAAGCCTTCATATAGCTGTCCAAAAACTGTATGATGTCTTGTCAACCACGGTGCTCCTCCGTAGGATAAGAAATGATTCAACTCTTTTTCTGAAATATCAGTAGCATAGCCTTGTTTGATATAATCAATCAAGCTTAATTTATAACGTTCCATGACAAGATCTTGAAGACGCTTCACTTCATTCTCATCTGCTTGTACTACAAAGAATTGACTTTTATTCGTATCAGCGCCAGAGTTAGCCATGCAAAGTGCTCCACGATATGGGTACAAATCATCAGAGAATTCATCCTCAAAAGAACCTCCCCATATGCTTTCACCACCCATACCAGTTCCTTCTGGATCACCACCTTGAATCATGAAATCTTCTAAAATTCTATGAAATGTCACCCCATCGTAATATCCTTCTTTGGAATGCTTAACGAAATTTTCAACCGCTTTTGGCGCTTGCTTTGAAAATAACTTTATTTTCATTGAACCATAATCTGCAACAACAATCTCAGCAATTTGGTCGCCTTTTTTCAATTCAGCAAACTGCTTTAACTTCTTAGCATCTTTTGTTAAAGAAGGTTCTACTCGTTCTTGTTCGATTGCTGGTGTACCTGTTAATATATCTTGATTTTCACCTTGACTTTGATTTTTCTTGTTACATCCACTAAAAGCTAATATCACTGCAGTTGCTATCATACTTACTTTTATTAATCGATATCTCTTACCCATCATTACCTCCATATACTATATATGAATCTCTCTTATTCACATTAATTTCTAGTATAATGTATCATGATATCATATATTACTGCATAAGTGCAAGGGGTTAAACTCTCATCAACTTGCGGATTCGAAAAATATATGTAAAACTAAGTAGGACTGCACATATGATCCATATAATTGGTTCTGAGATTATAACTCCGAAATAAGCCATACTTGGAACTAATATATAAACAGCAGAAACCTTTCCAAACAACTCAATAGAACTTGATATGAGAGGAATAATTTTTAAACCAAGACTTTGTAAAACATTACGAAGAACACATAAGACTACAAGAATTGGATAAAACGGTAAATTGACTTTTAGATAACGATCTGCTAATCCAATTAACTCTGAATCATCACTACCGGTAATTCCTATTATGATGAGTCTTCCAAAACAAAAAACAATGAATATAGCAATCGCTGACCATATAAAACCTAAGAAAAATGCATCCTTTACGCCTGTTGTTATTCTCTTTTTTTGACCTGCTCCATAGTTTTGACTCACAAAGGTGGAAGCTGCTACCGTAATTGTCGTAATCGGGAGCATGAATATACCACTTAACTTTCGAGCTGCAGTATGGGCTGCAATAGTAATTTCACCAAAAGGATTGATCGCACTTTGTAAAATAACAGTTCCAAGATTTACGATGGAAAACATAAGTGCCATAGATAAACCAGTGGAGAAAAGTTCTGTGATCAGTTTCTTTTCGATGACAAAATCACTCTTCTTCAACCATAAGAAAGGACATTTCTTAACAATATATATGATACATAATATTAGGGATAATACTTGTGAACAGACAGTTGCAATTGCTGCACCTCGAACGCCCATATGAATTACACGAACAAATAATATGTCAAGTATTACATTTACGATAGAAGCAATAATTAGGAAAATTAAAGGTATTTTACTATTTCCAACCGCTTGTAAGAACCCAGCTAATACATTATAAAACATTGTAATGATAAGAAACGATAAAATAACAACAATGTAGGAATAAGACTCCATAATAATCTCATCAGGCGTATTTAACGCTCGAAGTAGTGGCATCAGAATCAATAGACCAACAATCGTTAACACAACTGAAATAATCAAGGTCAAGATAATTGACATCGCAAATGCTCGTCTTAACTTCTGCTCATTCTTTGCACCAAATAATCTAGCTCCTAAAATGGAAAAACCATTCGCCATACCATTGGCAAAACTAACAATGAGTGAATAGATTGCTGAGGATGCACCTACTGCTGCTAAGGAATCCTCGCCTAGCACATGTCCAACAACTGTTGTATCCACAATATTATAAAACTGCTGAAACAGATTTCCTAACAAGATTGGAAGTGAAAAAATTAAAATTATTCTCAGAGGATTCCCTTGCGTCATGTCACTTGTGTTTTTCATTCAAATACCTCGATTCTATAAATGTCATAAATATAATAACAAAATACCTTTTATGAATGATAAACACAATGGATTATTTTGTAGTCTTGCGATGTCTTATTTTGCAAGTCTACGGTGTCTGCTCAACATACTCTCTCGTAAGTATGTCTTTTTCTATATAGTTTCCTACTCCAAGTTTATGTAATGATATTTTCTCAACGATCTCCCCATATCGGTTACTATAATAAAGTGTTTCTCCTGCTTTTAAGCTAAAGTTAACACTGTACCCTCCAAGCGACTCGAGTCCCTGGTAGTTACTGCAATAAATGGTGATCTTTTCTCCTGGAGCTAGAATAATGTTAGGTAGCTGATTCTTTTGAATGTCTTTATCATTGTCTGAGAAAAACATGAATTTTGTAGTTACTTCATTTGCATACGGATTCCATAAGACAATCGAATCATTCTTTCCTTCATAATGAACTTCATAAATAACCGGTATCGTAGTATCCTCTTTTATTTTTACTTCAAGCTCAATTTTAATCTCACCTTCGGTAAATTCATCTGGATTTAATTCTATATCTCTGATCGTGTATTTCTTCCCATTGATATTCCAAGACACAAACTCATAACCTTCTTCAATCTCCGTCGATAACCGTAAATTGTATCCTAAATAATAGATACCATGGAAATCATCTTCTCCTTGCATCAACTTAGAATAATTAATATGGATTACTGCATGTTCATTCGAAGCTGCTGTTACCGAATACTCGGTTAAGTCTTTTCCAAAAGCGGTTACAATTTGCTTTCTAACAGCATTTGGACGTTGTTTGGCATAATTAATTGCATTTTTCACTTCCATACTTACAAAATCTAAATTTCCCCAGGAATAAGGTAACATAGATCCATATTTAAAGTCATACGTCAACTCATGAAGGCGCAATTCTTCCTTTTCTAATATTACTTTTTTTACTTTCTCTGGTGAGTATATATCATTCATTAAATCGCACAGAATCGTAATATACTTTTCCTTTATATCATCTCGTTTTAAAAGAGCGATTAGTAAAGGGCTACTTGTATCTGAGAATGGCCGTAACAAATCTGTGATTGTTTCCTGCGTTGGTAAAGCATTATATAATCCTAAAGAAAAATCTGTATCAAATAGTAACCATCGGAATTTACCATCCATCGCGTTATAAGCTGTAGCGTTTGCTTCCGTCGCATTGTTATCCGTGGTATTCTTATCTGGACCATTGTCATCCATGGCATTACCATCTGTAGCATTATTATCCGTCGTATTTCCAGCCCCATTGCCATCTAAGGCATTACGATCTGTAGCAATTTGCTCCGTCGAAAGCACTTCCTCCTCAGTTAAGCTCGATACTCCCTCTTTCGCACCTTTCTCAATTGCTGCTACCTCATCGTCGGTATAATAGAGATATACTTTATTATTATTATTTGGCCAGTCGGTATTCCCGATATACGATTGTACAGCGTAATACCAGAGGAAACTGTCAACATCGATTAACTGTGATAAAGCGTCAAAATTCTCATCCTTCGTCAAGTCGATATTACAGTAACTATTGACTTCTTTATATCGTTTGAGCATATCTTGGTCAACGAGGTCCATCTCTTCCTTTTCTTCAAAAAGATGATTTCTCTCCTTTACATCCAAAACTCCCCACGTTCCTATTTCTTCGTCATTACCGTTCTTTGCATTGAAATAGTCATTATCATAAACCGAATGGAGCCATGCAAAACCATAATATTTACCATTAAGATAAACAGCTGCTGGACGTGCATACATAACATCCATAAGTTGCGTGTCCTTAGCGCACTCACTAATTGTCTCATCTCTTAAAAAGGCATAGCCATTGTCATTCGCATTATTGCGTAATACAAGTCTCTTATAGGAAGTTATCTTTCTATGATCAAGCGTACTCGCATCTTTGAAAAACTCATAATCAAAACTACCCATACCTTCTTCATAACTACTTCGTGCAATCAGTTTGATTGACTTTTGCTCGTTTGCTCTCGACCACCCACCAGAAACACGCATTCCAGCCTTTTGCGAAATAATACACGTACCATCCTCAGTAAACATTTCAACATCTACTGGACGCTCTGATTCCATGCCTCGTACATTAAAATTGGCAGGAGAATCAGGTTGTATTGTGATATCAGGATTTTCTTCGATGTATTCATCTCTGATTTTTCCTGTTACAAAAATCCCATCTTCATAATTGTATAGATTGTTTGGATCTGTTGTTAAGGAAACGACAAGACAATCAAAGCGTTCTTCAACACCCTCTCCTACAAAATACGAATGTGTCTGAATCTCGCTAAAACTACCATCTTCTCTTTTACCACAAGCACGAATCGTATAGCTATTCACTAATTTTTTCTTTGTTTGAGAAACTAATTCAATTGGCTCCTCATATAGAATTCCACTCTCCGAATCTGGCATGGTTCCATCTAATGTGTAATAAATACTCTTAATATCAGACTCCTTCGTGGAAAGCTCTAGCGTTTGAGTCTCTTTATAGAAATAATCGGTAAGACTATAATGAATTGCTGACTCTTTACTTGCAAATGATACAGTTGAAGTTTTTGTTGTTTCCACCTTTTCTTCTACATCTGTGATTGCTACTGTTTGCGCCACGTCTTGATATTGCGCTTCTAAAAGAAAGCTTCCAGTCAGAACTGCAATAAATAGGATAACTAAAATAACTAATGTCCATTTTTTTTGATATGAGCCTTTATTCTGTAATTTAACCATAAGTAATTACTCCTTATCAATCCTTTATTCTCCCACATACTCCATAACTACAGCACTTAAAACCCCTTCTACTTCTAATATGGAATTGAGTAGTTGTTCTCCGTCACCCTTAAGCTTTAGTTGAAGTGTTAACTCATTTTTTTCTTTATATTTTACACGGCTTTTTAGTTGTGTTTTTTCTGAAGATATAATTTTGTTTACATTATCGCTTGCCTTATCTTCATAAGTTACTACGAGTAAGAAGGTACGTTTTCCTGTACCCAAAGTGACAAATGCTATGTAAATAAATGAAATTACAAAAGTTCCAATCAAAGCCAATGGATATAAACCTGCTCCCGCTGTAATACCTGCTGCAATCGCCCAGAATAAAAATCCGATATCTAAAGGATCTTTAATTGCTGATCGAAATCTTACAATGGATAAAGCACCAACCATACCAAGAGACAGCACTAGATTTGTCGATATTGTCATGATGATAAATGCAGTTGTCATTCCGGTTAATACAATTAAAATATTAAAGTTTGGATTATAAACAGCTCCACGGTAAAAAACCTTATATACAAAGTAAATAATCGCAGAACACAAAAGTGCAACACACATAACAACTAAAATATGTGCTGGCGTCAATCTCTCAATCAAGCCAGATTGTTCAATACTATCCTTGATATCTCCAATAATACTATCTTTCATCTTAATTCCTCCACATTCTTTCGTTATTTACCATTTACAAGATGTAATATATCTTTACATATACAATATTTTGACACGGATAGAGATGCTCCATAGTTCATCGCCAATAGTTGACTAATAAACTTTGGCAAAACCTCATCATATTTTACTTCCAATATCACAGATTGATCTAGATACACAGGCAACGTAATTAAATCTTTATCTCCAAGATCAAACGAATGAACTCCACCTGCATGCAATCGCTTATCAAAAGTAATACGCACATTGGATACCGGATAGCAATAAGCCTCTCGGTCGTAATCGACAATAACCACACTCCGAAATCCACTAGCATGAGCCCTGGTATAGATCTCCTTGCATAACGGTTCCGTACGATCACACAGCCCCTCAAAGTTACCATGTATGATTTGTTCACAGCATTCTCGATTAATTCTGACTGATTCTTTATGTATCTTGCTTCCGATTTTTTCTTTACACTCTAATTTAATCACATCATAGTCATAATCATAAATACGAATCCGATACTTTTTTCGATCTCCAACTCCTGATATCTTATCTTCATAAGCCGAGTTATGAAGGTCATCAAGATAAACGCTACGAATAAAGTAATCTTCTCTTCCTTTCATATTTTCATCCTGATCAAGCACTGCCTTTAATCGTTGTCGCAACGCCATATACTGTGCATAGCTAATCAAGTATTTGATTTCATGTCGCATTGCTTTCTTCTCGCTAACCAACTCTCTCCTCCTTCAATTAGAGTACTGATGCTCTGTATGTTCTTTTCATTTTTCAATTAAGTTATCTTATGTATACGTTATAGTTTTGATTATAAACTAATTGTAGTATGGTTTACAATATGAAAAAAAGATGTTGAGATTATATATGAGATATGCTAATAAGAATCAGTGAGATTGTTATATTTATATAAATTAGAATTCCGTTTACATATTGTGAAATTATTGTTTATTTTTACAAAATATGTTATAATTTCCTAAAAGCCGAGTATATTATATATAAAATTTTTCAATACCTATTGATAAAATTGTTAGATGTTTTATTAGCGATAATTATTTAGATAATTCCTGTTGTTTATCGAGTTAATTTATATTTTGGTATGTAATGAGAAATAAGAAATATATGAACACTAATGTTATTCTATTTAAGAAGGGGGTTATGGAATTGGATTTTGTTGATGAGGTCAAACAATTTGCTCAGCGTATTATTAATTTAAAACGAAAATTATTAACAGAGGAAGCTACAAAAACATCACTCGTACTACCTTTTTTTCAATTACTTGGATATGATGTTTTTAGTCCACTCGAATTTGTTCCTGAATTTATCGCTGATACTGGAACAAAAAAAGGGGAGAAAGTTGATTACGCCATTCTTAGAGATGGTGATCCAATCATGATTATTGAAGTAAAACCTTGTGATACAGACTTGAATATTAAACATATCAATCAGCTTTATAGATATTTTGCTGTAACTAAAGCTCGCTTTGGAATTCTTACAAATGGGATAATTTATCAATTCTATTCAGATTTAGAAGAACCAAATAAGATGGATAATACACCATTTATGAAAATTGATTTATCAGACTTAAATGATAAGGTAGTTAATAAGTTAAAGCAATTTCGAAAAGAATCATTTGATATTCGTGGCATTCTCGGTAGTGCATCAGAACTAAAATATGCCATGCTAATAAAAAATTCCATAGCAACACAATTTACAGATCCTTCCGATCAATTAATAAAAGCAATCGTAACTAAAGAGATTTATAATGGTGTAAAAACCCAAGCAATCCTTGATAAATTTAGAGATATAATTAAAAATGCATTTTCTGAATATATTAACGATATACTTAATGAAAAATTTCGATCCGCAATATCTAGCAATATAGTAGCACAATTTGATAACAATATAACTTCGAAGTCATTACCACAAGACTTTGAGGCTATAGAATTAGAAGTTTTGGATTATGTAAAATCATTATCCAAAAACCCGCAGTTTATTACATATGCTAAAACATCTAAATATTCATACATCACTATTAACGGAAATGTTAGAAAGTGGATTTGTAGGATATACATTCGGCAATCTGAAAATTTATTTGTATTACATAAATTTGACTCAACCGACTATGAAAATGAGTATTTTTTTGATGATGTATCACAATTAAGTCAAATACAAGATGTAATACAAAAAGTACTACTTTTATGTGAAAACATGAAATAAAACAGCCTCAACAATATGAAGACCATATAATTAATAAAGCGCCCAGTAAGTAGCTGGGCGCTTCTCTTAGTTGCAACACAAAAAGAAAAGAACCTTGAATTCTCAAGGTTCTTAGTATGGAGCTGAGGGGAATCGAACCCCTGTCCGAAAGCCCATCCATTGCAGTTTCTCCCATCACAGTTTATCTTTTAACATTCCCTCCATGAATCGCCGACAAACAGGCTATTCACTTCAGTAGCTTCATAAGTTCTTTTACTCTCTCAAAGCTTTGAGAATAAAGGTCCTTGCTAGTTTGATGCCGAGGTCTTAAGCCGCAAGAAGCTTAAGTTCGACAGCTGCCACTAGGCAGCGTACGCTAAATTTTCGTCTGCGTTTAAATTTAATTCTAAGTTTTAACGTGGTCCTAGTCCACGGATGGCTACCACAATTTCTAAACCCCCGTCGAAACCAGTACAACCCCTGGTTTATTTGACGATTGTCTTTTTAACGTGTAACTAATTATAATATCCTTTAATAAGAATGTCAATGGCTCATGTTCGACAACTTGTAGTGAATCTATGGAATTGATATTTACGATTGTGATTTTAGTTTTTCAAAACAGTACTTACACATAGCTTTATATTTTTCGTTCCCACCAATATCTACTTGCTCACCATGAGTAAGCAACTTCCCGTTTGAATCAAATCTTGCATTCATCGTAGCACGTCTTCCACATTGACATACCGTTTTGATTTCCTGAAGACTTTCCGCAAGTTCAAGCAATCTCTGACTTCCTTCAAAAAGATGTTGCTGAAAATCCGTTAACAAACCAAAGCAGATTACATTGTGATGGAATGCAATCTCGTACATCTCATCTACCTGAGCTTTTGTTAAGAACTGAGCTTCATCCACCATAATGATATCTGCTGGATTCTCTTTGAAAATCTTTTGAATCGAAGTATGTGGATGTACCATAAGGCATTTAGATTCTAGACCAACTCTAGATTTGATAACAGCATCCCCCTCTCTGTCATCAATCGCAGGTTTTAGCAAAAGAACTTGAAATCCTTGTTCTTCGTAATTATGCTTAATCATCAGCAAATTCGCCGATTTTGAACTATTCATACAACCATATTTAAAATATAATTTTGCCATTCTATACCCTTCCAATGTCTTACGTATTTTTTTGATAAATTCATATGCTTCTTCAAATGACTCTAACATCATCTGAATTAGCATACAAATATACCATACTTGCACATGCATCTTTGTCGCAAGAAAGCTTCGCAGCATAATCTGTCCACTTCTCTGCAAAACATATCTCCATGCACAATGTTATCATCTCAGTCAAAAAATGATATACGAGCAATGTAAATATCTCTAGATTTCTTTGAATATTGAAAATTCTACTTCTTTATACACATATCTAGCTTATTGTAACTATTAATCTTTTACTATTATTCTTGAATTGCAGCAGTTAAGGCAGGAATCAACTGTTTCTTACGCGAAACCACACCATCTAATTTGAAACCACCATTATTTTCAGATACATTAAATGCACCCTCAATCAAGTTCTTAGCATTATGGCCGATACATATAAGCTCTGTTGATTCACGAATGATATTGGTAAGCATAAAGAACATCATGTCAACAGCATGTTCATTGATTGCTTTGTTTAGATATGGTATCAAGCGCTCTTTAATCTCTGATAATTCTAGTGCATTAAGTGATGTAATCTGTCCAACACCAAAAGTAACATCACCAGCTGAGAAATTCTTATAATCTTGATAGAAAATCTCTTCCGCTGTTTTTGATTTCAGATTGCTGCCTGCTTCAAACATTTCACCTGCAAACTCAACAACGTCTAGCTCTGCAATTTCTGCAAGTTTTTCTGCTGCCATTTTATCAAAAACAGTACATGTTGGAGAACGATACATTAACGTATCTGATAGAATTGCAGCACAAAGAATGCTTGCAATCTTCTTGTCTATTTCTACATTATTCTCGCAGTACATCTGATAAATAATCGTTGAGGTACAACCAAGAGGTTGATTACGGAAAAATACAGGTTTCATCGTCTCAATCGTACCAAGTCGATGATGATCGATAATCTCTAGAATTTCAGCATCTTCAATTCCATCAACTGCCTGGCTTTTTTCATTATGATCTACTAAGATAACCTTTTTTCTCTCCATATTTAACAGATTACGTCTTGAGATCATACCACAATAATTACCTTTATGGTCTAAGATTGGGAAATCTCGATTCTTTTGTTTTGCCATAACTGTTTTTATCTCATCAACAAAGGAATCTGTACGGAATGTTATCACATTATCTCGAATCATAAAGTGATTAATCGGTATACTTTGATTCATCAATCGAGCTACCGTATACGTATCATGTGGTGTACTAATAATCGTACATCCACGCTCGATTGCTAACTTTTTAATTGTCATTGAAACTTTTGCACCCTCACATACTACGATGCAGCCTGCTTTCATTTCAATCGCACAAAGCTGAGATTCATAACGGTTACCTAAGATAACCAAATCATGTTCCTCAATATAATCTTCCATTAGGTCCGGATTAGCAGCAGCGATCAATACTTTTCCTTTTGTGCAAATAGCATTCTCATCGCCAACAATCATCGTTCCTTCTAAAGTTTCTATAATATTCGAATATGGTGTCAATGCTGCCGATAAAATATGACTATCATAAACTTCCATATAAGAGGTTGCAATATCACCGATTGTAATAATTCCCTCTAACTTCTCGTTTTCAACGATTGGGAGAGTAACAACATTGTTATCCTTCATTAAGGTCCAAGCTTTCTTTATCGAGATCGACTTGTTTACACCTTCCGTTTTACGAATCTCAATATCTTTTACTTGTGTCCTTACGTCAGCCAAATATTCTGGTGGCGTAACACCAAAGCGTTCTAAAACATATTGAGTTTCCGGATTCAGCTGTCCAGCTCTCTTCGCTACATAATTGTCACCGAAAAGTTTATTCTTTAATGCTGTATAAGCAATCGCAGAACATATGGAATCCGTATCTGGATTCTTATGCCCGATGATATTAATTTTACTTGCTTGTGTTATCATTACTTCCTCCACTATAGATTCTTCACCTTGAAATCCTTTTCAGCCTCTCTTCTCTGATCCTTTTTTGCAATATCCTGGCGTTTATCATATAGCTTTTTACCACGAGCGATACCTATTTCCATCTTTACAAGACTACCCTTTAGGTAAACCTGTAATGGTACTAGTGTATAACCTTTTTGCTGTAGCGTTCCAACTATTTTATTAATCTGAAATTTGTGCAGTAATAATTTCTTAATACGCAATGGATCCTTATTGAAGATGTTTCCTTTTTCATAAGGACTAATGTGCATATTATACACATATACTTCCCCATTCTCTATTCGAACAAATGCTTCCTTTACCGAACATTTGCCCATACGAAGTGACTTTACTTCCGTTCCATGTAGTACAAGTCCTGCTTCGTAAGTTTCCTCTATGAAATAGTCGAATCTGGCTTTTTTATTGTTTGCAATTAACTTAAAACTATCATTTGCCATGTCCTATTCCTCTCTTTCCTTGCTAACCTAATGGATACCTTACAAACTAATATACATTTTTGTAAATGAATATCCAACAATCAAGTCAAGCAATGTTTAATTATATCATAACATTTTCTGATAAGCAAAATCATCTTATCGATGAAACCTTGTAGTTTCTAGGATTTATGTCATATTTATACAATATCTATTCAAAAACGAGTTATTCTTGTTCATCCTGATTGGATGGTAATGACTTTACGATAGAAAAATCGATTGTCTTGAGTAACTTATCGGTATCCTCTACACGAATAATAACAGATTGACCTAACTTAAAGGTCTTCTTTGTATGCTCACCAATTAACTGATAATGCTCTTCATCATAAATGAAATAATCGTCGTGCATATCAGCCATTCGTATCATACCCTCTACCGTATTTGGTAACTCAACATACATGCCCCACGCAGTCACTCCAGAGATTACTCCTTCAAAGGTTTGACCAATAAACTGGCTCATATACTCCACTTTCTTTAATTTCTCGACTTCTCTTTCAGATTCATCCGCACGACGTTCTGTTAAGCTCGATTGTTTTGCTACCTCTGTTAAGATTCGATCATAATGAATTATTCTCTTTTCTCTTAATCCTCCACGAAGATTCTCTTTAATAATACGATGAATCTGTAAATCTGGATAACGACGAATTGGAGAAGTAAAGTGACAATAATACTTTGTAGATAAACCAAAGTGTCCATCACATGTTGTTGTATATTTTGCCTGCTTCATCGAACGTAATGTTAAACGACTAATCAACGCCTCTTCTGGAGTTCCGTCAATTTTAACTAACAGCTTCTGAAGTTCTTTTGGATGAATCTCATCCTGACCAATTCTCATCGTATATCCAAAGTTATTAATAAAGATACTTAACTTTTGTATCTTTTCAAGATCAGGGTTCTCATGAGTTCGATAAACAAACGGAAGCTCTTGCCAGAAGTAATCCTCTGCTACCGTTTCATTCGCGATTAGCATGAAATCCTCGATAATCTTAGTTGCCTTATTTCTTTCATATGGTTTAATCTCAATTGGCTTTCCTTCGTCATCCATAATAATCTTACTTTCTGGAAAATCAAAGTCAATCGAACCACGTTTTCTACGTTTCTCTCTTAGGATATTTGCAAGCTCCTGCATCAAGTCGAACATCTCAACAAAGCCTTCATATTCCTTCATCTCTTCTTCATCACGATCTTCGATAATTTTCTTTACAGAAGTATAGCTCATACGACGATCAACGTTAATAACAGTTTCTGCAATACGATGTCCAGTAACATTCCCTTTATTGTCAATGTCCATAATACAACTCAATGCAAGTCGATCACAGCCAGCATTTAAGGAGCAGATGCCATTGGATAATTTATGAGGCAGCATTGGAATCACACGATCGACAAGATATACGCTTGTACCACGCTTTAGTGCTTCCTTATCTAAAGGTGAGCCCTCGGTTACATAGTTGCTGACATCAGCGATATGAACACCTAACTTATATCCATTACCTTCTCTCGATATTGTAATTGCATCGTCCAAATCTTTCGCATCCTCACCGTCAATCGTAACGGTTTGCCAAGTACGCAAGTCAAGACGTCCACCCATTTCCTTTGGATCAATCTCATCCTCTACTTTCTCAACTTGCTTCATAACTCCCTCAGGAAATTCCGTTGGTAAGCCATTGGCTAAAATAACAGAGGCAATGTCAACACCAGGGTCATTAATATGTCCAATAATCTGAACAATCTTACCCTCTGGATTCTTAGTATCGTTGCCATAATCCGTAATTTCTACAAGCACCTTATGCCCATTCACAGCGCCTTTTGTCTTTTCCTTTGGAATAAATATATCTGCACCAAACTTCTGATTATCTGGAACAACAAAGCCAAAGTTTTTACTTCTTTGGAAAGTTCCTACGATTTCAGACACATTACGCTCAACGACTGCAAGAACCGCACCTTCTCTACGTTTGCCAGACTGCTGCTCCTCTTGGATAATAATTTGAACCTTGTCTTTATTTAAAGCTCCTTTTGTTTCACTCTCAGGAATGAATACATCACCAAGTTCTTCTTCTCCTTCAATTGTAACAAAACCAAAACCACGCGTCGTTCCCGAAAAGATACCTACTTTGATATTTCCGTTCATTTGCTTGTATCTCGCATTGCCATCCATCATGATTTTTCCATCCGATAGTAATGCATCTAACACAAGCTTTAAATCATCTCGCTCATTTTTTGGTACCTGTAATAGACCTGCCAATTCACGAAATTTCATTGGTCGATACGACTTATTGGTAATGACATCATATAATAATTGTTTCTTATTCTCTAATAATTCTTTCTCCATTCTAACCCCACTTTCTTTTTTTCCATGATAAACCTAAGATTGCTTTATTTCAATACATTTCCTATTTCGCACTTAACGATATTTCATTCAACAATCGTATTTGATGATAGTATTTGTAGTAATAACCCAACTATGTACTAGAATTTCGCTTGATTTTCGAATATGAAGTCGTCGGTACTTAGGGCCTGTATTTTAGGCCCTTATGTACCGCTACGAACTTCATTCAAGCGAGAGCGTGTTGCGGATGAATTATGTTTGTCATCCCATTCTCATAACGTTTCTTTATGCAAAATGACGTCAGACATACTTTATTTGTCATTTTGCAAATAATAGACTTCCTAAGAATGGGATGACAAATGACCTCAAAACTTATTGCACAAAAAAACACTCTGCAAGCAGAGTGTTTATGTCTTATAGTCCCCATTTCAAGTTAAGTAAAACTGAAATAATTACAAATAATACAGATAGAACAATGGTAATCTTGCTCAATGCACCTTCCATAGAACGACCTTTGTTCTTACCCCAGTAAGTATCTGCAACGCCATTGATTGAACCAGAAAGTCCTGCCGATTTGCCTTCCTGCATTAATACAACAACAATTAATCCTAAACAAATTAAAACAAAAACAATTGTAAGTATTACTCTCAAAGTTTCCATTTCCACACCTCCTAAAAGTCACGATGATATTTTACCACAATATGTCCAAAAAGACAAGTGAAACAAATTTAATTTTTTTCCTACGTTTTCCTATTTGTGCTCTAGTAAGGATTTACCTGTCATTTCTATTGGTTTTTCCATTCCCATCATTTCAATCAACGTTGGAATAATATCAGCTAAACAACCATTCTCTTTTAACTTATAATTCTCATCATAGTTTACTAAAATAAATGGAACTGGGTTTGTTGTATGTGCTGTAAATGGTTCTCCGCTTGTATAGTCAATTAATTGCTCAGCGTTACCATGGTCTGCACAGATAAACATCTGACCACCAACTTCTAATAATGCATCGTAAGCCTTTCCTACACATTCATCAACAGCTTCAATTGCTTTTACAGCTGCCTCACAGATACCTGTATGTCCAACCATATCTGGATTCGCAAAGTTAGTAATAATCACATCGTATTTATCAGATTTAATAGCTTCTACTAATTTATCTGCAACAGAATAAACACTCATCTCCGGTTGTAAATCATAAGTTGCTACCTTAGGAGAATTAACAAGAATTCTTTCTTCACCTGCATTTGGAGCTTCTACACCACCATTAAAGAAGAAAGTTACATGTGCATATTTTTCTGTTTCTGCAATTCTTGCTTGAGTCATATTGTGAGCTGCTAAATACTCACCAAAAGTATTGGTAATTGCTACTTTCTTAAATGCAATCAACTTATTTGGAATTGTAACATCATATTCGGTAAAGCATACGTAAGTTAATGATAATTTACCTTCTTTACGTACAAAGCCTTCAAAATCATCACAACAGAAGGCTCTTGTAATTTCTCTTGCACGGTCAGGACGGAAGTTAAAGAAGATAACTGAATCATCATTTTTAATTGGTGCAATCGCTTTTCCATCTTTTGCAACTACTGTTGGCACAATAAATTCGTCGTTAACATCATTTGCATAGGAAGCTGCAACTGCATCTATAGCATTTTCTGCCATAATACCTTCACCATCTACCAAAGCATTATATGCTTTCTCAACACGATCCCAACGATTATCACGATCCATTACATAATAACGTCCCATAACAGATGCGATTTTACCAACTCCAATTTCATCCATCTTCGCTTGAAGTTCTTCCATAAATTCTTTACCTGAAGTTGGTGCAGTATCTCTACCATCTAAAAAGCAGTGAACATAGACATTATGTAAACCTTTTTTCTTAGCAAGCTCCAATAAACCATAAAGATGTGTGTTATGACTATGAACACCACCATCGGATAATAAACCAAATAAATGAAGAGAACTATTCTTCTCTAAACAATTATCAACTGCTGCATTCAATTCTGCAGTTTCAAAGAAGTCACCATCTTGGATTGACTTTGTAATACGAGTAAGCTCTTGATATACAATTCTTCCCGCACCCATGTTTAAGTGTCCTACTTCCGAGTTCCCCATCTGTCCTTCTGGAAGTCCTACTGCCATACCAGAAGCATATCCTTTTACCCATGGATATTGCATCATTAATTTATCAAGAACAGGCTTGTTTGCTAATGCTACTGCATTGCACTCTGTCTTATCATTTAATCCATAACCATCAAGTATCATTAAAACGGTAGGCTTTTTACTCATCTTTAATCTCCTTTGAAATATATATTATATGATGTCGGGGTCTAAAGGCCATTCGATAAATGTCATCAGCAATTTGAATAAAGCAAAAGAACGAATGCGCCTATGGAAATGTATTAGATGTTCTTATTATCTAGATGTTTGTGTTATATCATAAAACAGATCTGTTTGAGCGTAGCGAGTTGTCTGTTTTATGATATGCCCAACACAAATATTTAGATAATTAGAATATCTTATACATTGTAATCGAAGCATGAGGCTTTTTGCTTTATGCAAATTGCCACTGACACAAAATAAACAGGCCTTTTGACCCCGACATCATTATGTAATACATCTATTACACTTTTTTCCCACTTTCTTATCATACCTATCGACTCTTGTTTCGTCAAGTAATTTTTCCTATCCTTTGTTAATCCAGATACCAAATGTCAATTCTTAAACTTTTTTCGTACTTATAACTCTAATATGTCTTGAACTAGTTGAGCAACGTCTTCTTCCTTCGTAGCCCAGCTTGTACATATACGAACCGCACTATGATTCTCATCTACCTTTGTCCAAAAATTAAACGCATACTTTTTACTTAATAATTCAAGCTGCTTTGTTTCAAAGATTGGATATTGTTGATTCGTCATAGAATCATATAAAAGTCGAATCCCCTTCTTAGTAAGTGCATCTTTGATTCGATAAGCCATCTGATTTGCCCAATCAGAAATAATAAAATATAAATCATCTTCCAGTAATGCAGTAAACTGTATACCAAGCAATCTGCCCTTTGCTAACATTCCACCGTTCTGTTTGATGTAATATCTAAAATCCTTTTTTAAGTCTTTATTTGTAATAACAACCGCTTCCCCAAATAAAGCTCCAACTTTCGTTCCACCAATATAAAAAACGTCACATAATTTCGCAATATCAGCAATTGTAAGGTCGTTGCCTTTCGCTGTAATTCCATATCCTAAACGTGCTCCATCTAAAAACAATGGTAGATTACATCTATGACATGTTTCACTGATTTTTGTAAGCTCCTGCTTCGTATAAATAGTACCGTTTTCACTTGGATTTGATATATATACAACACCTGGCTGAACCATATGCTCATTCGAGCTATCATTCCAATGTGCATCATATGCCTCTTGTATTTGTTCTGCTGTAATTTTTCCATCGAAGCTTTCCAATGGTAATACTTTATGTCCAGTTGCCTCAATCGCACCTGTTTCATGTACATTAATATGACCAGTCGATGCACATAAAACGCCCTGATAAGGACGTAAAATAGAAGCAATAATCGTCTTATTTGCTTGTGTTCCACCAACTAAAAAGTGAACATCCACACTTTCATCTTTACATAACGTTTTTACTAAGCCTCTCGCTTTTTCACAATATACATCCATTCCATAACCCGGAGTTTGCTCAAAATTTGTTTCCTGTAGCATTTGAAGAACTTTAGCATGTGCTCCCTCTGCATAATCACATTCAAATCGTATCATCTTTTTCCTCCTTTATCTAAGTCGTATTTTCTTATTTAATTTCAGGTGTCAAACTGTTCTACAATCTCATAGGCCCTTGTGAGATTTTTGACATCAGAATCATATTTAGGAATTAAGAACTATTTTGATGCAACATCCTTATGTTACCATAATTCATAATCATTTACCACTCAAATCTTTGCAATATTTCAACCCACAAAAAGAGGCTCATAATCCATATTTAGACAATTCATCAATACTGTCTAAATATGGATGGTCTGATAAATCTGTAGATAGACAAGGTAGAATAATCGACGTATAATTTGGATATAGACACGTGTCAAAATATATACAGGAGAAAAAATGTAGAAAATCTGAATGGAGGTCATTATGAAGTACGATGTTAACCAAAAAATTAATAGATTTGCTAAACGTACTCTACTTGCATTTTCAGAGCAATTGATATCTCTATTAGAGATAAAAGCATTAGAGGATATCACGGTGAATGAACTATGTAAAGAATGTGAATATCCTCGGGCAACATTCTATAATTACTTCGATGATCTCTACGACCTACTAAATTATTGCTTTGATATCATCAGTAATGAGATGAATATTAGTAATAACCAACAAGCCAGTGTCATTGAAATATTCATATGTATTTATGATTATGTAGCAAAAGAAAAGGATAAAGTAACCCGAATTACAAGAAATAACTCGATTGATGGAAGTCTAATGGAACATCTAAGAAAATATATGCAAAAGAAGGCATATGACATTATGAAAACTTGTCCTATCATAAATGACCATAAGATTCCTTTCGATATGCTTGTACAACATTACAGTCAAACTTTAATGTTGATTTTAGAATGGTGTTTTTGTCAGAAAAAAGCCTTAACAAAAGAAGAGGCAATTCAGACTATCGAGTCTCTTCTTGGTTTTTTAGAAAGGAGCTAACAATATGATCTTATATTTTTCAGCAACCGGGAATTGTAAATATGTTGCAACCAAGATTGCTAATGCTATGCATGATCGAATAATTTCCATTACGGAATGTGTTACAAATGAAAATTTCACATTGCAACTTTCGGAGGGAGAACAACTCGGAATTGTATGTCCAACATATTTTTGGGGATTGCCTACACTAGTCCAAGATTTTTTTGATAAGGTGAGAATTGATGCCAAGAATCCGTATATCTATTTTGTGTCAACATATGGTGCTACCCCAGGACAGACAAGAAAGTTTATACAACGAGCAATCAAAAAACAAGGATATCAAGTAAATGCAAATTTTGGTGTACAGATGCCAGATACATGGACCCCCTTATTTAATCTAGGTAATCCTGAGAAACTTAATCAAATCAATGCAAAGGCTGATGTGAGAATTGATTTTATTATTGAGAAGTTACATAAGAAGATTGAAGGTGACTTTATAAACAGGCAATTACCATTTTTCGCTGCCAAATTAAATAACTCTTTTTTTTATGACAGAGCGAGAAAAACAAGTCACTTAAAATTATCAAACACATGTATCGGCTGCGGTCTATGTGCGTTAAAATGTCCAGCACATGCAATAAAGATGGATGATAAAAAGCCTGTATGGATAAAGGACCATTGCGAAATGTGTTTGGGGTGTTTACATCGATGCCCAGTAGCTGCAATTGAATATGGTCGTTCCAAGAAGCATGGACAGTATAAGCATCCGCATGTTGAAGTATAGGTTGATGACAAACTTTAAATGAAATATATTTGGCATATCAAAGCGAAGCTAAACTCTTTGGTGATATTTTTCATAAAAAATAGGCGTAGTATTTTTTACATACACGCCTATTTCTGTATTTTTCACATGTCTAAAGTATTCAAAACGCTACAAAAGCATTTAAAACACCACGTACACATCAAAACGCTATTTATAGTTTACAATCTTACCAAAGTCAGGTTTTAAGCTTGCTCCACCTACAAGACCACCATCGATATCTGCTTGTGTGAATAATTCTGGAGCACTATCTGCGGATACAGAACCACCGTATTGAATACGAATTGCTGCTGCAGTTGCCTCATCATAGATTTCACCGATGCATGCTCGAATAGCTGCACATACTTCCTGTGCTTGTTCTGTCGTTGCTACTTTACCTGTTCCGATTGCCCAGATTGGTTCATAAGCGATTACTGCTGTCTTTGCTTGGTCAGCTGTTACATTTAAGAAAGCAATCTTAATCTGCTGACGGATCCAATCGATTGTGATGCCCTGTTCTCTTTGAGTTAAGGATTCTCCACAGCAGATGATAGGAGTAATTCCATGCTCGAATGCCTTTAATACTTTCTTATTAACTGTAATATCAGTCTCAGCAAAATATTCTCTTCTTTCGGAATGTCCGATAATAACATATTTTACTCCGATATCTGTTAACATGTTTGGAGCGATTTCGCCAGTATAAGCACCGCTCTCTTCATAAAACATATTTTCAGCACCAATTTCAATATTGGAACCCTTAGCGGCTGCAATTGCAGTTGTTAAAGAAATTGCTGGTACGCAAAATACTACATCGACATCTTCATTTTTAACAAGTGGTTTTAACTCTTCTATCAACTTTACAGTCTCACTTGGAGTTTTATTCATTTTCCAGTTACCTGCGATAATTTTCTTTCTCATTATTGCCTCCATTATGAATGTTATGTAAAGTAAGATCAGCATGTATACTATCTCACTTTTAGATGATCTTTATTCAAGGTCACGTTTATTGTATGTAAAGGGTGTCCATGAATGACACACCTGATTGATATAATTGCCCCCTTTGATTCGAAGAACCAAAGGGGGAATACAAATCTATTTATCGTTCGCTGCTACAACACCTGGAAGTTCTTTGCCCTCAAGGAATTCTAAGGAAGCACCGCCACCTGTTGAGATATGAGACATCTTGTCACCAAATCCTAATTGATTAACAGCTGCTGCAGAATCACCACCACCGATGATTGTTGTTGCATCAATATCAGCCATAGCCTGAGCTACTGCGATTGTACCCTTTGCAAAGTTAGACATTTCGAATACACCCATAGGTCCATTCCATACAACTGTCTTTGCGTTCTTGATTGCATCAGCATAAAGAGCACATGTCTTAGGTCCGATATCAAGACCTTCTTCATCTGCTTCGATTTCTCCACGTCCAACTACACGAGAAGGAGCATCGTTAGAGAATTCTTTTGCTACTACTGTATCAATAGGAAGTAATAACTTAACGCCGTTCTTTTCAGCCTTTGCCATCATTTCCTTTGCGTAGTCAAGATAGTCAGCCTCTAATAAAGACTTACCAACTTCTTCACCAAGTGCCTTCATAAATGTATAAGCCATACCACCACCGATGATAAGAGTATCAACTTTATCAAGAAGGTTATTGATTACAGAAATCTTAGAAGAAACCTTAGAACCACCAAGAATCGCAACTAATGGACGAACTGGGTTATTCACTGCATTACCTAAGAAGTCAATTTCTTTTTGCATTAAGTAACCAACTACTGCTGTATCAACATATTCAGTAACACCAACATTGGAGCAATGAGCTCTATGAGCTGTACCAAATGCGTCATTTACAAAAACATCACATAGAGAAGCAAGTTCTTTCGAGAAAGCTTCGCCATTCTTTGTTTCTTCTGCTCTATAACGAGTGTTTTCAAGTAAAACAACATCGCCATCTTTCATAGCTGCAACAGCTGCCTTTGCATTCTCGCCAACAACACTAGCATCAGCTGCAAATTTAACTGGGCAACCTAATAATGCTTCTAAAGCTACAGCAACAGGAGCTAAAGATAATTCAGGCTTTGGCTCTCCCTTTGGCTTTCCAAGGTGAGAGCAAAGAATCACTTTACCACCATCATTGATTAACTTTTTAATTGTAGGAAGTGCTGCTACAAGACGAGTATCGTCTGTAATCTTGCCTTCTTGTAATGGAACATTAAAATCACAACGAACTAAAACTCTTTTACCTTGAACATTGATATCATCAACTGATTTCTTATTTAACATAGGTAAACTCCTTTCGAATATCCTTTAATTTTATTAATAAAACCTTATCCTTTTTGACACTTTTTCTATGCATTAGGAAGTTCGAAGAACTTTACTATAATACATAAAAGGGTCCGGTCCATAAGACCGGACCCTTAAGGTCAAACAAGAAATAACCGCATAGCGTTTATCTTTCAAAACCTATATCCCGAGTTTCTCGGTTCACATCATTAAGCTAATTCTGCGAAGTATTTGATTGTTCTTACCATCTGAGATGTGTAAGAATTCTCGTTATCATACCAAGAAACAACCTTTACTAAAGTCTTTCCGTCAGGAAGCTCAGTAACTTTTGTCTGAGTAGCATCGAATAAAGAACCAAATTTGATACCAATGATATCAGAAGATACTAATTCTTCTTCTGTATAACCAAAGGACTCACTAGCTGCTGCTTTCATAGCTGCATTAACTTCATCCTTAGTTACTTTCTTTGTACAAACTGCTACTAACTCTGTTGTAGAACCAGTTGGAACTGGAACTCTCTGTGCAGAACCATCTAATTTACCAGCTAAATCTGGGATAACTAAGCCGATTGCTTTAGCAGCACCAGTGGAGTTAGGAACGATATTACAAGCAGCTGCACGAGCTCTTCTTAAATCGCCTTTTCTGTGTGGTCCGTCAAGTACCATCTGATCACCAGTGTAAGCATGGATTGTAGTCATGAAACCTTTTTCGATTGGAGCTAATTTATTTAATGTATCAGCCATAGGAGCTAAACAGTTTGTTGTACAAGAAGCTGCTGAAATGATTGTATCATCTTTGGATAATGTATTTTCGTTAACGCTATAAACGATTGTAGGAAGATCATTACCAGCTGGAGCGGAAATAACAACTTTCTTAGCTCCTGCGTTAATATGTGCTTGAGATTTAGCTTTAGAAACATAGAAACCTGTACACTCAAGAACTACGTCTACACCAAGCTCACCCCATGGAAGCTTAGAAGCATCTGCTTCTGCATAAATCTTAATTTCTTTACCGTCAACAACGATAGAAGATTCTTTTGCTTCAACTGTATGTCCTTCGTATCTACCCTGTGCTGAATCATACTTTAATAAATGAGCTAACATTGCAGGATTAGTTAAATCGTTGATTGCAACTACCTCATAACCTGCTGCACCAAACATCTGTCTGAATGCAAGACGACCAATACGTCCAAAACCATTAATTGCTACTTTTACTGCCATGATTAAATTCCTCCTAAATGAAATTTTATAATACACTGTCACAATGGATTAGCTTCATAATGGACAGCTATTAATTTATTTCTTGTTTTGTTAAGTTTTTGTCAATCAAAATATTGACCTCAACAAAATCCTTCTCTATTTTAACCAATTCTAGAATAGATTTCAAGTATAATTTATCATTTTACTAAATATTAACACTTATTTCAATTTTTTCGACAATGACTTAATTTTTTTGTGCATATTCATTATGCAATAGTTCCAGTTAGTCAATAAATCCAAATTTTGAAAGTGGCCAAATTCTTAGAATTGCTCTTCCTTCAATATTTTTTTTCTTAATTGGACCAACTTTCTCATAACGACTATCCAAACTCACGGTTCGATTATCGCCTAATACGAAATATTCATCATCTGCTAATGTCAACTTCTCTGCTGCAATCCCCTGATATGTGATAGGATCTTTGCCAAAATTTTCACTTAATGGAGAACCATTAATCAAGATTGTATCGTCCACAATCTGTACACTTTCACCTGGAAGTCCTATAATACGTTTGACATAATACTCCTTTTTTTCTTTTCCATATGGATAAAATAAGATTACATCAAACCTTTTCAAATGATCCAAATGATTCGATACCTTCTCAACCCAAATGTTTTCTCCATCGTATAGTGTATTTTCCATAGAGCTTCCAATAACAATTGTCCGCTGTAACAGATACTTTGGCACGATGACAGCTGCAAAGAACAAGGCTATCACATAAATACAAATTTCAATGACCATACGTTTTTTCTTCGCAATTTTCTGCTTTTTTACCCCACTTTCTTTTACTGGGTTGTCCTCGATCTTCGTTTTCTGTCCCTTATCCTCTTCGTACATCTAGAATGCACCTTCTCTCTATTCGTGCCTTATAAAGCCAAAATCACTGAACGGCCAAATTCTACACCATGCACGTCCAAGTATGGAATCGCTTGTTACAACACCTACCGATTCATTTCTACTGTCTTTACTGTTATTTCGATTATCTCCAAGAACAAAATATTCGCCTTCTCCTAATGTAATCGGCGAAGAAGCAATTCCAGCATCTTGAATTACATTTTCTCTGCCAAAGTTCTCACTTAAGGGTGCTCCATTAATGTAGATTATGTTATCGACAATTTGAACTGTTTCTCCTGGTAATCCAATAATACGCTTAATATAGCACAACTCATCATCATACTCATAAGGATGAAAAACAATCACATCAAATCTCTCAGGATTTGAATATAAGTACGTTATTTTTTCTAATAATAGATGATCATCATCACTCAAGGTTGATTCCATCGAGCTTCCATTTACTTCAACTGGCTGTATAATGAATCTCTGAATAAGCAATACACAAACCAGGATCACTGCAAAATAAATGATCGTCTCAGACAGCTGCCGCACAAAACTCTTTTGTGGTTTATTTATCTCAACATTAGTTTCGCCTTGTTCTACTTGAACAGATTCCAATTGCTCTTTCATATCCTTAACCTTCCCTTTTCTGCTTCTAGAAAATTCAAAAAAACTTCCTATAACATGACATAAGCTGCTGTAACGGTACCGATCCACTTACAGCAGCTTTTGTTAACTTATTGCACCCAATTTGAATAATTATTGCTCTAAGTCTTCATCATCGCTTACAATTTTGACTTTTCCTTCTCTTAACTCCTCTACAGCTACAGAAAGAGGTTTATTACAACCAGCATCTGCCATCGGCTTTGAACCATCGATAATCTGTCTTGCTCGCTTTGCTGTTGCTAATACGATAGAGTATCTACTGTTAACAACAGGCTGTTCTCCTGGTTCAACCTCACTATTCACTACTTGCATTAAATCATTATAAGATGGATGTAACATATCGATCTCTCCTTCCAAGACTTACTTATTTTATAGATTTCGCTTATGAATCAAGCTTATCTTGACCTTCCTTTTGATTGACACGATTTGCTATTGTATCTGGCAACAAAGCAGATAGAACAACTTGCCCCTGTTCCATTACTATAACTGCTTTGCACTTTCTACCACAGGTGGCATCAATACAATTCATATTGTCTTTTGCATTCTGAACCATGCGTTTGACTGGTGCTGCTTCCGGTCGAACGACTGCAACTACTTTTACAGAATTCACAACATTGCCAAAACCAATATTAATCAGCTTATTCAAAAAGTCATCCCCTTTTTACTCTATGTTTTGAATCTGCTCACGAATCTTTTCAATCTCTGTTTTTAAATCAATTGCTTTATTTGAGACAACCAAATCATTCGCTTTTGATAGAATAGTATTTGCTTCTCGATTCATCTCTTGAGCAATGAAATCAAGTTTTCGTCCAATATTGGCTCCCTCATTCAAGGTTTCCTTCATACTATTAATATGTGCTTTTAAACGAACAGTCTCTTCATCAACACAGATTTTATCTGCAAAAACAGTGATTTCTGTTGCTAAAACACTATCATCTACTTTGTTATCTGAAAGCAATTCATTTACTTTATCAGTTAGTTTTTTACGATATTCCGCAACAATCTGTGGTTCTCTTTCTTCTATGAAAGCAACTAGATCTAACATACTATTAAGCTTTGCTACAATATCGTTCTTAAGGTGATCACCTTCTGCAATTCGTGTCTCGACAAACTTTTGTGCCGCCGACTCTACTGCATTCTTTAGTAACTCCCATAACTGCTCTTCATCTATCGTCTGTTCTTCTAATGTAAATACATCAGGAAACTTTGAAAGCACAGATGCTGTTAAATCATTCGTAATGTTAAAGTCACTACTCATCTTAACAAAGCCGTTATAGTATTCTCTAGCAATCTCCTCGTTATACTTAACACATTGTTTTCCTTCGCTATAATCCTCGTATGTAATATACATATCGACCTTACCGCGACTAAGATATTGTTTTAATACATTACGAATAGCAGACTCAAAAAAACTAAGTTTCTTTGGCATCTTTATCGAAAGCTCCAGATAACGATGATTCACTGATTTCATCTCTACAATCAGCTTACGTTCTTCATTGTCGAGTTCATAACGACCAAAACCTGTCATGCTTTTTAGCATTTCAACACACTCTTTCCCAATATATTCGTGTTACTTAGATGATTATCTAGTCTATTATAAAAGACTTTTCTTCATTCGTCAAGAAAAACAAAGATTGCCTAATCGAAACGATTAATTAAAGTATACTAGTTTTTCTTCCGGCTCTGTAGCTCGTTCAACTTTCGTAGCATATAAAATCGGACCTTTTCCATGATATTCCTTCGCATATTCAACACGAATTTTAGCAGTGACAGTAACCCACATACGACTCTTTAGTTCTTCGTAAGTAACAGGACCAATTTCCTTACCCATATTACACATAAATCCAATAAATGCTGTATCGTCTGCACAACATGTCATCGCAAATCTGCCAGGAACGAAACTTCCTTTCGGGAAACGATCGGTTTTATAAACCATGGCAAGAAAACGTACCGTTTTACCATGATAATCCTTTGGATGATCCATTGCATTCATATACCATAAACCATAATCTTCATCACTGATATCAATAATCTCAGCATTCATATCAAATGGCATTACTTCTTGTCCAGCATCTGTTGTAATACCATCTGCAGACTCGTAAATAATTTGAGCTTTTCGATTTACTGGCTTAATTGTTCTTCGCATTGCAATTTTATCCGTTGTCTCATCACAACGGTTGATGATAATCGTATCGGAATATTTAAATTGTCCAACCATAATCGCTCTAAAGTTATTTGTATAATTCATATACGTAGTTGCATCAATGATTGTAATAATCTGAGCCATGACCCATCCATCTGGCATATCGACTTCAAGAAACTCTTCGAAATCCCACATACCATTACATTCAAACATTACTCGCTCTGGATGATAAAATCCCTGTAAACGCTCCAAGAATTCACTCGTTAACTGCTCTTGATCTTCTACTGTTACAACACTAACACCTTTTTTAGCAAGGGCCGCCTCATCATATTCTACTTCTCCCTCCTCACAGACAACCAGCAAGGTTTTGGCACCATCCGCGAAATCAGGATCATTGATTGTTTCTAACACAAATGTACTTTTCCCACTTTCCAAAAAGCCATTTACTACAAAAACAGGTATGTCCATTTTCTTACCGTTCCTCTCTATTGAAACATACGTTCAATTGCTTCTGTCTTTAACTTGCTGCCGATTACACATAATCTACCAGTAATATCTGCTTCACCTTCGCGAATTTCATACTCACCTGGTACGAAGTCAAAGTAGAACCATTCTCCAGTTGTACCAGCCACAATTCCTTTTGCTCTCAAGATAAAACCGATATCTTCTGCATCCGATAACTGATTTAAAATCTGTTCTAGCTCCTCTTTACTGTATTTACGAATCGTTTCTGTACCCCAGCTTGTAAATACTTCATCTGCATGATGATGGTGATGCTCATGGTCATGGTCGTGTCCACAGCACTCATGGTCATGTTCTTCATGGTCGTGTCCACAGCATTCATGGTCATGCTCCTCATGGTCATGTCCACAACACTCATGGTCATGCTCTTCATGGTCGTGACCACAACATTCATCGTCATGATGATGTTTTAAGTTTTCAGCTTTTAATAGTTCACTTACGAACGTATTCTCTTCTTCCATCGCCTTTATGATTAAGCTACCTGGAATCTGGTCCCAAGGTGTTGTTACAATTGTAGCTTTTTCATTATGCTCACGAAGTAGCGCTAACGCAGCACTTAATTTATCTTCTGAAACTTCCTGTGTACGACTTAAAATAATTGTTTTTGCACTTTCTACTTGATTATTGAAGAACTCACCAAAATTCTTCATATACATCTTACATTTCTTAACATCAACAATTGCAGTATAACTGTTGAGAACAACGTCCTTAGATAAAACTCCTTTTACTGCATTGATAACATCTGATAATTTACCAACACCTGAAGGTTCAATAATGATACGCTCTGGATGAAACTTATCTAGAACTTCATGTAGAGACTTGTCAAAATCTCCAACTAGAGAACAGCAAATACAGCCTGAATTCATTTCTGTAATTTGTATACCAGAATCTTTTAAGAAACCTCCATCAATGCCGATTTCTCCAAATTCATTCTCAATTAATACTAATTTTTCATTTTGAAAGCCTTCTTTCAAAAGCTTTTTAATTAAAGTTGTCTTTCCTGCTCCTAAGAAGCCAGAGATTATATCTATTTTTGTCATATGCTTGTCCTTCTTTCCATAATAATAAGTCAATCGAATGATCTCCTCGCCATAATTAAATGCTATTATAGCACTACTTCATAACAATTTCAAACTTACTGGGCACAACAAAATTGAAAGTTTTGTTGTGCCCAGTAACTCTTTCCTAAAAAGTAGGAAATTCTTGCACATTAATTTCTTTGATTAATGTCTCATAACCTAATGATTTTAAATCCATCTCATCTTCTGTTGCTTCGGATAACAAAGGATAATCTCCAACCAACACATAATAAAGATTGTTATCACCTTTTACAACTCGAACCGGATACCCTAGATAAATCAAAGGATTTGCCACGCTATTCGCTGCTTCCTCTGTACGAAAAACACCTACTTGCACACTATATCTTTTAGAATCTGAACTCTCACTCATGCATACTCCTATAACATATATCACTATAATTTGATATACTTTACTATATGCATAATAATTTCAGTTTCCACAATTATCTTGTCAAAGTTCGTAAGAATTCTATAAATGAAGTTGTTAGTTCATCCTCATACACAATCTCACGAATCCGTATTGGATAGTCTGTTATAATATTGTCTACTCCAAGCTGTTTCATACGTTCAACTTCAGAATAATCATTCACCGTCCAAGCATGAACACCTTTACCAACATTATGCGCCAGCTTTATCATATCTGCAGTTATAAAGCTTGACTTCACACTAAAGAAATCTGCATATTCTCTATTGTAAAAGTAACCAAAAGCGAACGATAGGATGTAGCCTGTCTTGATATTCTCATTCGCTTCCTTTACTCGCTTCAAGGCTCCATAATTGGTAGAACTAATAACACACTGATCTTCCATATCATGTTGTTCAATCAGATGAACAACTTTTTCTACTAATTGCTTTTCATGATTCGTTACTTTTATTTCAATATTCATAAAAATACTGTTTTGGCAAAGAAGCAAAGCTTCCTCTAGCGTCGGTATTGAAGTCTCTTCATAATTTTTAAATCTTTTTGCAGCATTATAACCTAACAGTTCCTCATACGTAACATTCCATATATTTTTATTGACACCTGTTGTTCGCCTTAAATTCGAATCATGAAGCAAGACAACAACACCATCTTTTGTTTCCTGAACATCTACTTCAACATAATCAGCCATCGCATCAATGGATGCCTGTATCGAAGTAAGTGTATTTTCTGGAGCAATTGAGGAGTAACCACGGTGTGCAGTAATCGATTGCCCGAGAATCGGGGATTTTTTGTGTAATAAACTTTCACGAAACCGAACAGTAAACATAATAAAAAATGTAAAAATAATTAAAGCACTTATGATTGTTACATATCTCTTATACTTACGGTTATGAGATATTTCAACTTGTCGATATCCAATTTCTTCAGGAATTGAATTTAAGGAGTTTTTATATTTTAGAAACATCGAATATATAATCTTAAGATTTACGATGATTCCAGCAACTCCTACAATTATTGCATAATATCGATTAATATGATCATAGGTCGTAAGAAAGGCGGCAGTTGTCAAACTATCTTCTACTATAAAAAACGTAATAACGCCTGATAGGAATACTACAATACAATAAATAACAACATAAAGTAAGCAAAGCAAAACATTATACTTTATAACTTGAAACGCAATCTTTACTCGATGTTTGTGTATTGTTCTTTTACTTTTTTTAAACGCCGAAAAAAAATCACAGTGGTCAAAGCTAATATAAAAAAATGAAAACATTCCTATATAGCATATCGATGCAATCATGATAAGAATCACAATGATTAGAGGTATCCTATACCCTTTCTTTGTAATACTGTCGAAGATATAAGCTGGGATTCTTTGACGAAAAATCATTACTATATAAAGCGGTAGTGCATATACGATACAACTCAACATCGAGAATAACGGTAGTAAGCAATTCTTTCGATTTTTCAGCAAACGGACGGACTCTTCAAAGCCAAGGATTACAAGCTGAGTGAGGCGAATTTCTTGTCTTGTACTCTGCATTTGATTATAAATTGATAAGGTTATAACTTCAACATAGAAAAATAGAGAAGCAATCACCATAATAATAATTATGAGCAATAACGTAATAGGCGACATTAGAAAAGGAAACATATTTTGGAGCGTAAGATAACTGTATTTCGAAGCCTTTAATGCTAACGAAGTCGCATAAGTACATATGTTTATAAGCACAACCAAAAAGAGAGCATTGTGCAAAAACATGTACAGCGCCAATGTCTTAAAAGGATGCCATATTCTTTTTTGCTTTCGTCTCCCCTCCATTTTGCCATTCCTTTCCGTTAATATAGTGAACAAAAGTGTGCTTCGCACACTCTCACGAGCAACACTTTACAAGCACAGCTTTTGTTCCGCGCCGTAGCGTAGCGTAGTGTGCATCCTGCGGAGCATTTTTTGTATACGAGGAAATTCAGAGGAATTTACTCGTATACAAAAAAGCTTAATGGTATATATTCCAAATATACCATCAAGCTCATTCTTTTTCTCGTATTCTTCCAAAATCAAATACACTCGTTTACTTACATGGCTAATATTGTGTGTGACAGCCTCTAAGTATTAATCTTCAACATCAAAACTTTCGATGATACTTTTTTTCGCCGTTTTCACGTCACCATGTTTCACGAACAACATAGTTATGAAGGATAAAACTGAGAAAAAGACTGCATAAGGGAATAAAGTATAGTAGGAAACATGCTCTAATAAAAATCCAGATAAAATTGGTGTCAGTATTTGTGCAGTCATCGATACAGAATAATAATATCCCGTATATTTTCCTGTATCTCCACCTTTACTCATCTCTACAATCATTGGATAGGAATTAACACTAATCGCTGCCCATCCAAAGCCAGTAAGAATAAAAACGCCATAAATCAGTCGACTAAACTCTATAAAAAAGCAACCTAATAAATAAGAGATTGTGATTGAGGCAATACCAATTAAGATTGTCTTCTTTCTTCCAATATGACTGGAAATAATACCAATTGGTACGTAGCTAATAATTGCTGCTCCCATAGCAATCATCAAAAAGTCAGTAAAACCAGTATGACCTAGTTTCCAAACTTCATCCACATAGCGTGAGAATGCACTGGTTACTGCGTTATATGCTGTAAACCATAAAAAGATGGAAACAAGCAACATGATAAGACTTTTTTTCATCGACTTATCCATCTTTACTTTTTCATTGGTAAGGTTTTTCGATCCAACTTGATCAACCTCTTTAGCTACTCCATATTTTTCTTCCAACTCACGTTTTTCTTTCGCACATTGATTTTCACGGACTTTTATCAACAGGATGATAACTGATACGACCATGACAACAATAATAGCAATATAAATTGGCACGTAATCCGTGTTCTTGCCCTCGATTGCTTCTTTCACCAACAATTTCGTTAGTACTAACGTGATAATTGAACCCGCAGCACCCATTAGATTGATAATAGCATTTGCTTGGCTGTGAAGTGGCCTTGGTGTGACATCTGGCATTAAAGATACTGCTGAGGTACGATAGGTTCCCATCGCTAATAATACAATGCCAAGTGACACAATAAACATGATTAAATTACCCTCGTTATTTGCAATTGGCATAATAATCATCATCAAAGAAGACAGACAGGTTCCAACTATGATGAATGGCATTCTTTTGCCCAGTTTTGTGTTTGTCTTATCGGATAATACACCAAACATAGGGAGTAAAAACAAGGCAACAATATTATCAAGCGCCATAATCATTCCTATGTTGGTATCACCCAAGTTAAAGGTATTTTTTAATATTAGTGGAACAACATTATCGTATAACTGCCAAAATGCACAGATTGACATAAAAGCAAGGCCAACAAATAATGTACGTTTATAATTTAATTTCATAGTATTTCCCCCAAAAACTGGACAACAATAAACAATTTATTATTCTCCTAATATTACTTTATCTACTGTATTATATAACTCTTTATTTACTTCAATGATTACTGTTTCATAATCCTTTTCTGGTGTAATTGGTGAATCAAATACGACTTTTCCTAAACCTTTTAAGACTTCATTATTACTAGCCGTAAATTGTTCTTTTTCCATTATCCCAATATAAATATAGTCAACATCATACTTCTTTAAATAGTATAGTATTTCATTCTGATCGGTAGAAGTATAAATTTTTGTTACGTCTTCATTACGCTCTGTTACTTCCGGTGGAAAACCTCCAAGTGCTCCGCTTCGCCAGAGATGTTCATGTGTCTGCCAACCAATAATCGTTGGTAATCCAGTAAATGCAGAGATGCGATTATAGTTAGAATAACTAGCGCCATAAGCTTCTGTAATTACTTTTGCTCCTTTAACATTCTTATTGAGCCACAGAATTGCTTTATAATCATCTTCACACCGAGCTTTCATAAATTCTATACTATCTAAATTCTTGAAGTTCTCTTTTTTAAATATATTACCTTGCCACATGTTGATTGACGTTACACTATAAACACAAGTCCAAAGCAATAAGAACACTCCAATACAAGCGAATACTCTTCGAACGCAAAATCTTGCATAACGAATTGCTCGAATTAAGATATATGCCATACTTAATCCAAACATGATATATCCCTGATAAGTCAATTTAAACATAGTATTAGCGCGTGAATACGATGGATAAATATCTTCAACATAGATAACTTCAGGAAGAATGATTAATCCAATCGCACATAAGCCAATCGTAACTACGAATAAATCTGCAATTTGTAGATGCTCCATAAATTGGAACAATTTATTCTTCTCACCACGAAAAGCTATCATATTGGTGTCTCTTTTATCTGAATCCATTATCTTTTTCTTTGATTTGCTTGCTTTTTTCTTATAATAATCTTGACCTTTGATTGTAATATATCCTTCCCATCTAAGGTCTCGATATCTTGCTATTACATAATATGCAACTGTGATCGTTGGAAGTCCCCATAAGATAAGTAATTGGTACCATAATGAATGATTTGTAGCAATACAAATTCGAGATGATATCTGATCAAAGTTCAACGTAAATGGTAATGCAACAATTTTTGCAAGCACCATAATTACAGCCGCATGAACAGCTGTTAGTTTAATTGCATCGAGTGAAAACTGATAAATAACAAGATTCGAAAATAAGATAATAGCCCCACATACGACATAATAAATCGGGAAATCCCAATAATTTGTCATATGAAACAAACCGATGAAAAATCCTAACAACAGAATAATTGGTTGAAAAGCCTCTTTCTTAAAATCTGGTCGTCGTACAGAAACTCCCAAACGAAGGTCATCCATCTTATCTTTTCGATATAATAAAAAAGCAAATAACAAGCCAAGAACCGACATAACAAAGATAATATTAAATACATGAGCATGTAAATCACCTAAGATAAAAGAATAGGCAGGGAACTCATGAATCGTCTTATCATTTGGTACATCTGGATTATATCCAATATATCTTGTCGAATTTGGCCACCAAAAGGAGGAAACCTCCTTGCCGGCTAGCTTTTCGTATGTTGGTTTTATCCAATTATATATGACATAATGCATATTACCTGAAAATACAACAGCAAATGCAGCTAAGAAACCGGAGATTACACACCATGTATGAGTGATTTTTTTTATAGGAATCTTTATTAGTTCATTCCCCGTATTACGTTTTCTTAAGCGGCAATCATACGTAAAGGTCTTCATTATATTGTATACTAAAGAATATGCTAGTGTAAACGCACCGCTTGAGATTGTCATCAGTGCTAGATTATATCCAACATTAACAGTCACTCCAGACAGTTTCGTTAGATAGGTTGCAAAATACTGACCAACATAATAATAGTTAATGGCTTTTCCTGACATCCAGATATCTTCAGCAGGCAAATAATCAGCTCTCATCATTGCTGCCATAAATCCATAATCCATTGGACTTTCCGTATTCGATACCTCTGGTTTAAATCCACGGACATAAGTCCAAAATAAAAATAAAACTAAAAACATAACTTCTACTGTTATCATGGATTTCAGTTTTTCAAGGTCGAACTGGTACATCTCTTGGAGAGTAATTTTTTTCTCCAATTTTTTATTGTTGAATAAGCACAACGTTGCTACAATTGCAAGGTTAATCAAAAAACAGAGGCCAAGCGTTAGGATAGCATTATCCTGACGGAATTTTAAGATTCGAACTGAGCTTAATAACCACATTGCGTAGCCTGCAAGTGCCAAACCTATCGTCTTACAAAAGATCCAACCACCATCATGGAATCTTTTAAATATGATTCCGATCACTGGATAAAAAGTTATCGTTATTACGAACAACGTTAGCCACCATTTGATAAATGGCGTGAAGTCAGAGCCAAGCAATTGTTTTCCAACTGCAAGAGCTACAATCAATATCAAGAACCTAAAGCCATAGGTTACAATATAATGTTCCTTACTACGTTTCATTATTACAAGTCTCCTCATTACTAGTCAAAATCTATTGAACTTTAATACATCTATTAATCGTTCTAAAGTCTTTGACTGCTTGTTTTCCAATCTTAAATATTTTCTTCAAATTAATTGAGTTAACGCCACCTTGTCTTGGCTTAAATGTAATCTTCATATATTTCACTGGCTGCTTCTTTTTCGCATAAATAACAGATAAAATTACATTGGATAAATTAAAGTCTTTTGGAACCTGTTTTAGATTTTCCTTTAATGTTGGTGCCTGCATTAATCGAAATGGTGTATTCGCATCGATAAGTGAAACATGAAAGCAAACACGGCAGACAAGCTTTAATGTCTTTGTAACGATAACTCTTGAAAATCCATCTTGTCTTCCTTTTCTATGACCAATCACCATTGCATATTTTTTTCTTCGTTTCCAAAATTCCCAAAACTCCTCTGGTACTGTCTGACCATCGGAATCTGTCTGAAAGACATAATCTGCCCCTGCTTCTAATGCATAATGGTAACCATAAAGGACCGTTGCTCCATGACCACCATTTGGCTTTGTCAAAGGCTCTAAGAAAGGATACTTCCCATTTAAGTCTTTCATAATCTGATATGTTTGATCTTTGCTTCCATCATCAATAATCACAATTTTAGAGCCATTTCCTACCTTCTCAACAATTGGGTGCCAATCTTTGATTACTGCTTCAATGTTCTCTTCTTCATTATACGCTGGTATTACAATATATAGCTTATCATTCCCTTCACTCATATAACATACCTCTCCTTTTTTGATTATCCCCGAATCGATTCGAACAAACTTAAACTTTCTGCCACTACTGCGTCCATGTTATAATAACGATATTGTGCTAAGCGACCAAGGAAATACACCTTAGTCTCTTTCTCCATATCTTCCTGGTAATTTGCGAACTGAGCTTTGCATTCTTTGGTTGGGAATGGGTAATATGGTTCCCCATCTGCTGTTGGAAACTCCTTAAGAATCGTTGTCTTTTTGTGTTCTTGCCATGTTAACTGCTTAAACTCTGTGATTCTAGTAAAATCGTAATCATTTGGATAATTTACTACCGGTGCCTCTTGATATTTTTCACAATCAAAAGTTTCAAATACAAAATCAATACTGCGATAGCTTAACTTTCCGTACTTATAATCATAATAATAATCTGTAGGTCCAGTATAAATTAATTTATCATAACGAATGTCACCAATCACTTCTTTATAATCCGTATTTAATAACAACTTGATATTTTTATTGGCAACCATCTTCTCGCACATTTTAGTATATCCGTATTTTGGCATTCCTTGATAGCGATCTGCAAAGTATCTCGTATCCCTATTATAGCGAATCGGAATTCTTGAGATAACAGAAGTATCAATATTCGCAGGATCAACACCCCACTGTTTTTTTGTATAATTCTCAAAAAATTTCTGATATATTTCCTCTCCAACTCGACTTAACGCTACATCTCTGCTTGTTTTAATTTCCTCAATTGGAACTGATTTTTTCTTTAAAAAATCCTCTACTTCTTCACAGGAGAGATTCAAATTATACAAACGATTGATCGTCTCAACCGTAATAGGCATTGGAATGAGATTGCCATCTACATAAGTTAAAACACGATGCCAAAAATCATTCCATTTTGTAAATTTACTCAAATAATCATATACCTTTTTATCATTCGTGTGGAAAATATGTGGTCCATAATTATGAATTAAGATTCCATCTTCATTATATGAATCGTAAACATTGCCACCGATATGATTTCTTTTTTCAATCACTAAGACTTTTTCATTCAATTCGTTTGCAATTCTCTCTGCAACCGTTAATCCTGCGAGTCCTGCTCCAACAACAACATACTTATAGTACATCCCACTATTCCTCCATTAAGATTATTCATATCTCAATCGTTTTGTATCATAAATTGAGATTTTCCATTCATCACTACCTTCTTCATACACAGTTTCATATGTGGTAGCAATATTATATTCATTTACTGTATAATCCACACTATCTCTGCAATCCTTATCTACAATTATATAACGTATATTATTGTCTTTCGCTAATGCATCTAATTTCTCACTTGTATTGGCTTCAAACATTTCCCTAACAAGTTGTGCTCTACCATCCGTATCATATCCAGCGGACCAACCATAATATGGCCATCCAAGAAATAGCATACCTCCACCAAGTACTACTTGATTGAGCGAATAATTGGAAGATAGAATAATATCATCAGAATCACAGTTATTAATAATCCATTTTGTTAACTCACTTTCTAAATTAAGATCAATTGCTTCTTGATTTTTACGGATTACGGTAATATAGTCATAAAATCCAGATACTGTTAGCAATAGCACTGTAATGACAGTAAAAAAACGAATCAATATTTTTTTAACTGAAAAGAGCTTAACAATAAGAATAGCAGCGAAAATCGATAATAACATAATAGAAAGCATAATATATTTATGATTTACTGTCACATCTGTTGTTAAAGAGATACAGAACGAAAAAATAAAAGGTGCTGAAAATGCAATCATCACATATCGCCTAGTTCCCTTCATAACAAGAAACGCAATTAAAAGCACAAATGGTAGAATTCCAGTCAGTCTAAGGATATAATCAATCACACCAAAAAGAGTTTTATTCTCTGCAATAAAACCAAATTCAAATTTAGGGCTAACCGACTCACCCTGAATAAACACCGATGTTTGAATAAAAGATAAAATTACAGAAATACAGGCAGTAATCAAATATTCCAGTTTTCTGTTTGCCACAACTGCCATAACAAATAAAACCAGCAAAATGGCAATCGTCACTGCTCCATTCCAAAAGGCAAGGGTACCAATCAAAATACCAGAAAATACTGCTAAGGAAAGATTTTGAACCTTCCAAGCATCCTTTGTAAAGAAACAATGAACAATGACGGTTTCCAACTTACTTTTTTTTAAATCAAATCTCGTCAAAGATCTCTTCTTATGCAATTCCTCTAGTTTCTGTACTAGCTTTTCGATTGACTCATATACCGTTGGTAAAAACAATATAATTACAAATAACATCATTGGAATCGTAAACGCTAAATGTCTCTGATTGCAATAAACATTTAAGTTCCATAAGCCCCAATCCTCATTAGGTGTTGTAGCTAGAAAAGTTCTATTATCATATAGGGCTTTAAAAATATTCGTTCCTTTTGGTACTTGTGCCAAAAACGCAAATAAACTTTTGGAACTTCGAAAAGCAAAAAACAAGCAACTTAAGTATCCTACTGCGCGTTTTCCTGATAGCTTCACTGCTAAAACAAATAATAAGAAAAAGGAACTCATAAACCCGATTATACTTGGAAGATTGATCGCCCAATCAATTCTTAAACCCAAAAATTCGAGATTACCAACTAAAAATTGAAACATAAAATGATATCGAATATCTGCACCTGCAAAGTGAGAATAGGTTGTCGGAAAATTCTTACTAGCAGAAAAGCTTCGTATCATACCAATATGAGGTGAGAAATCACTGAATACAGTATAGCCAATATATAGATGCCCATTGGATGCATGAACGGTTGTCCACATTAAATGTATCGTAAGGAAGGCAACTAATACAACGAAAATACAATCTTTTAACGTAAATTGTGCATTTGATTTTTTAGTATCTTTTATTCTGAACTTTTTAAAGTAAATTCCAACCACTGAAAAAATCAAAAAAATACTTAATGAGATTACATTAGCAAAAATTAATGGTTGTTCTTTATTCTGAAACAAAACTGCCAATATATATGTGGTCCAAGTAACCAAGATTGTACCAGTAATAAAGTATACTGGGAATGTTAAAAATCGTTGATTGATATTGATGTGATTGTTTCGATACGTTGTATTTGTGATGCTGCCCATGTTAGGAACAGCATAAGTGCAGATAACATAACCGGTACAAAAACAAATAATCAAATACAATATTGCGCTCATATAATCACCTCGCTACCTATCTCGAATTAATGATTCCACATCTTCCTTCTGTATCATTGATAATTGCTCCATTGTTGGAGTCTCATATGTAACAATGCGGTTAGCCTGTGAAACGACGATTTTTTCAAATAGATTGCGAATTCCTCGCGCATTACCAAAGCTTGCTCTTGTTCTTTCATCCATATGTTCGAGGTAAGCCTCAACTAAAGCAATCGCATCTTCATCAATTGCAAATCCACTTCGATGTGCCATGCAATGTAAGATAGCAATTAATTCATCTTTGCTATAGTCTTTAAATTCTATGAATTTATTAAAACGTGAAATTAATCCAGTATTCGCACTTAAGAACTGTTTCATCTCATCTGTGTATCCTGCAACGATAACTACAAGATCGTCACGATTATCTTCCATAAGTTTGACAAGAGTATCAATTGCTTCAGCTCCAAAGTCATTTGCACCCACTTGGGAAGACAACGAATAGGCTTCATCAATAAATAATACTCCTCCAATTGCTTTCTCAACGACTTCCTTCACTTTAATCGCTGTTTGTCCTACGTATCCTGCTACTAATCCAGAACGGTCTGTTTCAACTAAAATACCCTTCGAGAGTAAGCCTAATTCTTTATAAATCTCTGCGACTAACCTTGCAACCGTTGTTTTTCCTGTTCCAGGACTCCCACTAAATACCATATGGTAGGACATATCCATCCCAGGTAAGCAATATTTTTCTCGAAGTTTTTTAACTTTGATTAAATTGATCAAGGAGCGGATTTCGCTTTTTACATCCTCTAAGCCAATCAAATTACTTAATTCTTGTAATAGCTCATCCAGTCTGTTTTCCTGGTTCAAACTCTTGACTTGCTTTAGGAGGACTACTTCTTTTTCCTCCTCTTTCGCACTTTCTTTCACCTGCTGTTTCTTAACTAAGGTAGCTGAAGTTTTCGCTGATTCTAAACCAGTATCATTGTTTTGTTTTGAATCGCGATAAAATAGAGTATCCTCTTTATACTTAATAAAATCTTCTCCAGCTTTTTTTAATGATTCTGTACTACTTGTTAAGTCCTGGACACAAATTTTTTTAAATAGATATTTATCATCCACATTTGTTGCTCGATTCTTTGCATTCTGTATAAATATAGCTGCATTTTTGCAATATTCCTGAAGACACTTCATATATACTGCAGCTGTTGCAGTACTTAAATACACCATAACCAATAGGATATTAAGAATGGCATCAAAAAATAGTCCACCTAACGTTTTATTATCTTTGATATCGCGCATACCAACCAACTGAAGAAGAATTGGTGGTGATGACATAAAGCGCTGTGCTGTCTCAATCGTCTCCAAGGCAACTTCCTCATATTCAGAAATTGCATAAGGATTTGTATCAGTTAAAGATGCAAGAAGATGAAGCTGTGCTTGATTAATTCGATTGCAACAATCGATTGCAACATGAATCAAACAAGATTGTAAATACAAATCCAGCATCTCATTAATCGACTTCTTAAGTATCTTGTTAGGTTCGTCCCAATAGCCCTCATCGGTTAAAATAGAACAATACTTTGACAGAATTGCATAATTTTGACGTGCGATTTTATTCAGTTGTTGTTCTGACAAGTTCTGTTGCATATAAAAGTCCTTCCTAACTAATTCATTATAGATGTAAATGCACCTTAAGTTTACTTATTTCTACACTGCTACGTTTTATTATACTATAACTTAAACTACTTTAAAAGATGTTTTTCCTTTTAGAGAGTGCTTGCAGTATAGGAATTCAGTTTTCCCTCCAATGCAGGATAATCCTTATAAAGCTCTAGATACTCTTTCGGTGTTAAGCTCTTTGCGCTATCATTAGCTGCCTTAAGCATTGCAGCATCATTATAGATATCACCTAGCTTAAATTCCATCTCTCCACTTTGACGAATACCAAACATATCACCAGGACCTCTTAATTTCAAATCCTCTGAGGCAATGAAAAAACCATCATTCGATTGATTTAAGATTTCAAGTCGTTGCATCGTTTCTTTCGAATTAGAACCACTCACTAAAATACAATAAGACTGATGCTTGCCTCTACCAACTCGACCTCGTAACTGATGAAGCTGAGCAAGACCAAACCGTTCGGCATTCTCAATCATCATTACCGTCGAATTTGGTACATTCACACCAACCTCGACTACCGTTGTTGATACTAAAATTTTGATTTCACCAGACACAAAACGTTCCATGATTGCATCTTTTTCTTTCGCCTTCATCTTACCATGTAGATAATCAATTCCTGGAATATGTGGTAGTGCCTCTTTTAGCTTTTCTGTATATTCAATTACATTCTCGGCCTCCATATTCTCGCTTTCTTCTACCATTGGACATATCACATATGCTTGTCGGCCTTGTGCAATCTCCTTACCTATAAATTGATATGCTTTCTCACGATAGGAGGTGTCCACGACACAATTTTTAATTGGGAGACGATTCGCTGGCAACTCATCGACGATTGAAATATCCAAATCACCATAAAGAATAATTGCTAAAGTTCGTGGAATTGGTGTTGCGCTCATGACTAACACATGAGGATTATTACCTTTATTCATTAAACATTCTCTTTGCTTTACACCAAATCGATGCTGTTCATCCGTAATAACCAACGCAAGCTTGTCGTATACAACCTTTTCTTGAATTAATGCATGAGTTCCAACAATAATATCTACTTCATGCTGTTGAATTCTCTCATATACCTTTCTCTTAGCAGCTGCTGTCATCGAACCGGTAAGCATCTCAATTCGAATTCCATAAGGTGTCAGTGTCTCTTGTAATGAGATTAAATGCTGTTTCGCTAAAACCTCGGTAGGAACCATAAAACATCCCTGATATCCATTCAAGGCTACTGTCATTAATGCCAGCACTGCTAAAATCGTCTTACCAGAACCAACATCACCTTGAACCAGACGATTCATAGTTTTTTCGCTACATATATCATGATTGATTTCATTTAACACTTTTTTCTGAGCATTTGTTAACTCATATGGTAAGTTAGCAATCATTTCATTTACGGTTTCTTTTTCTTCTATAAAAAATGAGTTTTTTATCACTTGTTTATTTTCGCGAATTCTCGCCAAAATTAATGTAAATAAGAAAAATTCATCAAATACAAGTCGTTTTCTTGCTTCTAGCATTGTTTGTCTTGATTTTGGAAAATGTATTTCGCGCAACGCAGCTTTTCGAGAAATTAAGTTATTCTCCTTAATAATACGTTTTGGTAAAAATTCTTCAATTCCATCAGTACTCGCAAGCGCTATATCAACTGCTTTTGATACTGCATGGTTCGTTAAACCTTCCGTCAAAGGATAAATTGGTTGCAACAAATTAAGTAATGCGCGATATTCCTCCAAACGATAAATCTTAGGCTGTTCCATAGCCAACTGAAATCCTTTACGAACAACTTTCCCTCGAAAGATATATCGGTTAGCAATTTTGAGTGTATTCTTTAAAAATGGCTGATTAAACCACGTCAGCTTAATTTGTCCAGAAGGATCACGCACAATACACGTAAGAATCTGCAGATGGCGTACCTTCTTCGTTTCAACTATTCCACTGAGTGATGCCTCAATCGATACTACCTCTCCCTCTCTTACGTTGCCGATTGGTACTGGCATTTGAAACACGTCATAATCTCTAGGATAGTGTTCTAGCAGATCATTTACACTGAATATTCCAAGCCTAGAAAATTTCTGTGCAGCCTTTTCTCCAATCCCCTTAATTGTTGTTAAGTCATCTGTTACCTTCATATAATCATCCTTTACTTTTATCGTAAAACAACTCGCGCCGTAGCGTAGCGTGCATCCTGCGGAGCTTTTTTACATATTGGAAATTCAGCGAAATTTCCTAATATGTAAAAAAGGCTGGTACTATATTCTGCACCAGCCTCGTGTTCCTAGTTATTATTCAACTGAAAGTACATAATAATAAATTGGCTGTCCGCCCATATGCACCTCAACGTCAATCATTGGGTATTTCTTTGCAATTGTATCCATAATAGCATCGGCATCTTCTTGTGTTACTTCAGCGCCATAATAAATGCTAACAAGTTCAGAATCATCATCAATTAATTGTTCAATCAAATCAATTGTTGTTTCAGAGATATCTGTTCCTACCGACAAGATTGTCTTATCACCAATGCCCATGATATCACCTTGACGTATTTCTTTTCCATCTAAGCTAGTATCACGTACTGCATAAGTTACCTGACCAGTCTTTACTCTTGCCATCTCTTCAATCATGCGTTCTTCATTTTCTTTTGTAGATTTATCGAACACATAATTTATTACAGCTGTAATTCCTTGAGGAACTGTCTTGGAAGGAATAACTACAATCTCTTTATCCTCAGTCAATGCTTGTGCTTGTTGAGCCGCTAAAATAATATTACTATTATTCGGTAAAATAAAGATTGTATCCGCATTTACCTGTTCGATTGCATTCAACATATCCTCGGTACTTGGATTCATCGTCTGACCACCCTCAATAAGGTAATCAACACCAAGTCCAGTAAAGATTTCATTAATACCTTCACCAATAGAAACAGCAACAAAGCCTACTTGTTTTCTTGGTGCCGCAGGCTTTACAGCAGCTGCTTTTTGTTCTTGCGCTTTTTGTTCTTGCGCTTTTTTCTCTGCATCCTGAATTAATCGTTCATTGTGCTCTTCGCGCATGTTATCAATTTTTATCTTAGTTAAGGAACCATACGTCAAAGCTCTCTGGATAGCTAAACCAGGATCATTCGTATGTACATGAACCTTAACAATATCATCGTCAGATACTACTACAATAGAGTCACCGATTGATTCTAAGAATGCTTTGAATTCATGCTCTGTTTCCATCGTGTAGTTCTTTTCAAGCATAATGATAAATTCTGTACAATAACCAAATTTTATATCAGCTGTTGCAATATTACCTGTATCAACAGTTTTACCTGAAGTTGCGATTACCTTAGCTGGAACGATCTCAATGTCTACTTTCTTACCAATCATTGCATCGTATCCACCTTTGATGATTTCCAATAAACCTTGACCGCCGGAGTCAACAACACCTGCTTCTTTTAACACTGGTAATAACTCCGGTGTATGCGCAAGTACTTCCTCCATACGTTTTATCACTTGTTCACCAAAGAATACTAAGTCATTCGTTTCACCGACAAGCTCAGCTGCACGCTCTGCACCACCTCTTGCAACCGTAAGAATTGTACCTTCTTTTGGTTTCATAACTGCTTTATAAGCAGTTTCAACAGCTTTTGCAAATGCATTCGCCATAACTGTCACATTGATCTCTTTATGTTCCTTAACTTCTTTCGTAAATCCACGGAACAACTGAGACAGAATAACGCCTGAGTTTCCTCTGGCTCCACGAAGGGAACCACTAGATATTGCCTTTGACAAATCTTCCATATTCGGATTAGCAAGAGAAGAAACTTCTTTCGCTGCCGACATAATCGTCAAAGTCATATTTGTACCGGTGTCTCCATCCGGAACCGGAAATACATTCAACTCATTAATGTATTCTTTTTTCGCTTCGATGCGTTTTGCTCCTGACAAAAACATCTTCTGTAGCAATTTAGCATCAATCGTCTTCAATGTCACTGTTTCGTTCCTCCTTAAATCTAGTCGATGACTCTAACGCCTTCAACAAAAATATTTACTTTTGCCACGGTTAGCCCTGCAAACTCTTCTACCTTATACTTAACGTTACTAATTAAATTTTCTGCTACTGCTGAAATACTAACGCCATAAGAAACAATAATATGGAGATCAATCTTAATCATATTATCTTCCATCACCACATTTACACCATGATTCAAACTTTCACGTCGTAATAATTTAGCCAAGCCATCTTTTACACTTACGGAAGCCATACCTACAACGCCAAAACACTCAACTGCACTTGATCCGGCATATTTGGCGATTACATCTGTATCAATTGCGATTTCACCCATATTGGTTAACATCGTTCCGTTCATACGTAACCCTCCAATCAACTCACAATTAAATCTTTCAATCGAACTATCTAATTGAAAATATTTTCTATATAAATGATATTTATTTTAATATTATAACCTTAATTGTGAAAAAAAGAAACACAAATTTCATTCCAATATAACTTACACGTAAAACTTTAAAATCTTACATGATTTTATGACAACCTTGCATATATTATAGAAAGCACCTTTACAACGGAGCGCCTATGAAAAAAATGCTTGGTTTCATCCTATTTTGGATTGCCATCGGAATGACGATTATGCTCTTTATTACAAATGGTTTACTCGCCATCTGTATCATTATTGGTTGCTTAGTACTTGGTTACAATTTGTTTTGTAATCCTTAGTCCTTTGCGATACGGCCCAAGAATGACTTACAATTAACATGATTTTAATTCAAATTAAACGTTATTCATCAAGACAAGTAAGCATCCTGCTATCTTGTCTTGTAGTGTTGCTAAAAAACTGTGTCCCCAATATTTATATCAAACTTTTTACTTTTTGACAATCCATATGAACAGCTTTCTAGCAACTTCCAACAATATACCCAAATATTTAAACTTGTTTTTTTAGCTAAATGAACTCTTTTTTGTTCTATGAGACCTTAGTAACACTTTCTACGGATTTTGCACTCACAATATTACCTTTACAGGTTTACTGTTCAAATAAATATAAGTTAACTTTATTTATTGTGTCATTCACAGCTTGATCTAAATTCTTTTCTCCTGTAAGATAACCTAATGACTCATTAATTATCATATGCAAAACTATCTGATTATTGAATACCGGTTTTGATACTTCTTGCATAATTTTCTTAGCTTCCTGTCTTTCTTGTTCGGTTACTCTATAAATTTCTACGTCATTATAAGAACCCAAATTATAATCACCTTCGGCTGTCTCCATATTACTCCAAGTTTCAAGGCTGTGAGCATTCACAGGAAAACCGTCCAAATTTTGAGAAGCTTGAACTTTATCTGAAAAAAGATACTGAATAAATTCTTTTGCAGCTTCCTCTGATTTAGTCGATTTATTAATACCCACCATACCAGAAGGAATGAAAGTACCATCCATCGTTACCAAATTTCCTTTCATCTTCTTAAATAATGAATAAGGAAAATTAAAATCCTTAAATTCATCAGCAAATCCAGTAGCGGCATAGAAATCGAATTCGAAAAGATCACATGAATTATTGCGATATATACACCAATTTTGGTAATTCTCCTCCGTCTGGACAGTATCAACATAATAATATAAAGGAGGGTCCTCCGTAATTGTCATATGATCTGAGATTTTTTTAACATCCTTCAAGAAATCTTTAAATTTATTCTGGTCCATTTGCTCCTGACCAATCATGAAGTCATCATAATAAGTACTAACCAATAAAAGCAATAAATCCTCATAACTGCCACTCTGAAATACGGTTGATTGTAAGTTATCTGCTAATTCACTAATGGCTTTTACTGATTCCATATTAACCTGTGTACCTTCTTTAAATACATAATAAGGGAATAAATAACGCATTGGCATCGCATAAACTTCACCCTCTGTCACATAGTTATTTGCTATGTTACTTAATAAAGTTCCATCATTTATCATTGGACATAAAAGATCGGATAGCTCTAACAATGCTCCATTTTCGATATATTGCTTCACTGGCAAGCCATCAAGCACCAGGATATCGGGACCTTTCCCAGCTAATAACTCTGTACTTAAAGAACGAAGTACATCTTGTTCCATTACCTCTGAATCTTCCGACATCGCCACGATATAATCAATTTGAACCTGTGGATTCTCCATTTGATATTTCGTTATTGCGTTACGCATTGATAAATTCTCTTTTAAGGAATACACGATTAACTTATCGGTTACCACTGGTATCGGTTCATTACAATATTGGTAATTTATAATCGCATGGCTATTAGATGTTGTATTATTTAGTCCAACATAAAAATCCTTATTTTCCCCATCTTCTATGATGAAAGAACGGAGTTTGTTATTCGAATTGCCAATCTGCTTATCATCGCTAGAAACAAGCGTCTCCCATGTAGTTCCATTGGAACGAAAACAATGAATTCCATCCTTATTTGCAACGTAAATATCACCCGAGATACACATAAGAGCATCTTCTAAATCAAGATCACAAGGTATCGACTTTTCTTCCTTTGTTATTAAATCCAAAGATAAAATATTATGATTACTTTTATCAAAATAGTAAATACAATTTTCTTTTATGTAAGGATTGACCCAAGCTCCTCCAGAAGTAATATTTTTATTGATCTCTGTAAAATCTAGTTCTTTTTGGTCTTTCATCGAATATGCGTGCAAAGTAAGATCACCATAATCAGAATATACGATCGTTCCATCCTGAGAAATATCAACGCTGATAGCCTTAGTTCCTTCGTCTATCTGATTCCAGTTTTTTGGTGTAATTTCTACATAGTCGTTTCCATTACCAGCATCACGAAAAATACGTGAGGTAACAAAGATTTGTGGATCCTTCGACTCTGGATTAATAGTTGTAAATTCTTGGAGAACCAAAAAGTATTGACCATCTGCACCCATCCGAAATTCAGATACCATTCCACTGATATCATGGCTTGCCTTAATCGCCCATTCCACTGATTGCTTCTGAAGCTTTCCATCTTTCACTATGTAGCGGTTAACTATATTATCCTTTGTATCCTGAGTACGAGTATAGTATTCTAGTTCTCCTTCTGAATTAATCGCAATATCCATCATGTTCTCGATGGGATTCTCTTCCGTAAGATCAACTTCTATCTCTTTATAATATCCTATCTTCTCTGTTGTTATATCATCTTTTCCATCTATTTTTCCTGTCACATCCGTTGTATCCGTTTTCTCTTTACTACAGGCAATGATTGAAACAGTTAATAAAAACATAAGGAATAAAACAATTCCTTTTCTCACGTTTACTTTACACATTATGCATTCCCCTTTTCTTTTGATTATAATAATAAAACGCCCGTTAATACCCCGCTATCACAGACACTCACAATCCATATAAAAAGATGTCGCTCTTTTTAAGAACTTTCTCAATATACCGTACTCTTTTGGATTTTCTTACTTTAAATTTCTTGCTTTTGGATTTCTTGCATTAGATTTCTTATTTTGAATTCTTGCTTTGGATTTCGCACTCAAAATCTTGCTTTGCCTGTGATTCAAATATTACATGTAAGATAAGGTGCTATGTATATTTTTGCAGGCCTTACAAGCCGCCCGTTTTTGCGGCTTGTGAGCGAAGCGCGCCGAAAAAAATATACATAGCACCTTATCTTACTCTCATCCCCCCTATCACAGGCAATCACTACCACTCAGTGCGAAATCCCTCACCTCCAAGAAATTACCTCCAAGAAATCATCACCAAGAAGAAACAAAAAGAGCACCACTTATTGACACACGTCGTCAATAAGCGGTGCTCTTTTTATATGGATTAAGCACGTTCAACTTTACCGTCTCTTAAACAAGAAGTACATACGTACATCTTCTTTGTTCCTCCGTTAACTTTAACACGAACGGACTTTACGTTAGATTTCCACATCTTGTTAGATCTTCCGGAAACCTGACTTCTAGTAATACTTACTACTTTACCGAAGTGAGAACCTTTATCGCAAACTGCACATTTTGCCACTGAAAAGCACCTCCTTATTTAAATTAGGCCCTGCGTCACACGAATGTGTCGCCAGCATCGTGCATAAATTACACTGTGACCTCAAACAAAACATATTCTATCAGAATTAATAACATATTGCAAGGAAAATTTCATCTTTTTTAATTTTTTACTCTTCTGTTCCTTCTCCATTAAGAATCTCATAAGCTTTCTTATCTACATCTTTCTCAGCCTTTTTCTTCTTTGGATCCTTTGTAAATCGGTCAACCACATCTGGTACCATGTCAATAATCTTTGTTACCATATCTTGATTTTTCACATTAACTAATCGAATCTTGCCGTCTTGGATTACTAGTACGGAACTCGGTGTAATCTTACCACCCATACCACCACCAGCGTTATTCTTCTTATCACTAGTAAATGCTCCCGCTCCAACTCCAAAGCTAACATCAACTAATGGAAGTATAATTGTTCCATCATCGAATTTTACAGCATCTCCAACAACTGTCTTAGTCGTTATGAAGGTATCCATCCCCTTAAATAGTGACTCAACTGTTTGATTAAAACTCTGTTCTGCCATTACAACTCCTCCTTTAATTGTCTAGCGTTTTTTATTAATGATTTAATGTTCTTATCACGTATGACCTTAATACCTATTATAAGTAAATGAAAGATTCTTATTCTTCCCTTAACCATTCCTTCTGCTTCAAAAACCTTTTCCTCAAAATCAGGTTCAATCGAAACATCCTGTCCATACTTACCATAAAAAATTGCAATAATCCCTAATAGCTTTCCTGTTTGTTCTGGATTCCCAGTACCGAATCTAACGTGACCTTCAATTCGTTGAGGACCGCAATGTCTTAAAACGCTAATTAAGTGTCCGATCGCCAACTTAATCCCGGCTCGATTCACCTCTTCCTGAAAAAACAACGTCACAAGATTCTTTTTATCCAGCAGTTTTCTTAGCAATTGAAGCAACTGACTAACCTTGCTTCTTATATTCATAACAGTCTGTTTTAATTTATGAAAGAAGCCTTTAATTTTATGAATGATTCCTTTGATCTTATTTGTTTTTGTTGACTGTTCTTCGTTCTCGAAGGACTGATTATCTTCTTGGTTTTCTTGATCTTCTTGGTTTTCTTGGTTTTCAGACTCATCCGTCTGTATAAAATCTTCCTTTGGCTTAGAGTCATCTCGCATTCGTTGCTCCACCCAGCCGCTATCGCTCTTTGTTTCTTCGTACCTAGTTACTTCGCTCTTACTATCTTCGGTCTTTTTTTCTTCGTACCTTATTTCTTCTCTCTTTGTTACTTCGCCTTTACTATCTTCATTACTTGTTTCCTCGTACTTTATCTCTTCGCCCTTTGATTCCTCGTACTTTGTTTCATCCTTCTTTATTTCTTTGTTCTTAGTATCTTTTATCTTTATCTTTTCCTTCTTACCCTTTTTTATCTTAACTATCTTTTCTTTTTTCGGTCGAAGGTTATCCCAAATGGTAATTCCAAAAATCCTTAATTTAATATGCAATTGATGATCGATATACCAGCCTCGCACAAATAGAATACGCAATAACCAGTTAACCCGCATTTTGACAATGACTTCTTCCCTTTTCTTAGCATCCACTCGGTAACGTATTGGGACAAATAGAACGATAAGGATAAGTAGTAAAAGCAAGCCCAATATGCAAGCTAGGATAATACCAAGTATCTTTAAGATTACAAACAAAATATGAAGCATACTTTTGTTTCCTCTCTACTTTGTAACTACTCATCTTAGAATAGTCCACTATTTTTCAGCAAAAAATTCCCGTACGCAAAATCCTCCAGTTTCACGATAGATATCCATAATCATATCCTTAACAACTAAAGCTGCTTCCTCTCTACCACGTGCTAAACCAAGGATATGTACCTCACAATTTTTATAGTGAGGAAATAAAAGCTCGTTAGCCGGTAAAATATCAAACAAATTCTGTTCATTGGATGCAAACGCTATACAGTATACATTAGCCGTAAATTTACCATGATTGATTTTAAAAATAGTACGACGATGTTTTTTCTTAATGGATTCTCCGAAATATAATTTTTCATTCCAAATAATCATGCTGCATCCCCTTACATAAATAAATAGAAATTTTAATACACTGTCTAATTATATCACAAGATTGGTATAAAAATACAGATATTTTTCCACTTACTCACAAGCAGAATAGAATAGTTCAATGCTAGATACTTTTTCTGAAATATCATGGCATCCCGCAAGAGCATTCTTAATGTAATTCTCGACCTCTTCCTTTGAATTAAACAATACCGGAAGTTCTCTTAAAACAGATGCAATTACAGCTCGGTTATATAATTTCTTGTTTTTCTCTAATAAACTTGTGAACTCTTCAATCAATTCATTAAACTTCTTGGATAAATACAAAGTGTCCGCTTTTCCATCGCTCTTTTCTTTATGCAAATCAATAAAAACACTATTAGAACAAAGACTTTTAGATAACTGTAAAGCAGTAAACTGCTGTGTAAGCATAAGGGAAGAAATGAGATCCTGATTGGACAGATTGATATGGTCAATCATCGCTTCAGCATTCGAGATATAAGATAGATATTGCTCAAGCTTTCCTTCGGTATGTTCAAACTGCTCAACAATCTCATCTTCTAAGCTTATTCTCTTATCTTCCTTATTGCTATTTACAATTGCACGGATAATCCCCAATAGAGTGTCTGCCTCCTTTTGTGCTTCACAGCTAATATAAGGCTGATTCAATAGCATACAATAATAGGCATTCACTACTTCTTGTAAGGAAAAATATCGGTCGGTTATATTTTGTATCTTTTCCACAGCTAATGTGAGCAAATCCGAAGCTTCTTTAAATTTTTCAGGTGATAGCATGACAAAGTCATAGGATTCTAATTTTTCTAGGCTTTCTGATAAGTACTTAATACTATCACTTGTGACAGATACTTGCTCTTTACTCACAGCAAGGCCTGATGCACTACGAACCATATAGAGAAAATCGTCAACTGAACTTAGGTCACTACCCTCATAAATAGACAAACTGTCCTTTAACATATCAAAAAAACGGTTTTTGGTCATTCTAACAGGTAATTGAGATAACATGGATCGAATTCTTGTATTAATAAGTACTTGGTCGTTATCGCTAAAAATAATTTCCATCATATCTTTTGTAACCAAATCATTATCAATGTCTTCCAGGTTATCATCATAATTTTTTTCTAGACGATTTAATATATATTCATAAATGGCAAACTTATCTGCAAATGAAGTAAGTTCTCCCATAATCTTAATTATTTGAGTACGTAAACAATCAATCTGCTTAATGGCCTCTTCTCGAACTTGTCCATCAAAACCATGAAGTAAGGTCTGTTCCACGAGATGATTCATCATCTCAAATATAGTATCTGTTTCAACAACAGACTGCTCACAAGTCAACTCATAGTAATTATAGAAATTCATCGTAAATTGAAGTGCTGAATATACGTAATAATCAGAAGCAATCATATTAATTGCTACTGGAATTGTTTCTTGAATATCTTTCTGATTTTCAATATTATGTTGTAATTGTCTTCGGTTTATCATTTAAACTTTCACCATTCCTTTATTTATTCATTATGAGTATTATATCAACAAACTTTTGAATAAACCACCCATTTGGTGTATTTTCTATCAACTTTGATAAATCTTTAAATGCAATGCCATCAATGAGTGTACAAAATCCAAGTATCCCTAAAATCAGAATTAAGATAGCCCCAAAGAGCTGATACCCAACAACACCTTTTGTAACACGTGCTAATACCATAAAAAATAATGACATTAAGATTGAATACCGCATCGCTAACCATAGCAAAGATTGAAATCCTGAAAAGACATCTGCATAGTAACAAATGCAAAATACAAAGATGAGACTCATAAGAGCTGTTGTAATTAGTACGGATATCACAATACCAACATCACTTGCTAACCGACTCAATAACGTTAATCTCTTACGAGCTAATATCCCTTGTTCCTTTTCCATACACACGTACGTAAAAGAAAATAGGATAACAAAGGACAATAACATTGCAAAGATTCCAGCCACAATTTCTCGATATAAAACAGCATTGCCAAGCTTTTCATAACTTGTATCCAAAGCATTCGTATCATATAGTTCCACATCAAAAGCAAAGACAAATTCATCTCTTGATTTCGTTGTTTCAATGTATTGATTAAATTCTGACTCACTCAATTGCTTGTAATTTGTAAAATCAAGCTTTCGATAGGTGAGATAACTCTTTGAGGCACAAATCTGATCAATCATCTCTCCTGCAAAAACATCCGCTAGCATAGAAGCAATCTCACTTCCAGCACTTTTATAAACGGTAATGATTCCCTTCGTGTAGCCAGATTCTAAACTTTCCTTATAACCTTTATTTATAACAAAAATACAGTTAATTTCACCATTGCTAAGGCTTGCTTTTAGACCCGATACACTTCCCTGTGTAATGCGTAAGGAAGAAGAATTAAGTATATTATGAACGAGCTCCTCTGACTGTTTTGTTGCAACCATTTCACCATCAACTTCGACAAGATCGAGATTTGCCAACCCTATTGGAATTTTACTCTGATCCTCCGCCGCGAAATTTAAGGTTGCGCAAAGAAAGAAGAAACAAATACAAGATGCCAGATAGACAAACATCGTAATTTTATCACGAACAAGTAGTTTCAAAGAAATTCCAATCTGAGTTAGAATATCTTTCACAAACGCTAACAATTTAGACATCTTCACGTTGCATCCCCTCCTTCCTCTTAATCATACATGAAGTTATACTTGTAATTACTACAACAAGCAGAACAAGAATTAATAGGATTGGTAATGTAATTTTCATATCACCTTGATAAAGAGAGGTCGAAAAATTTAAAAACCAAAAGTTAACCATACTTTTCGCTATATATTTCATGCTAGGTGGTAAATACAGAATCGGAATTAATCCTCCTCCTAGCACCGCTCCGAATAAAATCATGATGTTAGAAATCAGTAAAAAGGTCGGAATTTTTGTAACAAATGCTGATAACAACATAAAGAACATACTAGCGATTGCAAAGTAAAACAGAAGGAAAACGAACAAATCGCCTGAAACTTCTATCCCTCTAGAAACTGCTACGCCATATAATAAACCTAGTAATATGGCAATCATAACAACATAAAAAATCATCTTTTGTACAATAATCGTTGCTACTTTCGTGCCTGAGGAAATCAGGCGAACTAATACCCCTTGTCGTCGCTCCTTTAGTAAATCCATTCCAGCTAACATTGCGAGGTAAGATAAAAATAGAAATAATACTTCAAAACAGTAATAAGTCACTAATGGAACGTGCTTTACATTTTCCATCTCTTTAAAGCTAAAGAAGTCCGTCTTACCAAGCGCGGTAAATACAAGATCCATCGATATATCAACGTTCACTTCTTTACAAAGTTCAGAAGGCATTCCTGTTTCTTTCATCAATTCATAAAGGGATACACAATTAATCTCTACTGCAGATATGTAGCGCTCATACGCAAGGAGCATATTCTTTAAGATAATTGCTCGAGTCTTATCATTGGCGTTAATGAATGCCTGCATCGGAACATTTTGAATATTGATTAGATTCTGTGCAAAATCTTCGGGAACAATCAGATACATTGTAAGTTCGCCAAGATAAAACATCTCAGAGATTTCACTCTCAGTTCCAACGATTACTTTTGCATATTCTGTAAATATATCACTTTCTTCAAAATACGAAATCATCAGCCTGGAATATTCAGAGTCATCCAAATCAACAACACCAATTGTTATGTACGCTTCTTTTTCATCTTCATTTTTAGCATGCCAAGAAGTGCTTATTATAATCATAATAAGCACTCCTAGCATAAACATCCATTTTCTTTTGCCTAAGAACCATAATTTTAGGTCCTTTTTCATCAAGTTCAGCATGAACTCTCACCCTCGTAATTAATCAATTACTACTGCCTTAATCATATTTGTAACGCTAGACATACCTGCTGGTACACCTGCTGTTAAGATAACAACATCACCTTTTTCCACTAAACCTGTTTGTTTTACTACGCTTACAGCTTCCTCTAATAAGTTATCCGTAGAATTCACTTCTTTTACTTTCATTGGCTGTACACCACGATAGAGTTGCATCTTACGTAACGTACGATCCAGAGGAGATAAACCAATCACGGTTGCCTTTGGTTTATATTTTGATACCAAACGTGCAGTATAACCAGAAAAGCTAGAAGCAATAATGAGCTTCGCATCCAGTCGAGTTGCTGTTGCTACAGAAGAATAGCTAATCGCACAAGAAACGGTATCGCTCTTTGTGGTAAACGAATTCTTCTTTTCATCTTCCATCGTATCGTAATGAGATTCTGTCTCCAATGCAATCTTAGCCATTAACTGAACGGATTCCAATGGATATTTACCCATTGCTGTTTCACCTGATAACATAATAGCATCCGTTCCGTCATAGATCGCATTGGCAACGTCTGTTACCTCCGCACGAGTTGGTCTTGGATTACGAATCATAGAATCAAGCATCTGTGTTGCTGTGATTACCGGCTTCATAGCAGCGTTACACTTCTGAATCATCATCTTTTGAATATATGGTAGTGTAGCAGCATCTACTTCAACACCTAAATCACCACGAGCGACCATAATTCCATCTGCCTCTGCAATGATTTCGTCCAAGTTTTCCATACCTTCCATATTTTCAATCTTAGCAATAATCTGAACATCAGAATTACAATCTTTAATAATGCTTCTAATCTCACGAATTGCTTCTGCATTACGAATAAATGATGCCGCGATAAAATCAACACCTTCATTGATACCAAAAATAATATCTGATCTATCTTGATCTGTAATTGCTGGTAATTGTAGCTTTACATTTGGTAAGTTAACACCTTTACGACTTCCCAATTCGCCACCATTGACAACATCACAGAGTACTTCTTTCTCATTTACAACTTTCTTTACACGTAATTCAATTAATCCATCAGCAATTAAGATGGAGCCACCAACTGCAACATCTTCTGGAAGGTGCTTATAAGTCACACTGATGATCGAACTATCACATTCCACTTCTTCTGTTGTAACAGTAATCTCCTGCCCACGAACTAATTCAAATTCTTTACCATCCTTTGCAAGGCCCGTACGGATTTCCGGTCCTTTTGTATCAAGAAGAATCGCAACAGGTCGTCCAACTTCTTCACGAGCCTTCTTAACTTTTGAAATCATTTCACCATGACCTTCATGTGTTCCGTGAGAAAAATTTAATCGTGCGATATCCATCCCATTTAGCATTAACTCTTTCATTGTTTCAATGGAAGAAGTTGCTGGTCCTAAGGTACAAACAATTTTCGTTTTTTTCTGCATATTTCTAGTCCTCTCTTTACGTAACTCCTCGGTAGTTAACCGCTGCTGCAAAATTTACGCGCTATTATGCTTCTGGAGGATTCGTATCCTTATGAACATGCTCATGTGTATATAAGTGATCCATACAATATTCATAATTTCCATCGCATTTCGAGCAGAATCTAAATTCTAAATTCTCATCATCCAATTCAGTTCTGCCACATACCGCGCACTTATGTCTAGTTACCGTTTGTTTTCCACGGAACTGTATGACATTATCTGGATTGTGGGCATTACGTACTTGTTTCTTATAGTTTGCTCTTCTCTTAACCTGTTGAGGTGAAATTCTCTTGTAGTTTCTCGTTAATGCAAAATAGATTAAGAAATTTGCAACTGCTACTAATACCGCTAAGCCATACCACCAAAAGCCACCTTTAATGTTTTCATATACATTATACCCAATTATCGCAGCATAAATGAATGCTAAATACTTAATCTTGATAGGAAGCACAAAAAATAGCATAAGTTCAATATTTGGATAGAGCGCTGCAAATGCAAAAAACATGGATTGATTAATATAATCCAATGGAATTGGATAAGGTACTCCGAGAAATACATAAATAATTCCACAAGCAAGTATATTAAATAGCACGCCGCTGAAGAAATAAAGATTAAAGCGAAAGGCTCCCCAAGCATTCTCTAAGGAGTTCCCAATCATATAATATAAGTACAAACTGATTAAAATAAAAAAGTTAATACTTTCAACCGGTTGAATTAAGAAAGTAACTAATCTCCATACCTGTCCTTGAGCAATCTTTCCAAAGTCAAGCATCAACCAATTAATATAAAACATAGGATTAACCATAAATACCACAATACCTGCAATATATAGTCCAATCACATATGCCATTAAGTTCTTAATTGCATATCTTCCGAATTTTCTTTCCATTTTATTCAAAAATTTCATATGTCTTCTCCATCTTCCCTTCGCGATATTGCCACATCCTGTGAATATTATATTGATTCTATTGTATATTGTCAAATTAGTATTTTCTTAATATTTGATATCATGGTAATAAATCGTACATTTATGCCTTTTCCATTTTGCCTATTTATGCTATAATAACTAGAATCTAGTGATAGTATATGAAAAAAATGAAGAATTTTTCTCGCAATAATTACCAGTTTTGTAGAAGTAAATTATATTTTGCGATTAAAATTGAAAGGTAAGGAATTAATATGGCATTCGATGGATTTGTAATCTCGAATTTAATATCAGACTTCAATGACAAGTTAGTTGGTGGACGAATTATGAAAATTAGTCAACCAGAAAAAGATGAACTTGTCCTTACAATAAAAAATTATAGTCAATATAAATTATTTATTTCTGCTTCGGCAGGTCTTCCTTTGATTTATTTAACGGAAAGTTCAAAGCCAAACCCGATGACAGCACCAAACTTTTGCATGCTGTTGCGTAAGCATTTAAATAGTGCAAGAATTATTTCGATCACCCAACCAGACTTTGAACGAATAATACAATTTAAAATTGAGCATCTAGATGACTTAGGTGATGTTTGTCATAAATACTTAATCATTGAAATTATGGGTAAGCATAGTAATATTATTTTCTGCAACGAGGATATGACGATTGTTGATAGCATCAAGCATATATCAAGCTTTGTAAGCTCGGTTCGAGAAGTGTTACCAGGCCGTTCTTACTTTATACCAAAAACGATCGATAAATTTGATCCTACTCGATTGTCGTATGAGGATTTTTGTACCAATGTTTTAACCAAACCTCTCTCAATCAGTAAAGCGATTTATACGACACTCACTGGTATTAGTCCTCTTTTAGCTCATGAAATCTGCTATCGTGCTACGATTGATGCAGATTTAAATGCCAATCACATAAGTGGCGATATAGGTCTTCATCTTTATAACAATTTACAACGTGTTATGGAAATCGTAACAAACAAAGAATATGTACCAAATATTATATATAAAGATAGCGAACCAATTGATTTCTCATCATTAGAGTTAACCTGCTATAAAGCAAATGAAAATTATAGCCAGATAACCTATGATAGTATCTCCACTGTATTAGAAGATTTCTATGCCTCAAAAAATGCAGTGACTCGTATTCGACAGAAATCTGTAGATTTAAGAAAAATCGTCACGAATGCAATTGAACGTGATACAAAAAAATATGATTTACAGCTAAAACAATTAAAAGACACTGAAAAACGAGAAAAATATAAAATATATGGTGAATTACTAACCACTTATGGATATAATGCATCCCCTGGGGATAAATCCATTACTGTTTTAAACTATTATACGAACGAAGAACTGACCATTCCTTTGGATGAAACAAAAACTGCACTTGAGAATGCCAAACTCTACTTTGAAAAGTATAGCAAATTAAAGAGAACTTACGAGCACTTAAGCACCCTTGTTGTATCTACAAAGGAAGAATTAGATCACTTAGACTCCATTCGTACCTCTCTTGATATTGCAATGAATGAGGCTGATTTGATTCAATTAAAAGAAGAACTGGTTGATTATGGCTATATTAAGCGTCACACCATAAAAACAAAAGGCCCGAATGGCAAACCAATCAAAAAACCTAAGGTCACAAGTAAACCGTTCCATTATGTAACGAGCGATGGATTCCATATCTATGTTGGTAAGAATAATTATCAGAACGATGAACTTACCTTTAACTTTGCAAATGGTAATGATTGGTGGTTCCACTCCAAAGGAGTTCCTGGTTCTCATGTCATTGTAAGAACGAATGGAGCAGAGCTTCCTGACCACGTATACGAACAAGCTGGTAATTTAGCTGCTTACTATTCCAAAGGTCGAGATAGTGAGAAGGTGGAAATCGATTATACAGAGAAGAAAAATGTAAAGAAACCAAACAAAGGAAAGCCTGGGTTCGTAGTTTACTATACCAATTTTTCCTTAATGGCAACTCCCTCGATTGAAGGTTTAACATTAATTGAAGATTGATGTCATTTTGCAAAAAGAAATGTTATGAGCATGTGAGGATGAACATAATTCATTCGCAACACGCTCTCGCTTTACCACAACAGACGCATTAGGAGGAATGATATGATTATTGGTGATTTTCATACACATAGTTATTTTTCAACGGATTCGAAAGCAGATCCTGAAGACATGATTCAAGCCGCCATTCAAATCGGCTTAAAAAAATATTGTTTTACCGACCATATGGATTATCTATATCCTCATCCTGATTTTGGGCCATTTATTTTTGATGTTGATGATTATTTTAAAACTCTTTCTCACCTTAGAGAAAAATATGAGGATCAAATTGAAATTTTGATTGGGATTGAGCTTGGTCTTAGAAATGAGCCTGAACGAAAAAAAGAGATCTACGAATATTATAGTAAATTGACAAAAAGCAACCCTTTTGACTTCGTACTTGGTTCTACTCATGTCTTAGAGAATTACGATCCTTTTATGCGTCCTTATTGGGAAAATCGCACAACAAAGCAAGGAATTACTGATTATTTCAACTCAATTGCCCATAATGCTAAGTTTTATGATATGATTCAAATTTATGGTCACCTAGACTATATTGTTCGATATATTCCAGATGAGATCAAACAGTATGATGTAATCGACTATAAAGATGCGATTGATGAGATGTTAACATCAATTATACAGCATGGAAAAGGAATTGAATGTAATACTTCAGGTTTTAAATATGGACTTGGAGTTACTCATCCAAAAAAAGAACTGTTAAAACGTTATCGAGAACTTGGGGGAGAATTAATCACCATCGGCTCTGACGGTCATAGACCAGAGCATATTGCGTATGATTTTGCGAAGGCAGAAGAATTACTAAAGAGCCTTGGTTTTCGTTATTATGCAGTATATAAGCAACAAGAACCTGAGTATATCCCGCTTTAACGGGTGTCAATAGCGCTTAAGATAGATATCAAACGTCATTTTGCACAAGGATATCCTTACAAGTCCCCACACGCACTTTGTGGGGCTTGTGAGCGTAGCGCGCCGAAGAAAATATACCATCACCCTTCATTCTTTATTCATACTGCCCTTAGTGCGACAGCCCCTTTAGGCGGGGTTTATTAAATCACAAATAAGGCTGCTAGTGCGACATCTTCTTATTCAGACTTTCGTTTCTCCATTAGATATGTGAGCAATCCATTTGGATGAAACTGCTCACTAATTGTTTGGAATCCGCATTTCTCATAGCATTTTTTCGCACCTGAATTAAAATCAAAAACACGTAAATGAGCAATTTCAAACCCAAGACCTTTCGGTGGATTTTCAAATATCTTATGTAGTGCTTCCTTCATCGCAAGTTCCCCATATCCTTTATTCCTAAGTTCTGGATTGATCAAGAAGCACCCAACCACAGAAAGCTTTTTCTCATAATCCAGACGAAATAGCTGAATCGTTCCAATCCTACTACCAAAAAGAAACCCGCTTCCGCGAGTTTCTTTTTGCTCTATGATTAAGTTCGTATACCTACCAATCTAGCACTTACTTATGATTGTTGCACCACCTGCTACATAATCACCATCATAAAATACAATTGCTTGTCCTGGTGTTATTGCACGCTGTGGTTCTTCAAAATCACAACGGATTTTATCTTCTCCTATTTTGGTAATACGACATTTTGCACCTTCATGACTATAACGAATCTTTGCGATAAATTCCATACCGTCGGTAAACTCAGGGACTGACATCGCATTTACTCGATCTGCAATTAAGCCATTAGCAAATACATCATCATTCGAACCAATGACAACTTCATTCGTTTCCGGACGAATTTCTACAACGAATGCTGGTTTGCCAAAGGAAATACGAAGACCTTTTCTCTGTCCGATTGTATAATGTATAATTCCTTTGTGTTTGCCTAAAACGTTGCCCTCTAGATCTACAAAATTACCAGTAGGTAGTTTTTTACCTGTGTAATCTTCAATAAATCCTGCATAATTGTTGTCTGGAACAAAACAAATTTCCTGACTATCTGGTTTATTCGCAACATACAGACCAATTTTGGCAGCGATCTCGCGAATTTGATCTTTTGTATATTCTCCTACCGGCATCAAAGTTCTCTTTAATTGCTCCTGAGTTAAGTTATAAAGAGCATAGGTTTGATCCTTTGCTGCAGTTGCAGATTTTCTTAAAGCATATCGACCATTGTCTAATTGTTCTATCCTAGCATAATGTCCTGTCGCTATATAATCAGCTCCAATGGATAAGGAACGGTCCAATAAAGACTCCCATTTCACATAGCGATTGCATGCGATGCATGGATTCGGAGTACGTCCACAAAGATATTCAGAAACGAAATAATCCATAACATTTTCTTTAAATGGCGCCTTAAAATTCATTACATAATACGGAATCTCTAGTGCGTTTGCCACTCGCCTTGCATCATCGACAGCACTAAGACCACAGCAGCCTCCATTCTCTTCTTGAACCTTTTCTTCTTCATCCTGCCAGATTTGCATTGTAACACCAATCACATCATAGCCAGCTTCTTTTAATAAATATGCTGCAACTGAGGAATCAACCCCACCAGACATACCAACAACAACCTTCTGCATTTTAACAAACTCCTTTAATATAACTCTATTATTCCTTCATTCACGCTACATCAAAGAAGATCGATTGTCTTTTAGTATTCTTCACACTCTTCTTCGTCCTCATGAATGTCGCTCTTTGGTTTTTCTAAACCTTCGATTTTGATACCATTTTTCTCTGCATAATCCCATAATGCAGCATGTATTGCTTCTTCTGCTAATAAGGAACAGTGTACCTTAACTGGTGGCAATCCGTCAAGTGCCTCCATAACAGCTTTATTTGTAACCTTTAATGCTTCCTCAATTGTGAGGCCTTTTACAAGCTCAGTTGCCATGGAACTTGTTGCAACGGCTGCTCCACAGCCAAAAGTTTTAAACTTACATTCACGAATAACGTGGTTTTCATCAATATCAAGATACATTCTCATGATATCTCCACATTTCGCATTACCTACAGTACCTACTCCACTCGCATTTTCTAACTCACCAACATTTCTTGGATTTTGAAAATGATCCATTACTTTATCACTATACATATTTTTTTCCTCCATTTATCCAAATATCTAAAATAATTTTAGTATGATTATCTCAATTCTGAACTGACCTCCAATCGTAAGATTTTTAGGTCCAACTTTTGGAGATCAGTTTAATTTAATTCTATGCTTACATTTATCTATGTTTCTTCACGAAATCTTCATAAAGTGGAGACATTGCTCTTAAGTTTGAAACAATCTCCTTGATACATTCTACGGTATAATCAATATCTGCTTTTGTTGTATCTTCACTTAAGGTTAATCTTAAACTACCATGTGCAATTTCATGAGGTAAGCCAATCGCTAATAATACGTGAGAAGGATCGAGAGAACCGGAAGTACAAGCGGAACCACTAGAACCTGCAATCCCCTTCATATCGAGCATAATGAGTAAGGATTCACCTTCGATAAAGCGGAAGCAAAAATTAGCATTGTTTGGTAAGCGGTTTGTCTTATGACCGTTCAAACGTACAAAAGGAATCTCACTTGTTACTCTCTGAATTAAATAATCACGAAGTTCCTTTTCTTGCTTAGTTCTTTGACTCATGGAAGCAACTGCTAATTCAACTGCTTTTCCAAATCCAACGATGCCAGGAACATTCTCTGTACCAGCACGGCGTTTACGTTCTTGAGAACCACCATGTACGAAGGAACGTAATTTTAAACCTTTTCGAATATATAAGAACCCGATACCCTTTGGTCCTCCTAGTTTATGCCCTGAAGCACTTAACATATCAATGTTATATTCATCGACATCAATTGGAACCTGACCAAAAGCCTGTACAGCATCTGTATGGAACACAATTCCATTCTCTTTTGCTATTTGGCCGATTTCCTTAATTGGTTGAATGGTTCCTATTTCATTATTGGCAAACATAACAGAAATTAGTATTGTTGTTGGACGAATCGCCGCCTTTAGTGCTTCAAGATTTAAAGTTCCGTTTTCATCAACTGGAACATAAGTAATTTCAAAGCCTTTGCTCTCTAAATACTCACAAGTATGCAAAATAGCGTGATGCTCGATTGTTGATGTAATGATATGATTTCCTTTGTCTTGGTAAGCTTCTGCAGTACATTTTAAAGCCCAGTTATCAGACTCTGAACCACCTGCTGTAAAATATATCTCATTACTATTACAATTAAGAGCTGATGCAATAGTATCTCTTGCTTGTGTTACTGCCATACGACTTTTTGTCGCAATATCATAAACACTAGATGGATTTCCATAATACTCATTAAAATATGGCAACATAGCTTCCACTACTTCAACTTTTGTTTGGGTTGTTGCTGCATTATCTAGATAAATTCTTGTACTCATCCCACACATCTCCTTTATATTATTGTATTTACATGCTATATAGTACGTTCTTATATATTTATATGTGACGTAATATCACAGATGATTTTATAATTATACAAATCATACTACTTTAGTATGATATGGATATCATACTCTTCTAATTATGATTTGTCAACATCATTCTCACGATTGTAATGTATTCGTTCATAGAGTAATTTTTTTCTGAATATATATTACTAATTTGAACTTAATAAGGCTAGCGATAAGGAGACTAAAGTATGAGCAAAAATACGATACTAAAGGGTACTTTAATACTAACGATTGCTGGATTACTAACAAGAATCATAGGATTCTTTTATAAAATATTTTTGTCAAATGCTTTAGGCGCTGAGATGCTAGGGGTATATCAGTTAATCTTTCCGATCTATGGCATCTGTTATACATTATACGCCTCCGGTATCCAAACTGGAATATCCAAATTAGTGGCAGAAGAGTTTGGTAAAAACAATCAAAAGAATGCAAAAACTATACTACGGACTGGTATCTTCGCCTCTGTTTCGATTGCTCTCTTTCTGTCTATTATTATATACTTCGGAAGTGATTTTATAGCTAAAAATTACTTAATGGAGAGTAAAAGTGCTAATTCACTTCGAATTTTAGCATATGTGTTCCCATTCTGTGGAATTACTGCATGTATCAATGGTTACTATTACGGAAAGAAAAAGGCTATCATCCCAGCTGGGTCACAACTTTTGGAACAGATTGTGCGTGTCTCCTTCGTTTATGTCTTTGCACTTCTATTTGGGGAAGGAAAATTATCAATTACTTGTGAACTTGCTGTTTGGGGTATTGTGCTTGGTGAGATTGCTTCTAATATTTTCAACATTCTTTCTCTGAAATTACAAAAGGATAAAGATAACATGAAAGAAAATAGAACTACTAAGTTCGGAAAAGCGCTTGCCAAATTAAGTTTTCCATTGTCAATGAATCATGTTTTAATTAGTATATTACATAGCCTAGAAGCAGTTATGATTCCTGCAATGTTGCGTCGTTCCGGTTTAAGCACAACGCAAGCTCTTAGCATTTTTGGTATATTAAATGGAATGTCACTACCATTTCTGCTTTTTCCATCGACAATTACAAATTCCCTATCTGTTTTATTGTTACCAGCAATCTCAGAAGCAAAAGCAAAAGATAATAACAAGGCAATTTCACGTACTGTATCTGTTTCGCTAAAGTACTGCTTAATCCTTGGAATTTTTTCAGCTGGTTTTTTTATTTACTTTGGAGAATCACTTGGAATGTCGGTCTTTCATATAAAAGAAGCAGGAACTTATCTTTGTATCCTTGGTTGGCTTTGTCCTTTCCTTTATGCTGCAACAACACTTTCTAGTGTAATTAATGGTCTTGGAAAGGCTAATCTCACTTTTGTAAACTCTGTGATTGGAATGTCAATTCGCATTATTTTGCTAGCAATCACAGTACCTAAATATGGGATCATGGGATATCTCATTTGCTTATTGATTAGTCAACTCATCATTACTGGTCTTGATTTATTCATTGTGTTTAAATATATCTCTTTTTCACTGGATGCAATGAACTCAGTCGTAAAGCCTGCCATTACCACTTGGTTAGGTTGTTCCTTATTCTATCGTATTTATGAATTTCTTGCTACTACCGTTAACATCAATAGAACTTTAATCATACTTACTTGCTGCTTCGTCTTCGGACTGATTTATATTTATGTACTTCGAGTATTCAATGCAATTCAAAAAGGCGAATGGAATATAAAATAATAATATAGTAATACTTTTTTTGGTGAAAGGGTTTTCTAAATATGGAGCTGCACTAGCTGAATATTGTATAAAAGTATGAAGGACGATGGTATTTTTCGGAGTGCCTTACAAGTCCCCACACGCACTTTGTGGGGCTTTTGAGCGTAGCGCGCCGAAGAAAATATACCATCGTCCTTCATTCTTTATTCATACTGCCCTTAGCGCGGCAGCCCCATATCTGGGAGCCTCTCACCAAAATTTGCTTGAAGAAGTTCTATTTCTCGTTTTTATGCTCTACCGTGAACCAATTAAGTAGTACGATAAATATAATTAAAATGATGGATATTGCAAAAATACCTAACATTCCTTTTAGTAGAATCGTTAATCCGAGTGTTATTACTTTTTCCATTACAAACCTCCTACAATAATTTTGCTACGATTGTCATGATTAATCCTCCCGCGACAACCGATGCGATTTGTCCTGAAACATTAGCTCCAACAGCATGCATTAGTATGATATTTCCCTGTTGTTCCTGTGTCGCAAGCTTTTGAACAACACGAGCTGACATTGGGAATGCTGAAATTCCAGCTGCCCCGATCATCGGATTCACCTTTTTCTTTCGAAATAAGTTAATGAGTTTTGCAAATAAAACTCCCCCGATTGTATCAAAGAAAAAAGCTAGTAACCCTATTGCCATAATGAGTAATGTTTTTACATTAACAAATGCATCTGCACGTAAACTAAAGGAAATAATGAGTCCTAGCAATAACGTAATCAGATTGGTTAATAAGTTTTGAGCCGTTTCTGATAAAATACGCAAAACTTTACACTCACGAATCAGATTTCCAAACATTAAAAAACCAACAAGTGCTACAGATTTTGGAGCGACAAGTCCTACAACTAACGTAACAATAATAGGGAATAGAATTCTAGCAAGTTTTGATACATTTCTCGGATTATATTCCATTACAATACACCGCTCTTTTTTTGTCGTAACAAGCTTTATTGCAAATGGTTGTACAATTGGTACTAATGCCATATAAGAATAAGCAGCAACTGCAATCGCCCCTATGTAGTTCGAATGGAAGAATTGAGATACAAGAATCGAAGTAGGGCCATCTGCTGCACCAATAATCCCAATGGAAGCTGCATCTCTTAACTCAAAGCCTAAAAAAAGTGCTATGATGACAGCAACAAATATACCAAATTGGGCTGCTGCACCAAATAGCATCATGATTGGATTTGATAACAATGGTCCAAAATCAATCATTGCTCCAATTCCGATAAATAACAAAATCGGTAATGCTTCCGATGCTTCGATTCCAAAGTGAAAAAGCCATTCAATGATTCCATTCACTTGTCCGACCCCCTCAACCGTCTGATTGATGACACCAGACAAAGGCAAATTCACTAAAATCGCACCAAATCCCATCGGCAAAAGTAAGGCGGGTTCATACTCTTTCTTAATCGCTAAATAAATCAGACTTCCTCCAACAAAATACATCACAATTTGTTGCCAAGTCACGAGTGTTAAACTCGAGAATAAATCCATAACATCCTCCCATCAAAATATACACTTCATATGATTATTATCATATTGGTAGAATTTATGGTAAAATAATAAATTTTATGCTTTTCTATCCAAATTTTTCGTCTTGCAGAGTTCTTTGTCTTCTTTGGTGGATTGTTCAAGTACACTTCGCGAACTTTTCCTTGTCATGAAAAAAGAATGAGCTTGATCGTATATTTGCGGGATGCCTTACAAGTCCCACATAATCTTTGTGGGCCTGTAAATATAGCGCGCCGAAGATACGATCAAGCTCATTTTCTTCTCATATTATGAAAATTGGCTCATAACATCATTGATTGAAGCGATATTCTTTTCATTCTTTTCAATTAATCTAGATAGATTCTCAAGTACAGATAATAAATTCTCTGCAGAGTCTACGATTTCTTTCACACCTGCTTCATTATTGGATGTTGCTAAAACCATATTCTCGATACTATACTTAATATCATTCATACTGGAATTAAGCGTTGCTACTTCATCATAGATTTCCTTCATACTAGCTTCAAGCTCATGAATGTCACCTGTATAAGTAGAGGATTGATTCCCAACCTCTTTAAACGTATCATTTACTCCAGTTAAGTAAACGATAATATCCTCAAAACATTGATTGGTCATTTCAATGGAATCATTGCTCTGCTCTACGATGTCCTTAATGGATACAACTGTCTTTTGTGTTTGCTCAGCAAGCTTCTTAATCTCATCTGCAACAACAGCGAATCCTTTTCCAGCCTCTCCTGCTCTTGCAGCTTCAATTGATGCATTTAAAGATAATAAGTTTGTTTGTGAAGAGATTTGGAGAATTGTATCGACCATCTCACTTATTCTCTCAATAGCTTTTAAGCTACCAATTGCTTCCTCAATCTTGTCTTTTGTTTCCGTCATTTTTGTACTACCATTCGAGATCTTTTCCTCAATACTAGTATTAATTTTATTTGTCTTAGATATCATACTATCTGTAATAGTTTTACTTTGTCCACACATATCTTCAATCTGTGTCGTAAGTTCTTTCATATTGGCAATGGATTCATTTACAATAGCAATGCTCTCGTTGGTTGTTATAATACTAGCAAATAATTCTTCTGATGTTGCACTATTACCTGTTGCATTATCACTTAATTGATGAATATTACCACTCAACTCTGCACTATTCTTCTCCATATCAATACAGCAATCCTTCATTAAATCTGATATTTCATTCATTGCCTTATGAATACAATAAGATGCATTTTCAAGTTTTCCTATCTCATCTTTACTTGTGTTTTCCTTGATATCTTTCGTACTAGATACTTCTAAATTACTTAACTTATCAAGATTTCTCGTAACTTTTCTAACATCTCGTACCACGGCTCCTATGATAATCCAACAGAGTACTAAGATAATTAAAGTCGCTAATACCGTAAATCCGATAAACGATAAAGTAAATTGATTCACACTTTCATAAACTTCGGAATAATAGCCCTCCAAAGAAATATACCAATTACTATCCTCTAAGAATTTGTAAACACATATTCTATGTTCACCATCTGCGTTCTTATAGTCATAAGATCCAATCAATCCATCTTCCTTGTTCGCCTCAATTGTAACAGGTTGGCCAACTAACTCAGGATCTGCATTGTACATATATGTATTGGGATTTGTATTCAAATCAATGAGTGTCACTTCACTCTGTGAAAAAGTATTGGTTGCGACTGTCTTAATTCTTTCTATGTAATCAGTTGCATAAAAAGCACATCCAATATAGCCTAATGGATTCCCACTATCATCCTTAATTAAATAGAACGTATTTGCAACCAATGTTTTTCCATCGGCCTTTGAAAGTGCGATACCTCCATTATAGAATCCATTAGAGGCTGTTAATGAGTCTTGTAGTGATTTTAACGCTTCATCTTTTCTTAGAGTTACACCAATAACATTTGGATTTGAATTATGGGTTAATACGGTAGAATCAAAGGTAGCTATGTAAAGTCCCTCAATACCTTCAATTCCACTAACAAATCGAACGGTATCTTCTTGTGCCTGCTTTTGATATTCGAGATTTGTTGGATTCTCTAGGAGTAATTGGACACTTTGTAGTTTGCTAAAATCAAGAGAAACCTGCTCTACATGTTCCATATATAATTGAGAAGAAGATTCACAGCTCTCAATTAAGTCGTACATTGTATTGCTAATCATCTCATATGTGTGATCTTTCATGCTCTTGTAGCTAAGGATAAATAATAACGCCATTGATGCAATTACTGTAATCATAATTGGTACAATTAAACGTATTCTTAAATTGTATCTTTTTCTACTTTTCATAAGTGATCCCTCCCATAAATATGATTTTTTCTCTAGTTAATTTCTTAAATTAATTATACCTTTTTTTATATTATTCGTCAATATTAGTTAATTAATCCATAAATATACTTATTTTTGTAAAATTTAACTATTTCTATCTATTTATCAGACTTTATTCCGACATACTTTGTAGCTACATCATTAACACCATTTACATTCGTCTTGCTTTTCATACCACATTGTGGTAACTTATTACCCATAGACGTTTCACAGATACGTCTTTTTGATAATATATGCTACATTTCAATATAATTTATCAATAACCATTAACTCTACAGATAAAAGGAAGATAAGATGAGCCTATTTCGCAAATTCAAGAAACTTTTGAAAGAAAATAATACTTTTGAGTACAATCATTTAGTCATAAAATCTCCTGACACTGTTTCATTTTATATCAAACCATGCCAGGATGAAGTAAAACATTTAAAGCTATTAATTCAAGAAAAAAACCTATATAATGGACAATTTGTACAAGGATATTTAAGTAATCGTGATTCTAAACTCCACAAAGCCAAATCAAGTAACTATCGAACAACACAGTGGTTCCCTGTCCTACCTTTAAAAGGGAAGAGCCTTGTTCTTAGTGGTACTGCACATAATCGCAGTGTATGGCAGTTTAAAACAGCAGACGAAGTAATTCTTCCTTGTAATTATGTTTCTCCTGATTTTAATGCTAAAACTAACGTATCTCCCGATCGAACATTTTCAAAAATTGATATTCCTGAGAATGCAGCATACGCCAGAGTTTTTTTTGCATGTCTTTCCGATCCTGATTCTGAATGTCTTGATGAACGTCTACAGATTGAGTATGGTAAAATCCCAACTAGCTATGAGCAATTTCATATGAACGAGATTTTACTTCCTTCTTGCGAGGCAGAATGTACAATTAGCTATGAAAATGGAACTTGGTATATGAATAAGGATAATGACAAGACCCCACTGACTCTACCATCCATTGGGATGTCGGTAGGATGTACACTCTCTGTGATCTCAGATTCTCCGATCGAGTTTGAAGTAAGTTATACCAATTTAACTCCTAAGAAGAAAGCCACAGGAATTTATGGGATTCGCTATAATACAAAAGACCGTAATCCAGTTTGTGAGCGTGTCGGAGATGCCAAAGGTTTGCATTTTAATGCTACCGTGGATAATGACAATCTTACTCCATATGCAAATGATTTCGATCATATTTATCCTTGGTCCGACATCCGTATTTGCGCAGTTTTAGAAGATTCGAATGGTGAACGCAAGATAACATATAAATCTTCCAAAGAATTTAAACGTGATGGTAGTGTAGGTGATGTTATGGTTGAAATACCAAAGTTCTACACCAAACGTGAAATCATTGATGATTATGATTACCTTTGGATTAGTGGGAAACCCGCTGATGGTTTTGTTCTGGACCCATCCTTTATAACTAAGGACGGTGAATTAGAACACATCTATATTGCTGCTTATCATTCAAGTTTACAAAAGAAAATGCTTACTAGCACACATAAATCATATCCCGTTGCAAAATTATCACTAAAAAAAATCCATGAGCTAATTCCAAAAGAAAGTTCAATTAAGGAATGTGACTTACTTATGATTCTTACGATTCAACGACTATTTTTGGTCGAAACAGCTCTTTTGGATTCACAGTCCTTATTTACGGGTAATGTGGTCCTTCCATATATGCTAAATGACAAAACAACTTCTTGTTACGCAATGAAATCAGAGAATGCAACGAACCATATTTTCGTTCGTGATACGAATGTTACAAGACGATTCCGTGTGGGCGACTCTATATCAATACTTAATAATTGGAAAGAGTATCGGAATATTCCGAAAAAGTTTCAACGCCAAATTACGGACATAATAGAATTAAAAAATCGTATGTTGGAAATTCACTTTACAGGGTCACCAATTGATATTGTCGAACATGAAACTGGAATTACCTGTATTCCATGTAAAAATGGTAAAACGAATGGTATTAAGTATCATACTGGCGCTGTGTTGGGAACACCAGGACACTATTCCTTTAAATATCGACATATTGAGAATTTATGGGGTAATATTTCAATATTCTTAGATTCCTGTTTTGTTTTGAATAATGAACTCTATATCACTTATCCAACAGGAGAGACGAAAAAAATTGATATTCCTCTACCAATTCAAAAAGTACAACTATCTGCCAAACAATTTGGTAATCCAACCGATATAGTTGTTAAAAAAATGGGCTTTGATCCAGAAAATCCACTGATTATGTTCCCTTGTGAGATAGGTAATGGTGCTCTGATCAACACTTTTTACTGTGATGCATGGTACAATTCAGGCGAACCAGACGTCACGTATGTTCTGACCTATGGTGGTGCTTGGGATAATAAAGGCTATGCAGGAATCTTTAATTTTCGAGCTAGCTTCACAGAAGATAGCCTTCTTCCATACAATGGTTCGCGTCTTATGATGCGATAATCAAAAAAATCGCTGTTAAGCTCTATGCTACAGCGATTTTTTTGAAGTTATTTACAAAATATACCTACTAATTGTTAGTGTATAACATAGCTAGATTGATACAACAAGGTAAAAATTATTTCGTATATTGCTTCATCCAACCAATAATTCCTTTTCTTACAACATCTTTATTGCTACTATTCGTTACCATCTCATTACCATGAGCAGGATCCTCTTGTGGCTTAATCTTGCAAGGTTTTGTAACAATCTCTTCTGCAAACTGCTTCGATATATCTGTTAAGCCATATTGATCATTTTTTGAATAATAAACTAGCATTGGAACATGGCCTTCCTTCTGTGAGTTTTTAACTGCATCATCAATTTCTGATACAGATAGAAGAACAGCAGTTTTTACTGTATATGGTTTATTCTCTTTGACCAAAATGTCAAGAAAATCTTTTCCACCATGGCAACCACCAAGAAATACTACTCTATCTTTATCGATAACATCAGCATACTTCTCAAGTGTATAATTGATTGCACTTTCAACGTTCGATGCGTCCCAAGCATTCCATGTGATATTAACTGTAAAGAATCCAGCATCAGCAATATCTTCAGGAAAATCTCCCCAAGCAGACTTATCTGCATAACCATTATGAGCCATAAATACTACTGGATACTTTTGACCCTCAACCATATTAGCTGGGTATAAAACATCTTGTTCTAATGTTAGATAAGGCTCCGTTTTTTTTACCACACATTTAGCTGCGTATACAGCACTACCTGTAAAAATTGTTAACAATAATACAATTACTAAAGCTTTAATTCCTTTCTTTTTCATAACATTAACCTCCTCTTTTAAGATAATCTTTATAAGTTCCTTGTACTATTAAGATAATCCAAAACTCTTAGAGGAGAAATAGTAATTAGTCATTCAAATATGGCATATCTTCACGACTTTATCCATTGCACCCAAAATATTAATGTACCATCGTTGTAAAGAGTGTTCGATAATTAGCAGGAGTATAACCATATTTTTTCTTAAAGCTTTTCATAAAATTGCTTAACTCACTAAAACCAACTCGCTCACATATTTCATAGACAGGAACTTGCGTATTTACAAGAAGACTTTCTGCTACTTTCAACCTATGTACAATCAAGTAGGATATAGGGGTATATCCAGTAAGCTTCGTGAAACGCTCATTTAATGAGTTACGATTTATATTAAATTGCTTTGTTATTAATTCAATGGTTACTTTGCTTGAATAGTTAGAATGTATAAACTCTAATACATCCTCCATTTCCTTTTGTGATTCATTTAATTCCAAAAACTCCTCAGAAGTTGAGTTGTCAATATATCGCATTTGTAGAATAATGAGCATTTCAATGAGATAAGATCGGCTTCTACAAGGCCAATAACCATCTTCTTCACTACGTAACTGATTTTTAAGTTTATCAAATAACAAGAGTATCCTGTTAAATGTACTGACTTCAACGCTTAAAATACCACCATGTGGTATGATTCTATCAAAAAAAGGAAGTAACAAAACTCGATCTTGAACTACAGAAGTTGTCCAATCTTCATTAAAATCCCCCACTACCACATTATCACAATTAAAGAGATGGTTTACAACACTCGGATGAAAATATATGACATCCATTTCGTAATCGCTGTTTTCGTTTTTCATTATAACCTTATCTCTTTCGTTAAGACAAAATACACATGGCGACGTAATGGCAATGCTCTTACCATTTACATTCATTATAGCAGTACCCTTCTTAAACAAAACCACCTGGTATGTTTCTTCATTATCTCCGTCAAGAGTTTTCACATTTTCCAAGCACTGTATCATTAATGTATAGCCTGCCAAACAACTTTTACCAATTTTCCACTCTACCATTTCATCCCCCTTTGATTAATCAGTCATCTACTTATTTCTTCTATTTTATTCCTTTTTTTGTATTTTTTCAATATTGTAAAATTAACGAATCTAAGGGGCTGTTGCATAATGTAACCCTCGCAACTTTATTAGCGTTTGAGATTTCACCTCCTATCCCGAAGAAAGAGTACACATGTATATTTTCGGAGGCCTTACAAGTCCCACATGCTCTTTGTGGGCTTGTGAGCGTAGCGCGCCGTAGAAAATATACATGTGTACTCTTTCTTTTTCATTTCATAGGAAAGTTCTTTGAACTTCCCTATGAAATAAAAAAACGTCCAAAAGGAAGGACGCTATGATGCACACAAGCGCGATAGGAAGATGTCGCTTACACGACCGCGCTTGGCGCGAGTGTTTTGCAAGCAAAACACTTTTTCATAGTTAAAAATCACAAACACCTAGCAAACAGGGTTGTTGCATTATGCAACAACCCTTAATAGAAACCCGATCCTCACTTACGCTCTTTTACTTTTTTCGAGATGAACTTCGACTAACTGTACCATAATAAGCAAAAGATTCCATTATATTTTGAGGAGTATAGGAATGACCAAACTTATTTGTTTTTATGCCATATGATTCTGCTAGTTCTTTGGGAGAGCCTAATGAATCAATAATAATACTTATTGGTAGATTACTAGTTAATTGCTTTTCTTTAATTTGATTACGAATGTCTTCAACAATCTCTTTCTTCTCTGAAGTCGAAAGACCACTAAGTTCACTCTCAAATTCACACAAATAGCGATTTACTAATCCATTCTGCATTCCTTTCACCCTCCTCTAGAATTATTAATAATATATTACTAATATACTCCAATGAGTTAAGGAAACAAATCGTAAATCAGCACAAAAAAGTGGTGTTTCATCACTTCTTATTAATTAACTCATTCCTCCTAGAAGTTTTATGCAAAAAGGTTCTAATGTAAAATATTATAGTCCCTTTATCTTATTAGGATCTAAGATCAATCGCAAGCTTCTTGTTCAGGTTCTTTAAAATCTTCTTTACAAAACCATCTACGGAATCTGCTGCAAACGCCTCATCCTTTGGTGTAAATTCAATTGTAAATGCCATACTCTTCTTATCTTCTGGAATCTGAGCTCCCTGATATACATCGAATAATTTAATACTCTTAATATAGTTACAAGCCTCTTGTATTGCTTCTTCCACCTGACCACAAGTGATTTCTTTATCCATTAATAAAGCAAGATCACGCTTTTCTTCTGCAAATTTAGGAAGTGGAGTGAACATTGGTCTCTTACCAAACCATTGAGAAACAAGCGCTAAATCAATTTCCATAAGGTAAGCTGACTCTGGCATATCAAGATTATCTTGAATATCATATGCAACTTTTCCTAAATAACCAACCTGAATTCCTTCACACATAATTGCTGCTGTCTGATAAGGGTGTAAGAAGGTTTTCTCACATGTTTCATAAGTGAATTTTAAACATAGGCTATCTGCAACTGTTTCAGCAATTCCTTTCAACGTAAAGAAGTTTTCCTTTGCACCAAATAAACCAACACAAAGTACTTCATGCTCATCTGGATATTCTGTTAATGGAAGTTCTTTTGGTAAGAAGATACTAGCGATTTCGAATAATCTTCCTTCCATATTTCCTCTCTTCTCATTACGTGCAATCGCATTTAACATAGAAGCGGCAAGCGTTGTTCTCATAAGAGAAAGGTCTTCATTGATTGGATTTAAGATTCTGATTGCTTTTCTTTCAACTGCATCCTCAGGATATCTTAATAAATCAAGGTCAGTTGGTGAGAAGAATGAATAATGAATACATTCATAAGCACCAGTGCCACATAAAGTCTTTTTCAACTTTAATTTTCTCTTCTGAGCATCGGTAAGACCACCCATTGTAACCTTTGCTGTTGGTAGGAAGGTTGGTGTTACATGCTCATAACCATACATACGAATTACTTCTTCTGAGATATCAGGATAATCCTCAATATCTTCACGGTAAGCAGGAATCTGAATCGTTAATTCATCCCCATTGATTACTGGAGCAAAATCAAGGTTTGTCATAATACGAACGATTTCGTCATCTGGAACCTGAATACCAAGAACACTATTTATCTTTTGAATACTAACCTTCATTTCTTTTGGTTCAATGGAATTACCAGTGTTAACATCAAAACGAGTAGAAGATACTTTACCACAACCTAACTCCTCCACTAAGTGAAGAGCACGGTTTAAACCAAGTACTGTGGAATATTCATCCACACCCTTTTCGAATCTTGCACTAGCATCTGTACGTTTACCAAGCGCACGTGCAGTTTTTCTAATATTATCACGAGCAAACTTTGCGGATTCAAAAATAACTGAAGCTGTATTGTCACGGATTTCTGAATTTAGTCCACCCATAACACCTGCAATCGCAACTGGCTTTACACCATCACAAATTACGAGATTATTCGTATTTAACTTATATTCTTGTGAATCTAAAGTAACGATTTCCTCGTCTTCTTTTGCGCGTCTTACATGAATTGCGTTGCCTTCAATATAAGCTCCGTCAAATGCGTGCATTGGCTGACCAATTTCCATTAATACATAATTCGTAATGTCTACGATATTAGAAATAGAGTCTAAACCAACCAAAGCGAGTCTTCTCTTCATCCAAGCAGGTGATTCACCAATCTTTACATCGGATACATAATGAGCCATATAACGTGGACAAAGGTCAGTTGCATCTACGGTCACCTGGAATCCTTCTTTTGTCACATCAGTAGCTGTATAGTCGGTTGCTGGCATCTTCAGCTCATTACCAAGAATTGCAGAAACTTCACGCGCAATTCCAAGGATACTCTGGCAATCTGGTCGATTTGCAGTAATGGAAATATCAAAGATATAGTCATCAAGACCAAGGATTGGTTTTACGTCCGATCCAGGTGTCGCATCCTCTGGTAAAACTACAAGCCCGTTATAGCCTGCACCTGGATACATATTTTCACTAACACCAAGTTCAACACCAGAACAAAGCATACCACAGGATTCATATCCGCGAAGCTTGCCCTTCTTAATTGTCATAACACCTTCCACTGTCTTGTGGTCTTTCGCAGTTGCATATACACTTGCTCCAACCAATGCAAGAGGGAACTTTCCACCTGCTTTTACGTTATCTGCACCACAGCAAACCTGAAATGTTCCATGTTCACCAGCATCCACTTGACATAAGCTTAAATGCGTATCAGGAATACGTTCACATTCCTTTACAAGACCTACAACAACATTACTAATGTCTTTACCAACTTCAATTAGTTCTTCTACCTCGAATCCACTTGAAAATAATCTTTTTTCAAGTTCTTCGGGAGTTACATTTATATCTACATATTCCTTTAGCCAACTCAATGGAACTAACATAATAAGCCTCCTTTATCTTTCTTAATCATCGATTTGCTTTAGTACACGCATATCAGACTCGAATAATGTCTTAATATTGTTGATACCATATTTGAGCATCGCAATACGTTCAATACCAATACCAAATGCAAGACCGCTGTATTCATTGGAATCAATGTTACAGTTTTCAAGTACTTTCTTATTGACAATTCCGGCTCCAAGAATTTCAATCCAGCCAGTTCCCTTACAAAGCTTACAACCTTTACCACCACATTCAAAGCAACTGCAGTCAACTTCAACACTAGGCTCCGTAAATGGGAAATAAGACGGTCTTAAACGTGTTGTAGTTCCTTCACCGAATACCTTCTTTACAAATACATCAAGCATACCCTTTAAATCACCAAGCGTAATGTTTTTGTCAACAACAAGTCCTTCCATCTGTGTAAACATTGGAGAATGTGTCGCATCATCATCCGAACGGAATACCTTTCCTGGAGACAAAATCTTAATTGGAGGTTGTTTTGCTTCCATCACATGAATTTGTCCAGCAGAAGTCTGTGTACGAAGAAGGAACTCAGGGGATAAGTAAAACGTATCCTGCATGTCACGTGCCGGATGATCTTGAGGTGTATTTAAAGCAGTAAAGTTATAGTAATCTGTTTCAATTTCTTTTCCATCATATATTTCAAAGCCCATACCAGCAAAAATATCAATCAACTGATTGATTACTTGAGTAACTGGATGTAGATTTCCACATTCCGTCTGTACAGCAGGCATCGTAATATCAAGTTTTTCTGATTCATAACGCATCTGTAATTCTTTTTCTTTCGCTTTTTCATCAAGCTCATTAAAGAAATTTGTAGCCCATTCCTTTAATTCATTCACACCTTTACCGTAATTTGCTCTCTCCTCTGGTGCAATATTTCTCATTTCTTTCATTAAGAGACCAATTTTTCCGGTCTTGGAATCGAGATATTTTTTCCTCATCTCATAGACAGCTTTCGAACTATCCATCTGTTCTAAACTAGACATAATTTCCTGCTTGATTGCATCCATATTCTCATTTAATCCCTGCATAAAATTACTCCTACTTTCTTAATATTTTTTCGTGAGCCAGACTTTTTTTGCTTCTTATACCCATCATTTTGCATATCAATAAACTTGATAAAATGTGATGTCACATATAGTTTATTAATGACTGTATGAAGTCGTCGGTACTTAGGCCCTGTATTTTAGGGCCTTATGTACCGCTACGAACTTCATTCAAGCGAGAGCGTGTCATGTATAAACTATATTTGACATCACATACTCACTATTTTCCTTATGCAAAATGATGGTGAAAAGCAACAAAAAAAGCCCGTTCCACACTTAAAAGTATGGGACGAGCAAACCCGCGGTACCACCCATGTTCAGATATCGATCAATATCTGCACTTGATATGCTTTAATGCAGCAACTACATTCACTTAATCTATGTAATTTAAATCATTACATGTAGTTTTCGTGAAAAACTCCAGTGCTGAAATTCATCTGTAACTAATTCATCCATGCTCCCAGCCGATGACACGGACTCTCTGTGAACTTATATTTACAAACTACTTACACACCTTCAACATTTATGCATATTGTAAACTAAGTTTTTAAAGTAGTCAATAACAATTTTTTATTTACTTTCTCTTCTTAACTGGTCTAGCCTCAATATATCCTCGTTCTCCCATTGGAGCAAGTTGGAATCTTGGTGCTTCCTCTGGTGCCCATTCATATCCGTAGATTTCAGGATTGAACTTTTCGATATGTTCCCATACCTCTTGGATTACTTCACCAAAATCGTCATCATTATATTGCTCTCCCTGGAAGATCATCATCGTACAAGGTGGTAATTCAATTAACTCAAATCCTTCAGGGATTGGTTTATTATATTCGATTGGAAGTTCCACTCCCTGAATATATTCTGAACCATTAGCTCTCATATTCTTTGGCATCCACATTCCAATTGGTTCATAGAGCGCTTCTTTTACACTTGTTAGCACGTTCCAGACATCACAGCCCACTTCCTCACAGTATGCAAAATATTCTGCTGCATTCTTACCTCGCTTGATGAGACATTTACGTGCTGGTCGTTCAATGACCTGAACAAATACAGTCTTCATATCCTTTTCCTCTCTTTCTTTGTTATAAGATTGACAGTTCATTATTCCTCGATAGGTATCAAATACCTTCTGTGGCAGGAATAATTGAATTGGAGGGGATTCTTTGTGATATTGATATGGAGACACTCCAAATTCCTTCGAAAATGCTCGTGTAAAGCCTTCTTGGCTGTCAAAAACATAATCTAGTGCCACATCCAATACCCTCTTATTCTCATCTCGCAGCACCAAAGCGGCTTGTGTCAACCGACGTAACCTCATATATTCATAAGGACTTTTTCCAGTCGCCTCCTTAAAGATACGATTGAGCTGCCAAGGGGAATATCCTGAAACATTGGCTAATTGTCGAAGTGTCACCTGATCTTGTAAGTGTTCTTCAATGTACTCCTGTAGTTTTTGCACCATCCACAAGTAATCCGTTTGTCTCATATCACCACCTCCAGTAGCTTTATCATAACAGGTATGAGAAAAAGAAGATTGACCAAAATTGTGATTTCATATGTATTACTCAATTCTATATGTATTACTCAATTCTATATGAATTAATCGATTCTATCCCTGTACATAGTATAGTTTGCCATAATTCTAGGACATCGTTGTATAATATTAAGCTTTAATTCATTAATTGTCCTTTTACCCTTTGCATAAACACTAATCCTAATCTGATAGGTAGGCAAAATAAGAACAATTGAGTGATCCGTACTAATTCCATTATACGAGCTAGAATTCTCACTGATTCTCTCGATTTCATCAAATGCTGCCATTTGTGTAAGATCTTTTGCATTAGCAATAATTCGATTGGAATAGATTATGAATTTATCTTGATAAATAATATCACTAAAAAGCTCATCCGCCTGTTCTAATAATTTGGGATTTTTCTTTAGGCAACGAGCTTTCATAGGGTTTACACATCTAGAAATACCGATGATGATAACAGGCAACATTAACAAAGCCAACCCAGCAAAAAAATATCCAGCAAAAATATATCCAGCTTTAGACTCATCCCCCACAAATAAGACGAAAGTAGAGATTGAAAAAAAGGAACAAAAAATTCCTCCCATTACAATTAATGCAATCGATGATGATTTAATTTTTTTTATAACCCGATCTCTTCCCATGATTTACTCGCTCCATTCTATTATCGTAATGTTCATATTTTGGTTAATACTCTAAGTTGGTTACTTATATTACTCACTTTGTATATAACCTAATACCTAAAGGTATCATAGACCTATTATACCATTTTATGACATAAAGACAATGAGTTTAGTTCATAAGTAATAGAAATGTGGTGAATTTTTCTTAAATATGTTACAATTATACAAGTTAGTAAAATATTATTGCTACATAGGAATGAAATTTTTTCTTAGATTTCATATTTGAGGATTTAGAAAATCATTGTGGAGCTTTGAAGGAACTATTACTTCAGTGTAAAAGAACAAACTAGTAATCTAAACACTAAATCTATAGAACTTAAGGATAAAGTATCATTAATCAAGTAACTAGCCGAAGGAGGATAAAGTTATGAACAGATTGTTTGGTATTGCAAGATGTGGGTTGGCATGCTGTGTGTGTTCAGAAGAAGTTAGAAATCTAGGCGATAATTCCTGTACAGGATGTGAATCAGGAAAATGTGTTTTTGCGCCTAATTGTATCAATAGAAAATGTTCTATGGAAAAAGGTCTAAAAGGCTGCTATGAATGTACTCAGCTTTGCGATGAGGGCGTTCTTAAAAAGACAAAGGTAAAGGGCTTTATTGCTTTTATTCAAAAATATGGCATTGAAATATTTATGAAATGTCTTGAGGAGAATGAGAAAAGGGGAATTGTCTACCACAGAAACGGAGTTGTTGGAGATTACGATGCTTGTGAAAGTACTGATGATGTCATATCTATGCTCCTTGAGTAGTTATAAGAACTACTAACGTCAGCAGTTGGTGACAATGTAATCGTGCACGGTTATCATCTACGAGGACGGGTTGTCTGAATGGGCAAAAAACTCGCGATACTGTATCAATTCTGCAGCACTAGAATTTATTCCAAAGGATCAGGTGGCAGAGCGCAGATATGATTCAGATTCGCTTTTATAAGCAAAGATTAAAATGGGCTGTCGCACTAGCTGAATATTGAATAAAAGAATGAAGGGCGATGGTATTTTTCGGAGTGCCTTACAAGTCCCCACACGCACTTTGTGGGGCTTGTGAGCGTAGCGCTACAGCGAAAATATACGATCCCTCTTCATTCTTTATTCATACTACTCTTAATGCGATAGCCCCTACTAATTAACAAAACCTTTCTAAAATCTATATGGCATTAGATTCTATTTTTTTTATGATCGATTTAATTTGTTTATTAATAAATTTACTGCTTTCTTAGTATTAGAACGATAAAAATAATCATATCGGTAGAACATATATCCAGATACCGAACCACTATTTTGACAAAATTCCACCATATCTACTAGAATATTAGGATTATTCTTAAATTCTGGTTCTTCTGTTGTACCTACCTTGTAGACTGGAATACCAATATATAAATCTACGCGATTGGTTTTTAAGAGAGCTTTCCAACGTTTTACTGTTCGATCAAATGGATAGATACTATGATTGAATCCCCAATAAATCTGTGGACAAATATAATCAACATACCCTGCTTTTCCCATCCATGTCTTGATATCAACATAATACCGGTCATCCATTAATAACGTATCTAAGTATCCTCCTGGGCTAATTCCGAATACAGTTTTCGAATCAACCTTCTTAATGTCATTATACAGGTTCTTAATCAACCAATTAACATTACGTCTTCTCCAATTTGCAATGGATAGAACATTTTTGACCCCTTTTTCTTTACAATCGGCAACATATTTCTGATATTCAGGAGCATCAAATAGTTTCTTATAATTACTACCTAATGTTGGATAAAAGTAATCATCAAAGTGAATTCCATCTACATCATAGTTTTGAACAATTTCCTTAATACCTTTTCGAATTAATTTTCGAACGACAACGCTGCCGGGATTGTAGTATAAGTTGCCTCCGTAAGATAGAATATAACGATCATTACCTTTATACTTATCTGTCAACCATTTACGAGCAGGATTATTGGCAGCAAGTGTTGTAATATCAGTATTCGCCAGCGTTACGCGGTAAGGATTTATCCAAGCATGGAACTGTAAACCACGTTTATGTGCTTCAGTAACCATGATCTCTAATGGATCAAACCCTGGATTCTTACCTTGTACTCCCGAACAGTATTTTGACCAAGGGAAGTAACTCGATTTATACATCGCATCTCCAAAAGGACGAACATGTACAACAACTGCATTCATTCCCTGTGCTACTACATTATTAAACATCTTCGTTATTTGAGTTTGGAATTCTTTTTTTGTATACCCAGTAGACTTGAATTCCAGATATGAAATCCATACTGCTTTCAATTCCTTCGTTTTAGAAGTAGTATAAATTTCAGTAGCCTTCCCATTACTGAAATGCTCCTCGGCATATACTGGCACTGTCACAATACCAGTGATAAAACAAATCATTAACATAACTGCTATGATTTGTCTCATCAGTCGCCTCATCATTTGATTCAACATAACTTTGTTCCCCTATAAAATCAATTTGTAAAGAATGTAAGTGTACTAACTCAACGTAAGAAAGTATAAACATACAATACATTCTATATGTAAAATTTTATTGTATTTTTACATGCTTTTCCACAGGGGAGAATTGGATATTATTATCCATGATTTTCCTAAATCTTTAGTATAAGTTTCTGCTTAAGTATTACCACTTAGGCCACATAATGCTAATGGGCTCTCAGACCTTGTTTTATATCTATCAGGACATTCAGTGCTTTACAGACTCTGTGGTTTGTTATAACCTTATCACACTTGATATAGAGCTCTTTTCGTATCATATCACATACTCGTACATCAATTCTTCTCTAACCTCATCCGATGCTCTATTTTTTCTTCCAGATGACCTCTCCTTTAATGTCATTCCCAAACTTTCCATAACTTTATATGAGCCTATATTTTCACTATCACAATGAGCAATAAAATGCTTAATGTGTAACTTGGCTATCGCATACTCCATCAATGCCTTGGCAGCTTCCGTCGCGTACCCTTGCTTCCAATATCGTTTATCTATTATCCAGCCCAATTCTCCAATTTTATTATCAAGATACAAACTTACAGCCCCTATATGTATTCCGTTCAGTAAGATAGCAAATTCATAAACTGTTTGTTGTTCCTCATTCCACGATTCATCAAGATCTTTCAAAAAATCAATTGTCTCTTGCTTATTCTCATGAGGCAGATATACCATAAGCCTGGTATTTTCAAGATCTGTAGAATATGCATGAGTTGACTCCAAATATTTCATTCCTAATGGTTCTAAGCACAATCTAGCTGTACTAATTGTAATCTTTGACATAACATCCTCCTTGGAATCATGTATCGATAAATTCATTTATTAATAAAGATAGTTAACTTCTTGGTAATACTATACCATAATCATCCTATCTCGCAACCAATGAAATGAGGTTGCAACCACTAAACTTCATAAATACCATTATTTCACATGATATCGTACTGAATTTATAGTACAATATAGGTAACAGATCAATCATAGGAGGTCATTATGTCAAATTCATTAGCAATGTTCGCAGGCGGATGCTTCTGGTGTATGGTAAAACCATTCGATCGCTTTGATGGTGTTACGAATGTAGTTGTTGGATATACCGGAGGTACTGTTACAAAACCAACATATGAGCAAGTGTGCCAGGGAAATACAGGACATTACGAAGCTGTACAAATCACTTATAATGAACAAATTCTTCCTTATCGTGAATTAGTTGAAGCTTTCTTTATGAGTATAGACCCTACCGATGAAGGTGGTCAGTTTCATGATCGTGGTAAAAGTTATCAGACTGCCGTATTCTATTACAATGAAGAGCAAAAACGTATTGCTATGGACTATAAGCAGGAATTAGAAAATAGTAAGATTTTAAGCAAAAGTATTGTAACGCCAATACTCCCTGCTGTCGAATTCTATCCCGCAGAGGAGTATCATCAAGACTATTATAAAAAGAATTCTTTTCGATATCGACAATATTATGAAGCATCCGGTCGAAAACAATTCCTCGAAACAACTTGGAAATCACCTTCAAGAGAAGAACTAAAACAGATATTAACACCTATGCAATACCATGTAACACAAGAAAATGGGACAGAACCTCCTTTTCAAAATGAGTATGACCATCATTTTGAAGAAGGTATCTATGTTGATCTTGTAAGTAAAAAGCCTTTGTTTTCCTCCAAAGATAAATATAATTCTGGCTGTGGATGGCCAGCCTTCACCAAACCGATTAATAATGGATATGTAGATGAGAAGCAAGATTTGAGCCACGGTATGTTTCGAACAGAGGTCAGAAGTCACCACTCAGATAGCCACCTTGGCCATGTATTTACAGATGGTCCAAAAGAAACCGGAGGCTTGCGTTACTGTATCAATTCTGCAGCACTAGAATTTATTCCAAAGAGCCAGATGGCTGAGCGTGGGTATGAAGAGTACTTGAAAGATTTGTAGGATTGACTGGCTATTCCTCTGTGTTATATTCGATTCACATTCTTGTCTGAGCCTTTGTGATGTTTACAACTTAAACTTAATAAGGTGACCCACCAGTCACCTTATTAAAGTAAATTTATTATTCTTCAATTCTTCCTAATTTCTTAACCAAATAATTTTTTCAATAGCTTTCTCAGTACTACTCCAATTCTCACTAATTGAAATTATACCTAATTATCTAAAAAACAAACTGAATAATTACTGATATAATAAAGTATAACAATGCACCAACGATAACTCCTAAAATATGTTTTTTTTCATATAATTACACCTCTCCTTAATTACCGAATCGCTTTTCTCTCTAAATGATTTATCCTACAAATCTTTTATCCCATAAATCATACCCTTGTCTTCTTGCTGAATCATACACAGGACGCATGTTCTTCTCTAGAATTCCATAAAACTCTATATCAGAATTTCCTTTTCGATACAATTCCTGATTAGCCCAAATAGAATGTAAATTATCCCTGTAACATGCCTCGTATAATTTTCTGATACCATCTTTTGCATACACCATCTCGTACAATATGTATTGATTGTTCGCAAAACGGGCAAAAAATTCATTCCAATCCGGTAATCTGTTATTTTTCGAAGAATTCAAAGAAGAATCCATCGGCATCAGATTCCACAATTCATCATTCATTACAAACGACCAAGGAATAAAATGATCAACATCATATTTTTGTTTATCAATGACTTTATCAGAAAACACATCTATGATGTTGCAAACATCTAATATACCGTCCCACAATTTGCGTACATGAGACAATTTTCTCATTTTTTCATCCAATGGAGCTAATTTATAGATCAGTCCCGGAACTTCTGGATTGTTATTCTGTAACCATTTTACTTTTTCACATTGAATCCAGCCCAGTATAGCTACTGTATTGTCTCTAATCATTTGAATCCATGCATCACTAAATAATAGCTTTTTCTTTAAACCACTTTCAGGTCCGAAAGTATATGGTAATAGAATATCGCTTGCGCTTAACTTATTATAATACGCAATCATTCTTCCAGCACTACTATCTAAACTAATTTTCTCACCTGACTTATTGGCAAATCCTGATAGCGCTTTATATGGCACATTTAATGTTAATGCCTGTTTTTCTGCATGGAGTTGCTGATTAAATCGCTTGATAGCATTCTTTATCTCCACTTTTGAGGCATTTGCCGGCAATCCACTCATATCTCTAAGTTTACGTACAGCTCTTTCCAGATTATCCTTGACACCATTGTTCCAAATACCACTCAAATGAATGTGAAATTCAAGAACTGAATACCAAGCATTTGAGATCATCTCATCAATAATATCATCGTAAGTAGCTTCCGTCATATTCTCAGAAATCAGCTGCACGATTGCTTCCAACCAATAAAACTTATAGCAGTAAGATGGATCTTTCATCATCTTAGAAAAACCTTCAATATCCAATTTGTTATAATAATGTGCATCAATTGTTAGCTGCATTATTCATTACCACTCCAATATATCTTCTGATTAAATCCACCACGTTGTTCTTTTTTTGAGTTACGTACTTCCATCAATTCCTCAATAGAATGTCCTCGTGCCTCACATATAGCGAACAAAACTTCAAGCACATCCGCCATTTCTTCAATCGACTTGTCCGCTTGATACTCTGCTATCTCTTCATTCAACTTCTTATCCAATTCTTCCAGATACTCATTATGGTCTAAGATTCTAGTGATTGGTATCTTGCCATCTGCAATAATAATCTGTGGTATTTTATCTCGAACTAATTTACCTTGTTTCATCGGTCTCACATCCTTTATTCGTCTCAAAATTAACGCTGTTACTAAACCTGTTCTGTCCTTACTGGCAATACAAAAATACATTACATTTGCTTTGGAATTCACGACCGTTCAAGAATTGTTTCCCAACGAATAATCTCTTAAATTCCATAATGTTGAGGTACATATGATTCCTCTTTCATCAAACTGTTCTTCATTTAACAATATTTTATTTCATTATTGGTGTAAAATCAATCAACTCCCTCACATTTATCCCCTTACATCCATCCCCTTTCTACCATTACTCTTTTCATACCATAAATAGAGTACTACGATTACTACCAATAACACATCTCCTGCTAAAGATGCTATCTCATCCCACTGTGCATGTCCCAATCGAGTGAGATGTATGTAGCTTGCTCCTAATAAAAAGCAACCATAACTAATGGCTACAGATGTTCTATATCTCTCCTGGAATAAAGATAGTATTCCCAGAACACCTATTCCAAACTGAGCTGCACCTAGCTCCATAATCATAATTTTGCTTTCTTGTCCTACTTGTAATAAATTCATTGTATAAGAGGGATTAAAAAACTGCATAGCTCCTGCTGTTAATGCTCTAATCCCTCCAATCCAAAAAAGAAACCATTTAAAAAAGCTCTTTTTTGTATATTGTTTCTTATGTCCCTCGATAATAAAACAAATAAGCGGCATGATAAACATCATTGTCACCACAATCATTGTATGAAACATTGGTATCTCCTCCATTTCTAAAATTTGATTATGTTTCTAGCATAGCTTAGTTATTTCATTAAAACTTTCAAAATCCTGCTATTTTCATAACCTTAGAGATTGAAATACCTGTTATCTTTTTGCATACATAAGCAAAATGTGATGAACTATAAAACCCTGCCTCTAGCGCTGCCTCTGTAATACTTTTTCCATTGATCACTTCTTTATAGACATATTCTAACTGCATAAGCTGTATGTAGCTCATTAGTGATACTCCCACTTCTTCTTTAAAAAGATGTGCCATTCTTCCTTCTGAAAGATGACACTGTTGTGCAATCTCCTTGATCGAATAATTAAAGTATCTTCTCTCCTGAATTGCTTGTATTAGTCTTTCAACTCTTTCATCTATACTCACTTGTTTCTCTGCAACCCCTAATGCTTTTAGTATGCTAAGCACTTTTCGTTCAAGTTCCTTTGGCGAGTCCTCGACTAATATTTCTTCAAAGGTGATTTGATTGATTGCAACTGCTTTTACCTCTTTTAAATCATTATTTTCTCTAATATTGTTGTTTAACTGAGTATAGGTGAAAGGATGATCCTGTAAATAATGCTTTCTTATGTACTGTGCTAATAGACTCGCTGGTTTTACTAATAAGAACACACGAAATCTATCTCTTGTCTGAATCGAATGATCTACATTTTGATTAATAATAATGATTTTCCCACGATAGGTCTCTCCATCGACCATAACTTGATTATTTTCATCTCCAATAAAAATTTGCATCATAGGATGGACATGTTTTTCAGATTCTTTAAATATTTGAGACACAATAACATACTCACTCTTAAAAATCAATTGGGACACTCCCTCACTCCCCTCTTTATATATCCCTCACTTTATTACTTGTCCCCAGTTCCAAAATAGCCCATGCCTCTCCTTTCTTAGAGTAAACATGGGCCAATAAAGCTTGCGTAGAATTCTCACTTAACCTTTCTTTTTACAATACCAAAGATCCCCTTGAATTCTACGTCTGTATAGTATTTAAGTTGATACATTACTTCACCACATTCAATTGCTTGAAGAATCTCTTCCATTTCTTTTTTTACTGCTGCCTCATCGTCATACCAACCTAAGATTACAGTATGTGGACCAAACATACCTACACTATCTACTCCTTGAAGAATATATGTCGGTTCATTTTTTGCTGGAGCAAGAATCTTGCTATATTTCACAGAGATACAATTAACGGTCTGACTTCCATCGAACCTCTTGATGATGATATGATTCGTCTTATAATTTGCTATAACAGTTTCATTTTTTTCGGTATGACTTTCTACCTCATAATCCATCAGATAATCTAAGGAAACCTCTAACTTCTTTGCAACTAATAAAAGTTTTTCGGTTTCTGGATAACCATTGCCTGCTTCCCATTTTGAAACCGCTTGTCTGGATACCTCGAGCATATCTGCCAATTCTTCTTGTGTAATGCCTCTTTCTTTTCTAATAAGTCTAAGTTTGTCTCCGAATCCCATATTGATCATCTCCTTAATTTGATGATACTGTTATATCTAATTTTCTCAAGATGTACCACCAACCTACTTTTGCATTTACGCAACTTAAAGTAGCAAAGCTGTATAATAACCTCTTTCTTCTAAAATCAGTATTAATTTTCGCAATGATCTGCTAATTTTGATCATCAAATGCAATTTTCCCATCAAGAAGACCAATGATATTATTTAGGATGTAATCCTCCACTTCCTGTTCCTTCATTTGCATTAAAACATCATAAAGAACGGAGCTAACTTCAACTAACGGTTTCTTACTTGCATTTACCCAATCTTGCATGACTTTAATCGCACCATTTCTGCTTCTAATGTAAGGTGTTTGCATTGCGATTGCTACAATATCCTCACCAACTCCAACATGTTTTCTTAATTCGGTTAAGATATAGTCAAGTTTATTGACTTGAATAAAATCTTTGCCTAATCCCATTTCTTTTCCTGGGCCAGTCTTCATCTTTTCTAATGGTGTATTCTCTCTGAAAAGTTGAACAACACGATTTGCATAAAAAGGGTTATCCATCAGATAATGGCACGCATGATATGTATGATCAAAATCATCTATCATTGCACTAAATAACTCTTCTTCATATGCAATTCCTAATTTAATTGCTAAATCTATCGTTCTCCCCGATTTAATATAATCTTTTACACATTCTCTACAAGACTCATGAGAAAAAATCGCATGGATTAGCTCATTCATTACTGAATTTTCTTCCTCTCCGTTGTCCTCTTGCCACTTCGAAATATTATGAATCACTTCGTAATCCTCAATCTGTAATGGCATTAACTTCTTTGCATGCTTTAAAACCTTAATCAATATTTCTATTGGTTCTTCTAATGTCGAAATACCAGGTACAGGCCCTTCGTCAAGTATCGCATCAATAATTGCTAATATAGCGTGTATTTCCTCATAGCTAATTTCATCTTGGTCAAGAAAGTGCTCTACATCTGTTTTTGTATAACATTCAAGACCTGAATATGCTGGCAGAACACTATTGTTTACCCCTTCTTTTAATAGCCATTGTCTGATTTCCTCTGTTTCTGGCTGAATCAATTCGACTGTATGTATTCTCCCCCATCCTGAAACACTCTTTGCGGCATTTAGAATTTCCATCTGCCCATTCTCCCAGCTTCTCATGAGAAAGGCACCAAAGACTGTAAATTCATCTGACAATGACAGTGTTCGTATGACTTCTTTTATGCTATCATCCACTTTAAATAGCTCCAATAAAACCATACCTACCTTAACACACTCTACCTCCGATGAGGTTAGAATTAAATATAACGCATACTGATACAAATTCCCTGCATTTAGTTCGCTGGCATGGTCAATCACATATCTTTGAATTTCATCGATGATTCCAATTACTCTGTGTTTCTTGCATATGTCTTGGAACACTACATCAGCACTCTTAGTCTCTCCATTCGAAGCAAAACGAATGGCATTCTCAATGAACATCCTCTCTTCCTCATTAAGGTCTGATGCTCCCATATGATAGACACTAATTCCATCCATTGCGCCATCAGCAAAAGGCACATGATTGGACTCTTCTTTTGGTAGACTAAACTCCTTATTTAAGACTCCATCCTGAATATTTTCTGATATTAATTCGTAAATTGGTTTTTTAGCCATGTTGTATCCTCCTATGCGATATCTTCAATCGTAGCAAATGAGTTTTCCTGTTTTATACCTTTCATAGTGTCTCGCGTTTCGCTACTCTATAATATTTAGTTTACTTAAAGCACGAGTAAATGCAATATATTGTTCATTTCTGCTCATACCTTCAGGGATAACATATACTATATCAAACTCCATCCCCTTTGAAGAAGCTACTGTAATGATTGGTACTTTATTATCTATTTGCTTTTTTATGACAATGTCAATACTATCTTTTACAATAATAGCATATCTATTTTTATTATTCACTAAAATTAATTCATCAAGTTCCTCCAGCATAGTATCCAAACTAATTTTACGTATTTCTTCTCCATGAATACCAATAGGTAAATGATTATAATGAAACATATCATTGCAGAAGGATGTGATTTCATAAGTATTTCTATAATTTTGATTTAATTCATAATATGTAAAATCATCACCTAAATCACTCCAGTTTATAATTCCTTTACTACTTGTCATTTGATTAACATCTCCATAAATGTTTAATACTGTATCTGGACCATTCATCATTTTAAGTAGACTAATCTCATTCACTGAAAGATCCTGACCCTCATCGATATAAATAAAGCTCTTTTTTTATTTATACTTCCAAAAAATAGCGAATAAAATATTAACCACGAATATGCCTTATACTCACATAGTTTTTTAATTTTAATATTATAAGAGTCTTCAATTTCATTAAGTACTAATCCAATGGTACTATTATAGATAGAATTAATGTTATGCTTATCTAACAACTTTTCTTTTTCTTTAAATAATTCTTCTTCTTCATGGCTTAGAATATTTTTTTCTCTCAATTCCAATTTTTTCGTCAAGTTGCTTACTTTTGGTTTCATCTTTTCCTGTCTAGCCTCGGAAATCTCTATACATTCCTTAATAATTCTATCATTTGTGTATAAGGTACTTTTCAAAAATGATTTAATTTCAGCTAAAATCTGACTGTCATACGTTAAATTACTACTGTAAATTTTTAAGTTATGACATTTACAAATCTCATTAATATCATTAAGTCCTATGGACATATAAAGTGATTTCATAAAACCTTTATAAGTATCCTTAAACTTCTCAATAATATTATCTGAATATACTTTATTTATAAAGGCCTGATTTAATTTTACGTTAGATATTCTGGCTTTCTTCCATCTATCCTTATCATATTGTTTTAAACAATCACAATAATAATCTCCAATTGATAGCATATCTATCTTATCAATACCTAGCTCTACTGCTAAGTCACTAATAAAATAATTAAAGCTTAAGGATGGAGTTATGATAATAAATTTACCAAAGTTTATATTGGGATTATTAAACTTTATATACGATAATCTATGCATGAGTATCATAGTTTTACCGCTACCTGCACACCCCTGAACAATATTCTGCTCTTTCAAAGGTGCAGTAATAATAGTATTTTGATTTTGTTGTATACTTCTTATAATATCTGTAACTCTATATTCATTTCTCTTTTGCTCAAAAATCTTTACTAGGAATGGATCTGTTATTTTATTCTTTGCGATTTCATCTCCATAAATATACTCATCCCTAACATCATGAAGTATTCCGCGATTTATGTTAAAGGCTCGTCTTAAAAACAGCGTATAGTTAATATCATCCATTTGAAATGTTATCAGATTTTTTTGATAATATTTTTGCCCTATAGAACTTCTCCAGTCATAAATACGGTAATCATCAACCTCAAATCCACTTTTTCCTATGTAGAATTTCGTCACCTCATTCGCATTTAAACTATAATCCAATCTCGCAAAATAAGGTTCATCCAAATTATCAGTAAATGATAATATTCTTTTTTTCATGTTTTCATTTCGATATTTTTGAAACATTAGGCCTGAACACTCTTCTTTGTCGGATGTGACAGAATACTTTGATACACCAGGATAAGGCATATCTTCTTGCATGCAATCTATTTTCTTTTTTATTTGATAAATGACATTTTCAAGATGTTTACGCTCTGCCTCTAGTATTTCTTTCATGATGAGACCTCCATGGGTATGATTCCAATATGATCTTAATGCTTTGAATGATACTATTGCTACATTAAGTTTTCAAACTTCATAAAACTATTTTAGTATATTAATCCCCATTTTTTGTATTTTCTGAACCCATAACACATTTAGTCATCTTAATTTCATTTGCTCATATACTAGTTTTTCTGCAAAAGCACACCATTCTTAATTATTTCGCTCCTTCTTTATACTTGATTCCTCTTCTTGTTCTTTTCTACTTAAAATTACCCTAGCACCATAAACTTTATTTTATTAAAATATTATATGCTACCATTACATTATATAATTCGAATACTAACATCCTTATTAGATTAAAAAACAATAGATTTTGCACTCACTTCCTTCCCCTCTAATTGAAAAAGCCGCCTGCTAAATTGCAAACGGCTACATAAACTTTCTCAAATTCGCTCATCAATCATTACAGCGCCTTACTACAGAAGCTGTTAAGTCATTCTATACTATTCTAAACTGAACCATGCGCTCTTACGCCTCTACCAATTGTTGATACGTATTTATACACCCTCTCCTTTTTCGATGTACTTAAAACTCATGTTCATGTGCTTTAAAGAAATCAAAATAAGTTCTTACATTTTCTAAATTCGTCCAACGTTCTATTTCCACAGGATTACGATCCAAATTATAGATTCTTGCACTTTTCATAGAAAGTAAAAACGGTGAATGAGTTGATATAATAAACTGACATCCAAAAAATCTTGCGGATTCTTCCAAGTAATTCATCAATTCTATCTGTCGTTTTGGCGAAAGGCTATTTTCCGGCTCATCCAATAAATACAGCCCATCTTCTTCAAATTTCTCAGTAAAATAACGAAATGCACTTTCCCCATTCGAGTATTCACGTACATTATCCATCATTTTACTTTTTACGTATCGAGACTGGGTTGTCCTTCGCGAGTTATTCACTTTCTTTAGTTGCTCATAGTCCGCCATTGTTCTCATCTGGAATTTGGAATACTTTGCTTCTATATATTCTTCAAATAACTCTTCCCTCTTTAAATCAATTCCTTCATTTAGATTGCGAATATTTAACATATAATCAAAGACATCATCACTTGTAATAATCCTACTGTTTTCAGGTATTTCCTCTTCAATACTCATATCACACAGCTTCACATAATCTGGGAAAAAATTTGATTTATTATAAATACACTCTCTACGTAAACCTAACTTTTCAGCGATTACGTTTAGAGCTGTCGATTTTCCAGAGCCATTCCCACCATATAAAATAGTGATCGTATCAAACTCTAACCGATGCAGATCATTCTTGGATAAAATTTTAAACGGATAATAAGTATCGTAACATGTTCTCTTAATATCCATAATAAAATCCAGTTCTTGATCCTCGTTTGGATACGTAAAGCTTTTTAAGTAAATCATATTTGGCCTCCTATCTTTTGAATAATTTCCAACACGCTTGCGATAACCGATTGTCTGAAAACCAACATCTTTTAGGTAATAGGATTAAGGAGTAATAACCCTGCTTTCAAATCACTTTACTCCATAGATTCCCATTTGCATATAGCTATACCAAAAGACATGCACTTTTCTAAAACCAACATTCTTTAATAATTTTATGTGTTGTGCCACAGTTAACGGAAAATAATTAACCCCACATCTTGCATTATGGGCTTTCGCCTCTTCCTTTGATTTTCCATGCCTTTGCTGGTATCTTCCCCATCTTAATAGTTCTGATTGCTTCACTTCTTCTTCCTCTGGCACTACATTCTCAAAATTAAGATAGATTCCTCCCTTCTTCAATGCACGGTACACGTATTCTGTTGCTCTTATTCGTTCCTCTTCCTGCATATAATGATGAGATTGAATTGCTGTAACAACATCAAACCTATCTTTGTAATTAATCGAGGTAGAACTAGCGCATATGTATTCAATGCTCTCATCCTTTAGCTTTTCTCTCGCTTGTTCTAGCATCTGTTCTGAAGGATCAACAAGAACAAACTTAACATCAGAGAAGATCTTTAAAGCTAACTTTTCCATATGTCCTGTGCCACATCCTAAATCAAGCCACTCCATTTTGGAAAAATCACACTGTTCAACCACATCTAATATCTGACGATAAAATTCTGTATAGTATGGGATTGTATTGTTAATCTGCTCATCATATTCTTTTGCCGCTATAGGTGTTGTATTATCATTAACCATTTGCTCCTCCGTATTTCTTTAGACATAATATATTTTGAGTATATATCAAATAAATTGTAAATTCCAGCTTTTCTGATATATACTTATATAGCTATATACTATTTTGATTCCCGGCAATTCTTATCTAACCCCAATCTGACCCCATCTTCAAATAGGTCTCGAGAAATTGATAACGGTTATTTGTTAAATATAGTTACTAGTTATTAGTTCTTTATTAGGTACTACTACATACCGTCCTGCGGTACTACCTAATACCAGTACAGGTACTGCATAGTACCGTTCTTATAGTACTACCTAGTACCGATATAATTAACAAAGCGAGAAATACAATGTGATTTCACAATGTATCTCTCGCTTATCTTATGCTTTAATTATTTTGTGTACCTTTTCATGTACCTTTTTTATGTGACTTTGTACCAAACGAAATCTAGTGTCATACGCTTGTACTCTGTATGGCCAAGGATAACGATATGCTTTCCGCCTTTACCAAGTACGATAAACACACCAGCTTCTTTTGATTCTGCTAGAATCGTCAAATCCTCATTCTTCTCGATTTCTTCTTTGGAAATCAAGAAGAATGAGGGGGCATAGATACAATAACATAACCGTCAAAGTCAATATAGGTATTTAACTTATATCTTCTACCTTACCTAGAGGAGCACTGGTTATACTGCCAGTATACTTACCTATGCCCGTTACCGTTACCTTTACCATAATAAATTTATCGATATCATCTTCCTTAAGTAGGTAAGTCCTATCTGTTGCTCCCGGAATCTCTTCGTATCCTTGTTCTTCCCAATCTGATCTTAACCACTGATAAGACACAGTGGCTCCTGTAGGTTCTATTTCACCAGCTGTTAATTCTTCTCCAACCATGGCTGTACCAATGATATCCTCTATGGAGATCAATTCTATCAATTCCTGTGGATTCCATTCTACCTTACCTAGAGGCGCACTGGTTATAGTGCCAGTATATTTACCTATGACTGTTACCTTTACCTTAATAAATTGATCGATATCATCCTCATTAAGTAGGTAAGTCTTATCTGTTGCTCCCGGAATCTCTTCGTATCCTTGTTCTTCCCAATCTGATCTTAACCACTGATAAGACACGGATAATAAGTAGCATCTGTCCTCTGAACTCCTTTTCAAGCTGAATTGTATCATCTTGAAAGTAGATGATACAATTACATCTATACATTCATATACCAATGAAAAAGCGCTAGAACACTTCTATTACAGATTTGTTCTAGCACTTGCACATTCTCCAAAATTGCTTAACCTAATTTATTCCGATTCTATACCCTAAGTCAAACATTTCCCAAATTATATCCACATCGTTGATACGATAAAAATACTCTGATCTATACACTGTGTTTCTAGTCGCTTGCATACATGTTGGTTGATAGTGTAAATATAATCTTAATTCCAGTCCCCATTTGTTTGCATCTTCATCGAGTACAATTACTCCATCTGTAGCGTCATTTATTGATGGACCATATTTTCCATTATACTCATTGTAAAAACTACTTAACCTTGATGGTCTCGCTTCCGCCTCAATAAAAACAATGTCACCTGTGCTTCTAATAAAGTGGTCTAAATCATCTGCTAAACTCATTGATTATTCTCCCCCTTTCCTTTCTATTACTTGTATTTAAAGAATTCCTTCTGCAACAAGTCCTCGCTAATTTGTGCTTTCAATACTTCTCTCCCTAGATATAAAGCATCTTTATCACATGTATTAAAACATGATTTTACCCAATTAGTACTCTTGTTTAATTTTAAGTAATACAGTTTATTAGCAGATGTATCATGACATAAAATGGAATATGGAATAGAATTTGCATCAATATAATCAAAAAATTCTCTTTCCATTAGAAACACATTACTATTTCCAAATAAGTATAAAATATGAAGTTGGGAATTTACTTTAATTAATTTCATTCCATCATCTTCATCTATGACTTTATACAATACTGTGCTTCTTTTTAATAATTTCTCTATCATAAATATCACCCTAAATTTTAGGAACCAAAGAATGTAAATCGACAGCATTCTTTAAAACATCCCATTTGCCTACTTTCATCTTCTTTATTTTTTTTCCTTCTCCAAAATCAAGTAGATCTTCTCGTCTAAAAGAATTAATCAACTTATTTAGGCTACCTAATCCTTCTGAGGATAACAAAAAAGCTTCTTCAGGATCCACTAACTTGCAATAAGCCCATAATTGTCCCAAATCTCTAAGCGTCAATCTAGTCTTTTTTGCCTCGATAAAAAACAATTTTACAACTGTATTTTTTCGAGCAATACCCAGAATATCTATCTGAATATCAACTCCATTAGCCATTTCCAACACTACATCACATTTTGCCAACGCTCGATCTAGTCGTTCTTGAGATGAATCTACTACTATTATATCATATCCCTTATAATTATCTTTTAAATATTGCTCTAACCAGCATCGCATTGGCTCATATAATTCATTTTCTAGCATTATGATTCCTCACTGTAACCTAAGTCTCTTGCAATATCATTCCAAGAATCGTAGTGTTTCCCTCTAATTTCTTTTGGAATAAAATTATCATTTTCTCCTGGATGTATTGGTTTCTCCTTCTTTTTCGAAACCAACTCCCAATAATATCGATGTGTTACATCCGTTACTTTTTTATTCCTTTCAATTTCAATATGCATTCTCTGCTTCTCAGCAAAAAAATCTAGTGCTTCTTGTTTATGGAGAACCGCAAATCCTATGGGTTGATACTCTACCGCCCACACTTTAACTTGATGCTCTTTCTTCCAAAAATCTTTTTTTCCTTGACTATATTTTTTCAAATTGCCATCTCTCATATTTGGATGCGCCCAATCAATATTTTGCACCGGAATATCTATGCTTTTTAATAAATTTGAAAAATCGATTACCAATTCCCAATTATGTGGAATTTCAAAGTATACTCGATAATTAGGTTCTGTAAAAGCATAATTACTTCTCCTAATATAACCGGTGACATCTGCAAAACCTTTAACAAATTGTTTTCTCTCATCCATTGTAAAGTCATACACTTTAGGTGAAATACGTACAGTATCCGACGATGAAGCATTTTCAATATATCGCATAATCTCGCGCATCAGATAATCTTCATTTGGTTTAGTAAACGAAAGCACTGATATATTACTATTCTGTATAAACTTTAATGCAGTTCCTATCAGAGGTTCCAATATCTCTCGAATATCAGTAATACTTGCTTTGACATATATTCCTACATCCTTCTGAAATTCCGTTTCTAGTTTTTTGTGAGGAACCTCTATCGAAATTGATGTTGATGTGATTCCTCGTTGAACTTGTCCATTCCCTGTTATCATACCTAACAGATACGCCATTTCATTATTAATAACACTCACCCTCCATTTTTTAAATATATATCAAGTAAATCTACTTGACATTACTTACTTATAAATTAAAGAATCTAGCTATCTGATCTGCTATCGCTTTAGCTAAAAGCGGTGGCACAGCGTTTCCGATTTGTTTCCGAATATACACTTTAGAACCACAAAAAATAAACCTATCGTCAAAAGACTGAATCCTAGCTGCTTCTCTTGGAGTAATTGCTCTGTTCAAAAATGGGTGATTATTAGTCCCATTGGAAGAAGCATCAAATCTCGTATCAATAGTAGGCGATACTTCATCCCATTTAAGTCGTCCCCAAGTAGTCTTAAATTTTTGATTTCCAAGTAACTCTTTCGGTAAACATTCTCTACCTTGTTCTGGCGGAATTAATTTCAATTTTTCAATCGCTATTTGCTTATGGTTCGATGCCACATGATTGTACAGCTTAAAGCTACCTTCTCTCATGCTGATTTGATATGAACTTGTTGGTTGCATAATATACTCTTGTTCCAAATCACCTTCACCCGATTCCAAATAAGCTAAATCGGCTATTGCGTCTCTTACTGTAGTTCGTTTTGAAATGGTTCGTTTTGGCAAAGGAATCGCTCCATATTTTGAACAGATAAAAATAGCTCTCTCTCTAGATTGTGGAACACCAAAATCCTCAGCGTTTATAATGTCAAAAGTAACCTTATATCCCAGTTTTTCTATAGTCTGAACGATTTCATCCTTAAACCATCCATTTGCAGACTGTAAAAGACCTTTTACATTTTCAATTACAAATACATCTGGTTGTATTTTCTCTACAAGATCAAGATATTCTCTAAATAGAAAATTTCTCGGATCTTTCAATCCAAGTTTTTTCCCTTTCATAGAATATCCTTGGCATGGTGGTCCCCCAACCAACATATTCACTCCATTTCTTTTTGCTAACGAAACAATTCTATCCTTTATAGATGCATCTGTAATATCACCTACTACCACTTCTGTCGTAGGCATATTCTTTTTAAAAGTAAGCGTAGCCTTCTCATCATTATCCAATGCTACCACAGTTCTAAAATTAGGATTTTTGTCCATTCCCCAAGAAAGTCCCCCCGCTCCACAAAATAAATCTAGAACACGAAATTCTTTTGGCAAATTGATATCATTCTTTTTTCTTCTAATGAGAATCCTCTTAAATAATTCTTTTCCATTGACCTTAGGTTTAAATAAATCAAATTCGTTATCTGAACCATGATTTGCCTCACCGATGATTTCAAATTGAATATCATTATGATATTTTATATAGGTAATAGGAACCCCCATTATCCCGTCATAGTCCATAGGTATTTCTGACACTTTACGTACATCAATTGCATCAAAATTATCATATTTAGGATAATTCTCTGGAGAATACTTTTGAGTTAAAACCAATTCTTGATGTCTTCTCATTGTATCTAGATTAGTCAACCACATGGCATTTCCTAGACTTCTCCATTTTTGCCCTGTTTCGTCAATCCAAAATCTGGTTTTCCTGGGTTCTGTATCAGCTGGTACACGAAAAGCCATATCACCAAATCTATAACCAACCCAAGCCTTATTCTCCTTAATATATGGGAAAATTTCTTTATATGTTATTGTATTCTGATTTCCTATCAACAAATATTGTTTATCATACTTTACTAATAACGAAAAAAGAGCTGAAAAGAGACTAAAAGGGGGATTCGTACAACATATATCGCATTCTTTTATATACTCAATACATTCGTCAGAACGAAAATCTCCACTTCCTGATAATTTTCTAACTATTTTTTCATTTCTTAGCACTGAATCTATTGCTTCATCGCTTACTTCTTCCCCTGGTTTTCCTGGCATTTTAGTAACGGAAAGAACATACCCTTGATCAAATAGGATTAGATTTCCATCACTATCATAAAAATCAAACGACAGCGGCCTATCTGCTTTCATTTGCTCGATCTTGGATCCAGCATAAGACGTACAAATTAATTTTTTCAATTTCAACTTATTAAAGTGCTTTAAAAAATAGTAACAAAAATTCGACGCATACGGATCGTCACAATTACACAACACAATTTTATTCCTAAACTGTTCTTGATAATGCCCTACTTCTTCAGCTATTGTGTCATATGTCGTGTACCATTCATCAGTATTATCTGATGAGTACTTCGCACTATTAAGTATCGCGTTTCCACTTTTTCTAATATTTTTTTCTTGCTCGAAAGCCATATTGATTATCCTCCGTAAAAAAATATTCTTTATCTCTCATAATTTATTTCTTTTAGTTTTCTTAGCTTTTCTTCATAATCATCAAAATAGGCATTCAATGCCCTTTCTACTGCAACGGTTTTTGTTTGTCCAGCCTCAAAACAAAAATTTTCTAACCTTTCATAGATTGATGTCTCAATACAAACATTGAGATATGTTCCATTCTTTTTTGCTCTAGCCATAAATAATTCCTCTAATATTAATATCATGTTTCTATTAAAATGTACCACAAATAACTACCGAATTCAACTGTTTACAACTTCTTTCTTTTAATCATCACATCAAAGCCTCTTTACTGTGCTATAGTTCAATCTAGTGTACTTCACTTCACACTACATAAAAAGCAACCAAGATATGTGCTCCTTTATGGTAACGACTCCGAAAATCAAAATACTGCAAATTCTTAGTAATACCATTAAAATATAATTAAAAAAGAAACAGTATGCTATTAAACATCTGCTTCTTTTTCGATTTGTGTAGGTCTATTTTACTGTATAAATATTATTGTTTACCACTTACTGTACCATCTTAATAATATAGTGTACCAAATTGCGATAATTTACGATATTTTATAAATATTTTGCTAACTACTGAATGCTTTGAAACACTACGTTTACGCTATTCTCTTACCACTCATAAGGCGTATTCTGATAAACGTAATAATTCAACCAATTACTATACAGTGCATTAGCAAAAACCCTTTAAAATCAACATTCTTTTTATCGTCATGTACCAATTATACAATTCATGTACCAATAATGTACCAATCTAATCATTTGTGCTAAGTATATTGCTTAACTTGCTATTTAACTTATCCATCTCACTAACTTGGTGCTGTTCCATTAGATGAGTATACAAATCCATAGTCATTTGAAGAGTTGCATGACCTAAGTAACCTTGTAGTGTTTTTGGTTTAATTCCTGCTTCAAAGCATCTCGTTGCAAATGTATGCCTAAATGTATGTGACGAAAACTTTTCCATCTTATCTAACTCGTCCTTTACTAGATTTATTTCATCAACTATCTTTTCTATCGCATCACAAAAATTTTGTGCATTAAGTGGTGTATTAAATCTAGTTGTAAAAATCAAATCCTTAAACTGATCATCAACATTCTTTACATTCTTATTGGCAATGACTTTTTTTTGTTGAATTTGTTTTCTTAATGCTTTTTCACAAATATCATTCATAGGAACCTTACGTATTGATGTTCTTGTTTTAGGTGGACCAAAGTGAAATGATTTCTTTGTATCATTCTCTAATTTCTGATATACCAGTGTTCGATTCACGTCAATTAACCTATTTTGAAAATCCACATCACATTCTCTTAATGCAGCAAGTTCTCCCATTCTTAATCCACTAGATACAGCTACAGTAAATAAATTGTCATAGAATGTACCTCTACAACAATCAAAAAATTCCTTCTGCTCTTCTGATGTGAGAACTCTTATATCAACCTTTTCATCCCTCTTAACTGATATACCTTTAACAGGATTCGTGCGAACAAAATTATCTATCATTGCCTTATTAAACATATCCAATAACATAATTCTCGTCTTGTTTTGCGTTTCGTATTTAAGCCCTTTTTCTGCAAGTTCTTTAATTAAATATTTTATTTGCAGCTGAGTTATTTCCGAAATGCGAAACCTTCCTAGTACCGGACTAATATGTTTGTAATAAATATTATTATAATGTCTTTTTGAATTTTCTCTCAATACATTATACTTATGAATTTCCATCCACGTAACATACCAATCGTCTAATTTGATCGAAGAATTGGCAATAGTTAAATTATTCTCATCTTCATATATTGCTTGCTTCAAATCCACTTTTAGTTGTCTTAAATTTCTATTGTAGAGAACTACCCTTTTACCAAATTTATTTGTAAATCTACCAACATAGTTACCATCTTTTCTTTGGCTAATACCTTGTCCTAACTCTTTTCCTTTTAAATCCTTACCCATTTCCGTTCAACCTTTCCATTGCGAAAAGCTTGCACATACAAATTATATCATGCAAGCTTTGGTTTATCAATTTACACACAGCGTTTCGTTTCAGCTACCATATCAAGCCATTCATCAAGCTTTCTACGATTTGCATATAATCGATTACCAATACGCACTGTAAAGTTGTTTGCTGGATTATTCAGAAGTTCTCTTGCCTTTGTTTGTCCAACTCCTAAGTACTCACAAAATTCCTTAATATTTAATAATGCTTTTTCTTTTTTCATTTCATTTATCTCCTCTTATATCTATCCATTATTTATCGCAACTTATCGTAAATTGTTGCCGTTTTATATTTGTATTGTATAATGGTTTTTTGAGGAGTAAACTTGGGGTAAAAAAAAGTGCATCAGAAGTATTTTCCAATGCACCTTGAATAAATTATTGTTTATATTCTACGATTAATGTTTCAATTTATTAAATCATGTATCATTCCCTATTACTAATTAGTAGTTTCTTCTCGATAAATAACTTCTATATAGACGGTATCTGTAATAATAATGATTTAAAATTATTAAATATTAAATCTCTATTTATCCCATTTCCACTCAAAAATTCGTAAGTCTCATTAACTATGTTAACATACATATTTTCTCTCTGTAAAATGTAAGGAGCATCTGTTTCAACTAATATTCTATTGTGGGGAACCATATCAAGAAAATCAATAATCTTTTTAGATTTAGTCATTCTATAATTAATACTAAAATATGCCCCTAATGATATAAACTCAGGTAAAAGTTTATAATTCCCTGTATACCAATGTAATATAAAGTTCTGAATACTATATTTGTTAAGAATCCTAAGAATATCATCCTCAGCATTCCTTGAATGAACGCTCATTAACTTTTTGTCACGGCCTACCATTTCGCAAATATACATGAATATATCTTTTTGGTTATCTTTATAATGAGCATACTCTTTAGTGTAATCTAATCCAACCTCACCTATATAATTTGTATGACGATAATTCTTCATAAACTGATATGCATTAAACTTTCTATTAATGATTTCTTGTGGATTATATCCCAGTGCAATCTTTATATACTTATTTTGATGTAGACCTTTTTTATATAGATACTCAAACTGCTCAGGGGTATTAGACACACATAAGGCATACTGATTATTATTTTGTATAATTCCGATTATTTCTTCAATATTCTTAAAATCTCCTAAGTGTATATGTGAATCAATTTTACTTTTCATTATTAAGTCCTACATATTCCAGAATTTCTTCCCCGTTTTTAATCCCCTCATTTTTTAACAAAGATATTATCTCTTCCATTGTTTTTATATATACTCTATTTGCCACTTTTATTTCATCCATTTCTAACGGTCCAGTTTGAATAATTAAATTTTCAATTTCAGTACTTGAGGATGATTTAAAACTATATACACTTGATAAAACAGCTCTCAAATCTGATGCTCTCGATGTATATTCTGGGAACTGATTCAAAAATGTCATACTCACAGCATTGTTATAATCATAACTATTATCTTCAACATTTGCGTTATGCAATGATGCACGCCTTATTATACATGGATAACAGTATCCACAATTCATTGGTATCGTTTTCCCATTAATCCTTGCCTGACATGGGTGGGAACATGATATAGTTATATCATATCCTTCTTTAAATGCTGATAAATCCTTTAATTCATCAACTATTTCTCCTTTTGTACTATTTGCATATATATTTATTACTTTATTGTGTATATTAACCTGCTCTAATAATTCATTAAGTTTTCTTATAAAATATGGATGAGTTGTCCTTGTGCTGCAACTGCCCTTTCTGCTAGGCGTTAATGGTACATTTATTCCAATAAAACCGTTCTCTGGTATAACAACAGGTATATTTTTACTTATCTGAGATGCAACTGCTAAACCTCCTGCAAGAAACATAAATGATCTACTTCTACTTGTGTTTTCATTACTTATATTCACATTTTCACCGTTACAATCCTGAGGACATCTAGGCATCCCATAAAAAACAAGTAGTTTTTTATAAACACTTGGATAATGTTTTTCTAAGATTTTAAATATTTGGTTTTGTCTGTTTTCTAAATGTCCATATTCCCTAAACCCCACAAATACAGTATTTTTTCCTTGTTGTAGTAATTTTATAGCACCACAAAACGAATCTAACCCTCCAGAATACAATGATACATAATCTATTTTTTCTTTATCTTTCTGTAAAATTTCTAGTTTTTTATTAATGGTATGATACCTATATGTATACTCAGTTTTTCTAAAATGAATATTCCACTTATCACCACTCAAAAAACCTAATAATTTTTCTAACTTTTCTCTTACATTTATCCATTTATCATACTCAATTACTGGTATATTCAATTCTATTTGTCTAGTCCATGCGTCATTAGTTTTAGCTCTACTAATTTTTTTATCAGCTGTAAAAACTGAAATTGATATTATTAATAAATCCTCATTAATACTCGGAAGATTGTCATTGCCAAAAGCATCCCATAGTTTTTCTATATCGCTCTTTAAATTAGATTTGTTATTTTCCTCCAACATATTAAAGATAATAGCATCTTTGTATTCTTTACTGATGTCATCCTTAAACTTTTTATTTATCCAAATCTTCATCTATCATACCCCCTCATAAACCTGCAATAACTCATAGCATTCCTTGCATATCTTATCAACAAATGCTTGTCCCTCAACATCTTTCCAATCTATCTTCGATAATTCTTCGGCATCATAATTCTGGTTAATTGTGAAAGCTATATACCGATTGATATCTTCAATTATATTCTTACTCTCTTCCGGAGTCTTATCCGATAATATCTTTTCATAAAACATTGTCTTAAAATCAACCTGAATATATGTAACAATAAAACTCATAAAAAATTGAGCAAAGTCAAAGTTCACAAAATCAGTAATATCACAAACTTGGTAATCAATAAGTAACTGGCTTATAGTATTCTTAATTATCCCATCTTCAAGGTCACCCGTTCCATTACTAAAATAATAGATTATTCCGTTGTATACTATATCACCAGATTTTCCTATTAAGTTATCTAATCCTACTTTCTGGAGTGCAACATCAATACCATTCTCAGAAATCAAATTAAACAAGTTAACAATCTTTACGCCTGTCGATGCCATTCCTAAAAGTGATGAAGCTTGTAAATGTGCAGTCGCATAATCTCTTACAGCTTTATTTCTTTCATTACTATCATGGTTACTGTTTAAATATCTCTTTAATGCACCTTTCGCCTTACGCCAATTAGGTTCTGTGGGAGCCTGGTATCCTTTAGAAGTCCCCATATTAATCCTCCTTTTTTCCCCGAATATAATTATACATTTTCTCAGTTATCTTTTCATCGCTTTTTAATGCTTCAATTGCAGGCAATATAGCATCCTTATTAGCAATATACATTTCCTTAAAGAATCCTACTTCAGCTGCTTTTATACATGCTTTATCAATTTTTAAAATAACCTTCGCTATTTCAAATTGAATACTTGTATCTTCTAAGAACAAGCTACTTAGTGTTAACAATGGTAAGGTTTTCTTCTCAAAATACTGATAAATGACTTTCATAACATTACCTTTTCTAACCGGATCTAGTAAAGCAATCTCCGCTGCTTTTTTCTTTTGTAATGTAGTATCCATTTTATTTTGTATCAAAAATGTTATTATTTCTTTATCTTCAGGTGTAAGCATATCCATACTCATTGTTGTATTTGTCAACACATCTCTTGATAGATAGAAATACTTTGATAAATCTTTAGTGTAAATATCTTCAGGTTGTTGCATTACCCACTTCTTCAACTGTTCACTATTCCATATTATCAAATCTTTATCCAATATTGAATCTGTTGAAACTGCTTTAAATAATTTTTCCAATTGACTAATTCCAGTTGTTTGAGACTCCTGTGACCAATCAAATAATTGCTGATATCTTGTTTTGTCAATATACTCCAATGTCATTAACTTTGCTAATATATTATCATCGATACTATCTGTCCCTTTAAAATATATTGCGGCAAGTTTTCTTCTTATCAAGTACATATTTAAAAATCTTTTCGCTTGTCTAGGATTACCTTTTAATGCGCCTGCTATAACAGTTCGGATTTTTTCAACAACATCACGAAGTTTTTTAAATTCACTATCTACAAGCAAATCATCATCACAATAGGTATCTAACATTTCAATGTTTATTCTTTTTTGATTGAATAACACTCCATCCTTGTATATTTGTTCAAGAAGATTTCCGAACCCTTCTTTCATATACAATTCATATACCAATAACAATAAATAGTTCTCTACATCTATTACAGATAATTCAGGTAATCGAATTGGTAATTGAATTATTTTTTCTATATAATCCTTTGAAATATTAGTAGTATTATCTGCTCTCTCTGGGTACTTATTACTAATTGCATATTTAACGATCCTTTCATCCACTGCAAATATAAAAGTTGTTTTATCTACTGACAAAAACAATTTAACAGCTTCCAGTATATCCAAAATCCTATCTGGATTGCATCTATCTAAATCATCAATCAATACAACTAAATTTCTAATCCCCATACTTTCTATCATTTTTGAGAACTCTTCTTTAAATACCCGGAGATTTTCTACAATACTTTTCTCCTCAATATCTTTTATATAATTTTCTTTAAAATTATTTACGCCACCAAAGATCTTGTTCAAAGTCTCTTCTGGTTTATCCTTTAGATAATCAAATGTAGACTTTGTAAAGCTAAACATAACAGGAGCAGGGTTACATGTAGCCAAACTCAATGCTAGGGGGATTCCTGCCTTCATTGCTGAAGAAGCGAGCTTCAAATAATCTATTCTTTTTAGTAAACCTTTAATCTTTCCTTTTGCTTCATCGACTACAGTTTTCTTCGACTCAAGTGATTTTAATAAGCTTTCCATTATCGCCGTCTTTGCATCCTCATAGCCCTCAAAATTCCACGCATTCAGATTAACGCATACATATTCCTTTTCTTCTGTTGATTCTATTTCATTCTCTAGTATATGTAACAGTGATGATTTTCCAATTCCCCAACTTCCAAACAAGCCCACAGTTAACGGTTGCATTCTTTCATCTTTAATAATATCCATTAGCATATCTGAATAAGGATAATATGCTAACATATCAATTTTAGAAGCATTATCTATCCACATCTATATTCCCCTCCAAACCATTTTACTTATTATAACATATTTTCCTATTTTTTTGTTGTTTGTTTTATATTAACCCCTGCAAACTCAGCGTAATGTCTAATTAGTCGTCAAAAAACTTAGATCTATATTATAGAGTGGACATGAAATATAAATCCTTATTACAATATATCATACAGCAAGGGGTATTCTTCATACTACACATACATCAAAGTCCAAGGTAAATGATATTACCTCTGTGTATATTGGATTTATTGTCTCGAAAAGTAGTACCACATGGTTCCCTAGGGTATCTAGCTCTAGCTGAAAAAGAAGCTCTTAACTTGGATCAGCTCAATTAATATTTGGTTCCAGTAAAATATATTTAATAATCGTATCTCAAATATTGACCATGCAACAACCTTATATTTTATGCTAAAGTAATACTCTTATCATCCGACAACTTTAAACTGTATTAAACCAAATTGCAGATACTTTGCAAGAACTTTGCAAGTACATTACAAATACTTTAAATCACCTTATAATCACTTTAAACGTTAGATATATACCCTAATTCTAAAATCAATTTATTAAAATATTAATTTTATTTCTATAAAACAAGAGAGAGCTAATAATTTACAATTAGCTCCCTTTTATATCCAAACATATTAAGCTCATACTCTTTAATTATCATCATCTGCTTTCCAAATCGCATAATAATTTTTTGTAGATACTTCTTTTTTCATCAGGCTAAACCCAGCTACTATACTGGGATGAATTTTTTATCTCTTTGACTCTGAAACAGGTTTCATAGTCACTTCAATTCCCAAAGGGGATTGAAGCTTTCATAGATAATAGTTATTAGATGTGCAAAGTTATGATTACAATTATTGTATTTACTATAATAAATGGCTTAATTATGCGCTTAACTTTGCACCGTCATCTTCTATCCTGCTTAAAATCCAGTATGTGATTCTTTTTTTATTCTTCTGAACAGTCTTCGCTGAAATATAAAACCCTAAATCATTGATCACCATATTAATGCTTCCTATCCTTATAGACTGCCCTCGTCCATCCCCAATGGAATACTCTTTGTATAACACATGAATAAACTGTTGATGCATATCACTATACAATTGAATTGGATAATTTAAAAACCCTTCTAGATAAACAGGCAGTCTATTAGCTCTGTTACTTCTTATCTCTTCTTTCTCTGATAATGTTTTCAGAGCTTTTCCTTTATCTATTATCACATCATTAATTGACTTGTCATATCGTTCTACAATTTGCTTTGCATACTGATAATTTACATTTCTAAAATCATAGAAGCTCATTTTAGCTGAATAGTAATCATTAATATCGAAGGTTATCTGATTTAATCTACAATACAGATCTCTTTTAAATCCGATTTTAGCTAGATATGTTTCACGCACTAAAAATCTTGCTGTGATTCCTGATGTATCCTTCTTAATAACATTGAGTTTTTCACTTTCCCAACATTCTTGATACTTGCGATTAAACTCTTCAACAATAGGATAAGTTGATGGCTCTTCTACTTTGTAATCTTGTTGCATTTGTAAATAATCATTGTACATTTGAATTTGAAATAATACCCCATCATATTCTCGTTTTATACGTTGATAATTTGTCACAATAAATACTTTTAATCTATCTGAATTAATCATCTCATTGAATCGTTTTCGACCAATCATCTGAATTATCTGTACCAGATCATGAACATTGTCTATAATCATGGTAGTAAATTTAACATCCTCTATACTTATTCCATTATCAAGAGCTGAATTAGCAATAAGATATTTCGTATGAAACTTTTTATCTTCTACTAATTGTTGTTGCTTTTTTTCCATAGCTACATCTTTTTGCTTACCCTTTATCCATTTAGAATGAATATAATCGGCATCCTCCAATTTTTTACACAACGATTTCATCTTGCTTTTATCAGTAAAAATCATACACTTTTCGCCATGAGGAACACGAAGTGCCAATGAATCAACTCTCTTACTTGTAAAAAATAAATCAATTCGATCATACCAATTAATCACCTTATTATAATCATAAATCTTTAAATTTCCCTTTTCTGCACTAATACCATTTAGCCAAAGCGTTGGTAAAAGTTCAAACTCAGTAGCTGTAACTAATATCAACTCTGCCCCACTAGCTCGTCTTTCCATTAATATTCGAAGGATGTCATCACACTCTTCATTATAGGTTGCATCTTGTACTATGAAATGTGCTTCATCACATATCACAAACTCATTCTTTGACAAAAAGTCGCTGCTTACTTTAGGAAGTGAATGATACGTCATTACTTTAACTCTATCTCCATATGCCTTTTTCATATTTCGGTTTGCCACCTCTTCTACCAATTCATTGGTAAGATTCTTCTCCGCCTGTTTCAAATCTGCCTTATGCTGTGCAACTAATGTGGATCTATTGGCAAGTAGCAATACATTATTAGCGAATGCTCCTTCAGTTAAATCCCTTATTAACTCATTTATTATAAATACACTTTTCCCTATTCCAGTACCGCCAACAATTAGCTTTACAATTCCTGAACGTTCCTTAATCTCTTTATATTCACTAGTTTTCATTACCTCTACTAAATATTTATGCTTATTCATATCAATATCTCCTTAATCCTCTTCTGGTTATCTTTATATTTGTATTATATAATTGTTTTTTCGCCAGTAAACTCGAATGTAAAAAAAGAGCAATTGATACCTTTACCAATTACTCTGAACTATTTCATATTATATTTACTTCTCTCTTTTTGCTCTTATTAAGGTACTTTTACTAATTGCAGTTAGTTTCTCTATCTGCTTATATAAATTGCTCTCCAATAACTCTAATGCATGTTCTAACTGAGCCCGTCCATACTTCACTCTTATTGATATTTATACTGCATTATTAACTTGTCTAATGTTGGACGTGATATCTTCAATTCTTTTGCCAACTGAGATTTATTTATTTCTCTATTCTTATACCTTAAATAATGTTGATTAAAATCATTTATATTGATTGGTTTTCTTCCCTTATATTTTCCTTGTCTCTTCGCAATCGCAATACCTTCCCTTTGACGTTCAAGAAGATTCATTCTTTCAAATTCATTTATAGCTGCAATCATTGTTAGCATTAATTTTCCTGTGGGCGTTGATGTATCAAGATTCTCTTTAGTACTAACAAGACTGATTCCTTTATTATTAAAAAGCTCTACCAATTCCAATAGGTCTTTTGTGCTTCTTGCTAATCTACTGAAATCATGGATATATACCGTATCCCCTTCTCTTATATAGTCAATCATATTTTGAAGTTCTGGTCGGTTTGTATCTTTTGCACTTACCTTTTCCATAAACCATTTATCTATCTGATATTTATTAAGCGACTCGATTTGTCTTGCTTCATTTTGTTCTACTGTTGATACTCTCACATATGCAATATTAGCCATAATCCATTCACCTTACTGTTATATTTTTCCTTTAGTAATATTATATATAGTATTTTTGATTTCGTAAATATAAACTTATAATGTGATTTACATAATGTAAATTTGTATAGAATATAACTCTATTTTTACACATTAAACTGTACTTTACGATGTAAATTTGGATTAGGTTCTATTTTTACATATTGCATTAAAAAAGAACGGATTACCACTAACCCGTCATTTTACCTTGATACCTATTTATAATTCTAATTCGATACCATTGTTCATTAACCAATTCTTACTATTTTCATAGTTTGGTAGTACCCTAGCAACTTCATTCCAAAACTCACTAGAATGATTATGATGAATTAAATGACATAATTCATGAACAATAACATAATCAATAACACTTGGTTGAGCCATGACAATACGCCAATTAATCATTAGATCTCCTGTTTTACTACAACTCCCCCATCTTTTTTGTTGCTCCTTTATTATAATTCTTCCGCGTTTTTTATCAAATAAAGCTTCATAATACTTTATTCTACGTTCTATAATTTCTTGAGCTTTCTCCCTGTACCATCTAACAATTGCTGCTTTTAGAATAACTGGGTCTTTTGTATTAGTTACCACAACTAGTTTTCCTTGGTATAGCTTCACAATCGGAATTTTCGTATCATCGCTCATCTCTAACTGAAGAGTATAACTTCTTCCTAGGTACAAGAAACATTCTCCGTTTACATAATCACGTTGATATTTCTCTACTTGAATATCTTTCATTAGAAACTGTTGCTGTACAATCCAATATGCTTTTTTAGCTATCGCTTCTTCAATTTCAGTATCGGTCATCTGTTTTGGTACTTTAATAATTACAGGCTTTTTGGGTTCAACAGATATAGAAATAGTCTTTCTTGCACTTTTTTGTACGTCATATTCTATTGTCTTTGTTCCATAACTATAAGTATTCATAAGCTTGCCCCCTATTTATTAAAGTCATTATTTTTTGCAAGCTGAATAAAGTAATTAACTAAACGATCTATGCGTTCTATTTCAAATATGTCCATGTAGTTCATATACATATACGTAGTAAGTTTAGAAACCATTTCTTGCTGTTTAGCTGTACTATCTTTAAAACCAACCACCATATTTTCACGAACTATCCCCACTACTTCGTTCGTCATATTCTTCATATCCTCTACATCGACCACGCCTTCTACATCCTCTTCATAAGCTTTCTTTATCGTTTCATATACCGCTAACTCACCCGCTGTTTTATATCCTAGATTCTCCTTATCCGTCTCTTCACCTTCATTAATCTCGCGTTTAATAAATTCTTCAAATCTCTTCTTTCGTTCTTCCCAATTATCCTTTGTTTCTTCAATAATTGCTTGTAAACGCTCTAATAATGTCTGACAACGAATCGGATTACTTTCTCCCCATTTTAATGAGATGGTTCGTTTCATAATGTGTTCCATTGCTGTTGCTTGGGCTTTTTTACTTCCCAATAATTCCAGTCTTTCCTTGAAATCAGCCTCAAACAATGTAATTGGCTGTATCCATTGATACACTTTCTTCATTTTAAGATGGGTTGAAATCAAATTACTTACTTTTTCTCCACAATCAGAGACATCTAACGGATTAGTCGGATCAAATCTTGCTTTTGCAGCTGCTCTTACATATGCAGCCCACTTTAATTCTTCCAACTCTGATCTCGTAACATAATTGGGCATTAATGCTTCTACAACTGTTGCAAACTTTCTAAACGCTATCTCAAATTCTGCTCTACGATCCTGTGGTTCTAAGTGATTCATAATTGCATCTAAGTTAGTTCTATCAACTCCTGCAAAAATATTACACATTTTTAATTGATACTCTGCTAATAGCTTTTGTAAATCCTTAATTGACTTCATCTGGTCTTCTACTGCGATATCATTGGAATCAAACAGTTTTAACGCATCCGTCAAATTATTCGTAATTCCATAGTAATCAATAACAAATCCATATTCTTTTTTTTGAATTTTAGGATTACCTAAATCATCGATAAGTCCTGATTCTTTTACATATGTTCGATTTACTCTAGCTATTGCTTGTAATAAGGTGTGTTCTCTTAAAGAACGATCTAAGTACATTACCTGTTCAATTGGAGCATCAAATCCTGTTAAAAGCATGTCCTTTACAATAAGAAAACATAAATTACTCTCCTTGATTGGTTTTTTAAACTCATCGATGATTTCATCTTGTTCTCTTTTGGTTTTACGATGTTCCTTTAATCTGACTTGGTCATTATTACCTGCTGAATAGATTACTTCTGCTCGAATTTTCACTCCCATAATCTGCTCTGCATACTCATTAAATTTGTTATAATATTTTACACAAGCTTCTCTACTAACACATACAATCTGTGCCTTAAACCCATTTACATAAATATTCTCTTTATAGTGCTGTAGCATATCCTTTACGTTTGCTTCAATTCTATCATCTGCCTCTGCTAATGCTTTTCTTGTGGCAAATTTCTTCTTGATCTCTTCTTTTTCTTCCTCTGACTTATCTTTAAATGTCTCATCAAAATCTGTTTCTAATCCGTCTTGTAATATGTGCAAATCTTGTCTTCTTGCTTCATACACAATTGCAACAGTTGCGTTATCGGAAACTGCCTCCGTCAATTTATACTCATCAATCTTGCTTCCAAATGTACGATAGGTACTCATTTGTGTTTTATCAATTGGCGTACCTGTAAACGCTAAAAATGTTGCATTAGGTAAGGCATCTCTCATATTGGCGGCAATATTACTATACTGACTTCTATGTGCTTCATCTGTCATTACAATGATTTTACTAGAATTATTCAGTACCTCTATCTTCTTATCATAATGTAGTTCTTCAAGTTCTGAAAACTCGTCTTGATCCTCAAATACACTTTCCTCTTCTTCTTCTGATTTAAACTTATGAATTGTAGTCATAATGATTTTAGGTTGTCCACTTGTTAACAAGGCTTGAAGTTCTGACACACTTTTTGCCTGCGTAAGAGTCTTTTCAGTATTCTTTCCAATTGACCACATTTCCTTCGGATAACAACCCGTAAATGTTTTATAAATCTGTCCATCTAAGTCTATTCTATCTGTTACAACAACAATCATATAGTCTCTAAATTCTTCACTTCTTCGGATTATTTTGGACAACATAACCATTGTTAAGGATTTACCTGATCCTTGTGTATGCCAGATAACTCCACCTCGCTCGATTGGAGTTTTTCCTGTTCTTAGACGATTCATTACTTTATCAACCGCACGAAATTGTTGGTAACGGCACACTTTCTTTATTCTATTACTTCCATCATCCTCAAATAAGATAAAATGCTGCATTAGAAGTAATAAATTTTTCTTTTCAAACATTCCCTGTAACAAAACATTTTGGGCATTATTCTTTATATCCCCCATATCTAACTTAGATACAGGGTAAGGATCTTTCCATTGTACAAAATGCTCTATTTTAGAAGAAATTGTTCCTGCATAAGCTGCATATTTATTAAGAATGCACATAAAAAAATTAGTATAAAAGAGCCTTGGAATACCCTCATGTGCATCAGGATCTCTAATATCCATGTATCGCTGTAACTGATAATAAGCATCGGTTTTTCCCCCTATATCACTTCCAAATGCTTCTTTAAACGGTGATTTACACTCAATTACAACAACAGGAATACCATTCAAAAATATAACCATGTCTGGATAGCAAGTTTTCATTAACCCGTCTACTCGAAATTGCCTTACTACTAAAAATTCGTTATTCTCTATATGATTAAAATCGATATATTGTATTGTAAGATTCTTACTATCCTGCTTTATAGTACCTTTTTGATTTACTATTAGATTAAATGCTTTCTCATTCTTTTCAAACAATGTACTCTCGTTTAAATCAGTTAATTGCTTAATTGCAGAATAGATACTGTCGTCATTAAATTCAGGATTTAACTTCCTTATATATTTCTCCAAACGCTTCTTTAATAAAACTTCATTAAAGCTATCACGCTCACCTTGAAGTGGAGTTAAACTATTCCCATGCACATAAGTATAACCTAACTGATCAGTAAGATAGTTAGTCGCTGGTTCTTCTACTAATGTTGTCTCATTTCCTAAACTTAACATTTGTGACACTACTTCTCCCCCTATCTTTAAATCTCTAATTATCTACTCTTACACGAATTTTTCCCGTCAACAGTTGTTGCATTAAACCACGCTTAAGTTGAATATAGTCGTTTTTTTGTTGTTGGTATTGTAATATTTGTTGATCAAAACTCATAAGTATAGCTGCAATCCTATTCTGTTCCTCAAGTGGTGGCATAGGTACCACAAATAATGAATATTCTTTTGCATTTATACCAGGCTGACCACTTCTTTGAGACATAGTTTTTACCCAGTTCCAATAACGTTTACTCTGTGCTATATACTTTATAAATTCTACATTAGCTTTACTCTGATTTATTCTAAAGCGAATAAGGAAGCCTGCATAAACCAATTCTCCATCTTTTTCTGAATAAACATATGACTTTCCGGTTGTATTACCAGTCCTAGCAAATACAATATCCCCATACTCTAACACATAGTCACTACTTGCAATATTATCAACACTTTTCTTATCTAAATTACTTAATGCATAATTATCGTCTATATCGCTTATTCGTAGATATCTTGGTAAATAATCATTATACGCAACGGCGGCTGCTCCAATACCATAGGACGCACCTCCAATAGATATCTCTGATAGTGAAAGTATATCCCACGTTATAGGTATCTTCCCTATCTCTGTATCTTTATACTCGATATGCCCAATTCCCTTAGACATAAGTTGCTCAATTAAAGCCCGCTTTAGTTCAGTTAAGTCAATAATATGGTTATCTATATAATTTATTTCTTTTTCTACTTCCGAAATAATTTTACCAATCTTATGCTGTTCACCTATATGTTCTGGAATGCATATCTTAACACCATTGAGCAAAGTCCCACTTGTAAGAGCTCGGGTTGTATATGAACTTTTTTTCTTTATCTCTTTTCTAGTTCTATATCCAGAAAAACAATATTTGCAAAATAATTCATCCAACTTATTAGTCCTTGGTCTAGCTCTTAATACAAATCCACTAAACACTGTATCTTTTACATCATCTAATATTACTGTAGTATAACCTATTTCTTCTATTGTTTCTGAAGTTCTTGTAAATAGGACATCACCTTTCTTTACCGCAAAATTATTTTTTTCCTGTTCACTTACTTCAACAAGACCTTTGATATCTTTTGAGTATAAACCTCGATTTTTAAATACATCAACATAATTAACAATTGGTGTTCCTTTACCAAAATACTCTTTTTCCTTATTTAAGCCATTTTTAAAAGTAAATAATTCTTCCAAAGAGAAAACTTTCCAATCTCCAGGAATCCAGCCTAGTTCCGTTTTCCTATAACCATCTCTATTTGTATTCATCATCATGTCTACCCTCCTACATACTCTCAAATCCAAGTTCTTTGAGGTAAACATTCAACTGTGCTTCTGTTTCTTCAATTTCCTTCTTGCGAACAGAAATCCTCTCAATCACAGCATTGATATCAATCTCTTCTTCATCCTCACTCGTATCCACATAACGGCTAATATTTAAATTGTAATCATTCTCTTCAATCGACTTCATATCAACAATTGAAGCATATCTCTCTTTATCATCATAATCTTCACAAGCTGCGACAATATCATCAACATCCTGCTGTCTCAACTGATTCTTATTTCCGACCTTTTCAAATCCCTGTGATGCATCAATAAACAAAACTTTACCTTTACGTTGCTCAGTTTTATGGTGATTGAGCACAATAATTGCCGCTGGAATACCCGTTCCATAGAAAAGGTTTTGTGGTAAACCGATAATAGTTTCAAACAAATCATCTTGAAGCATACCTTTACGAATTTTTCCTTCTGCTCCACCTCTAAATAATACTCCGTGTGGTACAACAGTAGCCATAATACCATTTCCATTTAAGCTTGCCAACATATGCTCAACGAATGCTAAGTCTCCATAAGATTTTGGTGGTACTCCATAATTAAATCTGTTATAAGTATTCTTTTCTGCTACTTCAATCCCCCATTCTTTTAGTGAGAACGGAGGATTTGCCATAATTTTATCAAATGTCTTTAATGATGTTCCTTCTATATTCTGTGGATTTCGAATCGTATCTCCTTTATATATTTTTGCACCTGTAACACCATGCATTAATATATTTAACTTGGCCATTGCCCAAGTTGATATATTATTCTCTTGTCCAAACAATTGTATATTTCTATGATTTTTACCTTGTTCTTTTAAATAATTAATTGTTTCAATCAGGAAACCACCTGAACCACAAGTAGGGTCATATACGGAGTCTTCTTCTTCTGGTTTTAATAATTTAACTATTAGTTGCTTCACTTCATTTGGTGTAAAGAACTCGCCACCTTTTTTGCCTGAACTATCTTGAAACATTTTTATTAAGTACATGTATGCATCACCTAGCACATCTAGACTTTCCATACCATCGTTACTTAAGTTAATAGAATCAAATATTTGTAACAATTGAACCAATTTCTCATCGGGAACTTTTTCTTTATCATTATAATTCGTTGTTGTTAAAACACCTTCAAGCTCAACATTATTTGGATGCTCTTCTATTGCTCGAAATGCCTTATCTAGTACTGGACCTATATTAATATTTAACGTTTTGTAGTTCACCCATCTAGACTCCTTAGGAACAAAGAAACTATGATATAATTTAGGATTTTCAAGCATAATACTTAATTTATCCTCAGACATATTACTAAACTGTATTTTTATCTTTTCTCTCTCAGAATTAAACTCATCATTAATCCTTTTTAAGAACATCAATCCTATAATATAATCTTTGTATACTGCTGAATCTAATGTACTGCGTAGTACATTTGCACAACTCCATAATTTGGACTCTAGTGTTTGTAAATCTAATTTCACCACATCATTCTCCTATCATTTAGTATTTTTATACTTAACTTTATTCAATCTGCAATTTGTTCTGAAGAATGCACTTTATTAATACGTCTAATGCATCCTTACCTATTAACTCCTATTTATTATATAACACTTTGTATCTTTATTACAAATTTATTTATAACTAATATTTACAATCACTTATGTATCATTATATTACATTATGTTACAACGTTCCATAAATCTTAATATTGCTAGTAGAATACATTTTCTAAGCAATATGTACCTTAATAAAATACATAAAGCTAATCTTTTACTTTAAGCATGTAGCTATTCAATCTTATACCTATCAACTTATGAATGAATAGCCCTCCCATTATTTTAGAAAAAAGAGGCTATCTTACAACCACAACGAGGGGAGGTCTATTCATACACAAGGTACCAAATCATTTTATTTTGTTAAAATGGTAATATTAATCGATTCTATAATAGTTACGTAATTTTCTTTAAAATTTTCTTTTTTCTGCCTTGTTTCTTATTCTTTTTCCTTTTTCTCTTACAGTTTCTATCTTTCTTTAATTCTCTATCTATCTTATTCATAAATTTCTTCTTAAACATATTAAGTACTTCTCTTGGTGGAATTTCTTCTACCCCACTATGCACAAGTGAATGACATCTACTACACAAAAACACTAAATCATTTAAGTGCTCGTCTCCAACCCTTATATATGTCATATGATGAATGTGCAGATCTGTTTTCTTACCACATATTACGCACATATTAACATAAACTCTTGAATACTCCCTTTTCTTATCTCTCCAATGTTTACTAGCTAAATATTTTTTATAATCATCATATACGTTTCCTTTACTATCCTTTATTTCTAAAAATGTCATACTGTTCTCCTTTTAATAATGAATTATTAACTTCATAAGTAATTGCTTGACTGACTACTTGTGAACCAATAATATTACCGGTTCAATAGATTCTGAGGTAATGCATAAGTACCTTACCTTGTCCAGCAAATTAACAAGCAACTGCTGAAAAAGGTAAAGTACTCTGTAATATTACCGTATACAATGAGTTCCTCGGCTTTTACATCCTCTATTCAATACTGATTTCTCAATACAACTTTCTACATAACAAGTTTGTCCATTCTGCTTTATTCTTTCGTATCTTACCAGACTTTCGTCTCCAAACTACCACCACGACTGTTCCTTATGGCTAGACCCGTCGCTCGGCTAATTCTATATCATCACCACTTGAAGATTATAATAGAAGAAATTCATCTTCAAATAATATAGACGGTAGACTATCGTTTGCATTGGCTTACCACACCTTATACGTTTTATACTTGTACGGCATCAAGTTTTCTTTTCATATATTATTATCCTGCTTCACTTATACATATAAGTGCAGCACTTAATATAATTATATACAAAAGTGCAGCACTTGTAAATATACATTGTCAAAAACTTGCACTAGTGCTATAAAAGTGTTACAATAATGCGTAAACGGAGGTGATTCTTATGGCTATAAACAAAGATATTAAAGAGAGAATCTCAGTTACAATTAAGCATGATACTTTAAAGCAATTGCGTGAGATTGCAGAAAAAAATAATAGAACTGTCAGCGGACAAATAGAACAATTTGTACAAATGTACGTTGAAGAGAATAAAAATGTATAACAAAGAAGAGAGTAGCTACATGAATAGTTACTCTCTTCTCACATTTTACGGCTTATTTGAAAAGTAAGCCTTATTAATTATCTTTTTTATGTATATTATATAATAATTATAGATTGTCTTTCAGAATTTTATCTATGCTACAATTTTTTTAGAATTTACTTTTCATTCAAATCTAGAAAACCAAATTGCATCTCGAATCTATTAAGCCAGCTTTTGATATAATCGGCACCGCAGTGTAATTCTATAACTTCCAAATCGTTATCCATTTTATTGATGTTATCCAATATTTCCTTAATATGCTCCTTATTAACACTTTTGTTTTCCAGTTTGAATCCTAATGAGGAGGCTACAATAATACATATCTTAGAATTTCTATAATTGATACGCTTCATTGTTTCTTTGATTCCTTGAATCATGCAATAATTAGCACTTGTAGTATCAGCAACATCACCCTTATATACCTTCATATATTGGTTATAAAGCAGAGCTGTGCGAAAGCTACCTCTCCGCTCTTGCCAATTACACGCCCCTGTTACAAGCATGATAAAAGTATTCGAATTTTGATTTCTATATTGTTTGAAGTTAAAATTCTGTAATTCTATCTTTTCATAGTTCACGATCATTTGCTCCTTCTGAAAGTTATTATAATCAATATTTAGTATTTCCTCCTAAAAACTAAATTATTATACACAAAAAGCAGCCCATAATCAAACGGACTGCCCTCTGAATGTGCAAACTTTTCGTTTATTTTTCATGTACCATTTTTTTAGGTTCATGTACCAATTCATGTACCAATTATAAAATAAAATGTACCATTTTACGATAAATTACGATAAGTTGTAAATTTTCCACAAACTCCCGTAACCCTTATAAACACTGTATTTACAGCTATTCTCTTACCACTCATAAGGTGTATTCTGATAAACATAATAATTCAACCAATTACTATACAGTGCATTAGCATGTGCTCTCCACATCATGCAAGGTCTTTCTGCGTCGTCATCATCAGGATAATAATTCTTTGGCATATCAATCTCTAATCCCTTGCCCAAATCCCTCTTATATTCTTTGTCCAAGGTAACACGATCATATTCTGGATGACCCATCACAAAGATTCGACTACCTTCATCACCCATCACTATAAAAACACCAGCTTCTTCTGATTCTGCCAAAATAGTTAATCGATCATTTGCTAAAATTTCATCACGAGAAGTTTCAGTATGTCTAGAATGAGGTGCATAAAAATAATCATCAAAACCACGTACTAAAGGTTCTCTACGTTTTAAAACTTTATGACGATAGATTCCAAACATCTTATGATCGAGTGGATATTTCTTGATTCCATAGTGATAATAAAGTCCTGCCTGGGCCCCCCAGCATAGATGAAGGGTTGAGGTAACATGAGTTTTTGACCACTCCATAATCTTCTTTAGCTCTTCCCAATATGTAACATCTTCAAACTCCATTTGTTCAATTGGAGCACCTGTGATGATCAGACCATCCAATTTTTTATCCTTAACATCTTCAAAAGTCTGATAAAATTTATCTAAATGACTAGTTGCAGTATTCTTACCAGTATATGTTTCCGTTGTTAAGAACGTAACATCAACCTGTAGCGGAGAATTTGACAAGCTACGTAGTAATTGAACTTCAGTATCTTCTTTCAATGGCATTAAATTCAAAATTCCAATGCGCAATGGTCGAATATCCTGATGCATCGCTCGATTTTCATCCATCATAAATATATTTTCATCTTCTAATATTTTCTTAGCAGGTAAATCATTCTGAACTCTAATAGGCATATCATGTCCTCCTTGCTGCTGCTTGATTTTGCTTAAATAACTCACACTGAATTCATTTACTTTCAAGCAGATGGAGTTTCTTTTGCAGAAAGTATATTCTATGTAATAATGAGTTATTCTAGTTCTTTTGAATCCGTTTAATATCACATCATTTTACATGTAGTAACAAACTCTGTCAAGTTAATATAATCAATGTTTAGAAATATATTCTACCATAAGTATCAAATTACAAAACGAGTTAAGCACACCAATACCTTTTTCACCAAAAAACAAGGATGGAGAATAAACAAATCTCTCATTTACCCTTCCATCCCTCTTTTACGAGTCAGAAACTCATGCAATCCTATTTTTCTAGTTACTCTACGTACCCTGCATCCCCGATATATTAGATATACTCGATATAATCAACATCCAAATCTCTTACTCAATCATCTTTAAGAATTCTTCTTCTGTAATAATCGCAATCCCCAACTCTTTTGCCTTCTTGTTCTTAGAAGAATTCGATAAGTTATCATTGTTGATCAGATAATTCGTTTTTGAAGTAACAGAGCCCGTTACTTTACCACCATTTTGTTCGATTACATCCTTTACCTCGTTACGGTTTGCAAAGTGTTCCACAGAACCTGTGATAACGAAAGTTAAGCCATCTAACTTATTACTGCTACCACTTGTATCTTCTTTTTCAATCGTAATTTCTTTTAATAAATCTTCAACGATTGCTTGATTCGATTCGTTATGAAAGAATGAGACAAATGCATCTGCAATGACGTCACCAACCTGAGGAATTGAGGTTAGCTCCTCTTGCGTTGCATGCAATACACGCGATAGATCATAATCAAACTGCTTGCATATTAACTTTGCATTCGTCAGCCCAACGTTTGGAATACCTAAGCTGTATATAAATTTCGGTAATGTGGTCACCCTCGCTTTTTCCACCGAAGCAATCAGATTCGCAAAAGACTTTTCGCCAAAGCCCTCCATCTTGACGATAGCATCTTTCATTTGCTTCACATGAAATAAATCTGATAATTCTTTAATCAGTCCTTCTGCAATCAGTTTCTCAATGGTTGCCTCAGAAAGTCCATCAATATTCATCGCATCTCTTGATACGAAATGCGTAAATGATTTGATCTTCTTAGCAAGACACTCTGGGTTCACACAGTACAGAGACTTTACATCATTTTCTTGCTTGATGACAGTATGTCCACCACAAACTGGACACGCATCTGGAACCTTCATCATACCACTGCGAGTAAGGTTTTCCGCCACTTGTGGAATAATCATATTCGCCTTGTATACTTTAATTGTATCACCTAAGCCTAAATCGAAGCCTTCCATAATACTAATATTATGCAAGCTTGCTCTTGAAACGGTTGTACCTTCTAGTTCTACTGGTTCAAAAATAGCAACTGGATTGATTAAGCCTGTTCGAGACGCACTCCATTCAACTTCTAAGAGCTTTGTTTCTTTTACTTCATCCTTCCACTTAAATGCAATCGCATTCCTTGGAAACTTCGAAGTTCTGCCAAGAGAATCACCATAAGCAATATCATTATATAATAACACGAGACCATCCGATGGAAAATCATTCGTACTTACCTTATTAGCAAAATAAGCAACTACCTCATCCATCGTATCCTTCGTTACCTTCTTTTCTTCTACGACCGTAAAGCCTAGCGATTTTAACCATTCAAATTGCTCACTCTTAAGCTTAAATTTCTCTGGCTCGTCCATCTTAATTAGCGCAAATGCAAAGAAATGAACATTTCTCTGAGCTGTAATTTCGTTATTTAACTGACGCACAGAACCACTGCAAAGATTTCGAGGGTTCTTATACTTTGCTGAAACATCACTAATCTTCTCATTGATTTTTTCAAAATCAGAGTAGCGAATGACTGCCTCTCCACGAAGAATTAGATTTCCTTTATAAGAAATTGACAAAGGTACATTCTTAAACACTTTCGCATTGTTCGTTATAACCTCACCAACTTCGCCATTTCCACGAGTGACTGCTTTTACGAGATTACCGTTTTCATAGGTTAAAACAATCGTTAGACCATCCATCTTCCATGACAACAAGCCTTCTTGTGAACCAAGCCAGTCCTTTAACGCTTCCACATCTTTTGTCTTATCCAATGATAGCATAGGAGCTTCATGGCGTTCTTTTGGAAGTTCACTTAAGATTTCATAACCAGCTCTTCTTGTCGGGCTGCCAGCCATAATAATACCTGTTTCATCCTCTAAACCTTTTAACTCATCATAAAGCCTGTCATATTCGTAATTGCTCATGATTTCATGGTCTTCCTGCTCATAAGCCCTACAAGCTCTATCGAGAAGTTCGGTTAGCTCGATAATTCTTTGTTTTTTGTCCTGCATTGCCATACTCCTTACTCTTATTTTGGCTCATCTTTCCTATATTACCATCCTTTGCATAACTAGACTTACGATCCTTTGCAATCCCAGACTTAGTTTCCTTGCCAAAACCTAGTTTACTTTCTTTTGCCAACCCGGTCTTAGTCTCCTTACCATAACCTGGTTTACTTTCTTTTGAAAACCCTGTCTTAGTTTCCTTACCATAACCCGGTTTACTTTCTTTTGAAAACCCTGACTTAGTCTCCTTGCCATAACCTAACTTACTTTCTTTTACATACCCTGTCTTGGTTTCCTTACCAAAACCCGGTTTACTTTCTCGTGCCAAACCTGACTTGGTTTCCTTGCCATAGCCTGGTTTACTATCTCGTGCCAAACCTGACTTTTTATCAATTCCATTATTACTCTTATCATAGCCTAGCTTGGAATCTCTACCGTAACCTACCTTAGAATCTCTACTATAACCAACCTTGGAATCTCTACCATCCTCAAACTTACGCTCCTTGGTTCCTGATTTTTTATTATTCTCGTTACTGTTTCGATAATTCCCTGTCTTTCCTTCTTTTCCTGTCTTTCCTGTCTTTCCTTCTTTCCCTGCTTGACTAGAAGGAGCAAAGTTCTTCCCTTTATACTGTTTCTTCTTATACGCTGCTGTATGTGTATTCTTGTAATTAATGTTCTTATCTGATACACGAACATCAATCATCTCTTCATCAATTTCATTACTGATTGGTTGACTCATGGAATCTTCAATCAACTCACGTAGTTCATCGAGTTCACGGTCGGTAAGGTTTCGATAACCACCTAGATGCAGCCTTCCAAGATTGACATTCATAATTCGTACTCGTTGTAAATTGATTACCTTATAATCGAAGTATTCACACATTCTTCGAATCTGACGATTCAAACCTTGTGTTAATATAATACGAAATGTTGTCTTGTTAATTGCTTCAATTGTACAAGGACGAGTTACAGTATCTAAAATAGGAACACCTTGTGACATTCCTTTTAAAAATTCCGCTGTTAATGTCTTATTTACAGTAACAATGTACTCTTTTTCATGGTTATTACCCGCACGTAAAATTTTATTTACGATATCACCATTGTTCGTGAGTAAAATCAAGCCTTCGGAGTCTTTATCCAATCGTCCAATTGGATAAATTCTTTTCCCATAGTTCAAGAAATCGATAATGTTATCTGGATCACGCTTGTCCGTTGTGCACACAATTCCCTGTGGTTTGTTTAGCGCAATCAAAACCATCTTTTCATCTCGTTCTACCAGTTTCCCACAGAAAGTTACTTTCTGATTAGGTAGGACTTTACTGCCCATAACTGCAACTTCGCCATCAATTAACACCTTCCCTTGCTCTACAAAGGTGTCCGCCTCTCTTCTGGAACACACTCCAGAATCACTTAAAAATTTATTAATACGAACTGCTTGATCTCTCTTTTCTTCCGAGTCAAACATCCTTTTTGTCACTTTCGCCATATATATTCCTTTCCTGCATTATGCTTCCATTATTATATCATTCTTTCCCTTTGTTTTCTATCCTTTCTTTTAACTCAACAAATTACTCTATTTACATTTTTTCAAAATCTTTGTATAATAAATAATGTTGAGTTTTGAAATTGTGGAATAAGCAATATGGTCAGCCCAGTTTATTATGTTTAGTATCTCATACTCAATAAATTATATCCTGCATCTGTAACTCAGGGGATAGAGTGCCAGTCTCCGACACTGGTGGCCGCAAGTTCGAATCTTGTCAGATGCATAATATTCAGTTCTTCATTTAAGATTCGATTGTTCAAAGTTTAAGCAGTAATCTATATTTAACAGTTTGTTACTAGAATTTGTTTACTCTCACTGGCTTTGCGTTCGAATCTTATTTGCTTTTTTTCATTAAGGGTAAGATATCACTAAAATAATCTTTATTAAGGAGTTCTCCATGAGATTAAAATATAAAAAGATGATTTTATTCATTACCATGTGGATTATGGGCATTGGAATGGTTACTATTTCTTTTAAAAAACCTCCAAAGGAAGATAGTGTTCCAGCAAGTTCTGATCATGCTTTAGCGATTGTAACTGATGTTGTGACAAAAGCTATCATATCCGATACACCAACTCCATTGCCAACTGCCACACCAGAGGATCCTACAAAACTAATTAAGAATACTGATTTAAAATTGAATAAACTCATTCAAACCTTCTATCAAGCGATGCTTGATGTTGATGGAGAAACGCTTCAATCGATTTTAACTGATACTTCAACCTTTGACATTGAAAAAATTGCTAAGAAGCAAGAATACATAGAAGCATATGATAATATTCTATGTTATTCAAAACCTGGATTAAATGATGGAGATTTCGTTGTTTATGTTACTTATGATATGAAGATCACAACGATATCTACCTACGCTCCATCTGTTGATCAGTGTTATGTAGTGAAACAAGGTGATAATTACCTGATTGCCTTCAATAATTTTGACAGCAAAATTAGTGACTTATTGAATACATATTACAATAGTGAAGATGTTCAAGCTCTTGTACAAGAAGTTGGTATTAACCTTAATAAAGCAAGACAATCCGATCAAGATTTGGATGAATTTATAAACAATTTAACAAATTCCATCTCGCAATCAAGTAGTTCAAGTGAAGCTAGTGAAGGTTCTTCAGAAGCTAGTGATTCTCAAAGTAGTGAAGATTCTTCGGAATCTAGTGAAAGTTCCAATGAAACTTCCGATAACTAAAAAAGGAACAAAAGTGTTTTGCTTTCAAAACACTCCGCTATAAAAAACAAGCCTAAATTAGAAAATTGAATTCTTAATTTAGGCTCGTTTTTATGTAATTTGGTTCCTAATTTAATTTCTTAATATAGGCTCAATTTTATGCATTAGTTATTTATTTAGACTCGCTTTTTTATGCGATTAAGTTCTTAATTACGGAATACTCATACACACTATTCGATAAAACCTCTTCTTCTGCTACCTGAGTTTCATTAATTTCCTTTACCATATTCTCAAGCTCCACTCTCGTATGTCTCGTCTCTTTCCCTAAGGCTTGCGCTTGTGGTACTAAGATTAGTTCATGAATACTCGAAGGTAAGATATAAAAATCACACCCCAACTTCTTTGAGAACTCCTCTAATACATTGGGATATAATAGACATGAGGCACCATTAATCCCCTTTTGATTCGTTAATACGTACATACTGGAATGATCAGAGAACTCATTCTCAAACTCGAGTAAATTCTCGTCCTCTAATATATGATTATGCTCCATTAAGTCCATGACCACATCCTCCATTGGACGAATAACAGCAGGAAAAAGACGTCTTGAATTCTCTAAAGCAATTTCCCATAAATCCTCTAATTCTACCTTCCAAGCCCTGCGATGCTCCTCTGTAATGCGAATGGAGCCAATCCCATCATCCACTATGCGAACGATGCAATGAAACGTCACAGCTAAATCAAGAATCCGAATATGAGGAATTGTTCGAAGAAGAATTTGATTCTTTTCATAATTGACGATGCGAAATGTAATCTTTGATTTCATCTGATTGAACTCGTATCGGAAATTAAGACCGATTTCTCTCGACTCATCGTTTGATTGCTCATAAATGTTGAGAATCTCCTCTGCAATCTCTCGAAAATCACGCCCATCACAAAATTGCTCATAGTACTGATTCAAGTAAATACTTGGGCTCACGCTTTCCTCGAAACCTCGAATTAATAACCCATCTAGGATAATGCCATTGTTCTTTATGATATGCTTTAGTTCAATCTGATAATCTTCTCCTAGGTACCCTGACAGTTCCTGTTTCATCGAAACTAAAAAATCCTCGTATGCCAGTGGAATTGTTGTCATAGAGCCTCCTTCATGATGTGGACATAAGGTCCAAAGAATTGTAGAATAAAAATAGAAAATAAGAGTAACAAGAGAAACGATAAAGTCGTTATCTTGTTAATTAGAAAAAAAGATGCCGTTAAATCAATATCTTATTCATCAGAAAAAAGATACCGTTGAATCAATATCTTATTCATCAGAAAAAAGATACCATTGAATCGGTATCTCCATCATAGCAAACAATATTTGGTAATACAAGTTTAACTTTTGCTTTTAACTGTAGAAAAAGAATTCATTTTTTTGTGCTTAATGCAATACCTACCTGGCCAGGAAGATAAAAACCCCACATACCATAGGAAGCAATTAAAACTACCGTCTCATATGCATTATAGTTAAGATTAACATAATAAGATAAATTATAGAAACCTACTGACACATCACATAAGATAAAAAGTATCATGCCCACAAAAAATCTTGTTAGATGGACAGGACAGTTCAAATATTGATGTTTCTTCCGATGAAGAAAACCTAATAGAACAAGATTACTAACAAAATTTATAAAATAAAAGACCGTGACACATATGAGAAAGTCAACTTCGATTGGAAATAGATTCATGATAAGCAATGTTACAAATGTAACGACCAATCGTAGCCACAGATGATATTTATTTAACTTTGGAGCTATATTATGAATGCGATAAAGATAGATCATCTGAACAATGCAAAAACTAAGTACACCAAATAGAAACTGATCTGTAAATAACAAAAAGACATCTGCAATTACAGTGAATAGAAAAGCAAATGATAAAATGAAGCAATCCTTATTCTTAGGATTTAAGATTAGAAAAACAACTGTGACTATAAAACATAGAACAATAGAAGTAAACTTTAACGTAGAAGATAGCTCTGCTTTATTTAAAAAAATATCACAGAGCATAAATGCAATATATAGCAACGCTGTTAACAAAATAAAAATCCGCGTACTAATATCTGCAACTCTGTGATATCTCATATTTTGACTCTCCTGATTGTTATGAGCATGCCTTCAAAACTTCAAATGCCTGTTCTTCTGGCACAGGACGGCTATAATAATATCCCTGTGCTTTATTACAATTAATCGTTTTTAAGAATATTTCTTGTTCACATAATTCCACACCCTCAGCGATTACATCAATATTCAGATTACGTGCTAGATTAATCATAGTATGTACAATTTTTTGGTCACATACATTCTCAAGAATTGTATCTAAAAAGCTCTTATCGATTTTCAGATTACTTACTGGCAATTGTTTCAGATAATTTAAGGAAGAAAATCCAGTTCCAAAATCATCTAATGCAAAAGATATACCGAATTTTCTTAATTGATTAATCGTATCTACGGTAAGTTCCAAGTCTTCCAATGCAACTGTTTCAGTTATCTCAAATTCCAAATTCTTTGGATTTACCTTTGTTTCCTCGATAATTTGATAAACCATATCTAAAAAGTTGATATCTTTAAACTGACGAGCAGAAAAATTCACTGCCATCGTTAATGCAGTATAACCCGCTTGCTCCCATTTTTTTAATTGAATACAGGCTTCTCTTAACATCTTCTTTCCGATTTCAACAATCATTCCATTTTCTTCTGCTAGTGGAATAAAATTAGATGGTGCAATGATTCCACGTACAGGATGGTTCCAACGAGCAAGTGCCTCAAATCCAAGTATCTTTCCATTACTTAGATCCATCTGAGATTGATAATATACGATAAATTGATCTTCCTCGATTGCCTTTCTAAGTTCAGACTGTAACTCTAATTTATCTAAAAGCTTTTGATTGATGGAATCATCAAAATAACAAAACGTATTACGTCCATGTTCTTTCGCAACATACATTGCAGAATTCATATTTTTGATGAGACTTTGTGTCGTCTTCCCATCCTTTGGTGCTAGAGAAATACCCATACTAACTGTAATAAAAAACTCTTTTGTTGCTACTGTAAATGGCTCTTCAAATGCCTTTCTAATGTCAGCTATTAAGCGATCAGTAACATCATTATCCTTAATATTCTGAATTAATACGGCAAACTCATCTCCACCTATTCTTGCAAAAAATATTTCATCATCTAAACATCCTTTTAGGCGATGTGCAACATCAAGCAGTAACTCATCTCCATATGAATGCCCTAAGGTATCATTTATATCTTTAAAATTATCAATATCAATATCTAAAATACCTATAACTTCTCCTTGTCGCAAGGTCGCCATCACACTGTCTAAAATTTCTACTAAAGCGACACGATTTGGCAATCCAGTAAGATAATCGGAATATGCTATTCTTTTAACTTTATCCTGACTTTTCTTCAACTGTTCATATTTATGCTCTAAATCACTTTTACTTGACTCTGTTTCCTCATAAGCTTTCATAATTTGCTCATATTCTTGTGTCAGACATTGTTCTTTTTCCATAGAAGCGCGTATTAACCTTGTCTTCTTATGGGTACAAAACAACAGTACAATAAGAAGAATAAGAAGAATAAAAATTAATCCAATTAATAACCATAGTATACTATCATTCTGTCCCATCCATAACCTCTCAATCTACGATTAATTAAGTAGTAGCATACCCCATTTATCCCCTTATATTACAATACTTCCCTTATTTTACATTAACTTACTCTAATGTTTATAATATCACATTTTGTGATATCTTTCAATCAAAATTACTTAGATTGTGAACAAAGGTGTTTTCCAAAGAAAAAAAATTGGGATGGAATATACCTTGAAATCCCATCCCGACGCATAAAATCATTTAAGTTTCAGTGGTAATAAAACATTATTTAATCGATAAGTATTCATCAATACCCTTTGCAGCTGATTTACCAGCACTCATAGCAAGGATTACTGTTGCGGCACCAGTTACTGCATCTCCACCAGCATATACACCTTCTTTTGTTGTTTTACCATTTTCCTCTTGTGCAATGATACATTTGTGCCGATTGACATCAAGACCATGCGTTGTAGAAGAAATCAATGGATTTGGACTTGTACCAAGAGACATGATTACCGTATCAACCTCGATGTCAAATTCAGAGCCTTTCACCTCAACTGGTTTTCTTCTACCTGATGCATCAGGCTCTCCTAATTCCATCTTAATGCAACGGATTCCTTTGACCCAATCATTCTCATCCACTAAAATTTCAATTGGATTTGTTAAGATATCAAAGATAATTCCCTCTTCTTTTGCATGGTGTACTTCTTCTATTCTAGCTGGAAGCTCTGCTTCACTACGACGATATACAATATGTACCTCAGCGCCAAGACGAAGTGCTGTTCTTGCTGCATCCATAGCAACATTACCACCACCAACGACAGCCACCTTCTTACCTTTTACAATCGGTGTATCATAATCAGAGCGGAACGCTTTCATTAAGTTATTTCTAGTCAAATATTCATTTGCAGATAAAACACCATTTGCATTCTCACCTGGGATACCCATAAATTTTGGTAATCCAGCGCCAGAGCCTATGAATACTGCATCAAAACCTTCCTCTTCTATTAATTCGTCGATAGTTGTAGATTTACCAATAACAACATTCGTTTCAATCTTAACGCCAAGAGACTTTACGTTCTCGACTTCAGATGCAACAACCGTCTCTTTCGGAAGACGAAATTCTGGAATACCATAAACTAATACGCCACCAGGTTCATGAAGTGCCTCGAAAATGGTAACATCATATCCAGCCTTCGCTAACTCACCAGCACAAGTTAAGCCTGCAGGCCCAGATCCAATAATAGCTACCTTTTTGCCTTTTCTTTCATTGGCAGGTGTAGGTTTTACTCCATGCTCTCTTGCCCAATCAGCAACAAAACGTTCTAATTTGCCAATGGATAATGCATCTCCTTTTATTCCTCGAATACATTTTGCTTCACATTGACTTTCCTGTGGACATACACGACCACAAATTGCAGGTAAAGCAGAATATGTACTAATTACTTTATATGCTTCTTCAATATCTCCTGTCTCCACCTGACGAATAAACGAAGGTATATCAATATTTACAGGGCAACCCTTTTGACACTGTGCATTCTTACATTTCAGACATCTTGTTGCCTCTAACATTGCTTCTTCTTGATTATATCCAAGACAAACTTCATCAAAGTTTTTGGCTCTGACACTAGCCTCTTGTTCTCTTACAGGAATTCTTTTCAATACATCCATGATAAATCCTCCTAATTAGTCGTTACAGTGGCCACATCCGCCATGATGAGTTGCACCCTCTTTTTCACGAAGAATTGCTCTGCCCTCTTCTGTCTTATACATCTGCGACCTCTTCATTGCTTCATCGAAGTTTACAAGGTGACCATCGAATTCAGGACCATCGACACAGGCAAATTTAACTTCATTACCTACAGTTAATCGACAAGCACCACACATACCGGTACCATCTACCATAATAGGATTCATACTAACGATTGTTGGAATTCCTAATTCTTTTGTTAAAATACTTACAAATTTCATCATAATGATTGGACCAATTGCAATGACTAAATCATATTTCTTGCCTTGCGTTTGAACCAAATCCTTAATTCTATCATTTACATTTCCTTTAAAACCGTAAGAGCCATCATCAGTTGTTATATATGTATTCTTAGCTACTTTCTCCATCCAATCTTCGAGAATGATTAAGTCTTTGTTTCTTGCACCAATGATACAATCAACATCACAACCAAGGCTCTTCATGAATTTCACTTGTGGATATACAGGAGCAGTACCAACACCACCTGCTACAAAGAGGATTTTCTTCTCCTTTAATTCTTCCACTGGAGCATCAATTAATTCAGATTTACATCCTAATGGTCCAGTAAAGTCTTGGAAGCTATCGCCTACCTCATAATCTGCCATCATTTTTGTTGATGCACCAACAATCTGAAAAACAATCGTAACTGTACCAGATGTTCGATCGTAATCACAAATCGTAAGAGGAATTCTCTCACCCTTCTCATCAATTTTAACTATAACGAATTGTCCTGGATGGCAGCTTTTCGCAACACGAGGTGCTTCAACGTCCATAAGATAGATGTTTGGAGCCAAAACCTCTTTTTTTATTATCCTATACATGTTTTCTCTCCTATACTCATTACAAATATTTGTAATGTTAAATAAATAACGATGAAAATATTTTATTGCTAATTATATCCCATATACTTCTAAAAATCCAGTACTTTTTAACTGAAATAAGCGATAATACTGAAAGTTTAATTTGCATATTTTGTTAATTTATTAACATAAGTATATTTTAATCCTCGTTTCCTAGAATTTATCTTATTTCATGCACATATTTCCTCACTTTCTTGAGTGAAACGATGATCAATGAGAGAAATCAAAGACTGCCCCTTATATTTCTAAAAGACAGAAGACTCAAAAAAATATACAAATAATTAATCTAATATAATGAATTTTATGTCTTTGTAACTAATATCTATCATAATTAGGAAAGAATACATCTTTTTTGTCTTAAATAATTTCATGTATTGACGAAAAAATAACATTCTATTCAGAGAATTCCCTCTTAGGATTCAGGTGTCAAAAGCACTTAGACGTCATTTTGCACAAGAAAATGTATGGAATATGGGATGACAAACATAATTTATACGCAACACGCTTTCGCTTGAATGAAGTTCGTAACGGTACTAACGACGACTTCATAACAGTGTGCTCCTAAATTACGTTTGTCATCCCATATTTAGCAAGTCTATTTACGTGCAACACTTTACAAGCACAGCTTTTGTTCCGCGCCGTAGCGTAGTGCGCATCCTGCAAGCATCAAGTGATATTAACATACCACTTGATGCTAAATTACAATCGAATCAACAATGTCAAGATTGTTACATTCCACTATTGTTTGTTCATCTATTACTTTCTAAGCATTTTCATCTTCTTTAACGTTCTCACTTATGTTCAAAGTTCTCATTCATCTAATGTTTCATCTTCTTCAACGCTGTCATCATCCTCAATGTTTTCGTCTTCCTCAACGTTGTCATATTCTTCAACACTGTCATCTTCCTCAACGTTTTCTTCTTTCGGTTCTTTGGCAGTAACTAATTCTGAAAGACCCGACTTTTTTACATACAATATACGTACAATTACAATTCCTGCACCTATAAGGAATAAGAAAAGTGAGATAAATTGGGAAGTAGATAAACTGCCAACATTGCCACGGTCTAAATCTCCTCTAAAAAACTCGAGTATAAATCGCCCAGCACTATAAAACATCAAATAGCAACCACCAACCAAACCATTTACCTTATTCCTTTTTGCAATTAGAATTAGCACAAAGAAATTGAGAAAGTCCAATCCACTGGAAATAATCTGAGTTGGAATCAAAGGTACATCGTTTGGTGCTAAGCATGGTTCATGAAATGTAATTGAAAACCAACTATCTGTTTTTTTTCCATAACAGCAGCCTGCCAATAAGCATCCAATACGTCCAAAGCCTTGAGCTAAAGCGATGGAAGGCATAACCAAATCAAAGTATTGGAAAAAATTCCACTTTTGCCTTATACAATAAATCGAACCAGCTAAAATACCAAATATAATTCCACCATATACAACAAATCCATTCGATATATCTAACAAAATGCTTGGATCCTTTATGATGTCAGGAATCACTGTGATATAATATAATATTTTTGCTCCAAGAATTCCACCTATCGCACACCAAATCGTTAAATCAAATATTTTTTGATATTCTAATCCTTTTTTCTTTGCCCGATATTCTACACTAAAATATGCAGAATAAATTGCAATTGCTATCATCAATCCATAACCATATATAGTCAAGCTACCAATATGAAATAATTCTCTCTTCAATTTCCGTCCTCCACTGATTACTTAGTATATACTCTAAAAATTACATATCGTAAATGTACCACATTTTCTCAGTAATGTAAATAAAAAAGCAAATCCTACTAAAGCTCTACATGGAAGCTTAAATAATTTGTATGATCAATGATTTCATTCTCAACATAGATTTCACCATTCCATCGCTTGATAATTTTTTTTGCATTATAAAGTCCAAGTCCCTGATTTTGTTTCTTATCCTTTGTAGAAAAACCTCGCTCAAAAAATCTTCCTAATACTGTGATTGGCACCTTTTCATGTTGATTCTTAATAATGAAAATAAATCGATCATCCTCTGATGTCAGGTAAATCTTGATCTCATGATTTTTCTCGCTACAAGCTTGAACGGCATTATCGATTAAAGTTCCAAGAACTTCAACCAATTCCATCTCTGGAACATTCGTAAATATTTCTTTGCTTCCTACCATTAATTCAATGTGAATCTGCGGAGGAATACTAGTTAATTTACTATACAAAAAACCAGCAATTACTTTATTACTAAGATGAAGCAATCCTAGATAGGAATTATCTCGATTACAATTTAGAGAAAGTATATATGTGGATTGTGCTGCTACCAGTTCGTCATAATTAGAAATTGTCAGATGCATGTTCAATAATGCATTAAGATGATTGTCAAATTCATGTTGTTTGGCGCGTATATCTCGAATACAGTCTTCCAAAGGCTTTACATATAACTTATACATCTGCAGTTCCTTCTCCTGTTTCGCATAAACGGACATTTTTTGTCGAATGACCAAAAAAGTAATCATTAGTACAATCAATAGAAGTAAGATAGCAATAATGATTTTTATTACTGTTGTTTTATCCATGAATCCATCGCCTCATTTCCGTTTTATAGGTTACACCAATTTCAACAGTCTGTGTAAGACCTCGTAATTGAATCATCTGATTCACGATATCTACATACTCAATTTTGCTTGTATTGATTACATACATACGATGGCACTGGATAAATTGATCTTTGGACAATTTCTCTAAAAATTGTTTGATTGATATATACTTTAAATCGATACTTTCATCCTTTAGATAGAGGCGAATTCCCCTTGATATTGCTTCGATACATATGATCTCGTCTTCATCGATACGATAATTGATACCATCCTTTTTCACTGTTACCTGTTTTCTTTCTTTTCTCTCACTGTTTTGCACAACTTTATCCAATACAGATGTTATAGATTCAAGGCTATATGGCTTCGTTACATAAGAATAGCACTGTGTTTCCCGATAGGAAATGAGCTCTAATTCTGTAGCCGAAGTAAGAAACACAATTGGTGTAAATGCATACTTTCTAATCTCTCGAATTTTCTTAGCAAATAAAAGACCTGATTGATCGTTTGGATTACGTACATCTAAATTGATGTCAAGAAAAAATAGATTGATTCTTTTCTCACTATATAAAATATCGATAGCTTCTGGTAGGGAGCAAGCAAAAAGGGCATGTATTCCCACGTGATATCCCTTCATGATTGCTTCCAACGCTTTTATGCTTTCCAAACAATCTTCCAAAATTAATACTGTGGTCATACATACCCTCACATACTCAGTAATTACTACTTACTTTTCATAATCGATTTTTAAATCATCCTTAGCAACTTCGGTAATGCTCTTTACTAAACCTGCGATTCCTTGAATCTCTGATGGGATAATAATCTTTGTTGCTTTTCCATCGGCTGCTTTTGCAAATGCCTCTAAGCTCTTAATCTGAAGAACTTTACTACCTGGATTAGCTTCATTAAGCAAACGAATACCTTCTGCATTCGCCCTTTGAACTGCAACAATAGCTTCTGCCTGACCTTCTGCTTCACGAATGGTGGCTTCCTTCTTAGCCTCTGCACGAAGAATTGCTGATTCCTTTTCAGCTTCAGCCTCAAGAATTGTAGCCTGTTTACTACCTTCAGCAACGAGGATTGCTGATTTTTTCTGACCTTCTGCAATTAAGATAGACTCACGACGTTCACGTTCAGCCTTCATCTGTTTTTCCATTGCATCTTGAATTGCAGCTGGAGGAATAATATTCTTTAACTCAACACGGTTAACTTTAATTCCCCAAGGATCCGTTGCCTGATCTAAGGATACTCTCATCTTTGTATTAATAATTTCTCTTGAAGTTAATGTTTCATCTAACTCCAAATCACCAATGATATTACGTAGTGTAGTTGCAGTTAAATTTTCAATTGCCATAAGTGGATTCTCAACACCATAAGCAAACAATTTTGGATCTGTTATCTGAAAAAATACAACTGTATCAATTCTCATTGTAACGTTATCCTTTGTAATAACTGGTTGTGGCGCAAAATCAATTACTTGTTCTTTTAATAATACACGTTTTGCTACTTTATCAACCAATGGCAATTTTAAATGAATACCAACACTCCAAGTTGCCTGATAACCACCTAATCGTTCCAATATAACAGCATGTGCTTGAGGTACGATTTTTATACAGGAGGCCAAGATAATAAGTACGATTACGACTGCACAAATAATAAGATATGTTTCCATAATTAATTCTCCTCTCGATATTCGGTTACAATTAATCTAACACCTTCAATATTAACTATTTTCACTTTTGTACCAGGTTCAATTACAACATCATCTTGTAAACTTCGAACTGTCCACTCCTGACCATTAACACTAGCTTCACCTGTCTGATTTGCATTATCAACAGTCTTCGTAATTTTGACTACTTTACCGATTAGCCCCTCATAGTTGGTTTTTACACGGTTTTTATTCAAACGTTTCATTGCAACCGGTCTCGTGAATATTAATAAGAGAAGGGAAACTAGAACAAATAAAACCATCTGAACAGGTACATCAAAGCCAAGAATAGCCGCTATAAATGCTATAAATGCTCCACCTGCAAACCAGATTGTAGTTAAACCAAGAGTGGCAATCTCAATTAATAAGAGTACAGCTAAACCAATCAGCCAATATAGAGCTTCCATTTGATCACCTATGCATGAAAAGCATACTTATCCTTTCTTTTAAGATATTTACAGAATATACCTTTCACTACAATATGACAATACTTTTTGCTTGAATCGTGTGAAATCATGCTTCAGTGATGTTTTAATTCCATTATTTTGTTTGATTGATTTCCATTTGTCCATTCATACACTTCGATCTACTATGATTGATCTCATGCATTTTATCCTTATCCAGCTCATAATATTTCATCGAATATAGGCTAGTCAACCATCCCATAATCGGAACGATACAATAGCAAATAATAGCAACAAGCTTTAATCTCAGTGTCAGTTGATCATCGACTTGTGGTAATTTTTCACGAAATCCAATGAGTGCTACAATGATACCTACAAAGGCGGTTCCAAAGGCAGAAACCACTTGGTCAATTAACGAGAATAAAGCTCCCATTAATCCAGGAACATAAAGACCACTACGGAACACTTCATAATCAGAACAATCTGCAATCATTGGAACAACGATATTATTACTTACTGATTTACATCCGTTAAGTAAGATATAAATCGAGAAAAAACCAACAGAAATAAGGTTTAATCGAAATTCTACCTTAGTGAGATTCCCAAATAATAAAAATAATGTCATGATGAATTGAAAGCCGATTGCTAACCAGGTAAATGTTTGAAATGCCTTTTTTTGCCCCAGTCGTTGAGCTACCATTACTCCAAGCGTAACAACGAAAATATTAGGAATTGCAGTTAGTAAACCAATACTACCTGATAACTCATAATTTTGCATCATAATTCCAAATATAATGACACCAATTGCTATATTGCTATAGACCATAGAAGTAAATTTGTTTACAGAGGCGGCCGTAACAAGCATCCGTATTGGTTTATTGCATTTTAAAATCGTATAATAATCTTTTAATCGAACTTTGACTGCATTCCCTTCATTCCCAAAAAATTCCGACCGATCCTTACTCCATATACCAATAATAGCTAATATTGTACAAATTCCAGATATCATCACAATCCAGAACGTTAATTCCTTGTATAACATCGGATTCCGATAGCCACCCTCGTATTTTTTCACTAAGAACGTTTGGACATAGAGTGCAGTTCCACCATACGATGAAGTAATGAATAAAGAATCAAAGTAAGTTGAGATAGGTCGTATCTTAGGATTATTAGTCATTACAGTTTGTCCTGCTTTGGCTGCTAACATTTGAAATGTATATCCAATGACAAATACAATATAGCAACCTACAAACACAGGAAGTCTTAACCATTGTGGTACACTGTATGAATAATTAAACATTAAAAGGGAACTAATCGCCATTAGCAGATTACCAATTAAAATAAATGGACGAAACTTACCAAATCTTCCATTGGTTCGATCAACGATAAACCCAACAATGGGATCGATTAATCCATCAAAAACTCTCAGAGCTGTTAAAATGATTGAAGTAAATACAACGGTAAAACCAATAATTCCATTAACAAAATAAGCAGTATATTCTACCAAAGCCAAATATAACGTAGCTGCTGCAGTATTAAGAGAAAATAAAGCAAGATTAAAAACACTTGAATTATTATATTGTGAGTCCAAATCTTTTGTTGTAAAAAACATATATCCCCCGTGCCAATATATATTTTATTTCTAACAAATGGTAACATATATACTCACGATATGTCAAATTTGTTTTAACTTGTAAAATATGATTAGAAGAATAATCAATCACTATCTGGTATTATCTCTCATTTTACTAGCTTGATTCATAAATTTTCTATGCCATTTCATACTTTTTGCATGTCATACATATATTTTCTAAAGAGAATCAAGCAGACAAGAGGGATGCTCTATACTTTCCTGTGTTTGTAAAATCAGCAGATTGGAGTCTTTATGCAATTTCATTCCTTATCAGTAAAAGAAACACTACAACTATTAAATGTAAATACGAAATTAGGTCTGGCTGAGGTTGAAGCTGAAAAAAGGCTATTAAAGTTCGGAAAAAATGAGTTAGAATCGAAAAAAGGTAAAAGCCTCCTTGTACGTTTTTTTGCTCAATTCTCTGACTTTATGATTATTGTCCTTATATGTGCAGCCTTTCTCTCATTTGGTATCTCACTACTAAAAGGGAAAGCGGATTATATTGATCCAATTATCATCTTCGCTATTATCATCCTGAATGCAATCTTAGGTGTAATCCAAGAAGCGAAGGCTGAACGATCCCTTGAGGCATTAAAAAAGATGGCTGCACCAAATGCATTTGTCTTAAGAAATGGAAAGCAATCTTGTATTCCTTCAAGTCAATTAGTACCTGGAGATATCATTTATCTAGATACTGGTCATTATGTACCTGCAGATGCAAGATTGATTAGTTGTACGAACCTAAAAGTCGATGAGTCCTCTCTTACCGGTGAATCTCATCCAGCTGAAAAAGATGCTGATGTCATACTAAAGGAAAATACGATGCTTGGGGATCGTAAAAATATGGTACCATCTTCTGGTATCGTAACCTTCGGCCGAGGGATTGCAGTAGTAACTGCTACCGGAATGCATACCGAAGTTGGTCAAATTGCTAAGATGATTATGCAAGATGATACACCTGATACTCCGCTGCAAAAGAAACTGGCAAAAACAGGGCAATTCCTTGGAATTGCTGCACTTTCCATCTGTATTGTTATTTTTCTACTAGGAACGCTACAAGGCCGAGGCATTTTTGATATGTTTATGACTAGTGTAAGCTTGGCTGTTGCAGCAATTCCTGAAGGGCTTCCTGCAATCGTTACGATCATGCTATCTCTTGGTGTCCAACGCATGGCAAAGAAAAATGCGATCATACGAAAACTGCCAGCCGTTGAAACGCTTGGAAGCGCAACTTTTATATGTTCTGATAAAACTGGTACACTCACACAGAACGTAATGACCGTTACAGAAATTGCTTCCATTCATGGTATTGAAAGTGAGCAAAAGCCTTTTGCTTCTCATCTTCTTGAGATGGCTACCTTATGCAACAATGCAACGATACAAGAAGAAACGAAAGAAGCACTTGGAGAGCCAACGGAAAAAGCTTTAATTGTAGCTGCATATCGCAACCATATCAGCAAAAGCACTCTTGAAGCTAATAAACCTAGGGTCCGCGAAATCCCTTTTGACTCCTCTCGGAAATTAATGACAACCGTACACAAACTAAGTGGCGGGAAATTCCTAATTGTTACAAAAGGTGCATATGATGTTCTAGTTAAACATTGCATCAATGTTGAAAAGGATGGTCATACGATTCCATTCCTACATAAAGAGCAAGCACAGTTTGAGCACATCTGTCTTACGATGACAGAAAAAGCGCTTCGTGTTTTGGCTGTCGCTTATAAAATTATCGATCGTTCCATACATTATATGAAAGATGATGCCATTGAAAGTGATTTGACTCTTGTTGGTCTGCTAGGAATGATAGACCCTCCTCGAGAAGAAGTAAAAGAAGCTGTGGCTGTATGTAAAGCTGCTGGAATCACACCTGTCATGATTACTGGTGATCATATCTCAACTGCTTGTGCAATCGCAAAAACACTCGGCATTTTACCAGCGAAGGGCGATGATGTGAAAGCAATCAGTGGCGAAGAGCTTAATAAATTATCAGATAAAGAATTAGAGCAATCCATCTACAAATATCGTGTATTCGCTCGTGTATCGCCAACTCATAAAGTACGGATTGTGAAAGCATTGCAAAAACGTGGCGAAGTAGTTGCTATGACTGGTGATGGTGTAAATGATGCTCCAGCTCTAAAAGCAGCGGATATTGGTTGTGCTATGGGGTTAAGTGGTACAGATGTTGCAAAGAACGCTTCAGATATGATTTTAGCAGATGATAACTTTGCAACAATTGTCTCTGCTGTAAAAGAAGGGCGTGGTATTTATGATAATATACGAAAATCCATTCATTTTTTACTTTCAAGTAACATCGGAGAGATAATAACAATATTTATTGCAATTCTTTTCGGCTTGCCTGCACCGTTAGTAGCTGTTCAACTGCTATGGGTGAATTTAGTTACAGATTCACTTCCAGCAATTGCTCTTGGGGTAGAACCAGCTCCAGATGACATTATGAATAAAAAGCCAGTGTCACAGAAGAAAGGAATGTTTGCGGATGGGTTGATATTTAAAATCATACTGGAAGGCGCAATGATTGGATCTCTTGCACTCGTAGCATATGTTGTCGGTGGGCAAACCATGTGCTTTGCGGTATTAAGTCTATCTCAACTCTTTCATGCATTTAATATGCGTAGCGAGCACTCCATCTTTCAAATTGGGCTTTTTTCAAATCCAAAAATGATTCTCTCTTTTATTATAGGTACCATAATGCAAGTCACTGTTATTTCAATTGACTCACTAGCACGAATTTTTAAAGTAACGCCTTTATCACTTACCGAATGGATTACAGTTTTTCTATTCTCAATCATACCTATTATTATTGTTGAGATTCAAAAGAAATGTAACTCAAATAAATAAAAGCAAAGCGTCCTTTTGGGGACGCTTTGCCTACATAAATAGACTTACTAAAAATGGGATATGTTTGTCATCACATACTCATAACATTTATTTATGCGAAATAACGTCAGATTGATTTAATTCCATGAATAAATCATATACTTCTTTGTTTTCTTTTTGCAAACGTATTGGTTTAAATTCGTGATTAAGGATACAATGTTCACTTTTACCGACGGTTCGAACTTCCTTTGTTTCTTTATCTGTTACTGTATATTCAACTGTAAATTTGATTCCATTAAATGCTGTAATCTTGGAACTGATCTCAACGACATCCTGATAATGCACCATCGACTTATATTCTGCGTACACATTCAGAACAGGGCACATAAGACCTTCTTCTTCCATTCTCTTATAACTAAAACCTGCCTGATTTAGTAAATCTGTTCGTGCTTCCTCAAACCAACGAATATAATTTGAGTGGTGTACGCAGCCCATCTGATCAGTTTCGTAATACTGTGCTCTATGCTCATATGAATGAATCTTGTTCATTATCCCCATAATTATCTTTCCCCTTTGATTTTATACAAAGCACGTTCACCACCAATAAATTTAGGTCTCGTTCTTGCACAAACAAGATTTGCTTCCCCAATCTTTTTTATACTCAAACGAACTGGAACAGCGACTGCCTTAAGATGCATACCAATCAAAGTATCACCAATATCGATTCCTGCATGAGCTTTGATCTCTTCGACTGCAACCGGCTCCTTCATATTAGCGTAAACACACGTTGCAAAAGAACCACCTGCATGTGGATGAGGTACTGCATTAACCTCTTCATATCCATATTCTCTTCGGGCTTCTTCCTCAATAATAATACAACGGTTCAAATGTTCACAGCACTGAGCAGCTAAATATATATTCTTTTCTTTTAGTACTGGCATAATTCCCCGATAAACAGACTCTGCGGCTTCCATCACTGAATTTGTACCGATTTTTTCTCCCATGATTTCACTAGAAGAACAGCCAACAACTACGATCTGATGTTCTTTTAAACAACCAACCTCAATTAATTCTGTGATTGCCTTTCTAGCACTTTCTTCTATTTCATTCAACATATTACCATGTCCTTTCTTTAACAAGAATGTATCACCTATCTTTTTTACAAAGTATTATAACACATATAAAAAATAAGCAAACCACTTCTTGTCATTTTCCATTCTTTGGTGTAAAATAGCTTAAAAAGGAGGGAATCATATGAGTAAAAAAGAAGAATATACCCCTATTTTACCATACGATATTACATACGGTGAAAATCATAGATTATATGATAACATGAAATACTCACAAGATAAAGACTTATGTGGTGGTAAGGATTCCATCTGTATGTCAAGTGGAAAAGTTTGTAAATACTATAGAACCAAACAGGTAGAACCCTATAAGTTAGGTAATAAAAACTAAAGTAAGACTTTAAAAGCTTTTTTCCCTGGATAAACTGCAGACATGCCAAGTTCTTGTTCAATACGCAACAACTGATTGTATTTTGCAACACGATCACTACGGCTTGGTGCTCCTGTCTTGATCTGACCAGCATTGGTAGCTACTGCGATGTCAGCTATTGTAACATCTTCTGTTTCTCCAGAACGATGAGAGATTATTGCAGTCCAGGATTGATTTTTTGCCATCTCAATCGCATTAAGCGTTTCTGTTAAGGATCCAATTTGATTGAATTTTATTAATACAGAATTGGAAACCTCTTCTTTAATTCCTTTTGAGATACGGTTTGTATTTGTAACAAATAAATCATCACCAACTAATTGAATTCGATTTCCCAATCGATTAGTTAACTTCGCCCATCCTTCCCAATCCTCTTCTGCTAAACCATCTTCTAATGAAAGAATCGGGTATTTATCACAAAGTCCTTCCCAGTAATCAATCATCTGATCTACAGACTTTAACTCTCCTGATTTCCAGAACAAATAACTACCTTCTTTTCCTACTTTCTTAGCTTCCTCATACATTTCTGTCGCTGCCGCATCCATTGCAATATAGAAATCGCTTCCAGGAGTATATCCTGCTTTATTAATTGCTTCCATAATATACATTAAGGCTTGTTCATCTGACTCAAATTTAGGCGCAAAACCACCTTCATCACCAACAGCAGTAACATAGTTATTACTCTTAAGTAATTTCTTTAAGGTATGAAATACTGTTGTGCTCCTTTCTAGTGCATCACTAAATGTTCTTGCCCCAACCGGCATAATCATAAATTCTTGAATATTAAGGCTCGAATCAGCATGCTTACCTCCATTGATAATGTTCATCATTGGAACTGGTAAGGTTCTTGCATTCGTACCACCAAGGTATTGATAAAGTGGTAATCCACAGGAAATTGCTGCTGCTTTTGCATTTGCAAGGCTTACTGCGAGAATTGCATTAGCCCCAAGATGACCTTTATTTAGCGTACCATCTGCTGCAATCATAGCCGCATCAACTTCCACTTGATTAAATGGATTTCTTCCAATCACTGCCTCAGCTAATTCTCTTTTTACATGATCCACTGCATTTTTTACACCATTTCCGAGATAACGGTTTTTATCTCCATCTCTTAATTCAACAGCTTCAAATGCACCTGTAGAAGCGCCAGATGGTGCCGCCGCCCTTCCAACACTTCCATCGCTTAAGATTACTTCTGCCTCTACGGTTGGGTTACCTCTAGAATCAAGAATTTCTCTACCTTTTACTTTTTCAATGCTAACCATATGTTTCATAAATTAGTATCATCCTTTCCACAAACATAATTTAATTTACAATAACAAGTAAGCTGTTTATAAGTTTTATTAATGTCCTTTTTGATACTATTTATACCATAACTTTTGTTTCTTTTTAGGCCCTTATGTACCGTTACGAACTTCATTCAAGCGAAAGCGTGTTGCAGATAAATTTAAAAGGGAGCTGTTGCAAAATATAATTTACAGATGAAAATTATTTTTGTAACAGCTCCCAGTTTTTGAAGTAAACCTTTATATCGTTTTTTATTTAATAAACAATCAATTTGTCTAAATATTTTTCAATTATCTTGCGTAGAAGCAATGACAACCTAGAACGTAATATTTCTTATAGCTAGAGTAATTTGCTCTGCTTTTCATAATAAAATACATATAATTGCCTATGTTATTATTACCTGCAAGCGCTTCAATCGCAGCCCTTTTATTACTTTCTGTAACTCGTTTTGAGTATTGCTCAATTCTTCCCGAATTAGCCCCAGAAAACTGCCCAGGTGCATAAACAACTGACTTTATTGTCTTTCCCCAGTACCCATCTAACATTCGATTAATTACAACATTTGCCACTGCTAACTGTCCCTCGTAAGACTCGCCACCAGCTTCCATTGCAACTACGGTTGCCAATAAAAAGATATCGTCATCAGATACTGTAATTGGCTCTCGATTGGTTGTCTTTGGTTTATGTTTCTTTGCTTCCTGTAATGATTTTGCTATTTCTGCTTCTTTTGCAGCTTTCTCTTCTTCCGCCTTGCTCACTGCGGTTTTTAATGAGAACTTCGTTTCAATAAACTCATTGGAGATATATGCTAAAGTGCCTTCCTCATTATACATAATTGCAGTCCAACCGTCTCGGTCCATCTCAGGTACATGAGTATACGTATCACCTTTGCTTGCCTTACTTAAGATCTCACTATCAGTTGTAGGCTTTGTTCTAACATTGACAGAGCCAGCGGTAACTTCTGCCTTAAATGCATCTAAACTCTTTGCGATTGTAACTGCCTCGTCATCAAAGTAAAGATATTCATTGTTAACATAGCCTTCAACCAAGCCTGACTTAATCTTTGTCCATTCTTCCCCTTTATCCACTACTTCTGCATAAGAGTTTTTGTAGAGCTTTCCAACAACCTCGGCGTCTTGTTTTGCTTCACTACGAATATTTAAAAATTCATTCACCTTAGGAAGTACTTTATTAAATTCTACATCTAGTTCAGCTAAACTTAATGTTGAAGTAATCATAGCTTCCACTGAATCTAAAGCTACTTCCTCTACCAATTCCATAGAATCAACTTCTACTTCTTCATTTAGTTCCTCATCATTAAACTCTTCGAATAACTCAACCTCTTCATCGATGCTAGCCTCTGTTTCTTGTTCCAATAATCCTTTTGCTGTAACACTATCTAGTACTCTTGTTGTAGCATAAGGATTAACTTTAGCAGCTACCAAGTCAGAATCACCAATTGTATCTTCTGGCTGAGTATCTGCAGCTACTTCAACTGACTCGTTGTTTGCTTTGTTTTTTGTTATGTAGAAAGACGTTCCCACGGTTGCAAAAAATAAAAGGAAGCCAACGATTAAAGTTGTTGTAACCTTATTCTTTGTTTTCATATTCTTACCTAATTCCTTTCGATTTATTTCTTCATGTATGGTAAACCATTCATGAAGGAACTATCTCATAATTATTACAGAAATATTACAAAGTAATTTTACCAGATAATCTATTCTTTGTCAACCACTGGAACAACCCCCACGTTTTTCAAGGGTTTCATGGACTTTCGTTGTGTTTTTCTCTAGTCTTTTACGAAATTAGCATAGTTTAGCGAAGAGATTTCATCTCCATAAACCATCATATATGGTAAGATTACACCATCCAATTCACTATCAACTTGTTCAACCAATTCAATCTGATTGATCTGGTGCGATTCTGCCAGCTTAATTAATGCTTGTCTAAGAGCATTGTGAGTTAAAGTCGTTTCCTTTACATATAATACTTTATGATTGGGATCATAGAAGTAGAACAAGCTTCCCGTTTCATTCAATGTTTCAACTTTTATTACCTTACCTTTACAAAGTTGCCATTCTCTCATAACATAATCAAGAGCCTCAACATCCCACTTTACATAACCAATCTTAGAAAATCGCTGTTCCCTCATATGATATAGTTCTGTCGCTAAAAGTTCTCCAAACTTCACATCAATTTCTTTCCTATGCTCTCTCATAAATTGGTCTTCCATCGATAGGTGAACTACCTTTTTATTACACGCAATCTGATAACCTAAATTTGCATAATAGTCAAAAAGTTCTTTGGAGGCAGGTACTAAAATAGTACCTTGATACTCCTTTCCGACACGAGCATTAATATAACGTAGCAATTCAGATGCCAGTCCCTTTCCCCGCCAGATTGGATCCGTTGCTACAGCATAAACATAGCGTATTTTTATCGTCGTTTGTTCGTTTGAGATTTCCCCTGGTATCAGAGTTGCCATAGCAACAGGATTTCCATCGATTGTTTGTACGAATGTTTCTACTTGAGGAAACTTTTCTCGATAATAAAAATCAATATACGAGTCTTCATCATGAAAACATTTTTTCCAAATCTCTTTTAATCTTGGAATCATCTCGTGACTTGCAATTTCAATCATAATTTGTTATCCTCTTTTGATTGCTCTATACTTTTCAAGTAAAATCTCAGGATAATAAGAAAGTTTTGCTTTACGTAAGCCTTCCTCTCCAAGATCCTCTTCACGATTTACATATTCAAAATCCTGACATTCATGAAGTACAAACTGCTGATTAATCATCGGGTATGCTCCCTGAATATCAGAAAATGCCTTTTCAATATGAATTACAAATGTATTGTCACATAGTGGCTCACCTATCGTATAAGCAACTACTTCACCATTTAATCGTAATAAACCACCGACTAGCTTCAATTCTTCAAAATATCGTAATGATATCTTCACTGCACATGCTTCATGTCTTAATGAAACACTTTCCATACATCTATTATGTTGACACCATTTATCATTCATGGCAAGACAGTCTTTCATATTATCTTGTGTAAGTCTCTCATACTGCCAGTCTTCATTGTCTTTAAATCTAGCAATATGGTTGCGTTTCCCATGAAGTTTTTTCCCAGAAAGTGTCGATAATTTTTGAACCGAATAAACATAATCACTATCGTCTCTAGAACTTGTAAATTCAAACTTTCCCGGACAGACAAGATCCAATAATGTTATATGTTCTGACAACAATCCTTTCATAACGAAAGGAACATTTCTTTCATTAGCGTCTTCTTCTAATAATTGAATAACCTCTGCTAAGTTACCTTCTCCAATTGGAAAGCCATATTCAACAGTATCTAACCCACTTCTTGTACAATAAAAACCATTTACATTCGCAATTTCGAGGTGATACTGTGCGCCCCAAATAAAATTATTAACAAAGGTATATTCACACCCCATCAAATTAGCTTTCTTTAATATCTCCTCAACCCATTCTCTATCAGTTAATTCTATTGCTCTAAAATTTATCATAATAAACCCTTCTTTTACGTATTTGTCTTTTATTATTACTCATACATATTAAAATATGCCGTAAGCTTTATATTGTTAAGCGACATCCTTCTATCGCGCTTGTGTGCATCATAGCGTCCTTTCTTTCGGACACTTCTTTTGTGTAATAGAAAGTTCGAGAACTTTTTATTATGATTAGGGTGCAAAAGTACTTTCCATAATTTCATACGTCATTTTGCACATATATAGACTCGCTAAAAATGGGATGACAAACATAATTTAGGAGCATACTGTTATGAAGTCGTCGGTACTTAGGGCCTGTATTTTAGTCCCTTATGTACCGTTACGAACTTCATTCAAGCGAAAGCGTGTTGCGGATAAATTATGTTTGGCATCCCATACTCCTTGCATTTCCTTGTGCAAAATGACGTCAGACTTTTTTCTTAAGGACTTTTGACACCTGAATCTTACCACATATAAAAGAGTGTTGCAATAATTCAGCAGCACTCTTTTATGATTACAATCTTTTATTATTTACTCTTACATCAAACCCCTTCTTTGTAAGAGCTTTTGTGATTTCATCAAAATCTTCGCACTCAACCCGGACAAATATTTCTTGTAAGCCCATAGTTTCTGTATTAATTATTACTATATTTTTTATATTACCATCATGTTTTGCTATTGTCTCAGCTATCTTTGCCAATGTTCCCTTATAATCATAAGAGTATATTGTAAATGTATCGAAATCCTTACCAAACAGTTTTTGATACTCTTTAAATATTGCTTGTTGGGTTACAATACCAGCTAATTCATCCGACCTATTTAACACAGGTATAAAACGGAATTTGGAAGCTATGAATAATGCTGCTGCCTCTTCAATTGTAGTATCTTCAGTGACACTAATCAGCTTCACACCCATTAATTCGTTAACTCTTCTTTGCAAAAATTCTTCCTTTGTTCCGGTGTAGTTTCGAAAATACTCTTCGAAGATATGCTGTTTTGATAATGCACCTATAAAAATCTTTTCATCAACTACTGGCATTGATAATAGCTGATGTTCATCAATCAATGCGAGCGCTTCCTCTATTGTATTACTAATTGAAATACATTTCAAGTCAACATATGGAATCATAATCGTCTTAACTTTCATCTCTACTCCTATCTGCCCGCCATAGTATTACAGGGCTTTATATTAGCCATAACCTGTCGTTAATTTGATTATAATTATTTCCATTGTAAAATGCAAGTTCAACTTGCATTCTTTATTAAAACACGATAACATAGACAAAGGATAATTCATGACATATTAAGTCATTACAAATACTACATAGAAATGAGGAAATTAATATGAAACTTTGGGGCGGTCGTTTCACAAAAGAAACTAATCAATTGGTACATAATTTCAATGCATCTATTTCCTTTGATCAAAAATTTTATGAACAGGATATTAGAGGCAGCATAGCACATGTTACGATGTTAAGTAAGCAGGGAGTTTTAACACCAGTAGAAAAAGATCAAATAATTGCTGGTTTAAATAGTATAAAAGAAGATATTGCGAATGGTTTGCTAGTGATTGATGGAACCCATGAAGATATTCATAGTTTTGTAGAGGCACATTTGATTGAGCGTATTGGCGACACAGGAAAAAAATTACATACAGGAAGAAGCCGTAATGACCAGGTTGCACTTGATATGAAACTCTATACTCGCGATGAGATTGATGAATTAAAGGTATTAGTAAAAGATCTTCTCTCAGAGTTACTAGTACTTATGAAAGCAAATACGAGTACCTATATGCCTGGATTTACACATCTTCAAAAAGCTCAACCGGTTACACTAGCACATCATATAAGCGCTTATTTTGAGATGTTTCGTCGCGATTACGACCGTTTAGGAGATATTTATAAAAGAATGAATTACTGTCCACTTGGTGCTGGTGCACTCGCTGGAACTACCTATCCTTTGGATCGTGCCTATACAGCACAGTTACTTGACTTTACAGGTGCCACTTTAAATAGTATGGATTCTGTATCCGATCGTGATTATGTAATTGAACTGTTAAGTGCTCTTTCTACTATTATGATGCATTTAAGTCGTTTTTGTGAGGAAATTATTATCTGGAATTCGAATGAATATCAGTTTGTTGAGATTGATGATGCTTATTCTACTGGTAGCTCCATCATGCCACAGAAGAAGAATCCAGACATTGCAGAATTAGTTCGTGGTAAAACTGGTCGAGTTTATGGTGCTTTAATGTCGATTTTGACAACAATGAAAGGCTTACCACTTGCTTATAATAAGGATATGCAAGAGGATAAAGAGCTTACTTTTGATGCAATCGATACTGTAAAAGGATGTATTAAGCTTTTCACCGGAATGATTTCTACAATGAAATTTAATCATGAGATTATGGCCAAAAGTGCTATGAATGGTTTTACAAATGCTACCGACGCTGCTGATTATCTTGTTAATCATGGCGTTGCATTCCGCGATGCTCATGGAATTATTGGTCGTCTCGTACTCACTTGTATTGATAAAAAATGTTCCATTGAAGATTTATCTCTCGAAGAACTAAAAGCAATTAGCCAAGTATTTGAAAGTGATATTTACGATGCAATTTCATTAAAGACTTGCGTTGAAAAGAGAAATACAATTGGTGGTCCTGGAAATCTTGCAATGCAAGAAGTAATCAAAGCATGTGAACAGTTTCTAGCTTAATTGATTAGAGTGTCAAAGAAGACTGACGTCATTTTGCACATTGAAATGTTAAGAGAATGGGATGACAAACATAATTTATACGCAACACGCTTTCGCTTGAATGAAGTTCGTAACGGTACATAAGGGCCTCAAATACAGGCCCTAAGTACCGACGACTTCATAACAGTGTGCTCCTAAATTATGTTTGTCATCTCATTTTTATTTAGTCTATTGAGTGCAAAATGACGAATGAAATTATAGAAAAGTACTTTTGACATACTAATCCTAATTGAGCAAAAGTGTGCTTCGTACACTCTCACGAGTAACACTTTACAAGCGCCGTAGCGTAGCGTAGTGCGCATCCTGCGGAGCTTTTTTTTGCTTATCAACTCGTTTGTCGTCTACGTTCAGGATCTATCTTCCAATAATGGTAAGAAATAAATATACATACAATTAAAATAAGTACAAATGCTATAACTGAGATATAGTTTAAGAATTTCTTTTGAAAAATACCACTGATAATAAATACAATACCGATCATACTCATTAGATAGCCACCGATTCGGTTCGTTTTTTTCCAGCTCAGGTCACTCCTTACAGACCATGGAGTTCGAAATCCAACCATACGATTTCTTGATATCGTCGGCATGAAATTACCAATAATCATAAAAAAGACACCAATCATACATGGAATAACTAACTCCATATTTATTTTCACCTTGAGTGCTGTAGCAATTGATATCCATTGTACGCCAACTAATAAGTAAGTACATGCAATCACTGAGATTCGGTTACCTTTCGCAGACGTTATCACATTCTTCTTTGTACCTAGTAGTAGATACAGTGCCAATGGAAGTGCACTGATTAAGAAAACCATCTCTCTTGGTACAGTACGATCAACTTTCCAATTGCTATTCCAGTGAATCGGAATTTGATCTTTTATAAAGAAATAACTGATTGAACCGGCTATAAATGATAGGATTGACACTACTAAGGGTATCGTAATAAACTGTCTTTTCTCTTTCATAAAATAAACATCCTTTTCTATTTAATATGTTGAAAGTGTACCTTCTAGCTGTTAGGCATCATTATTTCCATCGTCTATTTTATCCTCTTGTTTATCATCTGTACGTTTTGTAACATCAAAAAACCATTTCACCATATCCTGAAACACAGTTGTATTTAAAGAATACACAATATTTTGTCCTTTTCGATGATCTACAATCAATTCGGCATTTTTTAAAATGGAGAGATGATGACTGATGGAGGGCTTTGTGATATGAAAATAGTCCGCAATCTCTCCAGCATTTTTATCACTGCTTGCTAATAACTCTAAAATTTTTCTTCTTGTTGGATCAGCAAGTGCTTTAAATACATCGTTCACTTAATACCTCCTTAAAGCTTTTCAATAATTCGTTCTCCATTCTTATTGATATAACTTTCTAAAAGTGCACATCCTAAAATTATCATAACTAATGTAATCATTGAAACCATATTAATATTTGCCTCTGGAATAGCAAAAGCCAATCCTACTGGAATACCAACAAAAACCAAGCCACTCATAATTGCGACTAAAGAAGCAACACTTTGCTTGACAACAACCGTCTCATTCTTCCAATCCATGAGTGGAAATTTCAAATTAATGAAAAGTCCAAACACTGCACTAAAATAGCAATAAGCGATTGACAGCAAAAGAGTTAAGATAACTTCTATACCAGTGGATCTAAATTTAATCATCATTGATACTGCCATGATAACAGCTGTTGGTATCGTTAAACTTATATGAAATAGTATTTTTGATCGAAATATCGTTTTAACATCGATAGGCGCCGATTTTAATATCCACAGATTTTTACCTTCTAGTGAAATAGAACTTGCAGATATCGCACACATCCAAACCATAATTCCGATCATATATGGTAAAAAGCTTCTTACTAAATGTGCAATTTGTGGAGTATTAACCATTAGATCAATCTGATCAATTTTTGCAACTTGAATCCCAACCGCAGCAATTAGCATTAGTAGTAACGCAAATCCAGTATTGAATATATAGATTGAACATGTAAAATAACGTTTTGCTTCTTTTTTATAGAGAGCTCCTAAAGCGCTAGTTTGTTTTAGCTCTTTCATTGTGTACTTCTTTCCAGAGGTAACTGCACTAATCGATGTGTTCAATTTTTTAAAACAAGATCCCAATACGACAGAAAAAGCTAGAAATGCTAACAAGGAACAGACAATAAATGCTAAGAAATAGATCAGATCAAAATGAATTACAGCTTCATTAAACCAGCGAGCCAGTGGGTAAATGGAATTCATTTTATCTCGAAACATCGTTCCGATCTCTATAATTTGTGATTCATCTTGAACACTCATAGTTCCAAAAGCAAACACAAAAACCGCTAATAACATGATAACCGTATTCACCATATTACTATATTTAAAATGACTGCTGATATACCCAAAAGTTACGCCAATAATCGAGGCTATAACAATTGGTATCAAAGGGATAAATAACAATGCAATCATTGCATACACATAAAACATTGGATTGGGTTTTGCTAAAATACCATAAACAACATAACATGGAACCATCATTCCCACTGCGAATACCATATTAATAATATAAAGCTGAAGCAATCGACTGGCTACGATCTTAGATGCCTTCACTGGTAAAGACATTAACATATCATAATCTTTAAAACCAAACAAAACTCCTTTCGCCTTGTATACCGAGGTAATCAACATAACGATACAAGTTGCTGCCATGAAAAATCCCGGTAGCACATCAAGTTGGCCGACCTGTTTCATCGCCATACCCATTCCAAAGCAATAAGAACCTGAAATAAATGCAAATAGTAGTGCCCCTAAAAAGAGGATTAGTGCTGTACTAACATTCTTCTTTCGATCCTTCTTATGTCCCATATTAAGAAAATCTAATGCAGACCCAAGCTGCATACGTGTTAATACTAAAATTTGTTTCATAGAAGCCTCCTATTCATTCACGAGTTCTAAAAATACATCTTCTAAGCTCTTATTCCCTATTACATCCTTCGTCAATCCGGATGCAATCAGTTTGCCACCCTTAATGATCGCAATCTTGTTACAAAGCTTTTCTGCAACTTCAAGTACATGCGTTGAAAAAAAGATTGATGTTCCCTTTGCACACATCTCCTTCATAACCTCTTTTAATGCGTGAGATGCTTTTGGGTCCAAACCAACGAAAGGTTCATCCATTATGAATAATTTAGGTTCATGAATCAATGCAGAGATAATCGCAATCTTTTGTTTCATTCCATGAGAATAGGAAGCGATCGAATCCCCGAGATTCACAGTTATCTCAAGTAAATCTGCATACTTTTTAATTCGATTTTGTCGATCCTTTTTCGATACATGAAAGAGGTCCCCAATAAAGTTTAAGTACTGAATACCAGTTAGATGTTCATACAAATCTGGATTATCTGGTATATAAGCCATCTTTTGCTTACAGCCAACAGGATCTTTTTGAATACTAACACCATCTACTTCTATTGTTCCTTCTTCAAAATCAAGAACTCCAACTACTGCGCGTAAAGTCGTTGTTTTTCCAGCCCCATTATGTCCAATAAAGCCATAGATATCACCTGCCTCAACCTCAAGGCTCAAGTTTTCAACTGCTTTTTTATCTCCCTTATAAGTTTTAGAAAAATTCTTAATTGATAACATAATATCCTCCTATCATAATCAATTTATAAACTATTCCTCATATTAATCGCACTGCCATTCCTTAATCCATTCTGTTTATTTAGATATTTAGACATTTATCTAAATATCTAAACTCAATATATGCTAGTTACGTTCCTTTGTCAATAGAAATATTAAAATTACGGCTTCATTCAAGCGAAAGCATGTTGCGGATAAATTATGTTTGTCATCCCTTTTTCTTAACATTCCCCTGTGCAAAATGACGTCAGACTTGTTTCAAAAGTACTCTATAACTTCATTCGTCATTTTGCACTTTAATAACCTTGCTAAAAATGGGATGTCAAACATAATTTAGCAGCAACTGTTATGAAGTCGTCGGTACTTGGGGCCTGTATTTTAGGCCCTTACGTACCGTTACGGCTTCATTCAAGCGAATGTGTGTTGCGGATAAATTATGTTTGTTATCCCATATTCCTAACATTCCCTTGTGTAAAATGGCATCAGACTTCTTCCTTAAGTACTTTTCTTTAACCTCAATCGCCATTTTGCACATCAGTAGACTTGCTAAAAAAGGGATGACAAACATGATTTAGCAGCAACTGTTATGAAGTCGTCGGTACTTGGGGCCTGTATTTTAGGCCCTTACGTACCGTTACGGCTTCATTCAAGCGAAAGCGTGTTGCGGATAAATTATGTTTGTCATCCCATTCTCATAACTTTTTTCTTGTGCAAAATGAAGTCGGACTTCTTCCTTAAGTACTTTTGACACCTGCTTCCAACTATTTTAAGAATCCATTGACGATCTGTGCTTCTGCTTCTGATTCTGTCAAACCAAGTGTCATTAACTTAATGATTTGTTCTCCCGCAATTTTACCGATGGCTGCCTCATGAATTAAGCTAGCTTCAATATGGTTTGCAGTGATTTCTGGTATTGCACTTACACTACCTTGATCCATTAAAATAGCATCACATTCTGTATGTCCATAACATTTATTATTACCATTAATCTTTGATAAAAATATCTGATGAGATTCGTTTTTCGCTACGGAACGAGAAATCACATTCGCTCCACAACCTTCACCATCTAAGTTCACTTCAAAATCAGTTTTTGCAAACTGCTTTCCATGCGTCATAATCTTTTCTTTAATAACTAAAGTAGCTTTATCGCCTAACGTAGCTTTTGTTGTACGAATCGTGGAATCGACACCTTTGATCTGCACTGTGTCCATCTCCATATAACTGCCTTCCTCCATACTGACAATCGTTTGAGGATTTAGAATACGTTCTCCACTTCCATCTCCACTTCCATAATGCTTCTCAATGTACTTTACTTTTGCATTCTTTCCAACAAAGAAACTATGAATTCCATCATGCTCTGATTTCTGATCTCCACAGTTATGAATACCACAACCAGCAACAATTGTTACATCACTATCTTCACCAATGTAAAAATCATTATAAACCATCTCATTCAATCCACTTTGGCTTAAAACGACTGGAATATGAACACTTTCATTCTTTGTTCCTGGTTTAATAATGATATCAATGCCAGGTTTGTCTGTCTTTGTTACAATATCAATATGTTCTGTCGTTTTACGTCCAGCACCCTCACCATTCACTCTTAAGTTATATGCTCCTTGAGGTACTTCATGAAGACCAGCGACTTGAGCTAACAATTCCTTTTGTATTGCATCCATGATTTATGCCTCCCCCTGATAGAATTTACAATTTGGTTTTTCATTCAAAAGTTTCGGTAAAATCTTGTCCTTTTCATCTGCATCGACAATTTTACCATCAGCAATAACAATAATCTGATCTGCTATATTAAGTATACGCTCCTGATGTGAAATAATGACAATCGAACCGTGGATCTCTTGGTGCATTTTCTCAAATACACGTATTAAATTGTTAAAGCTCCATAAATCAATTCCAGCCTCTGGTTCATCAAATACAGAAATTCTAGTCTTTCTTGCAAGAATTGTGGCGATTTCGATTCGCTTTAGCTCTCCACCAGATAGGCTGGCATTGACTTCACGGTTAATGTAGTCTTTTGCACATAATCCAACTTCAGATAAATATTCACACGCTTTTGCTGTATTGATATTACTACCAGCAGCTAATGTAATTAAGTCTTTCACTGTTATCCCCTTAAAGCGTACTGGCTGTTGAAAAGCAAAACCAATTCCCTTTTTTGCACGCTCTGTAATCGTTAAATTGGTTATATCTTCTCCATCCAATAAAATTTGTCCGGAACATGGTTGCTCAATTCCTACAATAATTTTTGCCAGAGTAGACTTACCACCACCATTTGGTCCTGTAATTGCAATAAACTTATTATCGTCAATCGTTAGATTAACATCCTTTAATATATCTTTTGATGTTGTCCCTGTTACTCCAAAATTAATATTGCGTAATTCTAACATTGTTCTCCTCCCAATTTACGAATCCAGCGGATTGCCATATCAATCCAGCCTTGGCATTCTTCAAAAATCTTATCACCTTTTTCAGTCTGGGTTTCTTCGTTTGCTAAAGCCAGTCCATGTCCACCCAATGGATACATATGAAATTCTGTTGATATGTTATATTTTCTCAATGCCATAACAAACAACAATGAGTTCTCAACCGGAACACTACCATCAGCAAGTGTATGCCAAAGAAAGATTGGTGGTGTATCCTTACTTACTTGCTTTTCTAATGAAACCTGCTCTAATAATTCCTCATTATCTCCAAGTAAATGTTCCAAAGTACCTCGGTGTGCGAACTCACCTGATGTAATGACAGGATAACTTAAGATGCAGCCATTTGGCTTAATTCTATCATTTGTGGTATTTAAAATATCTGCTAAAAATTCTTTATTCCAGAAACAAGCAAGACTAGCCGCAAGATGACCTCCTGCTGAAAATCCAGTTATAATAATTTTATTTTCATCAATCATCCAATCTGATGCATGGTCTCTCAATAATTTTACCGTACTTGCTAATTCTAATAAAGCTACTGGGTATCGAACGGGAGCTACATGATATTTTAGTATAAATGCATGATATCCAGCTGCTAAATATCGCATTGCAATTGGTTCCGCTTCCCGATTGGACAGATTAATATAACCACCACCAGGACAGATAATAACTGCAGGACGTAATTGCCTTTGCTCCTCTTTGTGCTTATGATCAAGCCTATAACTCTCCAATTGTGCTGATGTATCTAAATCATACCCATCAATCTTAATATCAATTACTTCGTAAACCATTTTATAATTTCCTCCGAATACTGATTGATTTCACATTTATCATTATGTATTAATTCGAACATTGAATGATTCAGTTTTATCATTATATATTAATTCGAACCTTGATTGATTTAGTTTTATCATTTTGTATTAACTCGAACCTTGATTGATTCAGTTTTATCATTATGTATTTAATCGAACATTGACAGTATATCATAGTATATCTGAATTTTCCACATAAAATCCAGTGATAACCATTTTCACTTGACTCGGCTTATATGCTCAGTAAACATTGACACGATATTGAATAGCTAGTATAATTATTGCGTATACGCTTTGCATATACTATGAATCATATGACAAAAGCGCAAATAAAAAATTATTTTAAGGAGATGATTAATTGGACCCCAGTGTCGCCACGAAGCTAATCGTGATTTTAATTTTATTAGCATTATCTTCATTTTTCTCATCAGCAGAAACAGCTTTAACTACCGTCAATAAGCTACGTATACGTTCTATGGTAGATGAAGGTGTCAAGCGCGCGAAGACAGTTAGCAAATTAATTGAAGATCCAGGAAAGATGTTAAGCGCTATTTTAATTGGTAATAACATTGTAAACTTATCCGCTTCTTCTATCGCAACTTCACTCGCTATAGAACAATTAGGCAATACGTATGCTGGTATCGCTACTGGTATCTTGACGCTGTTGATTCTTATCTTTGGTGAAATTACACCAAAAACATTAGCAACTATATATGCTGAGAAGCTCGCACTTCTTTATGCGCCAATGATCAATTTGTTAACACAGATTTTAACACCTGTTATCTTCATAATAAACAAATTATCGTTATTATTGCTTATGATACTTCGTGTGGATCCAAAGAAGAAGTATGCCACAATGACTGAGAATGAATTACGAACAATCGTAGATGTCAGTCATGAAGAAGGTGTAATTGAAAGTGAAGAACGAAAAATGATTACTAATGTGGTTGATTTTGGAGATTCTCTTGCTAAAGATATCATGGTTCCTAGAATCGATATGGCTTATGCAACACTAGATATGACCTATAACGAATTACTTGAAGTATTTCGTGAAGAGAAGTATTCCAGAATTCCAGTATATTCGGAAGAGAAAATTGATATTGTAGGTATTATTAATCTGAAAGATGTGTTCTTTTTCCGTGATGATCCAAGTAAATTCCACATAAAAGACTATATGCGCGAACCATATTATACTTATGAATTCAAAAAAACAAGCGAGTTATTACATGAGATGAGAAAAGAATCGATTTCCATGGCAATTGTTCTTGATGAATATGGTGCTACAGCAGGTCTTATCACAATTGAAGATTTATTAGAAGAAATTGTTGGAGAAATACGAGACGAATATGACGAAGATGAAGAAGATATTATCATCCAGATAAATGATAATGAATACATGGCAGATGGAGCAGCAAAATTAGAGGAAATTAATGAATTCTTAAATCTTTCTCTTAAATCAGATGACTATGATTCAATTGCTGGACATATTATCCATCTTCTCGATCACTTACCAGAAGAAGGTGAGCGGATAAAGGAGAATAATGTTACATTTACTGTATCTAGTGTAGATAAGAATCGAATTGATAAAGTTCATATCTTAATTGATCCTGAAGATTAGAGACTGAAATATAACTTCATAATATAGATAAGGAGCTATTGCATGAGCTGATTCCAAAAATCAGCTCATACATAGCTCCTTTATTCATGTAGTCATAGACGCATAATACGAACTGCAATTGCAAAATAGATAACAAGAGAACACGTATCTACGATTGTTGTAATCAATGGTGCCGCCATTAACGTAGGGTCCAATTTAAGACGTTTTGCAAGCATTGGAAGTATACATCCTAACATCTTGGATAAACATACGGTTGCTACTAAAGTTAAACCAATTACTAGTGCCATCATTATGTCATCATATTGAAGTACAATACGAACAGCATTTACAGTGGCTAGCGTTATACCTACAATTAAGGATACTCGAAATTCCTTCCATAAAACACGTAAAAAGTCTCTTAGATGAATTTCATCAAGGGCCATACCACGAATAATTAAAGTAGAGCTTTGAGAGCCACAATTTCCACCAGTATTCATCAGCATAGGAATAAACGCAACTAACAATGGAATTGCCGCGAATGCATTCTCATATTTCGTTATCAGCATGCCTGTAACTGTTGCAGAAAGCATAAGTACAAGTAACCATACGATTCGATTACGTGCATGTGCAAAAACAGAAGTTCTAAAATAAGTATCTTCTGATGGAGTCATAGCTGCCATTTTTTCAAAGTCTTCTGTGTTCTCATCTTGCATTACATCAACTGCATCATCAATGGTAATGATACCTACCAAACGGTTTTCTTGATCTACGACAGGAAGTGCTAACAAATCATATTTATTAAACTTCTTAACAACTTCTTCTTGGTCTTCTAATGTATTAACTGTAATTAGATTTGTTTCCATAATATCACTAACTTTTGTTTGCATATCTGATAAAAGCAAATCCTTAACTGTTACAATTCCTTGAAGATGTCTACTGTCATCTAACACATAGCAAGTATAAATTGTTTCTTTATTAACCCCCACTTTGCGAATTCGATTAAATGCTTGCTCTACAGTTAACGTAGCCTTTAAATCAACAAATTCAATCGTCATAACACTTCCCGCACTATCATTTGGATAGGCTAAAAATTCATTGATTAATTTTCTTTGAGTGGGGTCTGTTTGACGTAATATTCTCTTTACAATATGTGCAGGCATTTCCTCAATCAAATCGACTGCATCATCTAAATTAAGTAAACGTGTTACTTCTTGTAACTCTTTATCCGTCATTGCATGAATTAAGTGTTCCTGCTGTTCGGATTCCATAAATGCAAATGCCTCAACTGCTGCTTCTTTCCTTAGCAAACGATAGATGACTATCATCTCTTCGTCGTCCACCTCTGCAAGTACCTGAGCAATATCGGCACTATTCATTGTTTCTAATAATTTTTTTAATTCGTTATATTTCTTACTTTCAAATAACTGTATTACTTGTTCACTCATCGTCTAGCCCTCCTTCTTCTACAATAATGGGCATAAAACGACATAAAGGCGGCCGCTAAGAAGAATGAGAGAAAGCATTCTCCTTAGCGTTACGCTCTTTCGGTTTTATGCCGCTACTACTGCCTTCTTCCATTCTCCTCACCACCTTTCTTGACTAACGTCCTTTCTTTTGGACGCTTTTTTGTTACTTTTAACATAAAAAAGTGTTTTGCTTGCAAAACACTCGCGCCAAGCGCGGTCGCGTAAGCGACATCTTCCTATCGCGCTTGTGTGCATCCTGCGGAGCATTTTTTATATATTAGGAAATTCAGAGAAATTTCCTAATATATAAAAAATCCCTGTTCTTTTCGCGTACTTCGGATAAGAACAAGGATCTAAATTCATTCTATAAATTCCACCGTTCAAGCTTTAGCATCGTAGGGCGTGACAACTTATGTTGTCTTGCAATTGCGTTAGGTTATGCCTTAATACGACATCCCCTGCTAACCAACTAATAGTGTCTCCATTATTTCGCGGTAGCAATCCATATCCCTACGGTAGCCTCACCTACCGAAATGTTAAATTGTCCAAAAGTTATACTACTACTTAACATATAAAATGTCAATATTTTTCTATTGGTATAATTTGTTGCTTAGTGATGACATCCGCAACCACAAGAACATCCATCACCGCAATTACTATGATCATGATCATGATCTTCATGTTCATGGTCGTGGTGATCGCAATTAGCCTCATAAGAAGTCTGAGCAGAACCATCAAGATAAGATGCAACTGCTACTTCGATGTCACCCTGCATTCCTGGAATAACTAAAATATCATCTTCCATAAGTGCACTCATTGCTGCACTACCAATGCCACCACAAATCAATACATTAACGTTCACATCTTTTAATAATTGTACTGTTTGCGCATGTCCTCTTCCGGCATTCTTTAACGTACTCTTAGCCACTAATGTATTGTTCTCTACTTCAAAGATTGTAAAGTTCTCACAATGTCCAAAGTGTTGGAATACATTATGGTTTTCATCTGTTGTAACAGCTATTTTCTTCTTACTTGTATGTTTCTTCTCAATTGGTAATTTTTCTTCTAATAGAGAAGCGGCTTGATCTAACCAGTCTCCCTGAATATCTTCTACTAAACCTGAATCAATGGATTGAGCAATATATGGATTCAATGGAAGCTGTGCTAAGACAGGGATATCAAATTTCTTGCTAGCTTCTTCAATGTGACTTTTACCAAATACATTGATTTTCTCTTTACAGCCTGGACATTCTACATAGCTATAGTTTTCTACTAATCCTAACACTGGAACATCCATCGCTTTCGCCATGTTAACAGCTTTAGCGACAATCATAGAAACTAATTCCTGTGGACTTGTTACAATCACAATACCATCCACTGGTAATGATTGAAATACAGTCAATGGAACATCGCCTGTTCCTGGTGGCATATCTACAAACATGTAATCTACTTCGCCCCAGACAACATCTGACCAAAACTGCTTAACCGTACCTGCAATTACAGGTCCTCTCCATACAACTGGTGTTTCATCATTGTCTAATAATAAATTTACTGACATTACTTCTGTTCCATTGTTTGTCATCACTGGTAAAATACCAAGCTCATTCGCTTCCGCTTTTTTCTTAATGCCAAATGCTTTTGGTATTGATGGTCCTGTAATATCGGCATCAAGTACTGCTGTTTTATATCCTTTACGGTTCATAAGTACGGAAAGATAAGAAGTAACAAATGATTTACCTACACCACCTTTACCACTTACTATACCAATTACTCTTTTAACTTTACTATATTGGTTCATTGGAGCAAGAAAATCTTCCTTCGATGGTTTTCTTGAACTGCAATTGGAACCACAGCTGCTACAATCACTACTACAGCTACTTTGTTGTTCGTAAACTTCTTCACTCATTCTCGTCATTCTCCTTTGACATATTAGTAAGGCGGCACCGTTTACATAATTTGCTATGCTCACATGGAGTAGTAGCAATCTCATAATTTCCGCCTTGAATCAAAACTCCCATACCTTCACAGAGAGCTTTGGCACTCTTTTGTCTCGCAGCATAAAGAATACGCTGTAAGGTACCTCTGGATATTTCCATCCGTTTTGCGGCATCCTCTTGCTCTAAGCCTTCTAAATCGCATAGCCTTAGTGCTTCTAATTCTTCCACATTCATTATCAAATAATCCATGGAGGCAGTTTCAAGTGGAGCAAATTTAGTATTTTCAAATTCAGCACACACTCGTCTACATTTCGAATTTCTTGGCATAAAACACCTGATTTCTAGACAAGTATTTTTATCACTTGTCTTGAATTAGTAACCAGATAAAATAAACTTCATGAGTTCTCTGGCTCTGAAATTATATGTGCATATGCACATATTCATTATACAACGGTAAATATCATTGTCAAGGGATAGAATTAAATTTTTAATAAACATTCATGATGTAATAACTTTAGCTCTTATGTACATCAAACAAGCTTTCAAACTGTTTTTCTGCCTCTTTATTGTATGCTTCATAATCTACATTCATTGGTTTAATTTTTCCATCCATAAAATCTCTCATACCAGTTAACAGACCCTTTTCACTAACCTCTACCAAGACACCACCATGCTCACTTACAAACCCACGTGGTCCAGGAATATCCGTCGACATTGTAGGAATACCTAAGGTATCTGCCTCTAATAAGGTCAGGCCTAATCCTTCATAGGTTGAGGATAAGATAAAGAAATCAGCACGTTTTAAAATCGGCATCGGATTTTTTAGTGCTTTGATTACAATAATGTCTGCCTTTGAAGAATTTGCATAATTCATTGTTTCATTTGCTAATTCACCATATCCACCAATTATGATTAAACATGTATTTGGATATTCAGTTGATAGCTTTTCATATGCTTTGATCAGCATCATATGATTTTTCTCAGAAGAGAATCTACCAATCGTCATTAAAATTTTACGATCACTATTGATATACTCTAAAACTTGTTGCAAAGTTACATTACTTACTGTTTCCTCATCAAACACGATTTCTTTACATGCTTTTTCTTGTACCAACTTATGAGCATGACAATTATTTGTCACTCGGATATTATCCTCTCGTTGACTGATTGAAACCGTCGGAGGAATGATATCTTTTGTAACAACTGCAACATAATCATAGTTTTTATAAGCTGATTGTAAGGTTAAGGAATGCTGATTATTTTTTGTTTGCAATTCCTTCACCATATCGTTATGTACGTAAATAAAACGAGGACCATGAAAATATTGAAATAGCTTAATCGTATCTTGTCCATAGCCTGTATATTCGATTGCGTAATCAATTTTGGCTCCTCCAAAATCTTTTTGCCATTCTCTTTCATACAATCGTTTTAAATACTTTTCAATCCATTTACTCTCTTTATTTTTTTTAAAATATAAGAAATGAGAAAACTTTTCCATGATCGTTGGATTGATATCGCTTGCAATAGGCAGAATACCAACTTCTCTTGGAATCATACTCACTCTTAAAGGGTCCTTTTTTAAAGCTGATTGCGAAAAGCTAACATAATAATTCCTTTTACTTAAATCAATGATATTAAAAAGGTTTAGCATAGATGTCGTTAACCCATTTTTAGCAAGAGAAGAACCATAAAGTAATACGTTTTGTTTTTCATTTACTGATAAAGTTTCTGTTTTACAAACCGAAAGTCCTAAGATAATTTGCTGACAAATTCGTTTTGCTGCATCTAATCCATCATAAGTACAATATTCTTTCATAAATGCTTCATCATCATATCCCTTTTCAGAGTTAAGCTCACAAACAAGATCATCCACCGTTTTTACAATCGGGAAAGGAAGACTTTCTAGTTCTACGTATAAACCACGCTCTTTTATATACTCTTCCTCATCGTAAGCAAAGAGAATAATCTTCTTTCTTGTATTGGCAAAATCAAAAAAAACACTGGAATAATCAGTAACCAGACAATCACACATACTTAAAAATTCATAACATTCGTATTGGTCTGGAAATGATTTAATATGATGATATTTAGAAAAATCAATTTTATTCTTTACAAACGGATGCAGTTTTACATAGAATACTTGATTGTCTGTAAGCTTCTCATCCAATGGCTTAAGGTAAGACTCTATCATAGCAAGTAATTGCTCTGAATTTTTTTTTGTTAAAGTCCCTCTCCATGTAGGCATGTACATAATGACTTGTTTCTTCTCAAGGTTCTGTTCTTTGCGAATATGTTTTCCCGATTCTTTAATATAAAATATTGAATTTCTTGGATATCCTTCGCATAGAATAGTCCCTTGATAAATCCCCTGTAACATATAGGAATCTACCATTTTCTCTTTCATATAATCATTCGGAAATACTAGATAATCAGAATAAAGTAAGGTACGTTGTACATTTCCTATCGCATAAGCACGATCATGTACCTCACGCCCCATACACTTAAGTGGAGTTCCATGCCATGTATTCGTAATAATTTGTCCATTCTTTTTAATAAAAGCATGAGAGAACGTAGTATCTGTAAATAAATACTTCGCAGTCGCCAGACACTTATAGTACTGCCTTGAATTTGCTTTAACTAATCTTACCTTTGATAAATTACAGGATGTAATTAACTTTGAAATATACTCCCGTTTCTCATCAAGTACTGATAAAAATAATCGATATCCAGAATATTCACTTTTTTGCAATTCCTTTAACAGATAAATCATATTAGCGCCTAAATCCGCACTATTTTTTGATTCAATAAAAATATCATTATTATGTAAAGAACGACGATAATAATGGTGAATGTAACATGACATAAAACAACATTTTTTTATATTACTTATTACTCCTTTTATCCGCATCTTGTAATTTTCCCCTTTGTATTTAATCGTCACATATATATTTTAATATATATCCGTATTTATACTATTATACCAAAATATGCATATACTTACAATTTATAAAAAATACTATTGAAACTTTTTTTCAATAGTATCTTCTTTATCTTTTTATTTCACTTTGCGAATAATGATAACATAAGAAATTGCAAGAGGTATCGCTGCAGATAACCATGCAATTGGTCCAGCAAGACAGACTCCAGCATATCCAATTGCTATAGGAAGTATCGCAGATGTAACAGCACGTGCAAATAATTCAAAGAAGCCAGCCATTAATGGCATAAAGCTTCGTCCAATTCCTTGTAATACATTACGGTATATAAAAATCAAAAATAGCGCTGGGTAAAATACAGCTGTTAATTTTAAGTAGTACAATGCTTCATCCATGATAGCACTGCCATATTTAATATTAAAAAGTGCTAGTAATGGTCTTGATAAGAGATAAACACAAACAGCTGCGCCAACTGAAAATGCAACTGTTATAATGCTGCTTTTTCTAACTCCCTCTTTAATTCGATCAATTCGATTAGCGCCCAGATTTTGTCCAGCATAATTAGCCATAGTAACCCCAAAAGAACCGGCTGGCACTGTTACTAACTGTTCTACCTTGTTTGCAGCTGTATAGGCTGCGATTGTATCTTTACCAAACAAATTTAAGGCACCTTGCAAAATTATGCAACCGATTGCAGTAATGGAAAACTGGAATGCCATTGGTAATCCTATCGCTAAGTGCTTCCATGCAAATCTTGTATTCCAAGAAAAATCTGATTTCCTTACGTGTAAAATTGGATATTTCACTTTTACATAGATTAGGCACAAAATCCCTGATAAAAATTGTGAAAATACAGTTGCCCAGGCTGCTCCCGCCACTCCCCAACCAAAAGTGACAATACATAAATAATCAAGTCCAATGTTAAGAAGTGAAGATATTAATAAAAAATAAAGTGGTGTTTTACTATCACCAAGCGCTCGCAGAAGACAAGCAATCATATTATAGAGTACACAAGAAAAGATTCCAATAAATATAACAACAATATAATCATACGCGTCTTGAAAAATCTCTTCTGGGGTATTTATCATATGTAATAAGGGTTTTGCCAAAAAAACTGATAATAACGTTATGATTAACGTTAACCCTACACATAGCATGATTGACATCGCTACTGATTTTTTAAGTCCTTCTTCATCCTTTGCTCCAAATCGTTGTGCTGCAATAACCGCAATTCCACTGGTAATTCCAAATACAAATCCAAGGATCAAAAAACACAACGGTCCTGTTGTACCTACCGCTGCGAGTGCATCTGACCCTAGACACTGACCAACAATAATCGTATCGGCCATGTTATAAAGCTGCTGAACTAAATTTCCTATCAGGACTGGAAAAGAAAAACTCAGAATCAACTTTACTGGATTTGAGGTTGTCATATCCTTAATATTACTTTGCAACATTTTATCCTCCAATCGTATTATTAAAACTTTAATAGAATACCACTACGATCATCAAAATTCAATGTCAATTATTCTAAATTTGTAACTGATGCTTCAAGATAATACATTACTAACGATTCCAACATATAAAATAGGAATCTCATAAGGCTTGTAATTCTTAATGAGATTCCTTTCTATACCTAACGAGATCTTTGTCAAAACTGCATAAACTTATAAGCTGAGTTCTCATTTAGCATTTTGGGATACAACATTCTTTAAACTCTATCTTGAGTTCTTGTAACTGGGCATCCAACGTACGACTTTCTTCCAAACTAGTACATGCACATATCGCTTGCTCTAAACTTGTTCTCTCACATAAAAGAATCTTGCGAACACATTCACGAATACATTCCATTCGTTCTAAGCATCCACAATATACACCAAACCTCTGATAATAGCGTTTTAGCCATTCTTCAATTTGTACCCAAATTACATAACCTTCTTTATTACATTGTAGTCCTTGTTTCATACAGTCAATTGCTTCCGATAATTTTACAAGAGCAGCATTAAAGTTAAAATCAGCTTTCTTTTCAACCTCAATATACTGACAAAGTAATGCATCAATTGCAGCAATCGCATAGTCAGCTTCATTATATGGAGATGGACACAAAGGACGATTACAAAATGGAACGTTACAATTTACTGGATTACAACATGGCCTCGTATTTACATCGTCACAAGGAGCACAAGTGTTACAACAAGTATTATTACAGTTATTATTGTTACATCTATTACAGTTATTATTGTTACAGCATCCTCGATTGCAATTGTTTACATTGCAATTACTCCAACGCCTATTATTAAATGGTTGAAATCCACGAAAATTCATTCTTATTTACCATTCTTTATTTTTACTAATATACTATTCCAAAATGTATGAAACGAAACTTTTCCTTCTTATAGACAAGAATAGATGCATATCTTGTTAAGAGCAAACTAAAAGGACTGAGCCCTGTATAATACAGGAATCAATCCTCATTAGTTGCTTTATTCAAGTGAAATTGTGTTCGAATAAATTATGTTTGTCATCCCATACACCTAACATGTCTTTATGCAAAATGACGTCTAATTTTAGTTCTCAATTAACTTATTCTTCTTTGTCCAGCTCATTAATCCACGAAGTTCTGCTCCAACTTTTTCAAGCTGATGTTGGGATTCCATTCTTCTCTTAGCGTTGAAGTTAGGGCATCCAACCTGATTCTCAAGTAACCAGTTACGAGCAAAAACACCTTCTTGAATATCTTTTAATACCTGACGCATTGCATTCTTAGTGTCTTCTGTAATAATCTTTGGTCCTGTAATATAGTCACCATACTCAGCAGTGTTAGAGATCGAATATCTCATACCAGCAAAACCGCTCTCATTAATTAAATCAACGATTAACTTCATCTCATGAATACATTCAAAGTAAGCACTCTCTGGCTCATATCCAGCTTCAACTAATACTTCAAAACCACACTTCATAAGTGCAGTTACACCACCACAAAGAACTGCTTGTTCACCAAAAAGGTCAGTTTCTGTCTCTTCTCTAAATGTTGTCTGTAATACACCTGCTCTAGCTCCGCCAATTCCTAATGCATATGCAAGACCCATCTCATGAGCTTTGCCTGTTGCATCTTGATGTACAGCGATTAAGCAAGGAACACCCTGTCCTTCCATGTACTGACTTCTAACAGTATGTCCTGGTCCCTTAGGTGCAATCATAACAACATCAATATCTTTAGGAGGAATAATCTGTCCAAAATGAATTGCAAAACCATGAGCAAACATTAACATATTGCCTGGTTGTAAATTAGGCTCAATTGACTCTTTGTACATCTTTGCTTGCTTCTCATCATTAATTAAGATCATGATGATATCAGCTTTTTTAGCTGCATCAGCTGCAGTATAAACTTCAAAGCCTTCTTTTTCAGCCTTTTCCCAAGACTTGCTGCCTTTGTATAAACCAATAATTACATTAACACCTGAATCCTTTAAATTCTTTGCATGTGCATGTCCTTGGCTACCATAACCAATAACAGCTACCGTTTTTCCCTCTAAAAGAGAAAGGTTACAATCTTGTTGGTAATAAATTTTTGCCATTGTTTCATCCTCCTAAAATATAATTCAACTATATGTTCTACCTGCAAAAGCGTATAATTACGTTATTCCAGCATACAACCTTAACTAAATATAATCTGCGATATCTCCAGCTCCACCACGTGTTAAGCCAGTAATACCAGTTCGAACAATTTCCAATATTTTAAAACCATCTAAGAGCTTTATAAATGCATTGATTTTAGCTTGGTTTCCTGTTAGCTCAATCATTAAGGACTCTTTTGCTATATCAACAATTTTTGCTCTAAAAATATCAGCCACCGCAATGACTGCTTGACGATCCGTATCATTCGCTGAAACTTTAACAAGAATAAGTTCTCTGCACACCGAATCATCACTATGTAATTCTGTCATCTCAACAACATCCTCTAGCTTATTCAGCTGACTCTGAAGTTGCTCTAGTATCTGGTCATCTCCGTTGACTACAACAGTCATTCGGGATAATTGAGGATTTTCAGTCTCCCCTACAGTTAAACTATCAATATTATAGCCTCTTCTGCTAAACAATCCTGACACTCTACTAAGTACGCCAGCAGTATTGTCAACCAGAATAGATAAAACCATTTTTCTCATAAGAGTCTCCTTTACCGGATTCGCTATCTCACTTGCTTCCTTAGTTTTTACGTTACTAATTATTGTAACAACACGTATTATGTTTGTCAAGCACATATGAGATAATTCGTGCTTTTTCTTTCCTTATTATAACTTGAAGTTATGTCTATATTAACATAATGATAATGAAAGCGTGTTGCGTGCAAATTATGAAGAAAGAAATGTTTTGCTTGCAAAACTCTCGCGCCAAGCGCGGTCGCTCCTATCGCGCTTGTGTGCATCCTGTGGAGCATTTTCAATATATTAGGAAATTATGAGGAATTTCCTAATATATTGAAAAAGGTTAGCATAGAAATCATAGATCCTATACTAACCTTACTTTAATCAAAGATTTGTTGAAAAATCATCGCAAAATATTTATTTACAACAGACTTCTTATCATCTTACTCAATTACGTTATTAATTAAGTATTCATGTGCATTGTTAATTGCAGTTAATACTGCTTTTGTTGTAACTGTCGCGCCTGAGATTGCATCTACTTTAGTACCAGCGATATCTCCATCTGTTACTTCTTCTGCCTGTTCTTCTTCAGTCTCTTCATTCGTAATTTCTTCGCCAGATGCTAACTTTAATGCTGATTCTACTTGGCTTACGAATTCATTGATGGAGATACTTACAGTTGCTACTACATCTGTCTTTCCTTCATCATTTAAAGTAAGACCGGATACTCCTTGGTTTGCAATAACATAATCAGCTAATGCTTTTGCCTGGTCTGCCCATGTAGCACCATCTTCTGTCATTGTGTACTCACCATTTTGAGATAATACAGATTTTAAGTTTCCATCCGCATCTACTGCATCCCAAACTACATTCGTGATCTTTCCACCTTCTACTGTTAAAGTAACCTGGCTTGTCCAACCATTGTGTGGTTCGTCAGCAATAATTTCGTATACGCCATCAATCAAAGCCTTAGTTGGTTCACTAGTTGTTTCACCAGCTGACATTTTCATAGCTTCTTCCACTTGTGCTACGAATTCATTGATAGAGATACTTACAGTTGCTACGGCATCTGTCTTTCCTTCTTCATTTAATGTAAGACTAGCAACACCCTGGTTCGCAACAACATAATCAGCTAATGCTTTTGCCTGATCTGCCCAAGTAGCACCATCTTCAGTCATTGTGTACTCACCATTTTGAGATAATACAGATTTTAAGTTTCCATCTGCATCTACCGCATCCCAAACTACATTCGTGATTTTTCCACCTTCTACTGTTAAAGTAACCTGGCTTGTCCAACCATTGTGTGGTTCTGAAGCAACAACCTCAAAAGTTCCATCGTTAAGCTTAACTTCATTGCTAACACCAGCTGCCATATTCATAGCTTCTTCCACTTGTGCTACAAATTCATTAATTGAGATACTTACAGTTGCAACCGCGTCTGTCTTTCCTTCTTCATTTAAAGTGAGGCTAGCAACACCTTGGTTTGCAACAACATAATCAGCTAATGCTTTTGCTTGGTCAGCCCATGTTGCACCATCTTCTGTCATTGTGTACTCACCATTTTGAGATAACACAGATTTTAGGTTTCCATCTGCATCTACTGCATCCCAAACTACATTCGTGATTTTTCCGCCTTCTACTGTTAAAGTAACTTGGCTTGTCCAACCATTGTGTGGTTCAGAACCAACAACTTCGTAAGTTCCATCGTTAAGCTCAGCTGCTGCAACTGTTGTTGCTTCAAAAGATGCTAATGAGAACGTTTCTACGATGTCGCTTGCTGATACATCCATACCTTCGATGTATACTGGTAGTTTAACTCCGTTAAACTGATCAAGGAATTCTGGTTTTGTAACATTACTTCCAAGACCATCAGTTTCGGACTGACTGATAACTTCTACACTTGTAACTGTATCTGCTGTAGCATTAAATGTAATCGCAAGTTCCATAGGAGTCTCCCCAAAACCTTTAGCATCAACATTTACCTTATAACCAGTGATATTTCCATCACCATCTTTTAATGCTTCCACTTGCTTAATTCCTAAATCAGTACCTTCCTGAGTAATCTCAATTGCATTGGCTGGTCCTTTGTTTAGGTTGTTCTTGATTACAACAGATGCTACGAGGGCTACTGCAGTTACGCCAGCTAAGGCTGTTACAGCAATCCATCTTTTGTTATTTCTCATAATCTCATCCTCCAACAAATTTTTTATTGGTATTATTTTGACAATTATTTTAATATTTTAATTGTCATGCACAAAGCATTCTATCATAGTTTTATACATGAAAAACAGAGGTATATATTGGTTTCATTTCTATCAACAACTAAAAATCACTTAATTTTACATATTTACAACATTTATTCCATAATGTACTACCCTTGACAGTCTCCTCAACATCCCTTATGATAAATCAGTGATATCAAATAAAAGGAGTCTAATCTATGCGATTCGCTATAAATAATAAGAAAAAATATGTAGCCCTACTTTTATCACTTGCAATCGCCACTAGCTTGACAGGATGTAAAAGTAATCAAGGAAATTCAACGAATAATACTCCTACACCGACAATTCCTGGCAATTCTACAACCAATAACTCTGTAAATGATAAAATTCAAAAAAGTAGTTTCAAACTAAATACGATTATTACAATTACTCTCTATGGAACTCAAGATGAATCCATTATCGATGGTGCCTTTGCTTTATGTGACAAATATGAAAACTTACTAAGTCGTACGAAAAGTTCCAGTGAGATCTACCAATTAAATCATGCAAGTAACAACTCGTTCGAAGTTTCGGATGACACATTAGACTTACTAAAAAGAGGACTCGATTATTGTCGTGTCTCTAATGGAGCCTTTGATCTTAGTGTTGAGCCACTTACTTCTCTATGGAATTTTGGTTCTGACAAACAGCGTTTACCTGAACGAGAAGAAATCGAAAACGCACTCTCACATGTTGGATATGAAGACATTAAAATTGAAGGAAACACCGTCACAATGAAGGCAGGCATGGGTATCGATTTAGGAGCAATTGCCAAAGGTTATATTGCAGATAAAATCAAAGAATATCTTTTGGAACACAAGGTAACTAGTGCAACGATTAATCTTGGTGGCAATGTACTTTGCGTTGGTAAAAAACCAGATGGCTCTCCGTTTCGGATTGGAATTCAAAAACCTTTTGAAGACCGTAATGAAACAATCGCTGTTATGGAACTAGATGATGTTTCTGTTGTTTCCTCAGGTATCTACGAGCGATATTTTGAAGTAGATGGTACACAATATCATCACATCCTCAATCCATCCACAGGTTATCCTTATGACAACAACTTACTCAGTGTTACCATTATTTCAAAAGAGTCAACCGATGGCGATGCACTTAGTACAACTTGTTTTGCGTTAGGATTAGAAAAAGGGTTAGAACTCATTGAATCTATGGAGGACACATATGCAGTATTCATCACCAAAGATGATACCCTCCACTATTCGAAAGGTTTCCTTGAAAATATTGTTGTCACTGAGACCAAATAACATAGAGTTTCAAGTTTTACCATTCATCCGAAATATTATTATAACATTTGTGTTATAGTAAAGTCTATATATTTTTGCAAAATTTGTATTTTATACCAAAAATGACCATACTTTATATTTTGATTGAAGTACCACACCACCGTCTTTGGTTGTTTGTGATTCCTCATAGAAAATATAAATATGGTCATTATATTTCATTCTATCCTGATAATAACTAACATTCCTATTTATAAGAATGCATTTGTACAATTATCTGCGAATAATTTCATCACGTCCTGGTCCATTGGAAACAAGAGTAACAGGAACTTCAAGCTCTTTTTCAATGAATTCAATGTATTTTCTACAGTTTTCTGGAAGATCCTCATATTTCTTAATTCCACGAATTTCTGACTTCCAACCTGGTAATGTAGTGTAAACTGGTTTAGCTTTTGCTAATTTCACAGTTGTTGGGAAATCTTTTGTCACCACACCATCGATTTCATAACCAATACAAACTGGGATCTCATCCAGATAGCCAAGAACATCAAGTACTGTTAAAGCCACTTGGGTAGCACCCTGCATTCTGCAACCATAGCGTGATGCAACTGCATCAAACCAACCCATACGTCTTGGACGACCTGTAGTAGCTCCATATTCACCACCGTCTCCACCGCGTCTTCTTAGTTCATCTGCTTCTTCACCAAAGATTTCACTAACAAACTCACCAGCACCAACGGAAGAAGAATAAGCTTTTACAACAGTGATAATATCCTTAATCTCATATGGAGGTATACCAGCACCAATAGCACCATATGCAGCTAATGTAGAAGATGAAGTAACCATTGGGTAAATGCCAAAATCAGGATCCTTTAATGCACCTAACTGACCTTCCAATAAGATATTCTTTCCTTCCTTAATTGCGTCATGTAAGAACATGGATACATCACAAACATAAGGTTCCACCATTGTCTTATACTCTCTTAATGTAGCTAACACTTCTTGTGGGTCAAGCAATGGTTTGTGATACATATGCTCTAAAATAATATTTTTCATTTCACAGATACGTTCCACTTTATCTTTTAACGCTTCTTCATCAAATAGCTCAGATACTTGGATACCAATCTTTGCATATTTATCAGAATAAAATGGAGCGATACCTGACTTTGTAGAACCAAAAGATTTCTTACCAAGACGTTCTTCCTCATATTGATCAAAAAGAATATGATAAGGCATCATAATCTGTGCACGATCAGACACCTTAATCTTAGGCATTGGAACCCCACGATCAACGATTGACTGAATTTCTTTGAACAGATATGGAATATTAAGAGCAACACCATTACCAATAACACTTGTTGTATGGTCATAAAAAACTCCAGATGGAAGTAAGTGTAATGCAAATTTTCCATACTTATTGATAATTGTATGTCCTGCATTGCTACCACCTTGGAAACGTACGATAATATCAGATTCCTGTCCTAACATATCCGTAATCTTGCCTTTTCCTTCATCTCCCCAGTTCGCACCTACGACTGCTTTTACCATAATCATATTCCTCCTATAATTTAAATTAGGCTGCTTTTTACCATTTTGCACATAAACATACTTGCTAAACATGTGATGTCAAACATAATTTAGGAGCATACTGTTATGAAGTCGTCGGTACTTAGGGCCTGTACTTTGGGCCCTTACGTACCGCTACGAACTTCATTCAAGCGAAAGCGTGTTGCGGATGAATTATGTTTGTCATCACATATTCATAACATTTCTTTGTGCAAAATGACTTCATACTTCTTAAGGACTTTTGACACATTATCCTATAATACAAAAATAGGGCATGTAACAGTTGCCTGCCATGCCCTATTACTTTTGTATTATACCTTAAGCAATAGTATAAGTAAAATCAATATTTATTATACATCTCATAATCTATAATTATGATGTTATTGTTTACCAGTGCTTCCAATACCGCCACGATCAGGATTGCCTAAATGTTCTACTTCTTCAAATAGTATCTCTGGTTGTTTTTTTTCAATTCTGAATTGGCAGATACGATCATTTACCGATATCTTTGTATCACGTAACGCATATGCTGGGAAGAACCATTGATCATTATCACCACAGTAGGATTCATCAATAATACCCATCGAATTGGTTTGGATTACACCAAAATTCTTGTACGTAGAACTTCTTGGAACCACATGTGCTTCATAACCTTCTGGTAACTGCATTCCAACTCCTAGTGGAATCAATTTAAACTCATCTTTTTTTAATTCTACATCAATTGCAGAACGCAAATCAATCCAATCCGATTTTCCATCGATGAATCTTAATTTTTCAATTTCATTACTGAAATACTTAATACGTATCTTTTCCATTTTTCTCACCAAGTGCTTTGCACTGTTCCCTCCATTCAATCGCTTTACTAAATATCTTTTAAGAAAGCAAGGTAACCTTGTGTTGCTTCATAAATATCTGCTTTACTCGTAATCTCCCAAGGAGAATGCATATTAAGAACAGCTACACCACTATCGATAACTTCCATATTATATTGAGCCATAATGTAAGCGATCGTACCGCCGCCACCTTGGTCAACCTTTCCAAGCTCAGAAGTCTGATAATTTACCTGATAATCCTCCATGATTTTTCTAAGCTGTGCGATAAATTCAGGATTAGCATCATTACAACCTGATTTTCCTCTTGCACCAGTATATTTATTGAACACAATACCACGACCAAAATATGCTGAGTTTTTCTTTTCCATCACGGATGGATAGTTTGGATCAAACGCTGCACTAACATCTGAGGACAACATATGAGAGTTTGCTAATGCACGACGTACTTTAAGCTCAGAGTAATCACCCATACGCTCAAGAAGCTCTGCTACTACATTCTCAAAGAATCTCGAATGCATACCAGTTGCTCCAATACTTCCAACCTCTTCTTTATCAACAAGAAGGCAAACTGCAGTGCGATCCACCTTTTCTAATTCAAATAAAGCCCGCATCGATGTATAAGAACAAACGCGATCATCCTGGCCATAGCCAATCACCATGCTTCGATCAAGACCAAAATCACGAGCTTTCCCTGCTGGAACTACTTCAAATTCGGCACTTATAAAATCTGCTTCCTCAAAATCATATTTATCTTTTAATATCTTTAATATATTAGCTTTTACAGCTTCTTTTTCTTCACCTTTTAATGGTTGACTTCCGATTAAAACATTTAAGTCTTCACCTTCAATTACTGCAGATGCTTTTTTTCCCATCTGGTCAGCAGCAAGATGAACTAATAGATCTGTTATACCAACAACTGGATCATTCTCATCTTCGCCAACAACAACATTCAATTTTGTACCATCTTTCTTCACAACAATACCATGGATCGCAAGTGGTAACGTAACCCACTGATATTTCTTAATACCACCATAATAATGAGTATCCAAAAGAGCCAATTCTGTATCCTCATATAGCGGAACTTGTTTTAAATCTATTCTTGGAGAGTCAATATGAGCTCCCAATAATTTCATACCTTTTTCTAATGGTTGTTCTCCAATTAAGAATAAAGCCACAGATTTATCCATGTTATTATAATAAACTTTATCTCCTGGCTTAATGGAGGTCATGTCCATTAAGTCAACATAACCTTGTTCTTTTGCCTGACGAATCACTTCAAGAGTACATTCACGTTCCGTCTTACAATCAGAAATAAACTTTTTATATCCCTCACATAAATCAACAACCTGTTTAAGCTGCTCATCTGTATACTTTAACCATGCATTCTTATTTGATTCCTTGTTCTTTAAATCATCTGTCTTTGTCACTTCTTCACTCATACTTCATCGACCTTTCTCATGTTGTTATAATATTATTCTATTTAAATTCTTAATAAATTCAGCTATAACATAAACTTATTCAAAATCACCAAATACGCGAAGAATCAATTGGTAGGATTAAATTTATGTCATATATTATACTGAAAAATCTTCCACATTACAACTTAAGTAAACATTTCCAGCAATTTCCTTGATGAAGCAGAAAGTGGATAACGGTTATCTTGAATAACGCATATATGACGTTCTGGAATCTTACTGCGTAACTGCAATTCGAATAGCTCTCCGGTGTCAAGATAAGGTTGTGCAAAGGACTTTACAACCATACCAATTCCAAGAGAACGCAAAGCAAATTGTACAATCATATCACTCGTTGCAAGTTCAAATTCTGGTGTTATCATTGCTCCTTGCTCTTTAATAAATGCATCCATATATTTTCTTGTACTTGTATTTTTCTCTAGGCAAATAATTGGCATTTTCTCAAGATAATTCAGTGAAATTTGTCTGTGCTTAAGTTCTAAAAATCTTCTACCCGCAACAAAAGTATCTTGAATTTTGGAAACCTTTGTAACTAAATCATTGTCGGCAGGAACAAAGGGCTCACTCACTACACCAAAATCAATACGTCCATCGTGAAGAAAATTAATTGTTTCTGGCGTTGGTCCATTGGTTACTATAACTTTGATGTTAGGATATAATTCATGAAAATGTTCTAAAAAAGGTAGTAAGTAAAATTGTAATGTCATATCAGAGGCACCAATTCGAATCTCTCCGATCTCAAGATTTTGCATTCTTCTTACTGTCGCTTCACCATTCATAATTGATTCATATCCCTGCTTCACATAAGAATAAAGTGCTTCTCCTTCTTGTGTCAGTACCACTCCTTTTGCCTTACGTAGGAATAATTTACTTTCTAAACTTGTCTCAAGTACTTTAATAGCTTGGCTCACAGCGGGTTGTGAAATACATAGTTCACCTGCTGCACCTGTGATACTTGAATGTTTTACAACATAATAAAAAATTCTGTAATATTCTAAATTGACGTTCATAAGCAACTTATCCTCTCCTTCTCTTTTGAATATACATGGTTTGAATCACTTTGGCAATGAGAAAAGAAGCTTTAGACTAATAAAATACTGTTTGAGTCTCGATTTACTAGCTCCTGTTCAAAAATGTCCATGTATCGGATCCAAATGGAGTAATTCGGATGATTTGGATAGCGTTCAGCAAATAGCTCCAGTGTATCTAAACACCGCTCTATGTACGCACTTCCAACCTCTGCAATATTAACGTAGTCTCCATTAAATGTCTCCCAGCGCGTGTAGTCTATGTCGTCTTCCTTAAACACTTCATTTGTAAATATCTTCATGCGCATAAAAATCACCACCCAATATCCTATTATATGTAGCATATGGGTGGTGTATTCCAATTTTTGTTAATTACATGAATAATTTATCAAACTTTTATATCTGCCTTCATTCCAAGTAGGTCTTTATTTCCTTCTAGAATAGGCTCAATCTCTTCCAATATGAATTCTTCTGTCTGTTCCTTTGCTCGTCCAGTGTATTTCTTAGGGTCCATAACCTTCTTTAGCTCATCTAAAGTCATATTGAACGCAGGGTCAGCAGCAATTAACTCAAGTAAGTTATTCTCTAAGCCGCGTTCCTTTACGTTACGACCAGCTTCCATACTTAAGGTACGAATCTTTTCATGGAGTTCCTGACGATCTCCTCCAGCCTTTACAGCATCCATCATAATATTTTCTGTCGCCATAAAAGGTAATTCCGACATTAATCTTTTTTCAATTACCTTTGGATATACAACAAGGCCATCTACAACATTAAGGTAAAGATCTAGAATACCATCTACTGCTAAGAAAGCTTCAGGTACACTTAATCTCTTATTTGCAGAATCATCCAAAGTTCTTTCAAACCACTGGGTTGCTGAAGTGATCGCAGGGTTTAATGCATCTACCATAACATAACGAGACAATGATGCAATTCGTTCACTTCTCATAGGATTTCTCTTATATGCCATTGCAGAGGAACCGATTTGATTCTTCTCAAAAGGTTCTTCAATTTCTTTTAAGTGTTGTAATAAACGAATATCATTGCTGAATTTGTGTGCACTTGCTGCAATACCAGCTAATACATTCAGTACTCGTGTATCTACTTTTCTTGAGTAAGTTTGACCAGAAACAGCATAACAGGAAGCAAAGCCCATTTTCTTAGCAATTAACTGATCCAATTTCTTAATTTTCTCATGATCTCCATCAAACAACTCTAAAAAGCTTGCCTGAGTACCAGTTGTACCTTTGGAGCCCAATAACTTCATGCAATCAATTGCATGCTCCAAATCCTCCAAATCAAGGAGCAATTCTTGTAGCCAAAGGGTTGCACGTTTTCCAACTGTAGTTGGCTGAGCTGGTTGAAAATGTGTAAAAGCTAATGTTGGTAATTCACGATATTTCATCGCAAATTTAGCTAATTCATCCATGACATTAATCAATTTCTTCTTAACAAGCTGCAATGCTTCTGTCATTATAATAATATCTGTATTATCTCCAACATAACAAGAGGTCGCGCCAAGATGAATGATGCCTTTTGCTTTTGGACACTGAACTCCATATGCATAAACATGGGACATTACATCATGACGTACAAGACGTTCTCTCTCTTTTGCTACTTCATAATTAATATCGTCTTGATGAGCACGAAGTTCCTCAACCTGCTCCATAGTAACTGGTAATCCTAGTTCATGCTCACTCTCAGCTAATGCTACCCAAAGTCTTCTCCATGTCTTAAACTTTTTATCTGGAGAAAAGATGTACTGCATCTCTTCACTAGCATAGCGTTCTGATAATGGGCTCACATATTTATTTTCGTTCATAGACCTCTCCTTTTACCTACTTTAAATATTTATTTTCTTTCGTTTATTGTTCTTTCTTACACTGATAATTGATACATTAATCTTAGTTACTTATCAAATTCTCCACGAATATCTTCGATCGGTGGTTCGATTGGATAATCTCCAGTAAAGCATGCATCACAATAATTGCACGAACCTTGGATTAGTTCATTTAACCGTTCTACATCCAAATATCCCAAAGAATCGGCGCCAATAACCTGACGGATTTGTTCTACTGTATTATTATGTGCAATTAATTGATTATCATTTGGCACATCTGTTCCAAAATAGCACGGGTGTAAGAATGGTGGAGAACTGATACGAACATGAACTTCTTTTGCACCAGCTGCCTTTAGCATACCAACAATTCTTGCACTTGTCGTACCACGAACGATGGAATCATCAATCATAACGACTCTCTTACCTTTGACAGCTTCGACCAACACATTTAACTTAATACGAACACTTGATTCTCGCATTGCTTGTTTTGGCTTAATAAAAGTTCTTCCAACATAATTGTTCTTAACAAAAGCCATTCCATAAGGAACTTTCGATTCTAATGCATATCCCATCGCAGCAACGTTACCGGAATCAGGTACTCCAACAACTAGATCAGCTTCAACAGGATGTGTCTGTGCTAGAATCCGACCGGCCATAATTCTTGAATTGTATACATTAATCCCATCAAGATTGCTATCAGGTCGTGCGAAATAGATATATTCAAAGATGCAGTGCTTTATCTTATTTTGACATAAACTTGTATCTGAAATCAAGCCATTCTTTGTAATTGTTACGATTTCACCAGGCAATACATCACGTACAAAAGTAGCATTTACAGCATCTAAGGCACAAGTCTCGGATGCAAGTACATAAGTATTATCACACTTTCCAATACATAAAGGATGAAAACCAAATGGATCACGTGCGCCTATTAATTTTCTTGAACTCATAACAATCAAAGAATAGGCTCCTTTTATCTTTTGCATCGCATTCTTAATGGCCCCTTCCACATTCGTGGTATTCAGACGCTCACGAGCGATATAGTAAGCAATTACCTCTGAGTCAATCGTTGTTTGAAAAATCGCTCCTGTATATGCTAATTTCTCTCGTAGCTCCAGAGCATTGATAAGATTACCATTATGCGCAAGTGCTAACGCTCCTTTTACGTAATTTATTACTAATGGCTGAGTATTAGCTATATTGCTAGCTCCTGCAGTGGAATAGCGGACATGTCCAACGCCAATATCTCCACTCATCGAATCGAGCTGCTCCGTTGTAAATACTTCATTTACAAGTCCCATACCTTTAACAGACTTTACAATGCCCTTAGGACCATTCGTATCGCCAACTGCGATTCCACAACTTTCTTGCCCCCTATGTTGAAGTGCAAACAGCCCATAATATAGCGAGGAAGCTACATTCCTACCGTCTAAATCATAGATGCCAAACACACCACATTCTTCATGCAGTTCATCCGATATCAATTCACTCACTTGATTGATCATTGCGGTTTCCCTTCCATAAAATCCACAAAAGTGGAAGTACTCTAAACTAAGAGCACATCCACCTTGATGATCTATATTTGCACTTATTGAATTCCAAGGCGCTGAAATACTTCTTTATACGCATCTTCTACATTGCCAAGATCTCTACGAAAACGATCCTTATCAAGTTTCTCATGTGTTTCTACATCCCATAAGCGGCAAGTATCAGGTGAAATCTCATCAGCTAAAATAATCTGTCCATGGTATCTACCAAATTCAATCTTGAAATCAATTAATTCAATTCCGATGCTTAAAAAGTATTGAATTAATACTTCATTCACTTTAAATGCATACTTTGTAATCGCATCAATTTCTTCTTGAGTTGCAGCTCCAATTGCTTTTGCATAGTAGGAATTAATCATTGGATCTCCAAGCTCGTCATCTTTATATGAAAACTCCAAGGTAGGACATAATAACTTCTTGCCTTCTTCAATACCAAGCTTCTTTGAAAAACTTCCTGCAGCTACATTACGTACAATAACTTCAAGTGGTACAATTTCAACTTTCTTTACAGCAGTTTCTCTGTCGCTTAATTCCTCAATATAGTGTGTTGGAACACCTTCTTTTTCAAGAAGCTTCATAACATAATTCGACATCTTGTTATTTATAACGCCTTTACCTACGATCGTACCTTTTTTTACTCCATTGAATGCTGTTGCATCATCTTTGTAATCAACGATTAATACATCTTCGTCGTCAGTTTTGTACACTTTCTTGGCCTTACCTTCATAAAGTTGCTCTAACTTTTTCATGCTAAATTATCCTCCTTGTGCAAACAACGAACTAACAAAATGTTTGGTAGTACTTTTTGTACTGCAATTTTATTATATCGTAGCATAAAAATATCGCAAGAGATTTTTTAGCGCTCACTGTCATTTCATCTCAATTTCGGTTAAATGTACAAAAAAATGTAAAATCAGGACTTCCTTTTGTATAATAATTCTTTGCGCAAACACTGATAAACACTGCATTTATTAGCATAAGTAATAGTATTTATGAGCAATCCTAAAGAGTGAATTTCTAGTAAATTTATCGTAGTCGATTGCATTCAAATTTTGCCATAGTTTGTAAATTATTGCGAACTAATTCTAGACGTTCCTCAATACTTTTTTGACTAACCGGCATATCAAGAGACATCTCAATATCACTCATCACACGATCATCGACTCGCTTACGAATTGCGTAAAGAATTTCTAGTTTTTCAGCATAATCTTTGGCATCCAAGAAAGCCATTAAATCTCGATTCACTAATCCAGCCTCTGGGTGTGGAGGAATGATAACTTTTTCTGGTGCATATTGTTTCCACTCTTTGGAAGGTGAAGTTGTTTGCTCTGAACTTACTAAGCTATCTCGTTCTACTTTCGTAAAACGATAAGTTGCTGTCACTTCAGGATATTTCTCATGGTCTACTTTACTCAAAAACATGGAAAGAGGCCGTACATACATAGAATAATCACCATATAGTGCTTGGTACACAACCATATATTCCATTGTTTCGGAATGTTTTGCCACACCGACAACCTGGTATAAACCGCCTTTAAAATGACGGTACAATTCTCCACTGAAAACTTGTCTATCTTCCATCCGCTTCTCCTCTATTTATAACTATTTTCTTCGGTCAATATAATATTGAGCATATTCGCTCGTAATTAATCTTCCCTTGACTAATTGATCCATGTAATTCATAAAATCCTCATTGCTAATCTTTGCATCTGTCAATTTTTCAAGTAATTCCTTAATCTTAATCTTATATTCCTTTACTGAGAGTACAGTATCCTTGAGCATGATATTAAGTGCATATGCTGATTCAAAATAAGGATTTTGGTATCTCGTATCACGAATTAGATGGCTAACTGTTAGATTCAACGATAAGAGCTTTAGCATCGTTTTTGCTGAAGTATTGGTAACCTTAAGATCCTTACCAATAACATACAGATTCTTCTTGTATTCTTTTTTGGAAACTTCAAATGTAGTAGGTAGATAAGCAGAAAAAACCAACTTTAAAAAAGAAGCTTTCGCTAAGGCATGATAATCTGTATCAATATTAACATCTGCATTTCTCTCAAACCGAATTTCATCAATTTCTTCTTTCGAGAAAGTTATCTTTCGAGGTTCTCTTTCAAAAAGCAGTAAATTAAGCTCGCCTCTTTCCATCCAAGCATAGGCAGGACACTGATATATCTTCTTACTCACGCAAGAATCGACGATAATTGGTTGATGGTCTTTATTCACCTTGTACTTGACGCAAATCATGCGAACATCTTTCTCGCTTAATTTTTCTAAGTAGTCTTCCTGTTCTTCCTCTTCCAGTTCTTCTTCGATCTCCTGCTTATCTTTTACATTCACTGCTTTTCGTATTTTACTTTGATTATCTTTTAATTGATTATCATCATGATTGGCTGGAACAAATTTACCGCTTTTTTTAAAACTCACTGACTGTATCAATATGAATGCAAGAATATAGCAAAAAGCTGTACTCATCCCCCATAAAGGAGCTTTCGTTGCAAGAACCATACCAATACTAAATGTTCCAAATAGTAATAAGAAAGCTATAATTATGATATAACTTTTTGTTTTTCTATTACCGTACTTTAATCCATTGATAATCTTATGCATGATTAACCCCCAAATTAGTTTCCATCCCATTCAATAATGGAATTCTGTTTTAGTGATTCGACTACATTAATTATTCTCTGATTCTCAGAACCTTTGAAACGCAAATTGATATTTTTCTTCTCCAAAACAAACTCCCCATCGACCAAAATGTCCAGATAGGAAAGCATTTCTTTTGTTTCTTCGTGCTTTTGACACATGTCCTCTAGCAGATCGCGATCATATAAATAGCCACTGTAGCACCAGATATCTTTCTGAGGAAAAACTTCCTTAATCCTTCTTAACAATGGTAATAATCCCTTTTGATTGGATAGTTCAAACGGTTCTCCACCTAATAAAGTAATGCCCCGTATATAAGAAGGTTCTAAGCACTTCATGATATAATCAATTGTCTCTTGCGTAAATGGAGTTCCATAGTCAAAATCCCAAGCAATCTCATTGAAACATCCTTTACATCGATGCGTACATCCACTCACGAACAACGAAACCCGAACTCCAGGTCCATTGGCTACATCGCATGGCTTTATCGTTGCATAATTCATTGTTAAGCTCCTAATCTAATGATAAATTAATTTTAACACAATGATAGATAAAATAGAACACCCTCTTTATTTCCTTTCTGCTATTTTTTCCAGCTAATAATACATTTATAAATCACAAGAGGCCTCTTATAAAGAGGCCCCTATCCCATATAAATTTAACATTATCTCTATTTCTTCTTTGCAACCTTTAATTTGTACAGAATACCAACATTATAGCCCCCAAATATACTTCCATCGGCATGTTTTACTGAGATATAATATTTCTTTCCCTTATTAGCTTTAAAGCTGATGGAGCCATTCTTGTAAATTTTATCGCTAGTTTTTATCTCCTTATGTGAGGCATCATATACCGTAATCTTTTGTGCATAAGTGAGATCTTTTGCCAACGAGAACGTTATTTTATATGTACCTGATTTCTCTGCCTTGAACACAAAATAATCCGCTGCTTTTGTTCCACTTTCTGCTAATACTCCACAGTAAACCTTAGATAATTTCACTGTATCAGCTGTTGAAAAATCATCGTTCTTTTCTGTTTCAATGTAAGTTTTTTTATTAAATGTTGTTTTTATTTCATAAGTTTCACCAATAGATGAACTGCAATTTTTTATCCTTACATAAATAGATTTTCCCTTAGCTAATACATAATTAACATTAATTCCATCTTCTTTATTGTTATAAGTATCACTTTCATAGAGCTGATTCATATTGGAATCATACAATGCAAAATACCATTTTGATGTGTTTGTTGATGTAAACTCATGACGATCGAAGTGAATGGTATAAACTCCTGACTTTGAAGCTGTTATTTTATAAAAATCCACATCGTCAAAGCTAATCATATTGCCTAAATATAAATTACCATTTTCAAGCTTAGTAGCCTCAGAAGAAGAATCATTATCTTCTATTTCTATAAATTCATAACTTGTAAAATTAGCTTGCACATAATATGTCATCTGTGTAGATGCTCTGTTATATCCATATACCTCTAGATAATACGTATCACCTTTGTTAGCCATTAATGTTTGTGACGTATATGACTCATTTTCTGCATAACCATTACAAATTTGGTTCATTCTTCCATCATAAACATACATATTCCATCTTGGACGGTCTGTTGAGCTATAGTCTTCTCTAGCGATAGTAAAACTAACATATCCAGACTCTTGTGCAGTGAACACATAATACTTACGTTGATCCATTACTTCCGCGAAATCGATCGTTTTTCCCCCTGATGAAATATCGACAGCTGATTTTACTTCAGTGTTATCCGTAGCTGCCATCGCTGGTGGAGCATAGACTAATACTAGTGTCAATGCTAACATTAATGCAACAATTTTCTTTAGTGTTTTCATAATTGCCTCCTTATATTTCAACTAAGCGTTTTTATTTAACAATAATCTTTATTGTTATCGCTTTAGTTGTTTTTTTGTAATTTTTTGTAGCTCCCACATTTACATTCAGCTTGATTTTGTAGGTGCCTTTTTTCAACCCTTTACCCACAGTGACTTTTCCATCGCTAGAAACCTTTATTTTAGAATTACCAGATACTTTTGCATAAGTCACTTTACCTCCTTTAGTGATTGAGGTAAGTTCTATTTTACTTGAGGTCTTTTTCAAAACAGTTGCCTTTAAATTAAAACTACTCTTCTTTAACTTTACCCCAGCTGCTGCCTTTTTTATTGTTAACTTCGCTATTGGACTTTCAATATAGGTACCATTATCATTAATTAAGTATGCTTTTACATAATATACTCCCACATCCTTATGAGAAGATATTCTCTTCGTACATGCCTTATCAGAATAATAGAGATAGCCTACTTTATTATTTGTCGTTCCACTAATAACTGCCTTTCCAATATTTTGAGTTTTCCCATTATATGTAACTGTTTTATTCTTTAATTCAACTTTTATCGTCTCTTTTGGTATTTTCACTTCACTTATATTGGTTTCATATTTACCATCGTTATTCTTATCTTCCGAAATAATGATTTCATCACTTTTCGTATTAATTAATATCGAGTCTTCAACTGAACTTATATTTTGCTTAATCGTATTTGAATTAACTGTTCCTTCAATCGTTACATCATTTAGGCTATCCCCATCTAATTGTATTCCCTTCAAAGAAGGTGTTATTATCATATTCGATGAATTCGATTGATTGATCTTAACTTTATTGCATCCATCAATACCATATGGATTATCGCCATTTGTAGTAATTTCTACTGAACAATTTGTTGGAGTCTTATCACAAGTTATCTCTATGTTCCCGCTACTATTGAGCTTAAATTCTCCTGGAGAATCTGCTTTTGCTACGATGTAGCTATTACCGACATATATAGCAAAATCAAGGTTTTCCTCAGTTTTCACCTCGTAGTATTTTTCATTTTGAGGGATATATACAAAAAGAGTTTCATTGGTATGTTCGCCATCAAAAGGTACTTCAGTAATTATTTTCTCTGTATAAGTTGATTCAGTGATTACACCGTTATTAACGGAAACGCTACCTGAACTTGACTTAATATAATAAGATTTATTTGCTGTTAGTTTCAATTCTGCCATGATCGCTGCATTTCCATTTGTTCCATACTCTTCGGATGCAGAACCACTTGCAATGTCAATCATGTTCAAATAATCATCATTAGACATAACAATTGCAAGCCTTGCATTATTATTCGTATCATATGGACTGGAAATATCGGTTCCTGTACTGCGAATATTCCTCGCAGGTATACACCAATCTCCATCATCGTTAAAGTATAGATTAGAGTCTCCGTATTTGTTAAACAAATTTGAGCAGTCATAGGTTAATACCCTATGATCATATTGTACTGTACCACTCGGTGTAGATACTAAAAAATCTCCATCTTCTAAATCGTATCCAATGATTGCATGCCCAGATAAAACATCTTTAGCTTCATCTTCAATTTCTTCGTTCCTATAGAAAAAAGCAATCAAAAATGGGATACCTTCACTAGCATTTTCCGCTAGAATCTCAATCTGTTCTGTTTCGCTATAATTGACCTGAAAATCAATCATGGCGTTTTGAATCGGAGTAAGAAATTGTTGAATATGATAAAAATTGATTGCTGAGAAGATACTCTTATTTAACTGAATATCAACTAAGTAATGTTTAGAATCTTCTATATTCACATCCGATCTCTTCTCTAACTCTTCTAAAGGTAACGCTTTTCGATCTACTAATGCGGCAATTGCTGACATTCCATAACAAGACCCGCCCGATTCCTTCGGATCTGAATCTTGATTCTCTAGATTAATATCAATGGACTGAAGAATACTTTCTTTATCCGTATCGGAAAGTTCTGTTAAAAGTTTTGCCCAATCATCATTGGACATATAGTAACCTTTCACTCCTACCAAAGAATCAAGATCGTGATTGAAAAAGTTCCAATGCTCTATGTAGTTTATATCCTCATCATCCGTATCTTCCTCTTCGTCATTCTCATCATCCCAAAGTTCATCATCACTCTCATCTTCATCGTCATCATTGTTGTCTTTATAGCTATCATTATTATTGTGATAATAGGTAGCAGAATAGTCACGAGGATCTTGAACAGACATGCTACACCCAGACACTAACACAGATACTGTTAACAACAACGTTAGAAGTTTTAATAATTTTTTTCTCATATGTAGTCTCCTTATTCCTAGTTGTATCATATCATCTCCTGTAATTAAGGATAAATTGCATTACCTCTCAATTTACAAGTTTTTCTTTTGTATCGCTTTAACTTTTAGCATTCTTATTGCCTAAGATACACCTTCTTTCTAAAAACCTATATTTATACATTTTGTACTAATATTATACATAAAATATTGATTTTATACAATATTTTTCCACTTGCTAATGTTAATTTTTTATTACATAACCATCTCTATGGCATAGTAGGATCATATAAATTTTCATTTAGAAAATAATAGTATTTAGTCGTAGTTTTAAACAAGTCAAACTTGATATCGATTGGAATTTTCATGACAGGAGAATAATAAAAAAAGATCAGAGATTTCTAAGTCTCTGACCTTCTTGTATAATTGTAATACCACCGATATAAATTAAGAATTATATATGCAATACTCTCGCATTGATTTCTTTTGTCTTACCTTGATTCCAGAAATTCTCGCCTAAGTACCCGCAAGTTCTTCTTGTAACATTCATTTTTGAGTGTTCTTTATTCCCACAGTTTGGACATTCCCATTCTAGTTGATCATTGATCGTAATCTCTCCATCAAATCCACAAACATGGCAATAATCGGACTTCGTATTAAATTCTGCATATTGAATATTATCATAGATAAATTTAACGATTTCTTCTAAGGCTTCCAGGTTATGTCTCATATTTGGAATTTCAACATAGGAAATCGCACCACCTGTTGAAATCTTTTGGAATTGACTCTCAAACGTAAACTTAGAGAAGGCATCGATTTTTTCACGTACATCAACATGATAGGAATTTGTATAATATCCCTTATCCGTAATATCTTCAATTACGCCAAAGCGTTCCTTATCGATACGTGCAAAGCGATAACATAAAGATTCTGCTGGAGTACCATATAAACCGAAACCAATTCCTGTTTCCTTCTTCCAAGTTTTCGTAGCTTCCTCTAAACGTTTCATTAAACGAAGTGCAAACTCGGTTCCTTCTGGATTCGTATGACTTACACCTTTCATAAGCTTTGTCACTTCATAGAGACCAATGTAACCGAGAGAAATTGTAGAGTAACCATCATGCAACAGCTTATCGATTGTTTCACCCTTTTTCAATCGAGCAATTGCACCATATTGCCAATGAATTGGACTTACATCCGAGATTGTTCCTTCCAGAGCATGATGTCTGCACATTAAAGCTTCAAAGCAGAGCGCAAGACGCTCCTCTAATAGCTGCCAGAAGAGTTCCTCATCACCTTGTGCTATAATACCAATCTGTGGCAAATTGATGCTTACTACTCCTTGATTAAATCGACCTTCGAATTTATATTCTCCATTTTCATCCTTCCAAGGTGACAAAAAGCTACGGCAACCCATACAGCTAAATACATTTCCCTCATAAGTTTCTCTCATCTTCTTAGCTGAGATATAGTCTGGATATAGTCGCTTTGCAGAACATTGCACTGCTAACTTTGTAATATAATCATACTTTCCACCATTTAAGCAATTATGCTCATCTAAAACATAAATCAATTTAGGGAAAGCTGGAGTAATATAAACCCCTTTTTCATTTTTAATTCCTTGTAGTCTTTGACGTAATACTTCCTCTATAATCATTGCATTCTCTTCAATGTATTCGTCATCTTTATCAAGATTTAAGAATAATGTAACAAATGGAGATTGCCCATTCGTAGTCATTAACGTATTAATCTGATATTGAATCGTTTGAACACCAGAAGTTAATTCATCGCGTACTCTTTCGTTTACAAACTGTTCAATAACTTCTTTCGTTGCCTGTCCACCAAATAACTTTGCATAGCGCTTTCTGTATTTCTCGGCAGAAATTCGAAGATATTTGCCAAGATGGCGAATATCCACAGACTGCCCTCCATATTGGCTACTTGCAACAGCAGAGATAATTTGAGTCATTACAGTACAAGCTACCTGGAAACTCTTCGGACTCTCGATTAATTTCCCATTCATAACTGTTCCGTTCTCAAGCATATCTTTAATATTAATCAAACAGCAATTAAAGATTGACTGTAGAAAGTAATCAGCGTCATGAAAATGAAGAACACCCTCATCATGAGCTTTGCTGATTTTTTCAGGTAATAGTATTCTTCGAGTTAAATCTTTGGATACCTCACCTGCTATTAAATCTCGCTGAGTAGATGCAATCACTGCATTCTTATTCGAATTTTCTTCCATTACCTCTTTATTATTATGGCGTATTAAGCTCATAATTGACTCATCGGTAGTGTTTGCTTTACGTACTAACTCTCTTGTATAGCGATAAATGATATATGTTTTTGCAAGAGTAAATTTTCCCTCTGCCATCAACTTTTGCTCAATAATATCCTGAATCTCTTCTACTTGCATCGTATCCTTATTCATTAATTCAATACTAGCAATGATACCTTCAATTTTAGAATCTTCAATTTTTTCTTTTTCCTCTACTTCATTGTTCGCTTTTCGTACTGCCACGAGTATTTTATTTCTATCATAGTCTACTACTCTTTGATCACGCTTGATAACCTTCATCTGGTCCTTCCTTTCTGATTCCATTTCTTTCGTATTTTATGAATTCATAATCTTGCTGCGATCGTCTACTGATGAAGAACAAAAGTGTGCTTTTCATATAATGTAAAAAAATTTTGGCGGAACAACCAAAATCTCTGTTATTCGTACAAGTAGCTCGATTCGTTTGAATCACAGTCACGATTTCTCTGTTTACTTATCTTCTTACTTTGAGATTATAGCATACATATAAGCATAAGTCTACTATATATTGTTTACAAAATTTGAAAAAAACTATATATAGTGTTTTTAGAATAAAAGTTTAAGGTGTCAAAAGTACTTTTCATAATTTCATTCGTCATTTTATACATAAATAAACTTATCTAAAAATGGGATGGCAAACATAATTTAGAAGCACACTGTTATGAAGTCGTCGGTACTTTGGGCCTGTACTTTAGGCCCTTACGTACCGTTACGAACTTCATTCAAGTGAAAGCGTGTTGCGGATAAATTATGTTTGCCATCCCATATTCATAACATTTCTTTGTGCAAAATACTTTATAATCTTCTTTTAAAATCCTCGTAACCGAATTCTTTTACTAAAACTAGTTCTTTTTCTTTCGTAAGTGCATAAATCGATGGAAGGTTAATTCCATTAAAAGTATTGTTCTTAACCATACTATAAATTGCCATATCACAAAAAATTAATCTTTCACCTTTTTCTAAAGGATGATCAAAAGAGTAATCACCAATAATGTCTCCCGATAAACAAGTTGGTCCGCCAAGACGATATGTATATTTTTTTTCTGATGGTAGAAAAGCTCCAATAATCTCAGGACGATATGGCATCTCCAGTACATCTGGCATATGACATGCTGCCGATGTATCAAGGATAGCACATTGCTTTTGCTCTCCACTAAAGTCAAGCACCTTGGATACAAGAAATCCTGTATTTAGCGCAACTGCTTCTCCAGGTTCTAGATAAATCTGAAGCTTATATTTATTTTTCATATGATTGATACAATCAATTAATTGAGAAACATCATAATCGCTTTTCGTAATATGATGTCCTCCTCCAAAGTTTAGCCATTTCATATCATAAAGGTAAGAGCCAAATTTTTCTTCGATCACATTAAGTGTTCGTGCTAAAACGTCAGAGTTTTGTTCACACATTGTGTGAAAGTGCAATCCATCAATACGTTTTAAATCTTCCTTCGTAAGCTGAGTAACTTTTGTTCCAAGACGCGAGCCTTTGGCACAAGGGTTATAGATTTCTACCTCAACTTCAGAATACTCTGGATTAATCCGTAAGCCTATACTAACTTTCTTTTCTGAGGATTGATTATATTCTTTTATCTGCCCATAATACTGGTCTACCTGTTCCATTGTATTAAAAACGATATGATCACAGAGTGATAAAATCTTTGGAAAGTCATCCTCACGATAAGCAGGGTTAAAAATATGTACTTCTCCGCCCATCTCCTCATAACCTAATCTAGCTTCAAAATAGGAGCTGGCTGTCGATCCTGCAAGGTATTTACGAATCAACGGATAAAAATAATACATCGAAAAGGCCTTTTGAGCAAGTAAAATCTTTGCTCCGGTCTGATCCATAATACTTTTTAATAGCTCTAAGTTTTGAATTAATAATGCTTCATCTACAACATAAGATGGTGTTGGTATGTTCTCGATCTTCATCTTAGTCATCGCCATCACCTAATCAACTAATTTTGGTGAAAATGACTCTTTCCAAGGAAGTCCCCATACGTTTAGTGCTTCCATGAATGGATCTGGATCAAATTCTTCTACATTAAATACTCCTGGTTTGTTCCATTTTCCTGTCATCACCATCATTGCACCAATCATAGCAGGAACACCTGTTGTATAAGAAATTGCTTGAGAACCAACTTCTTTGTAACACTCCTGATGGTCACAAACATTATAAACATAATAATGTACTTCCTTGCCATCTTTGACACCCTTACAGATACAGCCAATATTAGTTTTTCCAACCGTTCTTGGACCTAAGGATGCAGGATCAGGTAAAACTGCTTTTAAGAATTGTAACGGAACAATCTCCTTACCTTCATAAACAATTGGTTTGATTGATGTCATGCCTACATTTTCTAGACATTTTAGATGAGTGAGATAGCTTTGTCCAAAAGTCATAAAGAAGCGAATTCTTTGAATTCCTTTGATGTTTAAGCCTAAGGATTCCAGTTCCTCATGATGTAATAGATACATATCTTTTTCGCCAACTTCAGGAAAATCATAAACTCTCTTAATCTCCATTGGCTCTGTCTCGATCCATTGACCTTTTTCCCAGTAGCTGCCCTTCGCTGATACTTCACGAATGTTAATCTCTGGATTAAAGTTTGTAGCAAATGGATAACCATGGTCTCCACCATTGCAATCTAAGATATCAATCTCATGAATTTCATCAAAATAATGTTTTAAGGCATAAGCAGAAAATACTCCGGTTACGCCTGGATCAAATCCACTTCCCAAAATTGCAGTAATACCTGCTTTTTCAAAGCGCTCCCGATATGCCCATTGCCAAGAGTATTCAAATTTAGCTGTATCCTCTGGTTCATAATTTGCTGTATCAAGATAATTCGTTTTTGTAGCAAGACAAGCATCCATAATTGTAAGATCCTGATAAGGTAATGCAACATTAATTACAATCTCAGGTTTATAATCATTGATTAATGCAATTAATTCTTCTACGTGATCGGCATTTACTTGTGCTGTTGTAATCTTTGTCTTGCCGCCTTGAAGCTTTTCTTTTAAGGCATCACATTTTGATTTCGTTCTACTTGCAATACAGATCTCATCAAAAACTTCATGGTTTTGACAACATTTATGGACAACAACACTTGCCACTCCACCTGCTCCAATAATTAAAGCTCTTCCCATACTTTTATCCTCAACTTTCTTCCTTTATGTAACGTGTACGAATACTACACTAATAATAACAATAGTTCACGAAGTAATTTACATGCTACTGCAGTTGATGCTCCACTCCCATCATAGGTTGGTGATAACTCATTCATGTCTGCTGCTACAATAAAAAGACTACTAACCTCCTTAATTGCATCAAACAGTTCCATGAATGTAACTCCTCCCGCCTCTGGTGTTCCTGTCCCTGGGAATACACTAGGATCTAGGACATCTAAATCAATGGTGAGATAAACCGGAACCTGTTTTTCCTTTAACATTGCAACTATCTCAGATAATGTCTTAAAATTAAAACGGCATGTAGTTACATGGTCTTTGCCCCAAACAAATTCCTCTCGTTCTCCACTACGAATACCAAATTGATAAATTCGATGATCCCCAACTAACTCGTGACAGCGCCTCATGACTGTCGCATGTGACAATTTTACAGATAAATAGTCATCTCTTAAATCTGCGTGTGCATCAAAATGAATAATGTGTACGTTAGGATATTTCTTTACAACACTCCTCATTGCACCAAGTGTCACAAGATGCTCTCCTCCAATCATAATTGGAAGCTTCCCATCTTCTAATAACTGACTCTCCATTGCCTCAATCATCTCTAATGGTTTTGCGGGATCTCCAAACGGAAGTTCCAAATCCCCACCGTCGAAGATAGGATAATCAAGTAAATCCTTTTCTTGATATGGACTAAATGTCTCGATTCCATAACTTTCATTGCGAATTGCAGTACTTGCAAAGCGGGTACCCGGCCGATAAGAACAGGTTCCATCATAAGGTGCGCCAAATATTACAAGTTTGCTATCCTCGTAATCACTATCACATCCAATAAATGTATGAATATTTTTATTCATTCGTTCCTAATAACTCCTTTACATAGTTTGGCAGATAAAAACAACCCTTGTGTAAGTCTGTATTATAATAGCGGACCTTTAAACCTAGCTTGTTCCACTCATCTTCTTTTAAATCCTTAATTGGATCATACTTTTTACTAGCAAAGCCAAATAGCCAGTGACCAGATGGGTATGATGGAATATGGCATTGATAGACAGTACTTAACGGAAATACTGTTGTTATATGTCGATGTGCCTTTTGTACATTATTGCTGTGCTCATTATAAAAAGGACTTTCGTGTTGATTAATTAATATACCATCTTCACGTAGTGCTTTATAGCAATTACCATAAAACTCTCTTGTAAATAACCCTTCTGCAGGCCCAAAAGGATCTGCACAATCAACAATAATGAGGTCATACTCTTCCTTTTTACCACGTACAAAGCGTAACTCTTCCTCAAAACTAATATGTACTCGCTCATCCTCAAGTTTATATGCCGTAAATGGCATATATTCCTTGCATAACCTTACAATATCCCGATCCACCTGTACCATGTCAATGGACTCTATCGTATCATATTTACAAAGCTCACGAATCGTGCCACCATCACCTGCACCCATAACTAACACATTTCTCACCTTAGGATGAACTGCCATTGGTACATGGGTAATCATCTCATGATAGATAAATTCGTCCTTTTCTGTTATCATTAATTCCCCATCAAGTACAAGTACTCTTCCATACTCATAAGTTTCTAGGATATCAATTTGCTGAAATTCACTTTCAAAGCTTATGAGCTGCTTTTTACTCTTCATTGAAAACCGAACATCCTTTGTATGCTGATCCGTATACCAAAGTTCCATGATACCTCCTGTTAATTAGTATTTTGTTGCAGTTGTCTTTTATTCGTAAAGGACAGACACTTGCTCAAATTACGCTTCCTCAACAATATTAATATTTTCTAAGGTCATGTCTTGCGTTCCTGTCATAAAACAACCTTTTTCTTTTGCATATGCAATATGATTTAGAATATCTTGGGTGATGCATTCGCCAGGTGCTAACAATGGGATTCCTGGTGGATAACACATAACAAATTCACCACATATCGCACCCTTACTTTCCTTTATTGGAACCTGTCGCTTTTTACTGTAAAATGCCTTCTGTGGTCCCATTATAATTTGTGGATTTATATACTCATGGTCAAAAAGTCCAGCCTTATCTTTTTCATGCAAACGCTTTATCTCTGAAAGTGCAGAAATTAATCGCTCGATTTCTAGATTTCGGTCCCCATAGGAAATAATCGCTAATATATTACCGATATCACCAAACTCAATTTGAATACCATAATCATCTCGTAGCAAGTCATAAACCTCAATCCCAGCTAATCCAATATTTCTTGTATGAATCGATAGTTTTGTCTGATCAAAGGCATAAACCGTATCTCCATTCACCAATTCCTCGCCAAATGCATAATATCCACCTAATTTGTTGATTTCATCTCTAGCATAATTTGCAAAATCGATTGTCTTATCAAACATGCTCTTGCCATTTAAACTTAAATTCTTTCTTGCGATATCAAGTGAGGATAATAGTAGATAAGATCCTGATGTCGTCTGAGTCAGGTTGATTACCTGTCTTACATAATCAGCATTGACCGTATTTTTTGTTAGAAGTACTGAACTTTGCGTTAATGAACCACCTGTTTTATGCATACTAACTGCAGCCATATCAGCTCCCGCCTCCATTGCAGAAACTGGAAGTTCATCATGAAAGTAAAAATGCGTTCCATGTGCTTCATCCACAAGTACTAACATATTATGCTCATGCGCAATACGTACAATCTCTCTCAGATTCGAACATATACCATAATAAGTCGGATTATTAACAAGTACTGCTTTTGCATCTGGATTATCCAGAATTGCCTTTTCAACATCTGCAACCGACATACCCAGTGGAATACCAAGTTCTTTATTCATTCCAGGATTTATATACACTGGTAATGCACCACATACAACCAATGCGTTAATTGCACTACGATGAACATTTCTTGGCATAATCACTTTATCAAAAGTCTTACAGACTGACATAATCATCGCTTGTACTGCTGCTGTTGTACCATTCACGATAAAAAAGGCTTCATCTGCTTGAAATGCCTGTGCAGCTAATTCTTGTGCCTCCTTGATTACAGATACTGGGTGGCATAAATTATCCAAAGGCTTCATTGAATTCATATCCAGACTTAGTGTTGTTTCTCCAAGAAAATGTTTCAATTCTTTATTACCGCGACCTCCCTTATGGCCCGGAACATCAAAATGAGCAAGACGATTTAATCGTTGTTCCTCCAAAGCTTTATGTATTGGTGTTTCCTGTTGCGACAATACTTCCATCGGAATATCCTTCCTTTCCTTTTAATAATGGTAATTATTTCATGCCGATTTAGTATACATGATAAAAAATTAAAATGCAAGAGTAATATTAAACACCTAGTTTAGTATTCGTGTTACTTTGAACTATAATTTTTGCATTTTCAAAAAAGTAATCGTAATTCTAAGCAATCTGTTTACAAATACTAAACCAGATATATAGATATTTACTCGTTTTCGCTAATTTTACACAATAAAAAAATGCGTTCTACAAAAAAAGAGAAAAAAGATAAAATTTTTTTCATCTTTTTTCTCTTTTCATTCTCTTTTATTCAATTAAGAAATAAGTATATCATCTATTTACGAATGAGGTGAATCAATTTACCTTGATAATCTCCCCATAACCCAACAATATTAATTCCAGCATTCATATAAGCAGCACCTGAATAAACTTCACCAGTCTCTTCCCACTCATAATAGGAGTTCGCATCCAAACCTTTTAAATAAATTCTTCTACTGCGACATCCTGGTCTAGCCATTACCTGAATATAAGTTACTAGCGCTTCCGATTGATCTTTGGCTACTACCATATTACAGTCATAAGTTTGCTCCTCCATAACAGATGCAATACGATAATAATCGCCTGTACGGATTAAGTCATTATACTTATGATACAAAGCAACCTGCTCAGGAATCTGATCTTGGTCTTCTTTTGAAATCTTTGTTACATCAAGTTCATAACCAAAGGTTCCACTCAAAGCAACATACCCTCTTGTCTCAAATGGAGTGCTTCGCCCCGAAGCATGATTTGGGCAATCACTAACATGAGCACCCATTGTAGATAATGGATAGATTAGTGAAGTCCCTCGTTGAATTTTTAGGCGTTCAATTGCATCCGTATCATCGGAACACCAAATCTGAGGACTATAGTAAAGCATTCCTGGGTCAAAACGAGCTCCGCCACTTGAACAATTCTCCAATAACAGATATGGAAACTCTGTAGTAAGCCGTTCCTGCAATTCATATAAACCTAATACATATCGATGGGATAGTTCTCCCTGGGAGGACTCATTTAAACCATAACTTCCAAGATCAGTAAGTGCTCGGTTCATATCCCATTTGACATAAGTTATATTCGCACTTTTTAAAACAGCTCGAACCATCTCATAGATATAGTCACGAACTTCGCTTCGAGATAAATCGAGTACATATTGATTGCGACTTAAACATGCTCTTCTACCTGGAATCTGAATCGCCCAATCAGGATGCTTTCGATATAAATCAGAATCAAGAGAAACCATCTCCGGCTCCATCCAAATACCAAATTCCATACCTAGTTTGTTCACTTCATTCACAAGATATTGAAATCCTCCTGGTAGTTTTTCCTCATTAACAACCCAATCGCCTAAGGAGCTATTATCATCATTACGTTTACCAAACCAACCATCATCCATAACCAACATCTCAATACCTAACTTTGCAGCGTTCTTTGCAATATCAAGTAGTTTTTGAGTTGTAAAGTCAAAATATGTTGCTTCCCAGTTATTAATAAGAATTGGACGTTTTTTGTCCTTGTATTCTCCACGGATGAGATGGTTTCGGTATAAATCATGAAAGGTTCGACTCATTTGCCCAATTCCTTTATTCGAATAGACCATGACTACTTCAGGTGCAGTAAAAATCTCACCTGCTCCTAAGTTCCATTCAAAATTAGTTGGGTTAATTCCCATTCCAACTCGTATGGAATCAGACTGATTCTTTTGTGCAAATGCAATAAAATTTCCCGAGTACACAAAATTGAATCCGTATGCCTCTCCACTATCCTCTGTGGTTGATTTATTTACGATAGCTAAAAATGGATGTTCTTGTTGACTTGTCTCCCCACGATTCGAGGACACTCCCTGTATTCCATGGCCAATACTTCTTCTTTCTACCATTCTCTCTCTAGCCCAACCGCCATGTAAGGTAATCATCTCATAATTTCTATCCTCCAAGTCCAAGGAGACGGACAAAACTTTAGATAAAGTGATTGATCGGTCTGAATCATTCATAACACGAACACTACGTGTAATGACATCGATATTATGGAATGTAGTATAAACTAGAATGATTGTAAGTTTTAAAATCAGATCCTTACATTCTAACTCTAATGTTTCACATTCGGTATCTGAACCAAAGGTTGCAGGAAGTCCAGATAATTTAGGTTTTCCTTTATAGATTTTATGACTTATGTACGAAAGGCTACAGGCATTATATCCGCATTCTGTCTTTACCTCTAATGCACTACAGCGAAAATCCCCAATCCCATGCGTAGGATATTCCATTGGTAAAGAATCCAAAAACATTAATCGCTCTCGATTATTCTTAGATGGAATAAACGGATATTCGGTTATTCTCATCCGATCGCCAACCGTTATATCCAGTAATTTAGCGCCATAGTACATATGACCAATAAAATTTTCCTCATCAATAATGCCAATCATATAACTAGTATTTAGGGTATCTAATTTAAATACTCTTTCTTTTTCATAATATACAATACTAATAATTTACACCTCCTATACAAGTCATAGATAAGTTTTCTCATGAATTAAGGCAATAACATCATTCATTATCTAAATCAATTACATTCTTTGCACAATACTGTACGATAGCCTTTCTTGTAATTATTCCAATAAATCGCTCTCTGTCATCCACAACTGGAACAAAATTTTGGTTCATAATTAATTGAACAAGGCTTTCCATATTCATCTCAGCATTTACTGGACGATGTGTCGTTCTACGAGTAATATCTCCAATATTGCTTTCTTCCTCTAAATTAACAATTTCTCTATGTTCAAGTAAATACCATAAAAGATCTCCCTCAGTTACAGTCCCAACATAACGTCCCTCTCGATCAATCATAGGTATTGCCGTATACCCATAGTGTTTTATTTTTTCAATAGCTTGGCGAATTGTAAAATCATTATAAATGTATGCCACTTCACTCTTAGGAGTTAAAAAGAATAATATATTCATGATATGTTCCTCCTTTCTTTAACCCTCCCATTATACCATCAATCCACATGTTTTTACAACAATACGATACAAGGTAATCATAGCATCCTTCAAAGATAAAAATTTGTTATTGACTAATTAAAAAATTTTGGTTATTATTGTATAATGTTGTAATTTATGACATAACAATATTTTTTAGGAGGATATTATGAAGAAGTTACTATCTCTTGTACTTGTATTATCTATGGCATTATGTTTCATTGGTTGTGGTAAAAAAACAGAAACCACCTATGTTACAAATATGAATGGAGCAGAAGTTAAACTTACATTATATGCAACTGGTGATGTAATTAAGAGAATCGTGCAAACAAGCTCAATATCATTAGACGGACTTTCCGATGACGATGTGAAAATGGTGGAAGAAGCTATTGAAGAATTAAAAGGTACATATAATGCGATCGATGGAGTTACTTATACTTCAAATACGACTGATAACTCCCTTACAGAAACTTTTGATATGGATATCAGCAAAAAAAAGACTTTAAAAGCTCTGATTGAGAATAATCTTTTACCTGTTTCTAATAAAGATGCAGATTATCTTTCCTTGAAAGCAACAAAAGAAGGATTAGAATCTAATGGGTATACTGAGAGTAAATAGGGAATGACTACATAAAAAGGGTTGTGTATAGCTGATTGAAAATAGCTGTACATAACCCTTTTTATGTGCTTGGAAATGAATTTCCTAATATAGAACAAAAGTGTGCGAAGCACACTTTTGTTCTTCTCCTAGAATATATGTTTTTCTTTGATATTTTTGAAATAAATCACTGCAACAAACTTACCAATGATAGCTAAACCTAAAATTATGAAAATAAAAATATTACAATTTAATTCCTGGCCTGAAAAACCACTCTTTAGCTCAAAGAATTCAGAAACAATGTTATAAATAACGATAAAAGATGCGGAAGCTACAATTGAGTTTGTACAAGCACGATTAACAGCTTCAGCGTGTTTCCATGATGCCTTTACAGTGACTGCCTTAATAATACTGATCACGCAGTTGATTAAGCTAGTAATAATAAAAACTACTGGAATTAACGCAACCATTGTAAAGAAACCACCGTCTGCTGTTTCTTTATAAATCTCTGTAAATAACTTTGGAGAGTTCCACAAATAGTATTGTGTATGTGAAGCTAAAGATTCATCAATAGCAAATACATCCAAATATACTAATTTCATAAAAAATAATACAGGGATTACAGCAGATACTCCAACAAGGAAATAGTACATTAAATTTATATTTCCTGTAATTTTCTTGTCTTTCGTATTCTCCTTGCTAATGTCATTATGGCCCATTGCAATTCCTCCTAAATGTGTGAATAATATGTAAACGCTTACATTCATATTATACAAAGAATTATGTACAAATTCAATAGTGAATTAGCATTTTTAACAAATAAATCTATATAAATTGATTCCCACAAATCAAAATAGATGAAAACGCTATCATAGATTTGTGGGAAAATCATCTTAAAATCAACTTGAAAAAAGCAAATCTTCTACATTTAACAACCCCCATCCTTGTATGGAAGGATCTCGTTTCAAATCGGTTGCAGTCTGTCTTAATCTCATCTTAACATCTTTAGGTTTCATATCCGGATATTTGCTCAACAGCAATGCGACTGCTCCTGTAACAATCGGCGTTGCCATACTAGTGCCACTCTTTTCTGTATATAGATGATGATAAGTATCTCTTGCAACTCGAGGCAATGGTCCCCATCTGTTTGCAATTGTACTATGAACAATATCATTTCCATAAGATTTTGCTAATGCACAGCTCATAATATTTCCGCCCGGTGCAACAATATCAGGTTTTCTGATACACTCATAAGTTGGTCCACGTCCAGAATAATCCTTTGTCCTATGCCCCATCAACTCCACCTCAATATGATCATCAGAGGCTCCAACTGTAATAATCTTTTTACTACAACCAGGAACCGCGATTGAACACGGGTCAGGGCCTCCATTTCCAGCTGCTGCAACTACTACAATTCCATTGTCCCAAACCTCTTCCACTGATTGAATTAATTTTGTCCCGTCTTTACTTATGTCCTTATAGCCCATGCCAAATGATAAATTTACAATACGTATTCCATAGTTTTTTTTATTTTCTAAAATCCACTCTAACGCTACCAAAACATCGGGAATATTTCCATCCCCCTTGTAATTTAATGTCTTACAGGCTAAGAGGTTACATCCAGGCGCAACTCCGCAGTATCTGCCATCAGAAGCAACTCCGCTTCCTCCAATGATTCCTGCAACATGACTTCCATGGCCACAATCATCATAAAATCTTGGGCGTTGATGAAGAAAATCTTTGAAATATATATTTCTATTTGAATAACGGAAAAAGTCTGGATGAGCACATATTCCCGTGTCAGCAATTGCTACAGTGATACCAGTCCCAATAATATTTTTCTTTCTTGCAGATTCAAGTTGAATGGTCCTTGCTGCGAGGTCCATTTATTTCTCCTTATTTAACGTTACTATATTTTATTCTCGTTTTATCTGCCGGTGAGTAATACTTTTGATTCGAAGGAAATATACAAACTGTATAAAATTTATTGACATATTTTAAACATTTTGTTATAATTTCTTTGCCCTTATGTAATATTTATGTAATATCTATTGTAAGATATCACAACAAATAGTGATAATATTCGACATTATATTGGTATATTTCACTTATTTGGATATTTATCGTCAATGGAGGTCATTATGAAAAAAATAGTACTAGTACAAGCTCTCAGCATTTTAACTGTGGCATTACTATGTAATTCAAACTTGACAAAAGCTAAGGCTGACACAATAAGTACTCAAGATACAGTTTCAGATCAGAGAAATGTAAGTAAGAGTAATATAGGTGGTATGTCTCAATTACTTGATACCTATTATAATGACATACTTTCCGAGAAAGGAATTTCCGTTCATAATGTATCTACAACCATATTTGTTGACGGAGAACGTTTAGTAGCAAAAGATAATACTTCGATATTGTTTCAAGGTCTAGGATTAGCCAATGTAGCCGACTATGTCAATATTCGTGCAAAAGCATCCGCCGACTCTGAAGTTGTAGGGAAACTTTTTCATGCCGGTGTAGTGAAGATAGAGCAATTGAATGGAGATTGGGCACTCATCTCTTCGAATAATGTGACTGGTTATGTTATGAAACAGTATTTATATACTGGACAAAACGCAATCTCATACGCACAACAGTACTATACCAAGTATGCCAGAGTAACCTGCGGGGCACTTAATGTGCGTTCTGGACCTGGTGAAAACTATAGGATAATTTCAAGAGTTACCAAAAATGATGAGATGGAAATCATTAAAGTCCTAGATGAATGGGTACAAGTAAAATTTGGCCATTATGAAGCATATGTCTCAAAAAATTATGTTGATTTTGTATATGACTTCAAGTATGCTGTTACTCCAGAAGAGGCTAAGACCAGTATCAATTGTATGGTTTGGCCACTGCCTTCGGATCATAATATCTATACTTATTTTGGTTATCGTAAAGCACCAATCAAAGGGGCTAGTACAAATCATATGGGATTAGATATTGGTGGAACGAAAGGTTCCAAGGTAGTATCCGTTTTAGCAGGTAGGGTTATTACTACTAGTTATAGTAGCACTGGTGGCTATTATGTGGAAATTGATCATGGAAATGGTGTCGTCACTCGATATCTTCACAATTCAAAGATTCTAGTATCAGAAGGTCAATATGTTGATCAAGGTCAAGCAATATCGCTTGTTGGTTCCACTGGTATATCAACTTCGCCACATTTACACTTTAGCTTAATCATAAATGGGACAAACGTTGATCCGTACCCTTACCTTAAGAGAGTCCAATAGAGAATAAGTGACTAGCTAAAAATGGGATGACCAACATATAAATTATGTTGGTCATCCCATTCTCATTACATTTCTTTGTGCAAAATGACGTTATACTTCTATCTTAAAGACTTTAGGCACCTGAATCCTATGAAACAATAAACCCTTGATTCTGATTATTGAACGATGCTATCAATATCTGCATCCTCTGCACCTTCGATTTTTACAATAATCTGATTTGGTATACATACAATCTTATCGTAATTTTGCGAAATTGCATTATGGTCTACACAAATCTTATCTGGACATCCAGCAGAAATCATCTTTGCCTGACCATCTTTTATCACTAATAAACTTGTGCCATAATCAGCAGGTATCTCAACTTCTTGATCCACATCAAGTGGATATCTACCGAACTCAGCTCCATATACTGTTATTACAACTTCTGCTGTATGTTTGTCTGGTGCCTTATTAAGCATACGATATCCTATCAACGCACCTGCAGATATTACCAATATTGCAATTACTAAAAAAATATCCTTTTTCTTCAAAGCTGCTTAACCTTTCTGTATAATTTTACAAAATCTTTATACCAACATATTGTTGCCTTCTTAAAGATATTATAAACGAAAGAATAAAGTGTCAAGCTTTTATTTCATCTTAGACTGTTAAGCTAGTGATTCATCAAGTACTTCATACCCATTCTCTTTTAATAAAGCCAATCCGATTTCATTATTCGACAATTTTAAGATCATAGCTGCATTCTCGGTTGTTGAAATAGCATACATATATTCAATATTAACCTCTGTAAGAGTTACAAGCAGTTCATGTAGCATGCCAATCTTATCAGGGCACTTTACTGCAATTACATCTGTTAGCATTGTTGAAAAACCAGCTTCTTTTAGTGCTCTCTTTCCTTCCATCGGGTCAGACACAATCATTCGAAGCATACCATAATCCGACGTATCTGCTAGGCTTAAGGAAGTAATATTAATGTTATTATCCTTTAAAATTTGTGTAACTTTTTCTAATCTACCGGCACGATTTTCTATAAAAACGGATAACTGTTTGATTAACATTGCACATTCCTCCTTTAAACTAATTTACGCTTATCAATCACACGTTTTGCCTTACCCTCACTTCTCTCTATCGTCTTAGGTTCTACTAATTTCACCTTCACTGCTAGACCTAGTGCTTGTTGGAGTACATGAGCTATCTTTGCTGTTAAATGTTCTAGGGCACGAATTTCATCGGAAAAGAATCTTTCTTCTACTTCTACTAATACTTCTAATGTATCCTGATAATCTACACGGTCTACAATCAGTAAATAGTTTGGACTTGTCTCACCCATTTCAAGCAGAGCAGATTCAACCTGAGAAGGAAATACATTAACACCACGTATGATTAACATATCATCTGTACGTCCTTTGAATCTAGAAATTCTTGCAAGCGTTCTACCACATTCACATTTATCATAACAAATACTAGTTAAATCTTTCGTGCGATAGCGGAATAAAGGAAGTGCTTCCTTCGTTAAGGTAGTAAATGCAAGTTCACCTATTTCACCTGGCTTACAAGGCTCCAATGTATCAGGATTTAATATTTCTGGTAAGAAATGATCCTCATAAACATGAAGTCCCTGATGATACTTACAGTCTGCAGCAACCCCAGGTCCCATAACCTCGCTTAATCCATAAATATCATGAGCATTGACATGAAGTCGTGATTCGATTTCCTTTCTCATATTCTCAGTCCAAGGTTCAGCACCACAAATTGCTGCCTTTAACTTAATATGATCAATCTCACCACTCTCTTCTAAAGTCTCTATAATATGTAATAGATAAGATGGCGTACATGCAATTGCAGTACAACCAAAATCTTTCATCATTGTGATTTGCTTTCTTGTATTTCCTGATGACATTGGAATAACTGTAGCCCCTAAATTCTCTGCTCCATAATGAAGTCCCAAACCACCAGTAAATAAACCATATCCATAAGATACTTGTATCTTATCACTTTTTCCTAACCCTACCATAGATAAAACTCGAGCTACACATTCTTGCCAGTTTTCAATATCTCTTCTAGAGTATCCAACAACTGTAGCTTTTCCTGTTGTACCAGAAGATGCATGAACTCGAACAACTTCAGATTCTGGAATTGCAAATAATCCAAATGGATAATTATCTCTTAAATCTGTCTTTGTAGTAAACGGAAGCTTATTCAAGTCTTCAATTCCATGAATATCGCCAGGTTCAATTCCCATCACCTGCATTTTTTTACGATAAAATTCTACATTATGGTAAACACGATCTACCATCTTAACAAGTCGCTTACTCTGAAGATTTGTCATTTCATCACGACTCATACATTCTTTGGCTTCGTTCCAAATCATTCGCTGTCCTCCCCTTGTTAATCCACAATGCAAATCTTATTTGCTTGCAACACTTGTATTGCTTTTTCATTATCATTTAAGTTTAACACCATAAGTGGTGCTTTATCTCCTCGTAGAACTAGGGAATAGATATAATTAATACTAAGTTCATTTTCTGCAAGAATACTCAACACACGGTCAAGCTCTCCTGGTTGATCTGCTAATTCGATTGCTAAAACTTGCGAAACCTTAACAGCAAAACCCTTTGCAGCTAATACCTTCTTTGCTTCCTCCGGTTTATCAACGACAATTCTCATAATACAAAAATCTGGTGAATCAAATGCTGAAATTGCACGTAAGTTAATCCCATTCTCATAAATTGCATGCGTTACCTTGTTTAAACTACCTATTTTGTTTTCTACAAATACCGAAAGTTGTTGTAGCATAACTCCACCTCCTACTTATGCATCTCAAATCCAACTTCAAATGCCTTTTTATTGATTTCAATTGTCTTTGGTGGAACAGTTTTTTCTATAACTTCCAACCATTCCTCTTTACTAAAGTCCATATGTGCTGCTGCCACGCCTAATACAATAATATTAAACACTTTTGGATTACCTATCTTTTTAGCTTCTTCCATAGCATCCACTACTAAAAGCTTATGTTCTTTTGCAAGATTTTCAAGTATGTTCTCAGGATATTGCGCTGCTCCAATTACAACTGGCATAGGATCAATTCTTTGATTATTTACAATTAGAACACCACTTTTTTTCAAGAAGTGAGCATATCGTAATGCTTCAAGTCGTTCAAATGCTATGATAACATCTGCTTGACCTTCCTCAACAATTGGCTCTGCAACATTTTCACCATATCGTACAAATGTTACAACGCTACCTCCTCTTTGGGCCATTCCATGTACTTCGGATAATTTAACATCATAGCCTGCATGAATTGTAATACCGCCTAAGATACGGCTTGTCAGTAAAGTTCCCTGTCCACCGACACCAACAATCATAATATTTTTCGTTGCCATCTGACTTTCCTCCTATTTCGCTACTCTAGTAATTGCACCGAATTTGCACAACTTACGGCAAAGATCGCAACCATTACACATCGTATCATTGATAAGTACAGTTCCATTTTCTGTCTTAGTCATAGCAGGACAGCCTGGTTTCATACACATACCACATTTCTTGCATTTCTCTGGATCTACAACACATAGTTCCTTAACTGGTGCTTTACTTAGTAATACACATGGCGATTTCGTTATGATAACACTAATCTCATCCTTTGCGATTTCTTCTTTTAACGTCTTTTCAAGTAATTCAATATCAAATGCATTCACTTCTACGACATTGTTTACACCAATCGCTTTACATAAATTCATGATATTAGTTGCATAGGTCTCATCACCCATTAATGTCTTTCCAGTTGCAGCATGATCTTGATGTCCCGTCATTCCAGTTGTTGAATTATCTAGAATTAATACAGTACCAGTACCTTGGTTATATACCATATTGATTAAAGAGTTTACACCAGTATGCATAAATGTAGAATCACCAATAACTGCAACCCAATTCTTTATGTACTCTTTTCCTTTTGCCTTTTCCATTCCGTGAAGGGAACTGATACTTGCTCCCATACAAATGGTAGTATCTACAACACTAAGTGGTGCAACTGCACCTAACGTATAGCAGCCAATATCTCCTGCCGCATGAATACCTAATTTTTTTAATACAGAATACACGCTACGATGTGGGCATCCTGGACAAAGGATCGGTGGACGATTTGGTGCTTGTGTAGGTGCTGCAATATCAAGCTTTTGTCCCAGAATTGCTTCCTTTAACAGATTAGCACTGTATTCCCCTTGCACTGTTAATAATTCCTTGCCAATTGCCTTTATTCCCCATGATTTTACTTGTTCTTCAATCACAGGATCTAATTCCTCTACTATGTACAATGTTTCAACTGTAGCTGCAAACTCTTCAATTAATTTTCTTGGAAGTGGATTTACAATACCTAACTTACAGATAGAAGCGTCTGGCATTGCTTCTTTTACATACTGATATGGGATTCCACTTGTAATCACACCAATTTTTGTATCTTTATACTCTACCTTATTGATTGGGAAATCACACCCATCTTCAATCATACGATTGGTTCTTTCTTCCACTACAAGATGACGTAGTTTTGCATTACCAGGCATCAAAACATTCTTTTGTGGATTTCTCTCATAAGGTTTATCAACTATTTCATCTCTTGATTCTAATGTAACCATTCCTTGTGAATGGGCAATTCTTGTCGTTATACGAACCATGACAGGAGTATCATATTTCTCACTCATATCAAATGCGAACTTGATAAAATCTTTCGCTTCCTGACTATCAGAAGGTTCTATTACTGGTATCTGAGCAGCACGCGCAACCATTCTTGAATCCTGCTCATTCTGGGAAGAGTAAAGACCAGGATCATCCGCTGCTACTAACACTAATCCACCATTAACACCAGCATATGAGATGCTATACAACGGATCAGCAGCAACGTTTACTCCAACATGTTTCATCGAAGCCATTGCTCTTACTCCGCTTATGGATGCTCCAATTGCGACTTCCATTGCAACTTTTTCATTCGGTGACCACTCACAATAGATCTCTTTATACTTAACTAGGTTCTCACTGATTTCAGTACTAGGTGTACCCGGGTATGCTGCAGCAACCTTAACTCCAGCTTCGTAAGCACCTCTGGCAATCGCCTCATTGCCTAACATGATTGCTTTTTCTGACATGTGAATTACATCCTTTCCTTTTATGTTATTAATTTATAATTATTACATATTTTCTCACTTAATGCAATAACATCCAACATAAAATAGATATTGGATAATTTAAAATACTTATGTTAAAAAATTGAATTGATAGAAAAATTAGAGGATTTATTAGAAATCTTAGAATACCATTAAAGTATGGCTCGTTTCATGGACAATTTTTTTTGCTGATAATATAATAATCGTGAAAACATGTTAATTGAACGTTGTTATCTAAGGAGAATGACTATGGTTCTTTGGGATATGATATTATGGTTTTTTATTTATAGCATATACGGTTGGTGTTATGAAACCATCTACTGCTCGATTGAAGCTGGTGAATTTGTAAAACGTGGTTTTTCTTATGGACCTTACCTGCCTATCTATGGATTTGGTGCAATCTTTGTTATTATCTTGTTACATAAACGAATGACAAAGTTGAGTCAATTCTTATACAGCATGATCGTAACTACTGCTCTCGAGTATACAGTATCCTGGGTTTTGGAGATGATTTTTCATAAGAAATGGTGGGATTATACAAATTATACAATTCAACTCAATGGAAGAATCTGTTTACTTGGTTCTCTTCTTTTCGGTTTTCTAGGAGTTGTACTAGTCAATTACATACATCCGAGGGTAAAGCGACTTACCAATAAGATTTCAAGCCCACTGAAAACTAAAATTGCATTTGGTTTACTTGTAGTATTATTAACTGATTTTGTTTTTTCTGTCATTCATGCATTCCGTATATAAGGCCTTACAAGTCCCACACGCTGTTTGTGGGCTTGTGAGTGTAGCACGCCGTAGAAAATATACATGTGTACTCTTTCTTCTTCATAGCAAAAAAACAGGATTGTTGCATTATGCAACAACCCCATTCCTGAAGCCTAATGTAAAAGCAGTTCTCTTCCACTTACTCTCTCGTTAACAAAATTGAATTGTCCTGTAGATGTATCTTTACTTTATTTCCTGAAAGCTCAAGAGCGTCTAAATACTGTCTTGGAATTTGCACACGACCAGAACGATCGATAATAGCAAACTCTTCTTGAGTTTCTTCTTCTCTCCAACTAATTTCCTCATTCATTTGAAATGCATATTTTTCTTTTAAAATGCGTTCACTACTAATTTTTCCATCTTTAATCGTGGCAACTCGAGAAACTTTTTTAGATAAGTCTTGATCGTGAGTTACAATCACAATCGTCAAACCAAGATCCCGATTTAACTTTCGAAAGATATCTAATATAAAGTCTGACGTTTTACGGTCAACTGATCCTGTTGGTTCATCAGCTAATAAAACCTTTGGGTCATTCGCTAATGCAATAGCAATTGCAATTCGTTGTTGTTCACCACCCGATAGCTGATTCAAACGATGGTTTTTTCTATGTGTCATGCCTACCAAATCAAGAAGTTCATTCACACGTTCTTTCTTCTTTTTCTGATCACTAAAAAGCATCGGTGTCATTATATTTTCATATGCAGATAAGTAGGGAAGCATATTTCTTCCATTATTTTGCCATACGAAACCTACTGTATTCCTTTTATAAAGTACAAGTTCGTTATCCGTCATTGAAAATAAATTTTTACCATCTACAAAAAGTTTTCCAGCGCTTGGACGATCAAGCCCGCCAATCATATTTAAAAAGGTGGATTTTCCACTTCCCGAATTCCCGATAATCGCCATTAATTCACCTTTTTCGATTGTCATATCAAGTCCTTGCAGTGCAAGTACTTCAATATCAGTTGTTTTATAGATTTTCACCAAATTATCGGCTTGTATCATAACATCACTCATTCACTAGCTCACCGTCCTTTAACTCAAAAATTTCATCAGATGCACTGATAAGATTCATATCATGTGTTGTCATAACAATTGTAACATGCTCTGTTTTTACCAATTCTCGAAATATTTTCATTACATTAATTGCAGATGCACTATCAAGCTCTGCAGTAGGTTCATCTGCAAATATAATACTTGGGCGATGAGCAATCGCTCTTGCAATCGCTACACGCTGTTGCTCTCCTCCAGACAGTTCTTGAGGCATATGATGCATCCTCTGACCTAATCCTACTAGCTTCAAGCTTTCCTCCACCCTTTGTTTTCGGTCTCCCACAAAGCCAGATAAACGTAACGCAAATTCTATATTTTCATAAGCAGTCATAATAGGTATTAAAGAAACTGATTGAAATATAAATCCTATCTTCTCACGCCTTAATTTTTCACGTTGTTTTTCTGAATAAATAGTAATATCATCTCCCATAAAAGAAACGCTACCACTTGTTGGCTGGTCAAGTGCACCTAAGATGTTAAGCAACGTTGTCTTACCGGAACCAGAACGACCTCGTAAAATTGTTAAGCAATCTTTCTTTATGTTTAATGAAATGTGATTTAAAGCGAAAAAATCTTGTCCAGATGCCACACGAAACTTACGAACAACCTCTTTTGCAACTATAATTGAATTATTATCTTGACTCATAAGTATCCTCCTAGTCTTCACCAAGCTTTAATGCTTGTGAAATCTTCATCCTGAATATAATCCTAGCTAAAGTGATGATACATCCGACAAAGACAATCCCAATAACAGTAAACAGTCGAACCATATCTGACGATTTTGTTAATAATTCCAGTGGTAAAACTTGATTTGTCACACGATAAGCACTTTGAATCAACGGTATAAATAACCTAGATGAAAGAACCCCAACCCCTGCACCAGCAATGATTGCATATAGACAACTGAAAATTTGCTCATTGATTAACATATGTAGTACTTCTCCCCTGCTCATACCCATGGCACGAAAAACACCAAATAATAATTCTCTAGAACGTATGGACAAGATCCAGTAAATCAAAAATCCAGTACAACAAAGTACCAAAATTACAATAAAGCTCATCGTTAGAATGCCATTCGTTCCTTGGAACAATGGTTCCCTACGAATGTCCTGAACTTTTTGAGTCATATCATCTAATCTTCGAAATTTTAATTCATTTTCATCTATAAAGTCATAGAAAAAATCTGTATTTCCATCCACCTTCATCCAAACTTCATATGGAGTGACACCAAAGCTCTTCTGAATATAATCGAGATTTCCTATAATGAGGTAATTCTGTTCTATAACCGTTTTACCATCCGTTGATAATGTTCTTGTTGTCGGGCTATAGGTAGGCCAATAATTAATAAAACCATAAATTTTACCTGACACACTCAGATTGTTCGAATTTGTATAAGTAACTAAGTCACCTAATTTATATCCGAATTTTGTATGCATATTCATTGAAACAAGCACTGCGCTCTTATCACTCGCAAGTACATTAAGGTAATCATAATAATCATAAGGTAACAGTCCATCGGAAAGATTCGTTGTATTACCGAAGTCTTTCGTATTAATACCCATCACTGACACCTTTGTTTTAATACGATCTTCTAGGACAGTAACATTGTCATCTCGAAATACTTTTGCTATGGAAACGACTTGTGAAAGATTTTTATATTTACCAAAGTCTGGCTCCACATATTCGTACGTTACTGTTTGATCCGCTTTCATGATTTGATTCATTTTCCATACTTCCTTAACAACCAAATCCGCACCTATATTATACTTTTCATTCGATTCTGCGTTTGAGACAATTGTTCTTGCAACTGTAGAGTTAAAAATACCAAGAGCTACTGTCATAATAAGAAATATCATGACAAATTGTTGTTTCGTACCTGTTCTTACGGTCTGTAAAAATGATGAATAACTTGCTGGTTTCCAACGTTTCTTTCCGAGCCAAAAGATAAACTTAATAATATGAGGTTGAAAACGGAGAGCAAACAAGCCTATTCCCAAGATAAATAGAGATGCACATAAAAATAGCAATGGGTTTAAACTTTCTCCAGCAAATATTTTGTCCTCAATTTCATTCTGCTTACCAGAGAAATCATAAAATCCATAGAGTGAAATACCAATTGCTATCACATCTAGCCATAGCTTTTGCCAAATCTTTTTTTTGCGTTGCATTCTTCTTTGCTTTAAGTTGACAATTGATACTTTACTATATGCAATCACAGGTACTACGGTCATAAAGACGGATGCTAATACCGCACAACCTGCATAAATTAAAACTTTTCCTGTTATTGTCACTTCTAACGGACGCCTCTGTACAAATTCCAAAAATGCATTCGAAGAACCAAGTGCCTTGCATAAGAAGCTTCCGATCGGTAATCCAACGACAAAGGATACTGCCGCCAGCAAAACTGATTGTAAGAGATATAAAGTAAAGATCTGTAATCTGCCTGCCCCTCTACTCTTTAACTGTGATATTTCATTTTGCTCCATTTCTAGTAATTGACTTGAAATCATATATAAAAATGCACAAAGTAATGCTAAAACTGGAACTTCAAGAACCAAGAGGGTTACACTAACCCTTTTCTGGCTACTTGTAAAATTACTAAGAATCTTCATGTAATTTGGAGTTTGCATATTTCCTATCTTTGAGTCAAGAAGCTGATTGGTTGCTGCCATTAAACTTGGTACTTGCTCTACTGTAATCTTATCATAATCAATCTGAGCAATCCACGTACCCACTAAGTTATAACTATAATCTTCTTTATCAATAAATATTGAATGAAAGATATCCTGTGATATCATACAGTTCTTGTCATATAAATCCGGTGTTTTTACCCAATAGGTATCATTATCTTCACTATTCTCAAAGATACCAACTACTCTAAGCTTAATCGGATTGCCCTCATAATTTTGCAGTTTGTTCATAACAATTTCATCGCCTAATAGTAATCCTAACTTAATCATTGTACTTTCCGAAATAATCGTCTCAATACAACCATCTTCAGTTAGCTCATTCGAATAACACTTCCCCGAAAGCAACTTAATATGTTGCTCGAGATCACTCATACTAGTGATCTGAAGTGACATATCACCAAAATTATCATATCGTTGGATTACAGTCTGTCCTCTACTATCCTGCACACTCAGGATTTCTATCATCTGACTTAAGGACACGGATAATTGTTTTTCTAAATTATATGCCGCTTCCTGTACTTGATAAAAGGCTTGGTTTTGCTCTTTTCGAAGTGAAGCGTTCAATTGTATCTGTGCAGGATATCGATTCGTATCTTCTATATACTGTATAAATTCATCCTTTAACATACGTTTCAGAGAAGCCTCCTCGTACATCGGATGACTAGCAGCAATAGAAACAAGTAGAATATTACCAATAAGAAGACTAATCACCATCCACTTTTTATGACTAAGTTTCTGCCACATAAATTTTAGCATTATCGTATATCCCCCTCTTTATCTAAGTATCATCATTCCTTCTGTCAATCCATCGATAATCCAGTAATATTCCTCATTCCTTCCTCCGCTTAGAAAGTTTAATCTTTGAATTTTACCATCGACAACTGCTTCAACATATGTAATATTATCTTTTATCTTAACTGCTTTTGCATCTACAAGTAGGACATCTTTTTGATTTACAATCTCAGCATTTACGAAATATTTTGCTTTCATTAAATCACTAATTGTGATGTTTGCATCTTCTAAGTTTTCCCGTGTTATTTGATCTATTTTGATTATTGCTTTTCCTAGCTTAAGATTTTCATCTGTTAAGCTATCTCCACTAATTAACTTGCCGCTAAATGTATTTTCTTGCCGATTTAATGTTACCTCAACTGTTACAGCTAGACCATAAGGCCCCTTAGTAGTCGGGTCAGAAATACTAAGGAATAAAGCAGAATCATTATATATTGTTAAAATCTCCTGACCATCATTTAATACATCACCCTCATTGAGCTTAGCATATTCTCCAATAATACCGTCGCATGGTGCTACGATATAACTCGTAGTACCATTTAGATCATAATCAGCAATTACTTCTTTTTTCTCCTTGATTTGCTTTTTCAAGTCATTCTTAGCGATAAGACTACTTTCCTCAGAAAGCTGATTTTCCAATCGTTGGACCTCAATTTTAAGTTGCTCTAAGTATATAGAATCTGCTTCATAATGGATTTTAGTAAGCTGGTCTCCAGCATGGACAAATTGTCCAACCGAAACAACGTAACGATCAAATATAGTAGTAATATGATTCGCTGTATAATCCACTCTTGTCTTACTTGGCAAATATAGCTCAGCCTTCGTTTCTATTGTTTCTGTAAAGTCTCCACGCATTACTTGTGTTGTGTTAAGCACAGTATCCTTTTCAGTTGATTCGAGTAACAAAGTCTTTTCACTCTCAGGTATATCTGTATTATTTTTTTTACACCCTACTGTAAAAATTAGTGGAAGGATTAGTAAGATACTTGCTTTATTCCATATATTTTTAGTTTTGAACATATACCTTATCTCCTTCCTGTAAACCACTCGTAACCTCTATGCCATATAAGTCAGAAATACCCGTTTCAATTTCAACTTTTTCCTTTTTCTCCTCATTCACAACGTAAACGTATTTTCCTGATGTATCATTATAAACAGCCTCATTAGGAATCGATAAAGCATCTGTTTTTTTCTTTTCAATCATAATAACGGTTGCCGATTCCCCTAAATTCACTTTACCATCCTGATCTTCAAATTCAAAAAGAACTCCTTTGTCCTTATCCTTATCCTCTTCTGGCTCTTTATAAGTAGCCTTATACTCTTTGCCACCTATAATCGCATAAAATTCAATCGCATTTTCTACATCTTTTTTAGAAAGTGTGTTACAGGAAATATACATTTGCTCATCTTGTACGATTGTTAAAATAGTCAAAGATGTTCCAACTCCACTTCCCGGCCGTATCATATCTGTCGTTACTACTGTACCATCAAAAGGTGCCGTGATTACCTGATCTTGTTTTCGTTCAGATGCCTTATCTATCTTATGTTGTAATTGTTGTGCATCTAACTCTGACAGTTTTTTACTTAGTTCTAATTGCTCTATCCATATTTCAATTTGCTTCTCATAAATTTTTTTATTCTGATCAAAATCTGGTTGAGTTTCTAAACTTTTTATTTGATTCTCTAGATTTTCTTGTTCCATCTCATATTGCTCCATTACAGCTTTTTTTGTATCTTTTAGCTGTTCTAGTTCAAGATCATCTGTGGCCAAAGTAGCTAACTCCTGCCCTTCTTTTACATTATCACCAATTACAACTTTATATTCGCCAAAAATACCAATTGAATCAAAACACAAATTTTCCTTTTTAGGAACAATCTGTGCTTCATATACCTTTTGTACGATGATATCTCTTTTTTCAACAACTGCTGTTTCCATTGGGACTTTTACTGGATCAATTAATTCCTTCGTTCTTTTATTTTCCTCCTTGTTATTACAGCCAGTAATACTTAATGTAAGGAGGAGCACTAATCCTACGATATATACTTTTCGCATCATTTTCTACTCCTTAATTATTTTAAAATTATTACTTCATCTTTCGATAAACCGCTTACTACCTCTGTACAATCATCACCGATTAAACCTATCTCAATTTTTTTCATTTCTCTCATTCCATCTTCGTTTTCGACATAAACGAAATAAAAATCCTCTGTTTGTCTGACTGCTGCAGATGGAATTTGTAATACATCCTTTTTTTCTTGAAGAATTAATTCATAGGTAGCTCTTGTTCCAACGGTCAAACCTTCTTCTAGGTTAGTAATTACAAAATATAACACATTCTTTTCTTCAACGTTTTTACTTACCGTTGTATCTACTTGGCTTCCATTCGATAGAGTTAATGTTACCTCTTGACCATCTGTAAATCGATCCGTCCAATCAGTATCAGCTTTAAATACACATTCTGATTGATCCATTACCTTGATAATTGTGTCTTTGCTATTTAACTTGTTATCCAAAAGATTCTGCTTAACATATGTAACAACGCCATCCATCCCAGCATAGATTCGCCCATCTGAACGCTTTCTTTCTAGATCAGCTAGTCTTAACTTTTGAAGATATAAGTCCTCCTCATTCGTTTCCAATTGCTTGCTATAAGTTTTCTTTATGGCTTCTAATTTATCTATTTCCTGAAGAAATAACTCATTGGAAGAATCCTCTTGTGTTGTCTTAGCCTGATTGTATAACTGTAGTAATTGTACCGATAGGTCATATTGTTTTTTTAAGGAATCTCTAGATAGCTCCAGCTTTTGAATCAAATACTTTAATTCCTCAATACTCTCATCAACATCTCCAAGTTCTGCTTCTGCAAGTAAATCACCTTTTTTTACTTCATCGCCGGTAGAAACATAGACTGCTTTCAATGTTTGTCCATCCCCACCAAAACTAAGTTCTTCACCATCTTTTTGCGTATACACACAATAAATCTTACCATGTAATTGGAGGTCTCCTTGGCTAACAGCTGTCATCTGATACTCTGGGATTTCCTCTGTTTTTACTAATACTATACTTCTTGCTTCCTCATCCTTTGGTAATAAGGAACACCCCATCAAAGTAAGCATTACGACAATCAAATTTATTATGCTAAGTACTGATTTTATTCTCTTTTTCTTTATATTTTCCTCCATTCCTCTTCCTCCTCTAACTTCATTTCGTTCTTTTATTTCATATTATAACACCTTATGACAAATTTATGTATATTATATAATAATTGGAAATAAAAAAATAATCCTTTAATTTGATTGACATCATAACTAAATTTTGGTATCATCACTTTAAAGCATAACGCTTTAAAGCGTTAATGTAATGAAATATAAAGGAGAAGGTTATTATGATTGTTAAAATTGCGCTATTGGTTGTCTTCTTTGGAATTATGATTTTTGTTGGCATACAATCCAGAAAACATGCAACCAACGTAAATGATTTCGTTCTTGGCGGCAGAGGAGTAGGACCGTGGCTAACTGCCTTTGCCTTTGGTACCTCTTATTTTTCCTCCGTTGTTTTCATTGGATATGCTGGTAAATTCGGTTGGGATTTTGGATTGGCATCAACATGGATTGGACTTGGTAATGCTCTTATTGGAAGCTTACTTGCTTGGATTGTATTAGGACGTCGAACACGTGTAATGACAAATCATCTTCAAGCCGCTACTATGCCTGAATTTTTTGGAAAAAGGTATGAAAGCAAATCAATTAAGATTACTGCCTCCATCATAATTTTTGTCTTTCTAATTCCATATACAGCATCCATATATAATGGACTATCTCGTTTATTTGGAATGGCATTTGATATACCTTATGAAGTGTGTGTTATTGCAATGGCAACCTTAACGGCTGTCTATGTTATTCTTGGTGGATATATGGCTACTGCAATTAATGATTTTATTCAAGGAATTATTATGTTAATTGGTATTGTGGCTGTTATTCTTGCAGTACTTAACGGAAAAGGTGGATTTATTGAAGCAGTAAAAAGCCTTGCGCAATTCAATAGTGAAGTACCTGCAACACTTGGCCAACCTGGAGCCTATACTTCCTTTTTTGGCCCAGATCCAATCAATTTGCTTAGTGTTATCATACTTACTTCTCTTGGAACTTGGGGCTTGCCTCAGATGGTACATAAGTTCTATACAATTAAAGATGAAAAATCAATTAAAACAGGAACAATTGTATCGACTGTTTTTGCAGTCGTAATCGCTGGTGGTTCTTATTTTCTAGGTGGATTTGCTCGATTGTTTGATGGTGATGCTGTACGTAAAATAGCTGCTGATGGGACATCAAGTATAGCTTACGATAGTATTGTTCCACATATGATCTCAAATTTACCTGATATACTCGTAGGTATTACGGTTGTATTGGTTCTTTCAGCATCTATGTCAACATTATCCTCCCTCGTATTAACCTCGAGCTCAACTCTAACGCTTGACTTCTTAAAGGAAACTTGTATGAAAAAAATGAGTGGCAAAAGGCAATTATTGATTATGCGTATCCTAATTGCTTTCTTTGTAGCAATCTCAGTAATACTTGCCCTTGACCCTCCGAAATTCATTGCAGAATTAATGGGAATCTCATGGAGTGCGCTCGCTGGTTCATTCTTGGCACCATTTATGTACGGTCTCTATTGGAAAAAAGTTACGAAGACAGCTGTTTGGGCAAGCTTTGCAGTTGGTGTTGGTTTTACAGTAGCAAACTTATATTTAGTCTTCATTCCGTCCTCCATTGTTGCAGGAGCAGTTGCTATGATTTTAAGTTTAATCGTTGTTCCTATTGTTAGCTTAATCACTCCTAAGATGCCAAAGGCTTCTTTATTGGATATATTTAGCTGTTATACTGAAACTGTCATTGTTAGTAAAAAAGAATCTTTGGAAGAGTAAAAGATTTGAAGTTTGACGTCATTTTGCACAGGAAATGTTAAGAGCATGGGATGACAAACATAATTTATACGCAACAAGCTTTCGCTTGAATGAAGTCGTCGGTACATAAGGGCCTAAAATACAGGCCCTAAGTACCGACGACTTCATAACAGTTGCTCCTAAATTATGTTTGTCATCCCTTTTTAGCAAGTCTATTGATGTGCAAAATGACGTTTGACATTATAGAAAATTACTTTTGACTCCTGAATCTTAATTGGAAATTACTCTATATTCCCATTAAATTAATAAAAGCGTTTTGTTTGCATAGCGTTCAACCAAGGGGCTGTCACACTAGCTGTATGGAATGAAAAGGCTGTTGTATAATGTAACAGCCCTCGTAACCTTATTAGCGTTTGTGACTTCACCTCCTATCCTAAAGAAAGAGGACACATGTATTTTTTCGAAGGCCTTACAAGTCCCACACGCTCTTTGTGGGCTTGTGAGCGTAGCGCGCCGTAGAAAATATACATGTGTCCTCTTTCTT
>JAEXOU010000015.1 GCA_023439125.1 Bacillota bacterium | reverse complement strand
AGGTAACACCAGAGGTAACGCCAGAGGTAACACCAGAGGTAACGCCAGAAGTAACGCCAGAGGTAACACCAGAGGTAACACCAGAGGTAACGCCAGAGGTAACACCAGAGGTAACGCCAGAGGATGTTGATATTGAGGAGGAGGAAATTCCTGCAGGTAGTCCAGAGGATAATCCACAAGATCAACCTGAGGAGGAAACAGAAGATATTGTGGAAGATGATGTACCTCAAGGAACGAACGAACTTCCTAAGACAGGAACATTACCAACTGAGATGTTTTATGTTTTAGGAACAGCTTGTGTAGTATTTGGTAGTGTAATAATGAAAAGCAAAAAGAAAAAGTTAGTGAAATAATTATATATATAGAAAGAACTGGATGGTTTGTTCTCTTCGGTGTGTGATAGACACTAGCCCACATGATTATGTGGTAGTAAGGCATTCCGAAAACATACCATCCGCTTCTTTTTAGAAACATGGTTTTTAGGCCCTTTGACTTCCAGACTAAGTACTTCTGACAACTGAATCGTAATAAAAAATAAACTCTTAGCGAAGATTACATAGATGTAATTCGCGCTAAGAGTTTATTACTGTTTAGTTATTAAAAAGTATTGCCAAAGAGATCTCTAATTCTCTACGCCACTTTCTTTATTACCAATGATTTCCCAACCATTGGTTTCTGTAATATCAAGTTCTTCTATTTCTGGTTTTTCATAATCTTTCATAATAGACTCCTTCCACCACAAATTAAGATCATCATTGTTCCGGATTCATTATTTTTATAATTCGAGTATAGACTTGAATGCGTTTATTGTCAATAAAATGTAACAAGAACGTTAGATTTTGTCGAAGATGTCGATTAATGGATGGTAGTTTTTAGAAGACCATGTCCTGTTCAATTGACTTGCCACTAATTATATCTTACAATATCGTTATGGATATGGAAAAAAATGTAAATTGCAGGAAGGGAGTATAGGATTTTTATATCCTATACACGGTAATCAATTATGGAAGTCGTGAGCAAGGATTCTACATTACATATGAGAAAAGGAACAGTTTATCCAGGAATTGACGGGTTAAGAACATTTGCAGCAATTGGAATTGTCCTTATGCATATAAAGTCTAATGTAAATTATCAGATAGATGGAGTATTGCTGAATACTATCATTGATAATTTTGCCCCGCTTGTTAGTCTTTTTTTCATTATTAGTGGGTTTTCGATGTGCTGTGGCTACTATGAGTCGATAAAGTCAGGAAGCATTAGCTTAAATGAGTTTTACAAAAAAAGATACATGAGAAGTCTTCCTGTTTTTGCAATACTTGTCTTAATAGAGGTTTTGTATGGAGGGTTGGGAAAACAGAGTATATTTGAAGGAATTGCTGATGTTACATTAGTATTTAGTTTTTTACCAAAAAGTGATATCAGCGTTGTTGGTGTCGGCTGGACCTTAGGAATTATCTTTGCATTTTATATCTTATTTCCATTCTATGTGTTTTTAATATGGAATAAGCGAAGGGCATTTGCTTCATTATTTTTAAGCCTGTTTTTTACATATGCATGTGAGACCTTTTTTTTGTTAAATGGTCAGATTGCAACACATAATATATTACTATGGATGAGTTTTTTTGTATCAGGAGGTATTATTTACTTATATAAAGACAAAATTACTTCATGGATTAATAAAAGATACGTAATCTATCTTTTCATCACAATATTTATTTTAGTAATACGTTATATCCAGCCAAGTTTGTTTGGAATGGAATTTGACATGTTCTATCGATTATTGGGAGATTGCGCTCTGTTAATTCTGGCAATATCATGTAAGTCAGTTATAAAAATGATATTAGTTAATCCAATTACTAAATTTATTAGTAGTATTAGTTTAGAAATCTATCTAGCGCATATGTTCGTATTTCGGTTCGTTGATAAGATGCATTTAACTCAGATTAGCCCGTATAATTACATTTCCTATGGTTTTACTTGCATCCTTACGTTAGCTGGCGTTATCGTGTTTGCGCTCGTTATTAAGCGGTTATTTTCCTATATTGCACATCGAATAAGTCGAGCAAATACAAAAAAAAAGAACGATTGACCAAACTTATAACATAATTTGTATTATGAATTGACTTGTTCCAATTAATCGACTATGATAATAAAAAAGACATTTGGAGGATAGGATGAAGGGAATTATTTTGGCAGGAGGAAGTGGAACAAGACTTTATCCATTAACGATGGTAACCTCAAAACAATTGTTACCTGTTTATGATAAACCAATGATTTATTATCCACTTTCTATCCTAATGAATGCAGGAATACGTGATATTTTAATAATTTCCACACCAGAGGATACTCCACGTTTTCAGGAGCTGCTAAAAGACGGTAGTCAGTTTGGAATTAAGTTATCGTATGCAGTACAAGTAAGTCCAGATGGATTAGCTCAGGCATTTATAATAGGAGAAGAATTTATTAGTGGACAACCTGTTGCTATGGTTTTAGGAGATAATATATTTCATGGTCATGGTTTGAAAAAACGACTAAGAATAGCCGCAGAGAAAACCGTTGGAGCTACAATCTTTGGCTATTATGTTGATGATCCAGAGAGATTTGGAATTGTTGAATTTGATATGAATGGAAAGGCAGTTTCTATCGAAGAAAAGCCAGAACATCCAAAATCAAATTATTGTGTGACTGGGTTATACTTTTATGATGACAAGGTTGTAGAATATGCGAAACAATTAAAACCATCCAAACGTGGTGAACTAGAGATTACGGATCTAAATCGTATCTATCTAGAAAAGGGTGAACTTGAAGTCACGCTCCTTGGCCAAGGTTATACGTGGCTTGATACTGGAACACATGAATCACTAGTGGAAGCGACCAACTTCGTTAAGACGATTGAAACACATCAGCATCGTAAAGTCGCTTGTTTAGAGGAAATTGCATATCTTAATGGTTGGATACAAAAAGACCAGCTTCTTCAAATCTATGAGAGATTTAAGAAGAATCAGTATGGTGCGTATCTGATGGATATTATGGAAGGCAAATATATTGAACGATAAGATAATTGGAGGAGACATAGAATGAAAGTATTAGTGACCGGAGGAGCCGGATTTATTGGGAGTAACTTTGTACTTTATATGGTAAAAAAATATCCGCAGGATATGATTGTAAACTTAGATTTATTAACATATGCAGGTAACTTAGAGAATCTGACTGAGGTTGAGAATGCAAGCAATTACAAATTCATCAAAGGAGATATTGCAGACCGACCATTTATTATGGACTTATTTGAAAAAGAAAAGTTCGATGTCGTAGTTAACTTTGCAGCTGAAACTCATGTAGACCGTTCGATTGTTGATCCTGGTATATTTGTTAAGTCGAATGTGTTAGGAACTCAAGTTTTACTCGATGCCGCTGTCGCAAATAATGTTAAGCGTTTTCATCAAGTTTCAACCGATGAAGTGTATGGAGACCTTCCATTGGACCGCCCTGATTTATTCTTTACAGAGCAGACACCAATTCATACATCAAGTCCATATTCATCAAGTAAAGCAAGCGCAGACTTATTTGTCTTGGCTTATCATAGAACCTTTGGTTTACCAGTAACAATTTCTCGTTGTTCCAATAACTATGGACCGTTTCAGTTCCCTGAAAAAATGATTCCTTTGATGGTGATACGTGCATTACATGAAGAAAAGCTACCAGTGTATGGAAAAGGAGAAAATATCCGTGACTGGCTTCATGTTGAAGATCACTGCATCGCAATTGATTTGATTCTAAAGAAAGGTAAGGTTGGAGAAGTTTATAATATTGGTGGACACAATGAAAAGACGAATCTTACTGTAGTAAAGACCATATTAAAGCAACTTGGCAAATCAGAAGAATTGATTTCCTTTGTGACGGATCGTCCAGGTCATGATCTTCGTTATGCAATTGACCCTACGAAGATGGAAACTGAGTTGGGTTGGAAGCCAATCTACAACTTTGATTCTGGTATGGCTCAGACAATTGACTGGTATGTCAATCATCAGGAGTGGTGGCAGCGAATCTTAAATGGTGAATATGAAAGCTACTTTGAGAAAATGTATGGAGAGAGGCTAGAATGAGAATTTTAGTGACAGGTGTTGGTGGTCAGCTTGGAACAGATGTTGTTGCTGAACTAAAAAAGCGTGGTCATGAAGTGATTGCAGTAAGTCAGGAAGAACTGGACATTACTGAGGAAGCGAAGGTAGAAGCTTTTGTTATGAGCACAAGGCCAGAAGCTATTATCCACTGCGCTGCATATACTGCAGTTGATGTCGCAGAGGACAATTATGAACTGGCATTTCAGGTGAATTGTCTAGGGACTCGCTATTTAGTTCAGGCATGTAAAAACTTAAATGGTAAGTTTGTCTATATTAGTACAGATTATGTATTTTCTGGAGAAGGTGATCAGCCATGGAAAGTAGATGATGTCACAAATCCTCAAAATAATTATGGAAAAACAAAGCTACTAGGTGAGGAAGAAGTTAAAAAGTATACGGACCGATATTTTATTGTACGAACCTCATGGGTAATTGGAGCAGTTGGAAAAAATTTTGTGAAGACGATGTTGCAGCTTGGAAAAGCAAGAGGTGCTGTGAGTGTAGTCAATGATCAGATTGGATCGCCGACATTTACGAAAAATCTTTCAACTCTTTTGTCAGATATGGTTGAAACGAATCGATATGGTGTATACCATGCTACGAATGAAGGAGAATGCAGCTGGTATGAATTCGCTGTCGAGATTTTTCGACAAGCAAAGCTTGACGTGACAGTTACTCCAGTTAGTAGCAGTGAATTTCCAGCGAAAGCAGTACGTCCAAAAAATAGCAGAATGAGTAAAGATTGTTTGACCAAGAATGGTTTTCATCGCTTACCTGATTGGAAATTAGAGCTTGGTGAATATTTAAAGACAATTGATGTGTAAGGCTGCTACAATTGCGTTTGAGATTAGTAGTTGTTTAAGTTCTTATTGATGAGAGGGTAAGTAGATGAAACGTCATACTTCAATTAAATTAATAAAGAAACTTGAGGTTGCAGATTTAGAGGGTGACCATGTTATGGTTGATTTTAAGTCTGGAAAATACTTTTGGCTAAAAGGGATAGCAAATGATATCTGGGAGTATTTAAGTAGCTACGAAAAGGTTGAGATTGAATTTATCATTGAACAGCTTCTCAAAGAATATGATGTGGAGAAGTCGCTTTGTATTCAAGAGGTACAAGATTTTCTTGACAGATTAGTAGTGCTTAAATTCGCCCGATACTGCTAAAGAAGCACTGTAGTTAGCTGTTTTACGGAGGAAAGGATGAGACTACATAATTGTGATATACATGCAGTAATTTTTGATATGGATGGCTTGATGATTGATACGGAGAAGTTGTATCAGAGATTTTGGAGAGAGGCTTTAGAATTCTATGGTTTTCATCCTACACAACAGTTGTTATTAGATTTGCGTAGTTTATCAAGAGATTTAGCAAAACAGTTATTAGAGGCGACATTTGGTAACAGTATAAATTACAATCTGATACGACAAAAAAGAGTTGAGTTGATGGACCAGTATATCTCTTGTCACGGTGTAGTTAAAAAAGAAGGTCTTGACGAACTCTTAGAATTTTTACAAGAGAATAACGTTCGTATGGCAGTCGCAACTGCTACGGAATATGAACGGACAAAGCGTTACCTTTCTTCCATTGACATTTTCTCTTATTTTGATTATATTGTATGTGGGACAATGGTAACTAATGGAAAACCAGCGCCAGATATTTATCAAAAGGTGATCGAGTTACTAGAGTTACCAGCAAATCAATGTTTAGCTCTAGAGGATTCTCCGAATGGTGTGAAATCAGCCTTAAGTGCTGGATGTAATGCCATAATGATTCCAGAAGATTACAACCAAAGTGAAGATATAGGTGTTGAAAAAGTACATAGTTTATCTGAGATAAATGATTTGCTTTCAAAGTACAGGTAGAAGAAAGGATTACTTTATGAATCGTTATAGGAAACCAGTAATAGAAAAATTCAGGGTAGAAGCGCTAGAAGTGCTAAGTGCTGAAAGTGGTGGATGTGGTAAACCACATATGAATAATGGATGTAGAAATAATGGATGTTCCAATTATATGTCGACAGGAGATTATTGCTTATTAGGTAAAATGTGGAAAGAAAAGAAAAAAAGTTAATGGCCTAAAATGCAGGCCCAAATCCAATATATTATATAAAATGGGTTGTTATAAAAGATATTCTATGAATTGAACCAAGAATATCTTCTATAGCAACCCATTTAACATTCATATCCTTTATTTTAGTATCTTATCTCAATTTTATCATTACTTTGCATTATTGCAAATCCAATACGTATCACACTGAAAACTTTTGTTAGGACATTCATTACATCGTTCATCATAAGAATAACCTTGAGAAGGATCCGTATCACAGGAATTCCTATATGATGTTTTTGGACACTGATAATTTGAACTACAAGCATTCACTACTTCGGCTCTTATCTCATCTTTGGAGAGAAATTCTGGTTTTGCATAAGGCTTCATCTCTATTCTCCTTTTAAATTGATAATGTAATCGTACTATAAAAGGGAAAATATGTAAAATAATATAACACCTTTGTAAGATAGAAAAAAATATGTGTTAAATGTAAACCAACAATGAAAAATGAGTTGACAATCATTGTTGCAAGAACTATACTGTTTCTAGTTATTCTGAGGAGGAGAAATCAATGAATCAAAAGAAACAGTTTGCGATTAAGAGTTTAACTGTTACAGCAATGATGACAGCAATTCTTTGTGTATTAGCTCCATTCTATATTCCAATTGGAGATGTACCAATCACTGCGGCTACTCTTGTTATCAATATTGCCGCTGTATTACTTGGAACAAAGCGTAGTGTAATCTGTGTTATGCTGTACATATTAATTGGTATCGTTGGAATTCCTGTATTCTCAGGTTGGAAGAGTGGAATTGCCGTGGTTGCCGGTCCAACAGGAGGATATCTTATCGGTTATCTTTTTATTGCTCTATGTACTGGTCTACTATTAAAATTAGGTCGGGGTAAGATACCAATGTTGATTCTTGGTATGCTCCTTGGTACGATTATATGTTATACACTAGGTACCATGTGGTTAGCACTGCAGTTATCCCTAAGCTTTGAGGCTGCATTATGGGCAGGTGTTATCCCTTTCTTATTTGGTGATGTTATTAAAATCATAGTTACGGTTGTAATTGCTTACCCAATGAGAAAACATCTTAATACATTCATTCATAATTAGTTACTGAGATCGAGTGATGTAGCCTTCGAACTAATTTTTTTCCTTTTGACTTTTACTATTACACTATTGAAGATGAGCAGAAAAAGAGAATAGTAGCCAGCTAAGGTAAATCGTATATTATGATGCATTCTACGTCTCATCTCTTTTTTTGCACTTTTATAACCTTTATTTTTATGTATATATGCATAGTATAATGCCAACCCATAGTAAAAAACTTTCTTTTTGGTAAATTGAATTGGATAAGAAAGGGTAGCGGCATAAGCTTCTAATTGCTCTAATCGTTCAAAATCTTCTAGATTTCCATTCCTCAATGCTTTGTCATGTTTTGAGGACCAGCTTGTGGATTCCGGTCTTAAATCATATCGATAACAACTTACCAAATCAGGCAAACAGTGAATCTTTCCTTTTGAAAGCAACAGTATCGGAAGAATACGATCCCCGGTACTATGCTTATAGTCAAGCATTCGTGCGATATCATAGATGCCTTCTTGGAATTCATTACGCATTACCCAAGTAGACATATGCCCAGGTTGTTTAAATGCTCTCAAATCAAAGTAGTCAAAATCTTTTCCTTTCTTAAAATCAAACATCTTTTCTCGAAGTGTCTGACCATCTTGATCTTCGCAGCGTGTTTGTGCAGTTACTGCTGAATATTGAGGATGTGTCTCTAAGAAATCAACTTGTTTTTGAAGTTTTTGATTGTCTGTCCAGTAATCATCACATTCTAAGTATGCAATATATTTCCCCTCACATCGATGAATGAGGTCGATAAAGTTTTCATTCATGCCTAGGTTTTTTTTGCGGCAGATGGCATGAATGATATTAGGGTATTGTCTGACATAATTTTTTATAATCTCTTGGGATTGGTCAGGAGAACAGTCATCCCCAATTACAATCTTATAAGAATATCTGGTCTCTTGCATTAAAACAGAATCAAGCGCTTTTGCCAAATATCTCTCATGGTTATAGCATAACATTACAATACTTACGAACTCTTTTTCCATTCTAGCTCTCCCTTAAATTAACGTATAACGTAATAATAGTTCTTGTACTTGTTCTAACGTATGGAATGCTAATACATCAACGATTGAGAGACATTCAACAAAATATTTGGAATACTGTTGATAGCGTATGGTGTCCATCTGAATAAAGTCCAATTGAATTCCATGTTGGGCAAAGACAGCTTTATCATAAAGGCCAACTCCGCCAATCGCGTTGATGTAGTGATCAGCTTTATGATATTTGCAAAGGTAAAGAACCATGTCCTGACAAGAAAGAGAATCCATTGTCTCATGGTAGATATCATCATTAACTTCCGAAGATATTATTATCTTTGTTGGAATCTGTAAATATTTTGCCATCGTCTGAATTCCAAAGGCATTATAGTGACCAATATTATTGTCAGGATACATAACAATACGTTCAATAACCTCTCGATGTTCTTTGTAATAAGGGGCTTTTTGGTATATGGAATCGAGATAAGCCATAAGCTTAATTTTCTCACTTTGAGGACTTTGCTCACTAAATTCTCGTTCATTAATCTTAAGAGTCTGAGCTGCATGTTTGACAGGTAATCCAAAAAAGTTTGGTTTTGCTCGTTTACAATCGATCAAAACGCGGTTCTTTTTCATCCATCCATCCGTATATTGTAGATCATCACAAATAAGGTAGGTATCAACTGCTTGAATTAGTTGATAAAAGCCTAAGTAAGGTAATAAATATGGTTGCATCGCACCTAATGTCATAATGTATACTCCTTATCGTATTCTTAAGATTTATTTTGCTAAGATCAATTCGCAGATTTCTTGAACTATATCCGGAGAAAGATCGGAATATAAAGGTAATGTTAAGATACGATTTGCTACATAGATTGCATTCGGTGTTTCCTCCACATGATATTTATTACGGTAACATTCATAGCTACTTGTAAGTGGATAGAAGTATTTTCTAGGAAAAATGTTATTCTGATTCAGTTTTTTACAAATCTGGTCTCTTGTCTTACCAAATACTTTTTCATCGATAAGAAGTGGAAAATAAGTATAGTTATAAGTTATCTTTTCACGTTCTGTTGTAATCTTTAGCCCAGGCACATTGCCAAGATATTCGCGATATAATAAAACGAGCGATTTTCGTTTCTGAATTTCTTCATGAAAATGTTTTAAGTTGCACAATCCCATGGCAGCCTGAAATTCATTCATCTTTCCGTTTGCACCAACCCCATCGACAACAACTTCATTCATAATACCAAAGTTTTTTAAACGGTAAAGGGCAGCACCTAGTATAGGATTGCTATATGCGATAGCACCACCTTCTATTGTATTAAATGCTTTCGTTGCATGGAAACTAAACATGGAAGCATCACCAAAATTACCAATGCTAGTTCCATTAATACTTTCCCCAAATGCATGTGCAGCATCATAAATAACTTTTAGTGAGTATTTTCTTGCGATCTGTTCAATCTTTTGGACATCACATAGATTGCCGTAGACATGCACCGGAACGATTGCGGTCGTTCGCTCAGTAATCAACGATTCAATACGATTGGCATCGATCGTGTAATCTTCCTTGTTAATATCGCAAAAAACAGGTGTTAAATCATTACGAACAATCGCATGTGTTGTAGAGGCGAATGTAAATGGTGTAGTTATTACTTCACCAGTCAAATTCGATGCCTGAAGTGCAAGTTCAAGAGCGGTGTGCCCATTCGTAAATAATTGAAGCTCACTGACATTTAGAAAATTGCGTAATTGACGTTCTAGATCTTTATGTAATTTACCCATATTCGTTAATACATGGGTATCCCAAAGTTCTCTTATTAATCCTGTGTACTCTTCAAATGGTGGCATCGATGATTTCGTAACATAAATTGGTGTGTCCATTACAATCCCCCTATATGAAATTTACAATAATTTACAATATTATATCATTATGATTTAGGAATGTATAGATGGAAACTGTCACAAAATAACTATATCATAGCTATTTTAAAAGATAAAAGTAGACAAGAAAAGTGCTAATCACGAATATAAAGAAAATGTAACAAAAGGATTAGAAAATGCCTATGTTTCCTCGGTTTTCTTAATTATCCATCGATAAATTTACAATAAATTTTGTATTAAAAGGAGCCGAAATGTCGATGAAACAATGAGTAGTTTGCTCAAGATGGGTTTACAAAATTTGGAAGCAATGATATACTACAAATGTTAAAAATTTACAATTATACTATATTACTTAGCTGGAGGAAGTTATGAAGTTAGCGGTAGCAGGTACAGGTTATGTTGGATTAGTTGCCGGTGTTTGTTTTGCACATATGGGGCATGATGTAACCTGCGTAGATGTGGATGAGCAAAAGATAGAGATGCTTGAACAAGGAAAGTCTCCAATCTATGAACAAGACTTAGAAGATTTAATGAAGCTTAACCATAAGCTAGGCAGACTCCACTATACAACGAATTACCAGTCAGCATATGAAAAAGCGGAAGCAATTTTTATTGGTGTAGGAACACCGGAATTGCCGGATGGTTCCGCTAATCTTACATATATTGCGAAAGTCGCAAGGCAGATCGCTGAGAATGTTACTAGGGATTGTCTTGTAGTTGTTAAATCGACGGTACCAGTCGGTACGAATGATAAAGTGGAGCAATTCATTCAAGATTTTTTAGTACATGATGTCAAGGTAGAGGTTGCCAGCAATCCAGAGTTTTTAGCTCAGGGAACAGCAGTCCATGATACTTTAAAGGCCTCCCGAGTTATTATCGGTACCCAAAGCGATACAGCGCGGGACAAGCTTTATGAGATCTATGAGCCATTTCATCTTCCAATTGTTTCAGTGAGCCGACGTAGCGCAGAGATGATTAAGTATGCATCGAATGATTTTTTAGCATTAAAGATTTCTTATATGAATGAGATCGCGAATCTATGCGAGCTTGTTGGAGCCAATATTCAAGATGTAGCGAAGGGCATGAGTTATGACCGTAGAATTGGTGAAAGCTTTTTGAATGCAGGTATTGGCTATGGAGGAAGTTGTTTTCCAAAAGATACAAAGGCTTTAAAGTATCTTGCACAACAGAATGGGTATCAGCTTAAGACGGTTGAAGCAGCTGTTGATGTGAATACAAGGCAGAAGCTTATGTTGTTTAAAAAAGCTTCGAAACGTCTGATTAGTTTTGGAGATTTAAAAGTTGCTATTTTAGGATTAACATTTAAACCTGGAACAGATGATTTGCGCGAGGCTCCATCCATTGATAATATACGTTTACTACTAGAACAAGGTGCGAAGGTTCATGCCTATGACCCTGTTGGGGCTGAGAATATGAAAAAAATATTCCCTAATATTGCATATGAAGATACACCAACTAAGGCATTGATGGGTTCCAACCTGTGCTTCATATTTACTGAATGGAAGGAGATTCGTATGATGGAACCTTCAAAGTACAAAGAACTCATGAAGACTCCATTAGTTTATGATGGTCGGAATATTTATGATATGAATTCCATGAAAGAAGCTGGAGTAGAGTATTATTCCATTGGGCGATAAAAAGGAAAGGAAGTAAGATTTATGGGGTGGAATATTAAGCGAGTGCTTATAACAGGAGGAGCCGGTTTTATTGGATCAAACTTGAGTGAAGCTCTTTTGAGGGAGAAGATGGAGTTGGTAATCGTAGATAACTTCAACAACTACTATGATCCGCACTATAAAGAAGAGAATCTTAAGGAGATTGAGTATATAGCAAAAAAATATGGAACTCAATTATTTGTTTGTCGTGGTGACATTTGTGATACTGGTTTTTTGAATCAAGTATTTGCACTGTATCAACCAGAACTTGTTGTTCATCTGGCAGCTTACGCGGGGGTTCAACCTTCCATTGAGAATCCAGCTCTCTATATGAAAGTGAATGTGGATGGAACGATTCATATATTAGAGGCAATGAGAAGGTATAATATTCACCGTTATATATTTGCTTCCTCATCTTCTGTTTATGGGAATAATGAAAGCGTACCTTTTCGTGAAACAGATAATGTAGATGCTCCAATTTCACCGTATGCAGCTTCAAAAAAGTCAGGGGAGTTGATTAACTATACTTATCATAAGCTATACAACATCAATACTGCTTGTCTTAGATTCTTTACCGTGTATGGCAAGAGACAACGTCCAGATTTAGCTATTTATAAATTTACAAAGAAGATTTTTGAGGGAGAAGAGATTTGTCTCTTTGGAGAAGGACAGACAAAGAGAGATTATACCTATATTGATGATACGATACAGGGAATTATCAAAGCAATGGCATGGGTAGATTCTAAAGAGTCACGGTATGAAATTTTTAACCTTGGGGAGTCAAACGTGATTACGTTATCGCAGATGGTGAAGACAATTGAACAATGTACCGACAAAAAAGCGAAAATTAAGTATCTTCCGGAACAGCCTGGAGATGTTGTATTGACATATGCGGACATAACAAAAGCTAAACAGATTTTAGGATATTTCCCAAGTACAGGATTTGAAGAAGGAATTAGTAAATTTGTGCAATGGTTTAAAAGTCATCGAATGGGACAGCCAGTTAATGCAGATGGACGTTAAGAAGTTTGTAAGTAAAAGAAAGATGAGGAAATGACTATGATGTATTATCTGAGACTCTTCATGAGAACGTTATACATAAGCCTAATCGTAGGCCTAATCGTTACGATATCATATTACTTCTATGATTCAAAAAATGGTAAGGATATCTATAGTGCTTCCACTGGTATTTTAGTGAATGAAGATGTGAACTCACCATATATTCCATATGAGGGTGGTGAGGTGGTCAGTGTTATAACTGATACTGATTTTTCTGAATATCTTTTAAATGTTGCGATTCATTATATTAATACTCCCGAGTATCAGAAGATTGTTAAAAACAAATTAGCTGGTACAATTCCAGACATTGAAAATTATAATTTTGATGATAATGTTTCAACATCAACATATGCTGGTTCAAACGTAGTTACGATTACGGCAAAATATGAGAATAGTGCAGATTACCCAGTTTTGATTGCGAATGCCTTGGCAGATGCCTATAAGGAGGAGAACGCAAAAAAATTAGGTGCTGATTACTTTATAATTATTTCTAGAGCAGCAAAGAATGAAACACCAATCAATATGTCACTTACGATGAGCTGTATTGTTTATGGTGTTGGCTCCTTATTGCTAACGTTTATTCTTATTTTGATGATCGATTCCTTAGCTCGGAGTGAAGGAACTTATTTATCTTGGAAACTATTCAGAAAAAAGAAGAAACACCAACATCGAACAGAAGAAATCTATGAAGAGGTTGGGTGATTTTATGGAGTATAGTCAGCTTCGTGCAAATCCCTTCTTAGTTATGATTGTTGTTATGGTGTCATTAGCATTTGGGATATGCTCCTTTACTTATGTACCAATCGATATTATGTTTGCTCTTATGGGGCTGATGTTTCTGATATTCTTATTAGTAGAGATACCCAAGCTAGGATTATATGCAACGTTACTTTTGCTTCCAGTATTTTGGTCTCCCTTCCTAGATGCTCAATTACTCGGAATCTCTGGCATTAAGATTTCTGTTGTGTTACCGTTGATTGCATTCCTATATTTGATTTTTGTGATAAAACCAAGAAAGATACAAGGTGAGGACCAAGTATTCTTTCTAATCTTCATTGGAGTGTTTACAGTTTCCATTGTTCGAAGCTTTTCTTATCTTAAAGTTCGAAGCATATCGTATGGAGAAGAATTGACTGCTTTGTCACATTTCTCAACGAATTACCTTAGGCCATTACTTGTATTTCTCATTGTAATTATTTTGGCAGCTTATATACGTTCGGAGAAGGATATTAAGCAAGTGACTAAGGTCATCCTGGGCTCCAGTGTAATTGCAATCGCATTGATGATTTATTCAGTATCTGATGCTTCCTTTTCAGATTTTGAGATTGTTCGAACGAAGATTCAAGAAAATTGTGGTATGCATCCGGGTTACTTTGCAAACTACTTTTTATGCTTAATACCGCTTACTTTATTACTAGCAATTAAAATGAAGTGGAAGCTTTGCTACTTGCTATTAGGTATTGAAATTGTTGGTGTTGCATTAACTTTCTCACGTGCATCTTATGGTGTAGCGATTGTGAGTATCGTAATTACACTACTTATATGTAAGAAAGTCAAAGCAATAGTAGCAATAGTAGTTGCCTCGCCAATTTTTTATTTACTCATTCCCAATATGATTATACAACGTGCATTATCAGGAATCGCAGAGAATAATGTTTCAATAATTTCAGCAGGACGAGTGGATTCCATCTGGAAACCACTCCTTCAGGAACTATCAACCAATAGTAAGTTTCTACTCTTTGGTAATGGACGATATGGAATCTATCATACGACCTCTTATCAGTCTGGGGCATCGCTTAGTGTAAATAATGCTCACAATATATTTTTAGATATTGTCTGTGACGGGGGAATTATTGCTTTAATATTTTTTGTTATATTTTTTGTACATTATCTTAAAAAATTTTATAAAGTAGCAAAACTGACAATAAATCCATTATATCAGAGTATATTGTACGGCTCATTTCTTGGTATTTTGGGTTTCATAGTAAAAGGAACAACGGACGGAGTATTCTGGCCAGAATCCAGCAATGCGATTATCTATGTATTACTAGGAATTGCGATTGCGGTGGTATACCGTTATAACGAAAAACTAAATTATGTGGCGAGGGTAACCAAGGAGGAGGAATTAGAAGAAAATAATACCGTTAGGGGGCTAACTCCGTGAGTAAGAGGAAAAGACCGATTCGTTTGTGTTTCGTTATGCCAGGTACTTATCAACTATTTAATAGTGAAACGAGTAAAGCGCATGGCGGTGCAGAGTTAAACTTATATTACTTATCTAAGTTATTTGCCAAAGATTCTCGTTATGAAGTCTCATTTATTGTTGAAGACCAGGGGCAGCAGCACATAGAGTACTACGACAACGTGAAAGTAATTCGTCTGACTGGATTACGATGGAACAATAAACCTAGAAAATTATTAGGGAAATTATGGTCAAAAATCGTAATTGAGTTTGCAACAGCTTATGAGATGCTTCATGCAAAATATGATATTGTTCTCGTAACTACGGCAAGTGTGGTAGTAACAAGAATGGTCTTTTGGGGGCAGTGTCTTGGTAGAAAACAGGTGGTGTTTCGATTTGCGAATGATACAGACGCTGACCCCCACTATTTCGAAAAAACTGAACATAATAAGTTAAAGGACCGTTTCTACTGGTGGGGAGTGAAACATTCAAAAGAGTTGGTATTCCAAACAAAGCAGCAGGAGGAGATTTTTCAAAGGTATGAAAAGCGCGACGGGAACTTGATTGGTAATGGATTTATTATCAAGGAGGCACCACCTGATGTAGTTAAGGACTCTATACTATGGGTATCTCGCTCTAATGAGGTAAAGAGACCACATTTATTCTTAGAATTAGCACGTAGATTACCAACAGAAAAATTTATCATGATTATTCCTGGTCAGAATGAGTTAAAGGACACAGTGGTTGAACAAGCAAAAGAACTTCCTAATGTAACGATATATAATTACATTCCTTTTGAAGAGATTAATTACTACTTTGAGCATGCCAAACTATTCGTAAGTACATCAACTTATGAGGGGTTTCCGAATACTTTTATCCAATGTGGCATGGCTAGAACTCCAGTTTTAAGTTTTTGCATAAATCCAGATAATATCATTAATGAGTATATGTTTGGATATGTATGCGAAGATTCAATCGACGCAGCCGTTGAGTTTATTCAGAAACTCAACGATGATGTAATTCAGAATTACGGACAGAATATTAGACAGTATACATTGGCCGAACACGATATCATAAATACCTTTCATAAATATGAGAAACTATTTAACTATATGATTCTTAAGGAGGGTTATGAAGATGTCAAGATATGATGATTATTATAATAAACTTATATTTCGAATAAAATACCCACTACTTGCAAGACTTGGCGCAGCAGCTTTTACAACATATTCGGGTTTTTATATAAAGGCACTTGGTCTAAAACAAAAATATAGAAGCAACAAAAGTTCTTCTTGCATTAACAATGTTAATAAAAAGAATTCTCTAACATCACCAATCTTAGATAATCAGCAATTCGCAAAGGAAATATCCGATCCACCTCCATGTATTTATGACGTTTCAATCATTGTTCCATGTTATAACGTAGAAGCATATATCAGGGACTGTATTACTTCTATCTTAAATCAGGTTACATCATTTAGTTATGAATTGATTTTAATTGATGATGGCTCTACAGATCATACGCGAGAAATTTTGATGGAATATCAAAATCATGAGCATGTAACTGTAAGAAGTCAAGAAAACCACGGAATTGGTAATGCAAGGAATCGTGGTATGGAGCTTGCGAAAGGGTTCTATTATCTCTTTGTAGATTCTGATGACATGCTAGCTCCTGGTATTCTACAAGTGATATTGTCATATGCTTATCGAAAGAAGGCCGACATTGTAGATGCAAATTATGAAATTCTTTTAGGAGATAGGAGATACCCTACGAGGTATCTTAGCCAAAGAGAATACCTTGTGAATCTCAAGAAACATCCAGAGTTTATCTTAAAAGTAGAAGGATTTCCTTGGATGAAATTATATTCAAGAGCATTATTTGATGGAGTGAAGTGGCCAGAGAATTTTGATTTTGAAGATACAATTGTTCGTATGACGCTGTTACGACGGGCAGTTATATATTGTCATGTGAATAAGGTAGGTTATTACTATCGTAAGCACAGTCAATCGACAGTACAAACTCTTAATAGAATAAGGAAGGAACTGGATGCTTTTTTTGTTGTGGAGTATTTACTTCAAGTGAATGAGCAAATCGGGTTAGAGCATGATGAAACATTATACCGAATACTTTTATTACAGCTTAGCAAGTATCTATATCCTAGAATTAATGGTTGTACGAAGGAAAAACAATGTGAAGTCTTGAATTCGTGTAAACAATTATTAGAGCAGATACAGGAGTGCAAACCAAGTAAGTTATCTCGAGATTACAAAGTAATCGATCAGATTATACGAAATCTTGATTGGAAGGCTTGGAGAAGTTTTAGTATGAAAATCTAGTTTAGGTAAGGGAGTCTGTATGAAGATACTTAATGTGAATAAGTATTTTTATCACAAGGCAGGTGCTGAAACTTACTATTTTGAATTAAATGATTTATTAGAGTCACATGGACATAAAGTGATTCATTTTTCCATGAAGGATCCACATAATTTGGCATCTCCTTATGAGAAGTATTTTGTTTCAAATATAAATTACGAAACTCAGACAAAGTTTTATCAAAAAGTACGCAATGCTTTAAAGATTATCTATTCTTTTGAGGCCAGTCGTAAATTAAAACGTTTACTTCAAGCAGAACAGCCAGATCTTGTTCATATACAGAATTTTCATCATCAACTATCACCTTCCATTCTTCGAGTCATTGAAAAGTTTGGAATCCCTGTTGTCTATACAGCACATGATTTGAAATTAGTTTGCCCTAATTATAAGATGCTTGCGGATGGACAAATATGTGAGCGCTGCAAGCAAGGAACTTATAGTTCCTGCGTAAAGCTTAAATGTGTGAAGGACTCACGAATTAGTAGCTTTGTTAATATGATTGAGATGACACTAGCTAAAAAGATGAATATCATTAGAAAAATCGATACGATTATTGTTCCAAGCCTATTTTATAAGCAGAAATTATCGGAATGGGGAATTGATGAACGAAAACTAGTTTATATTCCTAATTTTATTGATTGTTCTAAGGATACAACAGACTCTACTCATAAGAATTACTTTATTTATTTTGGTAGACTAGCAGAAGAAAAAGGAATTATGACATTATTAAAGGCAATGGAACATGTAAAAAAGGCCGAGCTTTACATATTGGGATCAGGGCCGTTACAAGAAGTAATTCAAAAAGAAATAAAGAGTAACTCTCAGCTTAGTAGTAAAGTTCAACTATTAGGATTCAAATCGGGAGAGGAATTACATACGTTGTTAAGGCAATCTATGTTTAATGTACTTCCTTCGGAATGGTATGAGAATGGACCTTACTCTGTCTTAGAGATGATGTGCATCGGAAAACCTACGATAGCAGCTAATATAGGTGGTTTACCAGATATGATTCAGGATCGCAAGACAGGTTTATTATTTAAATCTGGGGATAGTCAGGACCTTGCAAGAAAAATTAACGAGTTACTGGAGGATGAAGAGTTACTTCAACAATTAGGTGAAAATTGCCGGCAATGTGTTTTGCAAAGACATTCGCAGGATGCTTATTATCGACGATTAATGAAAGTGTATAAAGTAGTCCTAAGGAAGAAAGGAAGGAAAGATGAAAGAAAGTGACCATACACAACAAGGAAGAATCTTATATACGGATTTTCTTCGTGTTATCTCAATTTTTTTTGTTTTTCTCCTCCATGCTGCAGCAACGCAAAAGCCTCAAGTGGAACCTTATACATATCAATGGCTTGTAATTAATACAACAATCAGTATAGCCAGATGGTCAGTTCCCGTCTTCCTTATGATAAGTGGATACTTTTTCTTAAACCCGAAGAAAAAGATTACAATCTCTCAGATTTTTTCTAAGTATATTAAGAGAATTGTAATTGCTTATTTGTTTTGGTCATTGATTTATGCCATAGCTACAACCAATTCTGAAATACATGCTTTAAATCCACGAGCAATTTGGATGATTATTGAGAAAACAATTCGAGGACATGCACATTACTGGTACTTATTAATGTTAATCGGGCTGTACATCATAACTCCTATATTGAAGGTAATGATTCAATATGCGAAAGAAAAAACAATTCAGTATTTCCTTGTATTAGGATTTATCTTTTCCTCCTTTATTCCCTTGCTAAAAAACCTTACATATTGCGACATAGTAAATGATTTGTTAGCAGGACTCGAGGTATATCTTGTGTTAGGATATACGTTTTATTATGTTCTTGGGTATTATCTCGGTAATTATGAGTTAAGTCGTAAAACGCGTATCGTTTGTTACTTGCTTGGACTAATTGGTGCCTTAATTACATCGTTTGGCTACTTCATTAGCACCAACATTTTGAACTCATCGAGTGATTTATTTCAAGATTATCTTGTGTTTAGTAATGTTTTTATGTCTGTTGCTATCTTTGTAGGTGTAAAACAGTGGTTACAGTACAGAACTTTGGGAAATCGGCTCGAATGGATTGTTCATATAATCGCAAAGTACTCGTTTGGAATGTATTTAACAAATGATATTTTTAATATTTTGTTTTATATATGTGGTATTACAATCTTTCAATTTGGTGTTATTAAGGGCATATTGCTCTTTACAGTAATTGATTTTATCGGAAGCTATTTACTAATATCGATCTTACATAAGCTACCGATTTTAAGAAATGTTTGCTAAGAAAGGAGAAGCTACTATGGAAAAGAAAATATCAATCCTTTTTGCTATCTATTATTTAGGTAGCGGTGGGGCAGAAAAAGCATTAATTAATTTATTGGATATGATTGATTATGAAAGATATGAAGTTGATTTACTTCTGTTCGAAAAGAAAGGGCTGTACTTGCCACAACTGAATAAGAATGTTAATTTACTGCCAGTAATACCAGAGTTTGATAAAATCCGTCGAGTAAAAGGGTATTGTAAGTGGGCCGTAACGCATGGAAAGTTTATATCAGCAGTCAAAAGAGTGAACTATGTGTTGAAAGAGAAAAAAGGAATCAATATGAATCAAAAAACTTGGGATTTGTGCTGGACTCATTTCTTGCCACCACTTCCAAAAGAGTACGATGTTGCAGTTGGATATATGCAAGGAATTCCTAACTGGTATGTAGCCTCCAAGGTGAAAGCAAAGTATAAAATTGGTTGGGTTCATAATGATTATGCTAAGATGACGTATGATAAGAACTTTGATATTCAGTTTTTTAAAAGATTAGATCGTATCGTTAGCGTATCGGAGCAATGTACGAATAGTTTAAAGCAATACTTTCCTTCACTTACGAATCGTATAAAAACTTTATTAAACTTAATGTCACCAGGTATGATTCGTACTAAGGCTCTAGATCCAAAAGAGTCATATCCTGATGATTACAATCTGCCTCGTTTATTAACGATAGGAGGATTGCGAAAACAGAAGGGCTTTGATATGGCAATTCAGGCATGTAGTAGATTAAAAATGAAAGGTTTTAAGTTTATCTGGTACGTGATTGGAATTGGCGAATTAAGAGATAAATTAGATAAGATGGTAGAGGAATATGGAGTAGGAGATTGTTTTATCTTCTTAGGTGAACGTTCCAATCCTTATCCTTATATCAACCAAGCTGATATTTATGTTCAACCATCTTATTTTGAGGGCAAATCAATTGCAATCGATGAGGCTAAGATATTATACAAGCCAATTGTTGTTACAAAATTCCCTTCTGTTTACGACCAGATTGTTGATGAGAAGACAGGAATACTTGTGGATATTGATCCAGAGTGCATTGCTGGAGGAATCGAGCGATTGCTTGTCAATGATAAACTAAGAAAATATCTTACTTCTAATCTAATGGAAGAGCAATATGATTTAGAGGATGAGGAACTTGAGCGACACTATCAACTGTTTGAACGAACCTTATAGAAAGGTGTAGTTTAGCAGAAAAATTACTTGGAGGATTACTATGCGGACTAAGAAGGTATTGCTTAATATTTTGACTGGTGTATTCGGAAAATTCTCAAATATTATCTTTCAGTTTGTATCACGTACTCTATTTATAAGCTTATTAGGGGCTACATATTTAGGAGTTTATGGATTGTTTAGCCAAGTTTTATCCGTTTTATCCTTGGCCGAGTTGGGGATTGGTAATGCGATTGTATTTAAACTATATAAAGCGATTGCTACCAATGATACGAAGAGAATTCAATCTTTGATGAATTTTTACGGAAAGGCTTATCGAATCATTGGTGCATTTATCTTAGGTGCTGGTCTATGTTTCTCACCATTTATACAGCTGGTTGCAAAGAGTAATACCGAGATACCAGACTTAAAGATGATTTATATCCTGTATGTCATAAGTACAGCAAGTAGTTATCTTTTTATCTTCAAGAGTGCTTATTTGGTTGCAAATCAACAAGAGTATATTTATACGATTATTAGAACAGCATTTAACTTAGTGCAGATTGCTGGACAGCTCGTTGTTTTATATATAACAAAAAGCTTTATATGGTATTTAGTAGCTCAAATTACAATTGATCTATCAAAGAATGTATTTGTATCAATTGTGTGTAATCGAATGTATCCTTTCCTACGACGAGTCAAGGGACAGAGTCTTGAGAAAAAGGAGATACGTTCAATTTTTAAAGATGTGAAGGCACTTGTAATAGTCAAGACTTCAGAAGTTATGGTTAACTCTACTGATAATATTATTATTTCTGCGATTGTAGGTATTGTTGAAAGTGGTATATTTACAAACTATACTACGATTACAATGCACATTACTCAGATGATTAACACAATCATTTATGCAATCAATGCAAGCATTGGTAATTATAATGCAGTTGAGTCGGAAGAAAACAAGTATATGATGTTTCGAAATATAAGCTTTGTGATTAACTGGATTTTTACAGCGACAGCGATCTGTCTATTTACGTTAATGAATCCATTCATTACTCTATGGATTGGTGAAAAGTGGCTATTCTCTTTAGCAATTGTATTTATTATTTGCTTTAATTACTTTATTGCCGGTACTCAGAATATTGTATGGACATTCCGTCAGACAATGGGTCTGTTTATCCATGGTAAATATAAACCATTGGTATCTGTTGGAGTTAACTTGATTATATCGATTGTCCTAACAAGTTGGTTCGGCATCATTGGAGTTTTACTAGGTACACTGATCACCCATGTTTTTGTAGATGCTTGGTTTGACCCATGGATTGTACATAAATACGGATTTAAGCGAAGTGTTAAGCCATATTATGCTTGGTACCTAAGAAATATTGTGATTCTTTTCCTTGCCGGTGGTGTAACGTATGGGGTCGCGAATATATTTGATTCTAATTCTATCATGGCGTTTATCTGGAAAGTAGCATGCAGTCTAGTCATTCCAAGTGCAATTATATACTTACTCAATCGTAAGCAGGATGAGATGGAATTCATGAAAGAGAAGGTTCAAGTTATCTTTGGAAGGTTTTATAAGGGGAATAAAGTGAATACACAAAAGGTGGAAATTTCATAATGAATTATGTAAGTGAGGATGGTTGGATGATGGATTTAAGGGCTATGACGAAACAAAATATGGTGCTAGGAATCGTAGTGACTATACTTTTAATAATCCTGTTTATTTTTAATTTCCCGGTTTCAGCAAGAAGTGGAGAATCCAGTATGGCGAAAGAGCCTGATCTTAAGTTAGTTTCAGGAAAAGCAACCGCGACACCGATACCAGCGAAAGAGGTTGTTCAAACGTTTCAATTAAACCCAGGGAAAGCTCCTGAGGATAATCCACTCAAAGGATTTGTAGGTTTGGCAGGGACAGCAGGATATTCTGATTTTCCGTCAAGTATGGAATATATATTATTACCAATGTCCTCCCTAGTTGTTGGAAAGGATACCTATGATTGGACAGAGCTTGAAGAACAGCTTAAAATTGTGAATGCATATGGAAGACAAGCTGTCATTTCCTTATATTTGGATTATCCCGGTTCTTCGATTGGTAAGAATGCGATTCCAAAGTATTTATTGGATGAAGGCTTAACCGTTTATCCATATGATCGATATAAGGGTGGGTATTCACCAGATTATTCGGATAAAGATTTGTGGGATATGGTATATAAGTTTGTTGCGGCATTCGCCAAGGAATATGATGGTGATGGACGTATTGGTGGTATTGAGGCTTCGATTATTGGAATATGGGGTGAATGGCACACTCATCCATTCACAGACTTTGGGTTGAACACGTCAGATTTAGTAGAACTTGCTCGAGTATATGACCGTGAATTTGAGTACACTCAAGTAGCTTATCGATATCCATTCGATGGAATGCAAGAGCTTCGAGGTGGTTATTCCGACTATTCGTTTACATTTCAAAGTATCATTGATGAGTGGTCGCAGTTAACGAAGCTAAAACAGACGAATATGACGGATGTTTGGAAAAAATATATGTGTGGTGGAGAGTTATATCCACAGCATCGTGATGAGATATTTGAAACAGAGGACTGGTGTATGCGTGAGGGTGAGTCATATGAGGAATGCATTGAGGCATTACATCCGTCTTGGTTATTAGTTGGTAATCTGACAACATTTACGATGGAAGAACGTAAAGAAGCGATTAAGGCGGCGAATATGTTAGGTTATGAATACTATATATCCGAAGTATCCTATGATCCTTATATTGAGAAAAGTATAAAAAAGATGAATCTGTCAGTTACAATTCAAAACAATGGAATTGCTCCATTCTATTACGATTGGCCCGTTACACTTGAGTTCATCGACTCAAGTGGAGTTGTTAAACTGGAACAAATGCAGATTTGGGACATTACTACCATTGCTGCTGATGGAAAAGACTATAAATTTAGTACAACCGTTGATATTAGTTCTCTTAAGAAGGGTGTCTATCAAATTGCACTACGCATCAAAAATCCATTATCGAATGGTAATCCAATCCGGTTTGCAAATGAGACTCAACACAAAGATGGTTTGATGATGATCGGACAGTTTGGATATGGCACATATGCTAAATTCTCGAAAAGCCTTACTGAGGTTGATGCTAATCAAACATTAGAAGATAAGTGTGGGTGGAGTATAACAAGTTCTTATCTTCGTGATCATATTAGTTATGATAATCCTTATATCTTTGGTCTAAGATTTCGTAAGTTAGTTGCAGATGCAAAAAAGATTGATTACAACATGATTATCTATCTATATAAAGATAGCAAACATGTAAAAACAATCAATACAACATGGAATCTGAAGGATGTGAAAGGGGATACGGTTTATCTATCTTGGGCATCTAAAATTGTTACCCCTGGAGAATATGTTATGAAACTAAAAGTATCGAAAGATATTGCTCCAATTGATTTTGGGCATATCATAGTTATAAAAAAGTAGTGTCGTAACTACACTTCAAAAAAATTGGCATAGTACTTCTATGATTAAGGGAGAAAGACAATGAGTGAATTTAGAGATAATTTCCGTTACATGAGAAGAAAGGTGGAACGTAGCATCGCACCAGTTAAGACATTAGAGTATGATTTTAATAAGGTGTTAAAGAATGATTTAGGACGTTTGGATTTTAATAATCCTATCTATTATCCTGAGAAAATCAATTGGATTAAGCGTTATCTTGAGGATGAGTTATATCAAAAGTGTACAGATAAATATACAGTGCGAGAGTATGTTACGCAAAAAGGACTTGGTTTTTTACTTAATGAACTTTATGCTGTGTACGACTCTGTCGAGGAGATTGACTTTGATCAACTACCAGATGCTTTTGTTTTGAGAGCTAATCATGGATGTGGGTGGAACATTCTTTGTCCTGATAAAAGTAAATTAGATATTATACAGGCAAAGAGGAAATTGAGTAAGTGGATGAAAAAGAATTATTATTATGTACAGGGAGAACGTTGGTATAAGGACATTAAGCCAAGAATTGTTTGTGAGAGATTTTTGCGCGATCATACGACGAATGATTTAAAGGACTATAAGATTTTTTGTTTTCATGGCGTTCCTCATGTAATTCAAGTAGATATCGGAAGATATGTTAATCATATGCGAAACTATTATGATACCAATTGGAACTTAAGAGATGTATATTGTGAGCATGATATTGATACACAAGGAGTTAAGCGACCAAAGGAATTAGATAAGATGTTGGAATATGCAAGAATTCTGTCAGAAGGCTTTATCCACGTCCGTGTTGACTTTTATGTTGTAAATGAGGTAATTATCTTTGGAGAGATGACCTTTGCACCAGGTAGTGGTGTTGTACCTTTTACTCCAATTAGCTTTTTGAAAGAGATGGGTGACTTGATGAAACTGCCAAGTATTACAACCTAAAATACAGGCCCTAAGTACCGACTTCATAACAGTTGCTCCTAAATTATGTTTGTCATCCCATTTATAGCAAGTCTAAGTATGTGTAAAATGACGAAGAGATTACATACATCATATTAAGAAAATTCCATAGAATATTAGTTGTTCAATGAACTAAATTAAGTTATAATAAATGAAATTGATTTAATTACAGGAGGACATTAAATTATGAGAGAAACAATTTCGGCAAAGAATGCTCCAGCAGCAGTTGGTCCATATGTTCATGCAGTTAAGGTAGGAGATACTGTATATACCTCCGGTCAGCTTGGTTTAATTCCTGAAACAGGTGAGTTGCCAGAAGGTGTAGAAGCTCAAGCAGAACAAGCTCTTAAGAACCTTGAGGCAGTACTTGGTGCAGCAGGAATGAGTTTAAGTAATGTTGTAAAAACAACAGTTTTTTTAGCTGATATCAATGATTTTGCTGCAATTAATAAAATCTATGCAAAGTATTTCACAGGAGAAACACCAGCACGTTCTTGTGTACAAGCTGGGGCGCTTCCAAAGGGTGGATTATTTGAGATCGAGGCAATTGCTTGTAAATAGAATGAGGTGTGACGTCATTTTGCACAAGGAATTGTTAGAAGATGGGATGACAAACATAATTTATACGCAACACGCTTGCGCTTGAATGAAGTTCGTAATGGTACTTAGGGCCTAAAATACAGGCCCTAAGTACCAACGACTTCATAACAATATGCTTCTAAATTATGTTTTTCATCCGATTTTTAGTAATTCTATTTATGTGCAAAATGACGATTGATATTATAGAAAAGAACTTTTGACGAACATCCATAATAAAAACTTTTTAAATCGAAAAATATGGGAAAATGAGTAAAAGATATTGTCATTTTGTCGATATGTATGTTATAATCAACAAGAATAGTATTTTTTGGTAGCAAAAAGGAAGATTCACTTGGAGTTAGGGGTATGGGTGCTGGTTTATTGACAAATGAGGATAAGTTAAAAGTTAGACTCGTTCGAGAAAATCTCAAACGAGTATTTGTCATGTCCGCAATTCTATTAACTTTAACCCCGGTTGTACTACTTATCATTAGAATCTATTTAAATGATAGCGAGATTAGGAGTATTTATCAAGGATTATTAATTGGCCTAGAATTTGTAGTTGCTATTTTCTTAGGAGTAACGTTATACATAAAAAAAATAAAAGATTATGTTTTAGCACCATTGATCATTCGGGGTTTCTGGGCTTTCACATTTATTTTTCTTCTTGGAATTTCTTATGCTAATATTATGGATACAGGAAATCTTGGTATCTATTATGTCATAATTGCAATCGTCTCTTTAATACCTTTATTATCAATGAAAGAATATCTATTCTTTGCAATAGCTCAATTGATCTTTCTCCTTATTACCTATAATACAATTGATATCTCAGAATTTAACATTGTTTGCATTCTAGCTTTGAACGTGGCGTTGTTTGGAATGTCACGATTGGAGTTTGAACAGAGATGTAATATGATGAAGATGCAACAAAAACTTCAGTCCTTGGCAAAGAATGCAGAAGAGGACCCACTCACAGGATTATACAATCGTCGCGGTCTTGACCATAATCTAAATATGCTATTACCATATAGTATTCGAAATAAGAATAAGGTAGCTATGTTAGTCATTGATATTGATAATTTTAAGAAATATAATGATAGCTTTGGTCATCCTCAAGGGGATCAATGTTTGAAGTACGTTGCTGCAACAATTGCTAAGACAGCTCGCCGTAGTACTGATATTGCAGCACGAATTGGTGGAGAAGAATTTATTGTATTTATCCATGGAACAAAGGATTTAGAGCCAGTACAGTTAGCTGAAAAGATACGTTCCAACATTGAAGCTCTGCAGATTAAGCATAGTCCGTCCTTAGGGAAATCAGTAATTACTGTTAGTATTGGTGTAGCTGTGATGGTTCCTGAAAATATGGAATGTGTAACAGAACTGTACAAGAAGGCAGATAAGGCCTTATATAAGGCAAAGAAGAATGGGCGAAATGTTGTTGTATTTGAAGACAAAGCATATGGCAAAGTGGCCAAAATGGCCGAGTAACCATTTGGAAGATTGAAAGATTAGTCAAGTAAAGCTGTTGCACTAAGGGCAGTATACATAAAGAATGAGATTGAAGATATATTTTTTCAATGTGTTATGCTTATAGGTTCAAAATATGAATGTGAACTTGTAAGGAACTCTGAAAAATACCATCAATCCCATTCTTTTGTTAAATATTCAATTAAACTAATTTTTGACCACAGTTTGGACAGAAGTTTGCACTACCTGTTTTCTGACCACAATTCGGGCAGAAGTTCGGTTTTTGAGAGGAAGTGCCTGCATTTGGAGTATTGCTATTCATTGCTTGAGCATTCTGATTCATGTTTTGCATATTTTGATTCATACCTTGCATCATCACATTTGCCATCTGCATTCCCATCATCATTCCTGTCATATCAGAAGCAACACTACCACCTTTAACGGTACCGTTTGCAATTCCTTCTCCGATATTAATCTGCTGGTAACGGTTAACATCACCGATCATACTTTGAGAAGCATTCTTATTAATTGCTCTTTGGATCTCTTCAGGATAAGTAAAGCTCATGATTACAAAATCTGTAATCTTAATTCCGGTATCAAACATTTTCATATCTAGGTCGTCTTTAATACCTTCTGCGATATCGTAAGCATTTGCTTGAAGATTGAACATGTCTTTCCCTACTTTGACAATCCATTTCATTAATAGCTGATCTAAACTACCTACAATACGAAGACGAACATCTTCAACACAGTAACTATTTTTGATACCAGCAACTTTATCAATTAGTTTGATATAATCATTTACTTTAAAGTTAAATGTACCATGAGAACGGATTGGCATTCCACCAGGAAGTCCAGGAGCTGGGATATTAATTGCATTGGCTGTACCCCAACGTACGGTAAATTCCTTTGTGTTGATAAAGAGAACTTCTGCACGCATGCCAGAATTGAATCCAAATTTAAAACCTTTTAAGGTAGAAAGGAAAGGGATAATTTGTGATTCGATATCATAATCTCCATCGTCAGTGAAGATACCTTCAATCTTTCCATTATATAAAAAGATGGCATCCTGTCCCGGACGAATTATGAGGCGACTTCCTTTTTTAATCTCATCATTACTCCATTTATAGAAAATCATATCCTCACGGAATTCTTTCCATTCTACCACATTCGATAATTGTCCACTAAATAAACCCATATATTATATTTCCTTTCTATTGTTAAAAATGACGACCACCACCGGAGTGAGAGCGACCGCCAGAGCTTCTGCCACCACCAGATCTACTTCCGCCGGAACTACTTGATTGAATTCGAGTTCTACGAACTGTGGTAGTAACATACATATCACGCTTAGCTACTAGTCCAGAATGTGCGGTGTCTAAGTAAGTTCTGCTATTGGTTGTAACCTTACCTTTGCTATGTGACACCATTACAATTGTAACAATGGCACCAATAATTAGTGCTACTACAGCATGTAACCAGGTCCAAGTAAGCATATTAGGATTCAGTCCATAATAATATGATATCTCATGTAAAGCGGTAGTACAAGCATCAAAATACTCATCAAAATGTAGATCAACTTCGATATCGTCTAATATGGAATCAATACGGTCATTGTTGATAAAATATTCACAATTGCCATATCCTTGAATTTCTACATAGCGGTCTAACTTATCAATAAATAATATTGTGACATTCTCTTTGAATCTACCTAAGTCACAATTCTCATCAATATAGTTTTCTACGTACCTTGTTGAAGAAATGGGGCCACGGTCCTCTACTGTTAGAATCACAACATCCGCATCATATTTTTTTTGAATTGCTTGTATTTTGACTGATAATTTAAGTTCTTCTTCCTCTGAGAAGAGATTTGCTCCATCATCTACAAAAGAAACTGGAGCTTCTTTTGCCATAACGCTAGTAGTTGGAAGAAAGGCTAAACACAAGATGAATATAATTAAAAAAGTAAAAGAACGAGTATATCTTTTTATCATCATAAACGTGGACCTCCCATCTCGATTACTATACCAATTGCTTTCAATACGATAAAGGAGATACCTGAGATAATACCAAACCACTTAGCTACCTTACCTTTCGATATTGGAGGTTTTCCAACAATTTTACCAGTCTGACCATTCATTAAGAAGACATGCTCTGAATCTTTAAAATCGTAGTACACGGTCCAAACAGGAAGAAGCGTGTAAAATGCATTATTGGTTTTGATATGTACATCTCGTCGATTAATCGTTGTTGTAGAGTAGCCAGTCATTGTACTTTTGACATAGTCAGTAACAAAATTATCTACTCGATCGCGAATACGTGGATAAAGATCGGAATCAGTATAGTTATACTTTTCAGCGAGAAATCCAGAAAGATATGGCATCTGAAATTCAGTTAAGTCAGAATAATTGAATGGTTCCAAACGATCCATTAAATCATCATTCATTTTTTCGGATGCATCCACTGGAATTTTTGTATAGTTTAGATCGAATTTACGATACACATGAAAATAAGAGGTTTCAGTAATTCGATATTCTCCTCGTGTGTATGATTTTTTTCTAGTACAGGTAGCATCAACATCACCTTTACTATTCATATCAAATAACCAGTATGGTACATACATTCCGGTGATATTCTTAACACGGTCTGCATTACGGAATTCATTCGGGGTAAATCGACCATTTTTACACCATTTTTTGAATGTGGCCTGTGCCTCATCTCTTGTAATTCGAAATGGAATTACCTTAGCAGGAGCAAGGTTTCCGGTTAAACGGTCAGCCAATACGACAGGAGAACCACAGAAACTACAACTAGTCGCTGTGGTATCTTTATCTGCAAGTATTATGGCACCGCAATTATTACACTGATATTCATGTACTTCGTGTTCAGAAAACGTACTATGTGGAATATTTCTTTCCCCGTTGTATTCATAAGAACACTCTTCCTCAATATCATTCGGATTAAACATATCAACATCTAAGGTATCATCTGCTGTACCTTGTGCCTCAGTCTTAGGTACTTGATCCATTGGAACGGATTGACCACAACTAGGACACTTTAATGTGCCGCTTTGTACATCGAAGGAAAGGTCGTTACCACAACTAGGACATTTAAATTGAGTAACCATAGTTTATATGCTCTCCTATTTATTAAGACTTGCTTTTAAAGCAGCTAATTCATCATCGATTTCAACAGAAGATGTTTCATATTTATCAGCTAAATCGCTAATCTGATTTTCAGGAGAGGAGCTATTTAACTCTGCCATTGCATTTGCTTGGTCTAATCTCTTATTGGCCATATCTTCATATTTAGAGAAGCTAGCCATCGAGTTATTCGCACTATCTACACTAGATCCCATCTTATTGATGCGTTCTTGAGTTTTAGCTACTGCTAGTTTACCTTTAATCATATCTTTACGTGATTCTAACTCATTAATATCCTTAACAAGCTTATCGTGCATAGCTCTCATGTTAGTTGCGTTTGTATGAGCTAAGTTATAAGTTTGTGTAAGTCCAGTAAGTTTATTCGTATAGAGTGCCTTCTGCTCTAAAAACTTTTTCGCATCGCCATCATTACCAGCATTTACAGCCTTAATAGCGAATGATTGCATACGCTCGATCTCAGCATTACACTCATCTACCTCACGTTTTGCGCGTGTCTCTTCTGCCATAATAGCAGCTGTCTCAGATTTAACTTTGCCTAAATCTTCATTCAGATTTCTTAAACATTGATCAATCATCTTTTCAGGATCCTCAGCTTTGTCTAAAAGTGCATTAATATTGGCTGACATAATATCCTTAAAACGTGTTAATATACCCATATCTTTTATCCCTCCACTTAATAAGTAATTGTATAGTAAAAAATTATGTAAATTATATACTATACATGATTTGATTTTAATGTTATTTATTACCTATGTCAAGTGTAATGTAGATAACATGAGTAGCTATAGTGCTTGACGGATAGTTACGGGGTACTATATAATCATAGGTAGATTTTTTGGTATACATGAGGAAAATGAGAGAATAATAGAATAAGGTCACATCATATGAGTTTTATATGATTGATTTCTATAAATGGAGGAGTATCTATGTGGATAGCTGATGAATGGAAGGATTATGAGGTAATTGATACCTCAGATAGTGAGAAGTTAGAGCGTTGGGGTAAATATCTTTTAGTTCGTCCGGATCCTCAGGTTATATGGACAACAGAGAAAAAAGAACAAGGTTGGAAGAAAAGGAATGCGCATTATCATAGAAGCAGCAAGGGTGGTGGTGAATGGGAATTTATCGATTTACCAAAACAGTGGCAGATACAGTATAAAGAACTGAAGTTTAATTTGCAGCCGTTTAGCTTTAAACATACAGGATTATTCCCAGAACAGGCAGTCAACTGGGATTGGTTTAGTAATAAGATTCGCGAAGCATTAAAAGAAAATCCGAATCGCCAGATTAAGGTCTTGAATTTATTTGCTTATACAGGTGGAGCAACGTTAGCAGCAGCGAAAGCAGGTGCACATGTAACTCATGTGGATGCATCCAAAGGTATGGTCACTTGGGCAAAAGAGAATGCAGTGTCCTCAGATTTAGGAGAAGCCCCTATCCGATATATCGTAGATGATTGTGTTAAATTTGTGGAGCGTGAGATTCGCCGAGGAAATACTTATGATGCAATTATTATGGATCCACCTTCTTATGGAAGGGGACCAAAGGGTGAGATATGGAAGATAGAGGAGAGTATTCATCCATTCGTTAAATTATGTACGAAGGTTTTATCTGAAAATCCTCTGTTTTATTTAATCAACTCTTATACTACAGGTTTACAGCCTGCAGTACTTGCTTATATGCTAGGCCTTGAGTTGCAAAAAAATTATGGTGGTAAAGTAACCGCAGATGAAATTGGTCTTCCAGTTACTGCAAGTAAGCTTGTCTTACCATGTGGTGCATCAGGACGATGGGAGGCTTAACTTCACATGTGAAAGCAATATTCTCGACAGAGTTTAATTCTTTCTGACGAGAATATTTTTTTCTATTCATATTATAATAGGTAGAAACAAGTTCATTATGATAGTTAAATATGTCATCCTGAGGTTTTACGTTAAGATATTAGGAATAGAAAACGTAATAGAGCCTTGTAACATGAATGTGATTTATTCGGTTATGAGGGAGTATTGTAGATATGATTATTTATGAAAGAAAACATAATCTGAGGAAACAAATAAATTAAAATAAAATATTAAAAAAAATCCTTGCATTTTGTTTTCATATAAGATATAATCATTAATGTTGTGACGTTGATAGCGTAGAAACGTGAGGTTGCTGTGTCGAAAGATGCAGGTTTTCCGTGGAGCGAATGTCAAGTTATGAAACTGGCGACAAGTCACTGTACAAATTAAGAGTTCTGCAAATGGCAGATAAACCGTGTTGAAACAAAGGCTTCTTATGAATGAAACGTAATTAGCGTACACCAAGTTAGGGGCTACCCCGTAAACTTGGATATTTCTTTCTGACAAGCATGATACACACGGGTGAGTGTACAGTCACCACTTGTCGTACTGAAATGAAGTGCGAAAAGGAGGCGGCTTTTTTTATGGCAAATCAAGTTATGAGAATTACTCTCAAGGCATATGATCATCATTTAATCGATGCATCTGCGGCGAAAATTATCGAAACTGTAAAGAAGACAGGATCTAAGGTGAGTGGACCAGTTCCATTGCCTACTAAGAAAGAAGTTGTAACTATTCTTAGAGCGGTACACAAGTACAAAGATTCTAGAGAACAGTTCGAGCAGAGAACACATAAGAGATTAATCGATATCATCATTCCTACACAGAAAACTGTTGATGCTTTATCTAGATTAGAGATGCCAGCAGGTGTGTACATTGATATCAAGATGAAGACAAGATAGTCTTGGTGAAGTAATTAACAACAGGTAATAATCCTTAGGGTTTATATAATAGGAAACTTCCGTATAGGCCATCTAGGATGATTATGCAAAACAGCATAATCCGCTGTAGATTAATAGGAGGTAAACAGTAATGAAAAAAGCTATTTTAGCTAAGAAGATTGGTATGACTCAGATCTTCAATGAAAGTGGAGTATTAACTCCAGTTACAGTATTGCAGGCTGGTCCATGTGCAGTTACTCAGGTTAAAACTGTAGAAAATGATGGATACTCAGCAGTACAGGTTGGTTTTGGCGACATTAGAGAGTCACTTGTTACAAAGCCACAAAAGGGACACTTTGCAAAAGCGGGTGTTGCAAATAAGAGATTTCTTAAAGAGTTTAAGTTTGAAAACGCTGCAGACTACACTGTAGGTCAGGAAATCAAAGCAGACATCTTCGCAGTAGGCGACAAGATCGATGCAACTGGTATTTCCAAAGGTAAAGGATTCCAAGGTGCAATTAAGCGTCACGGATTATCCAGAGGACCTATGGGTCACGGTTCTAAACATCACAGACATGCTGGTTCCAACGGAGCTGCAACAACTCCTGGTAGAGTATTCAAAGGTAAGCACATGCCTGGACAGACTGGTAATGTAAAGATTACTGTACAGAACCTTGAAGTAGTAAAAATTGATGTAGACAATAACCTTATCTTAGTTAAGGGTGCTGTTCCAGGACCTAAGAAAGCTATGATCATGTTAAAGGATACAGTAAAAAGCGCTAAGTAGAAGCTTTAAGAAAGGAGGAACACTTAAATGGCAAATGTAAAGGTTTATAATATAGAAGGCAAAGAAGTTAGTTCTTTAGAACTTAACGATTCCGTGTTCGGAGTAGAAGTAAACGAACATTTAATGCATATGGCAGTTGTTAGCCAGCTTGCAAACAAACGTCAGGGCACACAGAGCGCTAAAACACGTAGCGAAGTTAGTGGTGGCGGAAGAAAGCCTTGGAAGCAGAAAGGAACCGGTCATGCTAGACAGGGTTCAACAAGATCTCCTCAATGGAAGGGTGGCGGTGTTGTTTTCGCTCCAAAGCCAAGAGATTACTCTTTCAAGATGAACAGAAAAGAGAAAGGTCTTGCAATCAAATCTGCTTTAACTAGCAGAGTAGCGGCTAATAAGTTTATTGTTTTAGATTCTATCAGCTTTGATGAAATTAAAACAAAGAAATTTGCAGCTGTTCTTGAAAACTTAAAGGTTAACAAAGCATTAGTTGTTCTTGATAAGAAGGATGAAAATGTAATTCTTTCTGCAAGAAATATTCCTACTGTAAGAACTGCTTTATCTAACACAATCAATGTTTATGACATTGTTAAATATGATACTTTAGTTATTACTAAGGATGCTGTTGCACAGATCGAGGAGGTGTACGCATAATGGCAGATATTAAATATTATGATGTTATACTCAAGCCAGTCGTAACTGAAAAGTCTATGAATTCTATGAGTGAAAAGAAGTACTCCTTCTTAGTTCATCCAGAAGCAACTAAGGCTCAGGTTAAAGAAGCTGTAGAGAAAATGTTCGCAGGCACTAAAGTTGCTAGCGTAAACACAATGAATCAAGATGGAAAGAACCGTCGTCGTGGAAATACTACTGGTAAAACATCTAAGACAAAGAAAGCAATTGTTCAGTTAACAGCTGACAGTGCTGAAATCGAAATCTTCTCCGGTTTATAGAATATAGACTGTTATAGGATTTGAAGAAGATAGATCACGCAGAGAAATTATAGCAGTTTACGAAATTGCTGAAAACCTGTGATATATTATCACAATCATATTGCGTATGGAGCGAAAGGAGAAAGTAAAATGGGAATTAAAACATTCAACCCATATACACCTTCCAGAAGAAATATGACCGGCTCCGATTTTTCAGAGATTACATGCTCAACACCAGAGAAATCTTTAGTGGTTTCTTTAAAGAAAAAAGCTGGTCGTAACAATCAAGGAAAGATTACTGTAAGACATCAGGGTGGTGGCTCTAGAAGAAAATATAGAGTTATCGATTTCAAGAGAAAGAAAGATGGTATCTCAGCTGTTGTTAAGACAATTGAATACGATCCAAACAGAACAGCAAACATCGCTTTAATCTGCTATGCAGACGGCGAGAAAGCATATATTTTAGCACCAAATGGTTTACAAGTTGGCCAAACAGTAATGAATGGTGAAACTGCTGAGGTTAAGATTGGTAATTGCTTGCCACTTATCAACATTCCAATTGGTTCTCAGATTCACAACATCGAGTTATATCCTGGCAAGGGTGGACAGTTAGTTCGTTCTGCAGGAAACTCTGCTCAGTTAATGGCTAAGGAAGGCAAATATGCTACACTTAGATTACCATCAGGCGAAATGAGAATGGTTCCAATCATCTGCCGTGCAACAATCGGTCAGGTTGGTAACATTGATCACGAGTTAATCAACATCGGTAAAGCTGGACGTAAACGTCACATGGGTATCAGACCTACTGTTCGTGGTTCCGTAATGAATCCTAATGACCATCCACATGGTGGTGGTGAAGGAAGAACTGGTATTGGTCGTCCAGGCCCTGTTACACCTTGGGGTAAACCAGCTCTTGGACTTAAGACTCGTAAGAAGAATAAACAGTCCAATAAGTTAATTATGAGAAGAAGAGACGGTAAGGCGTTATCTAAGTAAAAGGAGGGAAACCTATATGGCACGTTCATTAAAGAAGGGACCATTCGCAGATGACCATTTACTTAAGAAAGTAGATGAGCAGATCAAAGCTGGCACTAAAACAGTTATCAAGACTTGGTCTCGTCGTTCTACAATCTTCCCACAGATGGTTGGTCTTACGATTGCAGTTCATGATGGTAGAAGACATGTTCCAGTATATGTTACTGAGGATATGGTTGGACACAAACTTGGCGAATTCGTAGCAACAAGAACTTACCGTGGACATGGTAAGGATGAGAAGAAAGCAAGAAGATAGTTCAAGCTTTTTATGAGTCTAGAGTGTTGGGGGTATCCCTTCACTTGAAGACTTATGTACCGAATAAATTAGCAGTTAATCTGCTGGAAGAGAAGTGACGGAGAGCCGTCAACATTTGAAAGGAGGAACATCCATGGCAAAAGGACATAGATCCCAGATCAAGAGAGAAAGAAATGCAAATAAGGACACTAGACCAAGCGCAAAGTTATCTTACGCAAGAGTATCTGTTCAGAAGGCATGTTTCGTTCTTGACGCAGTAAGAGGCAAGGATGTACAGACAGCACTTGGTATTTTAGCATATAACCCAAGATATGCTTCAACATTAATCGAAAAATTATTAAAATCAGCAATTGCAAATGCTGAAAACAATAATGGTATGGACGTATCAAAACTTTACATTGAAGAGTGTTATGCAGGTAGTGCACCTACAATGAAGAGAATCAGACCAAGAGCACAGGGTAGAGCTTACAGAATCTTAAAGAGATTAAGTCATATTACAATCGTGCTTAATGAAAGATAAGGAGGGCAATCATGGGACAAAAAGTTAATCCTCATGGCTTAAGAGTCGGAGTAATCAATGACTGGGACTCAAGATGGTATGCGGAATCTGATTTTGCAGATAACTTAGTTGAAGACTACAATATCAGAACCTACTTAAAGAAGAAATTATATAGTGCAGGCATCGCTAAGATTGAAATCGAGCGTGCATCTGATAAATTAAAAGTGATTATCCACACTGCTAAACCTGGTGTAGTAATCGGTAAAGCTGGCGCTGAAATCGAGAAATTAAAGAGTGAAATCGCTAAGTTTACAAAAAATAAATTAAATCTTGAAATTAAAGAAATTAAGAAGCCAGATGTTAATGCTCAGTTAGTAGCTGAAAACATTGCTCAGCAGTTAGAAAACCGTATCTCTTTCAGAAGAGCTATGAAATCTACAATGTCTCGTACAATGAAGTCAGGAGCAAAGGGTATTAAGACTGCAGTTTCTGGTCGTCTTGGCGGAGCTGATATGGCTCGTACAGAGTTCTACAGTGAAGGAACTATTCCACTACAAACACTTCGTGCAGATATCGATTATGGTTTTGCAGAAGCTAACACAACTTATGGTAAATTAGGTGTTAAAGCTTGGATCTACCATGGAGAAGTACTTCCAACAAAGGCAGTTAAAAAGGAAGGGAGCGATAAATAATGTTAATGCCAAAAAGAGTAAAACGCCGTAAGCAATTCCGTGGCTCAATGACAGGAAAAGCATTAAGAGGTAATAAAATCTCTAACGGTGAATATGGTATCATAGCCATGGAACCAGCATGGATTAAATCAAATCAGATCGAAGCAGCCCGTATCGCTATGACTCGTTACATCAAGCGTGGTGGTCAAGTTTGGATCAAGATTTTCCCTGATAAACCTGTAACAACAAAACCAGCAGAAACTCGTATGGGTTCCGGTAAAGGTTCCCTAGAATACTGGGTAGCAGTAGTTAAGCCAGGCCGCGTAATGTTCGAAATCGCAGGCGTTAGCGAAGAAATCGCAAAAGAAGCTCTTCGTCTTGCTTCACACAAGTTACCAGTTAAGTGCAAGATCGTTTCTCGCGCAGATTTAGAAGGAGGTGCGGGCAGTGAAAACTAATAAATACGTAGAAGAATTGAACGCAAAGTCAGTTGCAGAACTGAATGAAACATTAGTAGCTGCTAAGAAGGAACTTTTTAACTTAAGATTCCAGAACGCAACAAATCAGTTAGACAATACATCTAGAATTAAAGATGTTAGAAAAAACATCGCTAGAATTCAGACTGTAATCTCTCAGAAAGCAAAAGCTGCTAACTAGAAAGGAGTATTGCTGTGGTAGAAAGAAATCTCAGAAAAGTACGTACCGGTAAGGTCGTAAGTGATAAGATGGATAAGACAATCGTTGTTGCTGTAGTTGATAACGTAAAGCATCCTCTTTACAACAAAATCGTTAAGAGAACTTACAAATTGAAAGCTCATGATGAAAACAACGAATGCCAGATTGGTGATAGAGTAAAAGTTATGGAAACAAGACCATTATCCAAGGATAAGAGATGGAGACTTGTTGAAATCGTAGAGAAAGCTAAGTAATAAATTTAACTTTCAAAGATGTAAATTGAGAAAGGAGTATCTGACATGATACAAACAGAATCCAGACTTAAGGTTGCTGATAATACCGGTGCAAGAGAATTATTATGTATCCGTGTGTTAGGCGGATCAACCAGAAGATATGCGAATATCGGCGATATCATCGTAGCTTCCGTTAAAGATGCAACACCAGGCGGAGTTGTTAAGAAGGGCGATGTTGTTAAGGCTGTTGTTGTTCGTACTGTAAAAGGAGCACGTCGTAAAGATGGTTCTTATATCAGATTCGACGAGAATGCTGCCGTTATTATCAAAGACGACAAGAACCCTAAGGGAACTCGTATCTTTGGACCAGTAGCTAGAGAATTGAGAGAAAAGCAATTCATGAAAATCGTTTCATTAGCACCAGAAGTATTATAAGGAGGTGTAGACGCATGGCAACTACAAAGATTAAGAAGGGTGATACCGTTAAGGTTATCACTGGTAAAGATAAAGGAAAAGAAGGCAAAGTTCTTCGTGTTTCCGAAGGTAAAGTTTTAGTGGAAGGTATTAACCAAGTAACTAAGCATACCAAGGCATCCCAGGCGAATCCAAAGGGTGGCATCGTACACCAGGAAGCACCTATTGATGCATCTAATGTAATGTACGTTCATAAGGGTAAGACTACAAGAATCGGTTTTACAACTGTTGAAGACAAAAAAGGTACAAGAAAAGCTCGCGTTGCTAAAGCAACTGGCGATATCATTGACTAATTCTGAGAGAGGAGGTCATTTAAAGTTGACTCGTTTAAAAGAAATTTACAATAATGAAATCATGACAGCTATGCAGAAGAAATTCGGTTACAAGAATATTATGCAGATTCCAAAGCTTGACAAGATCGTAATCAACATGGGCGTTGGTGAAGCAAAAGATAATGCAAAAGCACTTGAAGCAGCTGTAAAAGATATGGAAATCATCGCTGGTCAAAAGGCGGTTACAACTAAGGCAAGAAAGTCCGTTGCTAACTTTAAGATCAGAGAAGGCGTTGCTATTGGATGTAAAGTTACTTTAAGAGGCGATAAAATGTATGAATTCGCTGATCGTCTTATTAATTTAGCTCTTCCTCGTGTACGTGACTTTAGAGGTGTTAATCCAAATGCATTCGATGGTAGAGGAAATTATGCACTCGGTATCAAAGAGCAGTTAATCTTCCCTGAAATTGAATACGACAAGGTAGATAAGGTAAGAGGTATGGATGTTATTTTCGTAACAACTGCCAAGACCGATGAAGAAGCTCGTGAATTACTCACACAATTCGGTATGCCATTTAGCAAATAGTTAAGGAGGGAATTCCATGGCTAAAACGTCAATGAAGATCAAACAACAGAAGACACAGAAGTTCTCAACAAGAGAATATAATCGTTGTAGAATCTGTGGCCGTCCTCATGCTTATTTAAGAAAATACGGAATCTGCAGAATTTGCTTCCGTGAATTAGCATACAAGGGACAGATACCAGGTGTTAAAAAAGCAAGCTGGTAGTTTAAGAAAGGAGGCAAAATCAAATGACAATGAGCGATCCAATTGCAGATATGCTTACAAGAATCCGTAATGCAAATACTGCGAAACATGATACAGTAGATGTACCTGCTTCTAAGATGAAAATTGCTATTGCTGAAATCCTTTTCAATGAAGGTTACATCAAAGCATATAACGTTGAAGAAGTTGGTAGTTTTAAAACAATCCACATTACACTTAAATATGGTAAAGATAAAAACGAAAAGGTTATTTCTGGTCTTAAGAGAATCTCTAAGCCAGGTCTTCGTGTTTATGCAAACAGCGAAGAGCTTCCTAAGGTTTTTGGTGGTTTAGGTGTTGCAATCATCTCTACAAACAAAGGTGTTCTTACTGATAAAGCAGCAAGAAACGCTAATGTTGGTGGCGAAGTATTAGCATTTGTTTGGTAATTACCAAACATTTGCAGAGAACTGTTAGTTTTTAAATAGAATATTAGGAGGTACGGGCATGTCACGTATAGGTAAGATGCCAATCGCTATTCCTGCAGGTGTAACTGTAGATATAGCAGAAAATAAAGTGACCGTTAAGGGTCCTAAGGGAACTCTTGAGAGAGTTCTTCCAGTTGAGATGGAAATCAAGATTGAAGATAATAACGTTGTTGTTACTAGACCAAACGATTTAAAGAGAATGAAATCTTTACATGGTTTAACTAGAACATTAATCGCAAATATGGTAACAGGTGTTACAACTGGTTACCAGAAAGTTCTTGAAATCAACGGTGTTGGTTACAGAGCTGCAAAGAACGGTAAAGAATTAACTTTAACTCTTGGATATTCACATCCAGTAATCATGATTGATCCAGAAGGTGTTGAAACAGTACTTGAAGGACAGAATAAGATTACAGTTAAAGGTATTGATAAAGAAAAAGTTGGCCAATATGCTGCTGAAATCAGAGACAAGAGAAGACCAGAACCTTATAAGGGCAAGGGTATCAAGTATTCTGATGAAGTGATCAGACGTAAAGTTGGTAAGACTGGTAAGAAGTAGAAGGAGGAGAGATAATAATGGTTAGCAAAATTAATAAATCAGAAGTTCGTATTAAAAAGCACAACAGAATGCGTAATCGTTTCTCCGGTACTCCTGAAAGACCACGTTTAGCTGTGTTCAGAAGTAACAACCATATGTACGCTCAGATCATTGACGATACAGTAGGTAATACCTTAGTAGCAGCTTCCACTCTTCAGGCAGATGTAAAATCTGACTTAGAGAAGACAAACGATGTTGCAGCTGCAACAAAGTTGGGAACAGTTATCGCTAAGAAGGCTCTTGAAAAAGGAATTACTTCAGTTGTATTTGATAGAGGCGGATTTATATATCAGGGTAAGATTCAGGCATTAGCAGAAGCAGCAAGAGAAGCTGGTCTTAATTTCTAAGCAAGGAGGAGAACACATGAAACGTACAATCATTGATGCGAAACAAATGGAATTAGAAGATAAAGTAGTATCAATTAAGCGTGTAACAAAGGTTGTTAAAGGTGGTCGTAACTTCCGCTTTACAGCTTTAGTCGTTGTTGGTGACAAGAACGGACATATCGGTGCAGGCTTAGGCAAAGCAGCTGAAATTCCTGAAGCAATTCGTAAAGGAAAAGAAGATGCAATCAAGAAAATGATTACATTACCACTTGATGAAAATGGTAGTGTACCTCACGATTATATTGGTAAATTCGGCAGTTCTACTGTATTATTAAAGAGAAGCCCTGAAGGTACTGGTATCATCGCTGGCGGTCCTGCTCGTAACGTATTAGAGCTTGCAGGATTTAAAAACATCCGTACCAAGTCTCTTGGTTCCAATAACAAGCAGAACGTAGTTCTAGCTACTATTGAAGGATTAAGCAAATTAAAGACTCCAGAAGAAGTAGCTGCACTTCGCGGTATTTCCGTGGATCAGCTAAGCTAAGAAAGGCGGAGGATATTAAAATGGCTAATAAATTAAAAGTTACTTTAACAAAGTCTACAATTGGTGCACTTCCAAAGCATAAATTAACTGTTAGCGCGCTTGGTTTAGGAAAACTTAACAGTACAAATGAGTTGCCAGATAATGCGGCTATCAGAGGAATGATTAATCAAGTTAGACATTTAGTTAAGGTTGAAGAGATCTAATTAAAAAGTAAGGAGGTGCGCACGATGAATTTAACAGATTTAAGACCTGCAGATGGTTCTAAGCAAAGTGGGAACTTCAGACGTGGACGTGGTCACGGTTCAGGCAATGGTAAAACTGCTGGTAAGGGACATAAAGGACAGAAAGCACGTTCTGGAGCTACTAGAGTAGGTTTCGAAGGTGGTCAGATGCCTTTATATAGAAGACTTCCAAAGAGAGGCTTCAATAACAGAAACTCAAAGGAAATCATTGCAGTTAACGTAAGCATGTTAAATAAATTTGAAGATGGTGCAGAAGTAACAGCAGAAACATTGGTAGCAATGGGCATCATTAGTAATCCAAAAGATGGAGTAAAGATTCTTGGAAACGGAGAATTAACTAAGAAGCTTAATGTTAAGGTTTCGGCTTTCTCTGAAAGCGCTATCGAAAAGATTAAAGCTCTTGGTGGAAATGCTGAGGTGATCTAGTATGTTTAAAACGTTCAGAAATGCGTTTAAGATTAAAGATATTAGAAACAAGATTTTATTTACTTGCATGGCTTTAATTGTAGTAAGAATTGGTTCTTTACTCCCGGCTCCGGGAGTAGACCAAAATTACATTACTCAATTTTTTGCTCAAAATTTTGGTAGTGGTTTGAGTTTCCTTGATTCGTTCACCGGTGGTTCTTTCTCCAGGATGTCATTATTTGCTCTTGGTATTGGTCCATACATTACTTCTTCTATCATTATGCAGTTGTTAACAATTGCAATTCCAAAGCTTGAAGAGCTTCAGAAAGATGGTGAAGATGGTAAAAAGAAAATTGCTGAGATATCAAGATATGTAACGATTGCACTTGCAATTATTGAATCTGTGGCATTAGTTATTGGTTTTGGTAATTCAGGTATTCTTCATGGTGGAGTTTCTTTTAGTAACATTGTTGTTATTACTTGTACATTTACAGCTGGTTCTGCATTCTTAATGTGGTTAGGCGAGAAAATAACAGAAAAAGGCGTTGGTAATGGTATCTCAATTATCTTATTGATTAATATCGTTGCTGGTATGCCAGCTGATCTTTCAGGCTTATATAATACTTTCATTAACGGAAAATCTGTAGTGAAGGGCGTATTTGCTGCAGTTATTATTTTAGCTATAATTGTATTTATGGTTGTTGTTGTTATCCTTCTTCAGGATGCACAGAGAAAGATTGCTGTTCAATATGCTAAGAAGGTTCAGGGAAGAAAGATGGTAGGTGGACAATCCTCCTTTATCCCTCTTAAGGTTAACACTGCTGGTGTTATCCCAGTTATCTTTGCTGTATCCTTAATGCAGTTTCCAATAATTATTGCTTCTATGTTCGGTTTACAAGCTGAGCGTGCATATTTCTGGCCTAAAGTTCTTTATATGCTTAACTCTCAGAACTGGTTTGATCTTGACAATGGTGCATTTAAATACACTGTTGGTTTACTTATCTACATGGCTTTAATTATATTCTTTGCATATTTTTATACTTCGATTACATTTAATCCAGTAGAGGTTGCTAACAATATGAAGAAGCAAGGTGGTTTTATCCCTGGTATTCGTCCAGGTAAGCCAACAAGCGAGTACTTAACTAAGGTTTTAAATTATATCATCTTTATTGGTGCTATATTCTTAACCATAGTAGCAGTTATTCCAATTGCGTTTTCAGGTATGTTTAATGCACAGGTTTCATTCGGCGGTACTTCGGTTATTATCGTTGTAGGTGTTGTTCTTGAGACAATGAAGCAGGTTGAATCACAGATGCTTGTACGTCATTATAAGGGCTTCTTAAATGACTAAATAAGATAGAACTTAGTAGGGGCTGTTGTATGCAACAGCTCCTATAAGTGCTTATGTAAAACAGTGAAGCAGTCTGCATCGAATTTGTACTATTACACTAATGGCGTAAGTTGCCTATATCGATTATTTAGGAGGATACTAGTGGTATGAAAATAATTATGTTGGGAGCCCCAGGAGCAGGTAAAGGGACTCAAGCAAAGATGATTGCAAAAAAATACAATATTCCTCATATCTCAACTGGTGATATATTTAGAGCAAATATAAAAAATAATACAGAGTTAGGTCGTAAGGCAAAAGAGTATATGGATCAAGGACTTTTAGTACCGGATGCAATTACTCTAGATATGATTATGGATCGCTTTGCAGAGGAAGATTGTAAAAATGGATATGTTTTAGATGGTTTTCCAAGAACAATTCCTCAAGCAGAAGCATTAACAGAAGCTTTAAGCAAGGCGAATGAAAAAGTAGATTATGCAATTAATGTTGAAGTTCCAGATGAAAACATCGTTACTCGTATGTCTGGTAGACGTGCTTGTGTTGCTTGTGGTGGTACTTACCATGTTGTTTTTAACCCTACAAAAGAAGAAAGTATCTGTGATGCATGTGGCGGAAAGCTTACGCTTCGTGATGATGATAAGCCTGAAACAGTTGCAAAACGTCTCAATGTTTATCATACTCAGACACAACCGTTAATAGAATATTATGATAGTCTTCATATATTAAAAGAAGTTGATGGTACCATGGATGTTGCAGAGGTATTTAATGCAATTGTTGAGATTCTTGGTGATAAATAAGAATGACAATAATCTTTTATGGACAAAAGGGAATTATATGACACGTTAGATAAGGAGATTTCGATAATATGTCAGTTACAATTAAATCTTCACGAGAAATTGAGTTGATGAGAGAGGCTGGAAAAATTTTAGCAAGTGTGCATGAACAGTTGGCTGAAATAATTGCACCAGGTATTTCGACATATGATATTGATAAGGCAGCAAGAGAGATCATACGCTCATATAATTGCATCCCTTCTTTCCTGAATTATAATGGGTATCCAGCGGCTGTATGTGTTTCAGTGAATGATGAAGTAGTACACGGTATTCCAAGTAAAAAGAGAATTCTTCGTGAGGGAGATATCGTAAGTTTGGATGCGGGTGTGCAATATCAAGGGTATCAATCTGACGCAGCAAGAACAATTGCAGTAGGAAAGGTACCAGCTCGTATACAAGAGCTGATTGATGTTACAAAACAAAGTTTCTTCGAAGGTATGAAATATGCAAAAGCGGGAAATCATTTACATGATATCTCTGCTGCAATCGAGGATTATGTAGTTGCGCATAACTTTACTTGTGTCCGTGACCTAGTAGGCCATGGCATTGGTAAGGATTTGCATGAAGAACCTCAAATCCCTAATTTTAGACAAAAACGAAGAGGAATAAAACTAATTCCGGGTATGACCTTGGCAATTGAGCCTATGGTAAATATGGGAGCTTATGATGTATGTATCTTAGATGATGGGTGGACAATTGTAACAGAGGATGGATCTTTGTCAGCACATTATGAAAATACAATCCTAATTACCGAAGGAGATCCGGAGATATTTAGTTTATAGAAGCACGGTTTATCTATTGCTGTGTGTATCAACCCGCGAAGTATTACTGTAGAGAGAGATTTTTATCGATTCTATAGTTACTTTTAATTTAGATGTTATGGAGGTATGTATGTCTAAGACTGATGTAGTTGAAATTGAAGGAACTGTAATTGAGAAATTACCTAATGCGATGTTTTCTGTAGAACTTGAAAATGGCCATAGAGTATTAGCTCATATTAGTGGTAAATTAAGAATGAACTTTATTAAGATCGTTCCTGGTGATAAAGTTACTCTAGAACTATCCCCTTATGATTTGACGAAAGGAAGAATTATCTGGAGAGATAAATAATACAATCGCACCAACACAATGTTTGTCGTTAATATTGCGAAGCCTAATTTACTATCAATGTCCTTTATTTATTGAAAATAATTCAATTACTTGCTTTTGTAGTATATATGTCGTAAAATCAATGAGTAAACTTGTTGATTTTTATGAAAAATGGTTATTGCTATTAGTTAACTTCAATGTTATAATAATAGACGGACTTTTTTTGAAAGGAGTGAATTGTAATGAAGGTTAGATCTTCAGTTAAACCAATTTGCGAAAAGTGCAAAATTATTAAACGTAAGGGAGCAATCAGAGTAATCTGTGAGAATCCTAAACACAAACAAAGACAAGGCTAATACAATTGAATATTGAGTTTGATTGTTTTTATAGAGTGCGAAATATACTCATATAGAAATAGTTCTTGCTTTCTGTGTTACAAGTGCAGATGTTGGTTATACTCTTAGATAATCTAGGGGGTTACTCATCTGACATGATTGTGATATTGTGGGCATGGTGTTAACCATAGCTTTAGAAGCAAGTGTCATTATCACTTGTTTCTTTCGGTGCAGTTTAGCTGTAACCGTCACAATTTAAAGCGGCTGACGTGATGGCATCCGCTTAGGGTGTCTTTTTTTATGGAGACACCGGGCTACGTTGTGCATCACGGTATTTGGACATGTCGTTTCCGCGACTGTCAAAAGATAATTGCATGTAATTTATATTATATGTACGTTATCAGTTACTATATGTAATATTATAAATTATGGAGGTGCAAGGTCACATGGCTCGTATCAGTGGTGTAGACTTACCAAGAGAGAAACGTATTGAAATCGGACTTACTTATGTATATGGTATCGGTAGAGTAAGCTCCAATCGTATTCTTGCAAAGGCTGGAGTTAATCCTGACACTCGTGTTAGAGATTTAACAGATGAAGAAGTTGCAAAGATTCGTGACGTCATCGATGAAACAACAATCGTTGAAGGTGATTTAAGAAGAGAAATCGCTATGAACATCAAGAGATTACAAGAAATCGGATGTTATAGAGGAATCCGTCACAGAAAAGGTCTTCCAGTTCGTGGACAGAAAACAAAGACAAACGCTAGAACAAGAAAAGGTCCTAAGCGTACTGTTGCTAATAAGAAGAAATAAGTAACTATTCGGTAATGTTATTTGTACCAAAAATCAAGATTTTGAGTACATTAGCGTCGTAAGATGCTGTGTGACTGAGTAGTCACATATACTTTCGTTTAGAAAAATCCAATAGGAGGGTTTGTAATGGCTAAGAAGATAGCAGCTAAAAAAGTGACTAAAAAACGTGTTAAGAAGAATGTCGATCGTGGACAGGCACATATTCAGTCATCTTTTAATAATACAATTGTTACCTTAACAGATGCTGAAGGTAACGCTCTTTCATGGGCAAGCGCAGGTGGATTAGGATTCAGAGGTTCTAGAAAATCAACTCCATATGCAGCACAAATGGCAGCTGAAACTGCAGCTAAGGCAGCTTTAGTTCATGGTTTAAGATCCGTAGAAGTTATGGTAAAAGGACCTGGTTCAGGTAGAGAAGCAGCAATCCGTGCTCTTCAGGCATGTGGTATTGAAGTAACAAGCATTAAGGATGTTACTCCAGTTCCTCACAACGGATGTAGACCACCAAAACGCAGAAGAGTCTAATAGGAGGTAAATAAAGATGGCAAGAGATATGAGTCCTGTATTAAAAAGATGTAGAGCTCTTGGACTTGAACCAACATTCTTAGGAATTGATAAGAAGTCTAATAGAAACTTTGCAAGAGCAGGTAAAAAGGTAAGTGAATACGGCTTACAGTTAAGAGAAAAACAAAAGGCTAAATTCATCTATGGTGTATTAGAGAAACCTTTTAGAAATAACTTTGATAGAGCGAAGAAGTTAAAATATGGTACTACTGGCGAGAACTTAATGATTCTTTTAGAATTAAGACTTGATAACGTTATGTTCCGTTTAGGTTATGGTAGAACTAGAACAGAAGCTAGACAGATTGTAGATCATAAGCATGTTTTAGTTAATGGTAAATGTGTAAACATTCCTTCCTACCAAGTGAAAGCTGGAGATGTAATTTCCATTAAGGAAAAATGCAAATCAGCTCAGAGATATAAGGATATCTTAGAAGTAACTGGCGGAAGAACTGTTCCTGCATGGTTAGAAGCTGACCATGAGAATTTAACAGGTACTGTAAAAGAAATCCCTAGCAGAGATCAAATTGATGTTCCTGTAAATGAAATGCTTATCGTCGAGTTGTACTCCAAATAATAGTATTCTTATTATTTGGTTTACCCTCGTAAAAACCCAGAAGGAGGGTCTACTGTGTTTGATTTTGAAAAACCAAAAATTGAGATAGCTGAAATTTCAGAAGATAAGAAATATGGCCGTTTTGTAGTTGAACCACTTGAAAGAGGTTATGGTACAACTTTAGGCAATTCTTTGAGAAGAATTATGCTTTCATCTTTACCTGGTGCTGCTGTCAGTCAAGTTAAGATTGATGGCGTTGTTCATGAGTTTTCTGGTATTCCTGGAGTTAAGGAAGATGTTACTGAGATTATTATGAACATCAAGAGCTTGGCGATCAAGAACACAAGCGAGACGAATGAGCCTAAGACTGCATACATTGAGTTCGAAGGCGAAGGCGTTGTAAGAGCAGGCGATATTCAAGCAGATCCTGATATTGAGATATTAAATCCTGATTTAGTAATTGCTACATTAAATGGCGGATCAGATAGTAAGCTATATATGGAGCTGACAATTACAAAAGGCAGAGGTTATATCAGTGCAGATAAGAATAAAAACGATGAATTACCAATCGGTGTTATTGCTGTTGATTCTATCTACACCCCTGTTGAGCGTGTTAACTTGACGGTTGAGAATACCCGTGTAGGTCAGATTACCGATTTCGATAAATTGACATTAGATGTGTATACTAACGGTACTTTAGTTCCGGATGAAGCTGTCAGTCTTGCTGCTAAGGTATTGAGCGAGCACTTAAATTCTTTCATTGATCTTTCAGAAAATGCCAAGACTGCAGAAGTTATGGTAGAAAAAGAAGATAACGAAAAAGAAAAAGTGTTAGAAATGAATATCGACGAGTTAGAATTATCTGTTCGTTCTTACAACTGTTTGAAGAGAGCCGGTATCAACACAGTCGAGGAACTTTGTAACAGAACTTCTGAAGATATGATGAAGGTTAGAAACCTTGGACGCAAGTCATTAGAAGAAGTACTAGCTAAGCTCAAAGAGCTTGGATTATCATTAAATTTGAGCGACGACTAGGTTCGGAGCTAAGGAGGTTAATAATATGGCAGGCTACAGAAAACTTGGAAGAACTTCAAGTCAGAGAAAAGCGTTGTTAAGAAATCAGGTTACTAATCTCTTATATAATGGCAAAATCGTTACTACTGAAGCAAAGGCGAAGGAAATTCGCAGAATTGCAGAAGGAATGATTGCATTAGCTGTTAAAGAGAAGGATAACTATGAAACAGTTACAGTAACTGCTAAGGTTGCTCGTAAAGATAAAGATGGTAAGAGAGTAAAAGAAGTTGTTAATGGTAAGAAAGTAGACGTATTTGATACAGTTGAAAAGACTATTAAGAAAGATAATGCATCTAGACTTCATGCAAGAAGAAAGATGTTATCTTACCTTTACCCTGTTACTGAAGTTCCTACAGAAGCTGCTGGAAAGAAAAAGAACACTAAGGAAGTTGATTTAGCTCAGAAATTATTCGACGAAATCGCTCCTAAATATGCTGGACGTAACGGTGGTTATACAAGAATCATCAAGATCGGTCAGCGTAAAGGTGACGCAGCTATGGAAGTTTTAATCGAATTAGTATAATATATGGTGAAATTTGGACTCATAAGTGGTATAATCTACTTATGAGTTCTTTTTATTTAATTGGAAAGTTCTTTGAACTTTCCAATTAAATAAAAAAGCGTCCAAAAGGAAGGACGCTATGATGCACACAAGCGCAATAGGAAGATGTCGCTTACGCGACCGCGCTTGGCGCGAGTGTTTTGCAAGCAAAACACAATAGGAGTACATAACTTACAATGCATACGAGAATAAGAAGTAGTAACGATTCACGAATGAGCGAGGACGAAAGAATTTGTAAAGAATAAGAACTTTGTTTACCAGTGATTGAATTTACTAAATGGGGGGGATTGTATGCTAAATAAAGATGATAAGTGTAGCCTATCGTATGAGCATAAAGACTTTGACCATCAACCGGTCATTAGTAGGAAAAGTCGTTTCATAATTACTATATTTTTAGTCATTAGTTTTCTTATACTCTTTTTCTTTAAGATAAGGATATCAAATGAAAAAGGCGATACTTTAGAGATATTTAGTATCACTATACTATGTTCCACTGCATTGTCTATGATTAGCCAAATACAAGTATGTATTTTAATCCTATTAATTATTATTCAGCGGGGATTGGGATTCATCTTTGATTTGGTGCTTATAGGTCTATCCTTTATATTTACTTTGCATGGGGTTTTCGTTTCGGGGAATATGATTGCTCTTCAAGGGGTATTTATACACTTCTTAGAATTGGTTATGATATACGTTGTATATTACTATATTAATCTTAGTGAGAAAAAGTTTATTCAAGTGGTAGATCAAAGAGAAGAAATTCTATCTCTTTACGAAGAGATTGCTGCTTCTGAAAATAATCTATTAGAGCAAAAAAGTGAACTAGAAAAGGTTAATAAAGCTCTAGTGGAGCGAGAAGAGAGATTGAATCAATTAGCTTTTTATGATTGTCTGACTAGATTACCAAATCGTCGAATGATTACGGAGCAATTAGATGCAATACTAAATATTGCTTCTTTAGAGCACAGAAGATTTGCAGTTGTAGTAGTCGATTTGGACAATTTTAAGAAAATTAATGATTCTGCTGGTCATCAATATGGTGATGTAGTATTATGTGAAATCACAAATCGTTGGGAAAGTAAATTACATAAAGATGATATCTTAGGTCGTCTAGGTGGGGATGAGTTTGTAATCATCATCCAGGGCTCACTAAGTAATGAAGAATTATTACAATACGTTGGTACTTTATATGAAACGTTGGATGAACGGGTGTGTTATAAACAACGGGAATTTTTTGTAAAGGCAAGTTTCGGTATCTCAGTGTATCCAGAGGATGGAGACAATGCCGAGGATTTAATAAAATTTGCAGATGTGGCAATGTATAAAGCAAAATTGAAAAAGTCAAATAAAATATTAATATTTAATCGGGAACTTCAACAACAATTTCAATATAATCTGTTGTTGGAAGACTATATGCAACAAGTACTCATTCGAAATGAATTATCTGTTGTATTTCAACCTCAGTTTGAAGCTAATTCCAAAAAGCTTCGTGGTTTTGAAGCTCTTGCACGATGGATTACAAAAGACATTGGATTCATACCGCCAAAGGATTTTATTCCGATTGCAGAGGAAAATGGTATGATTCTAAGCATTGGTGAGTGGATTTTAAGAGAATCTTGTAAAATATGCAGGTTTTGGATGGAACTTTGCAATACAAAGTTTATTTTATCAGTCAATGTGTCAGCCGTTCAATTACTCGATACAAGCTTCCTTTCTATGGTTGACAATGTGCTTAATGAGACAAAGTATGATCCAAATTGTTTGGAAATCGAGGTAACAGAGTCTATGTTTATTGCCTCAAAAGAGTCAGCAATTGAAACACTATCCAAATTAAAGAAGAGAGGGATTACAATTGCGCTTGATGATTTTGGAACAGGATATGCTTCTCTAAGTTACCTACAATGCCTACCAATTGATATTATGAAGATTGATAAAACATTTATTGATAAAATAATCTTACATGACAAACATCGAGCGCTCGTGAAATCGTTAGTTTCAATTGCACATGAACTATCCATTGAGGTAGTTGCAGAGGGTGTAGAGTATCAGAGCCAATTTGATACCTTAAGAGAAGTAGGATGTGATTATATCCAAGGTTACCTTCTTGGAAAACCAATGGAGGCAGAAAGAGCACTCCAGGTTGTAAGAAAATCACATGAGGGATGAAAGATAGATAACGTCATTTTGCACAAAGAAATGTTATGAGTATGAGATGACAAACATAATTCATCCGCAACACGCTCTCGCTTGAATGAAGTCGTAACGGTATGTAAGGGCCTAAAATACAGGCCCTAAGTACCGACGACTTCATAACAGTATGCTTCTGAATTATGTTTGTCATCTCATTTTTAGCAAGTATATCAATGTGCAAAATGATGAATAAAACTTGTTAAATGAAGTTTTGGCACCGAAGTCCTATAAGAAAAGAACATTTTCCTATTACCAAAAGACTTTTCAGGATGCTATGTAGCTGATTGAAGTCTCAGAAACCAACGAATTCTAAAAACTATGGAGAATAGGATGATACTTATGTTAGATATAAGAATCGATGTAGTAGACAGCTCATTGACATAAGATAATCCTAATCCTTTTGGATAAAGCAACATTTTATTCAGTACAAATAGAGTTACGATACTAATAATGAGGGCTACTGTCATACCTATGAGATCAATGAGTAAAATTTCTTTGAAGATTTTACTCATAATTTTTAAGCGATGAAATCCTAATGCCTGGTAAATGGAAAACTCATGGGTACGTTTTTCATAGGTGCCAACAAAGGTTGCATTAATTGTAATAACAAGAACTGTAGTAATGAGGAAAAGACTTAAGTAAAAGATAATATTAAAGGAACCAAGGTCACGATTGGAAGAATCCATTAGGCTCTGATAGGTATTTAAATAGATTCCGTTATAGTTTGCTGGGACACTTAGTAAATCATCAGCGAATGCTTCTTTCGAACCACCCCGAAGTATAAGTACAGAATAGGAAGTCAACTTAGTATCTACTCCATAAGCAAAGAAATTATTGGAATTGACAATCGAAACAATTTTGTAGCGAGTTGAATCATTCTCATTCATATCGATAGGTAAGTAATCATTGAGATGAAGATTTACATTCGTTGCGAGGGAAGAACTGATCACAGCCTCACCATCTTTTGGAATTGCCTCACAACCTAAAAGTTCTGGTACTGTACTCGCAAAAGTCATCATATTTTCTTGGGTAGTAAACATTATGATCGGTAGAGAGTTTTCAATCCTCATCTCATTTTTATTCGTAATACGAGAATTATCAGTAAAAGGTAAAATTGCTTTTACACTGTTCAACGAGCTAATCATTTCTTTATAATAATCATAATCCTCCTGAGTGGATGGATAATCAAGATATGCAATTGCATAGTCTAAATATGGACGATAAATACGTTCATTATGAATCCTTGGAGAGGTTACATAAATAGCACCAAGATATAGGATTGCAGTGACAGAAATCATAAAAATGAGGGCGAGTGACCGATATCGATTATGTTTGATAAAATAGAAAGCAGAGAATGGCTTCATTCTTTATACCTCCATAGCATCTGTGAAGGGTGCACAAGCATCTTTAAGAATCGCACCATCCCATATTTCAATCATTCGATCTGCATTCTTTAGTATGGAACGATCATGTGTAATTACTAATACAAGGTGTTCTTTTGCGTATTCTTCAAATATATCCATAGTTTGAAAAGCATTGGCATGATCTAAAGATGCGGTTGGCTCATCAGCAAAAATTACCTTTGGTTGATTTATCATTGCACGAGCGATTGCGATTCGCTGACGTTGTCCACCAGAAAGCTGAGATGGCTTTTTCATGAATTCATGCTCTTTTAAGCCCAAACTCAAAAGGAGTTGCATTGCTCGAGCTACTGTTTCTTCATTTGGTTTTGTAGCTGCAACTAATACATTATCTAACATACTCATGTAATGAATCAAAAAATGTCGTTGAAAGACAAATCCGAATTGTTCTCGTCTTAATTCTTCTTGCTGTTTCTTTGCGATTTCTTTATAATTGATCAATTCATCTGTAGATTGATAAATAATATCACCAGAGGTACATTGCTTTAATGTTGATAGGCAATACATTAATGTAGATTTTCCACTTCCTGAAGGTCCGATGATGCCGATCAGTCCCTTCTTTGGTAAGTTAAGTGTAATATTCTTTAAAGCATATACTTTATCCTCTTTTTCCATATCATAAATTAATGTTACATCATTTAGTTCAAACATATGATTATCCTCCTTAAGATTCTGATTCCAAAGTATCCACTGTTCTAATTTGGTGTAGAGAATGCATGAGTGGTAACTGGCAGCAACCTACAAATAGTACTAAGATGCATACAATATCAGTTATTGTTTTAGGTATAAGAAAACGGACTAAAAGCCCTTTTGGAACAATGATTAAGTAATTGATTAGAATCATAAAGCATCCTGACAGAAAAGAACCAATGAGTACACCGATTAGAATCGTAAGAAGAAGCTCCTTCATTGCTAGACAATAGATATTCCATAAGGAATAACCAATCGAGTTATAGAGACACCATTCTTCTTGGCGATCTCGAAAATGCATCTGAATCACAACAAGTAAGCAAATAAAAAGTAAAACAGTAGCGATGACAGTAATCAGGTTTGCTGAAAAAGTCATACCTGAGTTAGCGTTATTAAATTCTTCTTTTCCCTCTTGAAATCCATTTATCGCATAATCGGAAGGGATATGAATGGATTTGCAAATCTGGTAGATATCAGCATCAGATTCAAGAAAAGTCGTGCATACTACCTCATTAAAATATTTGTTAACTCCGAGGGCTAAATAATTATCACTTTTTACAATTCCTACGATGCAATGCTCCTCGAGCATTGCATCACCTATTTTAAGGCCACTGTTTTTTTGTAGCCGTTGATTAATTACAATCTCTCCTGGATTTTCTGGTAATTTACCTTCTATGAGTGAAGCATTGTAGTGCTCTAGAAATAGTGGAATATTCTCTTGCGAAACAAAATTTATTCCAAATCTCATATGTCCAATAACTGCTTTGACGTGGGCATCATAATAAAGTGCAGTTGGGATTGCTCTTCGTACTCCCGGCTGGTTGGATAACTGATTACATAATTGTTGACAACTATTGATGTAAACATCAGATGACGTACCTTCTGGTAAATTCAAAGTGATGATAGCAGAGTTTTGATAACGTTCCACCATAAGATTGTAAAAAGTCTCGGTTGTAGTAGAAAATAAGAAGCTGATGCCATAGAGCATTGTGATAAATAAGGAAAAACTAATGATTAAAACAAGGATTCTTGTTTTGTTATTTTTGATGTAAGGCTTTGCAGATAAGTGCCTCTTTTTATTCATAATGACCTCCTTTTTTGTTCTGTGCTCAGTTTATCAAAGCAATCAAAGCCTGATAAGTACCAAAAGTAATAAAGAACCATGACTCAAGTCATGGTTCTTGTGCGAAGACCAAGCAAGGTTAGTATCGTAATAGCTGACATCTTATTCTTTTCTAAGAGTAACAACGAGTGCTGCACGGTCATGTAGGTCGTATTTATCATATATGGAGGATATGTAGTTTTTCACAGTACCTTCGGATATATATAGAAAGCTGGCTATCTGATGATTTGTATAGCCTTCGGCTAACATTGCACAAATTTCTTGTTCACGCTTGGTTAACGTGGAAAGAGGTTTGATTGTTTCTACATTAGGCTTTATTGTTTCCTTCATAGGTATAGTTGCAAGTTTTGTTAGTGTATCAAGAACTTTTTGATCCAGTACACTTTGACCATGAAGTATATTTTCAATAGCAGATAATATTGCATCTCGTCCGGAATCTTTTAATAAATACCCATTTGCTCCATTGGATAAGGCAGTTGCGATATTTTCCTGATCATAGAAGGTTGTTAGAACTAATATTTTAATGTGAGGGTACTGTGTCTTCATTCGTCGGATTAGTTCTAATCCACCCATTTTTGCCATGTTTAAGTCAACTAATGCAAGGTCTGGAATCGTTGTTTCCATCATTTTAAGTGCCTCTATTCCATCCTGTGCCTTTCCAACAACTAAGTAATTAGGATGGAGGGATAATATAACTTCCAAGCTATCGATTAATAATAATTCATCATCAACAAGTAGTATTTTAACTTGCTCCATTCTATCTCCTCCTTCCTGAGTCACTTGTAGTTGTAATTAGCGGAACAATTAGAGTTAATTGAAATCCATCCTTTACATCAATCTTTAGTTCTCCTCCGATTTCATCAAGATAGGTACGTATTTTTTTAAGTCCATAGCCTTGATTGATTAAATCGCGCTGATTTATATAAATGTGATTAGCATCCACAGTACCGTTATCAAGAACTTGAAGTAATAATTTATCATTACGAAGTTCTGAAATTATGATAAAAGCAGTAGCATGGCCATGACGCAATCCATTAGACAATGCCTCCATAACTGCACCATTTAAGAATTCAGAAGTGCTAACATCAATAAATTGATGCTCAAGTTCTTTTGTAATGGTAAGGTTATGACGAATTCGATAGGTAGTATCGACCATAAACTCATTTAGTGTTGCAGATAAGATATCATATAAATCAGCAATACTAACTTTCGTTGTAGTCTCATCAAAGAGGCGTACAGCTTGACGTATTGAACCTAAGCTTTGTTGCATGCGTTCTTTCACCTGCGTTATCTTTAATTTAGCTTCCTCCGGCTTATGATCCAACAGAACTTCACTAGCCTCTAAAGTTACGATAGCAGAGGTAATTGTATGCCCGACAGCATTATGTATTGTTCGTCCGATTGCTTCACGTTCCTTAATACGGGAAGTTCGTTCAATGATAGTATTTTGATAAGCCAGTTTTTGATTTAAATTATGTTGCTCTAACTCATTGATTGCTGAATCAGCTAAGAGTAAATACAATTTCTGATTTATGGAATCGTAATAATCTAAGACACGAATTAGTAAGTCAGAAACAATAAAAACGAATTCAAGAACAAGATATGAGTTTAATTTATGTGAGGATAGTTCAGTAGCTGTGATTATATCAATCAAAGAAAGACAGATTGGAATAAACAAATAGAGGATATGTAGTTTTGAAAAGTGCAGCTTTTTTTCTAAGAGAATAAATCGAAGCGGGATTATTATGAAATATATGTAACAGCTGGTTGAGAGGAAACATAATAGGATAGAATCCAATATAAGCACACCAAAGAAAAGTCGCTTTAAATGACCTTCATCACAAAGCTGATATGTATTTCTAAGGATGAAAAAACATCCACTACTAATAAGAAATAGTTCAAGATGAGTCACTCCATAAAAAATGGACAGTAAGATACCGAATAATCCAATCACAACAGTAATGGTTTCTTCAATTGTCTGCATTTTATGTTGCATGTTTCGCTCCTTCTTCTATTTTATATCATTAATTATAATCAATGTTGCATGGATTGTAAATGATATCCACTAGTATCGCCCACGGAGCAGAAAATTTCTTGCAAAACATAGGATTATACAATACAATGTATGAGAACAATAATGTGCAGTTAGAAGAATGAATTTCAGTAATATCATCGAAGGAATGATATGCTGCATAGGAGTAAAATTATATGAAAAAGATGATAGATGCAAATAATTTAGTGTTCGAATATATTCGTAGAGATGAAGAAGGTAATGTTGAAGGGATTAACCGTGCAATCGATAACGTTACCCTAGATGTCAAAGAGGGTGATTTTGTAGCAATTCTAGGGCATAATGGCTCTGGAAAGTCAACAATGGCAAAACACATCAATGCGATTTTAACACCAACGGAAGGAACGTTATATGTGAATGGCTATGACGTTACGGATGAAAATAATCTTTGGGATATTCGACAATCTGCTGGAATGGTATTTCAAAATCCTGATAATCAGATTATAGCAACCATTGTGGAGGAAGATGTCGGATTTGGACCAGAGAACCTTGGAGTTGAAACAAAAGAGATTTGGAAACGTGTTGAAGAAAGTCTCAAAGCAGTAGGAATGTATGAATATCGTGAACATTCACCGAATAAACTTTCTGGTGGACAAAAACAACGTGTTGCAATTGCAGGTATTATGGCGATGCGACCTAAATGTATTATACTAGATGAACCTACCGCTATGTTAGATCCGAATGGACGTAAAGAAGTAATTAAAACGCTTCATGATTTAAATCAACATGAGAAGATTACGATTTTACTAATTACTCATTATATGGATGAAGTAATTCATGCGGATAAAGTTATCGTGATGGATGCCGGTAAAGTCGTAATGCAAGGAACCCCTAAAGAGGTATTTTCTCATGTGGAGAAGATGAAACAGTATCGTCTTGATGTACCGCAGGTGACAGAACTTGCTTATGAGCTATCCCAAAAAGGGTTACCATTGCCAGCTGGTATTCTTACGAAAGAGGAGTTTGTACAGGAAGTTATGAAGCTTAGGAGAAGATAGAGGCGGTGAAAGAATGGCAATCATATTAAATAAATTAAATTATATTTATGGTGAAGGTACAGCTTATAAAAAGCACGCACTTAAAGATATAGAATTACAGATTCCTGATGGTCAATTTATTGGCTTAATTGGTCATACTGGTTCTGGAAAATCCACTTTGATACAGCATATGAACGGATTAATGAAAGCTACCAGTGGTGGTGTCTATTATAATGGTAAGGATATTTATGATTCCGATTTTAACAAAAAAGAGCTTAGAAGCAAAGTTGGATTAGTATTTCAATATCCTGAGCATCAGTTGTTTGAAACAACTGTATTAAAGGATGTTCAATTTGGTCCTAAGAATCTTGGCTTAAAGCCATTAGAAGTAGATTTACGATCCTTTGAAGCTCTAAAAATGGTTGGAATTAGTGATGATTTACTCGATGTTTCTCCTTTTGAATTATCAGGCGGACAAAAGCGAAGAGTTGCAATCGCTGGTGTTCTTGCAATGCAACCAGAAGTATTAATCTTAGATGAACCAACTGCAGGTTTGGATCCAAGAGGTCGTGATGAGATTCTGGATCAGATTGCAAAGATTCAGAGAGAAAGAAGAATTACAGTTATTTTAGTTTCTCATAGTATGGAGGATGTTGCAAAATACGTTGACCGTATTATTGTAATGAATAAAGGAAGCATTGCTTTTGACGATACTCCGAAAAATGTATTTCAACATTATGAGGAATTAGAGCGTATTGGACTAGCTGCACCACAGGTTACTTATGTCATGAATGATTTAAAGCAGGCCGGATTATCAGTTCGGACAGATGCAACTACAGTAGAAGAAGCTGTAGATGAATTATATGCCTGGTGGAAAACACAGGCTTAGAAAGGGTTAGCTATGATTAGAGACATAACAATTGGACAATATTATCCAGCAAATTCAGTAATTCATCGACTAGACCCTCGTGTGAAATTGATTGGTACTCTCGTTTATATCATCTCCTTGTTTTTATTTCGTTCTTTTTGGGGATATCTGATAACAGGATCTTTTTTAATTGGAGTAATCTTATTATCTAAGGTTCCAATTAAATTCATTGTAAAAGGGCTAAAAGCCGTTATATTCTTATTGCTTTTTACTGTGGGATTTAATTTGTTCTTGACTCCAGGAGAAGAAATTTGGCGGTTAGGTTTTTTAAAGATTACAAAAGAGGGTTTGCGAACAGCTGGATTTATGGGAATTCGACTAATATCCTTGATTATCGGTTCCTCCTTAATGACGCTTACGACAACACCAAACCAATTGACCGATGGGATTGAGAAGTTACTTGGGCCATTGAAAGTTATTCATGTGCCTGTTCATGAAGTTGCAATGATGATGTCGATTGCACTTCGTTTTATCCCAATTCTTTTAGAAGAGACAGACAAGATTATGAAGGCGCAACAGGCTCGTGGTGCAGATTTTGAAACAGGTGGATTAATTAAGCGAGCAAGAGCAATGGTACCGATTCTAGTTCCACTATTTATCTCAGCCTTTCGTCGAGCTAGTGATTTAGCGATGGCAATGGAGGCGAGATGTTATCGTGGTGGTAAGGGTCGTACAAAGATGAAGCCTCTTCATTATAAGAGAAGAGATATCATAACATTTGGTGTTTATGTTGCATACATTGCGGCTATCATTGTATTGATTAAGTAAAAAATTAGACTTTATAAATTCATAAGAATTAAAGTATAGAAAAGGTGTGGAGATGAAAAGAGTTTTGTTGGTTGTTGCCTATGATGGGACAGAGTATTATGGATGGCAAGCACAGTCGAATTTTATTACGATCGAAGAGGTACTAAATCGAGAGTTATCAGCGCTACTAAAAGAGCAAATTACTGTGATTGGTGCTAGTCGTACCGATTCGGGTGTTCATGCTATGGGTAACGTGGCCGTATTTGATACGGAAACAAGAATTCCTGCTGATCGGATTTCCTATGCACTAAATCAGAGACTTCCGGAGGATATTGTAATTCAAGAGTCTAGGGAAGTACCACTAGATTTTCATCCAAGATTTACAGATACTAAGAAAACGTATGAATATCGCATCTACAATGCAGTTCATCCAATGCCATTAAATCGCAGATATACTCATTTTGTTTACAATGATATTGATGTGGAGCGGATGCAGGCAGCAGCAAACTATCTGATTGGTGAACATGATTTTGTTAGTTTCTGCTCTGTAAATACTCAAGTGAAATCAACGGTTCGTACCATTTATTCTTTGGATATAATAAAAGAGAATCAAGAAATTATCATTCGTATTCAAGGAAATGGCTTCTTGTATAATATGGTCCGTATCATTGCAGGAACATTGATTCAAGTTGGTATTCATTATTATGAGCCAGAGAAAGTTGCATGGATGCTAGAGCAAAAGGATCGAACTGTATCTGGGCCAACTGCCCCAGCAAAGGGTTTAACCTTAGTAAAAATTGAATACCTGTAGGATGAAGTCGGGGTCAAAAGGCCTGCTTATGTTGTGTCAGTGGCAATTTGTATAAAGCCAAAAGCCTCATGCTTCGATTACAATGTATAAGATATTCTAATTATCTAGAGATTTGTGTTGAGCATATCATAAAACAGATAACTCGCTTCGCTCAAACAGATCTGTTTTATGATATAACACAAATATCTAGATAATAAGAACATCTAATACATTTCCATAGGCGTATTCGTTCTTTTGCTTTATTCAAATTGCCAATCATATTTTTCAAAGGTCTTTTGCCCCCGACATCTACAGATCCAGGGGTCAAAAGGCCTTTGTCGTCATTTTGCACAATTATGAGTATGGGATGATAAACATAATTTATACGCAACACGCTTTCGCTTGAATGAAGTTCGTAGCGGTATGTAAGGGCCTAAAATACAGGCCCTAAGAACCGACGACTTCATAACAGTATGCTCCTAAATTATGTTTGTCATCCCATTTTAGCAAGTTTATTTATGCAAAATGACGAATTAATTTATTGAAAAGTACTTTTACCCCTATAAGCATATTCATAAAGACCATAAGATTGTCATCTTGTGGTTTTTTTTATTTAAAGAAAGGAAAAGCATGCGATGTGAGGGCTTTCTTGCAGCTTAAAATTTGTTGAATATTTCCAAATATATGATAACATTATTGTAGATAAAAGGTCAGTAGAAAGTGTTAATTTATAGAAATTGAGGGGAAAACTATGCTATTTAACTCGCTTTCATTTGCAATATTTTTACCAATTGTATTTGCTGCATATTGGTTATGTCCACAAAAGCATAGATGGTGCATACTATTATTGTCGAGTTATTACTTCTACATGTCATGGAATATAAAGTATATTGTATTGATAGTATTTACGACCATTCTGTCGTACAGTTGTGCTATCCTTGTTCGGAAAGCAGAAACGGAACGAAAGAAAAAGTTACTTGTCGCTTCTACAGTACTTATAAGTTTTGGAATTCTATTTGTCTTTAAATATTTCAATTTCATGAGTAAGAGTATTACTGATATATTAGGTATTTTTGCTCTACAGGTTCATCCGATTACCCTAAAACTTTTACTTCCAGTTGGCATCTCATTTTATACATTCCAGACCGTAAGTTACATATTAGATGTTTATCATGGAAAGGTAGAGCCTGAATATCACTTTGGGATTTATGCTACATTTATTACGTTCTTTCCTCAATTGGTAGCAGGACCAATTGGACGAGCGAAAAGTCTACTCCCTCAGTTTAAAGAAAAGCACGAGTTTAAATATGATCAGGCAGTGTATGGTGTAAAGTTAATCGCTTGGGGTTTCTTTAAGAAGATGGTAATTGCGGATACCTTAGCGATTTATGTGGACCGTGTCTATAATTCTCTAGATGCATATAAAGGGTTTTCTTTACTTCTATGTTCTTTATTTTTTACCTTTCAGATATATTGTGATTTTTCGGGTTATTCTGATATAGCAATCGGTACTGCAAAGCTTTTTGGTATTGACCTAATGACCAATTTCAAAAGCCCTTACTTTTCATCTTCTCTTCATGAGTTTTGGTCTCGCTGGCACATATCGTTAAGTACTTGGTTTCGAGATTATGTTTATATTCCTTTGGGTGGGAATCGTGTAAGTAGGCTACGTAATGCTACCAATGTTATAATCACGTTTTTAGTGAGTGGACTGTGGCATGGTGCGAAGTGGACCTATGTACTGTGGGGGTTAGCCCATGGATTAGGACAAGTAGCAGAGAACTTAATAACAAAGAAAAATCGAAGTGGAAAAAAGTCTAGTATTAGGTTGTTTGTTGGAGTTGTCTTTACGTTTACCTTCTGTAGCTTTGCTTGGATCTTTTTTCGGGCAAATTCCTTACATGACGTAAATTATATGTTTTCCAATATGTTTGTTGGCATAATGAACGTAGGAAGCTATATCACACTTGGAATTGAGAGTCTTCAATTGAGTAAGTCGATTCTTGTAATTATCTTCTTTGTACTGCTGGTGTTAGTAATCTATGAATTCTTCTCGCAAAAAGAGGATGCATTAATGAAGATGACTCATTGGAAACCAGTAGCTAGGTGGGGGATGTATGCTGTATTTTTGCTGATTCTTATATTATTTTCAGAGAAAGGAGCTACAACTGAGTTCATTTATTTTCAGTTCTAGTAAGTATGAGAAAATTTGTTGTTAAGATTATGATTGCTTTTGCTTATATGATAACAGTTTTTGTTGTACTAAATGGTATATTTAAGATAGAGAACAAGAATGATTCAGATTATACAGATAAATTTAAGAATATCTCACCTCATATTAGAGTGGCAAATGTGGGAAGTAGTCATGGTTTGATGAGTTTTTGCTATGATGATATCGAGCCATCATGTAAATGTTTTAACTTTGGTTTAGTTTCTCAAAGCCTGGATTATGATAATCGAATTCTACAGTATTATCAAGATGATTTAGAGGAGAATGGTGTTCTATTTATCCCGATTTCCTATTTTTCTTTCTATGGTGTTGATGAATCACAGAAGGCTGATTATGAATCACTGAATCAACGATACTATGAGATTTTACCGAAAAATTTGATTAAGCAGTTTCATATAAAAAATATGTTGTTAAGCGAGTTCACTTTATGGTCAGCAAAGGAGGAAATACTTCAAGTTTTTTTCGGACATAGTGTAAGTCACAATGACGAAACATGGCAGAGAACAACGAATAGGGAAGCAGTATTGGTGGATGCAGAAGAAGCATATGAACGTCACATTGGGAATAAGTATGATGAAAGTGGAGAGCTTATGATTAATCCGACGAATGTTGATGCTGTTTATCAGATGATTACTTTATGTAAATCTAAGAGCATTCGGCCAATCCTAATTACAACTCCACTTATGAAGGAGTATACAAATTTAGTTTCTGAGGAATTCTTGGATGATTTTCATAGTCGTATTGAGCAAATACAGCGAGATACCGGCGTGGAGTACTATGATTATGCGCATGATCAACGATTTGAAAACCACTATGAGTTATTTTTAAATAGTGATCACCTGAATAAAGCTGGAGCGATACAGTTTACAGATATCATTTTTAGTGAAATCTTAGGAGAAGAGAAATACATTGTAAAAACTGAAAATGCAAAAAAATAATATAGGCAATAAAAAGTCACATGGAAAGTGACTTTTTATTATGTCAAATTAGAAAATTTGAAAAAAAGTCAAAAAATCTTGTTTTTGATGCTTGACAGTAATTCTATAATATTGTATCATTTGCGAAGTGACTAAAATAACCGCAAAAGCTAGTATTTATATGTACTTCATGAATGCGGTTTTATGTTAACAAATATAGAAAAGAATTTATTAAGGAGGTAAACCAATGAAAAGCTTTATGGCTAGTCCAGCGACAATTGAAAGAAAATGGTATGTAGTTGATGCTACAGGACATACATTAGGACGTCTCTCTTCTGAGATCGCTAAAGTTTTAAGAGGTAAGAACAAGGCTATTTACACACCACACATCGATACAGGTGATTATGTAATCGTAGTCAATGCTGATAAGATTAAGGTTACTGGTAAGAAGATGGATCAGAAGATTTACTACAATCACTCTGATTACCCAGGTGGTATGAGAGAAACAACATTAAAGGAAATGATGGCTAAAAAACCTGAAGATGTTATTACTCTTGCAGTTAAAGGCATGCTTCCAAAGGGACCTTTAGGAAGAGCTATGTTAACTAAATTACACGTATACGCTGGTGCAGAGCACGCTAACGCAGCTCAGAAACCAGAAGTACTTGAAATCAAATACTAATTAGGACTGAAAGGAGGAAATAACATTGGCTAAAGCAAAATATTACGGAACTGGTAGAAGAAAAAGTAGTATCGCTAGAGTTTACCTTGTACCTGGTACTGGTAAAGTAACTATAAATAAGAGAGATATGGATTCATATTTTGGTCTTGAGACATTAAAGCTTATCGTTCGTCAGCCTCTTGTATTAACAGAGACAGCAGACAAATTTGACGTTCTTGTTAACGTTCATGGTGGTGGTTTCACTGGCCAAGCTGGTGCAATCAGACATGGTATCTCCAGAGCCCTTTTACAAGCAGATGGTGATTACCGTCCAGCTTTAAAGAAAGCAGGTTTCTTAACAAGAGATCCAAGAATGAAGGAAAGAAAGAAGTACGGTTTAAAAGCCGCTCGTCGTGCTCCTCAGTTCTCAAAGAGATAATTATTTGGGAAACCAAAAGAACTTACAAACCTCAGAAACTCATTGTTTCTGGGGTTTTTCTTTTATCATGAATTGTAATGAGAAGTCCAGAAAAGTACAAAATAGTAGACCGTAGGGAACAAGTAGGAAACAATTCATTCCTAATGTTTCCATAAGAGGAATGGAGATAGAACAGATTCTTCCTGATTACAATTTTTACTATGCGTACATAATAAGGTGTGCTATGCTAATTATGTAGAAGTTTAATGTTTAAAACTTTTAAATTTCGGGCTAAGTGAGAGGGGAAAAATATTAGATGAGTAATCACATACGAAGAGTTGCCAATGGATTTTTGAGTAATGGAGTTATAGGTAAATTCAACCAGTATTGTGGTGTTAAGTGCTTTATTGTAGATAAAAAGCCTTACTTACTTGAAGGTAATCAGGCTGATGGGTATTGTCTCTTTACTATATCTCAAAAAGTGCTCGAGTCTGCAAGTGGTGAAGTATGTGAAGCTTCTTTTAAAGGATATATAGAGACTGTTGCAATAAATGAATTTTATAAGGTAGATGGAAGCGGATACTTAAGATATAATACTGAAAATTTTACAAGAACCAATGATATAGAATTAATTGATATGGTTAAGGAAATTTGTAGAAAGCAATATAATAAAGAATTATCAATCTATTAATAATATTAAACTCTTATAATATCAGTAATAATTATAGGACATTTTTCAGTGAAGCAATTCGTTGGAAAGTGTCCTTTTGACATGCACCTTGGCTTACAAAAAGATTGTTTAGCACCAGTCTTTTTTGTTATCTATTGTTTCAAAATCATATATCCTAAGAGAGTTGGCGGCAGAATGGAGGATATATGTCTAAATGTTTTTACCTACGAAGCTAGAATTACAAAAATATTTAAAAGATAGTCTTTCCCTTGAAAGAAATCAGCCGCAGATTAAATAAAAATCCAACTACTATTTCCAGAGATGTTCGTAAGTATAGTTCGAAGCTATTACACAGTCACGAAGTGGATTGTTTGTATCTGAGAATGAAATAAGAAGACTTAATAAGATTTTTGAGGTGCGTATATACTCGCTCTGTTAATGTATGGCAGGGACGTGACACGCCTCTGCTTATTGTTAATAAGGAAAAATATTATGAAATTAATGGGGAAATGTGGTAACATAAAGGCGATGGAAAATTTGAATTTTGGAGGGGATGTTAAATGGCAAAGAAAAAATCTGTTTTGGAAAAACATCCGGTTTTGATTCTTTTATTAGGCTTACTTGGTGGTATAGGGGTTATTTTACTTTTGGTAGTGTTGGGCGCTGTTTTGTTTTTCGTGATTCCGGATGCGGATGGTTATCTTGTAATGGAAGTTGTATTCCGTTTTTTTGTCAGCATTGCAGCCGGGGGATTACCGCTTTTCTTTTTTGTGATAAATGCCAAAAGAAAAAAAGAAAAAATCGATATCAAAAAAATCTTCAAAAAGAACTTATTTATTATTATAGGAACGGTTATTATAGTAATGTTTTTATCCATCTATGGACCTTGTAAGGATATGATAATCGGTCCACAGAGAGCGACAATGACAGATGCAGTCGTAGAAAAAAAATACATTTATAGAAGTCACAATACATATCTTGTGGGGTACATTGATGGTAAGAAAGTAAGGTTACTTATAACAAGAAATGCGAATCGTTTTAAACGTGGGGATGAATTCGAAATGATAACCATAGAGTATTATCAAAATATAAAAGAAGTATTTGATATCGGTATGTACTGGAAAGCGGGAGAGTGATAATGGATAACTTTGAAAAGTGGATCGACAGCACCCGCAAAAAAAATGTGTAACCAAGTCTCGCAAAAAATTGCTATATAGGGTGAAGGCTTACGAAACAAAAATCCATGAAAGGAGGTCAAAACTTTGGAAGACGAGAAAATCGTGGAACTGTACCTTTGCCGGGATGAAACGACAATTCGCCACACTTCTGATAAATATGGGAACCGACTGCGCTCCGTCTCATACAGAATTACAGCAGATGAGTTTATGTCTGAGGAATGTGAAAATGATACATATATGGAAGCGTGGAACCGTATTCCACCAAATGAACCCAAAACTTATCTGTTTCAGTTCTTATCGCGTATCATTCGAAATATTTCAATTAACAGATGTATTGAAAGGAAGCGCTTGAAACGTAGCGCATATATTACGGAACTCACACAGGAGATGGAGCAATGCATTCCTGGTCCAGATGATGTAGAGAGCCGTTTGGATGCTGCTGTACTCGGTGAGATTATCAGTAGTTTTTTGCATATGCAGGCTAAAGAGAAGCGCATCATCTTCATGCACAGATATTATTATCTTGATTCTGTGTCTGCAATTGCAAGGCGGTTTGGATATACCGAGAGCAAGGTAAAGACCACACTCTTCCGTATGCGTAATGATCTCCGGAAATACCTGACTAAGGAGGGCTACACACTATGAGAGGCAAAGATTTACTAAACAATATGTCAGAGGTTGATAACGACCTGATTACAGAATCCGAAGAAGCATTTCATACGAACAAAAAGAAGCCGGTATGGACAAAGTGGGCGGCAATGGCAGCATGTCTGTGTCTTGTTATAGTTGGAGTGTTTATTACAATCAATAACCAAGATAAGCAGGATGGAAATCCTGTTCAAACCTGGAACTCTTCGTTTACCGCTGTACAGTATTTCAAATACTCAAATTCCAATCATGGTGTCTCTTCTGAAAGTAGTTTCTCTGATTCTGCCATTCCATATGCTGAAAGTAGAGACTTCTCTGATGACCGTAGCGTATCAGAGTCAATTGATACTATACCAGCCATGGAAACACATCCAATTTATAATGCACAAGCACATTATAATAGTGATGGGAGTTTGTATAGCGTTGTACTATCTTGGAACAGAAGAGATCTTGACGGACTTGAACATTACAGCGACTTGACTGTAACCGCAGGATATGAAGAGGTACCGGCAGTTAATGATTGCATTTTAATTGAACTCGATGAAAATGGAAATGTTGTTGAGCCAGCCGTAACTGTAACAGAACGCGATGGAGTTCAGATTGTAGTACGAGGTAGTGAAAATCAAAAAAAGACCATTACCTTCCAAAATGAATCCGGATGGTATCAAATTACTGGTTCATGGAACGATAGTTATGAGGATGTTGTTGAATTGCTTGACTGGTTCTGGGTGCATCCGATTGATTTCTCGCAATTTTTGATGGACGCCGGCGATAACTACACTTATTCCGATTTGAGTACCATGCCGGATGCTCTTTCAGAATATCTACCTGACTTCGGACAATACGGCTTTCTATGTGGAGAATCCACAGTAACATTGAAAAACGGAGTACCTGTTTCTGTTGAGGCACATTATATTTCAAATGTTTCAGCAGAACAGATAGAAAACGATGAGTATACCCTGGGACAAAATGGGTGCACAGAAATCCACTGGTGTCTTGAAACGCAACCTGAGTATTATGATTTAGAAGGGTGTATCGGCAACCTCGAAAATGTTACGAGACAGCAGATATTGAATCTTGTGCCATTTGATAAGGTGACAACTCAAACGAAAATCCAATTCATGCAAGGCAACTATGTAGTGACTATTTATGCGACAGATGTTAACCAGGCATGGGAATTGATTGAATCCATTAAGTAATCTGTTATTCAGATAGACTATACGCTTTATGTGTGTAAGATTAGTTGAAATATTTGTTACCGTAAACGACATGTTGTTGGAGGAGAAATGAAAAGAGCGATAATAGTAATTATGATTGTGGCAAGCGTTCTTGCCATGGCAGGATGCAATACAAAAGCCAAAACTAGTTCTGGAACTGCGGCTTACGATTATTATGTGGATTGTACAACTAAAGAGCAACTTGTGACATTGGAAAATGAGTCGTTTGTAGAAAGCATTTTTCCTTTTTCTCTGCTGGTATTTGAACGCCCAGGTACATCAAGACAGATTGCATACTTGGCAACAGAATCTTTTGAAAGGGTTGACACATCGTCTTTTGATAGAGCGGCAATCATAGAGGGAGATACTAGCATTCTTTCAAACCATGAGTGCAATCCAATCATTATCTCAAGCTCTCTTGCAAAAGATGAAAAACTTTCAATTGGGGATATAATGGTGCAGCCTTGCAAGTTAACAGAGCAGCCCCTCCAGTTTACAGTAGGCGCCATTTATAACCACGAGTCACTGTTTGCTCAATATGATGCTGTTATATTGTTAAATGAGAATAACAATGCAGTTTTGCTGCCGGTAGTGAACGAGGCGGGCTATACTAATGCCTATATTAAGGCAAGTGACTTGGGAAAATTGAGACACTATTTTGAGGAAGAGTTTATTCCTGATCTACTATATCTTGATTGTTCTGCAGAGGAAGTGGCTGAGTTAACAAGAGAAGATATTGCTCCGTATTATGAGGATTATCAGACACACATTAATAGAATGAAATAATAGGGCTAACAAGTAATGAGGAGATATTAACTATAAAACCCCGAAACTACAATAGTTTCGGGGTTTTCTTTAGACTCTTTGAAGTAAGCTGATGTGGTATGATTGTATGCTGTTGTTAGAATATATATTCAAAGGAACAACCTGTAAATATAATCGGATTTCCTTGTTTATCATTCACAAAGCTTCCTTTGTGTTTGTCCACAAGAGTAAATCCAGTCTTTCGTAGTAATTTTACTGATGGCTCGTTTTCCTCTGCCGTACCAGATATCAGTTTATGAATCTTCAACATCTCACGTGCATATCGTATTATTTCCACGACCACTTCACTTGCGAACCCGTTGTCTTGGTATTCGGTATGGATACAATAACCGAGATTTCTTGTCTGTTCATCAACATAATTCAAACTAACGAAGCCTATTATTCTCTTTGCAGACTTTAACTCTATTGCCCAAAAATCTTCTGAATCCTGTAAAAAGGATAGGATTCCTTTTAAACTTTCATGATCTGTAGGAAACTGTTCATCATAAACGGAGTATTTTGAATTCATCTTATCACAAATTAGATTTGAAAAGTCTTGAAAATCATTATTGGTAAATCTTCTAATGATAAGGCGATTTGATTCCATATTGATAAATCCTCCTGCAACTGCCAAATTTTCTACTTATAAGTTATTAAAATAGTAATTTACTAAATTATACCATAAAACTGGAACCGATATAGATATATATCCATCGAAACATAGAAATTATATACCGATAATGCAACTTCAAATTAGTTACTTCTTCCCTTACATTTTATTCGTGGTGCCGATACTGTCTTTCATTTTTGCTGATAAAAAGTATATAATAGACATAATGATAAGATTTTCTACATGGAGGAGATTAGTATGTTAACAAGTAAAGAATTAAAACAAGGATTGCTTGATATTGGAGTTAGAGAGGGCATGATACTTGAAGTTCATAGTTCTCTTAAAAGTTTTGGTTATGTAATGGGTGGTGCTGGCACAGTGATTCAAACCATAAAAGAGGTTGTTACCGATAGTGGCAGTATTTTTATGCCCGCACTTCGTTTGAGCAAAGAACAAGAGTTAACAGATTGGGATAAGGAAATGGGTATTACTGTAAAAATAAAGGTGCTGGAGTCAGATTGTGAACATAGCGCTATGGGAGCAATTGCAGATACATTCCGAAAAATGCCGGATACATATACGGGGGAGGGTGTGTTTCGAATCTCTGGATGGGGTAAACACGGTAAGGAAGCCGTAAGTGGTGGGCTTGATTATGCATTAGAACATGGAGGAAAAGCCCTGCTTCTAGGTGTGGATATTTACAAACTAACGGCTATGCACTATGTAGAAAATCTTCTGCCTAATGAGATAAAAAGTATATCGGCGCCGAATGAAATCGTCAATCGTATGTATCCGTCGGATCAATGGGTGGTGGAAATGGAGCAGCTTCCCGTTAAGGCATGGTATACCATCCAACAAATGGCGTACGAAAAGGGGCTGATTAAAGATGGATACATCGGAAAGTGTAAAGTGATGTTTTTTGATTTATGGGATATCGTTAGTATTTACGAAAGAGAACTAAAAAATGATCCATTTAAGTTATACGGGATACAGTAGTATAACAAACATTTCCACTAGGTTATTGACAACATCAAATCATTTGCTATAATAAACTTTAATAACATAAGAAAAGCAAAGACGGAAAAAAGTAGTTTATTGGAAACATTCAGAGAGAAAAACATTTGGTGAAAGTTTTTCATGTAAGAAAATAAATGAAAACCATTCCCGAGCTGTAATACTGAATGAAGTAAGTGTTACCGTATGACTGCGTTAAAGTATAGGATTTGTTAGAATCTGAAGTGAAAAGTTAAGGTGGAACCGTGCATTAGAATCTATGCACCCTTAAATTGATGGTATTATGCCGTTGATTTTCGGGTGCTTTTCTTATGTTAAATTTATTCAATGCCGTAATGGCATATTATGAAAGGAGAGCATAAGAATGAAAGTTAGTAGGAAAGATGGAACGGTAGCTGAGTGTAAGTTTGAAGAGGAGTTAGGAAAGGAGGCTTTTTGGCACACAGCGTCTCATGTTTTGGCACAAGCAGTTAAGCGCATCTATCCAACGACTAAGTGTGCAATAGGACCAGCTATTAAGGATGGATTTTATTATGATTTTGAATTTGATTTCACTTTCTCGTATGAACATTTGAAAAAGATCGAAGATGAAATGAAAAAAATAATAAAAGAGAATTGGGGATTACGCAGATTTGAGTTGAGTAGACAAGAGGCAATTTCATTCATGACACAAAGAGATGAACCTTATAAGCTTATGTTAATTGATGATTTGCCAATCGAAGAGAAAATTAGTTTCTATGAGCAAGGAGAGTATGTAGATTTATGTACAGGACCACATATTTCTAATACGAGTTTGATTAAAGCTTTTAAATTGACAACAATAGCAGGTGCTTATTGGCGTGGTAATGAAAAAAACAAAATGCTCACAAGAATCTACGGTATAGCATTTCCTAAAAGTAGTCAACTGGACGAATATCTTGAGCTACAAGAAGAATTAAAAAGGAGGGACCATAGAAAACTAGGAAAAGATTTAGGCTTGTTTACATTGTTGGAGGAAGGACCTGGGTTTCCATTTTTTCTTCCAAAAGGGTTAATTCTGAAAAATTTATTGATTAATTATTGGAGAGAAATTCATGAAAGGGAAGGGTATTATGAAATATCTACTCCGATTATACTAAATAGAGATTTATGGCAGACATCAGGTCATTGGGACCATTATCGTGAAATTATGTATACTACCGTTATTGATGATATGGATTATGCGATTAAGCCTATGAACTGTCCTGGTGGAATGCTTGTATATAAGCAGCAACCTCATTCCTATCGCGAGCTACCAATTAGAATGGGTGAGTTAGGCTTAGTTCATCGTCATGAAAAATCAGGTACATTACATGGATTAATGAGAGTGCGAAATTTTACACAGGATGATGCACATATTTTTATGACACAAGAGCAAATAACAGAAGAAATCGTAGGAGTGATTCGACTAATCGATGAAGTTTATCAAAAGTTTGGCTTTACATATTCTTTGGAACTATCTACTCGGCCAGAAAACAGTATTGGCAGTGATGAAGATTGGGAGTTAGCAACTGAGGGGCTTAAAACTGCGCTAGAAGTAACAGGGAAAAAGTACGTGATTAATGAGGGTGATGGAGCATTTTATGGTCCTAAAATAGACTTTCATTTAGAAGATTGTCTAGGAAGGACATGGCAGTGCGGAACCATTCAATTGGATTTTCAATTGCCTCTTCGATTTGAAGCAGAGTACATAGGTGCTGATGGTGAGCGACATAGACCAATTATGATTCATAGAGTAGTTTTTGGTTCTATTGAAAGATTTATTGGAATTTTGATTGAGCATTACGCTGGTAAGTTTCCTCTATGGCTATCGCCAGTTCAAGTGAAAGTATTGCCAATTGCTGATCGATTTATCTCATATGGCAAAGAAGTAATGAAATTATTAAAGGAAAATGGAATCCGTTGCGAAATTGACTCAAGAACTGAGAAAGTAGGTTATAAGATTCGTGAAGCACAATTAGACAAAGTTCCATATATGATTATTATTGGACAGAAGGAATTGGAAAGTGGGACAGTCTCGATTAGAAAAAGAGATGCTGGAGATTTAGGAAGCATTGAGATTGGTGAATTTATTGCTGCACTAAAAAAAGAGATGGAGGTTGAAAATGAAAGCTACGATTGTATTATTAGCAGATGATGAAGTTGAAAACTATGGTAGAAAGATTCTTCTAAAAGCTCATCGTGTTGGAAATGTCGGGTTTGAAATGACAAGACTACCATTTCATGTTTCATTAAAGCAACCATTTGTGATATCAAGTTTGGAAGAAATTGAAGAATTTTTTAATGAGTTTGTAAATAAAGTCAGTCCTATAGAATTGAATTTTGAGAAATTAGTAGTATACCCTAATAATGCTATTGGTGGAGAGCCTTCTGGATGCTTAGCTATTCAAATTCGAAAAACCTCAGAACTTGATGAGATGCAAAAAGAATTATTCTCTAGCTTAGAGAAAAGATTTGGACCATGTCCAGCTCCCTTCGATGATGATTATATTTTTCATATGACAGTTGCTATTGGCAAAGCACCATTTGAAAATTATCAAAGAGCCTATGATGTACTTTGCAAAATGAATTACAGTAGAAGTTTTAGATTTAGTAAAATAGGGTTGTTGTATTATGATGATGATAATATTTTACCAGGAACTTATTTCTGTTATAAGTCTGTTGGTCTGAAAGAATCAAGGTATTAAATTGTTTATTTGAAAAGATCAATCGGATTGTAATATATAGGAGATTTGATATAATAGGCTTATTACATAATAACTGGTGGAGGTAAAGATGGTATATCTAGAAAACCTAGACGTACATAATTGGCTAAAGGTATGCGAATTATCGGTATCGGATGAACAAAAAGAGATATTTTCAATTCCGAATGTTTACTGGATTGGTATTAGCAGATATGAAGAACATACCGAGCTTTTTGCTATAAAATCTGATGATGATTATGTGGGGCTAATCGGTTGTGGTTATGATGAGGATGGAATAGCAGGCTATATAAATCCTCTTATGATCGATCAAGCATATCAAGGGAATGGTTACGCAGCGAAAGCAATGGAACTGGCGATTGATTACTTAAAGAAAGAACTAAAAGTATCAGTGATACATTTGGGGCATCGTAAGAATAATCTTGCAGCTTCCAAGCTCTACGATACGTGTGGTTTTAAGGTGATTGGTGAAGATGGCCTAGACTACTTTAGAGAACTGAAGTTGTAAGATTCGGTGTCAAAAGTTCTAGTATGCTCCTAAATATTTTTGTCATCCCATTTTTAGCAAGTCTATTTATGTGCAAAATGGCGATTGCAATTCTAGAGAAGAACTTTTGGTTCCCTAAAAGACTGAAAGAGTAGACTATGTAGAGACATGTGTCTGCTCTTTTTCAATTGGAAATAAAGTTTATGATTCTCATTTTACAAATTTAATTGGGTTTTAATAGATTAAATGATATAGATATGATATGTTAGAAAGTGGAAAATGTAAAATAATTGAAATGATTAATTATTGATAAAGGAGTGAATAAGATGTGCCTCATATGTGATCGAATCAAAATGATAAAAGAGAAACAGAATCCTTATTTCGTAAGGGAGCTAGAAACAGGGTATGTTGTAATCGGCGATTACCAACATTTCGTTGGTTATACATTATTTCTTTGTAAAGAACATAAATCAGAACTATTTGAATTAGAACATGCCAAGAAAGTGAAATTCTTAGAGGAGATGTCAATTGTTGGTGAAGCTGTTTCGAAAGCATTTGGAGCAGAAAAAATAAATTATGAATTGCTAGGAAATGGAGATTCGCATCTTCATTGGCACTTGTTCCCGAGAGTGAGTGGAGACTTAGAGGGCTATGGTAGCAACGGAAAAGGTCCTGTTTGGATGTACCCAATGGAAAAGATGTATAGTGATAAAAATCGTCCCACGGATAAAGAATTGGAAGTAATGAAATCAAAATTGTTCGAAGAATTAAGCAAACTTTTGCCTTGCGAATATTGATTCTAAAATGAGGGGAAAGAAAGTGATAGAAAAAAAGGTTTTTTATAAGCAAATTGGTTGGGGATTGCTTCTTTTATTAATTGCAAATGTGGTTTTTTTAAGATTTTTACCGAAATTGATTGCACAATGTGCTTCCTATGCTGGCATTCATTTATCATCATCCAATCTTTTGATAAAATATAGCATGGGAATTGGAGTTAGAGCGGTTGGCCTGATATTTTTTTTATTTGTAATGAAAAAGTGGGGGATTTTGAAGTGGTATAAATGTGAGATAAACAAAAATGTATTGTTCATTAGTTGGATTTTTTATGTTTACATTGTTTTGAATATTGAGATAGTACCATTAAAGAATCTAGAATGTATTCCTGTAATTCTTATGATCGTAGAATGTCTTATGATAGGATTTTTTGAAGAAACTGTTTTTAGAGGAATGCTTTTACCTTTATTCCTTAAAAAATATGGAAATGGAAGAAGAGAAATCATTGGTTCTGTGCTTATATGCAATCTTTTATTTGGTGCTTTCCACATAATTAATTTAATGACAGGTGCAAGTTTAATATCAGTTATATCACAGGTGCTCTATTGTATAATGCTTGGCATTGCATTCTCTGCACTGTTATTAAGAACGAATAATAATTTACTCTGGTGTGGTATTCTACACGGACTCTATGATATAGCAAGTGGATTCGGAGATTTTGCCATAAAGAATCATGTTATACCAAATGGAAATATATCAATCTGGCCATACATATGGAATCTATGCATGTTTATACCTTTCATGATTTATGGATTGTTTTTATTACGAAAAATAAAAAAGGTGACGCCAGAAGGAGTTGTTATATGTTATGATAAAAAAGAAGAGGTAGATACAAACTGATACAATAGGATGATTTGAAAAGGAGAAAAATTTATATGAATCCATTTAAATTACTTAAGATTTTAGAGGGGCACAAGGTTTATATCCAAACTCATAATTTCCCAGATCCAGATGCTATGGCAAGTGCATTTGGCTTACAAGAATTTTTAAAACAGCATGGGATTGAGGCCAATATATGCTATGATGGCCTCATTGATAAACTTAGTTCAAAACGTATGATTACGACTTTTGATATGACGATTGTTCAGAAAGATCATTTATCTGATATGACTCAGGAAGACTATATTATTACAGTAGATTCTCAAAAATATAATTCTAACTTAACTGATTTGATTGGTGATGAAGTAGCATGTATTGACCATCATCCGACGGTTATCGATTGTGAATATCGATATAAAGATGTACGTATTACAGGTGCTTGTGCATCGATTGTAACTTCATATTTTGTAGAAACTGATACTGCGCTTAATCCGATCGTAGCAGCAGCTTTAGCTTATGGAATTAAAATGGATACTGCTGACTTTACACGACAAACGACTCCTTTTGATATTGATATGTTCGCTTTTGCATATAAGAATGCTGATATACAGCGTCTTAATTCAATGTATTCAAATGTTATGGAGTTTGAGGACTTGAAGGCTTATGCAGCGGCAATAGAAAATATAAAGGTATTTGAAAAAACAGGGTTTTCTTTTATGCCATTTGATTGTCCAGATGCTTTGATAGCTACTGTTTCTGATTTTATTTTAGCATTGGATGTGGTAGATGTTTCCGTCATATATTCACTTCGAAGAAATGGAATAAAGTTTTCCGTTCGAAGTGAGATACCCGAAGTGGATGCAGGAAAACTAACTAGCATGGCACTACAAGGCTTGGGAAGTGGTGGCGGTCATAAAGCAATGGCTGGAGGCTTTATCCCAGAGGAGAACAAAAAACTCCTTGGAGATCATCTCAATTACACGATTCGAAACTTATTTCTTGAATCAATAAATAAAATGCAAAGATAATCAACTAGTTCAATATTGGGGGACTCAAGATGAGATTATTGTTTGAATTAGACAGGAAGGATTATAAAGAAGATGGAACCTGTTGCGTACGACCCTCTGTGAGAGGAATTATCATTAGAGAAGGAAAAGTAGCAATGGTACATAGCTTAAAGTATGATTACTATAAGTTTCCGGGTGGAGGAATCGAAGAAGGGGAAAGCCAGACGGAAACATTGATCCGTGAGGTGAAAGAAGAAACAGGTCTTGTTATTTTACCAGAGTCAATTAAAGAATATGGTATGGTACACCGCAAGCAAAAAGGAATGATAGAAGATATTTTCATTCAAGATAATTATTACTATTTTTGTAATGCTAAGTCCGAGATAGACACTCAAAAGTTAGATGATTATGAGTATGAAGAAGAATTTTTTTTAGAGTTTGTTTCACCAGAGCATGCCATCTTGATTAACAGAACAAGTGAGCATGGTATGAAAAGTGAAGAGACTCTATTTAATGACATGATTGAGCGAGAACTTCGAGTATTGGATATGTTGATGAAAGAGGAGTATTTCATATAATCTAACGTATGTTTTGGGGAATATTTTAATTAAAGGGGAAAAAACTTATGGAGCAAAAAAAAATACCAATTAAGAAAGATAGGAAGTTATTTGTAGTAGCACATTTATTGTGGTGGATAATCTTTTTTTTCGTTTCATATACATTTTTTGAGCTTATCATGAATAAAGAAGATACTTTTCCTTCTAAACCAACAATACTAAAAATAGTGCTTGCTGGAATCTTAGCAATTTTACTTGACTTGATTAATTATTATATCATTCTGCCTCGTGTGTTTAAACAAGATAAAATCTATCGAGCAATAATCCTCGAGGTTCATAAAGAAGGATATTCTCAAAATGTTATTGATAAAATGGAAGAACAACTTAGATTGATTAAGGGAGATGAGCGATATGATTATTATTGCAATATGTATGCCTTATATCTTGCAGATGCATACGGCGATCTTCGTGAATTTGATAGAGCGTGGTTTTATATAAACAGTATTAATCTAACTACATTCGGTAAACTAAAAGATGTGATCATATTAAAATCAGCGTTACCTATCATTATTTCTGCCAAGGAAAAGAATATGAATAAGGCAGAGTATTATATGAATATAGCACAGAAAGTCTTTCGTAAATATAAAGGGAAAGATTTAAGATTAGATTATACGATCGATCTCGCATATCTTGAGTTTAATATGTTGAAAGAGAACTATAAAGAATGTGAAGAATTCTTTGAAAAGTACAAAGATTATGATGAACTGAAATTTGTTGTTTATCTAAATCTCGTATTATTTTATCAAAAGCAAGGTCATAAGGAAGAGGCAGAGCAGGCATTTAAAGAAGCCAATCAACTAGTAAGAAATGATTATATGAAACGACTACTTTATATGACACAGGAGATGTAAGTTAGGTAGTAAGAAATTGACACGATGTGTATTACGTAAGAATGGGGGAATCTATGGAAGATTTTGAACTAGTAGATATCGAAAATTGGAAACGAAAACAACATTACCTTATTTTCCGACAGTGTCAGCAACCACGCTACGATATCAGTTTTGAACTTGATATTACTAATTTCTATCAAAGGGTGCATGAAGAACAACTATCATTTACCTTGGCAATGATTTATGCAATATCGACATGTGCCAATGAGATTGAGGAGTTTCGTTACCGATTCAAGGATGGAGAGGTTGTAAAATATAAACGCCTTAAATTGTCTTTTTCCTACTTAAATAAAGAGACAGAGTTACTAAAGGTAGTTGTTGTAGAACCAAAAGATAATATCTTTGATTTTGTACACTCCGCAAAGGAGATTGCTGATCATCAAGAGGTTTACTTCACAGGACCGATGGGGAATGATATCTATCAATTTTCAGCAATTCCATGGATTAGCTACACACATATTTCTCATACGGATTCAGGTAGAAAGGATAACGCAGTACCGATGTTTGATTGGGGGAAGTATTTTTTTCGGAATGATCGCTTGATACTCCCGTTCTCTATCCAAGCACATCACTCCTTTGTTGATGGGATTCATATGGGTAAGTTGGCCCAAAGGTTACAAGAGTTTCTTGATACATACTAAAGTTTTAAACACTCTTGTATTTTGATATAATTTCATAATAAAATGGCTAAATGGAACTAATCAGATAGTAGATAGGAGGAAGAATTATGACAATATTTCTCCTATTTCATCCTGATTAGTTCCATTGTTTTCTTAATTACCAATGTAGTCAATTTGGCAGACGGTTAACTTTTCATTTTGAACTTTGAATTTGATTTCATATCCTGCATATTCGAAGCCATAGATGCGCTCTGGGTCCTTTTGATAGGCTGGACGAGGATCTTGAGCTAATATTTCACGGATGTTTGTAACTTCGCTTGGTGACAGTTTATGTGTTAGATGATCAAGAAATTCAACCTCTAGACAATACCGATTCGTATCTTCGGTAAAACCTCCTGTGGCATCGGGATGACTATCCGTATAAGGTAAATAAGGTTTGATATCATAGATCGGAGTATGATTCATAAGATCAGCTCCTAATATATGCAAGATGGGGCCTAAGGTTTCATGCATTTCAATTCGCTCAAGTTTTACAGAGGATAAACCGATTGGATTCGGGCGAAATGGAGAACGTGTCGCAAAGATGCCACGATATTCGTTTCCACCAAGGCGAGGTGGTCGAACTAAAGGAGACCACTGTTCTCTTGTAGTTTCTGAAAACTTCCAAAGAAGCCAGAGGTGAGAGAATCCATCTAGTCCACGAAACACATCAGGATTACGAAATTCAGGTTCAAGTATTATAGTTCCTTTTAGTTCCTTCACTAAATTACTTTGACGTGGGATTCCAAACTTTGATGGAAATTGGGTATATGCATAAGCTATTATTTTCATTTATTTTGTCTTGTATCTGTATTCTTCTATATTGAAATCGATACTCTCCCTTTATTCATTTTTACTATTAGAGTTGGTTCTTATATTAACAGTATTATCTGTATTTTATGATATATTTAGACACTTGTCTATTATGTAAAGTTCATTATAAACTTAACAGATGATTTGATTATGAAAGAATAATTCCAGTTGTTCTTCGTTACATATTCGTATGGCATTGGGGGGGGGCATAAGTGAAATAAAGTCATAAATGGTTGTACATTTTCACACAATACATTATAATATGTGATTATGTAACACATTTAGGAGGATTTTTAATGGCAGCAAATGTATTGGTGGATGCGAATCATGCAATTCGTACTGGAGAGTTTATGGATGCAGTTCATCTCTTAGAAAAAGAGGATATGCAAAATCCAAAAGTACTTTCTGCGTTAGCACAGGCTTTCTTTTATATGGGAAGATTGGAAGAGGCTTATCACACTTATCGTAAATTATTTCATGATGAAAGTATAAAGATAGATTTACTGAATTGTCCAATGGAGGAGTTTGACGAGGAAGGACGTCAGATTTATGAATCACTAATCAATCTTGGGATTCCTAAAATCATGGAGTCATTACCCTTAACCATGGACTTTAATTATAAGCAAAGTAAGGAAACACCAAAAGAAAACTATGATGAATTAATTGAATTTCAAGCTTTCCTCAATCGATGTGCAGGTTTAGCAGGGAAAAACATGAAAAAGACTGCAACGATCATTAGTGATGAGTTAGCAATTATGATGAATAGTAAAAATAAAGTTATCGTTGCAAGAGCTTGGATGTATCGAGCAGAGTTGAGTTTTCGTCAAAAGGACTATATGGAAGCATATCGTTGCTATCTTAAAGCAGCATTAACTGAGGTTAACAAAGCCCTTTACTTTGGCTATGCAGCTAATATGTTGATGAAATGTCAAGAGCAGGATAAGAATTATATTGGTATTGCAACCGTACTAACTTACCGCGCAATTGAACTTGATTATGCGAATGCGAAATGGCACTATAATCAAGGGCTAAATCTGATGGCTTTAGCAAAATTATTTACAACAACAGGACTTGGCCATCCATCTTTTTTACGAGCAGCAAAAAAAGAATTTTCGATTGCATATAAAGTATGTCGCGAGGACCAAAAGCAATTACTGGAACAGATTGAGACAATATATGCGGATGTTAAAAAGATTATAGGGTAGTAGAATGGGATGACGTTTGTCATCCCATTTTTGGCAAGTTTATCTATGTGCAAAATGACGTATCAAATGATAGATATTGACACCCTAGGAAGGACGTCTATATTCCTCCGCCATCAAATGTCACAACTTGAGCAGTAAGATAGGAGTGTGTAGATAAATCATAAACAAACTCTGCTACTTCGTCTGGAGTACCCATACGCCCAGTCGGAATCTCTTCTTCGAGTGCCTGAAGTTCCTCTTTGGAAAAACATCGATTCATATCGGTATCGATGGCACCACATGCAACTGCATTGACCTGAATGTTGCTTGGTGCTAACTCTTTGCCAAGAGCTTTTGTAAATGCATCAATTCCCCCTTTTGTAGCGGAATATACAGCTTCGCAAGAGGCCCCCTGTGTACCCCATACCGATGAAATATTGATGATTTTTCCTGCTTTCTTTTTTAAAAATAGAGGAATTGCTTGATGGCAGCAGTTAATCACACTTGTCAGATTTGTAGTTATTAACGATTGATACTCCATAGGCGTCATATCTGTGAATAAACCGACAGAAGAGACACCTGCATTGTTGATAAGTACATCTAGTGTCATACCATGTTCTTTGATAAGCTGAAACATAGTTCTTACTGTTTCATAATCTCCCATATCACCTAAAAAAGATAAGCAGCTCACACCATAAGCCTCAACTTCTTCTTTTACCTTAAGAAGAGCTGATTCATTTTTTATGCTATTTATTACAACATGATATCCTTCTTTCGCAAATTTTAAAGCGATGCTTCGTCCGATTCCACGAGATGCACCAGTAACTAAAGCGACACGATTCATAGAAATATTACTCCTTTAAACGAAAATATTACTTCCTTCATTATATCATCCTATTAGATATGTGCAAGGTAAGAGTTTGGTATATTCGATTGTAGAAGGTTATCTTAGTTAGGATAAATGAATCTGATCTTTCATATAAAGTTGAACACATTATTTTGCATTTTATTAAATTTCTGCTATACTTTATGGTAGCTATAGGAATGGTTTATATTTGTTGGAGGAATTTAATGATGAAAAAAAGAATTATTGGGATACTAGCAATAGTAGTGATAATTTTTACAACTTTTCGAGTTGGGATGGTCGCTGGCGCCACAAATTCTACTCCAGGAACATCATCGGATCCATTGATAACCCAGAGTTATCTTGAGAAGAGATTAAGTGAGCTTGGTAATGGTAATCAATTAGGAGCTGGTAAAACAGTAGAGGCAGCTTATAAAAAAGTCAGTGTTACTAAAGGAAAGCAGTTGATTGTGGAAGAAGGAAGTGAATTTGCGATCTATAGTGGTGCTGGTTCTATTATTGGCGATAAGGGAGTTATGAACTTAAGTGCAGGTGAGATTGTGAAAAAAGGCAATCAGACTTCTGCTTATCAGAATTACTTATCACTATCTGCATCGAGTGGAATAAAGGCTACACAAAATTGCATTATTTATGTGAAAGGTAGCTATACAATTAAAGGATAAATAGCGAGGTAGATATGGACTTATTTGGTAAAAAAACAGCAGCTAGAGATATACTGTTAATAGCATTAGGAACGTTAATGATTGCACTTTCTGTCAATTGGGTTTTCGACCCAATTGGAATGGTGACTGGTGGAGTAACAGGCTTGGCAATTGCAGTTAAACATTTAACTGGATTCGTGATTCGTAATGGTATTCCAGTTTGGCTTACAAATGTGCTTTGTAATATACCTTTATTTTGTGTTGCCTTTTTTGTACTTGGAAGAAAGTTTACAGTGAAATCACTATGTGCAATGTTTGCATTATCATTTTGGATTTATTTGATCCCATTACAAAATATGTTTGATAATGATATTTTACTAGCTACTGTATTTGGTGGAGCATTGGCTGGAATTGGTATGGGACTTGTACTGATGACAATGTCAACTACAGGTGGAACAGACTTATTGGCAATGTTAGTACATGCAAAGAAAAAACATATTTCAGTACCAACCCTTTTACTGTTTGTTGATGCTCTAGTTGTTGTACTCGGTGTATTTGTATTTGGAGTCAATCGAGCCCTATATGCACTAATTGCAATTTATATTTCTGCAAAAGTATCGGATGGTATTCTAGAAGGTGTTAAGTTCGCAAAGATGGCATTTATTATTTCAGACCACTATGATAAGATTGCAGATGATATCTTACACTTACTTGATCGTGGGGTTACTGGCTTATCTGCCACTGGAATGTATTCTAATGCAGAGAAAAAAGTTCTGTTTTGTGTTGTTTCCAAGAAGGAAATCGTAGAGGTTATGGACATAGTGAACAAAAATGACCCGAAAGCTTTTGTTATTGTTAGTGATGTAAGGGAAGTAATGGGGGAAGGATTTATTGAATATAAACAGTAATCTTTCATAATTTTTTATATTTTATGAGTAAAAATACTTATATTGGAGAAGAATATACAAATTAGACAAATCATCAAAAACTTATTTGTATATTTGGGATATGGCAATTAAATGTCAATTGTAGTATCATTAAGCCATGTTAGTAACACAATGATTAGTGCGCAAATGAAAGAATTATAATTAGGAGGAACTAATAATGGCAAGTTTATCTTTAAAAAATATTAACAAAACTTATCCAAATGGATTCGTTGCAGTTAAAGACTTCAATCTTGAAGTTGAAGACAAAGAATTCATCATCTTCGTAGGACCTTCAGGTTGTGGTAAATCTACTACACTTCGTATGATTGCCGGTCTTGAAGAAATTACAGCTGGTGAGTTATGGATTGGCGATAAGCTCATGAATGACGTTGAGCCAAAGGATAGAGATATTGCGATGGTATTCCAGAACTACGCATTATATCCACATATGTCAGTATATGACAACATGGCATTTGGTCTTAAGTTAAGAAAAACTCCAAAGGATCAAATTGACAAATTAGTACATGAAGCTGCAAGAATTCTTGGTATTGAGCAGTTATTAGATCGTAAACCAAAGGCTTTATCTGGTGGTCAGAGACAACGTGTTGCTATGGGACGTGCTATTGTTCGTAATCCTAAGGTATTCCTTATGGATGAGCCTTTATCAAACCTTGATGCTAAGTTACGTGTTCAGATGCGTATCGAGATTTCTAAATTACATCAAAGACTTGAAACAACAATTATCTATGTAACACATGATCAGACAGAGGCTATGACACTTGGTACAAGAATCGTTGTTATGAAAGATGGTGTTGTTCAGCAGGTAGATTCTCCTCAGAACTTATACGATAAGCCAATTAACTTATTCGTTGCTGGTTTCATGGGATCTCCTCAGATGAACTTTATTGATTGTAAAGTTGTTCAGAATGGTGCTGAAGTTAGATTAATGTTTGGTTCTCACTCCATTAAAGTTCCTGATGTAAAAGCTAAGAAACTTATTGAAGGTTCATATGTAGATAAGACTGTAGTTCTTGGTATTCGTCCAGAGGATGTTCATGATGAAGAAGTATTCATCAGCAGTTCTAAGGATAGCACTATCGATGCAACAGTTAAAGTTTACGAGTTACTTGGTGCCGAAGTATTCTTATACTTCACAGTAGATCAGTTTGATATTACTGCACGTGTTAACCCACGTACACAGGCTAGACCTGGTGACACTATCCAGATTGCTCTTGATTTATCTAAGATTCATATTTTTGATAAAGAGTCTGAGCAGGTTATCGTTCACTAATTATATGCAGTCAAAGGCTTCCTAATTTTAGGAAGCCTTTTTTATTTCATAGGAAAGTTCTTTAAACTTCCCTATGAAATAAAAAAAGCATCCAAAAGGAAGGACGCTATGTTATGAAAATGTGATGACAAACATAATTTATACGCAACACGCTTTCGCTTGAATGAAGTTCGTAACGGTACATAAGGGCCTAGAATACAGGCCCTAAGTACCGACGACTTCATAACAGTATGCTCCTAAATTATGTTTGTCATCCCATTTTCAGTAAGTCTATTTATGCAAAATGACGAGTGGAATCGTACAGAAGTACTTTTGACACCCTAATCTTACTAGGAAATTACTCGGAATTTACTAGTTTATAAAAAAACCATTTAGTTTTGTTATTAAACTAATATATTTTTGATTGCATTCACGAAAAATACACAAAAAATGAACGGATTTATGTTTACTTTCTACGAAAGTGATGATAAAATATTACATAATAGAAGATTTATTTATATTTTATATTAATAGAAAGGTTTGGTATAAGTATGATTTCTAATCAAATCCTTCAAAATACAATTGAAGGTCTAAAAGCAATCACAAGAGTCGATATCTGTGTTATGGATACCGAGGGGAAAACGCTTGCAAGTACGATTAACAATGCAGATGATTATGAAAATGCAGTATTGGCATTTGTAGATTCACCAGCTGATAGTCAAGTACTTCAAGGATACCAATTTTTCAAGGTTTTTGATGAACATCAGCTAGAATATGTCATCTTAGCAAGAGGTGATAGCGACGATGTGTATATGGTTGGAAAGATTGCCTCCTTCCAAATTCAAAATCTGTTGGTAGCATATAAAGAACGTTATGACAAAGATAACTTCATTAAGAATTTATTGTTAGATAACTTATTATTAGTTGATATCTATAATCGTGCGAAAAAACTTCATATTGAAACAGACGTGAGAAGAGTTGTATTTATCATCGAGACAAAGAATGAGAAGGATACGAATGCTCTTGAGACAGTACGTGGATTGTTCTCAACAAAGACAAAGGATTTTATAACTGCAGTTGATGAGAAAAATATTATTCTTGTAAAAGAAGTAAAGCAGAATGAGACATATGATGATTTGATGAAAACTGCTAAAGTCATTCTCGATATGCTTAATACAGAAGCGATGACTAAGGTTCATGTAGCATTTGGTACAATTGTCAATGAGATCAAGGATGTTTCTCGTTCTTATAAAGAAGCAAAGATGGCACTGGATGTAGGTAAGATTTTCTATAGTAGCCGTAACGTAGTAGCATATAGTAACTTAGGCATTGGACGTTTGATTTATCAGTTGCCTATGCCACTTTGTAAGATGTTTATTCGTGAAATCTTTGATGGAAAATCACCAGATGAATTTGATGATGAAACGTTAACTACGATTAACAAGTTCTTTGAAAATAGTTTGAATGTATCAGAGACTTCAAGACAACTTTATATTCATAGAAATACATTGGTTTATCGTTTGGATAAGCTTCAAAAGAGTACAAATCTTGACTTAAGAGTTTTTGAAGATGCAATTACTTTTAAGATTGCACTTATGGTTGTTAAGTATATGAAATATATGGAAAACATTGAGTATTAAGTAAGTAGCCGCTGTTTTACCTGCTTTTTATGAGAAAGGAAAGCAGGTTAATGGGCGGCTTTTGTCAAGTTAGGTACGAAAGGGAAGGATAGGATATGGCTTCTTACAATATCAGTGAAGATTTACAGGACATTGAAGCACCTGTTATCTTATTTCAGGATGTTTCAAAGGATTATGAAAAGGGAACTCACGCAATCAAAAATATTAGCTTTGAAATACGCAAGGGAGAGTTCGTATTTATCGTAGGTTCCAGCGGTTCTGGTAAATCGACATTAATTAAACTAATGCTTAGGGAAATTCTACCTACCAAGGGCAAGGTATATGTAGCTGGGCGTGAATTATCACGTTTGAAGCGTTGGCAGGTATCAAAATATAGAAGAACAATTGGTGTAGTATTCCAAGACTTTCGATTGTTACAAGATCGCACTGTCTTTGAGAATGTTGCATTTGCTCAGCGAGTGATTGAAATGCCGACCAAGGTGATTCAGAGACAAACTCCAAATATGTTATCGATTGTTGGTTTATCGGAAAAGCATAATTCGTTTCCAAAACAGCTTTCTGGTGGTGAACAGCAAAGAGTTGCATTAGCGCGAGCTTTAGTGAATAATCCAGTAATGCTATTAGCGGATGAGCCAACTGGCAACCTTGATCCTAAAAATTCATGGGAGATTATGCATCTGCTTGAAGAGGTAAATAAAAGAGGCACTACGGTTGTAGTTGTTACACATAATAAAGACATTGTGGACGCAATGCAAAAAAGAGTAATTACAATGAAGAACGGTGTTCTAATTAGTGATACAAAAAAAGGTGGTTATACACATGCAAAGAATAGTTACGCTGATATATAGTATAAGACAGGGAATTAAGAACATCAAACGAAATCGTATGTTTTCAATCGCTTCGATTGGAACGATTACTACTTGTCTATTTTTATTTGGAATTTTTTATTGTATTCTTATGAATTTTCAGCATTTAATATTAAGTGCGGAGAAGGGGGTTAGTGTAACTGTATTCTTCGAAGAGAATTTGACGCAGGAAGAAATAAGTGCAATTGGCGATAAGATTAAGATACGTGCAGAAGTAAGTAACAGCGAGTTTGTTTCAGCAGAACAAGCATGGGAGGAATATAAGGAGACTAGACTAGATCCAGAGCAGGTTGCAAGCTTTGGAGATGATAATCCACTAGCGAATTCTGCGCATTATATTGTGTACTTAAATGATATTGAGATGCAGGATGTACTGGTACGTTATTTACAATCAATACCAGGTGTTCGACAGGTAAACAATTCAGAAGCAATTGCCGATATGTTAAGCAGTGTCAACAAAGGTCTGGCTTATGGAACTGCTATTGTTATTGCAATTCTATTAGGTGTTGCTGTATTTCTAATCAGTACGACTGTAACGATGGGTGTTGCAGTTCGACGCCAGGAAATATCGATTATGAAGCTAATTGGAGCAACTGATTTCTTTATACGAGCACCATTTATTGTGGAGGGCATTATCATTGGTATCATTGGAGCAATTCTTCCAATAGGATTATTATACTTTGTTTACAATAAAGTAGTTGCTTACTTAAGTATGGGAATTAATAGTCCGTTTGGAGATACACAGTTACTAAAAGCGAGTTCTATATTTTCCGCGTTGATTCCAATCTCGATTGGTGTAGGCGTTGGAATTGGTTTTCTAGGTAGCTTTATGACGCTTGGAAAACAGTTACGTAAGATAAATTAAGATGTGTTTGATTGCATTAAAATAGTTGCATATATGATTTATAAGGAGGAAAATATGAAGCAGAGAAAAGCGAAGAACTACCGTCTATTATCTGTTGGTTTAATTGCTGTACTTACATTGCCGATTGGTATGTATGGTTTGAATAATCAAACTACACAATCAGTAAATGCTGCTTCTAGTTATAATATTAAGACTGATTATTTGTCTTCAGTGAAATTTAATACATATGAAGATAAATTAAAAGAAGCAGAGCAAAAAAAGGAAGAACTAGAGCAAAAGAAGAAAGAGACACGTGATAATATCAAAAAGCTGGAGGCTGAAAAGAATGATATCTTAGCATATATCGAAAAACTTGATATGCAGTTGAATGAATTGACTGCAAGTCTTGACGAATTAGCATTAGATATTATAGATACGAATGAAGAACTTGATAAGACACGATTAGAGCTAGAGGTAGCAAAGAACAAAGAGGCATCTCAATATGAAACAATGAAAAAAAGAATACAATATTTATATGAGAATGGTTCAGAAGACATCTTACAAATGTTTTTAAGCTCTGGAAATATTATTGATTTCTTAAATCAGGTTGAGTACTCGAAGAAGATTTCTGAATATGATGGTAATTTACTGAATGAATACATTGCTACGAAGGAGTTAATTCAGCAGCAAGAAGAATACCTTGCGGTAAAATTGGAAGAACTTGAAGCAACAGAAGAGGAGCAGCAATTTGAACAACTGGCATTACAAGAGTTGTCTGCTCAAAAGGCCGAAGAAATTATTCGCTATACAGAAGCAATAGGCGCAGACGAGGAATTATTCCAGGAATACGCAGAGCAAATTACAGTAGCGAATGCAGATATTCAAAAAATTAAAGATGATGAAGCAAAACGAATCGCAGATGAGGCAAGAAAGGCAGAAGAAGCTAGATTGGCAGCATTAGCAGAACAGAATCGCCTAAATGCAGCAAATGGCATAGAGAAAACGGATGAAACGGAACTTGGCAAGATGATTTGGCCATTACCTGGAGATGGAAGAATTTATTCTAGATTCGGATATCGTGTTGCTCCGACAGCAGGTGCGAGCACTTATCACCGTGGTGTTGATATCGGTGGAGAACAAGGTGCTTCGATTGTAGCAGTACTTGCAGGAACCGTTGTAAAATCATCTTATAGCGTTTCAGGTGGTAATTATGTCGAGATTGATCATGGCAATGGAGTTGTAACTCGTTATCTGCATTGTTCAAAACTGCTAGTATCCGCAGGGGATCAAGTAAAGCAAGGACAGGTAGTTGCATTAGTTGGTTCTACTGGAATTTCGACAGGGCCACATCTTCATTTTACTTTAATCTTAAATGGTGCGTATGTAGACCCACTGCTCTACATAAGCTATAATTAATAAAGTTAATCTTAAGACAGTTGATACTTGCCTTAAGCAGGAGGTAGCATGAAAAATAAATTTACGGCTGGTATTATTGTAGGGAGCTTAAGCGCACTATTAGTATGTAGTATTGTTTTTTCAGTATTATTTATTAATTACCGAGTATCCCTTCAAGATGATGATTCCATAAGAACAGAACAGAGTTCAGACACAAATAAACAGAGTCAAGCTATACTTGACGATGCGTTAACAAAGAAAATTAATTTTATGCAGTCAATGATATCAAAGTATTTTTTATATGATGTTACTGCAGAAAATTATGATGACGCAATCTTAAAAGGTATGATGCAGGCACTCGAAGACCCTTATTCTTGCTATTATTCTGTAGAAGAATATGCGGAACTAAACGAATCCATGAATGGTACTTATTATGGAATTGGTGCATATGTAGGTCAGAATAGAGAAACTCTTACGATGACAATTACAAAACCTTTCCCTGGTGGTCCTGCTGCAATTGCTGGTATTTTACCAGGTGATATTATATATAAAGTAGATGATGAAGATGTTACTGGTATGGACATTAACTCTGTAGTTGCTAAGATGAAGGGTGAAAAAGGGACCTTAGTTAAGCTGACAATTCTTCGTGGAGATAACCTAGAGGAGTTGAGTTTTGATATTATACGTAATGAAGTTGAAGTTCCAACAGTAGAATATAAGATGATGGATAACAACATCGGTTACATCTATATTGCTCAGTTTGATAAAATCACCGTAGAACAGTTTATTCATGCAATTGATGATCTTGAGTCACAAAAAATGGAAGGCTTGATCATTGATATTCGTGATAATGGTGGAGGTCTATACACTTCTTGTACTGCTATGTTAGACCGTCTGATTGGAAAAGGTCTTCTCGTATATACCGAAACAAAGAATGGAAAAAGAGAAGAGGAGTACGCTAAGACAGAGGAAGAGTTCACGAAACCTCTTGTTGTTTTGGTGAATGGAAATAGCGCAAGTGCTTCTGAAATTTTTTCAGGTGCGATTCAAGATTATGGTGTTGGAACAATTATGGGTACACAGACCTTTGGCAAGGGTATTGTACAGTCTGTAATTCCACTCTATGATGGCAGTGCTATGAAGATAACGATTTCAAACTATTTTACACCAAAGGGAAGAAGTATTCATAAAGTGGGTATTACTCCTGATGTAGAGGTTGAACTAGACAAAGACTTAACTGGTTTGATTACAGAGGAACAAGATAATCAGTTACAATCTGCAATTGAATATTTGAAAAAAGAGATTAAGTAGTAAAGAGATCTCTCATCGATTCACAACTTAACGAATACCATCATATGGTATATGGAGTGAAGATGAGAGGTGAAAAGTTGATTAATTATGTGGCTTTGGCATTCGCTTTGTCGATTGACGCGTTAGCTGCTGCATTTGCATATGGTAATAGTAAGGTAAGGATTAAATGGGCCTCATCGCTTATTGTTGGAAGTATATGTAGTGGTCTTTTAGGAGCTTCCCTATTGCTTGGTAAAATAGTGAAGCCATATATTCGACCTGAAATTAATAAAATTATTTGTTTTACTATTTTATTGATCTTAGGTATCGTTAAATTATTTGAATTCGCAATCAAGGCATTTATCCGAAAAAAGAAAGTAATAAAGTCGAGCATTGGATTTTCTTTTGCAAGTTTGCACTTTATTCTAAATATTTACGCAGATCCAATAGAGGCTGATAAGGATTTTTCAAAATCGTTATCCCCAAGTGAAGCAATCTCACTAGCGATTGCTTTATCGATGGATGGATTAGCTGCTGGCTTTGGTTTTTCCTTAACAGGAGGAATGGTTTGTCCGATTATAGTAGTATCTCTCTTGTTTGGAGTAGGTGCAATTAAGCTTGGAGAATTCTTAGGGAGAAAGCTAGCATTTACAACGGAATTTGATCTATCCTGGATTAGTGGAGCAATCTTAATCGTATTGGCAATTCTAAAATTGTGATAGCTATATTACCTTATTGCTTTGTCAATTGATGACGTTGTGGTTTTAGAGTAAGTTCTGTAATCACAATACCATCTCTCGCATCTAAAATATATTCAACTGCATTAGCGATTTCTTCTGGTAATAGATAAGTATCAGGGGTAGGACCTTCTTTGAAATTGGCATTGCGGTATAAATTAGTTCGTGTCATATCGGGTTGAATCGTTACTACACGAACACCTGATTTTCTTGCTTCATCAAAAAGTGAATTAGAAAAACTACTAAGAGCAGCCTTTGTGGCGCCATATGCGCAGCCATGAGGGTTGCTTTTTTCTGCTGTTACTGAGGAAATATTAATAATTGCTCCTTTTTGCTTTTTTAGATCTCGTAGAGTAAGGTTGGTAAGTAAGAGGGGTACCTCTACGTTAACAGTTACCATTTCATGTATTTTTGCAGGATTTAGCTCCTCGTGTAAACCATAATAGCCAACACCTGCACAGTTGATTAGATAATCAATGGATTTTACCGATTGAATCTCTTTTATAATGGTACATAGCTGTTTCGTGTCCATTAAATCACAACAAATTGGATGAAAGAGTGGTTGATGAATCGATTCAGAGAATGTTCTCCCAAAACCATATACTTCAATCCCTCGTTTTAATAAAGCAGTCGCAATTGCTTTTCCAATACCTGAAGAAGCACCTGTTACAATCGCAGTAGACATAATTTACGCTCTCCTTTCTTTATCTTAACGATTTCGTTTCATTACAATAACCTTTGCAACCCTTTTGTCCGTTTATTAGGTTGCAATTGCTGATGTATCAAGAAATATTTTGTCAGCAGGTAGATAAGTTAGTAATTCATTATAAATTGGTGTTAATAGCTCATAAAAAATGCTTTCCTCATAATGACAATAACCGTTACTCTGTGCATAAGGATAAGTTGCGATACTTGAGTTCGGACGATGCTTGCGTAACAGCTTTAAATAGTCTTTTGAGATGCGGAAAAGCCCAAGGCTAACATCAGTTAAGGAACTAGCATTAATGGCCTCAAATACCTCATTAAAGAACGCTTGATACGTTTCGAATGCTTGTGGAATATTTAATATTGGATCAAAACAAGCTCTGACTGGATGACCGCAAGCGATGGCAGCCTTGAGCGCTTTAAGTCTCATGTGAAGAGTTGGTGTTTTATGTTCATATTTCTGTTGGATTACATTAGGAGATAATGTCCAAGCATAGATTATATTTGGTAGAGGTTCTAGCTTACGAATTAATTCTACCTGGGCACTTTTGGTGCGTACTTCAACCGTTAAGTTTGGGTGAAGTTTCGCAAATGCAATCCACTCCGAAAGAAAGTGAAAGGTGTTTTCAATCGCTAGTAAATCAGTATCGTAAGAGATACACACGTATACGGGATGTTGTTTTAAGAGTACTTCAAGTTCAGCGAAGTTATCCGACAGGTTAATGAAAACAACGAGATTCGAGGAAGGATAACGGCCTTGTAAATAGCAATATTCACAGTCATAGATACAATTTAAAACATTGCTTGTATAATAGAAGTACTCTTGTCCAAAATTCTGGCATACAGGTGCACCTTTCATTACAAGCTGCCCTTTATTCGTTGCAAGAATTAGCTTCTGTTGAAGACTTTGTGCATGAAAGTTCTGATTGCTACGATTAAAGAAATCTTTATAATGCTGAATTGGAACTATAACTGAATTAGGAAATTGTTCAATGATTTTTGTAACCTTTTCTGTATTCATGATCTCTTTTTCAACATAAATGTGAGAAAAGGAGTTATTCCATAAGTTTTGATTTGAGTTGTTCAAAGTATTTTTTCCCTTCTACTTTACTTTTACAAGTGATAATTGATGGCTCCTTTATAAAACTTGAGAGAATCTTATCTGCTAAAGTATGTCTACTTTTATAATAAATAATATGTTGTTTTAGGGAGTGACTCATCGTTTCGGATAAATGCAATCGCTGTATGATCGATTGATATAAATTATATTCATCTTTGGATAACTCCAATGTTGTCGTAATATCTGAAAAAAACTTGAATTCACTGGAGAGTTCATGTAAGTAACAGTTCATTTCTTGTGCAGCTTGTAAGAGTTTTAATTGAATCTCAGCTTTATCAATAACTGCTTTTTTGTCTGTAGTTGGATAATCAGAAATGACCTTAAGAAACAAAACCTGATGCGGTTGCATATAATAAGTAACAGCATACATAACTGCATAAGCTTCCATATCTACAAACGTTTCTGAAACTGTGGTAGGCAAAATCTCATTACCAACCGGTAACGGGCATGTTTCAAGACTAGCTTCACGAAAAGGAAGCTTTAATAGCATATCCGGATAAAGATCTTTCTTAGTGGAATAGTCTCTTAATTTGTGAAAAACGCAAGAGGAACCAATTGGTATTGTCGGATCCAGGGATCCACATAGACCAAAGTTTAAAAATAAGTCATGTGGTCCAATTGTTCGATTTGATAACAAATACGTAATTGCAATACTTGCCTTTAATTCTCCTACACCTGTTATAATAAGACATACGTTATCATTTGCAAATACTTGAAACTTTGTATGTTCATGCAGTTGTTTTAATGAATAGATCGTAATCAAGGGTTGTGCTTCTAAATAGAGAGCAGTTGAAATATATAGCATATCCATCTCCTTTTTTTATGTAATCGGAGTTAGTGTCCTTAAAATAGTTGTTTAATTTGCAGAAATAATATTATGTGGAAGGTAGCATAATTTATCCACCATACACTAAGTGTATCGTACTATATTGAAACTTGATTGTCCATATGTTGCTTTTGGAATTTCTGAAATTATTGGAATTTACTTCTTGCATTATACGATAAATTGTGATAATATATCTTTTCAGTACGGACACTTGTAGCTCTGTTGCAAACACGTTGTCTGTAAATAAGTATTTTTGGATATATGGGGGTTATTATGGAAGAAGAGAAATACTTTATAGTGAAAAAGAAGGCTTTGCCTGAGGTGTTGTTAAAGGTTGTTGAAGCGAAACGGTTATTGGATTCCGAACGTTGTATGACCATTCAGGAAGCTACAGAAGCTGTAGATATTAGCAGAAGTTCTTTTTACAAATATAAAGACGATATACTTCCTTTCCATGAGAATAACCGTGGGAAAACAATAACTTTTATGATGCAAATGGATGATATTCCGGGTTTATTGTCCACAGTGCTAAATCAAATAGCAAAAAATCGAGCTAACATCTTAACCATACATCAAACGATACCGATTGGGGGCATCGCGTCGTTAACTCTTAGTGTTGAGATACTGCCAGAAACAGTTGAGGTTGCACAAATGATGGATACAATAGAATCCTTAGAAGGAGTTCACTACCTAAAGATTCTTGGAAGAGAATAATAAAGAAGAGGTGTTTTTATGAAGATAGCAGTATTAGGTTATGGAACAGTTGGATCAGGCGTTTATGAGGTTATTGAAAAGAACTATGATACAATCGCAAAACGAGCAGGTCAGTCAATTGAAATAAAATATGTTCTCGATTTAAGAGAGTTTCCGGGAGATCCCGTTATGGATATATTAACTCATGACTTTAACGAAATTGTTAATGACCCGGAAGTTGAGATTGTTGTGGAGGTAATGGGCGGTGTAGAACCAGCTTACTCATTTGTAAAAGAAGCTTTATTAAAAGGAAAGAGTGTATGTACCTCAAATAAAGAATTGGTTGCAAAGCATGGTGCTGAACTACTTGAAATTGCGAAACAAAAAAATATTAATTTTTTATTTGAAGCAAGTGTTGGTGGCGGTATCCCAATTATACGTCCATTGAATCAATCCTTAACTGTTGATGAGATAACTGAAATTACTGGTATACTAAATGGAACAACCAATTATATATTAACAAAAATGGCAGAAGAGGGTGCAGATTTTTCAGCGGTATTAAAGCAGGCGCAAGAGCTAGGATATGCAGAACGTAAACCAGACGCAGATATTGAGGGTTATGATGCATGTCGAAAGATTGCAATCTTAACCTCTTTAGCTTATGGCTCTCAAGTAAATTATGATAATATTTATACAGAGGGTATTACAAAGATTACTTCAGAAGACTTTGAGTATGCAAAGGCTTTAAATGTAAGCATCAAATTATTTGGAACAAGTAAGAAAGTAGATAATGAAGTTTATGCGATGGTTACACCTAAGATGATTAATAGTAAACATCCATTGTATAATGTAAATGGAGTTTTTAATGGTATATTAGTAAAGGGGAATATGCTTGGTGACATTATGTTCTACGGAAGTGGTGCAGGAAAACTTCCAACTGCTTCTGCAGTAGTATCTGACGTAGTCGATGCAACAAAACATATCGGTACGAATGTAATGACGTTATGGAGCAGCAAACCACTAGCATTAGGTGATATTAGTACTTATCAAAGTAAATTCTTTGTTCGTGTTCCTGCAAGTCAAAAAGCAAAAGCGGAAAGCTTATTTACAATTAATGCAGAGGTTGCTGTTGAAACAATCTCAGATGAATTTGCTTTTATTACAGAAGAGATGACAGAAGCAGAGTTTGCTCATAAGTCACAAGAAATTGAGATCAAGAATAGGATTCGAGTAGAATTCTAATAACTAGTCAGAAAGGACGTAAAGGAAATGAAGTATATTGTTGTACTTGGAGATGGAATGGCTGACGAACCAATCGCTAGTCTTGGCGATAAAACGCCGTTGGAATATGCTGATACACCAATGATGGATTACCTTGCTTCAAAATCAGAAATCGGACTCGCACATACAATACCAGAGGGTATGAAACCAGGTAGTGATACTGCCAATTTAGCAGTACTTGGATATAATCCAAAGCTATATTATACAGGACGTTCCCCATTGGAAGCTCTTAGTATTGGTGTTGATATGAAAACAACCGATATTGCAATTCGTTGTAATATCGTTACTGTCTCAGATGATGATTTGCCTTATGATAAGAAAACAATAATCGATCACAGCTCAAGTGAAATCTCAACTGAGGATGCTGCTGTTTTGATTGATGCAGTGAAAAAAGAATTACAGAATGAGATCTTTAAGTATTATGTTGGAACAAGTTATCGTCATTTACTAATATGGGATCAAGGCATAGTTACAGAGTTAACACCGCCTCATGATATTTTAGGAAAAGTAATCGGTGGATATCTCCCAGAAGAAAAGCTATTAAAGGATATGATGGTAAAGAGCTATGATATATTAAATCATCATCCATTGAATGTGGAGCGTGCCAAGAAAGGCTTAAATAAAGCGAATTCCATATGGTTCTGGGGGGCAGGAACAAAGCCTGCACTTACATCTTTTGAAGAAAAGACAGGATTAAAAGGAGCTATGATTTCGGCAGTTGATTTGTTAAAAGGTATTGCTGTTGGAACAAGTATGAAAGTGATTGAAGTGGAAGGTGCTGATGGTACATTACATACGAATTATGAAGGAAAGGCAATGGCAGCCGTTCATGCTCTAGTCGATGATGGACTTGATTTTGTGTATATACATGTGGAGGCGCCCGATGAGATGGGGCATCAAGGAAGTATACCAAATAAATTGCAGTCAATCGAATTTCTTGACCAAAGAGTGATTCGTGTGGTTAAAGAAGAAATGGATAAACGTCATGTAGAGTATCGGATGCTGATTATGCCAGATCATCCAACTCCAATTCGTCTTCGTACCCATACATCCAATCCAGTTCCTTATATGCTTTATGATAGTACGAAAGAATTCAAAAAGATTCAGTATTATAATGAGAAGGAAGCTGCTTTATCCGGTAATGAAGTTTTGGATGGATATAAGACGATCGACCGGTTAATTAAGCTATAAAATTTATTTTTCATTGTGATCGATGTGCATGAATGTTTAGTATTGCAAAGTAAAAGAAACTTTGGTAGTATTAACTCAGTTTTGAAACTAGATCTAGGAGGCAGCTATGTTAGTAGTAAAAAAATTCGGTGGCACATCCGTTGCTGATCAAGAGAGAATATTTAATGTTGCAAGAAGATGCATCGAAGACTATAAAAAGGGCAATGATGTTGTTGTTATTTTATCTGCTATGGGTAAGATGACGGATACATTAATTGCACAAGCAAAAGATATTAACCCGAACCCTCCAAAGCGTGAAATGGATATGCTTTTAACAGTTGGAGAGCAGACGAGTGTTGCTCTTATGGCAATGGCTATGGATTCTCTAGGTGTTCCAGCAATCTCTTTAAATGCTTTTCAGGTTGCAATGCATACAACAAGTAATTATAGTAATGCACGTCTTAAAAAAATTGATACGGATCGAATTCGCAATGAATTAGATGCAAGAAAAATCGTTATTATCACAGGATTTCAAGGTATCGATAAGATGGATAATTATACGACATTAGGTCGTGGAGGCTCTGACACAACTGCGGTTGCTCTTGCAGCGGCACTTAAGGCAGACTTATGTGAAATTTACACAGATGTAGATGGTGTTTATACAGCTGATCCTAGGTATGTAAAGAATGCAAGAAAGCTTAGTGAAATTACATATGATGAGATGTTAGATTTAGCTTCTTTAGGAGCTGGTGTCTTGCATAATCGTTCCGTGGAGATGGCAAAAAAATATGGTGTACAGCTAGTTGTGCGCTCAAGTCTTAATACATCAGAGGGAACAGTTGTTAAGGAGGAAGTTAAGATGGAAAAGATGCTTGTTTGTGGCGTTGCTAGTGATAAAAATACCGCCCGTATCGCAGTGATTGGTTTAGAGGATCAACCTGGAGTAGCATTTAAGCTATTTCAGCACTTAGCAAATCACAATATCAATGTAGATATCATTTTACAGTCAGTGGGACGTGATGGTACGAAGGATATTAGTTTTACTGTTTCTGAAGACTGTGTTGATGAGGTAGTTGAAATCTTAGAGAGACACAGACAGACCTCTTTAAAATGTGATAAAATTGATGTTGATAAGAGTGTAGCAAAAGTTTCGGTTGTTGGTGCTGGTATGATGTCAAATCCAGGTGTTGCAGCTAAGATGTTTGAAGCTCTTTATGATATTGGAGTTAACATTAAGATGATTTCTACTTCTGAAATTCGTGTTACTGTACTTATTGATGAAGCTTACACAAATCAGGCAATGAATGCAGTCCATGATAAATTCAGTTTGGGAGATATATAATTCAAAAGTTAGATCGAATGTGCCTAAGGTAGCATGGAAGTGCTCTCTTAGGCATATTTTAGTATAAAGTTGTAATAAAGAGGAAAGATATGAAGCATTTACTCAAGTTGTTAGTACTTACTATGTTGTGTTTATCCTTGATTGCATGTAATCGTTCACAAAAGAATAAAGAAGATATAAAACAAGAAGAGAATCAAGAGGAACTGCTCAATCAAGAGGAAGGGCTCCTTCCGGAAGAAGGGCTCGATCAAGAGGAAGGGTTACTTCCGGAAGAAGAACTAAATCAAGAGGAAGCTCTCACTAGTGAAGAACAAGTTACTCAAGAGAATCAAGCGATTACTGAAAATATAGACGAATCCAGTGGTGAAGTATCAAAGACAACAGCTACACCACCGAAAAAGTCTATAATTACATCTGAGAGGTTTGAACGCGAACTTCTGAATAAAAAAGGAAATAAAACTTTACTTCGTGGGGAATTTACATACCCACAATTACAGAACATAGAATCATTCCCATCCATTGATAAGATTAATAAAGAGATCAAGGAAAATACAGAGGCAGAGTTTAATAAATCGTTTAAAGAGGGAAGCCAGTATGTGAAAGAATTCTATACGAATCCCAATGAAGATTTTCAGTATCCATTTGTAACAGAACAAAAATTTGAGGTTACACATAATCAGGATCATATTGTTTCATTTAAGATATCTTCTTATAGTGACTTTGGAGGATCACATCCAAATCTATTGCAAAGTGCTTACACATATGATGTCAAGACAGGGGACTTATTAAAAGCTTCTCATTTTATTGGAAAGGATGAAGCTGATGTGAAGGCAATCGTTGGTCAGACCTTTTATACGATTGCATCAGAACAGCCAGATGCGTTCTACCCAAATGCTCTTGAAATTTTAAGTAAAGGTGAATTTGAATTTGGTTTCTATATTAGGGACGATTCTATTATCTTTTTCATTAATCCATATGTAATAGCACCATCTGCTGGAGGAATTCAAGAAACTGGAGTTTTATTGCGATAAGATGTTATTGGTACGTCGTTTTGCACAAGGAAATGTTAGAAGAATGGGATGGCAAATATAATTTATGCGCAACACGCTTTCGCTTGAATGAAGTCGTAACGGTACGTAAGGGCCTAAAATACAGGCCCTAAGTACCGACGACTTCATAACAGTTGCTCCTAAATTATGTTTGTCATCCCATTTTAGCAAGTCTGTTTAAGTGCAAAACGACGAGTTGGGTGTCAAAAGTCCTTAAGATAGAAATTGGATGTCATTTTGCACAGGATAATGTAAGAAGCATGGGATGACAAGCATAATTTAAGCGCAACACGCTTTCGCTTGAATGAAGTTCGTAGTGGTACGTAAGGGCCTAAAATACAGGCCCTAAGTACCGACGACTTCATAACAGTTGCTCCTAAATTATATTTGTCATCCCATTTTTGGCAAGTCTAATGATGTGCAAAATGACGAATGAACTTATTAAAAAGGCCTTAAGAAAGAGGTCTGGTGTCATTTTGCACTGGATAATGTAAGGATCACGGGATGACAAACATAATTTATACGCAACACGCTTTCGCAATCGCCATTAGTATCCCTTGACAAAACTTATTGAATTAGTATATGATTAATTGGTTTTAGTAGGACGTTAGATTAATTTAATATATAGAATCGTTACTTACGGTTCTTTCGATAAGGATGGAGGGCAATTTCGTGGCAGATATTACGAAGGAGATAAAAAAAAGACGTACATTTGCAATTATATCTCACCCAGATGCTGGTAAAACAACATTGACAGAAAAGTTACTTTTATATGGAGGAGCTATCAATTTAGCGGGATCGGTTAAAGGTAAGAAAACTGCAAAGCATGCAGTGTCTGACTGGATGGAAATAGAGAAGGAGCGTGGTATCTCCGTAACTTCTTCGGTTATGCAGTTTAATTATGATGATTACTGCATTAATATTCTGGATACGCCTGGACATCAGGATTTCTCTGAGGATACGTATCGAACCTTAATGGCAGCAGATTCTGCGGTCATGGTTATTGATGCTTCCAAGGGTGTTGAGAATCAGACTAAGAAGTTATTTAAAGTATGCGTTATGCGTAATATACCAATTTTCACATTTATTAATAAGATGGATCGTGAAGCAAGAGATACGTTTGAGCTATTAGATGATATTGAGACAGTACTTGGTATTCGTACGTGCCCAGTGAATTGGCCAATTGGTTCTGGTAAAGAGTTTCAGGGTGTATACGATCGTAATACAAAGACAATTAGTCGTTTTACAGCAGCCAATAATGGTATGAAAGAAGTTGAATCAGTGGAGGTTCAGATTGGTGATCCAACGCTGGATAATATCATTGGCAAGAAGAGTCATGATATTCTTTCTGAAGAGATTGAATTGTTGGATGGAGCAAGCGCTGATTTTGACTTAGAAGAAGTAAGTGCAGGAAACTTAACTCCTGTATTCTTTGGTTCTGCGTTAACAAACTTTGGTGTTGAAACGTTCTTAAAACACTTTTTAGCGATGACAACTACTCCACTACCTCGTAAATCCAATGCTGGTATGATTGATCCGTTGAAGAATGACTTTTCTGCTTTTGTATTTAAGATTCAAGCAAATATGAATAAAGCTCATCGTGACCGTATCGCATTTATGAGAATATGCTCTGGTAAGTTTGAAGCTAGTGAAGAGGTATTCCATGTGCAAGGAGATAGAAAATTACGCTTATCTCAACCACAGCAGTTAATGGCACAGGAGAGAAAAATTCTAGATGAGGCATATGCAGGTGATATTATCGGTGTGTTCGATCCTGGTATTTTCTCGATTGGAGATACCATTTGCATGCCAGGCCAGAAATTCGAATATGAAGGTATTCCAACATTTGCACCAGAACATTTTGCTAAGATTCGTCAGGTAGATACGATGAAGAGAAAGCAATTTATAAAGGGTGTAACCCAGATAGCTCAAGAGGGTGCAATTCAGATATTCCAAGAGATTAATTCTGGTATGGAGGAGATCATCGTTGGTGTTGTTGGTGTACTTCAATTTGATGTATTAAAATACCGTTTGGAATCAGAATATAATGTAGAAATACGTATGGAACCATTATCTTATGAGCATATCCGTTGGATTGAAAATAAGGATATTGATGTATCAGCACTAAGTGTTACTTCTGATACAAAAAAGGTTAAGAATATGAAGGGTAATCCGTTATTGCTATTTGTTCATGCATGGAGCATTAATACGGTTCTTGATCGTAATAAAGGACTTGTCTTATCAGAGTTCGGTAAAGAGTAATCAAAAGAGGTTCCACAATCATATTCATCGATTGTGGAACTTTTTTTTATTGCCATCGTCTAATCATTAAGGGTATACTATAGACATAAGTACATAGGTGGTTACAGGATGTATTTTGTTGCCTTTTGGCTGGGAGTTTACATGTTGTAACATCTCATTAAAATATGTTTATAGGGGGTTATAAGGAATGGAGGCAGTTACAGGTTTCAATTTGGAGACCTTGATGCGTACTTATGGTAACGATGTATTACAAACTGCGTATATGTATGTTAGAGATATTCATACAGCAGAAGACATCTTTCAAGATGTATTCCTCAAGGTCAACAAAAATTTACATACGTTCCAAGGCAATAGTAGCATTAAAACTTGGCTGATACGAATTACGATCAATACTTGTAAGGATTATCTTAAGAGTGCTTACAGTAGGCATACAGTTCCAATGGATGAGTTTATCGAAGACAACTTAGCTACTGAGGATGATTTTACTAGGGTGGAACGAGAAGAAACAATACAGAGTGTAAAGGAAGCAGTTATGGAGTTACCGGAACACTATAAAGATGTAGTTATGTGTGTTTATTTTCAAGAGATGAGTATGGAACAAGCTTCTCAAATATTACATGTACCAGTAGGAACGGTAAAGAGTCGTTTGACTCGTGCGAAGGAGAAGTTAAAAGAAATCTTAGAAAGGAGGCTTTTGTATGAAAATGAATGAAGAGAATTATGAAGAAGATTTAATGATGAATGAATCTGATGAGTTTTTATTAGAAATGACAGAGCAACTCAAGCAAGAATTAAAAGATGTCAAAGTAAGTGAGCAATTAATTGCTAAAACATTAAAAGCAGTTGAGAAAGATGAACAGATTACCGATGTAAAAAAAGTAAAGATTACAAAGGCTTCTATTATGAAATATGCAATGCGTTTTGTTGGAGTTGCAGCAGCTTTTTTTGTACTTGTGGTTGGATATCAATTTATTAGCCAATTTGGTTTTAGTAGTAAAGATTCTGCAACTAATTCAGAAGAGAAACAAGAAGTATATGCTCCTTCAGTAGATCAATCAGCAGAAGCCCCACAGAGCGCAGCTCCTATGGCTACACAGGCGATTGATTACGCTGAAGACTCGGTTAGTTTAGAAACAACTGCTGATACGGCTGAAAATAATAAGGTAACAGTATCTACAGTTGAAAATCTAGCATTTACGTTCGCAGTGGAAGAGGCAAAAAGGGAAACAACAGATGAGACAATCATTCATACGTATCAGGGAGATACAACACAAGATCAATGTACACAATTGCTTTTATTATTTCAATCTGAGGCATTGAGCTTAAGTAGTGATGATGTGACAGAGGATTGGAGAAGTCTCATAATTTTAAGCACTGACAATGAGTCAGCGATTTTATATAAAGTTGGTAAGAAAGAATATGTGGTTGCTCAAGTTTATGATACAACGGGACTTACAAGTGAGACAGTTTACCACGTTAGTGATATGGCACAGCTTCATCAATCCATCGACGAGATTATAAATCAGTGATAATTAAGGATTAGGGTTAATCGACGTCATTTTGCACAAGGGAATGTTAGAAGCATGGGGTGACAAACATAATTTATACGCAACACGCTTTCGCTTGAATGAAGTCGTAGCGGTACGTAAGGACCTAAAATACAGGCCATAAGTACCGACGACTTCATAACAGTTGCTTCTAAATTATGTTTGTCATCCCATTTTAGCAAGTCTATTTATGTGCAAAATGACGCATAAACATATAGAAAAGGACTTCGATACACTAGTCATAGGAAAGTTCTTCGTGTGTCATAAGTCCTTAAGAAAGAAGTCTGATGTCATTTTGCACAAGGAAATGTTAGAAGCATAGGATGACAAACATAATTTATACGCAACACGCTTTCGCTTGAATGAAGTTCGTAGTGATACGTAAGGGCCTAAAATACAGGCCCAAAGTACCGACGACTTCATAAAAGTATGCTCCTAAATTATGTTTGTTATCCCATCTTTAGCAAGTCAATTTATGTGCAAAGTGACTTATGAAGTTCGATTTTCCTAATACACAAAAAAAAGCGTCCAAAAGGAAGGACGCCAGGATGCACACAAGCGGGTTAGGAAGATGTCGGATATATGACATCTTCCTAACCCGCTTGTGTGCAAGTGTTTTGCAAGCAAAACACGATTCATTTTTATATTATATTTCGTCGTTTATTTCTTCTTCGCTAGCTTCATCCATTTTGTTGTCTTGGTCGGAAGTGATATTGATGGAAACGTATTCACGATTATCGTTAGTTGGTTCTTTGCTGTCAGTAGTATCGTAATCATCTAAATTGTCATCGAAATCATCAAAGTCGTCATCCGGTGTCTCTTTACATACATATTTTTTAAAGAAATAATAAGCACCACAAGCAAGAGCAGCAACTGAAGCAACGCCTGCGATAAATTTAAAGAATTTTTTCATGGTAAACTCCTTTCATGTCAATTACATTATATACGTTGTTTCTGTAGTTATGCACTGAAACAACAATATCGTTACCAATAAATTGCTTTAGATTGGTAAAACTATTAAGATTCATTATATATCATGCTTCAAAAAAAATAAAGCCTTTTCTATTAGGATTGATGAAATAGTGTTATAATATTTATAACTAATGATAATTGAAGAAGGTTGGAAGATTAGTATGACAAAACTATTGGTGAAATTATTTATAAAAAACGCATCTGATTATCAAAATACAAAGGTAAGAACTGCTTATGGAGTTATGGCTAGTATGGTAGGAATCGTATGTAATTTGCTCTTATTTGCTGTCAAATTTGTAATTGGTATCTTAATTCAAAGTATTTCAGTTACAGCAGATGCCTTTAATAATTTATCCGATTCTGCATCCTCGTTAATCAGTCTTATTGGTGTCAAACTTGCAAGTCGTCCTGCAGATAAGGAACATCCCTTTGGACATGGAAGATATGAATATATTGCAGCACTTGTCGTCTCGTTTTTGGTGCTACAAGTTGGTTTTAGTTGTATCAAGAGTTCCTTTAAGAAGATTATCCGCCCAGAACAAACACAATTTCGTTTGGTTCTTGTAATTATTTTATGTGCATCTGTTCTCGTTAAAATATGGCTATCTCGTTTTAATCGTACACTGGGGAAACGAATATCTTCTTCCGTTATGAAGGCAGCAGCAGCGGATGCATTCGGAGATGTTATGATTACCTTAGCAACAATTGTATCACTTGTTATTAGCCACGCAACAGGCTTAAGAATCGATGGATATGTTGGCATGACAGTGTCTGTTTTCGTACTCATATCAGGAATTAATATTGCCAAGGAGACATTTGAACCTTTATTAGGAGAAGCAATTGATAAAGAAACATATCAAAATATAACCCAAAAGATAATGTCTTATCCTAATATTGTTGGTACGCATGATTTAATTGTTCATAGCTATGGTCCATCTCATAAGATGGCAACCGTACATTGTGAGGTGCCAAATAGTATTTCAATCGAGGAAGCTCATGATATCATTGACCAGATCGAACGTGATTTTTTACGTGATATGAATCTTTTTTTAGTAGTTCATATGGACCCAATTGAAGTTGATGATGTAGTAGTAAACCAAACACGTGTCTATGTCGCAAAGGTTGTCCGTTCTTTAGAACCAGAGGCTACCATCCATGATTTTCGTATGACAAGTGGTGTACATCATACAAACTTAGTTTTTGATTTGGTTGTACCGCACGAGTATTGTTGTAAACAAAAAGAGTACTTGATGAAAGAAATTGAAAATAAAATTAGTGAGTATGACCAGCAATGTCATTGCATCATTACTTGTGAATATAGCTATATTGATATGTCGAAGTAGTTCTAGTTATTACCAAGTAATACCATGAAAAAAATCGTAAAAAGTACTTGCAAATTAAAATTCTGTGAGTTATAATATCATACGTGGCTGACACCTAAGCTACGAAAGAATTTCATAAAGGGCTATCGCCAAACGGTAAGGCACTGGATTCTGATTCCAGCATCTCAAGGTTCGAATCCTTGTAGCCCTGTTAAGTAAACCCCTGAAAGCTAATGCTTTCAGGGGTTTTTGAGTGCATTTGAAATATATAATTGATAGATATTTGGTAGACATTTCCGATATATCATAGTATAATTAATCAACGGTAGACAAAGTGAAATAGAAGCTTTTAGCGGGAAAGTATAGAAAGTTTTAGGAGCGAGTCAGATTTTACAACGGGTGCTTCAACGGCTACTGTGTAGAGGAGTTAATATTATGTTTAAATTGTATCGGTGGAAGTGCTCAATTTTATCGTGTTTTGAACCTATATTAGTTTATATAGGAATTCAAACTGTGACTGTACTTATTGAATTTACCATGTATATAAAAAATATTGATGCTAGTTATATATCGATTGTAAGTAGTTATATGAATATTCTAATTATACTACTCTTTTTTTTATGTTTTCATAAACGCATTAAAGAAATAACTAAAAATTGTCTATCAGATTTTTATGAAGTTTTAAGTGCTAAGCTTATAATTAAGCTTATTTTATTTTCGATATTAATACGAGTACTAATCATACTAGCTAGTGTCATTATCTTACTCTTAGATAATGAGTTGGTTAATTCTAATTTATTTTCTAATTCAGAAATGACATTTAGCATAATTAATATGGTTACTGTATGTTTAGTTGGACCTATTTTTGAGGAGATATTGTTCAGAGGCCTATTATTAGATAATTTATGTAAATATGGATTGTCATATAATAAAGCTAATCTCATGCAAACTTTAGTATTTATGTTTATGCATGGGAGTATGCTTGCACTGATATCCTCATTCTTTTTTGGGCTATACCAAGGCGAACTTAGAAGAAGATATAAGTCAATTATTATACCAATTTTATTCCATGTGTTTTTTAATATTTTTGGCTTTATTAATATGGTTGTATAGAATAATGAGATTGTTGTATATAAATAACTCTTTATAATAAAATGGAAAGGAATCTTTTCGAATAAGAGATAATCAAAGGGATGGCTGGTGAGAATAGAGAACGTTATAGAAGGCGTCTTTTAGCTACGAATTGAACAGACTAAGGTCCTAGTAGAGGCTGTCGGATATCCTTACGTTTGAATGCATAAAGCAGACAAAAAAACGTGTAGCATAATCTTTGCTACACGTTTTTGTTTATTTCATGAAAAGGAAAAGTTCATGAATTAAAGTAGGTTTTCAGCCATCTTAACGAGTTTCTCGTATTTAGCCATTGCATCTTTTTCAGCCTTAGCGAATAATTCTGCAGCTCTTTCAGGATTTGTTCTAGAAAGTCTGTTGTAACGAACTTCGCTTTGAAGGAATTCTTGATAGCTAGCCTTTGGAGCTTTAGAATCTAAGATAAATGGATTCTTTCCTTCTTCAGCTAATAAAGGATTGAAACGGAATAAGTGCCAGTAACCAGCTTCAACAGCACGTTTTTCTTCTGTCTGAGCACCCTTTAATCCGCCCTTGATACCATGACTGATACATGGAGCATAAGCGATGATTAAGGATGGTCCTGGATAAGCTTCGGCTTCTGTGATAGCTTTGATACATTGATTGTAATCCGCGCCTTGAGAAATCTGAGCAACGTATACATAACCATAACTCATAGCGATTGCAGCAAGATCTTTTTTCTTTGTATTTTTACCACCAGCAGCAAACTGTGCGATAGAACCAGTTGGTGTTGCCTTTGAAGCCTGGCCACCTGTATTAGAGTAAACTTCAGTATCGAATACCATAATGTTTACATCATGTCCAGCAGCAAGAACGTGATCTACACCACCAAAACCGATATCGTATGCCCAACCGTCACCACCGAAGATCCACTGTGATTTCTTGGATAAGAAGCTCTTATTATCTAAGATATACTTTTTATCTTCATTGTCACAGTTGCAATTTTCTAAGGCAGAGATTAACTTCTTAGATGCAACAGCGTTTCTTGTTGAGGAATCTTTTGTTGCTAAGAATTCATCTAAAGCAGCTTTTACAGTTTCATTTTGAGCAACGCCTGCTAAGTTTTCAACTGCATTGATTAATCTCTTTCTAAGCGCTTCTTGAGCTAATTGCATACCGAAACCAAATTCAGCATTATCTTCAAATAAGGAGTTTGCCCAAGCTGGACCTTTACCTTCTTTGTTTACAGTATAAGGTGTAGATGGAGAAGAACCACCCCAGATTGAGGAACATCCAGTCGCATTCGCGATATACATTCTATCACCGAATAACTGTGTAACTAATTTAGCATAAGGTGTTTCACCACAACCTGCACATGCACCAGAGAACTCAAGTAATGGTTGTTTAAACTGAGAACCTTTTACTGTAGTTTCTTTGAATTTTTCAATGACATCAGCTGGTTCTTCTAAAGTAATACCATAGTCGAACATCTTTTGCTCATGTAATTGAGTATCTAATAAATCCATAGAAAGTGCCTTCTGGCCTTTTACTTCAGGACAAACAGTTACACAAGAACCACAACCTGTACAGTCAAGTACGGAGATTGTAATTGCAAATGTTTTATCGGTACCCTTCATGGCAACTGTCTTAGTTCCTTCTGGAACATTGGCAGCTTCCTCAGCTGTCATAGCAACTGGACGGATTACAGAGTGAGGACAAACATAAGCACAAAGGTTACACTGTAAACATACTTCTGGATTCCATACTGGAACGTCAACAGCGATACCACGTTTTTCATATGCAGCAGTTCCTAATGGAACAGTACCATCAGCATCATCAACGAATGCGGATACAGGAAGGTCATTACCAGTCTGGGAATTAACAGAATTTAATATAGTATTAACATACTTAAGAGTTTCTGGTTTACCTCCTGTACATGTTACAGAAAGATCTTCATCAGCTGCATTTGCCCATTCTGCAGGAACTATAATTTCAACAATACCTTCAACACCACGGTCAATTGCTGTGTGATTCATCTTAACGATGTCATCACCCTTCTTTGAGTAAGAAGCTGTTGCAGCATCTTTCATATACTTTACAGCATCCTCGATAGGAATAATGTTAGCTAATTTGAAGAATGCGGCTTGAAGAATTGTATTGATACGTCCACCAAGACCAACTTCCTTACCAATCTTAATACCATCGATTGTGTAGAACTTAATGTTGTTTTGAGCCATATATCTCTTAACTTGTCCTGGTAAATGCTTTTCGATTTCTTCCATGCCCCAAGAACAGTTAAGTAAGAAAGTTCCACCCTTCTTGAGATCCTGAACCATATTATACTTACGAACGTAAGCAGGGTTGTGACATGCTACGAAATCAGCCTTATTAATAAGGTAAGTGGAACGAATAGGGCTGTCACCAAAACGTAAGTGGGAAATTGTTACACCACCAGATTTCTTGGAATCATAGTCAAAGTATGCTTGAGCATATTTGTTTGTATGGTCACCAATGATTTTAATTGAGTTTTTATTCGCACCAACAGTACCATCGGCACCAAGACCCCAGAACTTACAGGAAGTAGTTCCAGCATTAGCTGTGTCAGGGTTTTCTTTGATTTCAAGAGAAAGGTTAGTTACATCGTCCTTAATACCGATTGTGAACTGTTTCTTTTCTTTGTTGTTGTATACAGCGATGATTTGGGCTGGAGTTGTATCCTTAGAACCTAAACCATAACGACCTGTTAATACAGGAACATTAGTGAACTGAGAGTCTTTTAGAGCAGCTACTACATCTAGGTAGAGAGGCTCACCAAGAGCACCAGGTTCTTTTGTTCGATCAAGAACAGTAATTTGCTTAACAGAAGTAGGGATTGCTTCGATTAAGTGTTTTGCAGAGAATGGACGATAAAGACGTACTTTAACTAAACCAACTTTTCCGCCATTCGCGTTCAAGTAATCGATTGTTTCTTCAATTGTATCACAAACAGAACCCATAGCAATAATTACGTGTTCTGCATCTGTTGCACCATAGTAGTTGAAAAGCTTATAGTTTGTACCAATCTTTTCATTGACTTTATCCATGTATTGCTGAGTTAACTCAGGAATTGCGTCATAGTACTTGTTACATGCTTCTCTTGCCTGGAAGAAGATGTCAGGATTCTGAGCAGTACCACGTTGTACAGGATGTTCTGGATTTAAAGCACGATTACGGAATGCTTCGATTGCTTCCATATCTGCCATTTCTTTTAAATCTTCATAGTCCCATGATTCAATTTTCTGAATCTCATGAGAAGTTCTAAAACCATCAAAGAAATGTACGAAAGGAACACGGCCTTTGATTGCTGTTAAATGAGCGACAGCACCTAAATCCATTGTTTCCTGAACATTGCCTGAGCAAAGCATTGCAAAACCTGTTTGACGAGCAGCATAAATATCAGAGTGATCACCAAAGATGGAAAGTGCATGGCTTGCAATTGCACGTGCTGAAACATTGATTACACATGGCAATAATTCACCTGCGATTTTATACATATTTGGAATCATTAATAATAAACCTTGAGAAGCAGTATATGTTGTAGTTAAGGCACCTGCCTGTAAGGAGCCGTGTACGGCACCAGCTGCACCTGCTTCGGATTGCATTTCAGATAACACTACTTCGTGTCCAAAAATATTCTTTCTTCCCTGAGTAGCCCACATATCTGTGTAGTCAGCCATAGGTGAAGAAGGAGTGATAGGATAGATAGCGGCTACATCAGTGAACGCGTAAGACACGTGAGCTGCTGCGGTGTTACCATCCATAGTCTTCATTTTTCTAGCCATGTTTCAATATCCTCCTAAAAAACTTGAGATAGGTGTATTTGTATAAAATACACCTTAAAAGAGTATCACCAAATTTAGAAATAGTAAAGTGTTTCTTTAGGCTTTTATTAGAAAAATATTGCCATATTGTGCTATTTTCTCAATATATCACTCAATTTCTGCTATTTTGGACAAACATTTCCATAATTACTATTAAATAATAGGTGACAATCCATTAAATTCAGACAATCTTTACAATTAAAGGTTGTGCAAAAACAATGCCATTCATACGTAAATTATCAAACTTAAATTAGGTATTTTAAGGTAAGAAAACACAAAAATTTGGAGATAAAAATCACGAATAGAAACAAAAAACTTATGTATAATAGTGTCAATGAATTATTAACTCATTAAATTTAACAAAAATCTAAAAACGAGTATACAATGCAAGAGAAACCTCATATAAATGTATAAATATATCGGTCTCCACTTGTTGACAAGTCTTAACGAATACGATATAATACTTTGAATATTGGTATTATATCGTTTTTATGCTTATGAGTGTCGACTGCAATGATATATTTCACTAGAGAATAATGTAGTATGGAGGAAGGGTATTTCAATGGCAGAAAAGAAAAATATTTTAACTTATGCTGGTTTAAAGCAGTTAGAGGATGAGCTTCAAGACTTAAAGGTTTACAAACGTAAAGAAGTAGCTGATAAAATCAAAGAAGCTAGAGAACAAGGTGACTTGTCAGAAAATGCTGAATATGATGCAGCAAAGGATGAACAAAGAGACATCGAAGCTAGAATCGAAGAAATCGAAAAAATCCTAAAGAACGCGGAAATCGTTATAGAGGAGGAAGTCGATTTAGATGTAATCAATATTGGCTGTAAAGTAAAAATTTTAGATTTAGAATATAATGACGAATTGGAATATAAGATTGTTGGTTCCACGGAAGCAAACAGCTTAAAAGGTAAAATTTCCAATGAGTCTCCTGTAGGAAAAGCATTAATCGGAAAAAGACATAATGATGTCGTTGATGTTGAGATTAATGGTAATACTTTTAGTTACAAGGTACTTGAGATTCAAAAATCAAACTAGTACTTTAAGCATATTATTTTGACATGCATTATGAGTGACAAGAGGTCACAACGGATTATGGATTACGGATGGCGACCATATGATTTGCTTGGCATATCATTGGTCGTTTTCTATGTATAGAAAGGAAGGACGTAACGTGGCGGAAGAAAAGAACGTACAAAAAGAACAAAACAGTACACAAGTAAATGTGAATGAACTGATTAAGGTTAAGATGCAAAAACTTGCAGATTTGCAGGCAGCAAATAAAGACCCATTCCAGATTATGAAATATGATGTAACTAATCATACGAAGGATATTAAAGATGATTTTGAAGGCTTTGAAGGAAAAGTTGTTGCTATTGCAGGCCGTATCATGACAAAGCGTGTTATGGGTAAAGCATCTTTCATTCATGTTCAGGACAAGCTTGGTAGTATACAATCCTACGTGCAAAGAGATGTGTTAGGGGAAGAAGAATACGCAGCATTTAAGAAATTAGATATTGGTGATATCGTCGGAATAAAGGGTGAAATATTCCAGACACATGCTGGCGAAATCTCAATTCGTGCACAGGAAATTGTTCTTCTTTCTAAGTGCTTGCAAGTATTACCTGAAAAGTATCATGGTTTAACCGATACCGATACAAGATATCGTCAAAGATATGTTGACTTAATGATGAATCCTGAAGTGAAGGATACCTTTATTAAGCGTTCTATGATCATTCGTGAGATTCGTAACTTCTTAGATGGCAGAGATTTTATTGAAGTGGAAACACCTGTCCTTACAAAGAATGCTGGTGGTGCTGCAGCTCGCCCATTTATGACTCATCATAATACATTAGACGAAGACTTAAATCTTCGTATCTCTCTTGAATTGTATCTAAAACGACTCATCGTTGGTGGTTTAGAGAGAGTTTATGAAATCGGAAGAGTTTTCAGAAATGAAGGTCTTTCTGTAAGACATAATCCTGAATTTACATTACTTGAATTATATCAGGCATATACAGATTATAATGGAATGATGGACTTAACAGAGAATTTATTCCGTACCGTTGCCGAGAATGTACTTGGCACTACTAAGATTTCTTACGAAGGTGTTGAGATTGATTTAGGAAAGCCATTCGAGCGTATTACTATGGTGGATGCAGTTAAGAAGTATGCTGGCGTAGACTTTAATGAAATCAAAACTGAAGAAGAGGCAAAGGCAATTGCAAAACAACATCACATCGCATTTGAGGACAGACACAAACGTGGCGATATCCTTAACTTATTCTTTGAAGAATTCGTGGAAGAAAATCTTGTACAGCCTACCTTCGTACTTGACCACCCAGTTGAGATTTCTCCTCTTACTAAGAAGAAACCAAGCAACCCAGATTACGTAGAACGCTTTGAGTTATTCGTAACTAAGAGAGAGATGGCAAACGCATACTCCGAGTTAAATGATCCAATCGACCAGAGAGAACGTTTTGTAGCTCAGGAAGCTTTAAAGGCTGCCGGTGATGACGAAGCAAACTCCATGGATGAAGATTTCTTAAATGCACTCGCATATGGTATGCCACCAACAGGCGGTATCGGTATTGGTATTGATCGTTTGGTAATGTTATTAACAGATTCTCCAGCGATTAGGGATGTATTGTTGTTCCCAACGATGAAATCATTAGACAAATAAGCCCAGTATTTATGCGAGTTTGCGGAAATTTTGATTGTAGAGTACGACAAAATCGTGTCAGTTCAATATAATATTTCGTATTATGAGGACATTTTTCTAAAAGAGATTTTAGGAAAGTGTCCTTTTTGCTATGTTCGAAGAGCAGTACTATTGCAAGAGATGCTGTCGCAGTCGAGACAAATTAACTGTATATTTTCAAACAAACTTTAGTGTGCTAAAATGATATATATATTTGAATTTTCTGGAAATTAATATGGATGTTGAGAATTGTGAGTTTTGCGACTGTTTTGGGTGTAAACCCAAGCTTCTGTAAAACATGATTTGCTGAGATTCTACCTTAAAATCTCAACAAATGCTAGGGTTACAGGTGGCAGAATAATGCTGATGAAGCAGAAAAAAGAGTAACTAAATATCATGGAAGACCTTCAGCGGATACAATTATATAACCTATTATGAAAGCTTTAGAGATTGAGTAAGTAAGTCACACATGATTTGGTGAAGCTAGGCATTTAACAAGTATGAAAGGGCCATTAATTTAGTTATTGCAAGTATGGTGCAAAATATGAAATGAAAGAAATATGAAGATCTAGAACAACGATATTAATAGAAAGGAAGATATGATGCTATAATTAGATAAACATCATACAAGAGAGAGTATGAGTGATAGAGTACACGTATTGGTTATAGTACCGGCTCATAATGAAGAAAAGTATGTGAGACGATGTATCTCGTCAATTAAAGAATCAGCAAGTGCATTCAAAGGTAATGTTGAAATAATAATTGTATGCAATCGATGTACGGATAGGACAGAAAAGATTGCACTTGATAATGGAGCAAGGGTAGTACGAAATGAAGATCGTTGTATAGCAAAAGTAAGAAATGCAGGTATAGACGCTGCTAAAGGAATTGTGATTATAACGATTGATTGTGATAATAGAATGACAAAAGGTACAATCTCAGAGGCATATCGATTATTACAGAGTGGGAAATACATTGGTGGTGGAGCTCAGATCAGATTTGAGAGGTATTCTTTTCCTTTATGGTTAAATGATAGCGTATGTAGAATTGGATTTGGTATTACAGGCTTATATACCGGTATATTTTGGGCAAAAAAAACTACTTTTAGTGAAATAGGCGGTTTTGTTGATAAGAAAGCAATGGAAGATGTTGCAACAGCAAAACGAATAAAAAAGTTTGGAAAAACAAAAGGGAAAAAATATGGTGTGTTAAAGAAGAATCTTTTAATAAATTCAACAAGAAAATTTGATGATATGGGAGACTGGCTGTATTTTAAATTAATAATTCAGAATGCGGGAGTTTTTTTGAAGGCAGCATTTGGGAAAAAAGAAGGGTATGATAAACTTTTGGACGAATTATTCTATGATTATAATGATAGGCATTAAATCAATACAGGGTGGATATAAATTAGATATTAAAGGACTATTTGAAGGGATCTTTTAGTGGCACGGCTATAAATGTAAATGTCATTATTAGAAATATCGATCTTTTTTATGGAGGGGTGTGATGAAATATGGAAGAACTAAGTAGTATCAAAGAAGTGGTAATTTTTATTGGCATACAAGCAAGTGGAAAGTCAAGTTATTATCATCAACACTTTGGTGATTATGCGCATGTTAATCTTGATACGCTGCATACGAGAAATAAAGAGAATCTATTGCTTCAAGACTGCATTCAAAGTGAAAAATCTCTTGTGGTAGATAATACAAATCCTACGATGCAGGATAGAGAAAAATATATTCGGTTGGCAAAGGATAATGGTTATTTGGTATGTGGATATTATTTTCAGTCTTCGATTACAGATTGTATGGAACGTAATCGTCAGAGAGAAGGAAAAGCACGTGTGCCCGATAAGGCTTTGGCATGTACCCATAGTAATTTAGAACTTCCAAAGTTCGAAGAAGGATTTGATAGATTATTTTATGTGCGGATAGTAGATGGAGAATTTGTAACAGAAGAATGGGACGAAAAATAATATTAGGAGGTGCCATATGAAATTTGATGATTTTGATAGAGATATGCGTGTATATGAAGAGTCACTCGATCAGTATATTTTGCCGGACATGTATCTTGTGGCAAGATTAGACGGACGTTCTTTTACACGTCTTACGAAGGAAATATGTCAATTTGAAGCACCGTTTGATATCCAATTTAGAGATTTAATGACAGATACTGTAAAGGCTCTAATGAATGTGGGATTTCGAATTATATATGGGTATACAGAGAGTGATGAAATATCCTTATTGTTCCATCCGGATGATAACACTTTTGGAAGAAAGGTACGTAAGATAAATACCACTCTTGCAGGAGAGGCGAGCGCAGCATTTTCACTTGCATTAGGTCGTGTGGCAACATTTGACTGCCGCGTGGTTCCATTGCCCAATAAGAGCAGAGTGGCAGATTACTTTATATGGCGTCAAGAAGATTCTCATAGAAATTCTTTGAATGCACACTGCTACTGGGCGCTTCGCAAAGAGGGTCAAACTCAGAATACTGCTACTGTAGAATTGGAGAACAGGAGTGTTTCGTATAAGAATGAACTTTTGTTCCAAAAAGGCATCAATTATAATGAGCTACCTTCATGGCAGAAGCGCGGAATGGGAATATACTCCACTAATGTCGATAAAGAAGGATTTAATCCAATTACTAAAGAGACTGTCATTACTCAGCGGCGAGAACTCATTGTAGATTATGAACTTCCGATTGGCGAAGTTTATAGAGATTTTATATTGAGCTTCTTGGATATGGAATAACCGAGAAGGATTGCACTATGGAGAGAATCATCAGATTATGAATTGGTTGGCAAGACAGATTGGATTAAGTTGTAATGAAAGGAAAAAGAAAAAAGCCTAGGTGTAAAACCTAGGCTTTCTACATGAATCAATTCGTTATTTACATCTGTGCGTTAAATAAACTCTTAATCTTATAGACAATATCATCGCTATCTGCGTTGATTGTTGCTGCTTCATTAATATTAGATAGAGCAGCCATGGAATCCTTATCTGCTTCAGAACCATAACTAATCGTATAGATTGGAATTTGCTCTTTCTTCAATATTCCAGTAATTGATTCTAAAGAGAGTCCATCGTTCGACTGACCATCGCTCAATAAGAATAACATTACTTTTGCATTAGGGTGGTTCTTCTTCGCTTCGATTAACATATTCGTTCCTACGATAACGGCATTGTAACTTGCAGTTCCACCATTTGCAGACAGATCTTCGACAGCTCCTTTAAAATATGCTCTTTGATTTAGATCAAACTTGGCAATTGGTAAATCAATCGTGACATCGCTACTATAACTTACAAGTCCAACATAGTTTGTCTCATTAATATACTTAGAACCATTAATTAAAGATTCTCTTAACTGATTGATTGGATCTCCATCCATGCTACCACTGCAATCGGCAACGAACACTGCAATGATATCTTTGCCACTGTCTTTATTTGATTTCCATAATTTCTGGGCTTGAATAATATCAGCGCCAGTATAGTTAATATGATCGCCCTGATAACTTTCTTGTTGATTAAAGCCATACTCTGTCGCTAAGGCTTGAGACTCCCCAGAGGCGCAAAAATTAGTAAATAAATCGAGTGCTACTTGTTTATCCTTACTTAAGGTTCCAACTGCATATAATGGATTATCATGTCTCTCACCAAAAGGGATAAACTCATAATCCTTGCTCAAATCTGGATCATTAATATAGGATTGGTATTCCATAATCATTCCGGTCAGTGAACCACTTTTTGCACTTTCACGCATTTGCAAGGTGGTATAAGCAACATAAGGTACATTTTGCTGGAATGCTGTAAATCCATTCTTGGCAGTGTCGCTGGATATATTGCTGGAATCATAAGCAGATAAGGTGCTCATTAAAAAATTAAGACCAGTTGCACTTGAGAGTGGGTTGGTATAACCCATGATAATCTTATTCTCAGCAGTCGCCTGCGTTACCGTCTTTACAGTAACCTCTTTGTAGGTATTCTTAATCTCTGTTGCTGTATTCTTAGACAACAGCATACCGGCAACATTTCCCACTAGCCTGTCTGTTTGAGTAGTTAACTCCCCACCTTGTGCTATCGTTAACTTGCCAAATAAAGAATTGGAAGGAGTATAAGCATCTGGCAAATACTTCTTTGACACAATATAATCAGAACCTAAACCACTAGCCATTGGACGGATTGAAACAGAAACGGTACGTCCATCCGCTAAGGTAGAGCCTGTATTGTTAAATTCCTCTGCCATCTCATTCAACCAACCATCCTTATTACTACCTGATTTCTCGGAAGTCGCGAATATTTCAATATTTACTTGGCCATTACCTTCTACGGTTAATGGATACTTTTCTATCTCTGGTAACTCATCGGCAAGTGAAGTGTTTCCTAATTCTACGGAGGCCTTCCTTGGAGTAGAGGTATTAACCGTAATCATGTTCAAGGCTTCTTCTATCGTATCGATAGAGTTAACTGTGTTCGGATCAAATGAATTTAACAGATTATTTCTTCTCTCGTTATTTCCTTTCATTAATGAGATTGCAATCACTACGACTACAAAAAATGCAAATATAATTCCGACAAACGTAAAGACCTGTTTTTTAAACTCCTTATTATCCCTCATCTTATATACTCCTCATCTTTTTTATAACTGTACAGCCTTTGTAAGGCATGGCATTAGCATCTTATGACGCTTATGATTAAAAAGTTCCTAATTATACTTTTGCGTTAAATCGTTCACTTGATCAGTGCTTGAAAAATGCAGTTGTTTCATTGCGTTAACGGTATCTTGAATCTCGGATAAGTTATTCTCGCGATTGCTATCATTAATTCTTGAAATTTCGGTAATTAAGTTATTTAACTCCAATAAAAGCTCTTCATTTTTATTACATAGATTTGTTACGTAAGTGATATGTTCCTTGAATTGTTGATCCTTTTTCTTAAAGTTTTCTGGTGATAGTCCTGTATCTTCATTTGACCTAGAGAAAATGGCATAATCTTTAAAATCAAAGATAGAAATACGTTTAATAATCTGATGAACCGTTGTAGTAAATGTTTCTTCTGCATTCTCCATCAGATTTGACATTGGAGTAAACTGTCTGTCTTCTCTAAAATTCTCGTACAACATTTTTTGCAATGTTGCCTTCTCTCTATCAAACCGATCAATATGCGCCTCAGTTAAGTAAATTTGCTTATCAAATACCCTCTGTCCACCCATATAATATTGATGTATAATTTGGTAAAGGCTGCTTCTGTCGTTGATCTCCGAAACCCTCCATTGCGTTTTAATTAAGTATTTATAATTAAACCAAAGGAAGATTATCAAATAAGCAAATGCCAAGGTGATAGCAAAGGCCTGCTTTAACGTATTCGAGTTGCGAAAGGATAAGCCAAACACACCATACGTTACAATCGCAAGACAAGCTAATGCTGCATCTACTACAATTACCTTAATTAAGACGTTTCTTTTCAAACGTTACCCCCCTCGTATCATGGATTTTGCAACTGTTAGGTAAACTCGATTGAATATTGGAATTGAATTTGCTTAAATCGTTTTAACAATATATTACTATATTAGTTAAAATTTATCAATTAGTAAAGTTCTCTTTTTAAGGTTATTATTAAGTATTTAAAGTATTTAAAGTCATTTGCTCGAGCTCATTTAGTGCGACAGCCCCTTTCAATTTGGCTTTATTTCAGAGGTGAATAGAATACATTGAATCTCTAACGATGTTATGATATGATATCCTACAGTAAAATTATTCCATAAAAAAATAGAGCAAATAAAATAAATGGTTGGCAGATATTATACTACTGGAGGAGCTGAATATGAAAAGTTTGAAAAATGTGGGGATAACAGTTTTTATTATGGTAGCAGCTTTGTTCATACCAGTTATTAGTAATTATATGACATTACTATCAGGTCGGAATATTGATGGAAACTCATTGGGCGGAGGAATTATCCTAACTATTTTTTTCTATTCATTACAAACAGGAATAGCAATCATTATTGGAAGATTTGTTTTTCATATCTCGTTAACAGATATGGGGTTCAATTGTAAAAATGGTAAATTAACAATAAAGATGCTGGGATGGTTTATTCCTATATGGTTATTACTAGTTATTCTATTTTATGTAATAGGTCTCAATTGTATAGCTGAGTTTGATGCGTATGTATCACATTACTATGTAATAGATAAGCTGAGAATGCAAAAGAATCTAGTCACAAAATGTTTACTGGCAGGCTTTGGAGAAGAACCATTTTTTCGTGGATTTATTGTAAGCTCTTTAGTTACAATTATTATAAGATATGTAGGTATAGGAAAAGTTAAAATCCCGCTAGTGGCAATAATTTCGGGATTATTATTTGCGTTAGCTCATATAGAATATCAAATTATGCCATTTAAAATTATATATATTGATGTGGTACAGCTTAGTGTAACATTTATCTTGGGAACTTTTTGGTCTATTATGTTAATTAAGACAAAGAGCATACTTGGACCGATAATTGCTCATACGTGTGCAAATATTTTTCAGGTTATGGGTGGGTATTTTGTTGCATATTACATACTTTGATTTGTGTTTTTAAGTTACATACTCAACCTCAATAAAGTTAAAAATATGACACTGTTACCAATGATATATGATGGTAACGGTGTCATATTTTTTGATAAACTTTCTGGAGTTATAGTGGTATGATTGCTACAGATGAGAAACCAAAGGAAGGCAATTTTGGGCATCGCGCTGTAATTCATTAGGATTATAGATACCTACAGACATTGCTACAATCTTTTGTTCTGCATTTATTTTAAAAGAGAAGGTAATATAGTTTAAGGTATACTCTAGCTCAGTAGGATCACTACTGATGAGTTGATATCCTTCCTTTTGTATAATTTCTTTTATCGGATCTACGTTATCTCCTACTTTAGTACCAAAGAATGTATAATTGTCTGTACTTATGGAAAGATGAGTGATACATTCAATACCATTAAATTGTTGACAATAGTAAGAATCTGGGGTTTCTCCCAGTTCATAATCACGTTCATCACCCAATATATTATGTATGGAGCCATTAAAGTCTTTCGGAATTGGAGCCAACAACTGGTATGCTCCTAAATTACTCTTCTCATTAAAACTTTGAATTGCCTGTAGTGATGTTTCCATCAATTCATCTTTAGGTATACCAGAGGGACTAGTACCATCGGTTTTGTCCTTCTTTACGTTACTAGAATATACTAGATTTGCAGCAATTACAAATACTACAATTAGTAATATTATTATCAGTATTTTCTTTGACTTCTCTGTTATTCCCCCTTTTTCTAAACCTCATAACGTCCTCCCTCAAATGTGATGCTTGTTTTCATTTAGCTAAGTAACCTTACACATACTTTATTATATCATAGTTAGAAAAAATATCCATATTTTACTAAAACACTTGTTTCTGTAGTTTTATCCACAGAGTACTAGTCTTATCTGTATGTAAATTCTCTTTTTTTGAGAAAAGATTTATATGCTTCTTAAAGAAATAAGCAAAAATTATAAAGATAGTTACTGAAATATGATATAATGTGCCTAGGGTTTGTTAAAAGAATAGTAAGGAGGACCAGATGAAGAGTAAATCAAAGGTTTTAGCTGTATTCATAAGTATTATAACGTTTGGATTGGGTGTGTTGTTAACGCTTGCAGTATTAGACCCAGAGGTACCATCATTGGTATTCTCATTAACAGAGAATATTATTTTATTTACTTCGTTTTTCATTTCATTTATTGCCTTCATTTTTTCTATGATTACATATTTTTGTATTGATTCAGTAAACAGTATAACGGCAATGGAAGGTAATGTTTTAGAGAATGAAAACTATTCCATTGCTTATGAAGAGGCAGTAGATCAGTTTGAAAATGCGAGCAATAGGGTTGAGTTCACCAAAAAGTTGTTTTCAATTGTTATGCCCACGAAAAAGTCAGAGTCTTGTATGAACTATGCAGATGATTTGCAGAAGCTTATTGATTATATTATCTGGTTTGCTTATGTGGATTTAAAAGAACCAACGGTTAAGCAACAATGTGAAGCAATGATAAAAATTATAGACAAAGAAAAGTCAAGGTATGACAAATTAAGCAATGGCATTAACTATTTATTGAATGAAAATATTAAATTAATTAAATATGTTTTTGATTATCAGAAGATTAAGAGTGAAGGTATATCGTCGCAGTTTTCTAAACTTGAGAATATTAGGGGAGATATGTTGAAGAACCCTATATCGAGAATCATTTATTTTGATTATTTGGGTTTGGATTATCGAAGGAAAGCAGCAGATATCTTAAAGGCTTGCGGAGATGACAATAGTGAGTTTAGTGCAGAACACATGACTAAAATTAGAGAACATGATTACACAGAAGAACAATTAAAGCATTTTACATGCTTGATTGACAGAGCAGAAATGTGTTTTGAAAAGGCACAGGAAATTGCAAAAGATAATGTGTTATGGAATGGATATATCTCATATAACAGGTTGCGGGTTGAGGTAATGAAGAATTTGATGGGAAATGACCAGTCTTGTGAAGAGGTTTTGAAAGAAATAGATCGTGTTATTCGAATTAGAGAAAATGCAGAGTTTATGTTCAAGCGTAACAATTCATATTTAAATACACAATTTGCAAAAGAGACAGAAAGAGTACAAGAACTAAAGGAGTATTATAAGTTGTGTATGAATATAAATGATACAAACTAGGAAAGATTTTTTGGTCGACAAATGTAATCGAATCAAAGGTGAACCGTTATGAAAATTGATCGTCTCATTGGGATAATAGCAACTTTACAACAGAAAAAGACCGTTACAGCCCCTTACCTCGCTGAAAAATTCGAGGTTTCTCGTCGTACCATTAATAGAGATATCGAGGATATATGCAAGGCAGGCATCCCAATTGTTACAACCCAAGGTGCCAATGGTGGTATTTCAATTATGGAGGGATTCTCACTTGATACAACCGTGTTCACGGAGCAGGAGTTGGCAGCGATTTTTACGGGACTAAAGAGCCTAGATAGTGTTTCATATTCTGCGACTGCTCAAAAGCTTGCACAAAAGATAGGAGGTAGCCAAGCTGTTAAGTTAGCTGACAATATCATAATCGACCTTTCTTCTTACTACAAGGATGACCTAGTACCTAAACTAGATCAGATTAAGCTTGCGATAAAGGAATCAAAGTGCATTTCATTTCACTATTGTTATAACAAAGGGGAAGCAGACAAGGTGATTGAACCATATTTGCTTGTATTTAAATGGACCGATTGGTATGTTTTTGGCTTCTGTAAAGTAAGGGAAGATTTCCGTATGTATAAACTTCGCCGTATGTGGAATCTTCAGATTACAGATGAGATATTTATAATCAGAGTTATTCCAGAGGAGAAAAAGCAGTTTGGACCTTATACGACCGAAGACTATGTGATCACTGCTATTTATGATGCATCTGTACAGTATAAATTGGTAGAAGAATATGGTCATGAATCCTTTGTTGAGCAGGATGACGGTAAGTTATATACCGAGTGGGCGTTTACAGATATGAATTATGCGGTGGAGTGGTTTCTAAGTTTTGGAAATAAGGTGAAAGTTCTTGGGCCACCAGAGATGGTTAACCGAATGAAGGAAGAATTAACTTCGATTCAAAATTTATATAAAACATGACATACAGTTGTCGTGTTTGAATTGATATATTAATGAAAAATAGGAATCAGAGTTTATGAATATTCGGAGGAAAAGGATGAAGACGATATGTGGAATCGATTGCGATGAATGCCCATCAAGAGAAAGTTGTTCTGGTTGCACAGAAACAAATGGGCATCCATTTGGGGGCTCTTGTATGATTGCAGCATGTTACAATGATAATGGCTGTGATATCTGTGGTAAACCTTTAGAGGCTTACTGTAAGATGAAAGAACAGTTAGTTGCAGAGTTTAACGCACTTGGTATTGAAGATATGGAAGAAGTTACAGATTTAAACGCTCTCCGTGGTAAGTACATAAATTTACAGTATACTTTGCCTAGTGGACAAGTAATTCAGCTTTGGGACGACAATAGGATATATCTCGGAAATCAGATTAGTAAAAAGAACAGTACTAGGTGTTATGGTCTTACAGCAGATGAAAATTTTCTTTTAGTAGCTGAATACAGTGATAATGGATCTGATGCTGAGATTATAGTTTTTAAGAAACGGAGGTAATACATAATGGTTGACTCAAGATGTGGTCTTCATTGCACTGATTGTGAGTATAAAGAAAGCTATGGTTGCGGTGGTTGTATAGAAACGAACGGTCATCCCTTTCATGGAGAATGTCCTATTGCAATATGCTGCCAGAATAAAGGTATCGTACATTGCGGTGAATGCTTCGATATCCCTTGTGAACTTCTGATTCAGTATTCCTGTCATCTAGAGCATGGAGATACGCCACATGGTGCCAGAATTGAGCAATGCAAGCGTTGGTATGACGAAGCGAAAGGAACAAAATAGAAAAATTACATGAGGCGCATATATTTAGTAGAAATATTAGATATATGTGCCTTCTTTATAATCCTTTCTAGGGATATAACGTGCCCTACCTTCATGTGTGTGAATAGAAGATACAACTTTCTCTACCTCCATGTGTGTGAATAGAAGATATTACTTGCCCTATTTACTTGTGCGTGAATTTAGGAACTAACTTGCCCTACCTTCCTATACGTGAACAGTGGATACAAATAACAATACCTTCGTATATTAGAATGGTGCAACACGATATTAAGGAGCACAATATCATGCTTGATAAGTTACTTATATTATAAATACATTAGAATTTATACCAATACTTGACAATTGGGTAACATGTTACTAGTATAAGTAATATGTTACATATATTTGAAAGGAGAATGATGATGAAGAGAGTAGTTACCTACAATAGTAAAACAGGTTTTACAAAAAAGTATGCAGAGTGGATCGCTGAGGAACTTGGATGCAATGCAGTACGCGATAAAGACATAAGTAATATTACAGATTACGATTTAGTGATTCACGGAGGATGGCTTATGGGAGGAATGATCAATGGTTTGGATAAGATAAGAAAGCTGAACCCGAAAAAAATCGTTGCTTTCGGAGTTGGATTTACGAGAGAAGACGGTTATGCTGAAAAAGTTAAGGAAGTTAATCATGTGGACGATATACCAACTTTTTATTTCGTTGGAGGAATGAATCCAAAGAAATTGAACTTTTTTCTAAAAGCAATAGTAAGAATAGCAACAAAAAAGCCGTTAGAAGCAGATGATTGCACAAGTAGGGAAGCAACGTTGCCATTGGTTGAACTTGTGAAGAACATACAGTAAATTGATTGAGAGAGGAGATATCGATGGACTACAGAAGCTTTGAAATTGCAGATATGGATCAATCTTATTTCTTAATTGGCCTTTTAAATGCAATGATGAATAATTTACAGACAGTGGGGGATACATTTTTCGAGGAAATGAGTTGGAAACAGTGTTTTGTTACTATTTGTATCCAACTTTTTAAAGAACCACCAACATTAAAGGAATTATCTGAGCTTATGAATTCTTCCCATCAGAATGTAAAAATGATGGTAGGAAAGTTAGAGAAAAATGGTTTTATAAGGGTAGAGGCGGATCAGAAGGATAAGCGTAAACAACGACTAGTTCTAACAGAAAAAGCAGAAGAATTCAGCGCTCGTTACAGCAAACCTTCAGATGAGTTTATGAATGATCTGTTTTCAGGTATTAGCAAAGAAGACTTGGATGTTACAATACGTACTTTAATGCAAGTTGATATGAGATTAAAGCAGTATCGAGAACAAAATACGGATTAATTTTTTCGGTTAAATATTTAACAAAAAGAATTTTTTAGATTGAATCACGTTGACAGTTAAATTTAAAATTAGTAAAATGACAATAAACCTAAAATAAATTCATTTATTTTAGGTTTATTTATACATAGGAGGAATAGTATGTTAAAAAAACTACAGAAAATGAAAATAGCAAAACGATTAACAACAAGTTCCATTATTACTGTTATCATTGCATCAGTAGCATCAGTGATTACATTACTATTTTTGAATTATATGGTAAGTCGCTATGAATATGCAATGACCTATTATGCCTTCCCTCAAGGAGACTTAGGTATCGCAATGGCTGAATTAGCGGATGTTCGAAGCGCAGTAAGAGGAGCCATTGGTTATGAAACACAAGAAGAAATCGATCAGATGGTAGAACAGCATGATCAGGCAATAGAATTGCTAGAAGAGCAGATGCTTCTTATTCAGTCCACGAATGTCACAGACAAAGAACGGAAAGCTTTTGAAGAGTTAAGAGCCGCTTTAGATACATATTTAGAAATTGATAAAAAAGTTATTACGTTAGGTGCAACAGTAGATGTAGAGCGTTCTCTTGAGGCACAACACCTTGCATTTAATGAGTTAGCTCCAGCATATGAGGCTGTAGATGAGAAATTTAGTAGTTACATGGATACCAATGTAACCCTTGCAGATAGAGAAATGAATAAATTAATTAATTTAGAAGTAATCTTATTTCTAGTAAGTATTGTCTTTATTGTGTTAGCGTCAGTTATGGCAGTTAAAATTAGCAGAAGAGTTGCGTTAGGTATTTCGAATCCTTTGGGAGCATTAGGAAAGCGATTAGAACAGTTTGCACAAGGCGACCTATCTTCTCCGTTTCCTACTTATGATGGTGAAGATGAGGTGGGAGATGCCATTCAGTCTGTGACTACGACAGCTTCTAAGTTATCAAAGATTTTGGCAGATTTGGTAGTGTTACTTGGTGAAATGGCCAAAAAGAATTTTACAGTTAGTACTTCTTGTGAAGAAGAATATATAGGTGAATATAAAGAACTTCTTTTGGCTATTCTTGAGATGAACCAGCAGATTGATTCTACTTTAAATGAGGTAAAAGGTTCAGCTGATATGGTGACTGCTGGTGCTGTTAACTTAGCTGAGGCTTCTCAAGCATTGGCATCCGGTGCAACTGACCAGGCAGCAGCAGTTGAAGAGTTACAGGCAACGATTATTAATGTTTCAGAACAAGTTAATCATAACGCAACTACGATTAAGAAAGCAGCAGAAGTCGCTCATAATGTTGTAAATCGTGCTCAAGCAGGTCAAACTGAGATGGGGCAACTAACCGATGCGATGCAGCGTATAAGTGATACTTCTCTTCAAATCGGCAATATCATAGATGATATTGAAGACATTGCAAGTCAAACCAATCTTCTTTCGTTAAATGCTGCAATTGAAGCAGCCAGAGCAGGTGATGCGGGCAAAGGATTTGTAGTGGTTGCAGAACAGATACGTAAGTTGGCTGAAGATAGTGCTATATCTGCTGTAAATACGAGAAAGCTGATAGAATCTGCGATTAAAGAAATTGAAAATGGTAATGCCTTAACGAATCGTACAGCTCAAGCTATGGATGAAGTAATCGAAGGCTTGAATGCAATTGCACTAGATGCTAAGACGTCAAGTGAAATCTCGGGTGAACAGGCAAAGATGATGCAGCAAATTACATTGGGGGTAGAGCAGATTGCGGAAGTTGTTCAAGCAAATTCTGCTACTGCACAGGAGGCTTCTGCAACAAGTGAGGAGTTATCTGCACAGGCAACTACAATGGATGAAGTTGTGGCTACGTTTATGCTTAGAACATAATATAACAAAAATAGCTGTCATACGAATGGCAGTTTGAGAAAAGAATGAAGGGTGATGGTATATTTTCACTGTAGCACTATGCTTACAAGCCCACAAAACGTATTGGATTTGTAAGGCACTCTGAAAAATACCATCACCCTTCATTCTTAAAAATTTGAGGATGTCTCTATTCTTGTTCTAGTTGTAAAAGAGTCCTGAATATGGTAAATTTTTAATAGCCTACAAGGTTCATAGGAATTATTCAATAAAATAGCGTTATGTGAGTTATGAGAAAACAGATTATCATGAGGAGGTGATAATGTGACATTACAGCAACTAATATATATTGTCAAAATAGCTGAGACAAAATCTTTGAATAAGGCAGCAGCGGAACTTTTTGTTTCTCAGCCAGCACTTTCAAGTACACTAAAAGATTTAGAAGATGAGATTCATCTCGTGTTATTTATTCGAAATAATCGAGGAATTATCATTACATCAGAAGGGGAAGAATTTCTAAAATATGCTAGGCAGATGGTAGAACTTAATCGGATGATTACGGAAAGATTTATCGATTCGAAACATTCGAAGAAAAAATTTAGTGTTTCTATGCAGCATTATTCATTTGCTGTTGAGGCATTCATTGATTTGGCAAAAGAGTTCGGAATGGATGACTATGAATTTGCGGTACATGAAACAAAAACTTGTGAGGTAATTGATAATGTAAAAAACTATCGGAGTGAATTAGGTGTCTTATATGTAAATGAATTTAATGAGAAAGCAATGCATAAAATCTTTGCTGAAAACGAAGTAGAGTTTATCCCACTATTTGAATGCAAATTATATGTATATCTAAGTAAAAAACATCCGTTGGGGCAGCGAAAATGCATTGATTTTGAAGAATTAAAGTCATATCCATGTTTATCCTTTGAACAAGGAGATAAAAATTCATTTTATTTTGCGGAAGAGGTTTTGAGTACGTCAGAGTATAGTCAGATTATTAAGGCAGATGATAGAGCTACTATGTTGAATTTGATGGTTGGACTAAATGGCTATACTTTATGTTCAGGAATTATATGTGAAAAGTTAAATGGTGATGGTTACATCGCAATACCATTAAATACAGACGAATTCATGCAAATAGGGTATATTAAGAGAAAGGGAATGCCAGTAAGTTCGTTAGGAGAAAAATACATAGAGTTATTAGAAAAATATAGGGCAAATGTCTTGTAGGATATCTGAATGTACGTAATATAAAGATTATTAAATTTATATTTTTTGTAAGCAAATGATATGAATCCTTCCTATCATGATTGTTATAGATTTACCTTATAGCCAAACATAGATTCCCTGTATTTTACAGGGAGTCATCTAGTAGATATAATAAGGTCAAATAAAAAAATCTTAGAACGATGATGAAGGAGGCAAATATTTATGAGCAAATATAAGTTTGAAACATTACAGTTACATGTGGGGCAAGAGCAAGCTGATCCTGCGACAGATGCTAGAGCAGTACCAATTTACCAGACAACTTCGTACGTATTCCATGATGCTGAGCATGCCGCTGCAAGATTTGGATTAGCAGATAGCGGGAATATCTATGGAAGACTTACAAACTCTACACAGGATGTGCTAGAAAAAAGAATTGCTGCATTAGAAGATGGTGTTGCAGCATTAGCGTTAGCTAGTGGAGCTGCAGCTATTACTTATACAATTCAAGCATTAGCACAGGCAGGAGAACATATTGTAGCACAAAAGACGATATATGGTGGAACGTACAATCTTTTCGTGCATACGTTAAAGCTATATGGAATCGAGACGACTTTTGTAGATATTCATAATTTAGAAGAAGTTGAGGCGTCAATTCAGCCAAATACAAAGGCGATTTTCTTGGAGACATTAGGAAATCCGAATTCAGATATTCCAGATATTGATGCTGTTACACAACTTGCTCATAGGCACGGATTACCAGTAGCGATTGATAATACGTTTGGAACGCCTTATCTAATCAGACCAATTGAGCATGGCGCAGACATCGTCGTTCATTCCGCTACAAAGTTTATTGGTGGTCATGGAACTACTTTGGGTGGTATAATTGTGGATTCTGGGAAATTTGATTGGAAAGCAAATGGAAAGTATAGAAACATTGCAGAAGCTAATCCAAGTTATCATGGAGTTTCTTTTGTAGATGCAGCAGGTCCGGCAGCTTTTGTTACCTATATTCGGGCAATCTTATTACGTGATACCGGAGCAGCAATCTCACCATTTAATGCATTTCTTCTACTTCAGGGAGTAGAGACACTTTCCTTAAGATTAGATCGACATATTGAAAATACCAAGAAAGTGATTGAATTTCTTATAAATCATCCGCAGGTGGAACATGTAAATCATCCTTCTTTGCCAGAGCACCCAGATCATGCTCTTTATGAAAAGTATTTTCCAAACGGTGGTGGTTCCATCTTTACATTCGAAATCAAGGGAGGACAGAAAGAAGCATTTAGGTTTATTGACAATCTAAAGATTTTTTCTCTTCTGGCAAATGTTGCAGATGTTAAGAGCTTGGTGATTCATCCTGCCACAACAACTCATAGCCAGCTGTCAGAAGAAGAATTACAGGATCAAGGAATTAAGAAAAATACGATTCGATTGTCGATTGGAACAGAACATATTGATGATATCCTTGCGGATTTGGAACAAGGATTTGCAACAACCGCGTTTGTTTGAAGCGTTTGTGATTTTTTGCTATGAAAGTGTTTTGCTTGCAAAACACTCGCGCCAAGTGCGGTCGCGTAAGCGACATCTTCATATCGCGCTTGTGTGCATCATAGCGTCCTTCCTTTTGGACGCTTTTTTTATTGAATAGGGAAGTTCGAAGAGCTTTCCTATTCAATAAAGAAGAAAGAGTACACATGTATATTTTCTACGGCGCGCTACGCTCACAAGCCCACAAAGAGAGTGTGGGACTTGTAAGGCCTTCGAAAATACACATGTGTACTCTTTCTTCGGGATAGGATTCAGATTAAGCTGACATCATTTTGCCCATGGAAATATTATGAGTATGTGATGGCAAACATAATTTATCCGCATCACGATTTCGCTTGAATGAAGTTCGTAACGGTACGTAAGAGCCTAAAATACAGGCCCTAAGTACCGACGACTTCATAACAGTATGCTCCTAAATTATGCTTGTCATCACATTTTTAGCAAGTATATTGATGTGCAAAATGACGAATGAAATTATGGAAAAATACTTTTGACACCTCAATAGTGATAGAAAATTGCTCCGTATTTTATAAGAATGATGGAATTACGCATACAAGCGGGAGAGCATTTTTTTACTAATTTTAGTAGCATTTACAGAAAAAAGAATTTATAATTATGCCTAAGAGGGAGAATTGAAACTCTATAAGAACTGCTAGGAACGGATTTTCTGAGTGGATAGGAGATTTAATCGATGCAAAAAGAATTATCAGAGATGAGTTTAGAAGAACTATGGATATTATTTCCTATTATACTAATAGAGCATAGAAATGAATGGTCGGAATGGTATCGGGAAGAAAATGAAAATCTTAGGAAAGTACTACTTGATATTGATGTAATCAGAGTAAGTCATATCGGAAGTACAGCAATCCATGCAATTTATGCAAAACCTACGGTTGATATACTTCTAGAAATTAGGAACAAACGTGATTTGAATACTGTAAAGACATTACTACAAGATAACGGGTATGCTTGCATGTTCGAAAGTGAGACAAGAATAGCATTGAACAAAGGATATACTAAGTATGGATTTAGCGATAGAGTATTTCATTTACACCTTAGATTGGCTGGCGATAATGACGAATTATACTTCAGAGATTTTATGAATAACAATAATCAAGCTGCAAAAGAGTATGAACAGTTAAAATTAATGCTATGGAAGCAATATGAGCATGACAGAGATGGCTATACTGAAGCTAAAACAGATTTTGTTAAGCAATATACAAATCAAGCAAAGATCTTATATGCAGATCGATATAAGTAGAACAGTCCATGCAGTAAAAAGTTAAATCATGTATATTTATTTAGCAAAGATAATGGAAATCCAAAAACTTATTGTGTCAATTATTTTATTATTATGACAAGAAAGGTATTAGAATGAAATCAAAAGAACAAATATTTGAGTTTATTAAAAAACAGAAAGTATCGTTTATAGCCTCAGTAGATGAGAAAGGATTCCCAAATATGAAAGCAATGTTAGCACCACGTAAGATTGATGATAATTGTATTTATTTTTCAACTAATACATCCTCAATGCGTGTTGAACAGTATAGGGAAAATGATAGAGCGAGCGTGTATTTTTATGAGAAAGGTCGATTTAAGTATGAGGGTGTAATGCTCATTGGTACTATGGAAGTTCTTACTGATGATGCAATAAAAAAAGAGATATGGCATATTGGAGATACGATGTTTTATAAAAAAGGAGTAACAGATCCAGATTACTGCGTTTTGAAATTCACAGCATTAACGGGTAGACATTATTGTGATTTAAAAACAGAAAATATTGAATTATAAAGTTTTGAGAGAATTATAGTTAAAGGAGAAAAAAGTAATCCAATAACCTATCAAAGGATAATTGGATTATACGAGTATATAAATGAACATAAAATATCCCGATTACAAAAACTGTATCGCAAACTTGGCTTGCTCAATTATGCATTATTATGGAGTGACTCCACCTAACGCTACATTTTCTGCCGCTGACGAAATGCTGAGTAAGAAGTATAAAAATGTTGTTGTTATTTTATTGGATGGAATGGGTGTGAAAAATATGGAACAGCATCTTCTAGCGGATGGATTTTTTCGCAGAAATATGAAGTGTTCTTATTCGTCAACATTTCCTCCTACAACTGTTGCAGCTACGACTGCCATCGATAGCGGATTATTTCCAAATCAGTCAGCTTGGCTTGGTTGGACAGGCTATTTTAAAGAAATAGACAAAAATGTGGTTTACTTCTTGAATACTGACAATGATACAGGAGAAGAAATTACAGATTTTAATATAGCACGTACATTGGTTCCTTACGAAAGCATAAGAGATAAAATAAAAGAGAAAGGAATTGACTCTTATTTTATTGCACCATTTTTCGAACCATTTCCGAGAAACTATGATGATTTCTGCAGGGAAATAAAGACGCTTTGCGATATGAGAGCATCGAAATATATTTATGCATATTGGGATGAGCCTGACCTTTCCATGCATGAACACGGGGTCGATGGGGACATCATCCATTATCTATTGAACAATATTGAGATGGCAACAAAGCGACTTGCAGGGAATTTAACAGATACACTTTTAATCATTACAGCAGATCACGGTCATATTAATGTTCATAATGAGATTATTACAGAATATCCTGATCTCACAGAATGTTTACTTCGAATGCCTTCAATGGAGACAAGAGCACTTAACTTGTTTATAAAAAAAGGAATGGAGAAACAGTTTGAGATAGCATTTCATAAGCATTTTAAGAATAAGTTCTTACTTTTTAGCAAGAGTGAGGCTTTAGAAAAACAGTTATTCGGATTTGCGCCAAATCATGAACGACTTGACGATATGCTTGGAGATTATATTGCTGTAGCCATAAGTGATGTTGCAATAGAAAACACAGTTGCTAAACATAAAGGAAGTCATGCAGGACTAACGGAAGATGAAATGACAATTCCTTTTATTGCTGTTGATTTGACAAATTAATAATTAGGAGGATATAGAAAATGAATATAGTGCCAACACTGAACTTTGGAGGTAATTGTCGAGAGGCAATTCAAATGTATGAAAAGGCTTTTAAAGGTAATATAAGCTGTTTAATTACATATCGTGAAGCTGATGATCCAGCGTATAATCCGTTATTAAAGGAGGAGCAAAGGGATTATATTTATCATGCAGAATTGACCATAGGTGACCAAAGAATTATAATGAGTGATCATGTTGATATAGAATTTCAAACTTGTTACTCTAATTTTCTTACGATTATGTGTGATACGAAGGAAGAAGTTGAAAGTGCATACGAAGTGATGAAAATAAATAGTAAAACGATTTATCCGATCGAGGAAACTCAATATAGCCCTTGCCGTGTTGTTTTTGTTGATCAGTTTGGAATTCGCTGGGGCATTATGGTGGAATAAAAAAATACATAGTGATTATATTATGAAAATTGTACTTGACTCTCACGTTGCGTTATAGTGTACCCTAAGATTACACGGGAGGAGGATGAGTTTATGATGACAGTAAATGATGTGAGTAAACTGACTGGAGTGAGCGTACGCACTCTGCACTATTATGATGAAATTGGTTTATTGCACCCATCGGATGTAACTGAATCTGGATATAGGAGATATGACGATATCGCACTAGAAAAGCTACAGCAGATTTTATTTTTTCGTGAACTACAGTTTTCTCTCAAGGACATTCAAAAAATATTAGACACGCCTAATTTCAACAGGAATAAGGCATTGTCACAGCAAATTACGTTGTTGACATTAAAGAAGGAACGCTTAGAAAACTTGATTGTCTATGCCCGTGAAATAGTTGAAAAAGGAGATAACACTATGGATTTTAAAGCATTTGATACATCAAAAATCGATGAGTATACAAAGCAAGTAAAAGAACAATGGGGTGATACGAAAGCATATCAGGAATACGAGCAAAAGACAAAGGGACAAAGTAAGGAGTCACAGCAAAAAGTAACGGAAGGTCTTATGGAGTTATTTGTGGAGTTTGGAAAACTTATGGAGTTACCACCCGATTCAAAGATGCCACAACAACAGGTTGTTAAATTGCAGAATTATATTACGGAACATTTTTATACTTGCACGAAGGAGATTTTATCTGGTTTAGGAAAGATGTATAGTGCAGGCGGTGATTTTACCGAGAATATCAATAACATTGGCGGAGATGGTTGTGCACAATATGTGACAAAGGCAATCGATATCTATTGTAATAAGTAAACTAAGTATTAATAGATGCTTTCCAGTAATCATTTCATTCGATTTTAAGCTGCTATAGTACAACTGTAGCAGCTTAATTCTGCAAAAGTATTAATCTCTCATTTACTGGTCAGAAAATGAGAGGACGCTTCATGATTAAAATTGTATATTTATTGATAGGAGAGGATTGGAAATATGGAATGGATCGAAAGACTAAATGCCACGATTAACTATATGGAAGAACATTTAATTGATGATATTGACTTAGAGGAATTGGCAAGAATAGCGTGTTGTTCTACATATCATTATCAACGGATGTTCGTTTATATGTCAGGAATTCCGTTGTCTGAATATATTAGAAGGCGAAAGATGTCTTTAGCAGCAGTAGAGTTACAAAGGGATGATACTAAGATTATTGATATTGCATTGAAATATGGGTATAGTTCGCCAACTGCATTTAACAGGGCATTTAAGAGTATTCATGGTGTAGCTCCCTCATGTTTAAAAAAAAATGAAGGTGTCTCAATAACAGCATTTCCACCTCTTACATTCAAAATGACAATTAAAGGAGTGGAGCAAATGAATTATCGTATTGAAACGAAGGAAGCATTTAGAATTGTAGGGATATCTCAACCATTACATAAGGATATTGAAAAGAATTTTGAGACTGTTCCGATGATGTGGCAGACTGCAGCAATGAATGGGACGATACCTAGATTAGCAGGAATGATGAACACACCAATGAAAGGACTTTTGGGAGTCAGTGTATGTAATGATGAGGAACAATGGAAATATTTCATAGCTGTAGCAAGTACTGCAAGTTATGAACACTTGGAAGAATATGTCGTACCGTCCGCAACTTGGGCAATTTTTGATGGAGTGGGTAATAATAGTTCGATTCAAGCTCTTGAGAAAAGAATTGTAACAGAATGGTTGCCGACTTCCGGCTATGAGTACGAAAATGCACCCGATATTGAGGTTTATCTAAATCCAGACCCTCACAATGCAAGATATGAGGTATGGATTCCGGTCAAAAGAAAATAGGAGATGATGAGATGGTTCATTTAGTGTATTGTGATAATGTTGGAAACAAAGGGGAACGAGTATTAGATAAAATTATGGTGGGAGCAAAAACAATGGTAGTTCGTGGAGCGGCAGGAAGAAAAATTCCTCATAGTAGAGTAAATGTTGGAGAATCTCTCTACTTTATGGAAAAGGGAACGGCTTTAATTACAGCACAGGCAACGGTCAAAGCGGTTCAAAATTATGTGAAACTGTCTGAAGATGAAATTACGCAAATATTAGATAAAAATCAGGAAAAATTAAATCTTTCAGCAAAACAGAAAGAACGTTGGCATAAGAAATGCCTTTGTCTTGTAGAATTTGAGGAAGTAAAGGTGATTGAACCATTAGCGTTTGACCATCAAGGAAATATGGATGATTGGTTAATTATCGATAAAATTGAGGATGTTGTTGTAGGAACAAGCATTCCCTATAATTATGATAAATCAAAGTTTTAATAAGGAAGGGTGATGTGTATTTTTGCTGTAGCGCTATGCTTACAAGCCCACAAAATGTATGTGGACTTGTAAGGCATTACGAAAAATACCATCACCCTTCCTTATTTTATTTTGGCTCTGAGTCAAGTGTTGGGGCATGATTGTTTTCAATCATGCCCCTTTCCTAGATTTAGAGCTATTTTTATGTTCACGTTCCAATATAGCTATTTTAGGGCATGACAAATCTTTGTGTTCCTTTGCTGATCTAATGGTGGACAGAAAATCAAAGGAGAATTATGTAGAATTGTTGTAATATTAGTGATAAAATGTAAAATAAAGCAAAAAAAACAAGAACGGAGAGGAAATATGGATAAAGAGGGGTACCAACTTATTTATACTAGTGACGATTGCATCGGATGCAATAAATGTATAGGAGTTTGTAGTTGCATTGGGGCAAATCAAGCAAGTTACGTAGAAAACAACAATCGAATACTTGTGAGTAAAGATTTATGTATTGCTTGTGGTGCATGTTTTGATGTCTGTGAGCATCATGCAAGAAAATATAATGATGATACAGAGCAATTCTTTCAAGATTTACTACAAGGAAAGAAAATATCCGTTTTGATTGCACCAGCTTTAAAGGCAAATTATCCAGAGGAATTTGACGAGATTTTAGGTATATTGAAAGCAGCTGGAGTCAACCAGATGATGAGTGTAGCATATGGTGCGGATATCACTACTTGGGCTTATATCAACTATATACAAGCGAATCATTTTAAAGGTGGTATCTCACAACCTTGTCCAGCTGTAGTAGGATATATAGAAAAATATTTACCACAATTATTGCCACGCTTATTTCCAATACATAGTCCAATGATGTGTACTGCTATTTATGCAAGAAAATATATGGGTATCAATGATTCATTGGCATTTATAAGTCCTTGTATTGGTAAAAAGAATGAAATATCTGATCCCAATACAAATAATAATGTGCAATACAATGTAACGTTTGAACATTTGATGTCCTACATAAAAGAGCATGATTTAAAAGCCAATCCCTATAAAGAAACAGATGACTATGGTTTAGGATCCATCTATCCAACACCAGGAGGATTAAAAGAAAATGTGTATTGGTTCCTTGGTGAGGATATATTTATTCGTCAAATGGAAGGTGAACAACATCTTTATGATTATCTTGAGAAAAATAAAGATTCAATTGCCTATAAAAAAAGTAAGTATTTGTTTCTTGATGCACTTAATTGTAGTATGGGATGTCTACAAGGAACTGGCATTGAAGTAGCAAAGTATAAATGTGAAGATGTAGTGGACGCATTGCAAGATATTAAAAAATCAAGTAAAAAGTATACCAAATCAACTGCATGGGGAAAACAGCTCTCCCCAGAAAAACGTTTGTCAAAACTTAATAAGCATTTTTCTAATTTAAATATTAATGATTTTATTCGTCATTACACAGATAAAAGTGGTAGTTGTAAAAGTAAAGTAGCAAATGAAGCAGAGTTAAAGGCTATCTTTTTGTCAATGAAGAAGGATACAGTCGAAAAGCAAAGTATTAATTGTAGTGGATGTGGGTATAAAACTTGCATTCAAATGGCCCAAGCAATCTTTAATAATTATAATTATAAGGAAAATTGTGTGCACTACATAAAAGATATTGCTGTCGAAGAAAAAGATAGGATTGTCGATCTAATTAATGAGATACATACAATGCAAGACAATTTACAAGTTGAAAAAGAAAATATAATAGCTAAAATAGACGAAAATTTTGATAGTCTTGAAGCTTCAATTGATTATATGAGTAATGGAAGCTCGGTAAATGCTGAAGAAAGTACGGGAATTGCTGTTGCGATGAATCAAGTTTCTGAATTTGTTCAAACCCTTAAAATGTCTTTAGATAAGATTTTACAATATCTAAAAAAGCTAGATGATAATAATCAAGATGTTATTAAAGTGGCTACTCAGACAAATCTTTTAGCATTGAATGCCTCTATTGAAGCAGCTAGAGCTGGAGAAGCAGGTAAGGGATTTGCAGTTGTTGCAGAACAGATCAAAGTATTAGCAGAAAGTGCAAAATCAACAGCCAATGATAGCAACACGAATAATGAGGATATTGCAAGTTCAATTTCTGCATTAGCAGATCATACGAATAAGGTATTAGATATTGTGGGAGATGTAAATGGCAGAACCCAAAACTTAGCAGCATCTTCAGAAGAGATAACAGCGTCTATTCATACGGTATTTGAGGTGACAGTAGATATTAAAAAGCGACTAGAGCGACTTTTGGAGAGTAAATAATTACACGTGGAAGAATTTTTTAAGGTGGACTAAATTGGACAATTACTATATAATATAAAGTGAAAATATTTTACTATTTGCACTTCTATATACTAACAATTAGTTCCTGATGAGATTAACGACAGTATAATGATAAAATGTTTCAAAAAGGTTGTTTTGCAATTGTAAGATTGGAGAGCAACCTTCATTTTTATATCAGAGGATTCAGGCGTATATCGAAACACTACAAAAAATTAATGAATTAGGAATTAAGTTATTCCGAACGGATCAACAAGGGACTATTATAGCTACATCAGATGGAGAAGAAATAACATGGAATGTAAATGCCTGTAACTAAACAGGGATAAATATATAACGTAATAAAACGACGCATTATAGGGAGGCTGAAAGAATGAAGTTTATTATTGATAGATTTGAAGGAACAATTGCAGTGTGTGAAGACGAACATAAGAAGATGACCAGTATTCCAAAATATCGATTACCTCTAGAAGTAAAAGAAGGAGATGTCATCATGGAAGTGAATGGAATGTTTCAAATTGATGATGAAGAAACAAATGAGAGAAGAAAAATATCAAAACAATTAATGGACAAACTATTCGAATAAATAGCTTTCATTGATCTGATTTACCTTTTTTATGTTGAAATTGGAATAAAGTGTTACGGAAATCTTAAATTTAGAAAAAGATATCGATATTAATAATTGAGTGTGGTATAATATTTAAACGTAAAATACAGAAACTTCGTAGTTTAATGTTTTAATGTGCTACTCTGTATAGACAGGTTAGAAATGTGTAAAATTAAACAATACATATTGCAAGGAATATGTATAATGTTAAGAAGAAGGTACAAGTTAGGAGGCACTTCTATGCTAAATAATCGTAAGATCAGAATAATGACAAAACTTGCAACCTATGAAGAGAAAGAAGGCAAGGAGGATATAGCTTTAAGTAAATATTATAAGACGGATTATGTTCGTTTAAATATATTAAAGACTATAATGAGTGCTACCTTAGGTTATTTGTTATTACTCATCATGATTGCAGTTTACAAGTCCGAATACTTAATAGAAAATGCAGTTGATTTAGATTACAAAAGTATTTTTACTACAATCTTAGGATACTACTTAATAATCTTAACGATAATGATTGTTGGAACCTTGATTGGGTACTCAATCAAATATGACAAATCCAGAAAGCAGCTTTCGCAATATTTTCGTATGTTGAAGAAACTTCGTATGATTTATCGTGAGGAAGATGAAATTTCTGATAATGAATCACAGAAGGAGGACACTTCAATATGATGCAGATTTTAGAATTACGCGCGAGGATACGTGCGATTTATCAAAAGTATCAAATGTTTATTGATCCAGCCGTTAAGTTTATCGTTGCTTTGATCGTTTTTTCAGTTATTAATAGTCAAATTGGTTATGATCCAAGATTTAATAAGATTACAGTTGTACTCTTATTATCATTATTGTGTGCATTCACACCATCATCGATTTTAGTGCTATTAGCAATGGCTTTATCATTGGCTCACGTTTATTCTGTTGCTAAGCTGCTATCTTTTTTACTAGTTTTTGTATTTTTAATACTTTACTTATTCTTTGTAAGGTTTACTCCAAAGTTTGGGTACGTGGTATTAGGAATTCCAATTTTATATGGGCTTCATATACCATATGCAATTCCAATTTTGCTTGGTTTGATAGCAACACCAATGACAATTTTGCCAGTTGGATGTGGCGTTGCAATTTATTATGTCATTCATATTATACAGAATGAGATTGCAGTTACAGAGAATATCACTGCAATCGATGATATTTTACCGCTGTATATGAATGTAATTGACGCGATTGTGAAAAACAAAGAGATGATATTTAGTATTATTGTTTTTGCAATCATAATCGTTGTTGTGTATGTTGTTCGTCGCTTAAAGATAGAATATGCCTACGAGATAGCAATTGGAGCAGGAACAATAACTACGATTATCGCCTTCTTAATTGTAGACTTAAAGTTAAATATACCAAAACGAATTGGTGCAATGATTCTTGGAACACTAATCTCTGCGGTTATTGTTGTAATTATACAATTCTTCCGCCGTGTACTTGATTACACTGCAGTTGAGAATGTACAATTTGAAGATGACGACTATTATTATTATGTAAAAGCAGTACCTAAGATCAATGTGAGTATGACGAATGTGAAAGTAAAACGTATCAATGCTCAAAAGGTAAATGAAGTATCTCATGAGGAGGATTCTGAGGAGGATGAGGACGAAGAAGAGTTTACTAATGCAAGAGAACTTGATCGTAGAATCCTTGAAAGAAGAACTCGTGAGGCGATGACAAGTGATAGAACACGAAGACAAGATTAATTATTAGGGGAGAGGTGAGAATGTGGAAACAATAAAGACTTTTTTTGAAGAATATCTAGTTCGTCTTTCCCTACCTAATTTGAAAGTTTCGGATATATTTGAGATTTTATTGTTAGCATTCTTCATTTACACTCTAATCAAGTGGGTGAAAACGACTAGAGCTTGGGCCCTGATGAGAGGATTAGCAATCTTACTTTTATTTTGGATTATTGCTAATATGTTTCATTTTAATGTTATTATATGGATTTTTGTCAGTGGAATTAATGTTGGTATTATTGCTATCATTATTTTGTTTCAGCCAGAGTTTCGTAAAGCGCTTGAACAGTTGGGACAGAAAAATATTATGTCTCCACTATTTTATTTAAGTGATACGAAGGAGAAGATAGAACGCTTCTCGGATGAAACACTCAATGAATTAGTTCGTGCAACCTTTGAGCTTGCGAAGACAAAAACTGGTGCATTGATGGTAATTGAACAGGAAGTGTCATTGACTGAATTTGAATCTACCGGAATCAAGGTTGATGCGCTTATTACAAGTCAGTTATTAATTAATATATTTGAGCATAATACACCATTACATGATGGTGCAATCACAATTCGAGGGAATCGTATTACTGCAGCCACCTGTTATTTGCCACTTTCAGATAATATGAGGTTAAGTAAGGAATTAGGAACACGTCACCGTGCAGGTGTTGGAATCAGTGAGGTGACAGATAGTTTTACAATTATTGTTTCCGAAGAAACTGGAAAGGTTTCCATTGCTCGTAATGGTCAATTAATTCGTAGCGTTGATGGAGATTATCTGCGTGCAAAGTTAAGCGAGATTCAGAAAAAATCTACTCCTGATACAAAGAAGAAGATTAAATTATGGAGGGGAAAGAAAAAGAATGAAAAAGGTGTTAACTAGAAACATTCCATTGAAGATTCTATCTTTCCTTCTTGCAGTTGTGCTATGGGTTGTCATTATGAATATCGATGATCCATACATAACAAGGAAAATCGATAATATATCAGTAACTGAATTAAATACACATGTATTTAATGATATTGGTAAGATGTACGAAGTAGAATCAGGACAAACAATTTCGATTACAGTAAAAGGAAAACGTTCTGTGATAGAATATCTAAAAAATTCAGATTTTGTAGCCACGGCAGATTTCAAAGAAATGTCTCTTGTGAATGCCGTTCCGATTCGAGTTATGGCTAAGGAATCAACGAAATATAATGTGAATGATATACAAATTATCGACCAACATGATATGATGACTCTTTCCCTAGAGGAAGCAGATACACAAACTTTTCGTGTTGCTGTAAAAACAACGGGAAATGCGAAGGAAGGATATTATGTAACTGATAATGTTGCAAATCCTAATATTATCGAGATTTCTGGTTCAAAAAAGCAGATTGCTAAAATTAAAGAGGTAATTGTTGTTGTATCAATTGAGCAGGTAGACGATACATTTGAAGTAGTGACTTCACCAAAGGCACTAGATGAGAATGGATATCCTGTAGATGATACGAAGTTAGAGTTCCAGACAAAGGATATTGCAGTTACTACTACGGTATTACCTACGAAGGAGATTGGTATTATGGTATCCAAACAAGGGGATCCGTTTTACGGTTATACGGTTGTGAAGTTGGTAAATGAACCAAAAGTTGTAACGATTGCAGGTTTACAAGAGGATTTGGACAAAATAGGTTATGTAACCATACCATTTGATATTAGCTTTAGAAAAGAGAGTTTACTTGATACAAAATTTATTGATGATTATCTTGATACAACAAAGTATACGATTGTAGGTGACAGTAATAGCGTTGCAATTACTGCAACGATAGAAAAACTGGAATCCAAAGATATCGTGATACCTACAAGTAGCATCTTAGTAGAAGGTCTGAGTCAAGATTATGAAGCAATTATCCATACGCCAGGCACAATATCGCTTCATGTGATGGGGCCTTTAAGTGAATTAGAGCAAGTATCTGCTCAGTCTTTAAATCCAACCATTGACTTGACAGATTATGGTACTGGAACTTATTCTGTGACTCTTGATTGTACAGCAAGTAACAGTCTTACGGTGCGACCAGTTACAATCAGCGTCGAAGTTTTAAACAAACCCTAAATAGAATTGTCATGAATGGCAGTGAAGACGACCCACAAGAAGACATACGAATGCTTCTTCTTGTAGGTCGTTATATGTAAGGAGGTATGTACATGGTAAGCGGGAAATTTACGATACGAAGCGAAACAGGATTGCATCTTAGACCAGCCAGTGATATATGCACGTTAGCTTTAAATTATCCATGTAGGATAGAATTGAAAATTGAAGATCGTACGATAAATGCAAAAAGCTTACTTGGAGTTTTATCTGCTTGCATTAAATATGAAGATGAGATTGAATTAATCTGCGATGGTGAAAAAGATAGAGAGGCATTTATTGAAATCTCACAATATTTAGTGAAGGATTTTGCAGTTTATCATGTAAAATAGGATAAAAAAACTATTATTTTGTGAAAATAGTGAATGACTTCTTTAAAAACTATTGTTATAATAGGTAATAACTATTTGGCAGAAAAAATTGCCATTCAATTTTATATCTGAAAGGAAGAAAGACATGGGGCTAGAATAGATAAATGTAAGATATACCTTGTTAAAATATATAGTGTGATTTATCGACTCCAAAGCTAGCGAGATTAGTTTAGGATTATTTAATTATATATATTATCAATAGCAAAGACTCGAATGGAGGATAAAGACATGTTAAATTATAAGAGATATATGAGAAATCCTGTTGTTGACTTTCCAGAGAGAACATGGCCAAACAAACAGATTGAAAAGGCACCAATGTGGTGTAGCGTAGATTTACGTGATGGTAATCAAGCTTTAATTGAGCCTATGGTTGTCGAAGAGAAGATAGAATTTTTTAATTTATTAGTTAAATTAGGTTTTAAGGAAATAGAGGTAGGTTTCCCTAGTGCATCTCAAATTGAATTTGATTTTTTAAGACAGCTTGTTGATCGTAAATTAATACCAGATGATGTAACGATACAAGTATTAGTACAATGTAGAGAACACTTATTAAAAAGAACTTTTGAGGCGTTAGAGGGAATCAAGCAAGCAGTTGTACATATATATAACTCTACTTCAACGTTGCAAAGAGATGTTGTTTTTCATATGAATCGTTCAGAGATTATTGATATTGCCGTTGAGGGAACACGTTTAGTAAAAGAATATGCAAAAGATTTCCCTGGCAAGATTATATTGGAATATTCTCCTGAAAGTTTTACAGGAACAGAGCTTGATTTTGCATTGGATATTTGTACTGCAGTACAAGATATTTGGCAACCTACGAAAGAGAATAAGATGATATTTAATCTTCCTGCTACGGTAGAGATGAATACAGCGAATGTATATGCAGATCAGATTGAATGGATGTCCACGCACTTTAAGAATAGAGATAGTATTATATTAAGTGTTCATCCACATAATGATAGAGGAACTGGTGTTGCTATTACAGAATTAGCTTTACTTGCTGGCGCTGATCGTGTTGAGGGTACTTTGTTTGGTAATGGTGAGAGAACCGGTAATGTGGATATATTAACATTAGCATATAATATGTTTTCACAAGGTATTTCACCGGAACTTGATATTGAAAATATCAATGAGATTATAGAAGTTTATGAGCGTTGTTGTAAGATGCATGTCGGTGACAGACATCCTTATGCTGGTAAACTCGTATTTACAGCTTTCTCTGGTTCTCATCAGGATGCTATTAATAAAGGCGTAAAGGCGATGAAAGAGCGTAATTCACAAATTTGGCAAGTTCCATACTTACCAATTGATCCTGCTGATATCGGCAGAATTTATGAGCCAATTGTTCGAATTAATAGCCAATCTGGTAAAGGTGGCGTAGCCTTTATTATGGAAACATATTTTGGTTACAAGCTTCCTAAGGGAATGCATAAAGAATTTGCTGATGTTATTCAGAAGATTTCTGAAAAGCAAGGAGAAGTTGCTCCAGAACAGATTATGGAAGAGTTTAAGGCATGCTATTTAGATCGAAAAGAACCACTTCATTTTGTTAAGATTAAGATGGAGGATGCTTCTGAATCAGGTGAAAATTACGATACAATTGTTACCGTAACATACCGTCTAAACGGCGAAGAAAACGTATTTCATGCAACAGGAAACGGTCCTATTGATGCGGTACATCATGGATTACAGACGGTTGTTGGTAAGAAAATTAAAGTTCTTGACTATTCCGAGCATGCTTTGGGTGAGGGTGCAAATGCACAGGCAGCTGCTTACATTCAGATACTGGATTCAGATAGTGGTAGAACGACATTTGGTGTCGGAGCAAGTTCCAATATTACGAGAGCATCAATTCGTGGTTTATTCAGTGCAGTCAATCGTTTATTTTTTGAATAACCAGATTCCTTTTATGAATTGTTGTCATAGGAAAGAGAGATAATAGAACTGCTACATAATCATTTTTAGTTGACAGAAGCGCGTTTCTTTGCCATACTGTCTGTGAATGAATATGTAGCAGTTTTAAGTTAGGAATGGAGAAAAGATTGAAAAGACTAGTAGAAAATTTCAAAAAATATCGCTATTTGTTAGGCGAATTAGTGAAAAAAGACATTAAACTAAAATATCGAAATTCTGTATTGGGATTGTTTTGGACGTTGTTAGAACCATTGCTGACAATGATTGTATTAACAATAGTATTCACAAATTTAATGGAAAAAAAGATTGAGAATTTTCCTATTTATATCTTATGCGGTCGTTTATTGTATTCTTATTTTAGCAATGGTACAAAGTTAGCATTAAAGTCAATTCGAAGAAATGGCAGTATGATACGAAAAGTATACGTACCAAAGTATATTTATCCATTATCATCAGCATTGTCTGGATATATTACCTTTCTTATTTCATTGACTATATTAGTAGCTGTTGCTGCAGTTCAGCATTTAAAGCCAACTTGGTATTTAGTACAAGCCATTATTCCATTAGTGACAATTTTGGTGCTGACAATTGGGGTAGGTTTTATTCTTGCGACCTTAGATGTATTCTTCCGTGACGCAGAATACTTATGGGGTGTTATTTTAATGCTGATTATGTATGCATCTGCTATCTTTTATGACCCAGCGAGCATTTTGGCAGATCCAGCAAAAGCTTGGATTTTAAAATATAACCCCTTATATAGTATTATTTTGAATTTTAGAAATGCTGTATTTGGTGTACCAATGGATGTAAAGAGTGCGTTATATGCTGGAGGTTTTGCAGTTGTAACGTTAGTGGTGGGTATTATCCTGTTTTATAAAAAACAAGATAAGTTCATACTTTATATTTAGCGGTAGGATTTCGGAGGTTATCAAATGGATAAAAATATAGCATTAAAAATAGATAATGTAGGCGTACGTTTTAATATGAGCACCGAAAAAATTGATAGCTTAAAAGAATATGCAATTAAAAAAGTACGTAGACAATTAAGATATAATGAATTTTGGGCTTTAAAAGAAGTTTCCTTTCAGGTTATGAAGGGACAAAGAATGGGAATCTTAGGTCTTAATGGTGCTGGAAAGAGTACGTTGCTTAAGATTATTGCTGGCGTTTTAAAAGCTACCGAAGGTACTGTTACTAAGAATGGTGCAATTGTTCCATTATTGGAGCTTGGAGCAGGATTTGATCCTCAATACACAGGCGCAGAAAATATCTATCTATATGGAGCAGTGCTTGGATATTCGAAAGCATTTATACAAGAAAAATTTGATGAAATCGTAGAGTTTTCTGAACTCGGGGATTTTATTAATGTACCGATTAAAAACTACTCTTCAGGTATGAAGGCTAGACTTGGATTTTCGATTGCAACTATAGTAGAACCTGAGATATTAATTCTAGATGAGGTATTATCCGTTGGTGATGCAAAGTTTAAAAAGAAGAGTGAAAAAAAGATTAAAGATATGTTCGATAAGAAAGTTACTGTTCTTTTTGTATCCCATAGTTTAGCACAGGTTCGTTCTTTATGTGATCACGCTATCATCTTAGAGCATGGTAGGGTTGTTGCACAGGGTGAGTCGCAAAAGGTATGTGACTTATACGAAGAGAAATTAGGAAGGTAGATAAGTATGGAAGCATTGATTCGCGAATCAAAAAGAAAAGTATTGAGTTTACTTCATAATGTACAAGCAATCACGGATCGTAAACGTGTCAATGCGATACTTGAGAATTATAGTACATCAGTGATTGAGAACGAACCACCGAAGCAAGTAAAAACGATTTTATTTATTATTACTCGAATGGTACGTTTTCATGGTGGGCAAACTTCGGTTTTAAGACTTGGTACCGAGTTGAGCCGTTTAGGTTATTCTGTTTATTATGCTGTTTATAAAAATCAGAGTAAAGAGGAGATGCAAATATGCGCAAGTTCCAATCTTGAAGGGTTTGAAGGAACGCTGATATCGAGTTCAAGCTTTAAAAAATTACAGAATAAGAAATCACCTGATATTATTGTTGCTACCTCCTGGGATACTGTTTCCTTTGCCAAGAAGTTTTCGGGTTACAAGATGTACTTTGTTCAAGATTATGAACCATATTTTTATTCCTTTGGAGAGTTGTTCTTATTAGCCAAGAAGACATATGAACAAGGACTACATATGGTTAGTCTTGGTGCTTGGAATAAGGACATGATTTTAAAAAACTGTGATGTTGTTTCTCCACTGGACACGATTGATTTTCCATATGAAAAGTCAGAATATCCTAAGTCCGAGCGTGATTACCTGTCCTATAAGGATAAGAAGAAATTTGTCATTGCAGTGTATTTGAAGTACTATGGAAAACGTTTACCATGCATCATACCATATATGCTTGATAAAGTATCAGAGTATTTTAGAAAAGACGGAATTATCCTTGATATTAAGTATTTTGGAGAAGCGAAGAGTTTTACGACTAAGGGTGGAACAAATCTTGGAATGTTAAATAAACAAGAACTACGTCAACTTTATGAAGAAGCTGATTTTGGAATGGTAGCTTCGATGAGCAACATAAGCTTAATCCCATATGAGATGTTAGCTACTGGATTACCATTAATTGAGTTTAAGGATGGAACCTTTGAATTTTTCTTTCCAAAAAAAAGTGCCATTATGACTTCAATTGATGCCAAAGACTTATATGATGCTTTATACGATGTTATTCATAATCCTGAAAAATTAGTATTACAACAAAGTAATGCGGAACAATATCAGGACAATTTAAGCTGGAAGAAAACAGGAAGACAATTTGCTGATCTTATGGAGGCAGTCAGAGAATGAGAGAATTGTTGAAAAAACTGTCTCCAAAACCACTGATTGAATGCTATAAAGGATTTCGTTATGTGATGATAACGATGCTCTTCTATTTCTTTCGTATTGTTCCGATTAAGAAGAACCGCATCGTTTTTATGAATGTTTGGGGATTTGGGGACAATGTGAAATATGTATTAGAGGAATTACTGACAAGAAAGAAGCCTTATGAGGTTATTTTTATCTGCAATCAACCAGAGCAACAAAAAGTACCACACTCAGTTAAAGTGTTGAAAACAAATACTGTTTCTGCAATTAAAGCACTAACTACAGCAAAGGTTTGGGTTGAAAATAATCGAAAAGAATCATATATCCATAAGAGAAAACGGCAAATTTATGTACAGCTCTGGCATGGAGGTCTTCCATTGAAGAAAATAGAAGGAGACTGTGCGAATTATCTTGGAGAGAAATATATCAATCGAGCAAAAAGAGACTCAAGAATGACCGATCTTTATATTTCTAATAGTAAATTTTGTACACAGTTGTATCGAAGAGCCTTTTTTTATGAAGGAAGGATTGAAGAGTTAGGAACACCAAGAATGGATATTTTATTTCGTGTAGATAATCAAAAAAAGCGTAAGACTAAAACTGCACTTGGGATTCCTTTCTTTACGAAAATAGCACTATATGCCCCTACGTATCGAGATAGTAAAGATACTAGTGTATATCAGATGGAGTATGAGCAAGTTCGACAGACGTTAAAGCAAAAGTTTGGTGGGGAATGGTGTATTGTTGTAAGATTACATCCGCTTGTTCATAGTCAAAGCAGTGATTTGAAATTTACTGAGAATGTGATTGACGCAACTACCTATCGCGATATGTATGAATTAATGCAAGCAAGTGATGTTTTAATTACAGATTATTCGAATACAATGTTTGAGTTTGCTATGATTCACCGACCGGTATTTTTATATGCAAAAGATTTACCTTCTTATCGAAATGAACGTGGCTTCTATTTTGATTACACATCGTTGCCATTTGCAGTTGCAACTTGCGAGGAGCAATTAATAGAAGGGATTAAGAACTATGATGAAATCAAAGAGCAACGACGTGTAGATGAATTCTTAATATGGAATGGTGTTACAGAAGATGGGCATGCATCAGAACGTGTTGTTAATGAAATCGAAAAACTAGCTTTTTCACATCTTAAAAAAAGCTAGTATAGGTAACGGGGCTGTTGCATTATGCAACAGCCCCGTAAATTATGGGAGTATTTCCACATCCCCGTTTTGGTTAAACCAAGGGAAGTCATCAAAATCAAATCCAGGGATTTCTATTTCAGGGGACTGATTTGGAATTCCATCCTCTGGAGTTGTATTATCATAATCTTTACCATTTGGTGCGGGTGCTACATCTTCTGAGTTCTCAGAGTCTGGAATTGTAGTTGGTGTGTCGTCGGTAGCATTCGAACCTTCATTACTTGAAGATTCCGTACTACGTTGTAAAACAACATCTAAAGTGATCTCTTTATATTGACCTTCAGAAGATCTCATTAAAGTAACCGTAACAGTTGTACCATAACGGTAGGAGTTTACAGTCTCTCTTAATTGGTCACTAGAAGAAATCGTAATATTATTAATCGAAGTGATAATATCACCAACATAAATTCCTGCTTTTTGAGCAGCACCACCCTCTACAAGACTGTAAACATAGACACCAATCGGCCAATCATACATTTGAGCTACACTTTCATCAACATCTTGAGGATATAAACCTAAATAACCTTTCTCCGCATCGGTTAAAATTTCTCGATTCATTAGTTCGTCAACAATTGGATAGGCGATTGTAATTGGAATTGAATAACCAATGCCTTCTACACTTGTCTGTGAAAACTTCGCTGAATTAATGCCAATTACTTCACCATTCATATTAATTAATGCACCACCACTATTGCCTGGGTTAATTGCTGCATCCGTTTGTAAAACAGTTAAGGTTACACCTTTATCAACCGTAATTTCTCGGTCTTTTGCACTGATATACCCAACGGTAACACTTTGACCATAACCGAGTGCATTACCGATTGCAATTGCCATTTGACCAACTTTTACATCGTCCGAGTTGCCAAGTTTAGCAACTTTTATTGCTTCTAAGGTTTCTTTTGATAACGTGGATGTATCAACTGTGATAACAGCTAAATCAGCGGAAGAGTTGCGTCCTCTTATTTGAGCTTCTGCTTGCGATTCGTCTGTAAATGTAACGACAATCTTGGTTGCAGCCTCAACTACGTGATTGTTTGTTGCAATATATAAGGTATTATCTTTTTGTCCAATGATAATGCCAGAACCACCGCCAGATTGTTCACCACCATATTCATAGCCCCAGAGATCATAAGAAGTATCAAAGGAACTTGTAATCGCAACAATTGCTGGCATTGTATCTGTGACAACTTGAGATACATCTGTACTTTGAATGTTTACATTCGTAGATACGATAGTAGAAGGTATTGTAGTGCCTGTACTTGGTTTATCTAGGTTCAAGTCGTCATTCGCATTACCACTTACGGTAATTGAAGAAGGGAACTGATCTTTATCTTTATCAATTAATTGATCAGCTACTTGGTTGCTTGCATAAAAGGCAAGGCCAGCGATTATACCGAAAACGGCAGCCTTTCCAAGATAACTAAAAACTTTTTTCACCTTTTTGTTTTTCTTTGGTGGTTGCTGTTCTGAAGAATACTGTGAATGAATGGTTTGATTTGATTCTGTTGTACATTGGTTGTATTCTTGGTGTGTACATTGATTGCATTCTTGGTGTGGACTTGGGTTTACTTGCTCAGCCCAGAAGGTGTAATTGGTTTGATTATTGTTTTCTTCTGACATACTAACATCTCCTTTATATATTATTTGTCTTGTTTCTAAGGCAGCAAGACAGCTTCTACAAATTTTACTTGATAATTTATGCAAAATGTATATAATGAATGATTGTAACTGATTACTCCACATACTTTGCAAATACATTGCATTTGATGAAATTTATCTTGTTGGAAATATTGTATCAAGTGATTGTGAAGAGTGTGTGAAAAAAAATTGAATTGTTAAAAAGTAAGAAAAAATTAAATTTCATGATATAAAAGTGACATAATAATCTTATACGATAGTTGAAGCAACTGGTTTCGATTTTAAGAAATTAGAGGAGTTAAAAATGATTAAAGATAATCAAAAGGTATTTAATCGAGTGTATATATTTATTGACGGACTGCTAGTGGTACTATCTTATATATTTGCTTACTATCTCAGATTCTATATTCTGAGACACTGGAGGTTATTTAGACTAGATCCTACGGAGGAATTTTTTTCTTTACTGATCTACGCTAAATACTTGGTCTTACTTGTACCAGCATATTTGGTATTATATTCTGCTTGTAATTTATACAATCCACAACGAGGCAAAAGTCGCCGATTTATACTATGGAATCTCATAAAAGCCAACTTGATTGGACTATTAATATATTCTTCCGCTTTATTTACTACGAAGGATATCGACTTTTCACGTAAGTTTTCCTATGTTTTTGCAATAACCAATATAACTTTTGCTATACTGTTCCGTTATATTATTTCTAAGATTTTAAGAGAAATGCGTAAAAAGGGATTTAACCAGAAGCATGTACTTCTTGTTGGATACTCAAGAGCAGCCGAAGGTTATCTCGATCGAATTGCTTCCAATCCACAATGGGGTTATCATGTATATGGAATTCTTGATGATAACATGGAAATCGGCACGATGTATAAGCATGTGAAAATTATAGGGACGACGGAGGACCTAGCTCAGATTCTATCAGAGAATGATTTAGACGAGATTGCAGTTACTTTAAGTATTGATGAGTATGCAAAACTTGAGCATATTGTAGGTGTTTGTGAGAAATCTGGATCACATACAAAATTTGTCCCAGATTATCATAATATTATACCAACAATTCCAGTAATGGAGGATATGAATGGTCTTCCTGTAATCAATATTCGAAATGTCCCATTGAGTAGCTTCGCTAATAAAATTACTAAGCGTATTGTGGATATTTTTGGAGCAATTTGTGCAATTATCATTTTTTCGATACCAATGCTCGTTATTGCACTAATTGTAAAATTGACATCAAAAGGACCAATTATTTATTCTCAGGTTCGTGTTGGATTGCATAATAAGGAATTTAAAATGTACAAATTCCGTTCTATGGTCGTTCAATCAGAATCTAGTGAGAGGAAAGCATGGACTACTGCCAATGATGCACGTGTTACGAAAATTGGGAAATTAATTCGTAGAACAAGTATGGACGAGTTACCTCAGCTATTCAATATTTTAATCGGTAATATGAGTCTTGTAGGTCCAAGACCAGAGCGACCATTCTTTGTTGAGAAATTCAAGGAAGAAGTACCAAGGTACATGATTAAGCATCAGGTTCGACCAGGCCTTACCGGGTGGGCGCAGGTGAACGGTTACCGTGGGGATACTTCCATTCGTAAGCGAATCGAACATGATTTATACTATATCGAGAACTGGTCATTAGCTCTAGATTTTAAGATTTTGTTCTTGACGATTTTTAAAGGATTTATTAATAAGAATGCATACTAGTTCCTTTTGTATGCGAACAAGCCATGGCAAATAAGCAGATTATATTTTGCAAAAGTGTTATGGCTTATCTTTTTATTTAAAGAAAGCACAACACGGGTGTCAAAAGTACTTAAGAAAGGAACCTGACGTCATTTTGTACAAAGAAATGTTATGAATATGTGATGACCAACATAATTTATACGCAACACGCTTTCGCTTGAATGAAGTTCGTAACGGTACGTAAGGGCCTAAAATACAGGCCCTAAGTACCGACGACTTCATAACAGTATGCTCCTAAATTATGTTGGTCATCCCATATTTAGCAAGTCTATATATGTGCAAAATGACAAATGAAATAATAAAAAGTACTTTTGACACCCTAATCATACTGTCGCTTACGCTATCGCGCTTGGCGAAAGTGTTTTGCAAAGCAAAACACTTTTTTATGAAATTTTAATTTGAATAATCGCAGAAGAAAGATTAGTATGGTTACTAAATAGTAATTCTTAGAAGTGACACACTGGTTTAATGTAGGAGGTAGAATAATATGAGATGGCGAGAAAAAATGGCTCAATTTATGGTTGGGCGATATGGTACTGATCAATTAAATCGAGCGATGCTATTTGGTTCCATAGGATTTTTAGTTTTATCAATGTTTGTTTTTCACACAGTATTTTATGCGATTGGTTTCGCTTTATTAATTCTTTGTAACATTCGTATGCTCTCAAGGAATTTTCAAGCAAGATATAAAGAAAACCAGATTTATACTAAGCAAGTGGGTAAAATAAAGTATTTCTTCAGTAAAGTAAAGTATAAAAAAGAAACTAGTAAGACTCACCGTATTTTTGCTTGTCCTCAATGTAAGCAAAAGATTCGCGTTCCAAAAGGAAAGGGCAAGATTATGATTCGTTGCCCAAAATGTAATACTGAATTTATGAAGAAAAGTTAAAAGCAAGTGTTTGTGATTTACTAATTCATTAATTTCTGATAGGATATAAATAAATTATGATTCATTCGGCATTCGCCGATTAGGTATAGAGAGGAGACTCGTAGGATGAGTGATGAAATCAATAAGGACGGTAATAATTCCAAAGAGGATAAAAATAAATTCGAAGAAATTTGTTATTTATGTAGAAGACCAGAGAGTAAAGCTGGAAAAATGATGCATGTACCAGGTAATATATGCATTTGCTCCGACTGTATGCAAAAGACTTTTGATACGATGGGGCATGTGAATAATCCACTTATGGATGGTACTAGTTTTAATCCTAGTATGATGGGCTTTGGATTTACCCCTGAGACTTCAAACAAGATGAAACTTAAGAAGAAGGAAGAACAAGAGCCAAAGAAAGAAAAAAATGATGCGAAAGCAACGATTGATATTAAAAAACTTCCTGCACCTCATGTCATAAAAGCTCAATTGGATGAATTCGTAATCGGACAGGCGCATGCGAAAAAGGTGATATCAGTAGCTGTTTATAATCACTACAAGAGAGTTGCAAAGCAAGAACAGGATACAATTGAAATTGAGAAATCCAATATGTTAATGCTTGGACCAACTGGTTGCGGAAAGACTTATCTTGTAAAGACACTTGCAAAATTATTAAATGTACCACTCGCGATTACGGATGCCACCTCACTGACGGAAGCAGGCTATATCGGAGACGATGTAGAAAGTGTTTTATCAAAGCTATTAGCAGCAGCCGATAATGATGTAGAACGTGCAGAACGTGGCATTGTATTTATTGATGAAATTGATAAGATAGCAAAGAAAAAAAATACGAACAATCGCGATGTCAGTGGTGAATCAGTTCAGCAAGGTTTACTTAAGCTCCTAGAAGGTAGTGAAGTAGAAGTACCGGTTGGAGCAACTAGTAAGAATGCTATGGTTCCATTGACTACGATTAATACGAAGAATATTCTGTTTATTTGTGGTGGAGCTTTTCCTGACCTTGATAAAATTATTAAGGCAAGGTTAAACAAGAAAGCTTCGATTGGTTTTAGCGCTGACTTAAAGGATAAATATGATGAAGACATCAATATCCTACAAAAAGTAACGGTAGAAGATTTAAGAGAATTTGGAATGATTCCTGAGTTTATAGGAAGACTGCCAGTAATGTATGCTCTTGAAGGATTAACAAAGGAAATGCTTGTTAAGATCTTGGTAGAGCCAAAGAATGCGATCTTAAAGCAGTACCAGAAATTATTGGCGCTGGATGAGGTCGATTTACAATTTGATAATTCTGCTTTGGAAGCTATTGCAGAAAAGGCAATGGAAAAGAAAACAGGTGCACGAGCATTGCGTGCTATTATCGAAGAGTTTATGTTGGATATTATGTATGAGATACCAAAAGATGATACGATTGGACGTGTAACAATAACACGTGACTATATCGAGAAAACGGGAGCTCCAATTATAGAAATGCGTGGTAGCCAGAAAGCTCATTTATTGAGTCAAAATATATAAAGAATTCTACCCTAATAACAAGGAGCTATCATGAGAAAGAAACGTAAGTCGAGAGCTAAGATATTAAATCGTATTATCTTAGTTCAGACATTGCTATTGACACTATTAATAGGGGTATTCATCAATAAGAATTCCAAAGAAGCGGTTACTTCATTCGATTCTTATCTTACTCCTACGCCACAGATGCAAGAAGATACGAATGCTACACCTCAGATACAAGCAGATACGAATGCCACGCCAATACTTACGATTGAACCAACAGGAACACTGATACCTACAATCGAGCCGACGATAACACCAACGCAAGTTGTGGAGCAAATCGAGGATGAAAACATAGAGTCCATCGAACAAGAGATGGAGGAGGTTGCTTCAACAGACTCCGTGGACACGAATGAGAATGTGCCTGTATTTGCACGAGGAATGAGTCAAGAATTTATCTCCTCCTTATCCAATACACAGGAAGGCACTATTTTAGAAGCACCTGGGATTCCAAGTATTACTTTCTATATGCAAACGGACTCTCGTTGGGCTAGTTCATATTACGGAGGAACGGATACGATAGAGGAGTATGGTTGTGGGCCTACTTCTTTATCGATTGTTATTTCTAGCTTAACCGATATCAAGATTGATCCAGTGCAAATGTGTGCATGGGCATATGAGAAGGGCTATTGGTTTTCGGGACAAGGCTCTCTTCATAACTTAATTCCGGAAGCAGCAACTGCTTTTGGGCTGAATGCTATAGGTGTGCAGAATACAGAAGGTGTGGCAAGTAAATTGAGAACAGCGCTTTCAGAGGGGAAGCTAATAATAGCTCTAATGGGAAAAGGTAACTTTACGAGGAGCGGTCACTTTATTGTACTTCGTGGTATTACCGAAGATGATATGGTATATGTAGCAGATCCAAATAGCCAAGAGAATACGGATAAAACATGGAAATTAACTCAAATCGTAAATGAAGCAAAATCTTGGGCGGGAGCAAATGGGCCTTTTTGGGTGATTGGCAACTAGGTATTGTATTTTACTAGAATAGATACTAGCCTTAGGACATAAGATGTAAGGAATATTCCTGCGGTGAAAAATTATGGACTTATCAGACCAAGAGATAGCAAGTTGTCGTGAAGCTATTATGTCAGAAGATTATGGAGATTTCTTTGTTTCCGTAAGTGGCACTGAGGAGGAAATGAAAAAGGAGCTTGGAGCAGAATGTGTTCAAATCCTTGATGGTAAGTATGCAATTGTTAATGTACGAATTACGAATCGACAGAATGTAATTCGTTATGGGTTTATCTACAGTGCTTTCCCGAAACTTTATGGACTTATGGATACGACTAATATAGAAAATATAGGTGTTCAAAAAGTGCGTAGTCAAGCTTACCTTGGCTTGTTAGGCCAAGGTGTATTGATCGGCTTTGTAGATACAGGAATTGACTATAATCATTCCATTTTCAAGAATACAGATAATATGTCAAGAATCTATAGTATCTGGGATCAGACGATACAAACTGGGAAATCACCAAATGGATTTTTATACGGAACAGAGTATACGAAAGAACAGATTAATTCAGCATTAGCTAGTAGTCAACCACTTTCCGTTGTTCCAAGCACGGATACGAATGGACACGGAACATTCATGGCTGGTGTGGCAGCAGGTAATATCGATGATGCGAATGATTTTACTGGTGTAGCACCTTCATCTGAGATTATTATGGTTAAGCTAAAACAAAGTAAATCTCTTTTTCGTGAATACTATTTTATTAATCAGAATGCAGAAAGTTATCAGGAAACAGACATTGTACTAGGGGTTAAATATCTTCTAGTAAAAGCTCGTGAGGCAAATCGTCCATTGATTATCTGTCTTGGGTTAGGGACGAATGCTGGTGGACATGAAGGTAAAGGCATATTGGATGAATTCTTAACTCAAGCTTCTGACAATCCTCGTACTTGTATTATTGTTCCAACTGGTAATGAAGCAAATTATAGTTCACATTATCGAAATACAATGCAAAATGATGCTGAATATCAAGATGTAGAAATTAATGTTGGTGCTCAAGAAAATGGGTTTACTCTTGAACTTTGGGCGAGTGCCCCCAGTGTCTTTTCGGTTGGATTTATTTCTCCAAGTGGTGAATTTATTCAAAAGATTCCATCTCGAGTCAATAATAATCAAGTAGTAACCTTTCTATTTGAGCCAACGGTAATTTATGTTGGGTATCGGATCCTTGAGTTGAGGACGGGAGATGAATTAATCTTTATTCGGTTTGAGAAACCAACACAAGGAATCTGGAAGGTACGCGTATTTCCAGAACAAACATTTAATAGTCCATATGATTTATGGTTACCAATTAAAGAATTCTTAAGTGCGAATACACAATTTATTCAGCCTGATCCGGATATTACAATTACGGATCCAGGGAATGCACAACAAGTAATAACAATTGCGGCATTTAATCATGTGGACAATTCGATTTTTATTAATTCTGGTAGAGGCTATACAAGAAGTGGTAGGATAAAGCCAGACATTACAGCGCCAGGTGTTAATATCTTCGGACCGTTACCAGGAAATCAGTTTCGCGCACGAAGTGGCACGAGTATTGCAGCGGCTCAAGCCGCTGGCGCAGCAGCCTTGATGATGGAATGGGGAGTGGTAAGACAAAACAATGTATTTTTTAACACGTCAGATATTAAAGCTTTAATGATAAAGGGAGCAAAACGTACGCAAGGGACGTATCCTAATCGTGAATTTGGGTATGGGACACTTGATGTGTTTGGCGCATTTGAAAGTTTAAGAACTACTTTATGACTTATGTAACTCTTGCGTTTTTGCTATAATATGGATATAATTAACGTGATTAATTATAAGGTGGATTAAAGTATGACGCTAATTAATAAAATACTACGTGTTATCCCTAAGAAACGTGTCGATATTGAAAATTTGGACCGAAAGAGTATCAACGCGCGAGTAGAACCAATTCAGACAATAAAACGCGAATCAATGAAAGGATTCATTTCACCTGACTATCATACTCAAGAGGAGAATATGGTGGATGGTGAATATGAGATTATTGAGCGTGAAATTATGCCTGAAAAGATTATTTGTCCTGATTGTGGTGGAATCACGTTAGAAGGCCTAGAATTTTGTGATAAATGTGGTGGGGACTTGACAAATTTTTAAGCCAATAGTATGATATTATCAATAAAAGGCGTCCAAAGGTGAAACACCCTTTTTTGACGCCTTTAATTCTTACTAGAATGCTTTAATGAATTAAAGCGACCTAGCGGGAAAGTAGTACATAACAAAAGAGGTTATTGTATGTACAAGCATCAAATGATATGGTGCATTTAGGGGGAAAAAATTTATGGAAAAAGGAGACTTATAACATGGGAAAGAAGTTTAAGAGATTCGTAAGCTTTGGTCTTGTAGCTGGCATGGTTGTAGCATCTATGGCTGGTTGTGGAACAAAAGAAGCAGGTAATAGTGATGATGTATTTAAAATAGGTGGAATTGGACCACTCACGGGTGAAGCAGCATCTTACGGTATTTCAGTTAAGAATGGTGCACAAATTGCAATTGATGAGATTAATGCTGCAGGTGGTGTTAAAGTAGGAGATCGTACATATAAGTTAGAGATGAAATTTGAAGATGATGAAGCAAGCGCAGATATAGCACCAACTGCATACAATAACGTTATGGACTGGGGTGCACAAGCAATTCTTGGTTGTGTAACATCAGGTGCATGTAAATCAATTACTGCTTTAACATTAAAAGATGGAATCTTGCAGATTACTCCATCTGGTTCTGATCCAGGATGTATCGAGAATGATAATGCATTCCGTGTATGTTTCTCTGACCCATTCCAGGGTATCACGATGGCAAACCTTGCTAAGGAGTTAGGATATACAAAGATTGCAATCATCTATAATAACTCTGATGATTATAGTACAGGTGGTATGAATGCGTTTACTGAGCAAGCACAGGCTAATGGTCAGGAAATCGTTGCATGCGAAGCTTTTGCACAAGGTGCTAATGATTTTAATACTCAGTTAACAAAGATTAAAGCAACGGATGCACAAGTAATTTTCGTTCCAGCTTACTATAATGACTGTGCATTCATAACAACACAGGCAGCAGCACTTGGTATGAAGCTTCCATTCCTTGGTATGGATGGTTGGGATGGCGTTATCGCTCAAGTTAGTGATACAAGTGTACTTGAAGGTGCAATCTTCTTAAGTCCATTCGTAGCAAGCTTACAAGAAGATGCTGTTCAGAAGTTCGTTGAAGCATATAAGAAGACAAACAAAGATGCAATTCCAGATCAATTTGCAGCAGACGGTTATGATACAGTATATGTTATGAAAGCAGCTCTTGAGAAAGCTGGCTCTACAGACAGTGCAAAATTAATCGAAGCTATGAATGGATTGGAAGTAACTGGTTTAACTGGTGAGATGAAATTCTCAGCAGATGGTGATGCCAATAAGGGAGCACAGTTCATTGAGATTAAAGATGGACAGTATGTCTTAAGATAATTACTTTACAGGGGAATTAGGGGTGAAATTATTTCCGGGGCGTTGATTCGCTTCGGGAATAATTTTATTTTTACATAGAGAAATTTGGAGAATTTTCCTATGTAAAAATAAAATTATTAGTTTCTAAAGTGTTTATTATAAAAACAAGAGGTGAAGGTATGGAATTGTTTTTTCAAACATTAATTAACGGATTACAAACGGGCAGTATCTTTGCCTTGATTGCAATTGGATATACTATGGTATATGGTATTGCGAAGATGATTAATTTTGCTCATGGTGATATTATTATGGTTGGTGCATACTCGATCTGTATCTTAACGACACAGTCCAATGTACCAGCTATTCCAGCAGTAATCCTTACAATTTTAATTTGCACATTGGTAGGTATTACAGTTGAGCGATGGGCTTATAAACCACTGCGAAGCGCTCCTTCTCTTGCGGTTTTAATCACTGCAATAGGTGTCAGTCTATTACTTCAGAGTTTAGCTTTAATTATTTTTGGTGAGAAACAACGTCCTTTTGTATCAATTATTAAAGTTCCGTCGATAAATATTGGCGGTGTAGTAATTCAGGGAATCGCCTTGGTTACATTTATTGTAACAATTATATGTATGGTTGTTCTCAATCTGTTTATTAGGAAAACAAAACTTGGTCGTGCCATGAGAGCAGTATCTGAAGATAAGCAAGCAGCACAATTAATGGGAATCAATGTAAATAGAACAATCTCTATGACTTTTGCTATTGGTTCTGCACTGGCAGGAGTGGCCGGTATTTTATATATTTGTCAATACTTAGCTGTAAAACCAACGTTAGGTGCATTACCAGGTATTAAAGCATTCGTAGCCGCTGTTTTGGGTGGGATCGGAAGCATTCCAGGTGCAATGGTTGGTGGAATTTTGCTTGGTGTTATTGAAAGTATATTCAAGTGTTATCTTCCATCTGAGCTGACAGATGCCATTGTATTTGGTGTTCTTGTACTTGTTCTTTTGGTAAAACCATCAGGAATTTTAGGCAGTAAAAGAATTGAGAAAGTGTAGGTGCATGGTATGATAAATCTAAAGAAAACATCAACTAAAAAAACATGGTTTAAGCCACTTTGCTTTACACTTGCTATTATCCTTTGTTACATAGTTTTTTCTATTCTAATTGATAATCGAGTATTTGGAAGAAAATACACATCTTTGTTTATTCCAGCAGGAATTAATATTATCCTCGCAGTTTCTTTAAATATCACAACAGGATTTCTTGGAGAGCTATCTTTGGGGCACGCAGCATTTTTTGCGGTAGGAGCATACAGCGGAGCCTTGATTACTACGAATTTGGTTAGTCTACCAGAGATACCTGCAATGTTACTTGCATTACTTGTTGGTGGTATTTTAGCAGTTATAGCTGGTATTCTAATTGGAGTTCCAGTACTTCGTTTACGTGGCGATTATCTTGCGATTGCTACTTTGGCATTTGGTGAAATTGTACGTTCTGTCATTAATACTCTTGATGTAACTGGTGGACCAAGAGGTATCTCAAAGATACCGTCATATGCTAACTATTCCTTAGTCTATGTTCTTGTCATTATTACGATATTATTTGCTATGAACCTAAGAAAATCTAGATTAGGACGCGCCATCTTTGCTATTCGTGACAACGATATAGCGGCACAAGCTATCGGAGTATCTTTAACAAAGTATAAAATAATTGCATTTACAATATCTGCTTTTTTTGCAGGTATCGCTGGTGTACTATATGCACATGATCGTACGATCATCCGACCAGACCAGTTTGATTATAATAAATCCATTGATATTCTTGTATACGTAGTACTTGGTGGTATGGGTAATATCAAAGGATCTGTAATTGCAGCAATAATTCTGACTTTTCTTCCTCAGTTATTATCTGAAGCTGGTGAATTTCGAATGGCAGGATATGCATTCTTATTGATACTCATTATGATATTTAATGTGGGTGGTTTGCGTGAAATTGTTATGAGATATCTACCTATAAAAGAAAAAAAGAAAGGAGAACTATAAAGATGGCATTGTTGGAAGTTAAAAATCTTGGTATCTCCTTTGGTGGACTTCGTGCAGTAGATTCCGTAAACTTCTCAATCGAGAAGGGACAGTTGTATGGTTTAATTGGACCAAATGGAGCAGGAAAAACAACAATATTCAATTTGTTGACAGGGGTATATCAACCAACGGATGGTTCCATTGTCTTAGATGGAGTAAAGCTGGTTGGTAAGAAACCAGATAAGATTAATAAAGAGGGAATTGCGCGTACTTTCCAAAATATAAGACTGTTTAAGAAGATGAGTGTACTTGACAATGTTAAAGTTGCATTACATAATCAGGTAAAATATTCTTTATTTACCTCTACTTTAAAATTACCAAGATATTTTAGATTAGAAGCTGACATGGATGAAAGGGCTATGGAGATTTTGAAAGTATTTGGTTTAGATTCCGCACATTCTGAATTAGCTTGTAATTTACCTTATGGAAAACAGAGAAAGTTAGAGATTGCAAGAGCACTTGCAACGAACCCAAAACTATTACTATTAGATGAACCTGCAGCAGGTATGAATCCAAATGAGACAGTAGAACTTATGGAAACTATTCGTTTGGTGCGTGACAAGTATGATATTACCATATTGTTAATTGAACATGATATGAAGTTGGTTGCAGGTATCTGCGAGCAGATTCTTGTATTAAACTTTGGTACTGAGTTAGCACATGGTACACCTTCTGAAGTTTTAAATGACCCTAAGGTAATTAGTGCTTACCTTGGAGCATAAGAGAAAGAGAGGTACATAGCGATATTATGGCAATGTTAACAATAAAGGATTTGAATGTTTATTATGGTATGATTCATGCAATTAAAGGGATTTCCTTTGAAGTAAATGAAGGTGAAGTTATTGCGCTGATAGGTGCAAATGGTGCCGGTAAAACAACAATCTTGCAGACGATTACAGGGTTAGTAACTCCAAAAAGTGGAGCTATTAATTATGAAGGTCATAATCTAGTAAAGACACCAGCTCATCAGATAGTTTCTTTCGGTATGGCACATGTTCCAGAAGGACGAAGAATCTTTTCGGAACTAACGGTATTTGAGAATTTGCAAATGGGTGCCTATCATAGAAAAGATACTGCTGATATTGAAAAAACCTTAAAGATTGTTTACAGTCGTTTTCCACGTCTAGAAGAACGTAAAAAGCAAATCGCAGGAACACTTTCTGGTGGTGAGCAACAGATGCTAGCAATGGGGCGTGCACTTATGTCGAAACCAAAGATTATGTTGTTAGACGAACCATCAATGGGTTTATCACCACTATTTGTATCTGAAATCTTTAGTATTATTGAAGAAATAAGTAAAAGTGGAACTACGGTTTTATTAGTAGAGCAGAATGCAAAGAAAGCGTTATCCATTGCCAATCGAGCATATGTATTAGAGACTGGTAAGATTGTATTATCTGGTAAGGCACAAGAGATGTTAAACAATGATTCTGTAAAGAAAGCTTACCTAGGCGAATAGGAGGTGTAACAATGGAGAACTGTGTAATCACGATTGCAAGAGGTTACGGCAGTGGTGGCCGTACAATCGGGAAAATGTTGGCAGAAAGATTAAATATTCATTTTTATGATCGAGAACTAATGCGGTTAGCATCCGATCAAAGCGGGATAAATGAAGAACTATTCGTAAAGGCTGATGAAACATTAAAAAAGAGTTTGCTATTTCGTGCGGCTAAGAAAGCTTACCATGGAGAACTAATTCCACCAGATTCTGATGATTTTGTCTCCAATGATAATCTTTTTAATTACCAGGCGAAAGTAATCAGGGAAATAGCAAGTGAGGAGTCTTGCGTAATCGTTGGCCGTTGTGCAGACTACGTATTAAAGGATTATAGTAATGTGATTCGAATTTTTGTTCATGCGCCATTTGAGGACTGTATCAATACAGTGATGGGATTATCTGATTTAACCAAAGAGGAAGCAGCAAAAAAAATCACATCAATTGATAAGCATCGTGCAGATTATTATAAATACTATACAGGTCGAGCATGGGAGAATGCAGCCAATTATGACTTATGTTTAAATTCTTCTAAATTAGGTTTTGAAAAATGTGTGGAAGTAGTCATTGACTATATGAAAATACATGAGAATATTATTGCAACACCGAATACATAGAGAGGTAGGAATCAATTATGATATCGAAAAAGATGGAGGCACTTGTTAAGAACAGCTCGGTGATTCGTGCTATGTTCGAAGAAGGAAAGAAAATGATGGCAATCTATGGGGCTGAGAATGTGTATGATTTTAGTCTTGGCAATCCTAGTGTTGAACCACCAGTTGCAGTTAAGGAAGCGATTATTGATGTATTGAATAGTGAAAGTCAGGGACTTGTACATGGATATCCTAACAATTCTGGATTCGAAGATGTACGTGAGATCGTTGCTCAATCCATTAATAAAAAGTTTAACACTAACTTTCATAGTTCTAATATTGTTATGACAGTTGGAGCTGCTGGCGGACTTAATGTCATTTTAAAAACGATCTTAAATCCTTCGGAGGAAGTAATTGCATTTGCACCATTTTTTGGAGAATATCGTAATTATGTTAGCAACTTTGATGGAGTTCTTGTTGCTATCACACCTAATACAGAAACTTTCCAGCCAAACTTAAAGGAATTTGAAGAGAAGATTACTGCTAATACAAAAGCTGTTATTGTGAATACCCCAAACAATCCAACAGGTGTAGTTTATTCGGAAGAAACGATTAAGGAATTAGCTGCGATCCTAGAGAAAAAACAAAAAGAGTTTCAAACTTCGATCTATTTGATTTCGGATGAACCTTATCGTGAGCTAGCTTATGATGGAGTTGAAGTTCCATATTTGACGAAGTATTACAATAATACAATCGTTGGCTATTCTTATAGTAAATCTCTATCTTTACCTGGAGAGCGTATCGGTTATCTTGTTATACCTGATGAATTAGATGATTCCGAAGAAGTTAAGGCAGCAGCTAACGTGGCGAATAGAATTCTAGGCTTCGTAAATGCACCATCTCTTATTCAACGAGCAGTAGCTAAATGTATTGATGCAGCAGTCGATGTTGAGGTATATAATCGTAACCGTGAACTATTGTATAACAGCTTATTAGAATATGGTTACGAGTGTATTAAGCCTCAAGGTGCATTTTATCTGTTTGTAAAAGCACTTGAAGAGGATGATAAAGCATTTGCGGCAAAAGCAAAGGAGCATAATATTTTAATCGTTCCTGGCTCCTCTTTTGGATGTCCTGGATATTGTAGAATTGCTTACTGCGTTGACTACGCTATGATTGAACGCTCATTACCTCATTTTCATGCACTAGCAAAGGAATATTTAAGATAAGTGGGGGGCGTATTAATGAAAGCGTGGGAGCAAAATATAAGAAAGATTGATCCATATGTAGCAGGAGAACAACCAGATTTTCCTGATATGATCAAACTAAATACGAATGAGAATCCTTATCCACCGGCACCAAAGGTTGAGGTAGTAATGAAGATGGAGCAAACCGAACGTTTTCGTTTATATCCAGACACGAACGCGACACCATTGGTAAAAGCATTAGCGAAGTTCTATCACCTCGATGAAAACCAAATCTTTATTGGTGTTGGTTCGGATGACGTATTAGCAATGTCTTTTTTGACTTTTTTTAATTCTGAACAACCGATTTTATTTCCTGATATTACATATTCTTTTTATGATGTTTGGGCTAATTTATATCGGATTCCATATCGCCAGCCAAAGCTAGACGAAAACTTTTGTATAGTGAAAGAAGATTATATGGTTTCGAATGGTGGAATTGTTCTAGCAAACCCCAATGCACCAACTTCAATTGGCCTAGAAGCTTGCGTAATTGAGGAAATTGTTAAGGCAAATCCAGATGTAATCGTTATTGTAGATGAAGCATATGTGGATTTCGGAGGACAGTCCGTGGTATCACTGATTAATCAATATGATAATCTTGTGGTAGTTCAGACGTTTTCCAAGGCCCGTTCTATGGCAGGTATGCGCATCGGTTATGCTATGGCAAACCCAGTTTTAATACGCGCATTGAATGATGTAAAAAATTCGTATAATTCTTATACTATGAATCGACCTTCGATTATGCTTGGTGTGGAAGCAGTAAAAGACGTTAATTACTTTAATCAGATAATTGAAAAGATTATTTCAACACGAGAGAATGTAAAATCAAAATTAAGAGAATTAGGATTTATATTACCTGATTCTCAAACTAATTTTTTATTTATAACACATCCAAAACTTGATATCAATGATTTATTTTTAAGCTTACGGGAAAATCATATCTATGTCCGTCATTGGAATAAACCAAGGATTTCAGAGTATTTAAGAGTATCAATTGGTACAGATCAAGAGATGGAAGCCTTTATGAACTTTGTAACTGATTACTGCAAGCGTAAGTTCGCATAGGGAAATCTATAATTTTTGTTAAAATAAGGAAAAAAATAGTAGATTATTCTCAAGTAATGTTGTATAATGGGTTTAAGCTGAAATTTACTTTAGGAGAGGATATTCGTGAAGATATTAATAGCAGAAGATGATTTTGCAAGTAGAAAATTTATGATGCGTTTTTTGTCGAAATATGGCGAAGTTGATGTAACAGTAGATGGAATGGAAGCTATTGATGCATTTACTATGGCTTTTGAATCAAACGAGCCATATGATTTGGTATGCTTAGATATTATGATGCCGATGAAGGATGGTTACGCTGCTTTGAAATCCATTCGTGAACTGGAAGAAGAAAAGCAGCTTCCGGAAGAAAAACGCGCTAAAATTATTATGACTACTGCATTGAGTGAGGGTAGAAATGTAACTAAGGCTTTTGACTTAGGATGTGTTGCATATGCTGGAAAGCCAATTGATCAGCAGAAATTTGAAAACGTATTAAAAAAATTAGAGTTAATTTCTTAATAGTAAACCGGGGCTGTTACAAAATCATAATTTTGCAACAGCTTCTTTTGTTTTAATTTGACGTCATTTTGCACAAAGAAATGTTGTGAATATGGGATGACAAACATAATTCATGCGCAACACGCTTTCGCTTGAATGAAGTTCGTAACGGTACGTAAGGGCCTAAAGTACAGGCCCTAAGTACCGACGACTTCATAACAGTATGCTCCTGAATTATGTTTGTCATCCCATTATTAGCAAGTTTGTAGAAGTGCAAAATGACGAATGGCCTAGAACACAGACCCTAAGTACCGAAATATATTTTGACAGCTACTATGGGATGGTTTATAATGTGGACAAATAAAGCAAATATACAATTTTAGAAAGAATATAATATGAATCAAAATGTAAATTACCAAAAAGAATTAGATAAGAAAATTAAAAAGCTGCAAGAAGATCAAATTGTTCCAACTCTGTTAATCCATAGTTGTTGTGCACCTTGTAGTTCCTATGTCTTAGAATATTTATCACAGTATTTTCATATTACAGTACTGTATTATAATCCTAATATATACCCACCAGAAGAATATGACATGCGAGTTTCTGAGCAAAAGCGTTTGATAGATGAGTTACCAGCGAAATATCCGATTCAATTTTTGGCAGGTAGATATATACCAGAAGAATTTTATGAGATCGCAAAGGGATATGAAAATGCAAAAGAAGGTGAGGAGCGTTGTTTTCGCTGCTATTCTCTACGCTTAAATGAAGCTGCTAAGGTTGCAAAGGAAATGGGATTTGATTACTTTACAACATCACTGACAATTAGCCCTCTTAAGAAAGCAGTAAAATTGAACGAAATAGGGGAAGCATTGGGCAAAAAGTATGGAGTAAAGTATTTAATGTCGGATTTTAAGAAGAGAGAGGGATATAAACGTTCCATTGAACTCTCCAATGAGTATCATCTATATCGTCAAAATTATTGTGGTTGTGTATTCAGTGCACGAGATGCCAATGAGAATAGATAAGAAATGAGAAAAAGATTAGAGAATTCATAAGGGAGCATTAGAAATGATGCAATTGATTGAAAATAGAATAATGCTATGCTAAACTCAGAAGAGAAACGAGAGGAGTGATAGGATGAGATGTCCGAAATGTAATGAGAATCAATGTTACTTAATTGAAGAATCTGAAACTCATCAAAAGGGCTTTGGTTTTTTTAAGGGATGTTGTGGTTATCTAATCGTTGGTCCCATTGGGTGGTTATGTGGACTATGTGGTATGGGAAAACAGCATACCTCAAGAAGGAGTTATTGGGTATGTCCTAATTGTGGTAGAAAGTTCAGAGCCTAGAGATTGGTTAGGAGGAATATATGAAGGTGACGGTAACAAAAGCGAGTGATAGACGGTGGATGAGATGGATGAAATTAGGTTCTAAAACAGGTTGTCATCAGATGCCAGATCGAAGCTTTTATGTTCGAGGATACCAATTCCCTGTTTGTGCTAGATGTACTGGTGCAGTATTGGGATATCTTATAGCAATACCAGTTTTTATAAAACATGGACTTTTTAGAAAAACTTCAATTACAGGGTGTTCCATTATGTTAGCAGATTGGTCACTTCAGCGAGCAGATATCGTGAAGTCGACGAACTTTAGAAGGTTTATATCAGGAATCGCTGGTGGATTTGGAATTATGTCGATTCAACTAGCTATAATAAAAGGTTGTATTCATAAGTTAAAGGGTTGTTGTTAGAGCTTTTTGGAAAAGAATGAACAAGAATGAGCTTAAGGTATTTTTGGGGCACTCCAAAGTCTACCTTAAGCTCATTCTTTATGACAAGGGGTTGTCGCACTAAGGGCAGTATGAATAAAGAATGAAGGGCGATGGTATATTTTCTTCGGCGCGCTACGCTCACAAGCCCCACAAAGTGCGTGTGGGGACTTGTAAGGCACTCCGAAAAATACCA
>JAEXOU010000019.1 GCA_023439125.1 Bacillota bacterium | reverse complement strand
TATAATTTAGGAGCATACTGTTATGAAGTCGTCGGTACTTAGGGCCTGTATTTTAGGCCCTTATGTACCGCTACGTACTTCATTCAAGCGAGAGCGTGTTGCGTATAAATTATATTTGTCATCCCATTGTCATAACATTCCCTTGTGCAAAATGACGTTTGACTTCTAGCTTAGGACTTTTGTGACAAGAAATATGCAGCATACGAATGTATGCTGCATAAGTCTACACATCTTCTCTATTGGCGAATACGAAGTGGTAATACAGGGTCATAAATTGAGTCGATCTTAACTGCATAAGATGTTTTATCTTTAATATCTTGATCTGTCACATAATGGACATCTAAAAGGCCATTGGACTGATAGCCTGTTTTGAGATAATTCATTTGTGATAAAGCCATGCTCCATCCTTGAAGCCAGTCTGATAATTTCTGTGTTTTTTCTTCCTCGCCATCAATGTGGATAATTAGGTCAATATCACTATTACATCTCGCAGAACAGTTATTTGTACTACCGAATAGATAAATTGCCTTAACTCCCAAGCTCTCCATATCCATTGTTGCTGCTATTTGTTCCGCCATATAATGGCGCCATTTCCAGCCATAGTCTTCCTGATTTTCTATTAGACTCTCCATTTCAGCTTGCTCTAAACTGCTACATAAATTCTTTGCAGGAGAATCTACATAGGCGATCGCTTTTTCTAAATCCGCATTCATTAGTATAACCAATTCTTGATCAAAAAAAGTCTCTTCTACTTGAATCACTTTAATCACATTACTTAAATATGCGTAGGAGGGAACGATATCTCCTAGAGAATTTTTACTACTAGTGAAAAAGGATTGATTAAAAATAACTTGATTGTCTTCCGGGTAGAGAGGAAGATACTTAATATTTTCTTCAACCAAGTCCTGGAAGAAATGGGTACCAAATGATAATTCAGGCTGAAATTTTGACTTCTCCATAGCTATTTCAATCAGCATAGCTGTATTGTTGATATCGGAATAAGCTACAGGAACGCCTAGCTTAATATCCCCTCTACTTCCCCATCGTCCTGGTCCCATTAATATAAAGCTTTTACGAGGAAGAATACTGTTTAGCTGACTAATTGCATATGCTACATTAACTAAGTCTTGATACTTCTCTAACTCTCTATACTCAACTGGATCCACATAGACTACTGTTTTCACTCCAGTTACCATGCCATTCGAAATATACTTATTCGCTGTGAATATCGTTTTTTGATAAGGAATGTTTGGTGGAATTGCTACCGCCTTATCATCATGATTCCTACTTTGCGGACGGCATTGGAGCAAGTATATATTATCTCCATCACTTGCAAATTCAACATCCACAGGATACCCTAGTTTGTCTTTTAACAAAAGTAAGATCGACTGCATTTGTTTTACCATCTGTGTGTTTTTTATCAGATGATGAAAGGTAATAACAATCTGATCTGATTTAAAATCTGTCATCAACGAATTAACACCAACTAGTAAATCTCCCTTTAATGCAGAAGCCACATAATTAACATGAGGAATTTGACTTCCATATTGTTTCATTACATCAGAAATCGGTAAAGTTAAAAAACGATTATTTTCTACATCTAAGACATCCATCATTTGAGGAGAGTATCTTAATAAATCAAAAGCTGTTTGGTTTACTAAAAGATTTGGCTGTCCAGGAGATACTAGGATCGGATAATCATCTCCAATTCGGTCCACAGCTCTAGTTCCCAATCCCATTACCATTCGTAATAAACCATCTTCTCTCTTGATTCTAGGAGACCATCTAAGCTCATTATTACTAAATGCAACACCTGCATATAGCGGAAAGAAATAAGGCCCTACTCTAGTTCCAACTACCTCTTGAATCATTATACCCATTTGTTCGGAACAGTCAATAAGTTTTCGTTCTTTTCGATACTGGATTGAATCTGGATTAAATAAGGAAGCATAAACTTCCAGTACACCTTCTACTAGCTGCTGTTGCCTCTCTTCTTTGGTACCTACATTCGTTATAAAGAGACTTTTATATTTACCTGAAAAGGATGTATCAATTTGGTCTTCTAATAGACTAGAGGAGCGCACAATTAATGGTCGGTCGGTACAACTGTCTAATATCTGCCCAAATTCATTTATGATATAAGATGAAAATTGCGAGTTTTTAAGCATCTGAATAATTCTAGGATAACTTGTTCTAATCTCAAGAATGTCTCGGTACTTATGTTCGTTTAATTCATCTAATCCATTGCGAGTAATCAGATTCGACAATTCATCAGAGGAGATATACCAAGTTCTAGGAACTTTTAAATTGGCAAATTCCGGATTTTCCTTCGCGTGAGACGCTATGATCTGATTCGCAATAAAGAAGCCTGTACCCTTTCCTCCGATTTTACCAATACTTTTCGGAGAACAGATTACACTGTTAAGAAGATTACAAAGTGCCTCCACGGAAATATATTTTTGAGCATTCGCAATTAATGATGGTTTATCCGTTAAAAACCTCTGGATTAGTTCTACCGTCAACCATCTCTTGGTTGCTTCACTCACCATCTCATTGCCCTTCACAGCGTTCATATATTGCGACAATGCATGGATAATATCTTTTACGTCTGCATCTTTTCTGTCAATTTTTTTAATTAATTCATATGTTTTCCCTTGATAAATCCATAAGTTGATAAATTTATAGATGCTGTCGTCTTCCAGGCAGGAGCTGGCATAGGAGAATAGTAGCTGACTCAACCGTGTTACATCAAAAGCAGGTATTGTTTCCAACGGAAAATTTATCTCTCCATGGAGTCGATACTTTTCCCATCCCATGATACCATAAATATCATTCACCAAATTTGGATTCGTACGGGCGAGATGGGCAAGCATTTTTTCACATACGTAAAGAAGCATCTCTTGATCGGTATTCTGTAATAAGGTAACAATTGCTTCCCAATCACCACGAATTCTACTTTTGGGTTGTATGTTATCTTTATAAAGTCGATCTGCAATACGATTTGCAACGGAGTCGAGTAGCCTCTGCTCTTCTGGAAGGAAGATTGGGTCATTACCGAAAGTAATATGTTTCGGGTACATAGCTTTGATATATCCACGAGAAGCTTCATTTAGTATAATCTCGGATTGTAATGTATGACCATCCGTTATCATCGGCTGGGTAGCATACATTTGACCATCTAATTCAATGTAAACCGAGCACTGTTTATAATCATGAAACCCGACTGGTGTTACTGCTGTGACTTTTAATAAACTATCTGCAAGTGAGGAGATAGTGAGTGCTTCATCTACTAAGTAGAAACATTCCAATTCCTTTGCCCTTTCGACCAAAACCTCCATATCTTGATTTTTGTATCGATCCATCTACATTACTCCTTAATTTCTATATACTACATAATCATGTTAATTTAAGATAAAATTTTAGACTATAGCAAAAGCGTATAGTCTAAAAAAGTAAGAATTATATCCAGCCGCGAAGTTTGACAGCATCTGCAACACGATTAATTGCAATTACATATGCTGCATCTCTCATATACAAGCCTTTTTCCTTAGCAAGCTTATGTACTGCAGTAAATGCACTTGTCATCTTAAAATCTAATTTTTCTAATACTTCTTCTTTTGACCAGAAGTAATTCATATTACATTGAATCTGTTCAAAATAACTACATGTAACACCACCAGCATTACATAAAAAGTCAGGAATTAAATAAATATTTCTAGCCTTAATTAATTCATCACAATCTGGTGTTGTAGGACCATTTGCTCCCTCACAAATAACTTTTACTTGCTTGCTAACTTTAGCAAAGGTTTCAGGAGTAAGCTGATTTTCTAATGCACAAGGTAATAAAATATCAACATCTTGAGCAATCCACTCTTCACCTGGTAATACTTCGCATCCAAGTTCAACTGCTTTTACTTTATCAATTGTACCATAAGAGTCTTTAATACCAACCATCTTATTAATATCAAGACCATTTAAATTACGGAAAGTATAAGATTTCTTATCGGAATTATCCCAGCTAGAAATCGCTACAATCTTACCACCTAATTCAGTGTAAAGACGTGCTGCATATTCTGCAACATTACCAAAACCTTGAAGACTTGCTGTACTAGTTGTGATATCGATATTAAGTTGCTTCAATGCCTCTCTTAATGTAAAAACAACACCATATCCAGTAGCTTCAGTACGTCCTAAGGATCCACCCATTCCGACTGGTTTACCAGTGATAACTCCAGGATAATGTCCACCATGAATTGTTTCAAATTCATCCATCATCCAAAGCATATGTTGACCATTTGTCATAACATCTGGTGCTGGTACGTCAGCTAAAGGTCCGATATTTTTTGCAAGCTGTCTTACAAAACCGCGACATAATCTTTCTTGCTCGCCTAAGGAAAGGTTATGTGGATCACAAATAACACCACCCTTACCTCCACCAAGAGGAATGTCTACGACTGCACATTTCCATGTCATCCACATTGAAAGTGCTCTAATGGTATCAATTGTTTCTTGTGGATGAAAGCGGATACCTCCCTTTGCTGGACCTCTTGCATCATTGTGCTGAATACGATAACCATTAAATACCTTCGTCGTTCCATCATCCATTTTTACTGGTATCGTGAAATGGTACTCACGACTAGGTTGACGAAGCAATTGACGAGTAGCTTGATCCAAATCAAGTTTGTCAGCTACATTATCAAACTGAAGCTGTGCTGTTTCAAAAGGATTATAAGCATTATGTCCCATAGTGTCTCCTCGTATGAAATAATAAATTTATCTGTCGAAACTAAATCGATTCCGACGATATAATCAAATTATAACTCATAAATTTTCAATGTCAACTTTAAGAAATGAAAATTAATCCATTTTTGTGCATTTTTATCATCAAATTAATCCATCCCAGATTAAAATTTATAATTGAACTAGCCTAGTCGCTTTTATCCCCTAGCATTATTACCCTAGCACTTTAATTTAATTCTCTCCCCAATGATGATCCTATTGCATACTTATCCATTGGTTTTTTGTATGTAAGTTTTGAAATGCCAAAATTAATAAAACTACTAATCACAATACATACCAATGCAAAACTTATTCCAAATGGAATAGAAATCGAGTTTTTGTATCTATATATAACCATACCACAAATTAAATAAATAATAACGTATCCAATTACATACACGACAGTAGATACAAAGAAGTATTTATAAAATAAAGCCATATAAATAATTAAATAAACATCTAAGATTCCGATTACCATATAAATACATCCAATTTCCGATACTATACATCGATTATTACCTATAAGAATCAACATTACGATGGTAAAGAGTATAAAACCAATTAGTAAGCTTAACCCCATTAATACTGTTGTAATCTGAACTCCCATTCTTTTTTGCTTCGTAGATGATAAAGCAAACTTCGACATGTTGATTGTCTGATATATCTGTTCTGACATACATGGAGCTATTGTCATCATAAATCCACCCATAACATATGTCATTAGACTCATGTCCTCATTCGTAATGATACATAATGCTCCAAAAATTATCATAAATATTGCTAATGCAAAAAGTATTCTCTTATTATGTCCATATTTTATACAGCGAATGCCAAGCTTAAGATCTTTCATCATAATAACTATCCTCCACCTTCTTGATAGCAACTCTCTCTATAGTAATTGATATCACAACGCTGAACACAAGAAAAACGATAATCCATATCCATAATAGCGATTCTAGAGCAGAAATGAAATAAAGTAGTACTGGAAAAATAAAACTTCCTATATAACCAATACTCATATTGAACCACCATATATCACCAAAACGACTGATAAAAACACCTAAAGTACTGAAAAAGTAGCAGCAAATAGAATATAGAATCACCAATTCAATACCTCCTAAATCTGAGAGATTTTCTTTAAAAGTAAGAATACCAATTGCTAGATTAAAGCCATTACATATCAAAATAACGATCGCTCTTCTCATGATATCGGATAATATAGCATTCTTAAAAAAAAGTTTTCCTTTACCAGAACCTTTTAGAAACTCCATGTGGTTTACTGATTTCGACTGAATACCACTAAATAACCAATAGTCAGCTACACACTCTACAAAAACAATACCAGAACATAACAAACCTTGGACTGCCATGTAGTGATATCCTGATCTCTTTAGAAGACCAAAGCAACCATTCTGTACTATAATACATCCAAAACATGCAATCATCGGGTATATAATCCATATAGCGACTTTATAAAATTCAGATACAAAAGCACGGTAACTTCGAAACATACAGATATCTCCTCCTAATCTAAAAAGTAATTTTTAAGGAAGTGTATTCCTTCATCACACCAATACATATCTGAGATAAGGTAGGTGTTTCATAAGCTAGATTTGCACCTGCAAGCTGATCTAGTTTATCAGTTAAGCACAAGCCTTCAAAACCATACTTATTCTTATTCATTCCCATGAGGACCTTAGAAGCTAAGTCATAATCTTCTATTTCGCCTTTTACCATGATATATTTTTCTTTTAGATCTTCAACAAATCCTTCTTCTACAACTTTACCTTCCTCCATAATAATCGCATAATCTGTTACATTTTCCATATCAGTAATATTATGAGTTGAGAAAAAAACACTTCGTTCTCCCTCTCCTTCGCTGATATAATGTCGAATAATCTCACACAATCTGTCTCGCATCAGTGGATCAAGTGGGGAAGCTGGTTCATCTAGAATAAGTAATTCCGTTTCTCTTGCTAAGACAGTTGCAAGCATTAGCTTCATACGATTACCATCGGATAAACTCTTAACATTTTTTGCGTTTTCTACTGGAATACATAGGGAATTGCAAATCAAATCAAATTTATATGGATCAAAATGCTCAAACAATAGCTCACCAATTTCACGTATCTGTTGAATTGTCCAATGTGGAAGAAAGTAACTATTTGGTCCTGTATAACCAATTCGTTCTTTTATGTCGTTTGCATCAATATCGTTTTCTTTTTCAAAATATGTAAAATTACCTTTAAAATCTAAACGGATTCCAGCCATCATATTCAGTAATGTCGTCTTACCTGCTCCGTTTTCTCCGATCAGGGCTGTTGCAAACCCCTTTGGAATCTTTAAATCATCAATTTCTAGATGAAACCCCTTAAATTTTTTTCTTAGGTTCTTACCACGTACTACATACTCTGTATTCATCATAATCACACCTTTCTATACTCCTAGTTTTCAATCAACAATCCAGTAGCTCCCTCGAATATTTAGCTATTTATCTTTATATCTATTTATCATCCTCTACCATAAGTAAAGCCTTTAATGTATCTACCAATTCTTCTTTTGATAGCTCTGCAATCTTAGCAGCATGAATTGCTTCTAATAAAGATGCTTCTACTTTTCTCATGTGCTGCTCCTTAATCATCTCACTATCCTGCGCATTCACGTAATAACCTTTTCCTTGCATTGCAGTAATTAAGCCTTCTTCTTGCAATGTCTCATATGCTTTCAATGTAGTGATTACACTAATTTTTAGATTCTGTGCCAATCCACGTATCGATGGAAGATATTCTCCATCCTTATATTTACCTGCCAAAATATCAGTTTTCAACTGCTCTGCGATCTGCTGATAAATAGGTACTCCGGAACTTTGTAATATTTTCATTGAATCCTCCTCTTTCTATGAATTTCAATTTGATGAGGTAATTTTCTTGCCTATATTGGATTAATATAATCTTTATACTGTTTATGTGTTATATATACACCTATAACACATAAATGTCAAGAGGTTATAATAAAAAAAAAGACTCTTACATAGTACAGAATAAGTACTTCGCATGAGTCTGTTTACTAAACTTCTATTCACTCTTGATAATATTCAATCTAGTTTTCTAAAACATCCGTAATGTATCACCAGCATCCATGAACTGATTCTCTTAAGTATTTATCATAAATATCTTTAACACCTTGCATTTGTGACTCACTTAGATTCGGAAGTTGTGACGCTCTTAGATTACTTTCAACTTGATATTGCTTACTTGCTCCTGGGATTACTACACTCACCGCATCAAACATTAGTATCCACTTGATTGCATAAGGAATTAAGTCATCTGTTTTGAATAATTCTTTCAGTTCTTCTACTGCTTTCAAACCGATTTCATAATTAACACCAGAAAAAGTTTCTCCCTTATCAAAAGATTCTCCGTTACGATTAAACGTACGATGATCCTTTGCACCAAAGATCGTATCTTTCGTATACTTTCCTGTAAGAAGCCCACTTGCTAAAGGTACCCTAGCTAGAATTCCTACGTTATTCTTACTCGCCACAGGGAATAATTCTTCTGCAGGTTTTAAACGAAACATATTAAAGATTACTTCAATTGCTGAAATGTCATAATCCATTGCAGCCAGACCTTCTGAAACCTTCTCAATACTCACTCCATAACTAGAGATTTTACCCGATGTTTTCATCTGATCCATTCTATGAAAAATTTCATCTTTTTGATATACAGAGGAAGGTGGGCAATGTAACAGAATCATATCAAGCTTTTCAAGCCCAAGACGCTGTAAACTTTGATCTACGAACCCTTCTACTGCTTCAGGTGTATACATATCGGCAGTATGTGGATTTAACTTTCGACCACACTTCGTTACAACATAAAAAAACTCAGGGTGTTCTTTAATAAATTTTCCGATAGCAACTTCACTTTTTCCACCGTTATATACATCAGCTGTATCAATTAAATTAATCCCATTATCATAGGCAGTCTTAAGAATACGCATCGCTTCTTCTTCATTAAATGGTTCTCCCCACTTAGTTCCAAGTTGCCATGTTCCAAGTCCTATTTCAGATATACTTCTATTTGTATTTCCTAAAATTCTATTATTCATGTTTTTTAATCCCAATCCTTTCTTTTTAAACTATATGATGGAATGTTTCTCTTTTGTTTCTGCTAGAATATTATATTTCATCGACAGAATTCGCAATGAATATACATTATATCAATAATGAATCTTGTCGCTTTTCCAACGATTACGAAATCCTTTTATTATGAGCAAGTGCTTATTATTAAGATTTACCATTTATCGTAATGAATCTTTCCGCTATCCCATCGGCTACATAATTCTTTTGCTTCATCTGGCCAACCAAAAGCAATTACTGCAATAGGTTCCAGTTTCAAAGGAAGCTCTAATTTATCAATCAACAACTTCCTCCAATCAGAATTAGCTACAACACCACACCAGACACCACCAAGACCTAAGCCATGAATGCTGAGTAGCATATTTTGCGTGGCGGCAGAGCAATCTTCATATAAGAATTCTTTAATACCCTCGATGTTTTTATCTCCACAAACTACAATGGAACATGGTGCAGACTTAATCATAGCAACATTTGAATTATCTTGAGCAAGCTCAGATAGAAGCTGTTGGTCTCTAATTACAATAAAGTGGTAAGGACGCTTATTTTTTGCTGTAGGAGCATACAGTCCTGCACTAAGTATTGTATTTAATATTTCTTCACTGATTGGTTCCGAAGTAAATTTACGGATACTTTGCCTCGTTTTTATAGCAGTAAGCACATCTAACTTACATGAGCAAAGAACTGGCTCTTTCTCTGATTCTTTCTCTTTATTCACTGCAATTTCATCACAATCCATAGTAACATGTGCAATCATTGTATCACCATGATAGCCAATAGATTTTTGCAATGCCTTATCCAGAATCATAATAAACTTCTCATTACCACGGGATAATAGTTTACTCCGATATTCTATTCCATTGATTGTTCCACTTACAAAAATAGTTCCTTTCGGCTTATGAAACACTTCCTTTGCATGAAAAGGAAGCTCAATAAAAGTCAGCCTAGCAGATTCGTCTTTTGTGATCACTGTTTCAAATATTTCCATTCAACTTTCTCCTTTAATATGTATCCTGTACGAATCTCACTCACCATTTGAGTTTTATGGTTAATTGTAAGCTAGTTTACTTATTCATATACAGACTTATCACTCTTTTACGCTATCTTAATTACACTTTTTTTCCACCAAAAGTAACGCAACATACAAAAGAGTGCACTAATGGCCCAAATGATACCAGAAGCATACCATATCCCCCATACTCCAATAAGAGGAATCATTGTAAGTATAACAGGTAGAATCATACGGCATACTACTTCTACAATTCCGTTGATCAGTGCGAATATTGCATCTCCCACACCATTAAGTACTCCTCTCGTTATATAGATGAGACCTAGAGTAAAATAAAACCAACTTGTAATCCTTAATGCTTTCGCACCCATTTGAATTACTTCAGTTTCCTCAACAAACATACGAACGATGTTCTCTCCAAAAAACTGCATAATTGGTAGCATTATGATAGAGAATACGCCCATCATTACTAAACTTTTTCGAAACCCTAGTAAAATTCTATCATTAAGTTTCGCACCTTTATTCTGGCCAGAATAAGTTGATAGAGCTGTTCCTAAGGAATTATACGGTTGATGTAATATCTGTTCAATTCTACTCGTAGCAGTAAATGCAGCCACTGCGATCGGTCCAAAAGAATTTACTACTACCTGTAGCCCCATACAGGAAATGGCGATTAAAGAATACTGAATGGACAATGGCACTCCAAGAGATACCGTTTTCCAAATCATCGTCTTATCCATTCTTAAATTCTTTCTTTCCATACGAAAGTATGTATTCGTTTTAAATGCATAAATCAAACATCCAAACCCAGCAATGAACTGTGCAATTATAGTCGCCAGTCCGGCCCCAAATACACTAAGATTTAGTCCTCGCACAAATAGTAAATCTAGCCCAATATTTAAGGCACAAGCAAATATCAAAAAGTATAATGGTCCTTTCGAATCTCCAAGTGCACGAAGCATGGCAGAAGCATAATTATATACTGCAATCAAAGGTACTCCAATACACTGCATATGCATGTAGATTAATGCATCCTGCATCAATTCATCTGGAGTACGTAATAGCCTAAGGACAGCACCTGAAGTAATATATGCAATCGTACCAACAAGCAGAGATATTATGATTGAGATGTAAGCTGCATTAGCCATAGCCCTTTTCACTTTATCCTTCTCAGCTGCACCATAGTATTGCGAGGCGATAATACCGCCTCCACTACTAATGCCGTTACATAAAGCGAAAAAGAGAAATGATACAGAACTCGTGGCTCCAATCGCGCCGAATGCATCTGCGCCTACATATTTACCTACAATAACTGAATCTACTAGATTGTATGCTTGCTGAAATAAGTTACCAATAAGCATTGGAATTGAAAAAGAAATTAACAATCTTGTTGGATTTCCTTGTGTCATATTCAATGTATTTTCTCTCATATTTGCAACTCCACATCTTCTTTTTTGATTAAAGTCTCCATGAAATCACCTTTGCTTTCTACATGGTTCACCCCCATTGTCTACCACACTATTTTCTTTTCATTGACATTAGTTTATCTCTACACTTCTATCTTTTTCTATTACACGCATCCTATGATTTCATTATAACTAACTCACATAACTATAGCAATATTCTTGTCATACATTCACATATATATCATAATATAACAGCCATCATCCCATCTAAATGGTAGACTAAAATACCCTCCCACTGCTTTGAAGCAATGAAAGGGTACTTGAGTTTCTTAAAGTCATCTATTCATTATTGGCAACCAAAACTCGACAACTTGGCTGTCACGTGCTGGGTATACCTCTAATTCAGGAGCCATGGCATGTACATAATCCGAAGATGGTAACCATTCTTTAAATGCATACATCTCAGCCTCAAATAATGCCTTTTCGATAGGTCCTTTACATTCAAAAATTGCCCATTGTGATGCAGGTATTGTAAATGTTTCAAAATCTCTTTGCCCTTTTCCTGCATATTCTGTAACAATATAAAAGTAAAAATCTCTATAATTAGGATCGTTTTCAACTCTGGATACACCAAAAACAAGACTTTGAGTGATTGCTCCGGCGTTATAGTTAACGAGTGTTTTTAAATCTGATATCGTTTGATCTTCATGGCATCTGTTCCAAAAATCATGAAAATCCTCAACTTTGGATATCCATGTTTTTATCCCAGTTACATCAAAAGCTGGTTTACTTTCTATTCTTACATTAACCATTAGATCTCCTCCTTATTTGGCATTACTCGCATCCAGATTTCACTGTAATACTTATCCTTACACTTGTAAGTTAACTCCAACTCGTAGTTTTCTACTTTAGTATAATTAGCAGTTGGGAGCCAATCGGTATATATACGTTTTATGAGGCCAGTAAGAGCATTACTTGTTTCCTCAACCGTATGAAGCTCACTCTTAAAAATCGCCCAAGTCGAAGATGGCACATCAACAACAGTAAAGCCTTCGACATTACTATTTTCTGTTTTAAAAGCGAATAACATATAAGGTATATGATCACTATCAATTGTGCGATAACAGTCAATCGCATTAATAAGATTAAGTCCTTCGTCTGGAACAGGCAAATTTGTTGATTGCATCAATTTGTCAACCATACCATTAGATAAGTTTTCTAGCCAGAAGTTAGGGACCTCGTTCCAATTTGCTCCATCTTTTGTACTAATGATACGTTCAATTCCATAAACTGAAAATCCTTCTTTTTGCTCAATTCTGTAATTCATTGCTACATCTCCTTTTAATGTTAGTTGAAAAGAGAGTCGTGGATAAGCTTTCAATAAAGTTCCGTTTTGCCGTGCTACTGAAGGTGAAACGCCATGTAGTAAATTAAAGGCTCGAGTAAATGCTTCTGGCGACTCATATTTATACTTTGCTGCAAGGTCAACTATTTTAATATTGCTGTTTTGAAGTTCAAATGCAGCGAGTGTTAGACGTCTATGTCTAATGTACTCCGACAAAGACATATCACAAATAATTGAGAACATCCTTTGAAAAGTAGTAACAGAATAGCATGAAATTTCCGCTATTTTATATGTATCAATTTCATTATCAAGATTTTCTTCAATATAATCAATAACACTGTTCATTTTTTCAAGCCAACTCATTACATCCCTCCTCTCAACCTAACTCTAACAGATAAAGCAAATAATTACCTTGCATTTTCTGATACAATAATGCAAGGCTGTAGTGGATTTAACACCCATTGATATTGCGAATATACTCTTCATTCGATATCATCAAGGATTCCAAGGTACGAATTGTAGCTTCAGTCAATGAACCTTGCGCGAAGTATTCCTTACCTGCTTGTACAAACTGCGCTCTCTTAATATCCGCAAGCGGTTTTGCAGCAGGTATATTCATCATCGGAGTCTCTGGGACAAATATCATAGTAGGATTCGGAAAACACTTGTTACAAGTAATTCTCACTCCCTCAAAATTTCCCTCTGAGTTTGGAAAACCACAACCGCAAATAATCACTGTCTTCTTTTTACTTATATCTACGAGGCAGACATGATGCACTTCACCGTCATGCTCCACCATATCCATTTTCACTAACGGAATAATTCTATCCAACACTGCCTTTAGGTGAGATGGTAATCCAAAACAATATAACGGAAAACTCCAAATTACGATATCAGCTTCTACATATTTGGCTAGGATTTCATTCTGATCATCACTGATTACACACTTGCCATCCCCATGACTCCAGCAACCAAAACAACCTCTGCACGGTTTAATCTCTTTGTCTATTACATTGATAATCTCGATTTCTGCCTGGGCATCGTGATTGAGTCCAACCAAAAAAGCATTGGTCAGCTGCATCGTATCGCTCTGCTGCTTTGGACTTCCATTTAACACTAATACTTTCATACTCTAAACCCTCCTGACAAATAATCCATGATGGTTGCAATAACAATAGAAATAACCATGTCCACAAATCTTGAAACTACTCTTTGCTTCTTGTTCTGGATACAACTTAACGACTTGCAGCTTATCTTCCGTCACATATGCAATAAAACATATGTAATGCTGTTTTTCCATCGGATGATCAACCGTAACTACATATTCCTCATCGATTCTCTCAACACTAATTTTATGGTCAGTGCAATCTTCTTCTACCTCTAATACCGGCAAGGTAATTCCACAACAGCTAATCACAGCATTGCCCATAGCATGTATCACATTGCCGCAAATGGGACACACATACCACATACTTCTCATTAAGTTAGCTGATACATTCCTATTACTAACCACATAGCCTGACATTAACTCTATTAAAGAAACATTTAATGCCGTAGCCAGCGGCTCTAATAGAGAGATATCGGGAAGGCCTTTCCCATTCTCCCACTTGGATACCGTCTTATTACTCACCGACAACATGTCTGCCAGTTCAGATTGGGTGAGATTCTCTTTTTCACGAAATCTGCGGATAATTGAACCTGTAACATAACTATTCATGACAAATCCCCTCCTTTAAATAAAGGATATTATAAATCAGTAAAAAAGACAATCTACTTTGCGTTGACGATAAACTGTTAAAGCTTATCTGAAGATTTATTCCAAATCATAATCATCTATGTCAAGTCTATAAAGGCTTTTCCATCTCTCATTGGAGTCTTCTATATATTTCCTTTTGCTACCAGAATATCTATAAACATACCAGGATGTCTGCCCATCCATACTGTTCGCCAGAGGATACACTACAATTTTAATATCCAAAGCCTTTCTTTGATTTCCAATAGGTGTGAATCTTATCCCTATCTCCCTTTCAGATTCAAGATTCATTCTTTTAATTAACGGAATACTCTTATTTACTGCAGGAGGAAGTGGAAAATCAGCATCACTCCAATAGTAGCACTTCTTTCCATATGCCCAATCAACTTTTTTTAATTCGATCGGTACGAACTGCCTTCCTTCTTTACTAAGTAACTGCAGTTGCACATCTTCAAAGATGATTTCCTCATTGTCAACATAATCACCAATAAACATTATTCCAAGTCCTCTTGATTTGCCACCACTGTTGTATACAGAAACAATTTGAGATTCGCCTATCTGACAAGGCATTAAACCATACCTTGGAATTTCTAACTTAGGCGGTTTTATCGTTCCTTCTGGTGCTATAAATTCAAGTCGAATCATTTTCTCTGGATGAAGAAAATCAGTATGTCCCACGTCAAGTACCGTCTGCTCTGGTGACATCTTAATCAAGTCAGCAATTTTACAAAATGCCTCCTCTTTGAAAACATATTCTTCCCTGACGATATCCTTGAAAGTTTTTATATCATCGACAATTTTTTTCCAAGGAGTTAGACTTGTACGTCGAAGATTCTTTATTTCTTCTGTTTTCCCCACATTTATCCATCCATCTGTTCCATCATTAATATTTAGAATGCTTAACCGTAAATAGTCAGAATCATAACAGCTAGCAGATATAATATCTGTTTCAAAACATTGTGAAATAGGCTTGACTACTTTTCTTATAGCTTCTTCAGTATTAAATTGGAATATGTCAGAAGCAACCGATACCCAATCACTACTATCTGGCTCGTAAATCACTACAGAAACATCTCCTTCTTTATTATCCGATACCAGTTTAAACCCATTTTCCCCTAGATACTTGATTAGCGCTTCTTTCAAGACATCTGTATTGTATTTTTCATTTTTATGGATATGTATATTTTCAAAAAATAATCCCATTCTATTATTTTCCTCTCCATTGTTTTAATTTATATTTCAGGTTAACTACTCTTTATAAATAAAACTGATGAAACCTTTAATACCACTTGGAAGCCGTTATTGCTTTCTACTCTGCAATATGTCGAGCTAGTTCAAGAGCAATATCAAAATGTCCCGAGTCATGCTGTGTATCCTTTATTTGATTCTTCTTCATTCTTTCATCCCACTCAGGTGCATCTAACAGATCACCACATGTAAAGAAAAAATATGCATTCAAATTTCTAAAATCACACATAGCTTGAACTGCCGCACATTCCATTTCAACAGAAATACATCCTTCGTTCTTACGTCTTTCAAAATTCCCTCTGGTTTCTCTATGTACGGCATCTGTTGTCCATGTTTTCCCCTTTACAAATGGCAAACCAACTGCTTCCATAAATGATACTACAATATCTGCATTTTTTACTTCTATGTAATCAGAACTTGGTGCATAATGGTAAGATGTTCCTTCATCTCTGTAGGCGGCAGTTGGTACCATAACCTTTCCACGTGCTATTTCTTTATTTAAACAACCAGCCCCTCCAAACACTACGTACTTATCCGTGTTAATCAGCGTCAATGTATCTTCCATATCAGCAACACATCCTGGTGCTCCAACATATGACATGTAAACTGCAAAATATCGGTTCTCATACTCAAATCCATAAACAGGATTTGCTCCATTCGAAGAATATAAATCACCAATTTTTGAACATTCATAATTCTCTAATACATATTTTAAAATCATGTGAGAAAATGTGAGAATACATACATCCACTTCTTTCGCATTTTCATTTCGCGATACTTTTATGATCTCTTCTGTTAAATTATCAAATGTATCTGTTATCATTGTACATACCTCCTCATCTTCGCTTTTCCCGCTATTTCCTCAATATGTTCCAAACTTTATCAAACAACGACTTGGTCCATTGATATTGTCCATTATTTTCATATTCGCCATTTTCTTCGTATTCGCGGTATGTAACCTCTGTCATCATAGTTAGATATAACAGAATATCATACCAATAAATTCTTCTCATTTCTTCTTCTGAGAATTCATTGATACCAAAGCCTTTGAGAAAATCAATATGTCGATTATGATATCGAAATCGATCGTCCATATAGGGTTCTCCCCACATTGCTCTTTCCCAATCAATAATTCCCGAGATTTCTTCGTCCTTAATAAATATGTTACCTTCCCACATATCCCAATGTACTAATGTTGGTGTTTTGATAGTTTCAAAAAAAACTTTATCTTTTATAAGTACAGCCAATATTTCGTTTTTTGAAATCCCTATCGCAACATTCCTTCTTTCTGCATCATTCAGTACATTATTTATTAAGAAATAAATAAAATCAAATAATTTGTCAAATTGATGAATCGAATCTCCTAATAGCCCGAACTTATCACCAGAAACAATTGATAACTGTTTTTGCAATTCTCCTACTTTCATATGAAGCACAGAATTAACATCCTCTCCCAGGTTATCAATTACAGATATCCAGCTTGCCCCGTCTAAGCATTCCATGAAAAAATAATCTCCTTCGCATAATTTCTTCGTCGTATCATATGCGTAAACTGACGCCACTTTTATATCTGTCTTTTGAGCTACCAGACTCATCGCTTTCACTTCTGCATCCATTAGGTTACATTCATTCGTCAAAAACGCGTTTTTTATAGGAGACGAAATCTTCAGAATCGTTTTAAATCCGTCTTCATATGTCAACCTATATGCAGCATTACACATTCCTTCCGTTAATTCTTCTATTTGAGGTATCCCTCTTTTAGGGAATGCTGCTTGAGCCATCCGAATTATTTTGTCATTTGTCTGTCTACACTTGGTTATTGCCATCTTAATCCTCCTTGATTCAACTTTGGTGTTAAGGCATACACAAGCTATATTTGCTTTCCAAATGACACATGCTCTTTCAATTCATAAAATCCATTTTTTTGATAGAAACCATAAGCAGGAACATTTTTCTCTGTTTGTAAAAAAATTTGTACTAATCCAATTTCCTTTATTGCATTTTCAATTTCTTTTAGAAAAAGAGTTCCAATGCCATTCCCTTGCTTTTCTGTATGTATACACAGTTCGTCAATATAATATTCGGTACCAGAATACCAATGCCTAATATGTCCCATAGAAACACCAATCAATTTTTCATCTTCAAACAATCCATAGGTTAATGAATTACTTTGTCCCACCAAATCAGACAAATATAGATCAAGTTGTTCTTGATTTGACCAATCATCATACCACGGCTCAATCGTAAACACACTCGTGAATAATTCTTTTATCATTCCTATTTCATTCATTCCGATTCTCTTAAAATCGTACTTTTTCTCTTTCATATACACTCTCCTGCTAATTCTAAATTTTGTCACACCTATAATCATCAATTATTCCTATTTAAATAATCCACAATTTCTCTTATATATTTATTTCCCCTAGAATCCTCCGGCGAGATTGTTACAATTCCCCAATCCGATGATATATCAAATCTTATATTATCAATATTTAGCCACGCTATGTATTCGTCCCATAATAATGTCTCGTCATTAAATCTTTTTCGTTTCTGTTCAATTAGAATTTATAGATTAGTCCACTCTTCTCTCGAAATTGCAAATACCTTAGTAATTTCATTCACATCATCCTCAAACTCATCCACTTGCGTACATCCCCAAGAAATCGCAGTTTTAGATGACGACTCATTTGTATACTTCATATAGGAATAGATGACATTAAATGGAGTATTGTGAAAAGTCCAATCTCTAACTGCAACCGCAGCTTCTTTCGCATATCCTTTTCTTTGCTGGTCTCCTCTTATATGATATCCGATTTCAGGTTTTATCTGACCATTAATAAGTTGCATTGTTAATCCACAATCACCTATCATCTCGCCTGTTTCTTTTAAGCAAACCGCCCATAATCCAAAACCGAATATCTGATATCTTTCTATATTTCTATTTATCCATCCCCTTACTCTTGTCTCATCAAAAGTATATGGATAATGTTGCATTATGTCTGAGTCAGCTAGTATTTGATAAAGGGCATCAAAGTCATTTTCTGTCATCTCTCTTAATAATAAACGTTCCGTCTCAATCATCATTCTTTTACTCCTACAAATTGTTAGTTTCTATTATTCAATGAACTAATCCTTTTTCACATCAATCCAATATCTACGTATTGGTTCTTTATCGTTTTCATTATGGACAGTATTCTCAAGTATTCCGCCACACTTTTCTACTGTCCTCCAAGAACCAATATTCTCTTCATGAACTCCTAACAGAACTCTGTATATTCCCTTCGCTTTGGCTTGTTCCAATGTTAAATTAAGCATCTGAGCAGCATACCCTTTTCTTCGTTCACAAGGACGGACTCCATAACCAATATGCCCCCATGAGTTATAACCTTCTACCGTAAGGTAATGACGAAGGCTGGTTGCACCAACCAACTTACTATTTTCATCAATAACAAAATAAGATGTTGTTGAAGCAAACTTTTTATCAACTCTTCCGTGTTCACATTCATCCAGCATTCGTATGAACTGGGCAAATTCCTCAATACTCGCAAAAGCTGCATCAAGAAACCATGGAGCAATCTGAGTTTTACTATCACGCCACTCTTTCATCATATCATTATACTGTTCATAATGTGTTATATCAGGTTTAGCCAGATACAGTTTCAATTATTCACACCTCACAAATTTCAAATATCTCTTCACAGAACTTTTCTATAAAACGTTTCCATAGATTGATCAAAGGGCTTATTTCGTTTTCCCAACTAATGAATTGAATGTTGATACATAAAGACATTTCCTAAACGGTATCATAACGTTCATGCCTCAATATTAATTCATATCCGGCTCCGGTAAATAAGGGTTATGCTTAGGAAAAAGATTCTCCAATATATTTAAGTCAGATTCACTAATGTTCATTGCCATTTTATCCATCACGTCTTTATATAAGCATTTACCCGCGAATAAACTTGTCTTTTGCTCTTCGCTTAATCCGTCCAGCATCTTGCCAATTCTATCTAAATCTAAGTCGCTGATTGTCTCATTGAGACGTTTTTCAAATACATGCTTCATTCCACGCAAAAGTTTCTTTGTATCTAGTATTTTCATAAAAAGATCACTGTCAAATGATAGTATTTGTCCGTATTTAGTAGCAGCTTCATAAACTGAACTACCTACACTGCAATGATGAACTGATATCTTCTTTGTTCCAAATAGCAACTGTACCTCGTTCAATATGGTACTGACCATGCTATCATCAATCGCAAATAACTCTTCCATGTTTACTTCCTCCGTATCTGCTTGATTCAGTAAGAAGTACCCCACATAGGCATCTTTCTTCATTGCAAAATATACTCTGTTTACATCAATTGCCCCTAATGGTACTTGTGGTGCAAAATCCTTAATCTTGAACTTTTTAAAGAAAAATTTACGTTCAAGCCATACCTCAGAATGCTTCATTGCAAAAAGATTTCCCTTGTTCGCATTTCTATATATATTCAGAATATTACCAATGGTATCCATATCTGCTTTTTTAAGCAAAATATCGTTAGAGGAATCAAACTTTAAAGGCAAGTTGAATTCAGCTTTGCTGAAGGAAAATACCCGATGATAACCTATCTGCGGATATAAAAACGGCACACCACAAACCAAAACAAAGGAATATCCGTTCTCCTTTAAGTAATTACATAAAAAATCTGAACACTTCCCTGCTATCCCTTTTCTTCTGTACTCTTTTCTAACACCAACCGGATTCAATTGTGCAGCTTTCACACCGGGCAACTCCAGTAACGGATGCTCCAAATATCCAGCAAGTGTTATTTAATCTCACATATGCATTCGACTTATATTTGTAGAAGCCATTACCCAATAATAAATCATCTATAATTTCTTTTTTGTATCGCTTAAATGCCAGATCAGCCTCTTCCTTGTTGACTGTTAACATTTCCCCCACAGTACGTATATGTTGTCTATTTCCAACAAAACCAAACTTTTCTTTCGTTTGTTTCTTACTAAATAACCTTGCCATATCATACTTCTCCCAATCCCGATTCTTGTACCAAAATCCAGTACTATTTCAAGTTAGCCCTATCATCACAACTCAACGGATAATTGCAATACATATTTAATCATATTCTCCATAGATTCAAAACTACGCATTTTGCTTCCGGAAGGTTTATCCAACTCATAGAATCCTCTATCCATCTTATTCATGCAAAACCAGCCTATATCATATTCAGCAAAAACAATATATTTATCAGTAATATATTCATAGTCTAATTGGCATTCCAGTAAATCTTTGGAACCATATATAATACACCCATTAAATTCTACTCCATCGCATTGCTTTAAGAATTCATAATAATCTATTGGTAACACTGTACCAAATTCATCCTTAAACTTTATTGATAATGCATGAACTTCACTTTCTTCTACTGGATTCGGTAACATCTCATTGTATTCCTGCTTTATACATTTCAATTTAGCTAACTCTTCTTGATACATAGTTTCCCTCACTTTCTGATAACCTCTTTATTGTACATACTCTACACAATAAAATTCAAATCAAGTTCCCATTTACAATATAGCATAAAAAGACATACTCTGATACTCCCCAAACGCAAAACATATATGTAAGTATGGTTTGACAAACGGAACAACGGAAGGTTTTATAACAAGATCAAAGTATTAAAAGGAATCTCTTATGGTATTCGAAACTTTGATCGCTTTCATACTCGTATTTTACATGCCTCAACATTTGACTTAGAACCAAAAACCCCCTCCTCTAACCTTTACGACTTGAGGAGGGGATTCCGACAAATAAAAAGTGTCCTAGAAATTTATAATAACCAATTTCTTTTATTCTTACAACTGTACCCAAAACATTGCTTATATAATCTGTATCCTACATAATCATGAAGCTTATAACAATTATACCTATAATATTCATTCCAATAACTCACCATTCTCGAATATGAATATCTAAACATATGAGAATTGTTTTCACAGAATACTTGAAACAATGTATTATCTCTTGTTTCCATATACTCATAAATATCATCAATAATTTCTACAACATATTCTGAAGACAATTTTAATATGTATGGCATACACCACTGTGGAAAACCATCTACTAATATTTTCCTTAGGTGTGTTTGTCTAACATATCCGTCACAACTTCTGCTAAAAATACAACTGTATATGAATCTCTCCTCATCTTCCAACTCATTATATATCTTTTCATCATCTATAAAATGTACCCTATAAGAAAAAGACACAGTACTACCATCTATTAAAAAGTATTCTTCATTTGTACAATCCTTAGAGACACCACATGATATGTTATTGCATGTTTTTAAACTCATTTTTCCTAATACTTTATGAACTTTATTCTGTAATTCATATGGAAATCCCTCTTCAAACACTATATCACCTGTCCCAATCAATCCAATCCTCCATAACTCCATACCCTACATGAAGTTCTCCCACTTTTGCGCACTAAAAAATCCCCTCCTCTAACCATAAACATCATATATTCAATTACATTCAATAATCATATCCTTAACATAAACAGCTGTTCCCGATATTTTAACCTCTATTTTCAGCCCTTGTTTATTGACACTAACAGATACTTCTCCATCTCTGTTAATTTCCTGTCCTTGTTCCATAATTAATTCTAATTTATCTGTACCGGGACTTATATATGTTACATAATATGCTCCCATCACTCCTGATGCAGTTCCGGTAACTGGGTCTTCTATAGTGCCCGAATAAGGAGAAGAAAAATGCCTTGAATGCATATGCGCATAAGGTTTCATCGTCTCCAAGCAAAATGGATGAATAGAAGACGTTGGAATATCATCTAAAAATGATGGAAACAACTCATTCTTTGGTACCATACGCGAAAAAGTACTTAATTTAGCAATGGGTACAAGCAATGTCCATGTTCCAGTGCTTCCATACATTACAGGAAATGATAAATTAATGTCATCCACACCTATTCCCAATAAATCAGCTATCTTCTCTAGTTCGCCTTGGTATGATTTAAATTGTGGTGTATTCTGTCCCATCAATACTCTTATATTTTTTTCTTGTCCAATAAGATCAATCGGAATAATGCCTGCTTTTGTTTCAATGGTCAATGAATTCATATCACCTAGCATACCTCTTGATTTTAAACAAAATAACGTGGCAACTGTTGCATGACCACATAAGTTCATTTCATGTCCAGGCGTAAAAAACCTTATCCCCAAATTAGCCTTCTGCGATTTGACGACAAATGCTGTTTCGTTAAACCCAACCTTATTAGCAATCTCTTGCATTTGCTTATCAGTTAAGTATTCCTCACCTATCACAACACCAGCAGGATTACCTTTATTTGGTGTATCACTAAAAGCATCATAGTGATACACTGATATTTTTTTCATCAGATATGTACCTCTTTCTTAATCTTGATATTTCAGGCAAAAGCCTCACTAATCACATCCACTTTTTATTTTATAGTTCTTTTTCTTCTCCTATATCTAATACCAATACATCAATACCCTTTTTTTCTAATTTCACCTTAAACTCTAGGGGATTCTCTTTTAAATGATGAACAGGTATTACGATTTTAGGCTTTATAGAAAGCATTGCATCAATTGCCTCGTTTATATTCATTGTAAATATTCCACCTATAGGAATAATAGCTATATCAATGTTACTGATATCTTTCATATCGGGGATAAAGTCTGTATCTCCTGAAAAGTAAATTCTTTTGTTATCAATCGTAATTATGAATCCTACACACTCTCCAAGTTTATGTACCTTCCTAATAGAAGCTCCGTCACTAGTATTATATGCATTTACAGTCTCAACTGAAATATTGCTAAATTGATACTTACTTTCTGGAGCAATTATTCTTATGTTATCACTCATCTCTTTTTTATATCTCTTTGGGGTTAAAATCATTGTGTTTTTGTCGCTTAATCGATTAATCGTAACTTCTTTACAATGGTCTTTATGAATATGAGAAATTAAAATTAAATCTCCCTTTTCCAATTCTTCAGGTAAAGCATCATCTTCCAATTCCGAAAAAATTACCTTTTTGTTATACTTTTTAAAATAAGTGCTCATATATGATGGGTCAATGTAAATAATGTGCTCAGATGTTTTTATTTGAATCCATGAACGTGGAAACCATTTAATAATCAACTTAAATCCCCCAATCTCTCAAAATTGCTTCTACCTTTGATTGATGTTTATTAATTCTTATATATGAATCTCAATTGATAATCCACCATTCAAATTAATAAGCATTAGTTTTCACATCAAAACCATTGCGGCATAATTGTACCATAAACAACCCCTTTTCACCACAAAAAAATCTCCTCCCAAAACCATTAAGTTTCAAAAGGAGATTTCATTATTTTACTTAGTTTGAGTAACCATTACTCCGAGGATTGCACTACTTATTATTTAATGCTGCCTGAGCTGCTGCTAATCTTGCGATTGGCACACGGAAAGGTGAACAAGAAACATAAGTTAAACCAACTTTGTGGCAGAATTCTACGGAAGATGGATCTCCACCGTGCTCACCACAGATACCTAACTTAATGTTTGGACGAGTTTTTCTACCTTTTTCTACAGCCATCTTAACTAACTGGCCAACACCGTTCTGATCAAGTCTTGCAAATGGATCAGATTCGTAAATCTTGCTCTTGTAGTAAGCATCTAAGAACTTACCAGCATCATCACGAGAGAAACCAAATGTCATCTGAGTTAAGTCGTTTGTTCCGAAGGAGAAGAATTCAGCTTCTTCAGCAACTTCGTCAGCAAGTAATGCTGCACGAGGAATCTCAATCATAGTACCGATGTGGTACTGGATATCAGAATTCTTTTCTTTCTTAACAGCTTCTGCTGTCTCAACAACGATATCTTTAACGAATTTTAACTCTTTCTTCTCACCAACTAATGGGATCATGATTTCTGGTACGATATCATAACCTTTTTCAGCTTTTACTTCAATAGCAGCTTCCATAACGGCACGTGTCTGCATCTTAGCGATTTCTGGGTAAGTAACAGCAAGACGACATCCTCTATGACCCATCATAGGGTTGAACTCATGTAAGGAATCACAAGTAGCTTTTACTTCTTCTACAGTAAGATTCATGTCTTTTGCTAAAGCTGCGATATCTTCTGGATCTGTAGGTACGAACTCATGTAGAGGTGGATCTAAGTAACGAACTGTCATTGGTCTTCCCTCTAAAGCTTCATACATTCCCTTAAAGTCTGCCTTCTGGAATTCAATTAATTCAGCAAGAGCAGCTTCTCTTCCTTCTACTGTCTTACTTAAAATCATCTTACGAATCTTTGGAATTCTTTCTGGCTCGAAGAACATATGCTCTGTACGGCAAAGGCCGATACCTTCTGCTCCTAACTTAACAGCGTTTGCTGTATCTGTTGGAGTATCTGCATTTGTTCTAACTTTAAGTGTTCTAAACTGATCTGCCCATTCCATAATACGTCCGAAATATCCGCTTACAGAAGCTTCTACAGTCTTAATATCTCCAAGATAAATCTTGCCAGTAGAACCATCTAATGAAATGTAATCTCCCTCAACGATCTTTTCTCCGCCAAGTTCAAATACTTTTGCTTCTTCATTAATCTTGATTTCACCACAACCAGATACACAAGCAGTACCCATACCACGAGCTACTACAGCTGCGTGAGATGTCATACCACCACGTACAGTTAAGATACCTTCAGCTGCATGCATACCTTCGATATCTTCTGGGCTTGTCTCAAGACGAACTAAGATAACTCTTTCACCCTTCTCATGAGCTGCTTTTGCTTCATCAGCTGTAAAATATACTTTACCAGCTGCAGCACCAGGAGATGCTGGAAGAGCAGAACCAATTACTTTACCAGCCTTTAATGCAGCTGTATCAAATGTTGGATGTAATAATTGATCAAGAGATTTTGCTTCAATACGAAGAACTGCTTGCTCTGGAGTAATCTTACCTTCATCTACTAAATCACATGCGATCTTGATTGCTGCTGGAGCAGTTCTCTTACCGTTACGTGTCTGTAAGAAGTAAAGTTTGCCTTCCTGAATTGTGAACTCCATATCTTGCATATCTTTGTAGTGATCTTCTAATTTATGAGCGATTTCCATGAACTGCTTATAGCATTCTGGAAGATCTTGTTCTAACTTAGTGATAGGCTGTGGTGTTCTAATACCAGCAACAACATCTTCACCCTGAGCATTGATTAAGTATTCACCATAGATACCGTTCTCACCAGTGGATGGGTTACGAGTAAATGCAACACCTGTACCTGATGTGTTACCCATGTTACCAAATACCATTGCTTGAACGTTAACTGCAGTACCCCAGTCTCCAGGGATATCATTCATACGACGGTAAACGATAGCACGAGGGTTGTCCCAAGAACGGAATACTGCTTTAACAGCTTCCATCAACTGAACCTTTGGATCCTGTGGGAATTCTTCGCCCATCTTCTCTTTGTAAATAGCCTTATATTTTGCAATTACTTCTTTTAAGTCCTCAGCTGTTAAATCAGTATCAAATTTAGCGCCCTTTGCTTCTTTGATCTCATCTAAGATACCTTCGAAGAAAGTTTTGCTCATCTCCATAACAACGTCGGAGAACATCTGAATAAATCTTCTATAAGAATCGTATGCAAATCTAGGGTTTCCTGTTTTCTTTGCAAAACCTTCAACAGCAACATCGTTTAAACCTAAATTAAGAATAGTATCCATCATACCAGGCATGGATGCTCTTGCACCAGAACGAACAGAAACCAATAATGGATCTTCTGTGTCACCAAATTTCTTTCCTTGAATCTCCTCAAGGTTCTTAAGTCCATCAAAGATTTGTCCCTGAATTTCTTCAGTGATTTTTTTACCGCTTGTGTAATAATCAGTACAAGCTTCAGTAGTAACAGTAAAGCCCTGTGGAATTGGTAGTCCAAGATTAGTCATCTCAGCAAGGTTAGCTCCCTTACCGCCAAGCAGGTTTTTCATATCGGCTCTACCTTCTTTGAACATGTATACCCATTTTGCCATGTGATATTTCCCTCCTATAAATATAATGACCATGTTATTATTACCTATCCCTATGTACAATAAACTAATTTGGGTAGGCTACCCATAGTCGCCATTACGATTATATCACACAATTTTCTAACTGGGAACAGTTATTTTGTAAATTTCGTTCTTTTTTTATTGTATGTAAAATTACTTTTTGTGAAATGTAAACAAATACACAATTTTTTTCAAAACTCGAATATTTTTTCAACATTTTCCACAAAAAACAACGTTTGCCAGTGAAAGCTCTTTCATAATTTTAAGTTTTATTTCGTAGGATATTGTATTATTTTTCAGAATAATGTAATATGTGGATAGATAAAATGATAGGAGAGTTGTATGAACAAATTTGAAAATGATTTAGCAAAAGGAAGCGTGCTAAAAAAACTAATCATGTTTTCGCTTCCATTTCTAGCCTCAAACATTATCCAGTCCTTGTATAATGTAGCTGATATGTTAATTGTCGGCCAATTTAGTGGAACAGCAAGTATGTCGGGAGTGAATATTGGAGGACAAGTTACCTTTATCGTAACAAATATTATTATTGGTTTATGTACTGGTGGTACTGTTATTATTGCCCAATCTATTGGCGCAAAAGATAAACAATCAACAAAAGAAACAACCTCTACCCTAATCACACTACTTGCCTTGCTAGGTGTAATTCTGACAGTAATCATGATTATATTCGGTGATCCAATTCTACATCTATTAAAAACACCTGCTGAGTCTTATGATGAATCCAAAAATTATCTAATCGTAACAAGTCTTGGTATTATATTTATCTTTGGATATAATGCTTTAAGTGGTATTCTACGTGGAATGGGGGATTCCAAACGTCCCTTCTGGTTTATCACAATTGCTTGCTTTACGAATATTGTACTAGACCTAGTTTTAGTAGCTATCTTTGATATGGGGGCTCAAGGAGCGGCAATTGCTACGGTATTCTCTCAAGCCTTGAGTATGATTCTTTGCATAATTTATTTAAAGAAAAATAATTTTATCTTTGATTTTAAATTAAAGTCATTTCGAATCAAAACACATCGACTCACACAGATTATTAAAATTGGACTTCCGAGTGCTGTACAAAATGGTATAGTATCCTTATCGTTCCTAGTAATTACTACTCTTGTGAATGAAATTGGTGTGGAAGCTTCTGCTGCTGTTGGTGTTGTTGGAAAATTTAATAGTTTTGCGATTATGCCTGCGATTGCCATGAGTAACTCCATATCCACAATGGCTGCTCAGAACATTGGTGCCAACGAATGGGACCGAGCAAAGAAATGCTGTCATATCGGCCTAACTATATCTGCTATCATATCCTTCATCATTTTTGGGATTGCACAAGGATTTGCTGGACCAATTATCTCATTGTTTGACCATAATCCAGTCGTAATTGAAAGTGGAATTACATACATGAGAACTTTTAGCTTTGACTACATTATTGTCCCGTTTGTCTTCTGCTTAAATGGTTTATTTATCGGAGCTGGACACACAACATTTTCCTTGATGAATAGTATGATGTCTTCCCTACTCCTTCGTATCCCTGGATCTTTAATATTTGGAAAAGTAATCGGTATGGGATTATCGGGAATTGGATTAGGTGGTCCAGTCGCCTCCTTAGGTTCTCTTGCCATGGTGCTATTTTTCTACTTTACAGGACGTTGGAAAAAGAATACCATTTACTAATTACAAAGAAGAATGAGCTATATCATGTATTTTCACTGTAGCACGATGCTCACAAGCCTGCAAAAGAAAATGGGGGCTTGTAATGCACTCTGAAAATATACGATATAGCTCGTTTTATTAATATTAGAGATTAAATTTAAACTCGTAACATCCACTTAATTCTTGGCTCAATGTAATTATCGTTATCTCTTATACCATCAATTATATCATTTAACTCAACTGATAGATTACAATCTCAATCTGACCTGGCTTTTCTCCAAAATTTAATTCTGCAACATATACTCCAATATTAAGCCATGCTAATGAACTGTCATTGCTTACTTGGAATTTTGGAACTGTTCGAATTCTCACTTCTTTCGAAAAATCGATCTTCCCTTCATTCTCAATTGCGATATAAATTCCATCCTCTGTTTTTAATAGATATTTGGCAAATACATGAGCAACTCCTTCACGATAGGTAGTATTCCAATCTGCACCTCCTGGTACAATGGTTCCACTTACTATACCATCGAATGTTCCACCCACAATTGGTATGACACGTAAATAACCACGTCCATCTTCCTTGACTTCCATATCTTTTCCACATATGACATGAAGATGAAGAATTTCTTTTGCCTCTAACTTCATAAAATCTCCTTTCGATGTTAGTTCTGAACTGTGGTCAGCTCATGAACATATTTTCTCTTCGTCATAAAGTAATATATCGTTTGACATAAAAAATAAATAACAACGATGAAACTTGCGTTCTTCATAAATGGTCGAATATAATCACCACCACCAACAATATGCGTCATGAGATAAATCAAAGACAACCCAAGAAAACTTCCAAAAAACATTGGGGTAAAGAACACAACTTTTAATTCCGTACCAACGATATGGCCGACTTCTTTTTTTGTAATACCTATTTTATATAGCTTATGGAAGGTCTTTTTGGTCTGTGCCAGTTCTGTATACTGTTTAAAATATAGTACGCTACCAGCGGCAATGAAGAATAAAATTCCTAACATTCCACATAGTAATAAAAATGTAGAATACATTCGTATGCAATCTTCATAGTTATACGCAACACTCTTAATGCCTCGTACCTCATCTCTGATTTGCTCATAGAAGGTTAGTGTTTCATCTTTTACTTCTTTCCAATCATTAAAATCAGTCAGATAATAGTTACCAAAACTATTGTCTGGCGTTTTTTTTGCGATTTGATCGTAATCCCAATCATTTAATACAATCATTTGCTCAATCGGATATGACTTCGCAACAAAATCACCACGATTGGAGAATATAGCCGTAAATTCATAGGTCTGTTCCCCATTAGAAAAAGCCATTGTATCTCCAACGTTCACTCCACCATTGCCAGGTATCCAGGTTAACAGTAAATTGATACATTCTCCTTCAGATACAGTTACCTGATCTTGCATATACTGATTGTAAATACTTGCGCTTATGACAGGCAATGTATCCTCTTTGTACTTAAGTTCATAAAATGGGATTTCTATACGACGCTTTATTTCTTCTGTTTTAAATATGCTGTTCTCGAAATTGATTGCATTACTGTGTTGATTGTTCATAACACAGTACTCAAGGTGAATTGCTTCACCATTTGCAGTTGCAATACTTTCTGAGATTTCAAGTAAGGAAAAGGGGGAAGCAACAATAAATACTGTAATGCTAATGAGGATGCTTAAAACAAATACAATCGTTTGATTCTGATGGTAACGATAATGAATTTGTGTAATTGATAGCATTTTCTTCATATAAAATCTTGATTTCTTGATTGTATTTATAATAAAATTACCACCATAGTAAGTCATCAGATAAAGTCCACCATATGCAACTAATAAATACAACATCAAAAGTAATGGTTGTTCTAATAAATCAGGATGACTACATAAAACATTCAGATATAAGAGAGAAACTAAAAGTATAAGAATTCCTGCACAACCAAGGATTGCGTTGGAAGACACCTTCTTTCTTCCTTGTGATTTTCTCATCTCATGAAGCATCGTCTGAATATCACTGTGTTTTAATCGATGAGTAGAACGTAAGATATTATAAGTAAATACAATGACAAATAAAACGATCGTTACAAGAAAAGAACGATAATCGAGTTCAAATGGGATGTTATCTAAGTTTAAAATATCGCTTACTAACATTTGGAATAGCCGGGAAGCCAAAGATCCGATTCCAATTCCAGTAAGCAGCGAAACAATTGCAATGATAACATTCTCATACAATACAAGTCGACATAAGTCTTTTTGATGCATTCCTAACGTAAAATAAACACCAAACTCCATATTTCTTCCTTTAATGAAAGAATTATGAGCATAAGACGTAAAAAATATCGAAAAGAAAAAGATACATACAATTGTCAGTGGCAACGCATATTGGAGCATCTCAGCCCCATTGCTATTGTTAAGGCTCTTGTTAAATACAATTGTTGCATACATGAAAAAAAATAAGATACAAAACGTACAACTTAAAAAGTAAGCCATGTATTTTTTCAACTGTCCAAAGAAGTTTTTTACAATTACATCTTTAAATGTCATTGTCTTCACCCCCTACGATCGCCTGACAGTCTAAAATCTGATCAAAGAACTCTTTATGCTCTCCTTTTCGTACAATTTCCATGTGAATCTTTCCGTCTTTGATAAAAATAACCTTTTTACAAAAACTTGCTGCAAAAACATCATGCGTTACCATTAAGATCGTAACCTGTTGCTCTTGATTGATTTTTTCAAAGCAGTGCATGATCGCATTCGATGATTTGGAGTCTAAATTACCAGTTGGTTCATCCGCAAAAATTAAGGCTGGCTCATTCATAAGAGCACGACTGACTGCAGCTCTTTGCTGTTGTCCTCCTGATAATTCGTAAGGATATTTATTTGCTGATTGGTCAATCCCAAAAAGTTTCATTGTTTCCATTGATCTTGCAATCATTTCCTCTTTGCTTTTTTTATCAAGTACTAAAGGTAGCATGACATTTTCCTGTAATGTCAGATGATCTAAAAGATTGAATTCCTGAAATACAAATCCGAGCTTTCTTCTTCGAAACAATGCCATATCATAAGGATCCATTTGTTGAATTTCTTTTCCCTCAATTGTAACGGTACCACTCGTTGGTGATAGAATTCCACTCAGAATATTAACTAAAGTTGATTTTCCACTTCCACTTGGTCCCATAATAGCGATAAACTCACCTTTATCTACCGATAGACTTACTCCTCGTAAAGCCTTCGTCTCATTATCTGAATTTAAGTCTCCATATGTTTTTGTAATGTTATTTGCTTCTAATACTTTCATCTTAGCCTCCTTGCTTGAACGCTTTTTTGTTGTCTGATGCTATCTTATCGCAAAACCTAGGAGACAGCCATTCATTATTCTTACATAAACTTACGATTTTGTAAGATAACGGATGGTCACCGTTGTTCCTTGTCCTAGGTTAGAATCAACACAAATTTGTGCGCCAAACATCTTGCAAATCTCTTTTGCAAAATACAATCCAATTCCACTAGACTGTTCTATTCTTCTTCCATTTTCCCCGGTAAAAAACAAATCGAATACTCGGGTCATATCACACTTTGGAATACCAATCCCATGATCTCGAATCGTTAGATCTAATCTTGTTCCACTGCTAGTAGCACTGCATTTATATCCGAATTCCACATACTTTGCTACCTCATCTGCTTTATCCACTCTTGAATACTTCACAGCATTTGAGATGATTTGCTGCAACATGATATGATTCCACTTTGTATCTGCTAAAATCATAATTGGATCCTTCGGAGGCTCAAATTTAGGGAACACTCTACTTTGTATGAATAAAGATTTATTAGCATTGATCAAACTACGAAGCTCTGCCCCAAGGTCGATTGCCTGTGGAAGATAGTCCTTTTCAAATTCCTGCAGGCGTATCATATTCAGAATATTATCGAGTAAATCAAGTATTTTTTTATTCTCATCTAGTAGTTCTGGAACTACATCATTTAGACTCATCTCATGATTTCTAACCCTTTGGAGAATCAAATCCGTCACGGTCACTGGAGTTTTCATCCCATGTACCCAAGCAGAAATCATATTCAACTCCGTTTGCTTTTCTTCTTTCATCTCCATCATCTGGCTTGTATAATCATGATGGATTTGATTGATAATATTTGCAATTCGTTTATCCCTCTCATGATAGAACTCTTCAATGCCCGCACGATGATATAACATTCTTGAAAACTTTTTTACTGTCAGAGCATATAAAATAAATGAGCATGCCAAATAAATCAGATAAATACCTACTGCTAGAGCGATCGGATAAGCAACCTCTAATGTGTGTTTTGTAGATATCTGATAAAATAATATAACAACACAACAACCAAGAACATAGATCAGCGAAGAACATGCTTTGTCCTTTAAGAATTCGACCAGTAATTTTGACAAATTCATTCTAATATTCTTCATATCCATCCTCTTCTACTCGTTTTCCATTACCAACAAATAGCCAACTTTACGTTTTGTATGTATCACATTATCAAGTCCAAGATTTGAAAGCTTCAATCTTAATCTCGTTACATTCACATTTAGTGTATTATCATCAACAAACGTACTGTCATCCCAAATCTCTTCTAATAACTCATCTCTTGATATAATTTTATTCGGATTCTGAAGTAACTTGTTCATCAGTCGATACTCATTCTTGCTAAGTTCCTCTGACTTTCCTTGATACGATATGCGAAAGCAGCTTCCATCTAATAGAAGTCCATGATATTCGAATATAAGATCCTCTCCATTCGAATATTCTCCATAATTTCTACGCATTACTGCATTTACCTTAGCTGTAAGCACTGGGATAGAGAATGGTTTTGTGAGGTAATCATCTGCTCCTAATTCTATCGAAAGAATCTGATCACTGTCATTGTTTCGTGCGGAGATAATAATAATTGGACATTTGGATTTTCTGCGAAAGCTCCTGCAATAGTAATTTCCATCGTAATACGGTAGATTAATATCAAGTAAAACCAGATCAGGCGCTTCCTTCACAAAGGCATCCTCCACCTGTTGAAAATCTTCTACACAGACTGTCTTGTATCCATAGTTATCCAATATACTCTTTATCTGAGTTCGAAGCTTCACATCATCTTCAATTATTAGTATTTTCTTTGAATCCAAACTCATAACCTCCTTCTTTTCGGTACTTAGGGCCTGTATTTTAGGCCCTTACGTACCGCTACGGCTTCATTCAAGCGAGAGCGTGTTGCGGATGAATGATGTCTAACATACCATTCTCATAAGTACAAAATTACATTAGTTTTCTTTTTCAGCTCTTTATCTTAAGTACCTTGCTCGTCATTTTGCACAGACATACACTCGCTATGAATGGGAGAAGCAACATCATTCAGTAGCACACTGTATGAAGTCGTCGGTACTTAGGGCCTGTGTTCTAGGCCCTTACGTACCGCTACGGCTTCATTCAAGCGAGAGCGTGTTGCGAATGAATGATGTTGCTCCTCCCATTCTCACCCCCCTAGTTCTGTGCAAAATGACGCTCAAGACTTGCAAAGCATAAAAGCCACTTTAACGTTGTGTCAGTCAAAGCAGCTTTTTTTATTAAAATTCAAATTTATCTTCAAAATATGCCTTCAGGTCTTCAATCTTAATTCTTTCCTGCTGCATTGTATCACGGTCACGTACAGTTACAGCACCATCTGTCTCAGACTCAAAATCGTAAGTAATACAGAATGGAGTACCAATTTCATCTTGTCTTCTATAACGCTTACCAATATTTCCTCTGTCATCGTATTCACAGTTATAGGTTTTACTAAGCTCAGCATAAATCTTTTCTGCACCTTCTGCTAACTTCTTAGAAAGTGGTAACACACCAATCTTAACTGGAGCTAATGCTGGATGGAAATGAAGTACAGTACGTACATCGCCTTCTCCGATTTCTTCCTCATCATAAGCACCACAAAGGAAAGCTAATGTAACACGATCTGCACCAAGAGATGGCTCGATAACATAAGGAATATATCTCTTGTTCTTTTCATCATCAAAGTAACTTAAATCCTGATTGGATACATTCTGATGCTGAGTTAAATCGTAATCAGTACGGTCAGCAATGCCCCATAATTCACCCCAACCAAATGGGAATAAGAACTCTATATCGGAAGTTGCCTTAGAATAGAAAGATAATTCTTCCTGTTCATGATCACGAACTCGCATCTCTTCTTCTTTCATACCAAGAGACTTTAACCAATTAATACAATATTCTTTCCAGTATGCAAACCATTCAAGATCCGTATCTGGTTCACAGAAGAACTCTAATTCCATCTGCTCAAATTCTCTCGTACGGAATGTAAAGTTACCTGGTGTAATTTCATTACGGAATGATTTACCTATTTGACCAATACCAAATGGAATCTTCTTTCTCGAAGTTCTCTGTACATTCTTAAAGTTAACAAAAATACCTTGTGCAGTTTCTGGACGAAGATAAACTGTATTCTTTGCATCCTCAGTAACACCTTGGAATGTCTTAAACATTAAGTTAAACTGACGAATCTCTGTGAAATTATGTTTTCCACAAGTAGGACAAGGAATATTTTTTTCTTCAATAAATGCTGACATCTGTTCGTTGGACCAAGAATCTACGGAATGTTCAAATGTAAGATTATTCTCTGCTGCATAATCTTCAATTACTTTATCTGCTCTAAATCTTTCACGACATTCTTTACAATCCATCAATGGATCTGAAAAACTTCCAAGATGACCAGAAGCTACCCATGTCTGTGGATTCATTAAAATCGCACAATCAACACCCACATTGTATGGATTTTGCTGAATAAACTTTGCCCACCAAGCTTTCTTAACATTATTCTTTAGTTCAACACCAAGATTTCCATAATCCCAAGTGTTAGCAAGACCACCATAGATTTCAGAACCTGGATAAACAAAGCCTCTTGCTTTTGCTAAAGCTACGATTTTTTCCATTGTTTTTTCCATTGCGACTATCCTCACATTTCTTCTTAAAAAATTTGCTTATTCTATTCTAATTGTAATATTGTAACCTTAAATTAGCAGTTTTTCAACCCTAATTTATAATATATCTAATAACTCCAATGATTTCATCTTATGATCAATATATGTTTCACGATAGCGATCCATAATACGCTTAAATTCATGTAAAATACCCTCTTGTACTGTAAAACTATAAAGCTTTTCGACTGGTGTCGATAATATAAACTGCATCGTATAAACCGTTGAGTTATTAATTCTCATAAGATCATGTGCACTACGTCTGCAGCTTGGACATAACATGCCACCAAGTTCCACGCTAAAATGCTCTATACCTTGCGTTTCACCACATTTTACACACTCAAACACTTGTGGTGCTTCTCCATTCAGTGCAATTGCTTTTAGCTCAAAAATATAACGAACTAATACAATACCTATGTTTTCATTCATCAAAGCACGAAGTGACTGATATAGTAATTTCATAATCTCCGTCTCATCGTTACCTTCTCTTGTCAAATAATCCACAAACTCACAAAAATAGAGTCCGTAATATACCATTTTGATATCATTGCGTAACTCGCCAAAATAATTCTTTATATTCACAGACTGAACATTATAGGATGTTCTTCCTTCATACAACATAAATTCACCAAACGTAAATGGTTGACTGCAAGCCAATAAGGCGCTATTCGGTTTCCTAGCGCCTTTAGCAAAAGCTGTAATTTTTCCACGTTCTCGTGTTAAGATCGTGAGACGTTTATCATAGTCACCGATTGGCATTGTCGATAACACAATTCCCGTCACTGTCACAGTCTGGGTCATTACTTATCTCCTTCTTGCACTCAAGCTTTTTTTCACTTGTACAAGCTGTGTATTTTAAATACTCTCTTACGTCACCTGTTTGTTCAAATCGTATCCAAGATTCTTCTAAAATTGCTTTAGCAAATTCTTTCATCATTCATGCCCCCTAAATGATTTTTGAGCTTTGTCTTGTCTCCTTTGTAGCTATACTATCATCTCCGAAGCACCTAAACTCTATTCCTTTAATATCTTATGCGAAAACTTAATTATTTTAGAAATCAGAATCTTCGCGATATCCGTAATTCTTAATTAAGAAATCACTATCCCGCCACTCTTTCTTCACTTTTACCCAGAGCTGGAGATAAACCTTCGTATCTAGCAAATTCTCAATCTCTTTTCGAGCTTGCATACCAATATTCTTTAGCATCGCACCTTGTTTCCCAATGATGATTCCCTTATGAGAATCTCTCTCACATATGATTGTAGCACTAATATCAATCATACTTCCATTCGGGCGTTCCTTCATCTGATCAATGGAAACTGCAATTCCATGAGGAATCTCATCACTTAACAGACGAAGTGCTTTTTCACGAATTAACTCTGATACAATCTGGCGTTCTGGCTGATCTGTAATTGTATCCTCATCATAAAACATTGGTCCCTCTGGCAAATACTTAAAAATAACATCAATTAATTGCTTTTTATTTTCTCCTTTGAGTGCAGATACTGGGACAATCTCGGTAAAATCCATACATTTACGATAAGCATCAATAAATGTTAAAATCTCTTCCTTCTTAACCGTATCAATCTTGTTAATTACAAGAATAACCGGAGTCTTGCATTTCTTTAACTTTTCTATAATTAGCTGTTCACCAGCTCCGATGAAGGTAGATGGCTCCACTAACCATAAGATAACGTCTACTTCATTCATTGTACGTTCTGCAACACTCACCATAAACTGCCCAAGTTTATTCTTCGCCTGATGAATACCTGGCGTATCCAAAAATATAATCTGTCCCTCTTCTTCTGTCAATACTGTCTGGATTCGATTTCTCGTTGTCTGAGGTTTGTCGGACGTAATTGCTATTTTTTGACCAATTAACTGATTCATTAATGTCGACTTTCCAACATTCGGTCTCCCAATTAGGGTTACAAACCCAGATTTTTTCTTCTCTTTATTCATACTTCCTCTTTCCTATTGTTTTTCTATATTATGAGTTGCTTTAACTAGCACCCATACTCTTTCCTATGCAACTAAAATAATGGTTTAATGCTGCCAAACATAGAAGCTTCTTTTTCAACTCTTTCAGCATTACCGATAACGCAGATAACATCCTCATCCATTACTGCTTTCACCAATGGAGCATATTTACGGATATCCTCTTGTGTCGTTTCCAAAATCTGATTACGATCTCGCTGAATGTCTTCTATTGTTACACCACTCATATAAGCATTAAGCGAACGACTGCCTTTCATCATCGGAGTAAGTGGTGTATCCACAGCACTCATTGTTCCGATAATATACTTTGTCATGTCTCTCTCACTTGCCTCAAAGGATTCCACATATTGATAAGCATCTTTATAAATTTGATCGGTTTCAGCTAAATTCGGATCACGATAAGATACCATATAGGCTGAGCCATCTAAGCCTCCAATTTGGCACATACAACCATAAGCTCCACCTTTAACACGTACATTATTCCATAGATAGTCATAACTTAAAATCATCTTCAACACTTTTAGGGCACCATTCATCGTAAATCCATTACGTACAAAGTTACCACAGCGGGCAACATATTGCACCTGACCTGAATAAGTGAAGCCTTCATTACTTTTCTTAAGTGGGAATTGATAGTCTGCAGGACGAATTACTTCTTCAATCGAACGATTCTTTTGTAATGACTCCTTTCCTAACACTTGTCTTAATTGCCCAAAGGTATTAGCAAATGCATTAAAACCTTCCTCATCTGCTGTCACACTTATAAAACAGTTGTTAGCTGTGAAGACAATATCACGTAACTTTTTGAAACAGTCAACCAAATGACTTTTTCTTGTCTCAAAGTTTTTCTCTAGATCATCTAAAAACTGATACGCACGAATACCTTTTGTTAAATCAGAAAAATAACCACTCTGTGTTATATAGGAAAAGGCGCGGTCAACAGCTACATTATGACCAGATGAGTTTAATTTCATCTGAATTCTTGACTTTGATTCGCGTATAATCTCATAAAGTCTCTTCGTATCCTCAAATTTAGATTTCGTAATCATCTCAGCCATGAGATCGAACGCTTTCCCAACATTCTCATAAAGCACTTTTGTTCCAATATAAAGAACAGTCTGATACGTATCTGGATCTAGACGCTTATTAAAAATACTGATCTCGGAGGTCATACCACCAGTGTAAATATTCATCTCATTCGCCAATTCCGCAAATGTGTAATTCTCAGTGTCAATATATCCAAGTACCGTTGAGAACAATCGAACATAGGATATAAGTTCCGTTGGAACAGAACTTAGGTCAAACATACACTTAACATAAGCAATCCCATTCGTAAATATATTATGGTGAAGCACTGGCACATCGTCAACATATTTTAAATCATTATATAGCTTTGGAGCTGTCTTCTCAATGTCTTCTCTTGAAAGTAAAGGAATCTTCTCTAAGTCTTCTTGTGTAGATGGTTCTTCTTGAAATGCTCTCAAACGTTGAGTTGCAGCAACAATTTCTTGAACCTCTTCCTTCGTAAGACTTTCCTTATATTCTTTAAGTTTCTTTTGAAGCTCTTCTTCTTTCTTTGCATTCAAACCTTTCTCTGGTTTTAACATTAGGTAAGTTACATGAGTATTGTCTAACAGATACTTCTGAATTAACTTCTCATAATATCCTGTTCCAATTTGTTGACGTAGCTTTTTAAAGATTTCATTGCCATGCATATTCGTAAATGCTTTTGTATCGTCATAAAGCCAGGTTCCCATCATATTCAATCCATACAACAAGCCTTTTGGAAATTGTCCAAAGTCAGCTTCTCGATAGCGAAATTCTAATACATTAATTGCTGCTAGCAATGATTTTTCATTAAGTCCATCCTTCACAAGCTTATTCAATGTATCATGAATAACTGTTATAAACCTTGGTAGATCAGAAACATTAGCATTCTTTGACGTAATATTGAATGTTGGTTGCAATAATTCATCATCATAACTGCTTAAAATATCTTTACCAATATTCGCTTCAATTAATGCTTGCTTTAACGGTGCACCTGGAGAAGATAATAATACTGCCTCTAATACTTGCATTGCATTACGCTCTTCAACATCTGTATAGTCACCAATGACTGCGTTAAATGTTAGATACGTATTATCCTCTTCGGATTCGTTCTCACTCAAAGAATAAGAAGAAACGATTTCTACTGGTTTTGAAAATGCCTTCTGTTTCGGAATTACTGAATTCACTTTAACTTCATCAAAATTCGATAGATAATTTTCGTCCAGCCAACTGAGTTTTTCTTCAATATCCATATCACCATAGAGATAAATATAGCTATTCGCTGGAGAGTAATACTTCCTATGAAATTCCAGATAATCTTCATATGTTAAGTCCGGAATAAACTCTGGGTCACCACCGGATTCCACACCATATGGTGTATCAGGAAACAAACTGGATTGAATCTCACGGGATAATAGCTGCTCTGGTGAAGAGAATACCCCCTTCATCTCGCTATATACAATACCATTCAGACTTAATTCGCTATCTTCATCATCTAGCTCATAATGCCAGCCTTCTTGTTCAAAGATCTCACGATGTAAATAGATATTAGGATAAAAAACAGCATCCATATATACATGCATCAGGTTCTGGAAGTCTTTATCATTACAACTTGCAACCGGATACATTGTCTTATCGGAATAAGTCATTGCATTTAAGAATGTATTTAAAGATCCCTTTGCCAATTCGATAAATGGATCTTTTACTGGAAAATTCTTCGAACCACATAATACGGTATGTTCAATAATATGAGCAACACCCGTACTGTCCTTTGGCGGTGTACGGAATCCTACCATAAATACTTTATTCTCATCCTCGTTTGAGACAATGCAAATTCTCGCCTTTGATTTCTTATGGCGAAATACTAAACCAACACTTTTACAATCATCTAACTTTTCTTCATATTCTAACTGATATGCTGACAAATTCTTAATCTCACTACTACTTTTGATACATTTTGCCATCGTAACCTCTCCTATTTCTTAACATTCCTAAAACATACTCAAAGGTTTCCTAATGTACCTTATCTGTATAAATTAGGTAAACAGTCTCTTTATGCATACTATAATCTATTGTTTCACCGCTTCCTTATTTTATTCCTATTGCCAATTATAGCATATGCAGCTATCCTTGTCATATAAAAAACATATTTCAACGAAATCACATCAAATAAAGTACTGACAAATGAATACATTATTCGTAATACATCGATTATTTTACCAAATATGACAAAAATGGATAATATAACTAATAAATATGATAAATTATTAATAACCTAAGCAAAATTTACAAAGACAAATTGACATTTTCTTAAATTTATGTTAAATTAATGAATAGATTATCATAGTGATAATTGTAACAATACATAGTTTCAGGAGGCACTTTATGAAAAAGGGTACAGTAAAATGGTTTAACGCTAAAAAAGGTTTTGGTTTCATTTCTGATGAAGAAGGAAACGACGTATTCGTACATTTCTCAGCATTAAATATGGATGGTTTTAAAGTTCTTGAAGAGGGCGAAGCTGTTCAGTTTGACGTTGTAGAAGGCGAAAAAGGACCTCAGGCAGCTAACGTAACAAAGTTATAATCAGAAAAAAATCAGACTTTAATATAGAAATATATGAAAGTGGATTAAAGGTTGTAACAAAAAGGTGTAGACTTTCTCTACACCTTTTTTCTTGCATAAAAAAGTGTTTGGCGCAAAAAAAATGCCCTGAAGAACAGGGCATAGGATTTATATATTAGTTAAGGAAAGTAATTTTAGAAGCATATTTACCTATAAAAGGAAGCTCTTTTGCTTTACCTTGAGCAGCATTCACAATTCCAAGAATCGCCATAGCCCAAATAGCTATACGGATGATGAATAAAAAGAAAACTAAAATACCTGGCGTTCTGTAATATGTATAAAAACCTGCTGATACTTGAACTTTAATTACTGCAGATAGTATAGCTGATATAAACTCAAATCCAATTTGAGTAATAACTACTAAAAAAGCTTGTTTTAAATGAAACTTAGCAAACTGAGATTGCTTTGCTGTAAAAAAAGGAATTAACCAAAGGATACCTATGTAAGCTAATACTCCCATAACCTTGTTTTGTGCAATATCCTGTGGATGATACTGGATTGTAGTATCTAATGTATTCAAAAAGGAAGGCATTGAATTTTTGCTTGTTTGTTGTCCGTAATTATTTTGATTTGTTTGATACATATTCTGTTGATTCATATTATTTTGATACTGTTGACCACTATTACCTTGATTCATATTTTGTTGAGCACCTGTTAAATCATTACCACAGCTTGGACAAAATCTTACACCATCTGAGACTTGTGCTCCGCACTTACTACAAAATGCCATCTTAAAATCCCTCCACTCTAATTTGTTCTATGAACTTATTTTATTATATCTCACCATGTATATGGATTACAAGACATTTTTTTCATAAACTAGTAAATATTTCTTCTTTTCTATGAATTTATAAGTAATACTATCACTTTCTTTGATATTTGCATAAATATAATCAATATAAAATAAAATGTAGTAGAAGAAAAGAGTTCTCTTCTTTTGAAATACTTTTCTTCACCTCACTTTTTGAAACAGGATAATCCCTTTAGATTTTTATAACAAATATGTATGAACTGTTGACATTATTTGTTAAATGCATTTACAATCAAGGTATTCTTGAATGATACAAGATCAGAAGTAAACTGTCTTCCCTGTCATGAAATAAAAAGAAAGGTATTTGAACAATGACGAAACTAGACGAACTCATTCAATGTATTCAAAACACTCACGTTTATGTTCAGATGCACAATTATCCAGACCAAGATGCATTAGCCTCCGCGATGGGGCTACAAGCACTCCTAAAAGCGAAAGGTATTCAATCAACAATCATTTATCATGGAATTATTGATAAAGATAATACTTTAAAGATGATTGATTTACTTCATATTGATATATATCCAGTGAATACACTTAAATTTAGTAAAGAAGATGAGATTATAATCGTTGATGGTCAAAAGGGCAATCTTAATGTAACCGACACTGCAGGTATGGAAATTGCTTGTATCGACCACCATGATCCACATAATACACAAGCTTATCGCTTCTTTGATATTCGACATGACGTCGGAGCATGTGCCTCAATTGTCGCAAGTTACTTTGTTGAGAACGAGATTCCGTTAACAACAGATGTTGCTACCGCCCTCGTCTATGGACTGAAGATGGATACAGCACAGTTAACTCGAAGAATCAGTAATTTAGATGTTGATATGTTTTGTCATCTTTTTCGATTAGCTGATTCAATAAAATTAAGAGCCTTTGAGATGAGTAGCATGAAACTTGAGGATTTAGCAAACTATATGAATGCTATCTCTGATTTAAAACTTGACCATAACATTGCAATTGCTAATATTGGCGACGATTGTCCGGAATCAGTGATTGGGTCGGTGAATGATTTTTTACTTACAATCTCAGAAATCGAGTTTACGGTTATTTACTCCTATCGTGCTGATGGAATAAAATTCTCTGTAAGAAGCGCTCTCCCAACACTCGATGCCAGTAAGATTATTCATGAGGCTCTCTTAGGTTTTGGTGATGGTGGTGGTCATAATGACATGGCAGCTGGCTTTATACCGAATATAGCAGAAGAAAAAGCTGGTGATTTACTTGTTAGGAAAGTAATCCAAAATATCGTTCAGTTGGTAAGAAAACAAAGTAGTTAAAAAAGTGTTTTGCTTGCAAAACACTCGCGCCAAGCGCGGTCGCGTAAGCGACATCTTCCTATCCCGCTTGTGTGCATCATAGCGTCCTTCCTTTTGGACGCTTTTTAATTTCATAGGGAAGTTCAAAGAACTTTCCTATGAAATTAAAAAGGGGTGTGTACTTTTTTCATTCAGCAGTACACACCCCTTTAATTTATGTTTCATTGATTCTAAACTAGGAAAACAAATAATCGTTTCATCTATTCATGGGATGGAAAAGTTCAGAAATTATATTATTGATCCAATGCTGTATTCTCAAAGGAATCAAATATATAAGATAAAACAGGTGCCATTCCTACAAACTCACATCCATACATCGTCAAATTATCCTGTAATTTTACAGAGCGAATAATCTTAACAACACAGTATAACTTTGCATCTTCCTTGCCAAACTGAATACTTGCATTAAAATAATAACCAATTGGAAGATTGCTTTCAGACTGAAAACCAATGCCACTTCTTGATATGTCAACAACTGTTATTGGAGTATCCGCCATCTCTACTTTAATATTATCTTGCTTAAATAAAGATGAAATTTCTAAATTAAGAACAACACTGATTCTTTTATCTCTTCTCTTTTCCTGCACTTGAATCCCTCCTTGATTTACATTTTTCTTATGTTAATTACTTATTCAACTATTATATTACATAATTATCCACTCCACAACTAAAATCTACAATAATTCTTGTAAAATCGAGTTAATCATACTAGGATTTGCTTTCCCCTTCATCTCTTTCATCGTCTGACCAACTAAGAAACCAATTGCCTTTTCCTTCCCATTATGATAGTCCTCTACTGATTGTGGATTTTCTTCAATTACTCTTTGCACAATCTCACGTAACAAGCCATCATCACTAACCATGGTTAGTCCATGTTCTTTAATATACTGCTCTGGCTCAATATTATGTTTAAATATTTCTTCAAATACTTCTTTCCCGATCGTTCGATTGATTTTTCCATCCTCGATTAATTGAATCAATATTGCTAGCTTTCTAGGTGAAAGCTTTAGATCTTCCACATCGATCTCTGCTTCTTTCATCAATCTCATTGTTTCTACCATAAGCCAGTTGCTTACTTCCTTTGGCTTTTGACAGATTAAAACAGCAGCTTCAAACAAATCAGCTAAGTTTTTTGAACTTGTAATAATCATAGCATCATATTCAGGGATATCATAATCCTTTTGATACCGATGCATTTTTGCATCACGAAGTTCTGGTTCCTGACTTTTTATCTTGGCTAACCATTCATCACTGATTACAATTGGAACTAAGTCTGGTTCTGGAAAGTAACGATAATCTTGTGCATCCTCCTTGCTTCTCATTGCAAAGCTCGTATCTTTATTGTCATCCCAACGTCTTGTTTCCTGAACAATGCTCTTTCCATATTCAATTACTTCTATCTGACGCTTTCTCTCTCCTTCAATCGCTCTTGCAATTGCTTTAAAAGAGTTCATATTCTTCATCTCAGTTCTCGTTCCTAATTCAGATGCACCAACCTCACGAATCGAAAGGTTGATGTCAGCTCGAAGAGAACCCTCCTGCATCTTGCAATCGGACACACCAAGATATTGTAAAATCAATTTTAATTTTTCCAGATATGCAATAACTTCCTCTGCGCTTCTCATATCTGGCTCACTTACGATTTCGATTAATGGAACCCCACAGCGATTATAATCCACTAAGGTACAGTCCTCCCATGGATCATGGACTAATTTACCGGCATCCTCTTCCATATGAATTTCATGAATACCAATTGTCTTTTTGATACCTCCAACTTCAATCTCGATACTACCATTACGACAAATTGGAAGATATAACTGCGATACCTGATATGCTTTTGGTAAATCTGGGTAAAAATAATTCTTTCGATCAAATTTACATCTCTGTGTAATAGTACAATTCATGGCTAATCCAGCTGCAATTGCATATTCAACTACTTTTTTATTCAGGACAGGAAGGGTTCCAGGCATTCCTGTACATACAGGGCAGCAATGGGTATTTGGCTCACCACCAAATTGAGTTGTACATCCACAAAATATCTTCGTTTTTGTTGCTAGCTCTACATGAACCTCTAAACCGATAACTGTTTCATATGATTTCACCGTATGTTTCCCTCCTTAATCAAGCATTGGTCTTGCGTATTCTCTTGTCTGTTCAAAAGAATACGCAACACGAAGTATTTCCTTCTCACCAAAATGTTTGCCAATTAATTGTAACCCAATTGGTAATCCTTTCGAGTCATTTCCACAAGGTAAACTAATCGCTGGAAGCCCTGCTAAGTTAACTGAAACTGTATAGATATCACCTAAGTACATCTTTAATGGATCAGACAGACTTTCTCCTAAGTTCAATGCCGATGTTGGAGCCGTTGGTCCAAGAATCACATCATACTTTTCAAAGGCTTTATCAAAACCTTGCTTTATCACAGCTTTAACTTTTAATGCTTTGTTATAATAGGCATCATAGTAGCCAGAGCTCAATACAAAGGCACCGATCATCATTCTTCTTTTTGCCTCATCGCCAAAGCCTTCTTTTCGCGTCTTCTTATAGACATCCTGAAGTCCCTCATAATCCTTCGTCCGATACCCATATTTAATCCCATCATAACGTGAAAGATTCGAACTCGCTTCTGCCGAAGCAATGACATAGTATGCTGGAATTGCGTAATCAACAGCTTCCAAATCAAACTCTTCGACAATTGCTCCCTTACGTTCTAGTTCCTTAGCTGCAGATAAAATTGCTGTCTTTACCTCTTCCTCTAATCCTTGTGATAAATACCCTCTAGGGATTCCAATCTTCATACCCTTGACATCATCAATTAATGCTTTTGTGTATTGATAATCATCCTTATCCACACAAGTGGAATCAGCTTTATCACTTCCCGAAATAATATCAAGTGCTACAGCGCAATCGGAAACACTACGTGCAATTGGTCCAATTTGGTCTAAACTCGATGCATATGCTACGAGTCCATATCTTGAAACTGTACCATAAGTTGGCTTAATACCAGTAACTCCACAAAATGCACTCGGCTGACGAATAGAACCTCCAGTGTCTGAACCCAATGCAAGAAAAGCTTCCTCTGCTGCCACTGCAGCTGCTGCGCCACCAGAGGAACCACCTGGAACACAGGAAGTATCCCAAGGATTCTTCGTCTCACCATAAAATGAAGTCTCGGTTGTGCTTCCCATTGCAAATTCGTCCATGTTTACCTTACCAAGAAGTACGGTACCTGCAGCCTCTAATTTTTTTACAACTGTTGCATTATAGGTAGGCACGAAATTCGAAAGAATTTTGGAAGCGCATGTTGTTTTAATACCTCTCGTACATATATTGTCCTTCAATGCAATTGGTACACCAGCAATTGGAGAATCTTTGTATTCTCCTGCATCAATTCCTGTTTGTACCTCTCTCGCTCTTTGTAATGCTTGTTCTTTTTGTACTGATATATAACAGTGATAGATTGGGTCTCTGTGCTCTATTTTATCTAATTGCTGTTGTACTGCATCTACAACCGTAATTTCTCCTGCTTTAATTTTCTTTCCTAATTCAAGGGCCGTCAGTTTTGTAATATCCATGCAATTCCTCTCTTTCTCCTATTCTACCGTTTTAGGTACCATAAAGGTTCCATCTTTTTTAACAGGTGCATTGCTAAGAAGATTGTCTCTATCATTTCCATTTGTAACAACATCCTCTCGGAAAACATTATTCATCGGAAATGCATGGGACATTGGCTCAATTGACTCTGTATTTAGTTCATTCATCTTTTCCATATATCCAAGGATCTTTGATAGTTCAACTTTTGCTTTTTCCTTTTCCTGTGATGACAATTCTAATTTTGCTAAAGCAGAAACATAATCTATCGTATTGTCTGTAATATTCATAAAAATCCTTCCTTTCTCCAGCGACTATGGCTCTAATCTTGACACATCTCTTGGGAATAATGTTGTCTCTCTAACATTGTTCTCATCTAATAGCTTCATTGTAAGCCTCTCAAGTCCTATACCAAGACCGCCATGAGGAGGCATACCATGCTTATGGCACATTAAATAGTTTGAGAAGTCAGCTGGGTCCATTCCTCTTGCTTCCATCTTTTTTACTTGTTCTATATAATCATGAATTCGCTGACCACCTGTTGTAATTTCCATCCCCTTAAAGAGTAAATCAAAACTGAGAGTATACTTATTGTTCTCAGGATCATCCATTGCATAAAATGGACGTTTTTTTGACGGATAATGAGTCACAAACACCAAATCGCTATCGAATTCTTCCTTAAAGTATCTTCCGATTAACACTTCTTCTTCTGGTTCCAAATCATAAGGATTTTTAATTTTTCGACTATATTTTTCAGCGATAAGTTCCTTAGCTTGATCAAACCGAACTGCAGGTATTTTCCTAGCATCTGGAAGTTTAATCTCTAAGACTGCTATCTCCTTACGATAATGAGTTTCTAAGAAATGAAATAAATAATCTAACATTGCCGCTTCCATTCCCATAATATCTTCAAATCCATCGATATATCCCATCTCAAAATCGAGACTTGTGTATTCGTTCAGATGTCTTGTCGTATTATGTTTTTCTGCACGAAATACAGGTGCGGCTTCAAATACACGGTCATAAACACATACCATTGTCTGCTTATAAAATTGTGGACTTTGTGCTAAGAACGCCCTTTTACCGAAATATTCTAACTTAAATACATTTGCTCCACCTTCTGCATTACCTGCAACAATCTTAGGAGTACGAATCTCCGTAAAATTCTGAGAAAATAGAAATTCACGAAATCCCCTTACTATCCCTTCTTGAATCTTAAAGATTGCACGCTCTCTTAAGTTACGAAGTGCAATCGGTCGAAGAGAAAGTTTTGTTTCCAGCGAAGTATTTAATTTTCTCTTTGCAATTGGTAATGGCATCATTGTATTAGGAGCAGGTGTTGATAAGGTTATAATCTGTGATAATATAATTTCAAAACCATGAGGTGCACGTTCTTCTAACCGTACCTCCCCACTGATTTGTAACGTTGCACCTTCTTTTAAATCCTTTATCATAAATCCTTCCACTGGTGTGCTTAATACACATTGTACAATTCCTTCAAAGGTACGTAATACGATGAATGTAACCTCACTCATATCACGAATTGTGTGTACTGCGCCTCTCATTGTCACACAATTACCTGAAAGTTCCTCCTTTCTGCTAGCTATGTTGCTAATCGACATTGTCTTACTTTCTTTGATACCTGTTACAAATTCCATCGTTTTTCCTCCTTTTCATAATTTATTCATGTGATTCACACACAAGTTGAAGTTTCGTTGTCTGCGTCGGGCTTAAAAAAGTATAAAAAAAGCCCCGAATATGAAATTCATATTCGGGACGAGAGATTTTTATTCCCGTGGTACCACCCAAGGTTAAGAAACAACGTCGTTTCTTCACTTAAATACTTAACGCGTATCACGCATGAGCCTACTTAAATCGTACGTTCAACTCATGAGCTCTAGAGTGTTCCTACCTTCGAATATTCATCATGTACACGCTCTCAGTCGGTGACGTGTGCTTCCTGTTTCCATATGCATTCTTCGATGTAAGTCTCTTTCATAGCTTTTTTAACAATATTCAACTTATGATTAGCCATCATACCACTAATTTCCATTATATGCAACAACTATTTTTATTTTGTATTATTCCTTAATGATTGGCTTTTCATACGTTTCTAGATTTAAATTTGGCAATAAATCGTGATAAAAATTTTTCTTTATTACAGTACCTGATACACTAAATTTATTACGCACGATGGAAATATAGCCTTTTAGATAATTTTCAGGAAGCTCTACATCTTGTAACATCTCACATTCACCAGTTTTAGAATTATATTTAACATAATCCGTGATAAAACTCTGGTTGGATGTCATCACCAATCCAGGTGCATCCGATAAAATATCCTGGCCTATAAACAATCTTGAATCATATGGGATTCCAAATAAATTATAAAGTGTCGGCATAATATCAACTGTCGAGCAATATTTATCAACAACAATTGGTTCTTCTATTGCTGAATTCCACAAGATAAAGTAGTTCTCATATAGTTCAAAATTTTCCTCTACTTTATGTCCAGCAATTTCATCAATTTTATCTTGTGCTAATCCATATGGATAGTGATCAGCACTTAAAGCGATGACTGTCTTATCTAATACCCCAGCTTTATCAAGCTCCTGAATCAAATATTCCAGCGCTAAGTCAAGCTCTTTATTGCATGCAATGTATGCTTTACCTTCATCTGAGTATGGTAGATTTTCAACATAAGCTTTATTCTTTTGAGCCATCGCATTACCAACAAAAGTATATTCCATATGGCCACTTACTGTCATATAGTACGTATGGAACTGCTCATCATTAATATACTCTGGTATTGTTTTCTCCATCATCTCAAGATCAGATTCTGGCCAAGTCAGTTTGACATCCAGGCCACCACCTTTTGCGCCTTTATAATCATAACCCATATTTGGATGGCTTAAATTGCGATGATAGTATTTATAGCTATGATTATGGTAAGCTCTTGTCGAATATCCTAATTCTTTAAATTGCCATCCTAAACATAAAGGCATATCACACTCTGCTGACTTTGTCATACTATTACTACCTGATGGTATTAATCCTGTACAACCTACATATTCGCCATCACTTGTTGAGGTCCACCATATTGGATTATAAAAGTTCTCGAATACAAAGCCAGAATGTGTTAACTTATATAAGGTTGGAGTTATCTCCTCGTCAACTGCCCAAGGGGAAAATCCCTCAGCAGTTAGATAAATAAGATTATATCCTTCAAACAACCCCGTATACTCGTTTTTATTCGTTGGGGTTACCTTAGAAAAATACTCATACAGGGAAGCTATTGACTCATCTTTTGCTTCGGTTGCTAATTTAGCAAAATCAATCTCCAATACATTTGGTGAAGTATCAATCGGAATTGGAGTTGGTGTCGGAGATGGAGTAGCCGTTGCATCTGGTGCCTTCGTAACTGGAATTGGTGTAACTGTTGGTATTGCTGTAGGTGCCATTACGTCATCCACTGCTAAAAATGCATCCTCATCTAGTTGAAATTCATCAGCCCCAAAAAACACATTATTAATATCAATTTTGGTCGCTGTTAAGATTCCGATCTTCTCGATTCCTAAATCTTGAATAAAGTCGTTATGATATAAATCATAAGGGGTATGTGCTGCTTTGCCAGGCACTAATAAAGCAAGCAAGAATATACTGTAGAAAATGATTGCTCCGCCTACATTCATCCCAACAAAAGCCAGATGCTGTTTTTGTAATAGCTTTAATTTTTTTATCAAAATTGCTACTACTACAATTGGAAGAAGTAATAAAACAATCCCAAATAATTTATCAATAATGCCTTTTAACGCATCCTTCCAAAACTCTAAAACATCGGTTCCATTCTGCCCAACACTATATAAGGTTAAAAATGTTCGAAAGATATGCTGAAACACAAGTTGTACACAAAACCATATAGATACAACAGATACAAAAGTCATACCGATCCAACAATTGATTCTTCTTGAAAATAAGCTCGTCATAGCAGATACAAATAATCCGCTAGCGAGTGCAATTAATATAGGATATACAAGATTAGAATTAAGTTCTTTAAATACGAGACAATGAAATACGATTTCTAAGTAACAAAAAACGATAGGGAAAATCAACATACTAATAAGACTCTTATGATTCCCTAAGCTTTCTCTGTTTCTCACCAATCGCTCTTTTAAAGTCTTTAGAAATTTTGAGGCTTGCGTCATCTCATGTACATTACTGTTAGCTATTTTGCATTCATCAATCTCACTTTCATCTATCTTACTTTGATCTATCTTATTTTCATCTATCTTACTTTGATCTATCTTATTTTCATATGTATCAGTAACAAATGAGTCTTCTTCCATTATGTTATGTTCATTGCTATCAATATGAGTACTGTTTTCTTGTATTTTTTTATCTTCCATAGTTTTTTCTTGTTCTTCTATGTGCTTTTCCTGTTCTTCTAGGTGCTTTTCCTGTGCTTCTTCGTGCTGTGCTTCTTCGTGCTTTTCCTGTTCTTCTATATGCTTTTCTTGTTCTTGTTCGTGTATCTCTTGTTCTCCACTGATATTCACTGGTTGGTCTTCTTGCTTTTCAGTTAGTTCATATATATTCTCTTGATCTTTCTTTTTCTCTTGTCTCTGCTCATTTTCTAAGATATTATTTTGCACTATGTCATCTTTCCCATAATCTAACATCTCTTTTGCATCTTCTTTTTGCATAAGTTAACCTTCCCCAATTCCATTGCCTTTATTTGTATATGATGAATGATATAACCTCTTACATTATTATTTACCTATATTACATTTTATGCAACATCTATTATACCAAAAATTACAAAAAAAGATATAAGATTTTATATTAAAAAACCCTATATAGATTTTATTCCTTTCTACTATATAGGGTAGTAAACTATTTTCAATTGTTTCACATTCACATCTGCTCTATTCGCTTCAATGCCTCTAACGTGTTCTCGTAAGTACCAAAAGCAGTTAATCTAAAATACCCCTCTCCACTTGGCCCAAAGCCTGAACCTGGGGTTCCAACCACATTCGCTTTTGTCAGTAAATCATCAAAGAAATCCCAAGCTTTCATCCCATTTGGAGTTTGCATCCAGATATATGGTGCATTTACTCCACCAAACACTGTATATCCCATGGATTGCAACTGCTCACGAATTACTTTTGCATTGTTCATGTAGTAAGCAATCTGAGCTTTTGTTTCCCTTTGGCCAGCAACTGAATAAACAGCTTCACCCGCTCTTTGAATAATATAAGGTGCTCCATTATATTTGGTACCGTGACGTCTTGCCCATAAGCTATTAAGCCTTACACCATCAGATACTAACTCTTTTGGAATTACCGTATACCCTAATCTTGTTCCTGTAAAACCAGCTTTCTTAGAAAAACTTCGAAGCTCAATTGCACAAGTCTTAGCGCCTTCACATTCATAGATTGTATGAGGGCACTCCTCCTCACTAATATATGCTTCATAAGCTGCATCAAAAATAATTACTGCTTTCACGCTATTCGCATAATCCACCCAGCGTTGAAGTTCTGTTTTTGTAATCGCCGAACCCGTCGGATTATTTGGAAAACAAAGATAAATAATATCTGGAGTTTCTGGCGGTAACTGAGGAACGAAATTATTCTCTTTCGTACATGGCATATAAATCACTTTACTCCAGCGACCAGTCGTCGCATCATACTCTCCAGTTCTGCCATCCATAACGTTCGAGTCCACATAAACTGGATATACTGGATCACAAACTGCAATCTTATTATCGACAGAAAAAATATCGCCGATATTTCCAGAATCACTTTTCGCTCCATCGCTAATAAATATCTCATCTAAAGCGATCTCAACTCCTCTAGTCTTAAAGTCAAACTTAGCAATTGCTGAACGTAAAAATTCATACCCAAGTTCTGGAGCATAACCACGAAATGTATCGGTTTCTGACATTTCATCGGTAGCTTTGTGAATTGCCTCTATAATACTTGGTGCTAATGGTTGTGTAACATCTCCGATTCCGAGACTAATTACTTTTTTATCTGGATTCTCTGCCTGAAATGTACGGACTTTCTTCCCAATATTTGAAAATAGATAACTTCCCTGTAGCTTTAAATAATTCTCATTTATTTTAATCATGTCCCGTCTCCCCTATAAGTTGAGATCAATTGTTCCCTCAAATACTTCAACAGCTGGACCTGTCATAAATAAATGATTGGTTTCTCGATCATAACGAATTTTTAAGTCTCCACCTAACATATGAACTGTTACTTCATCTTCTGTATATCCGTTTAAGATACATGCATATGCACTACAAGTTGCTCCAGTTCCACAAGCCCAGGTTTCATCGGAGCCACGTTCCCAAACACGCATATTAATCGTATTACGATCAAGTACTTGAACGAATTCTGTATTGATACGTTCAGGAAATAGTGAGTGATGTTCAAATGCTGGTCCAAATCTCTCGATAGGAAAACTTTTTGTATCTTCTACAAATACAACACCGTGTGGGTTACCAACTGAGATTGCAGTCAGACGGAAATCACGTCCTAATACAGTAATCGGTAAATCAATTACTTGCTTACCATCTACTACAATCGGTATTTTCTTTGGTTCTAAGATTGGCTCACCCATATCCACTGTAACCATTGTCACTTTACCATCTACAACTGTTAAATCCAGATATTTCGTTCCGCCAAGAGTTTCAATGCTTAATTTCGTCTTCTCAGTCATTTTGTGATCATATACATATTTTCCGACACAGCGTATTGCATTCCCACACATCTGACCTTGTGTTCCATCCGCATTATACATATGCATTGTAAAATCACAAGTTTTCGACTCCTTAATTAAGATTAAACCGTCCGAACCAATTCCAAAATGCCGATTGCTTACGATTCTAGCCAATGAATTAGCATCCTTTACGGTTTCCATTAAGCAATTCACGTACACATAGTCATTTCCACAACCTTGCATCTTTGTAAACTTTATCATATAAGCCTCCAAAAGTTGATTTTGAATGAAAAGCCTTTCTTACATCAAACGTAGTATAATCTCTGCCATCTCGACTAGATTTGTACCACTATCCATGCTATTTTTTTGTATATAACGGTGAGCTTCTTCTTCTGACATCTTATTTCGCTCCATTAGAACAATTTTCGCCCTATGTACAATTTCTAGTTCCTCTGCAGTACGCTCTCGCGGTTTGCTTCGTTCCCTCTTTTTTTTGCGCATACTGTTGTAAGTCATAATCTGTAATGTATTTAGTAAGTCCTGTGCCTTTATTGGCACACCTAAGCTTACAACATTACCCTCACTACATTGTGAAAGCCTCTGCGCAGAAGTTATTAATAACATCTCAAAGCCTCGTGGAAGATATCCATTGAGCTCCCGATAAAGCATATCTGGGAGTCGATATCCACTAATAACGATACCTTCATCTAAATCATTTGCTATAGCTATTGCCTGGGCCCCAGTAGTACAAGTAGCGTTGACTTCATAGCCATTGCGAATTAAGAGTAGTTTAATATTATTAGCATCTTCAATCTTTGGGAAAGCAATGATTATACTCAACACATTTGACCACCTCCATCGCTCATTTTTTTGGATTTATTAATAGCGATCTAGGTATTGCTCCAATTCCCATGTAGCAACTTGACTGCGATATTGTCTCCACTCTTCTTTCTTAATTCTTAAATAGTTTTCAAACATATGCTTTCCAAGGACATTCTTTATAAATTCACTTGATTCAAATTCGATTAATGCTTCCCCTAAGCTTCCAGGTAAACTAACAATTCCAAGTTCCTGTCTTTCCTCCTCTGTCATAAGAAAAATATTCTTATCTACGCTTACTGGAGGGACCATCTTTTTCTTAATTCCATCTAAGCCTGCTGCTAAACAAACTGCTAATGCTAAATATGGATTAGCTGTTGGATCTGGAGAACGTAGTTCCACTCTAGTTCCTTCCCCCCGAGGAGCAGGGATACGAATTAACGGGCTTCGATTTGTCTCCGACCACGCAATATAAACTGGTGCTTCATACCCTGGAACTAATCTCTTATATGAGTTTACTAATGGATTCGTAATTGCCACCATGCTAGAAATATGATACATTAGACCAGCAATAAACTGATTTGCTTCCTCACTTAACTTGTTTGGCTTCGTAGGATCAAAAAAGATATTCTTTCCATCTTTCCTTAATGACATATTGATATGCATTCCAGAACCATTGACGCCTGATTTAGGTTTTGGCATAAATGTTGCATGCATACCATGTCGTCTTGCAATCGAACGAGCTGCCATCTTAAAAGTCACAATATTATCTGCAGTCTTAAGACCGTCTTCATACTTAAAATCAATTTCATGCTGTGCAGGTGCCACCTCGTGATGAGAGGCTTCTATCTCAAACCCCATTTCCTCCAAGGTTAATACCATTTCACGACGAGCATTCTCACCATAATCAACAGGACCAATATCAAAATATGTACCCTTCTCTTGTGTCGCAGTAGTCGGTAAACCATTTGCATCTAAATTAAATAAGAAAAATTCACATTCTGGTCCTACTTGAAAGGTATATCCTAAATCTTGCGCTTCCTTTAACGTCTTTTTTAAAATATATCTAGGATCTCCCTCAAATGGAGTCTGATCACTACAATAAACATCACAGATAAATCTTGCAACCTTTCCTTGCTGTGGTCTCCATGGAAATATTTCAAATGTATCTAAATCTGGATAGAGGTACATATCAGATTTCTCAATACCAACAAATCCTTCAATCGAAGAACCATCAAACATACATTCATTATCCATAATTTTACTCAATTGACTTGTTGTTACTGCAACATTTTTAAGATTCCCGTATATGTCGGTAAATTGAAGGCGAATAAACTCAACATCCTCTTCTTCTACTAATCTTAGAATATCTTTTTTTGTATATCGATTCATCTTACACCTCTCCTTTGATTATGTTATTTTAATGATTTGGGTGTCAAAAGTACTTTTCTATAATGTTATTCGTCATTTTGCACATCAATAGACTTGCTGAATATGGGATGACTAACATAATTTAGGAGCATACTGTTATGAAGTCGTCGGTACTTTGGGCCTGTATTTTAGGCCCCTATGTACCGTTACGAACTTCATTCAAGCGAAAGCGTGTTGCGGATAAATTATGTTTGTCATCACATATTCATAACATTACTTCAAACTTCTTTCTTAAGAACTTTTGACACCTGGATTTTTGAATTTAAAAAAGGGCAAAGACGTCCCTAAGAGACACCTTTGCCTATAATTATTCATAATATCAGCGCATATTTAGTTTGTCAACTATTTCTTATTCTGGAAATACTAACAACAATTCTCTCTTCTCTTTTGAATCATCGCTATAACCTGTTCAGGTTTATCATTCATTACAAGCTCCTCTGGAAACTGAGCTTCATTAATCACAGCCCAAGCAGAATCATGCTTACCAACATCGTATGCAATATGAGCATCACTTCCTAAAATTACTGGAACCTGATATTTTTTGCAATATGATAACATTAGCAAATCATTCTCACGTGTATTTTGTCGAAAGCTTCCTGGAGATACTGAAGCATTGTTAATCTCAAGCATTACTCCATACTCCTTTGCCGCCTTAACAATAACCTCATAATCCATTTCATATCTACCATCATCTGGGTGACCAATGATACTGATATAACGATTTTTCATTGCATTTACAATTGCATTTGTATTCTCTTCTTTTGTCCCTTTCGTAAAGCATGGTGGATGAATACTTGCAATGCAAAGATCCAATTTCCGAAGTACTGAGTTATCTAAATCAAGGGTTCCCTCATAATCTAAGATGTTAACTTCACTACCAAGAAGTAATTTTACTCCATAAAGTTCTCTTGGAACTACATGAAGATTTTCAAAATAAAAGAGATGACAAGTTCCAGGTAGCATAGGAGCATGTTCTGTTATTCCAAGCAACTGAATCCCCTTTTTCGCAGCCTCCTGTGCCATCTCATTTATTGTACTATATGCATGACCACTTGCTAATGTATGTGTATGCAAATCAATTATATCTTTCATTCTATTACCTTTCCTACTCTTAGTATATGTGCTTCATTATTCCCTACGACAAACAATTAATTACTTATTAAAAGTAATTTTCTTTTACATATATGATGTCGTGACAACAATCAATTATAGACGAAAGTGTGATACAGTTCAATAAAAAGAGCTTGATGGTATCTTTTGAATGACTCACAGGTCCCACATGTTCTTATGGACTTGTATCCATCACATAAAAGAAAGTTTACCATTAAGCTCTTTTTATAATCTTTCTAAATCACAAACATTCGATACACCAAAAAGTCAGATATTAGTTTGTGTAATTATCAAAATATCCTTGTACTAGTACAACAGGCGTTCCTTTATCACCAGAGCCACTTGTTAAGTCACACAAGGAACCAATTAGGTCTGTTAATTGTCTTGGTGTTGTTCCTTGGGATGCCATATTACCTACTAGATTATCATTCTTTTCTTTAATATACTTTGAGATTGCTTCTTTTAGCTCGACACCACTTAGATCTTTAAATTCATTATCGGCTAGGTATTTTAACTTAACCTCATTTGGAGTACCAATCAATCCTTCTGTATATGCTGGTGATACGACTGGATCTGCGAGTTCCCATATCTTGCCCTGTGGGTCTTTGAATGCTCCGTCTCCATATACCATTACTTCTACATGTTTACCTGTGATATCGAGTATTCTCTGTTGAATCTCTTTCACTAAATCAAAGCATTCTCTTGGGAATAATTTAATTGTATTCTCTGTTGATTTGTTTGATCCTAATAAACCATACTTCTCATTACAGCCGCTTCCATTAATTGGTGCAGTTAATATATCATCCATACCGCATACATTTTCTGCTCCACTAGCCTTTAGAATACGTTTTGTTCTTGCACGTGTATGTATATCACAAGTAATAACATTCTTTGTATAGTTAAGAATTGTCCTTGGATTATTGGCAAAGATAATTTCAACTTCAGCGCCTGTTTCTTTTATAATTTCTTCATAATATTTAACATAATCAACACCAGTAAATTCATGTTTATTTTCGCCAAATAGCTCTCGATATTGAGCTAATGTCAATACATCGCTATATGGATTAATACCTGCAGCATCTATTTTATCAAGGGATACTAATTCATTCCCTACCTCATCACTTGGATAGCTTAACATTAATACAACCTTTTTAGCCCCCATAGCCATGCCTTTGAGACAAATTGCAAATCTATTTCTGGATAGAATCGGAAATATAATTCCAATTGTTTCTCCGCCTAATTTTGCTTTTACATCGCCAGCGATTGCTTGAATCGACGCATAATTTCCTTGTGCTCGTGCAACTATTGATTCAGTTAAAGAGATTACATCCTTATCTCTTAATTGAAATCCTTCACTATTCGCAGCATCTAATACACTTTCTACTACGATTTCTGCTAAATTGTCGCCTTCTCTAATGATTGGGCAGCGAATACCTCTTGAAATTGTACCTACTTTTCTTTCCATCTTTTGACCTTCTTTGCTAAAAAATTTTTTGTAGCCCATATGTATTTTATACTATTCTTTTCCATTGTGCAATGAATAATTGATTGATTTAGGTCAGTTATTTATTTCACCAAACAATTTCTCCCCGTAAAAAAAATAAAAATAATGGAACTCTATTGTGAATAAGTCGTCTAATTATTAAATCAGTCATCGATAACAGATGAGTTGAGGAACTCATCTGCGTGTAAGCTGAGAAATATCAAGTTTAGGGAGGACATTTATTTATGAAGAGGAGAATACTTAGTATTATTTTATCATTTACGATGATGTTGGTAATGGGATGTGGTTCTGCAAAAGAAGCTAGTAACCACTCTGATGGGTCTGGTGAAACATCCATTAATTCAGGACTTCCTGAAGCAGTAGCTCCAGAAAGAACTAAGGTAGAAGCTTTTGATATTGTAACGACTACAGAATCTAAGGAATCTTCTGATTCTGATACAATGATAAGTTCTGGAGAATCTTATGGTTCTTCCACATCGGATGATGTTGATGTAGCCCTAGATTTTACCGAATCTGAAATGCCAGCAAGTGTAGAACCAGGAACCGAAATTTCAGTAAGTCCTGAAGTAACCAATCAGATACGAGCTGGATTATTAACTGCAGGTGAATGGAATGACAATAATAACTGGGTATTCTTTACCAATCTTATTATGAACGGGCAATTAATTACTCCAACCTACGGAATGAACCCAAAGAATCGAATTATAGTTACAATTATTAGCAAAGATCAAACCCCTGTCACAAATGCAAAAGTTGAACTCTTAAGCAATTCCGAAGAAGTAATATGGGAATCCGTCTCCAATTACCAAGGTGTTGCATATGTATTCTTCAACTTATTGAATAGCAATCAAGTTCCAGGATCAATTAGAGTAAGTAAAAATGGCAATTCGACTAGCACAGAGCTTGTATTAGCATCAAATATTGATGAACCTAATTCTAATAATCAGTCAAATAATCAGAATGATAATCAAACAGATCTACCGGTCAATGAACAAGCCAACAACCAGTCCAATGATCCGATTTATGAAGATGTGACTTTAGTGCTCGATGACAGTTTTAGTACCAAATCTCTCGATCTAATGTTTGTATTTGACACTACTGGTTCAATGGAAGATGAACTTAGCTATCTTAAGACAGAATTTAAAGATATCGCAAAAAAAGTAGCCGATCAGAACACAAGATATTGCGTAAACTTTTATCGCGATGAAGGTGACGAGTATGTAGTAAAATCGAATGCATTTACTTATGACACAGAAACAATACAAGAACAGCTGAATATGGAAGTTGCAACTGGCGGTGGAGACAACCCTGAAGCTGTTGATCAGGCGCTATATGATGGAATCTTTAATCATGAATGGAATACTGATAGTGTTAAATTGCTATTTCTTATCCTCGATGCACCTCCTCATAGTGGAGATACTCAGATTAATGATAGTTTGCAAAAGTCGATGATTGAAGCGTCAAGACAGGGAATCCGCATTATTCCTGTAGCATCCAGTGGAGTAGACAAAGATACTGAGACCTTTTTAAGAACAACCGCAATATTAACAGGCGGAACTTATACTTTCCTTACTGATGATAGTGGCATAGGAAATTCTCACCTCAAACCTACCATAGGCGATTATCAGGTTGAAAATCTGAATGATTGTATCGTTAGAATAATAAATACCTACTATCAATAATTAGAATAACTATGTACCTAAAACTGTAACCTAAATACGATGAACTTTTCCTTTGTATAAAAATTTGAAAAGACATCCCCTGTACCATATTTGATACAGGGGATATCATATTTTATCTTTCACATTAACCAAGAGCTACATCTAATATCATCATAATTGTGAAACCAAGTGCAAATCCAATTGCACCAACATTAGAATGCTTTCCTTCGGAGGCTTCTGGTATTAACTCTTCAACTACAACATAGAGCATTGCACCAGCTGCAAACGATAGCAAATAAGGCAAAGTAGGAACGACAAATTTTGATAATAGTATAGTCAAAACTGATGCGATTGGTTCAACTATACCGGATAATGTACCATGAAAAAATGCCTTTGTTCTACTTTCTCCCTCATTTTTTAGTGGAAGAGAGATTACAGCACCCTCTGGAAAGTTCTGTACTGCAATTCCAATTGCTAGTGCGTAAGCTCCAGCTAATGTAACATTGCTTTGATTGGTTAATAGACCAGCAAAAACGACTCCAACTGCCATTCCTTCTGGTATATTATGAAGTGTTACTGCAAGTACTAGCATCGTAGTTTTCTTTAAGGAGCTTGGCTTTCCCTCCGGCTTTTTCGCATGTAAGTGCAAGTGTGGAATTGTTTTATCTAAGACTAGTAAAAATCCAACTCCCAGACCTAACCCAACGGATGCAGGAATAAATGATAATCTTCCCATCGGTTTAGCCATCTCAATTGCAGGTAGCAGTAATGACCAGACGGCAGCTGCCACCATAACACCAGAAGCAAACCCCAGCAACGACCTTTGTAATAAGTCACTCAACTCTCTTTTAAAGAAGAACACACCTGCTGCACCTAACGTTGTCCCAAGAAATGGAATAATGATTCCACCTACAATCTCAATTGAATTCACCTTTTGACCAACCTCCTGAAAATGCTAGTAGTTTTCCTCTTCTCTCATTTATGCATAATGGTATTATAAATAAAATAAAAAAAGTTATACTTCATAATAAATGAGGTGTAATTCATAGAATCACACCCCATGATTAATTGAGCAAAGAACTAGAATTGCGAACTACTCGTAATTGAACCTTGTTTCCTCACTAGAACTTAGTAATTATTTAACGTATTTTCAACAAACAATTTTGCTTTTCCTTCCCTTAATATGTATTTATTATATGTATCATCGCCATTATCAATCGTATAATAAAGACAATTTAATCTTCTACCTAACCTTACATTATCAGCATCTTTGATTTTGGTTTTTTTACTACCTTCTTTACTGTAATACAAAGTCCCATAACCATCATCTTCGTCTTGCAAGAAATAGAATGTATCATCCTTAAAATCTTTATATAAGAAGTCTAAACTTACATCATCTGCTATTTTACTAGTTTTACCTTTAGAATTTACGTACATTAATTCATCATCATAGTTTACAAAATAAACATCTGTCAAATCAGCATTTGCAACAAACTCATCAATATCAATATCTTTTGCAATCCTCTCTGGTTTTAACTTTTTATCAGTTAAATTAGTTTGGTAGTACAAACTACCTTCATAGGAATATAATATACTTTTTCCATCCTCAGATATTTTTACACAGTCAACATATTCTGGGCAAATCGGATGGCATTCTAATTTAGAGTCCACGAAATAATATTCGCTATCCAATTCATATACTTGATTTGTAAAATTCTTGATACCCAAAACAATGTAAGTGTAACTACCAAAACTGGAAGAATCTAAATATCTTCCCCCTGATATCATAACACGATCTGGTAGTACAATACTATAAAAATCATCATCGCTAACCTTCTGCTTTTCACTACCCTTAATGCTGATATAGGTGTTATCATCATCTTCATATAGTACTTCACTATAATCATAATTGAAATATAATGTTCCATCATAATTAGAAGCTAGTCGTTGTTTATCATCTGTGGTTTTTACATATATCTTGTCTCCATCTAGATAATACAGATAACTTCCATTATTAGATATAGCAATTGGTATCATCCCATTTCCTACTACAGCTTCTTTCCCATCAATGGATGTAAAAAGTTTAAATTTATCCTCATCTTCATAGTCTTTGATATATGCTATACTATTGCCATCCGGTGAGATTTTGATATCTGTTGAAAAACAGTTCGATGATATCTTTTTTGATTCTCCCTTTGCAACATCATACGAATACAAATCTCCAATATCATCTCTATCTTCATCATAGTCAATGTAAACTATCTTGGAACCATCATCTGAAATTACATAATTATTAACTTGCTCAGCGATTTCTTCTAATCCCTTCTTCGTAACAACAGATAAAGTATCATCATAGGCCAATACAGCAAATGTTAAGTAATCTGGACTATACGTATAGTTAGCCATATCCTCTGCGCTTACTATAATATTATCATTCAATACAAAAATGTCTCCAGTTTCATGATCTATGTATTCTCGCCATGCTGAAATCGAATCCTCACTGTAATAAAAATAGTCTGAACTCGTAAAAAAGAACTTTGTAATAAGCAATACCGCTACAATAATTACAACAAGAGCTCCTCCTCCTAAAGCAATTAACTTCATAGGAATCTTTTTCCTTGTCGTTTGCATATTAGAATTTGACGAATTCATCTGTAGTTGACTTTGATTCATTGGCTGTTGCATTGTAGACATTTGTGGCTGTTCTGCTTGGTGAGTTTCATTTTGCTGTAACTGTACTGGTGACGTTGATGTATTGCTCTGCTCCTGTACATTTACTTGTAAACCTGGGTCTTCCTTTGGATTTTGACTTGTAGGAGCTGCCTCTAACTTTGCACCACATTGAGAGCAAAATATCACTCCTTGGGGACACTCATGCCCACAAACTTGACACTTCATACATTTTCCTCCTTAAAATATGCATATTCACTCATTCAAAGCCTTCTCTTGCATCGTTTTTCTTCTTGTCATACTTTTCTTGAGTAATAATATCAATTTATTATTTTATGTATATGAATGTTTACTGTGTTCTAAAAAAGAGTTCCCAAAAATCTAATAACCTTCAATTACTCAACCTAACAGCACAATAATATATGTAATTTTTACCAATCTGATATACTCTATTTTACAGACTAAATTATTGTATGTAAAGTAATTTTGTGTAAATATTACTTTTTTCGTATCATTTTACCAATTAGGAAATTCAGAGGAATTTCCTTTATGCAAAAAAATTAAAGAGGATAAATATCCTCTTTAATTGATCCACATTCATCTGGATGAATACATCTGCTTAAACACGGTTAATGAATTCTATCACTTTATGTATTAATCATGTTCATTCAAATAAACATCTAAACCTTTCACGATTCCATCCACAATTTTGTTCTGATAGTCATCCGTTGCTAATAATTCATCCTCAGTCTTATTTGTCATATATCCCATCTCAATTATTGTCACAGGAACACTACACCAGTTAATACCACTCATTGTATCTGTCTCCCAGACGCCCTTATTTTTCGCACCGGTTGCGTTTAGCATCCCCTCTAAAATACAATCGGATAACTGATAACTATCTTCATACAATTCCCCACAATAAGGATTGTCCTTAGTTTGACAGATTGTCATCATTCCCTGTGAACTTGCATCCTCTGAACCATTCGCATGAATTCGAATAAATGCATCTGCATTAATGTCATTGGCAATTGCCGCACGCTCTGAATTACTGATATCCACTTCATTAGTTTCCCTGATCATAATTATATTATATCCTTTGGTTAGTAAGGCATCTCGTAATTTTATCGCAACTTTTAGATTGAGCTTGTATTCTACTAATCCCGTCCAACGTCCTTGTGTCCCTGATGAGACCTTCGCTTTTTTCTCTGTTGCTCCCGGTCCTATCGCCTCTTTATTGTAATTACCCTTTTCTTGATGGCCCGCATCAATTACAATCCAAGGAGCATCTACTGCGGTTTCATAAACAATGCGACATCCTGGAATATCATAATCAGTCTCTGAACTAACAAAATCATTATTAGATTCCGTATCCTCTAAATCCAACTTTTCTTTTAAATATGCAGCATACATATATGCTACAACACCCTTATAATCAATACGATACCATTCATCAATACTTCCAGTACATGTAACTGTACTGGAAGCTTCAAGTGTAGCCAAAATATCACTCGTTAATGAAGGCTCGATACGAACATTAACCTCAGAAACTGTTACCATCTCCCTTGGTTCAAATGATTCAACTGCAATCTGTTCTTCTTTCGAGCTATTTTCATCATCACTCGATGCAGATTCCACTTCAGTAGTGGTGCTTATTTCTTTACTGTCTACTTCCCCTTCACTGTTTATTAAATCATTATGTATAATATCATCTTCTTGTGCCTGTGATTCTTCATCTCCTGTTATCTGTTGTTCATTCCCTTCTACTATCTGCTGTCCATCATCCTCTGACACCTGTTGTTCTTTGCCTTCTACTATCTGCTGCTTTTTATCTTCTGACTGAATTGACTGTTCTTGATTAATCTCTTGTGTCTTGGACCCATTATTTGTACAGCCTGTTAAAAGGCATATTCCTAATAATGCTATGTAAACTCTTTGCATTCTCATCTTTTTCCCCTCACTTATCACTTCGCAGAATTCCACCATGACTTATCCTGAATATTACTATAATATCTCTGTATTGGAATGATACGACGATTTCGAATCTCAAATACTTCCCAGATAACTCCTGCTTTATTGGTTGGAACATGAAATGTCTGCAATAAACCTTCGGAGGAATAAATATTAACCGTTGCATCAGAATATGACATCTCTGTACTCGTTGTATTTCGTGAACTACAATTGGAAAAGTCAGCTACATAATATTTATATAATCCATTTGTTAAGTTCATAATTGTTACTGTTTCTGGTCCATATCCACTTCTCACATCAACATCAAGACTTGCACCATATCGATTTCTTGGAACTCCATACCATATATGGCCACTACTATCATTTGGATCAAATAAATGTGAATCAAGATCACTAGGAGTATCATTCCACGTTAATACAATTGCTAATTCATTATTTCCTAATTCAGGTAAAACATTAATCGCAATTAAATTTCCCTGTCCATTAGATACAATATTATAGTAAAGTACTTCATAGCCATCTGAAATAATCTGTATTGTATACATACCTTGATTTAACTTAACAGATAAATAACCATTACTGTCTGAATATCCCGTTTCAACGATCTCTCCTTTACGATTATTTACCCCATTTCTAAATAATACTTCGGCATTGCTTAGTGGTAACATGGAGACATGAGATGAATCTTGATAATTTAATGCATCTGCTAATCTTAAGTTCACTTCATAAACATTATTATCACTTTGAGTAAGATAAATACTTGGTTGATACATTCCTATGTCTTCATTTGATATATTTACATCGTATAAGGTTGTAATGTTATAATCCCGATAAGTGACTTCAACATAATAACTATAAGTTCTTACAGGAAGCTTTATATTATACAAACCGTTCTTATCAGTCATTGTCTCAAATACTAAATAATTGTCCTCTAAGTCATTTTCTTTAGATAAATACAAACTAACCTGGGCGTTTGCGAAAGCATTTCCATTAGTATCATACACAAATCCCTGTACGACACTCACTCCATCCGCACTTAATACAATTCGATAAGTATTATAGGCTGCATTTAGCATCTTTTCTTCAAGAGTATCATATATTTTTTTCCCATCCTCATTTAAGCTAGAATATAGTTTAAGATTATTTCTTCCTTCTTTCTCCTGACGCTTATACTCATTCTGACCGATTACATAATTCGTAGTTTTGTCCTCAGTAACCTTTCTCCATGCTACCATACTATCATTTTTAAAATAATAGCGATTTCCTATTTTATCAGGCGTTGCATATGTTGGTTGATAGGTATCGGAATCCCTCTGAAATATAAAGTTAACATTACCACTAAGATCATAATAGTAATCCGTTATTTCTAGATGATCACCCATATACTCAATACTAACAATTTTATGTACTTTACTATTGCTTGGATTAATATAAATCTCGTAATCAATAATTTGACCATTTTCTATATTTACAAATTCTTTTTTCTGAATATCGCATTCATTTACCGTTGCATAACCATCCATTGAGGTACTGGCCAAATCTTCAATGGAATACATAATATTTCGATCCCATGTCTCACTATACGAGTGAATGGAAGGCTTACAATTTATCTCATAAACTGATATCCCCTGCAATGTAGTTTCCGGTCCATTCAAATCTGTTAGCGTATTCTGCAATTCCATTACTACTGCCGGCAAAGGAATCTGTGTAGGTGTTGGAATTATTGTGGACGTTGGCTCTGGAGATGGAGACAATGTTAAAGCAGGCGTAATGATATCGTCTGGATTCTCTTGATTTCCACTGTAATTAACCATATCATCTTTTGATGCAATATCCTCAATTTCTTGAGAAGTGACTGATTCTGTCTGCTTTTTACCTTTCATAGTTACAACAAGTAACGTAGCCAACACAGCAATTACAATGACACAAACTCCAATTACACTAAAAGCTAAATATATCTTCTTTTTTGAAACTCCAGTAGTTGGTGTGCTTGGTTGTTGAATATTTGGACTATAATAATTAACTCCTCCTTGGAATATTGCATTATTTGCATTAGCTGAATTGTCAGAACTATATTTATCATTCGATATACTCATATCGCCTTGGTTGATGTAGTTTGGTTCTCTTGCACCTACATATCCTGTCCCCTGATGGTTATATGTATTTTCTCGACTAATTTCATGTTCTTGTACTTTTTCACCACATCCTGGACAAAAAATAGTATCATCATCTAATTTGAGACCACACTTTGTACAAAACATAATATTCCTCCTTAATTGTTATCATTTGGTAAGATATCTCTCTTATAATGTCCATGTCCCATTATATTTCCACTTTTAATCTTTTCACTTTTCTAGCTTATAAGAGATTGTGTACTCATACAAATTATACCATATAAATACTTTATTTCTACCTTTAATTCACTTATTTTCACTTCTAGTACCAATCCAAATATAGGTTATAATAGGAACTTCAGAGAAATTTCCTCGTATACAAAAACTCCGCCATAATCTCATGACGGAGTTCTATATTAAATATCCCCTTTTTTAAAACTACTTTATATCAATATGATTCCCAATGCCTATCCGCATGCCCATCTATGCTCTCTTCTATTTTACTGGAGTAAAGATAAGCTTTGCATGTTCTGGTGCTGAACCAGTGTGGGACCAAACAATAATTTTGGTGCCATTGCTACTCTTTTCCCCGGATGCATTGACAAGTAATTTCTGATTTCCATAGTCTCGCATCGTACAGAAACTCTTATACTTGTTGATGCGCCACGGTACCGCTACCAAAGAGGTAACAAGTTGCGTTCCATCCCTAGACGCTGGTTGCACAACGTATTGCTCATCCGCCATAACAAGATACATAGGACCACGTTCTTCACTATAATTGATCAGCTTAACGGTAAATGTTTGTGCGGGTTTGGTATCCCATAACTCCATATAGCCATCCACTATCTTTAGGTATTTTCCATTGACACTAATCGTATAGGTGCCGTTATCTAGCAAATCACCTACAACAGCTGGATCCAATACTCTCACAGTAATGGAAAAGCCTGTTTTTACCCCATCATAATAGCATTCCATCACTTTATCTGCTGCAGAGGTGAAAGTATAGCCTTCTGTTACCTTGACCACACCAGAAACTATAAATGAAATCTTGGAATTATCTAGTACATTCCGTATTCCATCGATATCTTCGCTATGTGCCATGAAACCCTCCAATTCAAAGGTCTCGCCTATTTTATATACAAGCTTATCTGGATAATCAACCAGATAGTATTTTTTCACGGCATTTAGACTTTCAATAGGTTCCATTTTTACAGGAGGTATAGTTGGTAGCTTCCCACCTTCTCTTGCTAGTCTTGATGCATTGACATAGCCTATCTTTCCCTCCTTTACCACAAGGGTAAGATCTTCTCCGATTAACACCTGCTCTCCTTGATACATAGCCAAATTCGCGTTTCTAGGAAATACAATCTTACCGTCCGGGCCTACTCGATCTTGATTTGAATTATAAAAGAGACCACGTTGCGGTGTATTGATATATATATATGCAGGTGTTATCTCCTTTCCCTTGTCATCTACCAATACATACAGGCTCTTACCATGACAAACAGGAACAGAACCTACAATCGAATCTTTCATATCTATATTACTTGGGTATACACATGGAATCATAATTTTACGAGTAGAAAGACTAAAGACACCGTATTTGTGGGAATCATCGCACAGGCTTAGGTAACCGTCTCCAGACAAACTAATCGATTTGTACTGACATGGTAAAATTACCTTCCCTTGCGTGTCAACCATGCCCCATCTACCGTTTTTCTCTACCAGTGCATATCCCCCTTTTTCCATCTCCCATTGAGGACCATTGTCCAAACTTTCATATTCAAAGGGAAGAAGTATCTTACCATTAATATTCACAAGTCCCCATTTACCTTCATTAGAGTCACCTTTGTTGACCCAAAGTGTTCCATTAATGCTGACATTAGAACGGGAATCGTAAGCCATGACCTGAGCCTTAGCATACAGGTTCTTATGAGTATATGCTTTTCCAGTTTTTAAGGATGCAACGCCTTTATAGTGATAGCGATTCTTATCGCATAGTGTGAAATATCCATTTGCAACAAGAAGATTGCCTGCTTCATCATATCCAGCCTTACTTGAATTAGGTATCTTCGTTCCATCGGTCCGATAAATATATTTACCAGTAAATACTTTGTTATCAGAGTCATATCGAAACCATTCATAGTCCGTTTCAAAGGGAACGATTGTCTTGTTATTCAAATTAACAACACCAACTCTAGCACTTGCCTCCTTCTTACCTTGGTAAACATCCTTTGCAGTCATAACCAATGAGAACTCGGGAATAATCTGCATATTAGCATCGGAAGGAAACCACCCAGTTGCTGAATTGCCACGGATACCGCCGTGGTACTGTGCTGGTATGAGAATCCCTTTTGCCCCTACCACACCAGATTCAAGATGTGAGTTAAAGGTTATAGTACCTCCATTATCCGTTTTTAACGTCAGCTTTTTAGTTGATAGTTTTTGATAGACCATATATGGGCCTGCTTGTGGATAGATTGCACCATAACGATAAGGATATGGTCCACCGGAAAGGACTTCCTTTCCCTTCTTATCTATAATTTGGGCGTAAACAAGGTATGCTTTCACACTTTTGGCACTACCATCTGATGAAGTTTGTGTCACTGTCTCAATCTTTCCAGTAGGTACTAGCGCGTATCCACCTTTAAAATCATATTGCGCAGCTAACCGGTTAACACTTTGCTTTTTATAGTAGTCAGAAGCTTCATCAGCATAGTCCCACTCAGCACTCCGATTTAACGCCTCATAACTTTGTGGATAGCCTGCAGCTGTTGCATCATTTCCACTGACAATATATTTCTTCGGAGCAACAATCTCCTTACCAAGTTCTAGGCTCCAGTAACCAAGATAATACTTGCCCCCTTTGTTTTTAATGATACGGCTAATACCCTCTACCGGCAGTCCTACTGCATGATACTTACAAGGTATGACCTCCTTACCGCTCGTATCTAGCAACCCCATCATACCATCCCGTGTCGCCTGAACATATCCATCTACAAATATAGTTTCTGTTGTACTCGTATCATAAATAGACTTTTCAACTGACAAGAATTCTGCCCGTATGCTTTCATAAATGGGTTGTGTAACAAACTTACCGGTAGAATCAACAAGCCCGTATTTGACATTACTAAGGCTTCCATCCTCTTTTCTATCTCCCACAGGTACTAATCGAAGGCCCTCATCAAAGAATGACTCCAGTGTCTTTTTGTATTCTTTTTGAGTGCCCAACCAAGTAACATCATTATCATTGTAATATTTCTCTGCTTTCGATGCGAATGCCGTTGCCTGCATCTGAGGCTGTGACAAACATAAAACCAGGATGATACCGAGTAATCGTTTTTTCATAACCGTCGCTCTCCTTTCACTCTGTCAATCACCATTTCAGGCGAAACTTATTCGTAATGTGATTTATATTAAGTCTTGTATTTTTTCGTCATCTCACATCATTCTCCTACAGGGTGAAATCCCAAAATAAATGCAGGTATACGATTCATCGGACTTCTTATCCTAGCATTATATTTCTTTTCCACCTCTCTATAAACCATAAGCTTATTTTCTAATATCCTTTGTGCTGCTTCGTCATTTACACCACCTCGTTCTTGCATACGCAATCTATGATACATTTGCATCTGCTCGCTGATTGCATTGAGACTCTTCTTCCTTGCAGATAGTTCCTTGTAACTTACCATAAACCACAATGTAACAAAGGCTGTCACAAAAATTCCTGCAACAAACCAGCCAAGCATTGCTACTGTCATAGAACATCACCCCTATTTCAATCTTTAACTTGACATCATAATATCATATTATCGTTCCTTAATACCGTTTAGCGCACGAATTGTCTCTCCTACCGCACAAATCGTGTTTTTTCAACATAAAATTACAATTCCTTGAAGCATACATTTCTTTATGTTAAAATAATTATGGAATATTTAATAGGAATGGAGGTAATGAATGTGCATATAGCTATATGTGATGATAATCTAGATGAGCTCTTTCGTATTTCCGCACTGCTAGAGCATTACCGCCAAGAGATAGACAGTTCAGTTACATATGATGCCTTTCACAGTGCCACAGAGCTTTTAGAGATTATGAGAACAAGACGGTATGATTTACTTCTTTTGGATATTCTTATGCCTGGTGTTACAGGAATGGAAGCCGCAAAAGAGATTCGCCGTTCAGATAATGAAATTCCGATTATTTTCCTTACCTCATCTCGTGATTTTGCAATTGAGAGCTACCGTGTAGATGCTAAGGACTATATACTAAAGCCCGCACATAAGGATCAAATTTTTCCTTCCATTAGTAAGCAACTTGCTCTGATTAAACAAGAAGGTGCATATTTGACTCTGAAAACTTCGAGTGGCATCATTAAGTTACCCTTCTCACAAATTGTGTATGTAGAAGTCATCAATCGCTCAGTTCAGTTTATCCTTACAAATGGTGAAGAGAGGGAAGCCTATGGCTACCTTACTGATTATGAGAATGACTTACTATCCTACCCTTATTTTTATAAACCCCACCGTTCTTATATCGTGAACCTACATCAGGTGACTGAACTCAATAAGAAAGGCTTTACTACTGTTTTGGGTAAAATTGTACCGGTAGCAAGAGATGCCTATTCAAAAGCAAAAGCGGAGTATTTAAAATATTTACTAACGCCAAATGAACGGAGGGATATACCGTAATGGATACTTTTCTTATATTATTTCGATCCAGCATTGTTTTGGTGTTCGGCGTAGCTGTGTCTCTTCTCTTTGCCGGTGTGAAGCGTACACAAAAAGGAAGATTCATGATAGCCTTTTTTTATTTTTTTATATTATTGATTCAGATATTCTGCTGGCAGATGTTAGGATTACAAGTCACATTAAAGCTCTATCCATTCATTACTCATTTACCATCAATACCATTCCTCGCCCTATATTTTAAGTGTCCTTGGCTGATGTCAATCAACAGCGTACTGACAGCCTATCTATGTTGCCAAATACCTCGCTGGTTTGGCTCACTGCTTGCAGCGATTTTTGATAACCAACTTGCCGATCATATTGGTTACTTTATTACGATGTGTGTTGTGTACTATTTCATTAAGAAATATGTAACCAAATCAGTCGTACAACTATTAGAGCGTTCTACCCGCTCCTGTTTACTTTTTGGCATGGTACCTCTTTTATACTACTTGTTTGACTATGCCACTACCATCTATACGAATTTATTGTATTCCGGCGCGCGTGCAGTGGTATACTTTATCCCTTCTGTAATTTGCACTTTTTACTTAATCTTTGTTCTCCTATACTTCAATGAATCCCAGAAACAGACCGAAGCTCAACGAGAAAGGGATATTCTTGCTTCCCAATTTGCACATGCTAGGAAAGAACTTGAAGCAATGCGCCAAATGCAGCAAAACACTGCAATCTATCGCCACGATATGCGCCATCACCTGTCACTGATTGGTGGCTTTGCTGCTGATGGTGATCTACAAAGAATCAAAGAATACCTTTCTAGTGCAGAAGCTTCTATTGATGCGCTGACTACGAAACGATATTGTGAAAACGAAACCGTCAATCTGATTTTATCCAGCTTTGAGAATAAGGCAAAAAAGATGCAGGTTACCTTACAGGCGGATGTCCATCTACCGAATGGGCTCAATGTGAACGAAACCGAGCTTTGTTCTCTATTATCCAATGCCTTAGAGAATGCGATTACCGCAGTTAATTTGGTAAAAGACGAGAAACTTCGCAAGGTATATATCCATGCCATTCTCAATAGTGACAAACTTGTTATTTCTACTGAAAATGCATACATAGGAAAGATTGATATGGATGGTGATTTACCAAAATCTAACAAATATGATACTATACATGGTTTTGGAATCAAAAGTATGGTCACGATTGTGGAACGCTATGGAGGTTTATATTCCTTTGAAACAGAAGGAGGAGTATTCATCCTACGCCTTTTACTACCGTTACCCTCCACGCATGAAAATAAGGCATAGGAACCACTTTCTTTTTATGTGATTCCTATGCCCTTTTTGCAGACTAGAATTAATACGATTATTCCCGATTTCCCTTTAGGCTTTCTACCATATCCACTTTAGATACCTTGCGCCTTAGCAGGAATAATGATCCAAAGTAACTAAAGCAAACTAGAACAGCAGTATAAATGAAGCTTAAAGGTGCAATGTACACCTTCGGTAAGGCTCCAATAAATTCAGCCAGAAAAACCATAAACCAATTTGTTGAAGCAAATACCAGTGGAATGCTGCAGAGAAATCCTATCGGTAGCAAAATATGATTTACACTCAACACAATCTGGTTAATCTGTTTGTCTCTATAACCTAATACCTTCAACATTGAGATATTCGTTCGATTCTCAGACACTAACATATTAACTGCCACATATATGGACGCTACACAAATAATTGCACCCATTCCAATCAGAAAATATATCATTACATTCATTTGGTTTGACATATTTTGAAATTGTTCCTTTGCATCCGACTTCTTGATCGTTCGAATAGTCTTTGAATCAGGTATATCCAATGCCACATCACTCATAACAACATTACTAACATCTTCATGAATGCCCATGATATCAGCGATATTTTCTTTACTACTGAATACCGCATTCTGCATATCATTGTCAACCACTCCAGTAACTGTAATTTCAACCTCTTCCAAGGTCAAAGGATTAAATAGTGTGACGTTATCTCCAATCTGAACATGATTCAACATTGCGAATATACTTGTAACATAATACCCGTCTGTAAGGCTGATATTGTTTCCATCCATATCTTTCAACTTTAGATACGGATTGGAATCTGTTGTTCCTATGATGCTGAACTGCTCCCCTGCCTTATTTTCTAATGTGGACATGATAACCGGTTCGCCACCATATTCATTCTCTGCTACAAGTTCATTCAACACATACTGGTATTCATAGCTGCCCATTTCATCAATCATACTTTGCTTTGTATTATTCATCGTATCTAAAAAGCTATATCCCAGGAGTGCTATATAACTTCCTAAGAAAATACCCAAAAATACTACAAAAGTTCTGGATGGATTTCCGATTAGGGAGCGCAATGCATACTTAACACGGAAAGATATCTTGTTTTTTACCAATATATTTTTGTAATTCTTTTCACCTTGTTCTGAGTTTCCATTTAGCAGAAGCACAGTATCTTTTTTCAACAACTTATTTACCGAGCGTATTGCTGCTAATATATACATTAGCGTAGGAACTAAAATTCCCAAGACTGCTGCCACAGGGTTTAAATGACATTCGATTCGCATAGGCTCATAATCTGCCAAACACAATTCGCCGAATGATTGTGCAAATATCATTATAAAGATCACTGCAAATATCCCTCCGAGCAATCCTGGAATCATGGCAAAGCCTGCATAATGAAGCATCAATTTATTCTTTTTATAACCAAGAGCAGTTAAGGTACCTATCAACTTTTGTTCGGATTTTACTTTACGATTAATGACTATGCTCACAAGAATCACTACAATCAATGGCATAATAGCCAAGATAATATATGATATAAAGCTAAACATTTCTGCCTGCATCTTTACCATATCAATCCGCATATTTTCTTTCGCTGATATGTATGTCCGCATATAATATTTCTCATTTATTTCTTTCCGGAATTCGGTTTGATTGTCCTCATGATAGCAAACGAGATAAAGGCAATTCTCATTACCTATGCTTTCAAATTCTTCTTCCGTTACATAAGCAAGATAAAATGTAGTGACATTCTTATAAGAATCATCTTCATTTTGAAGCATATATAAGTAATCCGGTCTTTGGAAAAATCCTGTCACGGTATATGCTTTATTCCCTATTGTGATTTGTTCACCTAAGGACACTTTGTTGAATACGGCATAGCCTTCTGAAATAATGACCTCATCATTTTTTTCTACATCTTTTCCTTCTGTAACACTATATAGATTTATTTCGTTTGTCTTTTTAAATATTCTGCTTGTAGTACCATCTGTCTCTATATTTCTATAATACTGAGGTTCCAAGTTGACCGAATATTCTTCTTCCAGTTCTTCTATTTCTGCTTCTGGAATTGGAAGATATGTTGTAAAATTAGCATCTTCTACATTTTGAGATGCAAAAAAATTATCACCAAATTCCCAGATCGCTTCACCGGCAATGTTCATCACAAAGAACAGACATAACGTCATTATAGTTAATACAGTAGCTGAAACATAGAATGATAAATTACTCTTTATACTTCGAGAATATCTCCTATTTAATTTCATAGCCATCCTCCCTTAAAGAACCAAATCCGAAGCAGATATCTTTTCGGTATTAATTTTATTTTCCTGTGTTTTGCCGTCTTTAATATAAATTACTCTATCTGCCATTTGTGCAATCGCTTCGTTATGGGTAATAATAACTGTAGTAGTCTTATATAATTTATTTATTTTTTCTATAAATTCCAAAACTGTTTTTGATGATTTTGTATCCAAAGCCCCCGTTAATTCATCACATAGTAGCAGCTTTGGATTTTTAATGATTGCTCTTGCTATTGCAACACGTTGCTGCTGACCACCAGAGAGCTCCTTTGGAAAACGATAGCGATATTTCTTCATTTCCATAGCTTCCAACACTTCATCAATATCCAATGGATGAACGGATATATCCGATATCACCTCTATATTTTCAGTCACAGTCAAATCAGGAATCAAATTATAAAATTGAAAAACGAATCCTACATCTTCCTTACGGTAATCAGTGAGCATATTATTTTTGTATCCTGAAAGATTCCTATTACCCACCATGATTTCACCCTCATCTAAGTGATCTAATCCTCCCAGCATGTTAAGCAAAGTGGACTTACCGGAGCCGGAAGGTCCTAAAATAACACAAATCTCACCTTTTTCGATTTCTAGATCAATGTGGTCCAGTGCATATACAAGAGATTCTCCTTCTCCATACTTTTTTGTTGCATTTCTTAATGTTATAAACATCTTTCCTACCTCCTGATTTTGATATTATAATGTTGCGAATTTCCTATGATATAAAAAAACCCAAGTACAGCTTTTAAACTATACTTGGGTACATATTATATAACATATGGACTTCATGCATAGTTTCGGCTATACATGAGTCTCGCAATTTAAAACAAGCCAGACCAGAAGGTCAGTATGTTGACTTGCTACGATATACGCTTGCTACTCCCTCATGGGAATTTTATTATTAGTATTCTATCATTAGTTATTGTATTTGTCAAACTTATGTAAAACTTGTATAAATCAGGTGAGAAACTGGCGCAAGACTATTAAGGCTATATAGCGGTTATCAGGTAAAAAGAGATAAATTCGATATATATTTCAGCAGTGTTGCTTTTATAGTATCCGGTGAGTCTTTCATATCATGCTCAATCCATTTCATAATTACATTCCAAATAGCTCAAGGCACACAAAAACATCGCTGTAAGTGTTAGACTTTCCAGCGATGTTGTTGTGTGTGACAGGGTTAATTTTGAATTCTTTTTTAAGAATTATAATCTCTTTCGATATTCTTCCTTCTGCTCTCTATTTCTTATGCTGTCTTCCCTCATGATCCATCTCATAATTGTCGGTATAAATCAGTTGAGAAACTGGCACAATCTCATATCCTTTCTCTTGTAACCCTACAATCAACTTCTCTAGCGCATCCGCTGTAAACTTAGCGCCATTGTGGCATAAGATAATGGAGCCATTCCCAAGATGTTTATCATCTAATACACGATTCACGATGCTGTCCACCCCGTAGTCTCGCCAATCAAGGGAATCCACATCCCACTGAATACAATGATACCCACATGCCTTAGTGCTTTGAAGCAATGTATTATTATAATCTCCATAAGGTGCTCGAAACAGTGTCATGTCAACTCCTGTTAATGATTTAACTTTATCGTGTACGGACATAATCTCTTTCTCACACTGTTTCGCATTTAATTTTGACATCTGTTTGTGATTCTCACTATGATTACCCAAATCATGACCTTGGGCTGCAATAGCCTTTACATCGTCTGGATACTTTGAAACCCAGCCACCAGTCATGAAAAAAGTAACCTTGATATTATATTTCTTTAGAATCTCTAGAATTCTTGCCGTATCTTGATTGCCCCAAGCAGCATCAAAACTTAATGCAACTTTCTTGTCTGGACAGTCCACACAGTAGATTGGTAACTCCTTTTTTGAGCCTGAAGCACTTGCTATTATCTTTGGTATCAATACAAAAGCCAAGCTAATAACCAAAATCATACTAAGTATAATAATTCCCGTCTTTAAAAACTTTTTCAGTTTGTCTTGGTCAATCTCAAAGGTCATAAAAAGACTCCAATATAATATGTATTACTATAATTATATTGGAGTTTATGTAAGTTATGAATAAGTAAATGTTACAATTATTTCTATAGGTTTAGAAAAACTTTATCTTCAAAATCTTTCAAAGGCATTGGTTTATAATAATAATAACCTTGCGCATAATCACAATCTTCCTCTTGGATAAAAATCACTTGGTCTATTGTTTCAATTCCCTCTGCGACCACTTTAACACCTAGATTCCTTGATAACTGAATAATCGCTGAAATAATCGCTTTACTATTTCGGTCCAATTGATTTTTATAGAAGAAGTTTCCATCAATTTTTATGACATCCATTGGTAGGGATTTCATTAAACTAAGCGTCGAGTATCCAGTTCCAAAATCATCCATAGATATCTTAAAGCCGAGGGAACGTAATCGCGATATCATATCCATCATTCGATCCGCATTATTAAAGAATACACTTTCGGTAAGTTCTATCTCTAAGAGTTCAAACGGAATCTCATACCTTTCCACTAATGATTTCATATATTCGACAAAATTATCGTCGTATAAATGTAATCGTGATACATTAAATGAAATGACTGGTACACAATATCCATGCTTGAGCCACTGTTTGATTTGCTGGAATAGCATTTCATACACATACTTATCAATTTCTGTTACAATACCACTTTTCTCAGCAACTGGAATAAATTTTGCTGGCGAAATCATCTCACCATCCAGTGTCCAACGAACCAACGCTTCTGCCCCTATGATTCTTCTATTTCTAACATTAACCTTTGGTTGCAGATATACTTGAAACTCATTTTTGCGAAGTGCTTCGAGCATTAAACGTTCCATTACTTTTTCTTCATTTTCTAGACGCTCTGATTCCTCAGTAAGAACAATAATGCTGTCCCATTCAAATGAATTGCCTAGTGCTTGTTTACGAGCAAGGTTTGATTTATCTAATATTCCACTAATTGAGTAATCCGTAGCCTTGATCTCATAAATACCACAGTCACATCTTAATGCCATATGTGGATACATTTTACGAATGACTTTATGAAATGACTCAAATATTACTGCTATTCTATTTTTCACAGTTTGAATATCTGAGTACTTCAGAAGCATAATGAAGTCATCACCTTTTATTCTGCAAATTAATTCATCTTCCTGCAATGCGTCCATACAATGATGTGCAATTGTTTGTAATACAACATCACCAATGGTGTAACCATAATTCTCATTGACACCAGCAAAATTACGAATTCCTAAAAAAGCTGTTGCGTAACTACTGTTCGGGTCTTTCGCAGACAGTTTCTTTAAACTTTCTGCACAGAACTTATCATAAGATAAAGTTCCTGTTAGCTGGTCAGTTGATTTAACACGCTCTAAAAACATCGTAATATCCATCCAGCAAACAAGATATTGTTTCCTTAACGTATTCTTAATAACAGAAGCACTTACTGTAAACCATGCATCTTTACTCTCATTGTAAACCTCGATTGTATTTTGAAATTGATTCTCTAGTAATCCATTCAATGGACAGTCTTTACATGGTTGGTCTAAACCCATAATGGAACGATAGCATTTATCACCTACCAGAATACCTGGAAATAAAGCTTTTGAATATCTACTTACATAAAGTAATTCATAGGTCTCTTGATCGATACTATAGTATGTAAGTTTTAGACTATCCATAGCACCGCCAGTATAGATGTTTTCATCCTCTAACTCCGTTTTTAGTCGCATCCTTAGCATATAGGAGGCGAGCATCTTTGTTATACTAGATAAAGTCGCTAATTGAGTAGAGTTCCATTCTCTTGGTTCATTTCTACTTTCATAACTGATTAAACCAACTAATCGGTTTCCATCAAAAATTGGTATCTGAACTGCAGCTTGAATACCATTTTTATATAAATATCCATTTACCCTTGGATTGATATTTGTAATATCGTATACCAAATTACTCTCTTCAGTAAAGAATCTCTCCACTCTTTTCCAATGCATTGTATAATTTTGCTCAATTGCTTTGGTATCTATTTTATCAGGATTTCTAATCCAACTTTCTGTTAACTCTACATATTCAAAATCGTCGAAATATTCTAATACGAGTATTGCATCTAGGTTATAGCGAATGCCTATCTCGGATAAAATCATCTGCAGTGCCTCATGAAAATTGCTGACAATACTTATGATCTCAAATGCATAATCAAATAATTCTTTTTCAATGATTGTCATATCCTTCGGAACATCTTTTCGGCTACTGTCTTTCTTAAGTTTCGTTTCTCCTAAGACAGGTCTTTTTGCCATTTGCTCATTATAGATATAGTATCTATTTTTCCCATTTCTCTTAGCATAAAAAAGAGCAATATCTGCATTATTATATATAGAATCATAGGTATTCCCATGTTCCGGATATGTTGCTATTCCCATGCTTATTGATAAATAGGTTCCATCTTTTAGATCAATCTCATTCACTCGATTCATCAGCTTATCTGCAACTTGAATGGTTTGATTTTCCTTTGAATCGGTACGGCTAAATACAATAAATTCATCGCCACCAATTCTTCCAATAATTGCATCTTTATCAAAGAATGCGAGAATACTATCTGCTAATGTTTCTATTACTTGGTCTCCATAAAGATGTCCCCATTGATTTTCAAGCATCTTAAAATTATCAATATCTATAATATATAGAATACCTTTTTCTGCCTTATCCTTTGTTATAATCTCTTCTATCATCTTACGCATAGTTACACTATTGTACAAATGAGTAAGTGGGTCTAACATCGCTTTATTTGCTTGAATACTATAATCTGATTTTTGCTTAGTAACATCCAACGTTATTCCAACAATTTTCGTTGCATTTCCATTTGCATCATAAAACGCATTTCCTAAGTAACGAACCCAGATAAAACGTCCTTCATCCGAAGCTAATCGTAAATCATATTCAAACTTTTCATCACCACGATCCATGCTATCACAATATGCTTCGAATATTACTAAATCCTCTGGATGAATTAGTCCCAAGCTCTTCATCGTTTCACGATAATTGTCAACATCAAGATGTGATTTACTCTTCTTCCCATCTAACTTTCGACTTTGAGTATATTTTTTTGTAGCTATATCATACACCCATAAACCACATTTTAGAGTATCCGCCAATAAATCATATTTCATTTTTTCTATCTTTAGTTGTAACTCTAATTCTTCAATATTTTCTTCTTTTGCAGTTTCTTTTGATTTTTCTGACATAGGCTATCTCCCATTAATACTAAATCAAATAGTAGTTATTTGTCGTAATTTCTATCAATATTTTTTTCTTTATGTTTTGCACAGATTAACCAAATGCCAAATGGAAGAATTATTAAACTAATCCACTGAGATGTTGATAACCACAAAAGTCCACCACGGTAGGAATCTCCCCGTAAAAATTCTAATGTGAATCTTGCAATTGAATAAGCAATCACATAAATTCCAAGGGAATTACCTGGTTTTGGTTTGCGTTTTACGTAAAAATATAAAACTAAGAAAAGAATACAATTAAATCCTGCTTCCATTAATTGAACTGGCGCTCTTGGAATTCCTGCCATATCCTTTGTGTAAATTGAATCTGGGTAGGTTACAGAAAAAATACCATGATACTCTGTTCCATAACAACATCCCGCTAAATGGCATCCAATTCTTCCAAACGCATGAAACAATGGAATAACTGGAGCAATTGTATCTGCAAATGACCAAGGATTTAAATGATATTTCCTGCAATAAATATAAATTGCAAGCATTGCGCCAATTAAGCCCCCAAAAAATACCCAACCGCCAAACATATACTCTAAAGAATCAATAGGTTTTTCAAAGAAAACGTCTATATGACGGATTACACCTGGTAATGTTGTTAAAAAGTAAATGAGCTTAGCTCCCACTACAATACCCGCCACCCCATAAATAGAAGCATATACAATATCGTATTTTGGAATCTGAAACCATTTTGAAATATGTATCATTACTAGAAGTGCAACTCCAAACCCCACAACCGCCATCAGTCCATATGTAGGTATTTGTATCTTTCCCAATTCGAGTATAGGGTGCATTTCATTTTCCTCCAACTTGTTTATATACCTAATCATACACAAAATGACAATGGTTGTCAATTTTGATTGTCTATTTATATTGTATTATAGAATTTCTTAGTATATAATTGTAGTGAATAATATTTGTGGAGGCGATTATGAAAAAGCAACGTAAACTTATCGGTGTTATTGCTGGGCAAATCGAGATTTGTAATCAAGCAGGCATTATGAAAGGAATTTGCGACATTGCTTTTTCCAATAACTATGATATCGTAGTATTCTCGATGTTTATCAAAGAATATGCTCGACCATTATATCAAATTGGAGAAGTTAATATATATAACATAATAAATTATGAACTATTAGATGGAATCATAATAATTCCTGATACTCTTCGTATTCCTGGCCTTCTGAGTAAAATAAGAAAAGAAATTAAGTCAAAATTCATTGGTCCAGTCATCAGCCTCGATTATGAATTAGAAGAATGTATTAATCTTGAATTCGATGATACTACCTCTATGGAGAAGATGACAGATCACCTAATTGACGTCCATAAACTTACAAACATTGCTATGCTAACTGGTCCAAAAGATCACCCCCATTCAAAACGTCGATTAAAAGGTTATCTCAACTCATTAAAAAAACATAACATACCAATAAATGAAAATCAGATTTATTATGGTACTTTTTGGTATACCGATGGAGAAAGTGTAGTAAATCATATGCTAACTTCTTTGCCAGAGTTACCACAGGCTATCGTATGTGCATGTGATGCAATGGCAGTAGGAATTTGCGATGCACTAAAAAGACATCATTTACGTGTACCAGAAGACATTGCAGTTACTGGTTATGATGCTCAAGAAAGTGGTTTGTTTTGTAAGCCGACTTTATCCTCTATGGAGCATAATACTCTCGCTTTTGGGCGGTACGCAATGACGCGTTTAATAGAAGAAATCGAACAACTTCCACTCTCTGACCCTCTGGATACGACTTCACTCTTCTTACCCTATGAAAGCTGTGGATGTTCACTCAGCTCCGATAATATTGACTATTCAAAACTAAATAGAGGAGACACTGATTTCTTTGATGAATTTTATAATGCCTATAACTATATGATGGAAGAACTAATTTCTGCTGATAATCTTAACGAATTACTCGAACGAATTGCTTACTATACCTATCAGTTGGATAGCTTTGACCAATACTATCTCTCTCTTTGTGACAATTGGGATTACGTTGGCTGTAGCTTCGAAGCTTCTCAGAACTATATCAGCACAGATTATACTTCTAAAATGCATTTAAAGATTGCAAAAGACTCAGAGATACATATACTAAAAAATGAAGTTTATCCATCCTCGATTATGCTTCCTATTATCTGGACGGAACGTGAAAAACCATCTGCGTTTTTTTTCAGTCCCGTTCATTTTCGTGATCGTTGTTTTGGATACTCTGTCATTGCCTATTCCACTCCACATTCTCTTGACTTATGCTATCGTGACTGGTTAAGAACTATAGGTATTGCTTTTGAAAACTTAAGGGTTAAGAACAACTACAAGTGGTCCAATCAGCAATTAGAGGAATATGCACAAATTGATAGTTTAACGAAAATATTTAATCGTAATGGTTTTATGAAATTTAGTAATTCCTTTTATGAAATGGCTCTTAAGGAAAATAAAGACTTGTTCATCTTGATGGGAGATTTAGACGACCTGAAAAAAATTAATGATACTTATGGTCATGTTGAAGGAGATAATGCAATACAACTCTGCGCAGTTGCATTTCGTAGAGCTTGTAGTCAATATGAAAAATGTTTTCGCTATGGTGGCGATGAATTTATTCTACTTGGTGCAGGAAACTATACAAAAACTGATGCATTACTCTTTAAAAAAGGAATTGAATCCTATCTAAGGGCATATAATGAGATTTCTGATAAACCTTATCAAGTTAATATCAGTTTAGGCTATTGGTATGGTAATGTTGATAGTCAACATAGTTTCGATGAATATATAAAACTTGCTGATAATGCAATGTTTAAAAATAAACAATCGAATAAGAGTAAGCGATTATCGTCATAATAACTCACAATAAAACAACCTCTTATTTGACACTTAAAATTATAGCGTTCTTCTTGATGTCTAACTTCAAGAAGGACGCTTTAAATTCATAAATTTTTATTTTTTACATGACTTAGTATTATTTTTTCCAGTACTGATTTATAAACCAATACAATCTGCGCATCAATAAAACAATACTTATTTAATAAATACTCATACGTCTTAACTAAAAAAAGCACACTCATAATAGAGATTGATGAAATTGTAATCACTGGAAGTAAATTTCTTGTTAAAATAAAAATAGAACCTATCAGGTATACAATGACTGAAAAAATATAGGTTTTACTAATACGAAACGCAAGAACCATTGCTTCATTCAATCGATCATGCATATGGGCAATAGATTCAATGTCTTTGTCTTTTAGATGAATATAAATATCTTCATAGACTTCTTTACTTTCTAATGACTTATCAATAAGATTTCTCTGTATATAAGCGAAATATTTATTATAACATATCTCTCCTAACTCTCGCCTTATAAGACGCCGAAATACACTCATCATATCCCCACATCCTTTCAGTGGAAACTTATATTTTACAACTTTAGTATTAGCGTGCGACGGTTCAATTATCTTTGTAATTATTTGAAATTTTGGAAAAGCATAAAAACATTCACAAATTGTTCATAAGTTAGCCATACTATACTCATAAATATTATTTATAATAAACTCATAAGTTAGAAAAAAGATAATTTTATATTCTAACTTATCCATTAAAATTGTTTACAAGATAATTTTTTTCATAAAACAAAGCCCGGCAGTAACCCTCCCCCTCTACCGGGCTTCTCCTCTGCTTATCTTTAAGTCACTTCTATGAATCATTTATCTCATTCCAGCAAACAACTAACATCTCTTTTACCTTATCATAGTTAAATTCTTCGGTGGCTGCAATTGCTTGCACGATATATTGCTTACTACTAGTTTGGACAATTTGTTCTAATGATTTTAGTCCATTCATTATTTCAACATATTCAAATCGATAAACATGCAACATGATCTTTTCAATGAGTCGATTGATTTCTTCAATCGAGCCTTGAGTCTCGGTGTTTTCAATTATTTCATTTTTTATACTACTATAATATGCTTGAATCGCTTGTTCAAGTTCATTACAAAATAAAGTTATACGTTGAATAAATACTTTAAAATCCTGCAATCTCTTTTCAGAAGTATTATAATTCGATACAAAATCCTTACGTAGCATAAACATTGATTCATACTGGTTTGTAACTTCTGCTAACTTTTGTGCTCCGATATAGAATAATACACTCTTAATCGAATGAAGTTGAAAATAGATCTGTTTATAGTTAGTTTCAAAAACCAAATCTTGAATCGTATTAATTGTGTCTTTCATTTGCTTAACAGATGTTTTTATAACCCTCATATAGCAATCGGGACTATAATGTGCATATTTAAGACCTTCTGCTAAATCAAGTTCTTCAATGTTGCCAAAGTATTCAGTTATTAGGTTTCTTTCAATTAATTCATTATTATACTCTCTTGCAAACGAAGGATTTTTTGATAGATAGAACCATTGCTCTAGGCAGTTTTTAATCTTACTTGAGTTTAGTGGTTTCGTTATAATGTCATCAAATTGATAATTTGTTATATACTGTTCCCGTTCTATGATACTAGATCCAGAGGTTGCAATAATCTTTGCTCTTTTATCGTCATTCTCATACTCACGAATAAATTTCGTTGTTGTAATACCATCCATACCTGGCATTAAAATATCCATTAAAATAACATCAATCTGCTGTTTTTTAACAATATTAAGTGCCGCTTGACCGCTATCGGCTTCAAATATCTTTACATTAAATTCCATTAGGATATTTCTTACTGCCATCCGATTTACCGAATTATCATCAACAATCAAAATTTGTATTTTATTAATCATAGAAATCCCCAGTCAAAAATATAGTTAAAAAAGTTCTTTTGTCCACATATTACCAATATACCAAGTAAAAAGCAACAAATTAACAAAAAAAACAAGTATATTACCCTTTAAAAAGATTTTTTTAAATGGTATAATACTAGGAAAGTATGTAACAAAAGTAAAATACATGAAAATGTATAATAACCGGAGGTATTAACATGTCAAAAGTCCAAATTATGGATCATCCTCTAATCCAACATAAGATTGGAATTATGAGAATGAAGACAACATCAACGAAAGAATTTCGTGATCTAGTATCTGAAGTCGCAATGCTTATTTACTATGAGGCGAGTCGAAATCTAAAATTAGCAGATAAGGTGATTGAAACTCCTTTAGTCCAAACAACTGTAAAGGAGATCGCTGGTAAAAAACTTTGTGTTGTGCCAATTCTTAGAGCGGGAATGCATATGGCAGATGGAATACTAGGACTTACACCAAATGCTAAAGTTGGTCATATTGGACTCTACCGTGATGAGGAAACGTTAGAGCCTGTGGAATATTTCTGTAAATTACCATCAGATGCTGCAGATCGTGAAATCTTTGTTGTTGATCCAATGCTTGCTACTGGTGGTTCTGCAAGCGCAGCAATCACACTTTTAAAGAAACGTGGTATTAAAAAGATTCGTTTCCTTTGTTTGATTGCAGCACCAGAAGGTTTAAAACGACTTCAAGCAGAGCATCCAGATGTTGATATTTACATTGGCGCACTTGATGAAAGATTGAACGAAAAAGGATATATACTACCTGGTCTTGGTGACGCAGGCGATCGTATCTATGGTACAAAATAAGTAATATATCAATCGTAGACGATTGATATAATTCTCTTTTAAAACAAAGAAGGAACTTTATCATAAAGTTCCTTCTTTTTATGTATTAGAAAACTTCTTAACTAAATTTATATATCGTTACTGTTTCAAATTCTTCGTGTGCTTTCACAATAGGACTAGGGAATGATGCTATATTACAGGAGTTAGGATAGAACTGTGTTTCAAAACATACACCTGAGTTCTGGCCATAGATAGCACCTGCTTTTCCTTTCGTACCATTAGTTATAAAATTTCCAGTGTAAAGTTGCACACCTGGAAGGTCTGTGAATACTTCCATAAGTCTACCACTCTTTGGATCATACAACTCAGCTACTTTTTCAATTTCATCTCTTGTTGTGTTAAGAACATAATTATGATCGTAGCCGCCAGCCATCTTAAGTGGTGCATAATCTGCTTTTATGTCTTTTCCAATCGTCTTACGTACTCTAAAATCCATTGGAGTTCCGGTAACATCGGTATACTCACCTGTTGGTATCAAACCTTCACGAACTGTAGTGATTTTATCAGAATCAATGAATACTTCTTGATCATATATTGTTCCAGAATTATGACCGGCAAGATTAAAGTATGAATGATTGGTCAAGTTAACAATCGTATCTTTATCAGAAACTGCATAATATTCAATTACCAATTCATTGTCATTAGTTAAGGTGTATGTAACTGAGTAGTCTAGGTTTCCTGGAAAGCCTTGCTCCATATCTGGACTTAAACGTGAAAATTCAATACTAATCTCATCTTCTTCTTTATAAATTTCAGTTTCATAAAGAAATTTGTTATAACTTTTACTTGCACTATGTAAATTATTCACACCATCATTTATTTCTAGTTGATATGTAACTCCATTGATTGTTGCTTTCGCATCAGCAATACGATTTGCATGTCGGCCGACTAGCGAACCAAAGTAAGAAGTGTTTTTTTCATAATCCGCTAATGTATCATATCCTAAAACAACATCTGACTTATTACCTTCCTTATCCGGAACAATAATACTAATAATATTAGCTCCATAATCGGTAAAAACAACCTCCATACCATTATCATTCACAATCGAATATGTCGTTGCCTTTTCACCTGCTTTTGTAACACCAAACGGTTTTTTATTAATTTGCATGCTCGAAACCTCCTATTTTATGCAAAAACGCCTCAAGCCAAATGGCCTGAGGCAATTTTTTTCTTACAAAATCCTCTTACAATATAGCTAATTCTGTATAAAATTTTAACAATTTATATATTAGAAAAAGGTACACTGAAAGCAATGAAACAAGATCGGCAAACCTGCCTTACTTGTAACGAATTATAATCTTGTAACGTTAGTAGCTTGTGGTCCTTTAGCTCCCTGAACTACTTCGAACTCAACTTCCTGTCCTTCTTCTAAAGACTTGAAGCCATCCATGTTAAGTCCTGAGTAATGTACGAATACATCGTTACCTTGCTCATCAGAGATAAAACCGAAACCTTTTTGATTGTTAAACCACTTTACAGTACCTTTGTTCATGAGATAATCCTCCAAATAAAAATAAAATATTGTTGTATAACCTAGTAAATACTACATTTACAACAATGCAATCATACCATTTTTACTAAGTTCTGTCAATCCCTAAAATGTCAAGTAAAATTACTGTAAAATCATCAGTAAAATAATGCCAATTACTTGTAGGATTAAAATGAGTGGCATACCAATCACAAAACTAGTATGTTTTGTTTTATGTCGAAATACATACATTCCTATGATAGAACCAACACTACCTCCGAACGCTGCGATTAAAAATAAAGTCCTTTCCTTTATTCTCCACTCATTATTTCTTGCTCGCCTTTTGTCTATGCCCATACTACAAAATCCGGCGATTGTTAGAATCGCCGGATAGAAAATTAGTATAAGCTTATATAACTCCATTATTCTTGGGAAGCAATTGGCTTTGAAACTTCAATGCAAAGTTCTTCCAGCTGCTTCTCATCAACACAATTTGGAGCGTCTGTCATTAAGCAAGAGGCATCTTTGATTTTTGGGAATGCAATCACATCACGGATAGAATCCTCTTTAGCCATTAACATAACCAAACGATCAAGGCCATATGCTAAACCAGCATGTGGTGGAACACCATATTTAAATGCATTTAATAAGAAACCAAAACGATCATAGGCTTCTTCCTTTGTAAAACCAAGTACTTCAAACATCTTTTCTTGAACATGATTCTGGAAGATACGAACAGAACCACCACCGATTTCAGTACCATTTAATACAATATCGTAAGCTTTAGCTCTTACTTTACCTGGGTCGCTTTCTAAAAATTCTAAGTCTTCTTCCATTGGCATTGTAAATGGATGATGCATTGCTGTATATCTTCCTTCTTCTTCGGAGTACTCAAGCAATGGGAACTCTGTTACCCATAAGAAATTATAAGTATTTTTATCTAATAAATCTAACTGTTTTGCGATTTCTAAACGAAGTGCACCTAATACATCAAAAACAACTTTGTCCTGATCAGCTGCAAAGAGTAATAAGTCTCCTGGCTTACCATTCATTGCTTCTACCAAAGCTTTTAATTCCTCTTCTGTCATAAACTTAGCAAAAGAGGATTTATAAGAACCATCTGCATTGATTGCCAGATATGCAAGACCTTTTGCACCATACCCTTTTGCAAATTCAACTAATGCATCAATCTTCTTACGTGGCATCTCTGCTTCGCCTTCAACATTAATACCACGAACAGAACCACCTGCTGCTAAGGCACCAGTAAACACGGAAAAACCACAAGCCTTTACAACGTCAGATACGTTCTTTAATTCTAAGCCAAATCTAGTATCTGGTTTATCCGACCCATAACGATCCATAGCTTCTCGCCATGTCATTCTTTGGATTGGTAACTGCACATCAATTCCGATGGATTCCTTAAACATTTTCTGTAAGAGACGTTCATTTACTGCAATAACATCATCTACGTCAACAAAGCTTAATTCCATATCGATTTGTGTAAACTCTGGTTGACGGTCTGCACGTAAATCCTCATCACGAAAACACTTAGCAAGCTGGAAATAACGGTCATATCCAGAACACATTAATAACTGCTTGAAGATCTGAGGAGATTGTGGAAGGGCATAAAACGAACCAGGGTGTACACGGCTTGGTACTAAATAATCTCTTGCTCCTTCTGGTGTTGATTTACAAAGCATTGGTGTTTCAATTTCAATAAAACCTTCTTCGGATAAGAATTGTCTTGTTATAATACAAACCTTACTTCGGAGCATTAAATTACGTTGTAAATCTGGTCTTCTTAAATCAAGGTAACGATATTTTAAGCGAAGTTCTTCTTTTGTCTTAGATTCTTCTTCAATTGGGAAAGGTGGCGTTTCTGCTTCAGAAAGAATACGAATTTCCTTTGCACGAATCTCAATTGCACCAGTAGAAAGGTTCTCATTGACTGCACCAGAACGTGCTTCAACGGTACCAACAACTGCAACTACAAACTCACTACGAAGTTTATAAGCTTTATCAAAGTTTTCAGTTCCGCAATCACTTTCCTCAAAAATAATTTGTAACAAGCCTGAACGATCTCTTAGATCAACAAAGATAATTCCACCTTTATTTCTACTTTTTTGAACCCAACCCATAACGGTAACGGTTTGTCCAATGTTACTTTGATCAAGATCTGTACATCTGTGACTTCTATGCAAGCCTTTCATTGACTCTGCCATGTCAACATCCTCCTATTTATTTATATTTAAAATGTAATCAGCAATTTTATCAAGCTCTAGTTCAACTTGCTCGCCGGTTTCCATATTTTTAACATTAGCTTTGCCATTCGCCAACTCATCTGCGCCAAGAATAACTGTATTTTTAGCTCCAATCTTATTGGCATATTTCATCTGTGCTTTTACAGAACGATCCATATAATCAGTCTCTGTAATCATACCTTCCTTACGAAGCTTTGTTACAAGCTGATAAGCCGCAGCTTTTGCTTCTTTTCCTAATATACCAACATATAACTCAATTGCTGGCTGCTTTGGTAACTCTGTATTTTCTTTTTCAAGGAAATAGATAATACGCTCAATACCCATACCAAAACCAACACTTGGAATATCCTGTTTTTCATCAATTTCATGAACCAGTCCATCGTATCTTCCACCACCACAAAGAGTAAAGCCTTCTTCATTGACAAATTCAAAGACTGTCTTTGTGTAGTAGTCCAAACCACGAACGATTCCCGTATCGATTTCAAAAGGAATATTTAATGTATTTAATAAGCTCTTTAATTCCTCAAAATGAGTTGCACATTCCTCATCTAAATAATCAATCGTACGTGGTGCATCCTTGACGATTTCTTTACATTTTTCTTCTTTGCAATCAATCACACGAAGTGGATTCTTTTGCATACGCTCACGGCAAGTTGGACAAAGATTGTCTTCATGTTTCTTCAAATAAGAAAGTAATGCTTCATTATAGGTTTTTCGACAGTTTTTACAACCAATGCTATTGATGTGTAGCTTCGCTTTCTTTAAACCAACCTCCTGAATGAAAGTCGTGATTAAAGTAATCAGCTCTACTTCTGCTAAAGGACTCTTGGAACCTACAAACTCAACACCAAACTGATGATGTTGACGTAATCTTCCACTTTGTGGCTTTTCATAACGAAATGCTGGTGTTACATAAAATAACTTTGTTGGCTGACTTTCTGCATACAGATTATTCTCAAGATACGCACGAATAGCACCTGCAGTACCTTCTGGCTTTAATGTGACGCTACGATCACCCTTATCTGTAAATGTATACATCTCCTTTTGTACTACGTCAGTTGTTTCTCCAACACCACGTTGAAATAATACAGTATGTTCAAAGACAGGGGTTATAATTTCCTTAATGTTATACGCCTTGCAGAGCTTTCTGGCAACCTCTTCGATTAACGTTCTCTTATACATGTCCTCCCCATACCAATCTTGGGTTCCTTTTGGACGTTGTGTGATCATCTTTGCTCCTCCTTTATACTGCCGATAGATTTAACTGTTTATGATTTACCTCGTAAATATATTCTTTTATTCCATCAAATTTCTTATCATTTACCATTTCGAGAAATGCTAAGAAAATTTTCATATCAAAATTTTTCACCTCATCAATCATTAGCTCGATTGCTTGGTTAATATCAAAGGCTGTTCGGTAAGGGCGCTCAGTTACAAGTGCACTAAATACATCACATGTTCTAAGTATTCTTGCGCCATATGGAATAGCGTTTCCAACGAGATTATCAGGATAACCGGAACCGTCAAAATTCTCATGATGATGGTAAATGCTATCTAAAATTTCTTGAGAGTACATGTTTTTCTCGATTAATATATCATATCCTAACTTTGGATGTAATCTTACATACTTCATTTCTTCAATCTTTAAGGTATCATTCTTTCGCCCGTATAAATACTCACTAAGACGTAACTTCCCAATATCATGAACCATGCCTGCTTCTGCTAGTTCATGACATTTCTTACGAGGTAAGTTTAACTCTTTCCCTAACATAAATGCTAGATTACTCACCAAAATTCCATGACTGATTGCTTCTTCGAAATCGTAAATACATATTTTACTCAAATCATCATTTAAATCTAGTTCCTGCTCTAATATCATTACAGCCTTACCCCTTCCTTAACATTTGCTAAGAAATCAACTTTACGTTGTATCATTTCGTCAATACGTCCAACATAATCAACAACGCTCTTTACATTTTCAACACGCTCGATTCTGTTTTCATCATGGAACACAAATTTGGAAGATCCTCCTGCACCAAGTGCTAAGATTGTCTGCTTTTCTTCCATAATTAAAACATTATATATTCCTTCTTTCCCTATTCGAGCATAGCCAACATTCTCAAGATTTTCTGCCATGTTCTTCTGACGGTAAAGATAATAAGGTAAGTAATCATGTTCTTTTGCAAACTTTACCGCTCTTCGTTGCATTTCTTCTACATGTGTCGCTTCATATTTTTCATAATCAGCTGCATTTGTATTTAACCTTGCTGCACGTTTGATTGCTAAGGTATGAACCGTTAAGCTATCTGGATTCATTTTTGCAATCTCATCTAATGTATACGTAACATCTTCTGGATTTTCACCAGAAAGACCAAGGATTATATCCATATTAATATTATCATGACCAATCTCTCTTGCAAGATAGAATGATTCTTCAATCTGCTTTGCTGTATGATGACGACCAATTAAATCTAACGTCTTTTGTCTCATGGATTGTGGATTTATTGAGATACGGCCTACTCCCATATCCTTTAACACCTGAAGCTTATCTTTTGTAATACTATCTGGTCGACCAGCCTCTACGGTAATTTCTGAAATATGTTTTGTATCAAAGTTCTTATATAGTGTACTTAATAAATATTCTAACTGCTTTGCACTTAATGTTGTTGGTGTACCACCTCCAACATAGATTGTACTGAGTCGCTTGTCAATTGCATGTGCTGCATATTCAATCTCTTTCGTTAAAGCATTCAAATATGGCTCAACGAAATCTTCATATCTTCCTAAAGGATAAGAAGTAAAAGAACAATAATTACAAGTACTTGGGCAAAATGGAATACCAACATATACACTATATCCGTTCTTGTAATCCATCTTACTTAATATCTCATGCTCTCGCCTCGCAACAGTAAGACTTAAATCAAGCTTTTCCTGTGAGCAGTAGTACTCCGATTCCATGAACTCACGAATCTTTTCCTCTGGCTCATGTCTCTCAAGACGTTCTAATACTTGTTTCGTAGGACGAATTCCTGTAAGCGTTCCCCATGGTAAGCTTTTCTTTGTTGCCTCCTTAAGTACCTCATAAGTTGCTCGATGTAATTCATTACGATAAATTGAGCGAGTTAAGGCCTCTTCTTCATTTTGAAATTTCCTTACTCGCGAAATCTTTTGATTCATTCCCCCATAATAGGTTACTATAAATTGATATTTCTCAAGTAGAAAGTATAGTGTAGGTAGATTGAATTCCTCATGTATATAATCATTGCATGAGCAAGATATAGTATCTTTTTCAACTACCAGCTCTTCTTTTGGGTAAAATGACTTAATTAACGGACGTATATCCTGTTCATAGTCCTCACCGTACATTTTTATAACAATCATTTTAAACTCCATTCCAATACGGATTATTTTTTCGCTCATACCCAATTGTTGTCTTTATGCCGTGCCCTGGATATACAACAACATCATAAGGCAATGTTGATAATAACATTTCAATTGATTGCTCCAGTTGTACATCACTTCCTGTTGGAAAATCAGTTCTTCCATAGGATTCAAAAAATAAAGTATCACCACTAATTAATAGTTGATTATCTTCAATATAATAACACACCGAACCTTTCGTATGTCCTGGTGTTGCGATTACCTTAACCGTCGTATTGAGAAATTCAAGTGATTCTTGATTCTTTACAAGAAAATCAGGACAAAGTGTAACACTATGTCCAAACATCATAGAACAATTCATAGTTTCATTGATTGCTAGTTCCTTTTCTTGCTCACTCATATAGACCTTTGCATTTGTAAGACGAACTAATTGTGCTACTCCTGTGATATGATCAAAATGACCATGAGTTAAGAGAATCGCTTCCACTGACAATTGATTATGATTTAGGTAAGCATAGATTCTCTCTGCATCCTCCCCAGGATCAAATACTAATGCTCGTTTTGTATCTTCATTCACAACAATGTAGCAATTGGTTTGAATTGGTCCAACCTGAATGGTTGTTATACTTAAATTACTCATTTTCTCTCCTACCTATTAACCCGTTGTACGCTCAATGTCAATTACACTCTCAATCGCACGCAATTTGGAAGTAATATATGACAGCTGTTCCACTCCATTAATTTCAAATCCAACGCTAATCGTAGCAGTACCTTGTTTACTTGTTCGTACTGTCATCGATGTCACATCTATCTTTGTTTCGGTAAATACACGGGAAACATCGAGTAAAACACCATTTCTATTATTTGCATAAATTTTAAGTTCAGCTGTATATAGTTCTCCATTTTTCTTATCTGCATTAATATTCCATTCTGCCCCAATTAATCGAGCACGATCTTCTTCCGGAAGATTCAATATATTAATACAATCCGTTCTATGAACTGATACACCACGCCCTCTTGTAACAAATCCAACAATTTCATCTCCAGGAACTGGTGAACAACATTTGCTAAAATGAACCGCAACATCATGAATACCTTGAACAACAATGCCTCCTTTGGACTTTACAATTGCAGGCTTATCAAACTTCACATCTGCTATTGTTTCAAGTACCTTTTCGTCGGTCATCTCTTTACGATTTTTCTTTATATACTCTTCTTTAAGTTTATTGATTACCTGACCTTCTTTTAAGCCACCATGCCCAACTGCAGCATAAATAGAATCCCAATCACGGAATCCGTATTTTTTCATGACACTGCTCATAAATTCAGGTTTTAGTAAATCACTCATAACAATGCTCTTTGACTTACAATAGGCAATTAAGAGCTCTTTACCACGAGTAATATTGTCATCCTTTAGCTCAGTTTTAAACCATTGATTGATTTTATTCTTTGCTTGTGTTGACTTAACAATATTTAGCCAATCACGACTCGGTCCTTTCGAATTTTGAGACGTAATAATCTCAATTCGATCACCATTCTGGATCACATAATCAATCGTAACTAATTTCCCATTCACGCGCGCTCCGACCATTTTATTACCTACAGCGCTGTGAATACTATATGCGAAGTCAATTGGATTGGAACCTGCTGGTAGATTCTTTACATCTCCAGTTGGTGTAAAACAGTAAACACTATCTGAAAATAAATCCAAATCATTTTTTAATAAGCTTAAAAATTCTTTGTTGTCAGAAAGATCACGTTGCCATTCTAGAATCTGACGAAGCCAAGTAAGTTTTGCTTCTTCTGTATCATGTGAATTCTTTCCATCTTGACCTTCTTTATATTTCCAATGAGCTGCAATACCATATTCTGCAGTACGATGCATCTCAAACGTTCGAATCTGAATCTCAAAAGGCTGACCATTTGGTCCAATTAACGTAGTATGCAACGATTGATACATATTTGGTTTTGGCATAGCAATGTAATCTTTAAAACGGCCTGGAATCGGTTTATACATCTCATGGATAACACCTAAAGCTGCATAACAGTCCTTGACCGTATCTACGATAATACGAACTGCAAATAAGTCATAAATCTGATCTAAGGTTTTATTTTGATTCACCATCTTCTTGTAAATACTAAAGAAGTGCTTTACTCGCCCATCGATTTTAGCAGTAATGTTCGCCTCCTTAATGTGAGTACCTACTTCTTCTACGATGCCAGCAATAAATTCTTCTCTTTCTTCTTTTCTAGATGCTATCTTCTCATTTAAATCCCTATATACTTCTGGTTCTAGATATTGTAAGGATAAATCATCTAACTCAATCTTTATTTTAGAAATACCAAGACGTTGCGCAATTGGAGCATAAATATCCATCGTCTCTCGTGATTTTTCAATCTGCTTTATAGGAGATTGATACTGCATCGTACGCATATTATGCAAACGGTCTGCAAGCTTTATCAAAATAACACGAATATCCTTCGCCATTGCCAAAAACATCTTACGAAGATTTTCTGCCTGGATTTCAACCTTATCTTTTGAATAATTTAATTGTGTCAGTTTCGTTACTCCATCGACTAGTAACGCAACTTCATCACCAAATTCTTCAGAAATCTCTGGCACTGTTAGTACAGTATCTTCCACCACATCATGAAGAATCCCTGCTACAATCGTTTCTTTATCAAGCTCTAGCTCAGCAAGTATAATAGCAACGCATAGTGGATGAATTATATATGGCTCTCCCGATTTTCTCAGTTGATCTTTATGTGCAAAATTCGCAATTTTATAAGCCTTCTCTATGATCGTTAAATCAGTGGAAGGATGATATGCTCGAATTGTTCTAACTAAATTATTATATAGCTCGTCTGGGCTAGTAAAATCAGAAGGAACAAAACCTATTTTTTTGTCTCTCTCATAGAAAACTTTATTGTTTATTCCATCCATAGTTTCAGACCAATCCTTTCGTTTCGCTTAAAGTAATTCCATGCATTGACGTTCACCACCAGGAATAGACATACTCACATGATTTGCGCCGAAATGTGCATCCTCCCAGAGGGTTACAATAGACCAATTCATCATCTATAATAACATTATCTCTTTATTATAATGACTAAATCGCAAAAAATCAATCTTTTTGACATAGTACATACTCAGTTTATAGTATTTACAAAAAAAAGGTATGCAAACCAATCTTTATTGATCGGTTTTGCATGCCCTTTTCTTCCAACTATATTTATTTACCTTCGTACTTAATAACAGAAGCAACATCATATCCCTTAAGCTTATCGCGTCCCTTTAAGCCCTCTAATTCCATTAAGAATACAATCTTAACTACTTCACCTTTCAGCTGCTCAATTAACTTAATAATTGCCTCAATGGTACCTCCAGTCGCAATTAAATCATCGATAATAACAACCTTTTGACCTGGCTTAATTGCATCCTTGTGAATTTCAACAGTAGCAGTGCCATACTCTAGTTCATATTCCATCTCAATTGTCTCGCATGGCAATTTACCTTTTTTACGAACAGGAACAAATGCTTTATTTAAATTATAAGCAATTGGAACACCAAAGATAAATCCACGGGACTCTGGTCCTACAATTACATCAATATCTAAACCTTTTAATTCTTCCATCATTGCGTCGATTGACATCTTTAAACTATCCTTATCCTGAAGAACGCTCGTTACATCACGAAAGATAATTCCTTCCTCAGGAAAATCAGGAATACTTCTTACATACTCTTCTAACTTTTTCATCTTCTATCTCATACCTTTCTCTGTATATCTTCAAGTAAAATAGTGATTTGTGGTTCCTACGTCCACACCATATTATAGCATTAAATAAATTTCATGGAAAGTAATTTCTTTTTCTAGATTACTACAATATATGGATAGCCACCAGTTTTTTCATTGACTGCAAATGATATATCAGATAGCTTTAGCCGTATTGCAGGTCGAACAGCATCATTTCTTCGACCTACAAAATAAGAAAAGGTTCCTGACCCATTCGTGAAGAAATATGCAAATTGACTATCACAACCAGGTGATCTAAGCCACCAGCAGGTATTTCCATTTGTCTTGCTTTCATACCCATCGTTAATCTTAGCATAATTAGTAGCCTTTACAGTACGAGATACACTTCTCTCTAAAAAATTCGAATAAAAACCATAGTTTGGATTCGTAGCCTCTTCCAATGATAACAGAAAAACCTTATCTACAGTATCATTTCCACCACTTGTTCCCCATTCTTTATTATCAGGAGTATGAGTATTGTTATCCAATATTACAGAGATTTCTTGGTTTGTAAAGGCTGTATTTAAAAATGTCTCGTTAAGCCATGTTCTCAGTGTGCAATTTTCCCATGTTACACTAACAAAAGAATCATTAATATTCTTACTTTCAAGGCCATATTCAGATAGTAGAAGCACAGAATCTTTCGTCACTTCAAGTACGCGCCAAAGAATTGGTTCTTTTCCATTCGCATAGTTGTTATCCTGTTCATAACTACCAAAGTACACTCGGCTTCCTTCCCAATCATTATCTACAGAAAATTCAGCAGCACAGGTTGGATTCGCTATTGGAATGTAGGGTTCTTTTACATCTACTATAATACTTTTCATTAAGATTGTATCTGCAATCATTGCGGTTGCAGTAATTGTTGCCTTCCCAATTGATTTACCAGTAACTAGTCCAATTAAACCACAATTAGTTACAGTTGCAATTTTTTCGTCACTTGATATATAAGAAATACTGGAGAATACACCGTAAGATAGCGCAGGCACAATCTTTGCAGTCTTTCCAAGACTAAGAAATGTCGACTCTCGTTCCTTCAAATTCATTACACCATTCATATGATACTTTGTTGAATAGTAAGTCTTTAATTTTAGTCTTCCAACTACTACATTAACTTTTGTTTCATATTGAATATATTCTTTCTTCTGATCTTGGTCCTCTAGTGTAACTTGAGATACAATTGTTGCTTTACCAGTCTTTAGACCAGTAACAACTCCTCTTTTTACAGTTGCAATACTGCTATCTAGACTATAGTAGGTAATGTTCTTTACTACATAACCTTGCACTGTTGGAAGTTCTACCTTTACTGTATTTCCAACATAGACTTTCAAATCCTCAGTTTCCTTAGTTTTCGAAGCACTAAAATGGTTTACTTCCTTTGCTTTGGATTCTGAACTTTTGCGCATACGTAATATAGAAAGAAACTCTGGCTTTTTCATACACTACCTCCCATATGGTTACTTTAAATCATTATAAACCTCTAACAAATTATCAATTGATTCGATATCTAATCGCTCAAATATCTTGCTTCGCTCACTTGTTATTTTCATTGGTCTTCTATAATTATATTTAAAAGCTTGTCCCATTGTCATTGGCTTAATTCTCAACTGATTTTTTATTATGTCCAACATCTGAGCACCTTTATTTGTATTAACTAAAATTAAACTTGCACCATTGTTGTCAAACATCCCTTTGTCCATCTTATCAATGCCCCAGAAATCGCCTAGTGTAATATCGCCTACTCGGTTACGAACTAGATAACTACATTTTGCACACCCTGACATCGATATGTTATCATTTAAATAATTTCTAAAGTAATTATTTCTTCTAGCATTCACGATAAGTGGTTTTCGATCAGCAAATTCAAAGGTAATACTTGTCTTGTGAATCAACCAACCTTTGGTCTTATCCCGAAATCTTACATTTGTAACTTTGGAATTATATCTATTTCCAATATACTCGACATATTTCTTAAATATTTTTGGTGAAGGTGCCGAGTGACATAATTTATCAATGAGAAATAGGTTTTCATAATCCTTTTGCAAGAATGCCTTTAGTCCTGCACACTCACAAGGAAGCCCAGTATATACAACATATTGATTATTTTCTAATGCTTGTTTTACTTTTGGATAAATACCTTCAAGTTGCGCTTTCACATACTTCATTCCATAAAACGCCTTCACTTGATCCATATCGGTAGCAATTGTAGGTACTACGTTCAGTTCTTTATCATATGCAGCTCCCACGACAATACCTTTTCTCTGTTCAATTCCATATTGCGCTATTAATGGAAAAACACCACCCGAAGTCGTCTGTTTTCTTATATCATCTGCTGTGTTCATAGCACAATATGCTTTTGGATAATCTGGTTCATATAAGACTGTCTGAGGATGTTCCAGTTTAATGCAAGTTTTTACACATAGATTACAATGAGTACAGGAATCATTAACTTGTGGGTAATAAAATCCTTCATTATCCTGTACCATTTGAATTGCGCCTTCTGGGCAGATCTCCTTACAAGCAAAACATCCACAGCACTCACTGTGCATAATCTTTGGTGGTGCAGACACTTCACAATCCTTTACTACTGGTGGTAAGCATGTAAATAAATGATTCGCAGCTTCTGTACTTACTTGATTCATCAGTTTTTCCACCTGCATTAGATCAGCAATTGCATAGGATTTTGTCAAATCTGGTTCCTCTTTACCAACATAATTCTCCATCAGATTCAATCGTTTCATGAAATTCTTATTTTTGCCTGGGAGCGCTGGATTATCTTGTGCCAAGAAGCTCTTATGATAAATAATTGCAAAATAAAGTGACATAAACGAATCGGTTACAATAAAAGATGCTTCCTTCACTAAACTGATATATTCTTTCGGGTCCTCAACCGTTCTTGTTGTGATTCGATTATATTTTTTTTCATTAATCATTGCAACTACTTCAAGCTTATGTGCTTTTGCATATCTTTGGGCTAAGGATACTAACGGTGAACTATCCGTCATGCAATCAAGCAATAAATATGGTGCTTTGACCTCTATCTTCTTTGCTATCTTATCATAATCATTCGTCTGTAGTAATAACAATGCTTCTGTTATTATCTCATTCGCCCCATAACTTTTTTGATAGAAATCTTTGAAAGATGCTTCTGTATCATACATATTAAAAAAAGCTTTATAATTAATCATCAAAAATGTTGTTATTTCATCTCTTTTTCCAACACCAATTTCATTATTTAAAAAATCTATGAATGCAGAGGCCATATTTTCTTGATCTGAATATTGCTCACTAAATTGGCACTCAACATTATAATCATTCAAAAATCTCTTTACTGCATATGCCTGTAAAAGACTTTCGATTTCTGGTTTTTTATATCCAACAAGTCCAACTTTCATATTCTTTTCCTCCCATAAAACTACATAGTACACACCATAGTATAAACAAATTTCCCTCACTATGCAATCATTTCCTTATTTTTAGGGATTTATCCAACTTATTCTTCATTTTGGAAGCTTTTTTTGCATCTAGGGATAAAGACCATTAGATAAAAAAGGAGCCGTCCATTCATTATATCTTGAATGGACGGCTTAACTTAATAAGTGCGTCTCTTAACTAAATGACATTGGTCGTAAGACAGCCCCTTTTTATAATTAGATGGAAGCGATATTAATTAAAGATAACTGACCTTGTTGTTTTGTTTCTAAGCTTGTTAATAACGCATTGGCCGTATCAAGTGAGGTTAAACAGGTTACACCTGTCTCAATTGAGACACGTCGAATTAAGAAACCATCCGTAGATTTGTTATGTCCTGATGTTGGTGTATCCACAACCAGATCAATCTCATGTCCTAGTAGTAAATCCATAATTGTTGGTGATTCCCCATCTACCTTTTGAACTGGAATTGCATCCACGCCATGTTCACGAAGTACTCGTGCAGTACTACGGGTTGCATATATTTCATATCCTAAAGCCTGGAATCTTTGACCTACTGAAATGGCCTCTAGCTTATCAGCATCCTTTACTGTAAGAATCATCTTTTTATGTTTTGGAAGATTGATTCCAGCTCCTAAAAAGGCTTTATATAACGCCTCATTAAAAGTCTTTGCTATACCAAGGCACTCACCAGTTGATTTCATCTCAGGTCCAAGTCCAATATCTGCACCACGTAGCTTTTCAAAAGAGAACACCGGCATCTTAATTGCAATATAGTCAGATTTCTTTGCTAATCCGGTTCCAAATCCAAGGTCCTTAACTTTTGCTCCAAGAACAACCTTGGATGCTAAATCAACGATTGGAATACCAGTTACTTTACTAATGTATGGTACTGTTCTTGAAGAACGAGGATTTACTTCAATTACATACACTTCATCATTATAAACAATAAATTGAATATTGATTAATCCGATTACATTCAAGGAATGTGCAAGTTTTCTAGTATAATCAACGATTACATTCTGTATCTTTTCTGATACGCTCTGCGCAGGATATACTGAAATACTATCACCAGAGTGAATACCTGCACGTTCGATATGCTCCATAATCCCTGGTATTAAAATATCTTCTCCATCACATACTGCATCCACTTCAACCTCTTTTCCCATGAGATATTTATCTACAAGAATTGGATGCTCCTGTACCGTTCGATTAATAATTTCCATGAATTCACGTACATCGTCATCGTTAATTGCTATTTGCATTCCAGCTCCACCGAGTACATAAGAAGGACGAACAAGTACAGGATATCCTAGCTTATTCGCAGCTACAATTGCTTCCTCTGTTGTAAATACTGTCTTACCTGCTGGTCTTGGAATACAGCACTTTTCAAGTATGTCATCAAATAACTCACGATCCTCCGCTGCATCAACATTCTCAGCTGAAGTACCTAAAATTGGGACACCCATTTTAAGTAAACTCTCGGTTAATTTGATTGCAGTCTGACCACCAAATTGTACAACTGCACCATCTGGCTGTTCTAAGTCCACAATATTCTCAACATCCTCTGGAGTCAGTGGCTCAAAGTAGAGTTTATCCGCAATATCAAAGTCAGTACTTACAGTCTCTGGATTATTATTAACGATAATCGTCTCGTAACCACTACGCGCCAATGACCAAGTTGCATGTACGGAGCAATAATCAAATTCAATACCTTGACCAATTCGTATTGGACCAGAACCAAGAACGAGTACTTTCTTCTTTGTGCGAGCATTTTCTACTTCATTCTCACTTCCAAAGCAAGAATAGTAATATGGAGTTTCTGCCGCAAATTCTGCTGCACACGTATCTACCGTCTTAAACGCCGCAATAATTCCGTATTCTTCCTTACGAAGGCGCTTAACTTCTGCTAATGTCTTACCACTTAACTGTGCAATGACACGATCTGGATACTCCATACGTTTTGCTTCTAGCATTAGCTCTTTTGTTAATGGTTCTAAACTTAAACGTTGTTCCATTTCCACTAAGATTGCAATTTTATCGATAAACCATAAATCAATTTTTGTAATCTCATTAATTTCTTCAGCCGGAATATTTCGACGAATTGCTTCTGCGATCACAAAGATTCTACGGTCATCAATTCGATATAATTGTTCACGAATTTCATCTGTTGTATATTCACCAAAGTCTCCTGTGTTCATGCTATAAATATTTTGCTCCAAAGAGCGGATTGCTTTCATTAACGCACCTTCGAAATTATTACAAATACTCATAACCTCACCGGTTGCCTTCATCTGTGTTGTCAATGTTCTCTTTGCCATCACAAACTTATCAAATGGCCACTTTGGTATCTTTACAACACAATAATCTAGTGCTGGCTCAAAGCTTGCTACTGTCTTTAATGTGATCGCATTTGGAATCTCATCTAAAGTATACCCAAGCGCAATCTTTGCTGCTACCTTTGCAATTGGATAACCAGTTGCTTTTGACGCAAGAGCTGAAGAACGGCTTACTCGAGGATTAACCTCAATAACACAATACTCAAAACTATCCGGTTTTAATGCATATTGAACGTTACAGCCACCAGTAATATTTAATTCCGTAATTATGTTTAATGCGGACGTACGAAGCATCTGATACTCTTTATCGGATAAAGTCTGTGACGGAGCAACAACAATACTATCACCTGTATGAACGCCAACTGGGTCGAGATTTTCCATATTACAAACGGTAATACAGTTACCAGCGCTATCTCTCATTACTTCGTATTCGATTTCCTTCCAACCCGCAATACATCGTTCAATCAAACACTGTCCAACACGGCTCAAACGAAGTCCATTTGTACAAATATCGATTAATTCTTCTTCGTTCGCTGCAATACCACCACCAGAACCACCAAGGGTATAAGCCGGTCGTACAACAACCGGATAGCCAATTGTATTCGTAAATTCAATTGCTGCTTTTACCGTTGTTACAACTTCGCTTGGTGCACAAGGCTCCCCAATTTTCTCCATTGTATTTTTAAATTCAAGACGATCTTCTGCCTTTTTTATTGTCAACGATGTTGTTCCTATTAATTTAGTATTCGTTTCTTTTAGAAAACCTGATTCCTCAAGCTCCATAGCAATATTTAAAGCTGCTTGACCACCGAGCGTAGGTAAGACAGAATCAGGTTTTTCCTTTAAAATGATTTGTTTTACTACCTCTGGTGTTAGTGGCTCAATATATACTATATCCGCTATTTCTTTGTCTGTCATAATAGTTGCAGGATTGGAATTGACTAAAACAACCGTAATCCCCTCTTCTTTTAGAGAACGGCATGCTTGTGTTCCTGCATAGTCGAATTCTGCTGCCTGGCCGATTACAATAGGACCAGAACCAATAACTAATACTTTTTTAATATCATTATTTTTCGGCATTATGCATTTACCTCCATCATCTGCAAAAACTCATCAAATAGGAACTCCGAATCTTGTGGCCCAGCACACGCTTCCGGATGGAACTGAACTGTAAAAATCTTTTTGTCCTTATATCGAAGGCCTTCCACGGTATGATCATTGGCATTAATAAATCTAGTTTCTGCTATATTAGAATCAATCGAATCTTCAACAACAACATAACCATGATTCTGTGAAGAAAGATAAACTCGCCCTGATTCCAAATCTTTTACTGGATGATTTGCACCACGGTGACCATATTTCATCTTCTCTGTTCGAAAACCATTCGCCAGTGCCATTAATTGATGACCTAAACAAATAGCAAAGATAGGAATATTCGATTCATACAACTTTTGGATTTCATTGATGACTGATACACATTCTGCAGGATCCCCAGGCCCGTTACTTAACATGATCCCATCTGGATTGCTTTTTAATATCTCTTCTGCTGATGTATTGGAAGGATAAACCGTAACTTCACAGCCACGTTTTAATAGACAGTGCTCAATATTTCTCTTAGAACCGAAATCCATTAGAGCTACTTTATAGTGTTTTGATATACGATTCATATCATTGGATAATTCATTTAGATATTTGATACCTGCAGTTCCCTGCATACTAGCCATAGCAATTTCTCCAAGACATACACCTGCAGCATTTGCTTTATCAATTGCCTGTTGTAAAGCTAATGGTGCCATATAGGTCATCTTAGCTTTTTCAAAATCTGTTGGTTGAAATTGATCAGGCGTACTAACTCTCTTTTCCTTACAAGATACTTTGTCAACAACACCAGTAACTATGTATTGCTTTAATTTAGCAATAACCTCATCTAGATTAAAATTCTCGTTTGTAGTAATCATACCATTCATGGTACCACTCTCACGTAAAATCTTTGTAAGACTTCTAGTATCTATACCTGTAATCCCTGGTATATCCTTCTCTTTAAGGAATTCATCAATTCCAGTCTGGCAGCGAAAATTACTTGCAACCCTACTAATTTCTCTAACAATCAAGCCATCCGGCCATGCTTTCATAGATTCCATATCCGTATGGCACACACCATAATTACCAATTAACGGATATGTCATGACAACTGCTTGCCCCGCATAGGATGGATCAGTTAATATCTCCAAATAACCTGTCATTGAAGTGTTAAATACGATTTCACTAATGACCTCTCGATTCGAGCCTATTTGCTTGCCTTCAAAGACGTGACCATCTTCAAGTATAAGAAAAGCTTTCATATAAATCCTCCTATATTATTAAATTAATTATGAGAATTCCAAAAATTACTCAAATTGCTAAGATGATAACATAAGTATATTAAAATATCAAGTATATTTTTTTAAAATTAAAACGTGCACCAATGAATGTTTTTTTGCATAACATATCATGAATTCATATATGAGGGATACTATGACAAGCAATCAATCTGTTCCACCTCATGCAATTAACTATAAACCTACACAACGTCAAAGAGAGCAGAATATTATCCAGCGTCCAAACCAGTGTCCACGTGCCGATAATCGAGTATATCCAGCAAGCACAGAGACGCAATCTCTTGGTAGTATACAGGTTAACGTTACATCTGCAACGGATAATCGTCCAATTGAAAATGCAACCATAAGCGTATCGTTTACTGGAGATCCTTCTAATGGTGTACTTGAGGAATTACAAACAAATGCTGCTGGTAAAACCAATACAATCGAAGTGCCAGCCCCACCACTTGAATATAGCTTAACACCAGCTTCCCCTATGCCGTACTCAGAATATACCTTCACGATTCGTGCAGCCGGATTCGAACCAGTAATTATATCTGGAGCTCAAATTTTACCTACAAGAGTAGCAATACAGAACATTTCCTTAGACCCTACACCAAGTAATGAACCAAACACATCAGAGACATTTCCGATTCCTGAGCACACTCTTTATGGCGAATATCCTCCAAAGATTCTTGAATCTGAAGTCAAGCCAGTAGAATCGAATGAAATTGTTCTACCTAGCGTTGTTATTCCTGAATTTATTATTGTTCATGACGGACCACCAAGTGATCGTTCTGCTACGAACTATTGGGTAAAGTACAAAGATTATATTAAAAATGTAGCATCTAGTGAAATCTATGCTACATGGCCAGAGCAAACTATATTTGCTAACGTATTAGCAATTCAGTCATTTACATTAAATCGAGTATTCACAGAATGGTATTTTAACAAAGGGTATTCGTTTACGATTACATCTTCAACTGCCTATGACCATAAATTTATGCCAGAACGTAATATATATGATACGATTGATAAAGCCGTTGATACTTTATTTACAAATTATCTCTCTCGTCCTAATATTCAACAGCCAATCCTTACGCAATACTGTGACGGACAACGTGTAAGCTGCCCTGGTGTTATGACACAGTGGGGTTCTAAGAGCCTAGGTGACGAGGGCAGATCTGCAATTGAAATACTTCGCTATTACTATGGTGAATCTATATTTATTAACTCTACCAATCAAGTTTCTGGTGTTCCTTCCTCTTATCCTGGTACTGAGTTGACCATTGGCTCAACTGGACCAAGTGTTACACAGTTACAACAACAGCTAAATCGAATTGCCGATGTTTATTATCCAATACCTAACATCGCAGTCGATGGAGTTTTTGGTTCCAGGACCGCAGAGGCTGTAAGAGCCTTCCAAAAAGAGTTCGATCTACCAGAAACCGGTGTAGTAGATAAGGCAACATGGTACAAAATAAGTGGTATCTATGTTGCAATAACACGAATCGCAGAATATAGCTAAAATTAAGAGAAACCTGCTGTGCAGGTTTCTCTTAAACTTTCATATATCAAATCCGTGAGCTTGTTCCCATCCCACTCTACAGAAAATATAACATCTATCACAGTCTTGTTCATATTCCCCCTAATATCACTTACTCAATTCTTGCAAACCCTCCCATAAATAATGCAAAACTTCTTTCTTTCATTTTTATATGTCACTTATATTTTTAATTTATAGAAACCTTGCCAAAAAGAAAGGGCTTGCATTTGTGATTTGGTAGAAACCTTGCCAAGAAGAAAGGGCTTGGGTTTGTGATTTAAAGAAACTTACCTAAAGAATGAGCTTGGGTTTGTGATTTAAAGAAACTTGCCAAAAAGAAAGAGATGGAGGATGTATTTTCTGAGTGCCTTACAAGTCCCACACGCCTTTTCTGGGCTTGTGAGCTTAGCGCGCCGAAGAAAATATATCCTCCATCTCTTTCTTTTTTCATAGTCTTCCCATAATCACAAATACAAGCTCTTTCTTTTCCGTCTTCTCATAATCACAAACCCAAGCACTTTCTTTTCTAAAGCCTTCCTATCACCAACGGAATTGGCAAGGAAAGCGCTCATCCAAACGTCCAAAGTGATAGCCATTTTCTTTTATTTGCTCAATAATCTGTTTTAGTGAAGAAGCTGTTATTTTATTTTCTTGACCATCATGAAGTAAAACGACTGGCAACTGATAACGTGTTAAGTCCTTCTTAATATTCTTGACTATGCTGCTAGCCGTTGGATATCCAATCGAGTCTTCTCCTGAAACATTCCAATCATAATAAATGAATCCTCTTCGTTCCATTTCTGAAATAATATCTTTACGAATCCATTTTACACTAGAATTATAGCTTCCACCCGGAAAGCGATAGATGTATGGTCTTTGCCCAGTGATGTCTTCAACCAAGTTAAATACCTTCTCATAATCAGCAAGAAATGAATCAACTGAAGCATAAATTTTTTTGTAATCGTGACAATAAGTATGTAATGCAATTAAATGTCCTCGATTCACAACTTCTTTTAGTATCTCCTGATTTTTTTTACTGAGAACTATTTCGCTCCCAATTACAAAAAAGACAGCTTTTATGTCATATTCATCTAAAACATCTAAAACCTTTAAGGTATTTTCACTTGGACCATCATCAAAAGTTAGATAACATACTTTTTCCATTTCCTCAGGTGACTTCCATTCTGTTTTTGGAGTCGCGTATAGATTTGGATATCGATTACTGTATTCCGGTGCCTTTTTCGATTCCACCTCTTCCCCGATTGGATTATTATGAATCGCAATTTCATTTTCTAAGGTTACAAAAACTGCTAACTCGTCAATCGATTGAAAGTTATTAACATCGCTTGAAAGAGAATTCTCTGTTTTTTTACTTCCAAATAGTCTTATCGTCAACATAAGAAGGATAACAATCATAATAAATATGATGTGTTTTTCTTTCATAGATAATCTCCAAACAATTGTCTCTACTATCTTATGCCTTTACAACATATATCCATGACAGTTATTTCGTTTATACTTGTCTGTTGAGTTTATGTAAAATGACTATTTTACTTCCACTGTCCAACCAAATTCATCTTCTATCTTTCCTAACTGAATGCCTGTAATTGTATCATATAATTTTTGGCTAAACTTACCGATTCCACCATCTCCAACTTGCATTACATGATCTTCGAAACGAAGATGTCCAACTGGAGATATTACAGCTGCTGTACCAGTACCAAAAACTTCTTCCAAGGAACCATTCTTACTTGCCTCATATAATTCATCAGCAGATATTCTTCTCTCTTCCACTTCAAGACCCCAAGATTTACATAAGGTAATGACTGAATTACGAGTAACACCTGGTAAGATACTTCCATTTAACATTGGAGTTACGATTTTGCCATTAATCTTAAAGAAGATATTCATAGCACCAACCTCTTCAATGTACTTACGTTCCTTGCCATCCAACCATAGCACCTGTGAATATCCCTCATCATGAGCTTTCACCTGAGATGCTAAGGAGGCTACATAGTTACCACCTGTTTTTGCTTCACCTATACCACCTTTAATTGCTCTAACATATTCATCCTCGATCCAAATCTTAACTGGATTTAGCCCCTCTGGGTAATAAGCACCAACCGGTGAAAGAATAATAATAAACAAATATCGATTCGATGGGCGAACTCCTAAAAATGGATCTGTCGCAAACATAAATGGACGTATGTATAAAGAAGTACCTGGTTTTGTTGGTATCCATTTTTCATCTACTTTAACAACAGATTTAACTGCCTGTACAAAATCTTCTACACTTAATTGTGGCATACAAAGTCTCTTGTTGCTATTGTTTGCTCTCTCCGCGTTTTTGTCTGGGCGGAAAAGAAGAGTTCTTCCATCTTCTGTTTTGTATGCTTTTAATCCTTCAAACATCTCTTGCCCATAATGCAATACCATAGCAGAAGGGTCTAATTGAATTGGTCCATATGGAACGATTCTGGCATCATGCCACCCTTTGCCTTCTTCATAATCCATAAGAAACATATGATCTGTAAAAATTGTGCCAAATTTTAATGGATTGTCTACTCCTGGCAGTTCCTTAGGACAAGTTGTCTTTTCGATTCTAATATCTAACATACGCTAAACCTTCTTTCTGTTAAATTAAAACTATTCTTCCTTTATATTCTACATTTTTATTATATAGTAGACTTCATAAGTAAAATTTTCAAGTGTTTTTTCTTCATTTTTTATTTTAGGCGCCTATATACCGCTACGAACTTCATTCAAGCGAAAGCGTGTTACGCATAAATTATGTTTGTCCTCCCATTTTCCTAACAGTCCCTTGTGCAAAATGATACCAGAATCTATTAAACGGAAAAAGGCTGCAACAAAGATTTCCTCTCGTTACAGCCTTTGACTTATTATTTTAGTTTATGACATAGTTATCATCAACAAACTTCTTTATATTTGAAGCATTGTTATACTTTGTTTTTTTACCATCGGATACAACAACTAATGTTGGTGCTTGCATAATACCTAATTGTGTGGCTAACTCTGGTTGTTCTTGAGCATCAATCGTAACGTAGTCAATTCCTTTTAGGAATTCTTTTGCAAGCTTACAGTTTGGACATGTCTGAGTAGTAAATAAGTATAAGCCATCATCCATATGATCTGCTGTATTCGTCAAATCAATTGTAACTTGAATATTCTCCTGTGTTTGATCGTTTGCTAGCTCCTTATCTAGGGCAAGCTTAAGATTATATTCCTTACGATTTTTATATTCCTGAGTCTTCCCTTCGTTCCAATTTTGAACTGGGCGATAGTAACCAGTAATACGGCTATATACTTCTGCCTTCTCTCCACATTCAGGACAAGTAAACTGTTCTCCTGCAAGATATCCATGATTTTTACAAATCGAGTAAGTTGGAGACATTGTATAATATGGTAGCTTATAATTCTGAGCAATCGTACGAACTAATTTAGCTGCTGCTTTCCAATCTGGTAACTTCTCACCTAAAAATGCATGAAATACTGTTCCTGAAGTATATAACGTTTGAAGTTTATCCTGAACGTCCAAAGCTGAAAAAATATCCTCTGAATAATCAACTGGAAGATGAGAACTATTTGTATAATATGGGGTATCTCCATCTTTACCGGCAGTCTTAATATCAGGCCATCTCTTTCGATCATGTTTCGCAAGACGATAAGAGGTTGACTCTGCTGGAGTTGCTTCAAGGTTATACAAATCACCATACTCAACCTGGTAATCACCAAGGCGTTCTCTCATATGATTCAATACTTCAACTGTAAAATCTTGAGTCTTCTTATCTGTCATATCTTTCCCAAGCCATCTTGCATTCAGACCAACTTCATTCATACCGACAAGACCAATTGTTGAGAAATGATTATCAAAAGTTCCAAGGTATCGTTTCGTGTATGGATATAAACCTTCAGTTAATAACTTGTTAATGACACCTCTCTTAACTTTTAAAGATCTTGCCGAAATATCCATCATACGGTCAAGACGCTGATAAAACTCAGCTTCATTATTGGATAAGTATGCGAGGCGAGGCATATTAATTGTTACTACACCAACAGAACCAGTACTTTCTCCACTACCAAAGAAACCACCTGTTTTTTTACGTAATTCACGTAGATCTAAACGTAAGCGACAGCACATGGAACGAACATCACTTGGCTCCATATCAGAATTAATATAGTTAGAAAAATATGGTGTTCCGTATTTTGCTGTCATTTCGAATAATAATTGATTATTCTCTGTATCCGACCAATCAAAGTCTTTCGTAATTGAATAGGTTGGAATTGGATACTGGAATCCACGTCCATTCGCATCACCTTCAATCATAATTTCGATGAAGGCTTTGTTAACCATATCCATCTCTTTCTTACAATCTTTATATTTAAAATTAACTTCCTTACCACCAACAATACAATATAGTTCTGCTAAATCAGGTGGTACTGTCCAATCTAATGTAATATTAGAAAATGGTGCCTGGGTTCCCCAGCGGCTAGGTGTATTCACTCCGTAAATAAAACATTGAATACACTGCTTTACATCGTGATAAGACAAATTATCAATCTTAACAAACGGTGCTAAATATGTATCAAAGGAAGAAAATGCTTGAGCACCAGCCCATTCATTTTGCATGATTCCTAAAAAGTTAACCATCTGGTTACACAAAGTTGACAAATGTTTTGCAGGTGAAGAAGTAATCTTACCAGGAATTCCACCAAGACCTTCTTTAATCAGCTGTTTCAAAGACCATCCAGCACAATAGCCAGTTAACATAGATAAGTCATGAATATGTATATCAGCATTACGATGTGCATTTGCTATCTCTTCATCATAAATTTCGGACAACCAGTAATTAGCTGTTATTGAACCCGAATTATGTAAAATCAATCCGCCGACAGAATAGGTTACTGTTGAGTTTTCCTTTACTCTCCAGTCTTCCTCTTTTACATAGCTATCAACAATTTCCTTGTAATCTAAAATTGTTGACTTCATATTACGAATCTTTTCACGATTCTTACGGTATAATATGTACGCTTTTGCAACATCGGTATAACCTGTTTGCTCCAATACATGTTCAACACTATCTTGAACATCCTCTACGTGAACTGTTTCGTCTTTCACCTTACTCTGAAAATCAGATGTAACACGTAATGATAGCAGATTAATGATATCTTCATTATATAATTTCTGCGTAGCATTAAATGCTTTTGATATTGCGCTGCTAATTTTAGCTAGATTAAATTCGGCAACCTCACCATCTCGTTTGACAACTTTAATCATGTATGCTTCTCCCTTCTTGCTACTAATTCTTATTACAAAGAATTCTTGTATTAACAGAACTTAATAACACCCCAGACCTGTAATTTAGATTTTAGCAGATAAGTATGAGTTCGTCAAGTGGTTACATACAACATATATTTTATTCTTTTAACATATACCACTATATATAGTGTTTTCATGTAAAATCGCTGAAATGCAGTTACTTCCTACCTTTCAGCGATTTTTGTCATTCATTAACGAATTTTAACTATTTTGTTAGCTAATTTTTTCTCTTTTTCGATATTACTTTTCATAAGATAAGTTTTTTTATAAGATACGATTTGCAATATCTTTTGGTACATAAGCTTTTACAAAAATTCCATCTTCACGATATTCTTCACTTAATAATTGCCCATATTTACGAATTAATTGAATATTTCCTGCATCCTGATAGGAAAATGTATGTTCAATTAAAGTTTTTTGCTCCCTTAATATTTCTTCAATGATTTCAAGTAGTTCAGGAATTCCATCACCACTCTTTGCGGAAATTCGCACCGTCTTGTCTGCTTTTAGATCTTTCATCGGCTCTTTCGTTTCCACCATATCTTGTTTATTAAAAACAGTAATCACTGTCTTGTCCGTCACCTGCAGATTTTTTAATGTTTCGTATACGATGTGCATCTGTTTATAGGCATTCGGATTCGAAGCGTCTACCACATGTAAAATAATATCCGCATATTTTGCTTCCTCTAACGTAGAACGGAATGCATCAATTAAGTGATGGGGCAATTTACGAATAAAACCTACTGTATCTGTCATTAAAACTTGCTGACCGCTTTCTAGTTCCAAATTTCTTGTTGTTGGATCTAAAGTAGCAAATAGCATATCAGCTTCTAAGACCTCAGCTTTTGTTAAATAATTGAGTAATGTAGACTTACCAGCATTCGTGTAGCCAACAATTGCTATGACAGGAACTGAATTTTTGGAGCGTAACTGACGAGCAACTTCTCGATTCTTCTTAATCTCACTTAATTCTTGATTTAACATTGTGATACGATCTTTTATTAATCGTCGGTCAACTTCCAGTTTCTTTTCACCAGGACCTTTTGTCCCAATACCACCACCCAATCTAGAAAGAGAGTTTCTCATTCCAATCAATCGAGTGGAACGGTATTTCAACTGAGCCAATTCAACTTGTATTTTACCTTCTCTTGTACTTGCATGCTGTGCGAATATGTCTAGAATGACCATTGTTCTATCCATGACCTTTAATTGCAAAGCATCCTCTAAGTTCTTTAACTGAGCGGGCGATAACTCATCATCACATATAATACCGGTCGCACCAAGTTCAAATGCCAAATTTGAAATTTCCTCGATCTTTCCTTTTCCAATATACGTTCCTGGATGTACCTTTTCACGATTCTGGATAACCTTTGCAACCGTTTCAGCGCCTGCGGTCTTAACTAATTCTTCGAGTTCATCAACAGATTCTACTGTGTCATCCCCGTCGTTACTAGCTACTGCAACAAGAATCACCTTTTCGATTTCTTCTTTAATCTCATACAATTCTGCCATGTGTTGCTCCAATCTATCTCTCATTATAATTGACCATTTATGGTTTGACTATGGTTGCATTATCTTCCTCTTGCACAGTTGTTTCCTCTTGTACATCAACTACTTGAGTTCTTGTCTTTAAAAAGTAGTAATCTTTTTTTGCCTGACTATCCTCAGGACAGATCTTTAGATACTGCTCCATGTAAGTAAGGGCTTCTTTAAATTGACCTATATTTTCCAAATATATAATCTCATTCTTTAGTAATGATGTCTTAATACTCGGATCTGATAATTTCTTTGCCTTGTCTAGATAAACTTTTGCTTGTTCATAATTCCCTAGCTGAAGATAACAAGTAAGCATCTGATTATAAAGCATACCAGATACCCCATTCCCTTCTTCAATATATCGATTGAAATTGTCAACTGCTAATTCATAATTACCATCCATTAGATTCATCTCGCCAATAAAATAATAGCTTTGGGTAAAACCGGCTTCGATGCATTGAGAAAGTTCGTTCATAGCAATATCATACTTCCCTTGGTAAAAATGAACCTTTGCTAGTTCAAATTTATCACTATCTCCATTGATTTTAAGGGTTGCAGCTTGTTCTAACACTGCGGCGGCTTCAGCACTCTTATTATTTTCTTTTAAGGTTACATATTTTCCTATATAATAACTAAAATTGTTAGCATCTAATTCAATTGCCTTATCATAATCTGCTATGCTTAACTCATAATCGCCGAGCAAACGGTATTGATTTGCTCTCATGCCATAAATATTAGCATCCTTTGGCTTTAACTTAAGTATGGATGTATAGAGATCAATTGCTCCTTCACTATCACCTAACTTCTCCATAGCACTTGCTTTATAATACATAATATCAGTATCCAATTGATCTATTTCCTGAATAGCTAAAGCAGAATCAAAATATTCAATTGATTTTTTGTAGTCTCCATCTAGTAAATAAGAAATTCCCAAGCCTCGATATGCTTTCTTATTATTCTCCTTTACCATTGGAATATCCTTATCAAGAATTACATAATTGAATTGTTCTCTTGCTTTTTCATACTCCCTTATTTGAAGTAATGTAAAGCCATAATCAATATGGTATTCTGCTTTATCTACATTATCATCAATTGCCTTGATAAAGAACTCCTCTGCCTTGGCATAATCACTCTTCTCATATGCATCCAGTGCCTTGCTATAATTGCGGTTAGCACTGCTTAACCCACAGCCACTAGTAAAAAGTAGCATGCATACTGCTAATGGTAATATTCTATGTTTTAATCTCATAAAAACTCCTTTACCAAACTTAATCTTTGGCAACCTCTTTCATTTTTTTCAAATTCCTCAAAGAAAGCTCCATATCTTCAATCACATTTTCAATCTGTTGTCCAAAACCATGATCATAGATCAGAAACGTGTCTGCAAGACTAATCTCGTGTACACGGCTCTTATTAGAATTATGTAATCTTTTTTTCAAATTTATCATCCCAACGGAATAGTTCTCATCAATATTTCCACTTAACATAATCATGAATTTATTATGTGTATATCGATAAACAATACCTATATTATGAAAAGCTCGTTCCACCATCTTAGTAACACTCAGTAATACTTGGTTCTTTGCATCTTGACCAAATTCATCAGCAATCTGATCAAGCTCTATTATCTCAATTTCGATTAAACCTATTCTGGCATCCTGGTCTAGAACTTCTAGAGCTTTTTTAAAAGCAATCTCATTAAGAAGCCCTGTTACTGTATCCTTATAAACTAACTGTTCTAATTCCTTATTCTGTTTATCAATCTGAGCAGAACGGAAAATAGTTCCCAATCCAGTACAACCAAGATACATTAAATAACCAATCCGAATATACTTTGAATAATCACGAGTATTAGAAAAGTAATAACGAATTAAGTCAGATACCGTACATATTAGCATAAATATCATACTCAGTCTTGTAAGTGTTAACTGTTCTATCCTAAACTTATTTGATATGAACTCACGCAAGTAACGATAGATGGAATAACCTAAAATTAATCCAACTGATAAATGTACAAGTAGTAAGGTATCCGGCAAATCAACAATACCAAAGGCTTGAAGGATAAGGCTAACTACAACGCTGAGTAAAGATATGTTACCTATCATATAAACCGCTTTTGACTCAGTCAATTTATGCTGTTGCGCATAATAAAGCAAAAACGGAACCGGACATAGTGCTAAAGAAAGATATGTGACATACTGTAATGCATACGTATTCGAAAAGAAAAACTGCATTGTCTGTGTTTCAGTCATTGACCATACTGCAAAAGGCAACGAAAATATACCAAGATATAATATACTCTTGCTCATATTATAAGTTTTTCGCTTAATTAGATAAGCTACAATAAATATAAGTCCCAAACAAAAGATAAGAGAGCAAATCAGAATTGGTATTGTATTGTCTCGTATTATTCCTGTTACAATTGTGCTTTTATCTCCCAGCAAAAAGTCAGTTATATGAAACGAAGCACCTGAATATACGGCTTCATATTCTACACGTATTGCCTTTCCTCCCATATCACTCGACAGCGGAATAAAAACATATGAAAATCCTGGAGACTTGCTAATCGTGCTTTGCACATCAACATTCAAAGAGTAGCATTCTTTTTCATTCACATAGACCTTAACAAGTAGGTGATCACACTTAAAGCATAATGACGTTCCTTCTTTAACATTCGATGGCAATGTGTTCCTAAGAATGTAGGTTGTATTTTTAACCGTTTTGCTCTTGATTGGTAACTTTATTGGCTCTGATTCACCCGACTCATCTGAGTAAATCCAACCATCATTGAATTTTTTAATCTCATCCCATTGATAACAATCTTGTTCTTCATTATTATACATTAATGTAATATACATAATAAAACCAACTACAATTATTACAAGAAAAATATACCAACGCGTTAACCGTGTAGTTTGCATAGTATCCTCCCTGTGCTCATTACCACATGAATAAAGTAATTATATAATTTATCATTCATAAGTGCAAGAAAAGAATGGGATGAAAATTGTTGCGAAAAGGAATGAGCTTTATCCTATATTTTCTTCGGTGCGATGTCACTCGAAAATATAGGATAAAGCTCATTCCTTTCAATATTTTAAATTATAAACAATTCGTCTATGTACAGCTATTTTTTCAATCATTAAATATGACATTACTAAAATTCTATCTAATGTAATTACTTATAAAATCTTCAATCACATCGAATACATCTTCAGTCCAAAACTCTAAATTCAAAGTTTCTTTTTCTTTACATGGAATCATTAACATCGGTGGGATTGTTGCCGTAAGCTTGTCATATAGCATATTCATCTGCTCTTTCCCACCAAAGCTGACAATTGCTTTTACTGTTGTATTAAATTCTTTATGTGTTGTAACAAATTGGTCGATATCAGCTGCTAGATTATCCTCCTCATGAGTAGCATCTCGCCATATAAACATATATTGTGGTTCAATATGATAGCATGCTGCCTTCTCTGTTAAGTATGAAACTGCATTTTGAAGCATATTCGTCTTGTCTTCATATGTACATGCTTTTAAAGGGCGTTCAATCAGTGCAACTACAAAGCCTCTTTGTGCAAACTGGGACAATCTTGGTATCTTATGATAGATGTCATCATTTTTCTCGTTTGTTGACATCATATAAATGATACAAGGATATTTCTTTTCAGTTTCATTCTTTGGATTGATTGGAAAGATGATTTGTAGATGATATTCTTCCTCACCATCTACTATGTAAGTAATGTCTTTGTGATAATCTAATATAATATCCCCTTTTAAATCATGCGTTATATTTACCTCTTGATAACCAGTCATAAAATTTCCTCCATTCTGTGATGCAAATTCTATACTTCATACGCACTACTTTCACTTGTAAGTTTACATTAAATTATTTACCAAGTCATTAGGTATATTCTGGTACTCTAGAACAAAGTCAGACGTTTGGCAAACTAATCTTATATAACAAAAAAGTTGCAAAGATAATGAAATTTCTTTACATTTCATGTATAATTAGAAAGAATGAATATTTTTGGAGGTAAATATGCAAATAATTATAGTTGGATGCGGTAAAATTGGTAACAGTATCACACAAAAATTAAGCCAAGAAGGCCATAATATAACCGTTATTGATTTAGATAGTGAATCACTAAGAAACACTTCCACAATGTATGATGTAATGGGCGTCATAGGAAACGGAGCAAGTTATAGTGTACAACAAGAGGCAGAGATTGCAGAAACTGATCTACTGATAGCGGTTACTGCTTCAGATGAAGTTAATCTATTATGCTGCTTAATAGCAAAGAAGGCTGGTAATTGTTCTACCATTGCAAGAGTTCGTAATCCGATATACAACGCCGAACTAAGCTTTATCAAAGAAGAACTAGGTTTATCAATGTCAATTAATCCTGAATATTCTGCTGCTACTGAGATTGCTCGTATCCTTCGATTCCCATCTGCAATTAAAATCGATACTTTTGCAAAAGGTAGAGTGGAGCTATTAAAATTTAGAGTTGAGGAAGACTCATCTCTCAATGAATGTACGATTAGTAAAATTTCAAAAAACATCGGATGTGATATTTTAATCTGTGCTATTGAACGGGGGGAAGAGGTAATTATTCCAAATGGTAATACGGTTCTTTATGCAAAAGATATTGTATCATTCGTAGCCTCTCCTCAAAATGCTTCGATTTTTTTCCGTAAAATTAAAATTGAAACACATCAAGTACATAATACGTTAATTGTTGGTGGTGGTAAAATAGCTTTTTACCTTGCAGAGCAACTCATACATTCAGGGATTTCTGTAAAAATCATCGAAAAAAACCTACAACGTTGCGAGTTTTTAACCGAACACTTGCCAGAAGCAACCATAATTAATGGCGATGCAGCAAATCAGGAACTTTTATTAGAAGAAGGGCTAGCTCATTCCGAATCTTTTGTATCACTTACTGATATGGATGAAGAGAATATTATTCTATCCTTATTTGCGAAAAAGAGTTCAAAAGCTAAGGTAATCACAAAAGTTAATCGAATTTCCTTCGATCATGTGATTCGAGATTTCGATTTAGGAAGCATAATTCATCCAAAACAGATTGTCGCTGATTATATTACGCGCTATGTTCGTGCAATGCAAAACTCCATTGGAAGTAACATAGAAACTTTGTATAATATCATTGAAGATAAGGCTGAGGCTTTAGAATTTATGATTCGAAGTAATTCTCCAGTCATTGGTATACCTCTTGAGAAATTAAATATACGAGACAATTTACTCGTTGCATGTATCAATCGAAGAAAATCAATCATTATACCACGAGGAAAAGATATGATTCAAGAAGGTGATACTGTAATTATCGTAACTACACACACTGGACTAAATGATATCAAAGATATACTAATACAATAATTGGAGGAAATCAATGAATCACTCAATGATAACCTATATCGTAGGATTTGTACTAAAATTTGAAGCAACGTTTATGCTTCTACCATGTTTGGTTGCTCTTATCTATAAAGAGAACGCTGGTTTCTCCTATTTACTTATGTTTGTAATTTGTATTAGCATAGGTCATATACTTTCTCATAAGAAGCCTAAAAATCAAGTATTCTATGCGAAAGAAGGATTCATTATGGTTGCCCTAAGCTGGCTCGTCATGAGTATTTTTGGGGCAATGCCATTTATATTTACCGGGGAAATCCCAAATTTTACAGATGCTTTATTTGAGACTATTTCAGGCTTTACGACGACAGGTGCAAGTATTCTTACTGATGTTGAAGCACTTTCTCACTGTAGTCTATTCTGGCGTAGTTTTACCCATTGGATTGGTGGTATGGGAGTATTTGTCTTTATCCTAGCGGTTCTCCCTCTTGCTGGTGGTCAAAATATTCATCTTCTCAAATCAGAAAGTCCAGGTCCAGAGGTCGGTAAGCTCGTACCACGTTTACGTCATACCTCTCTGATTCTTTATGGTATTTATTTTGTCATGACAATCATACAAATTGTACTTTTAATCATAGCAAAAATGCCATTATTTGATGCTATTACAATCAGTTTCGGAACTGCGGGGACTGGTGGATTTGGTATAAAAAATGATAGCATGGCTAGTTACTCGGTACATATACAAAATATTGTTACTATCTTTATGATATTATTTGGTGTCAATTTTAATGCCTACTACCTTCTTTTAAGAAAAAAGAGGGGAAGTATTTTTAAAATGGAGGAATTACGTTGGTATTTTGGTATTATAGCAGTGAGTATCCTAATTATTACCCTCAATATTAAAGATATGACTACCTCCGTTTGGTCGGCTTTTCAACAAGCGAGCTTCCAAGTTGGTTCCATAATTACTACTACTGGTTATTCTACGGTTGATTTTAACTTATGGCCATCACTTTCTAGAAATATTCTTTTATTGATTATGATGATTGGTGCATGTGCTGGTAGCACTGGTGGTGGAATCAAGGTATCAAGAATTATTATACTATTTAAGAATTTTAAAAAAGAGCTCCAACGATTTGTACATCCAAGAAGTGTAAAACGAATTAAGATGGATGGAAGGGTTGTAGAACCATCCATTGTGCATGGTGTTAGTGTTTTCCTTATTGCTTATGTCGTAATTTATGCTATATCATGTACGATAATTTCACTTGACAATTTCGGGTTTGAGACTAACTTTAGCGCTGTTGCTGCAACCTTAAACAATATAGGACCTGGCCTTGAGATGGCAGGCCCGATGAGTAACTTTAGTGTCTTTTCACCATTATCGAAATTTGTCTTAATGTTTGACATGTTAGCTGGACGTCTTGAATTATTCCCAATGCTTTTATTGTTCTCACCATCGATATGGAAGGAACGTTAGGTTGGTCCATTATATGCTCTACATGAGCAAGATCAAGCTCACTTGAAAAACTTTTCCTTGTTATGTATTGAAAGGGGCTATCGCACGACAGCCCCTTGAATATTGATAATGTATGTAAATCACTATGTAATATAAAGGATTGCAGTATCCTCTTTTTGTTCAATACTTAACTTTTCATTCTTCCAAATAGGAAGTTCTTTTAATGATATTCCTGTCCCACTCTTAATGATCGACAAATCGATTACGACTTCTTCGACCAAATCTTGTGGTAACGATCTATATGGAATTTCAGTTTTTAATTGATTAATCCTTGTCTGAACCAGATCTTTATTTTTCAAAATAATCCTCGCAAAACTGTTTACATACTCATTCTCATTTAATAACTGAAATGTTATACTTTCTATCTGATTGCTCAGTGAATTAATGTCAATCTCTTTGATGATCACATGGTAATCTTCTCCATCCTTGGATTTCAAAGAAACTAATCCACCTTTTCCCTTTTCTCTTAGTAGTTTTCTTATATCCCCCTCTAAAACTTGAATATGTAATGTTTCTTTCTTTTTTCCATCTACAATACTACATGGCACCATTCCATTTTTTCTTATTTTCTTCGCTTTTTCATTCGTATGTCTCTTCTCATAAATTAATTCATACATGGCAATTTCTCCTTATTGACTATAATCGAAAGTTTTATGGTTTCCATTGTGAAGAACTCGAACACTCATTTTAATCACCTCCCTAGCAATGTTAATATCTTTACATTTTTATACTACATTTCTCTCATTAAAATACTCTTCGAATGCTATGAGCTCTGCTTTTAACTCTTCTTCCTCAATCATAACAAACATCCTACTTAAGATTGCCTCAACAATAGCTGTTGATACATATCTTAATTTTCTGCTTCCCCAATTTTCCTTACGCTTCTCTTCAGGGAATACGTGCCAAAAGTAGATAGGTTCGTCGTCTGGTAACATTAATCTATACTTTTCATGTGTTGGAATAATCCCATTCGTACTCTGTTCTCCAATGAAATCTTCGCTCGTCATGCATATTCCAACAATTTTTCTTTCACTTTCTCTTCTTGCCTTTTCTTTCATAGTCAAAATACATGCAGAATCCATATTGATTCTTTGGGGTATCATGGAATTCGTACTTCTTGTTTTCCCTCGACCTGTATTTATTTCACCAGAAGATTGAAATTGATTCAACTCATCTTCATTTAGATCAAATACTCCATGTGCACTTTTTGATATAACACGATGGAGTAAAATTTTCTTTTCCTGTTCTTCTAACTTCCTAACCTCTTTTAGCTGTTCTATTTCTTTATTGATTAAGTTCTCTGTCTTTTTGTCCATCATTTTTATAAATTTTTCAAATGCCACAGGATATAAAAAGCTTTTTACAAAACTACCAAAATCGATTTCTATCTTATTATTATCCTGATTCACAATAACACCTTCGCCAAATGTGATATGCATAACACTCTTACCAATGATACTCATAATACTTCTCCTTTCTTAAAACAAAGTTTTTATCTCCTATTACGATCAGGGTTCAAAAGTACTTCTTTGAATTTAATTAATCATTTTGCACATCAATAGACTTGCTACATATGGGATGACAAACATAATTTAGGAGCATACTGTTATGAAGTCGTCGGTACTTAGGGCCTGTGTTTTAGGCCCTTATGTACCGCTACAACTTCATTCAAGCGAGAGCGTGTTGCGTATAAATTATGTTTGTCATCCCATACTCCTAACATTCCCTTGTGCAAAATGATGTCAGACTTCTTTCTTAAGTACTTTTGACCCCAACACCAGGCTATTACTTAAAAAACGAAGGACCTCCATACCATGCTAACGCATGAAATAAAAGCCCTTCGTTTATAGACGGTTCTTTTCTTGTTCAGTTAATTATAGTATAACAGAAAATAAAAAAAAGTCAAATTTTACTAATGTTTGATTTTTACAATTATGTTCTAATTCTTACACTGGTATACTATCCCTTACACACAATGCTCCATATCCTACTTGTGGATTCGGATAATCTTGAAAACCTGGAAGTCTTCTAGCACCATTAATCAAATATGCTTTCATTTTTTCTCCATACAAATATGGATCATTATTTTCTACAATTCCCCACTGCATTAATAGTGCAGCTGCACCAGTCACAAACGGAGTTGCCATAGATGTACCGGTTCGAGTCGTATATCCTCCACCAGGAGATGCAGACGAAATACTAACACCAGGTGCAACTAAATCTGGTTTTACTAACATATCTCCCCTTGTGAATCCACGACCTGAGAATGGTGCATAACTGTCTGTTGTTGAGTCATATGCTCCAACTGAAATCACATTTCTGGCTGTAGAAGGGATTGTTAATGTTGTTTCCGGAACAGGCCTTAAAAATCCTGTCTGATTTCCGAGGGAAGCTGCAGAAGGTAACCATAAGTCATAATTTCCAACCATTATTTTTTTAGGTGTTAACTCAAACTTCCAGACTCCAGAAGATAAGAATTGTTCCTGCGGTATAAATTCAAAGTAAATTTCCTGTGCACGATTTACAGGTTGTGGTTCTCCATAGTAAAGTAATACACGTGTTTGCCTCATATTGAATTGTTGACTACCCAATACTTGCGGAATGGGACCAACTCGGTATCCGCTTGGGTGAATGAGACTAACTTCAAAATCATCATAGTAATTTTTCCATATTTGAACGTTTAGACTAGCAACTCCTTCTCCTACTGCCATCTCAATTACCTGGCTTACTGACTCTTCTAATCTTCCACTCGTATGAGTCCTGGAATCGCCTTCATTTCCCGTACCTACAACAATATTATTCTTCCAGACAGCCGATGCATCGTTAATAAAATCTTCCACAATCGTTCGACCATCATGCGAACCATAGTTATTACCAAAACTTAAATTGATTGCAATCGGACGACCGAGTTGTAATGCTGATTTTATAACGAAATCTACACCTGTCATTAGCTGTGTAGTCGATGGAAACGAATTGCTAATCGGACGTCCAAGTTTTACAATCAATAACTCACTTTCCGTTGCAATTCCTTTTGTTCTACCATTCGAAGCTCTCCCATTACCAGCTGCTATTCCTGTAACATGGGTTCCATGACCTGTTCCATCTATACTTGGTACAATCGACATACGAGCCTGCATTGACGTTTGTACCAATGCTTCATTAATTCTTTCCCGAGTAAATAAAGTTCCTTCTACATAACCAGAAGGTGGACCTAAATCGCCAGTTGGATTCAAGGATTGATCCCAAATTGCCAATATTCTCGTAGTACCATCCTCATTGCGAAAATCAGGGTGAGAATAATCAATCCCTGAATCGATTACCGCAACAATTACTCCCTTTCCACTTAAAGAAAGCGGTGGTGCTTCCACAGCTGTTACACATGCCTCTCTTCTCGCCTCTGCTAACTCAAAAGATAATCTTCTTGGTTTTTCAATAAATTCGATTTCTGAATATGTTGCCAAACGGTCTATTTTATCTTGTTCAATTGTGATAACTGCATAATTTGCTAATAATTCCACATAGGAGAATCCAACTTCTGATGCTACTCTCTCCAAACCCGTATTATATCTTACAATCAACTCCCATAGGTTTGTTTGCGCATTGAATCCAAAATTTAAATCCAATGATTTACTCCGATCCTCTGCACTTGTATCTAACGCTAAGTTAAGAGGATTCTCTATTTTTTGACTATTCATATCAAATACCATAATAATTGATTAGTTAAATATATGTTTATGGTTCCGAATATAAAACTTACTAGCTCCTGCATATGGTAAACAAATAATCTTAACTATAATCATAAATCACTCCATTACGAATTACATGATATTTTCATATATACTTCTTCACTCAATTTATCAGTACCAAGATATTTACAAAACTTTGTAAATGCCTCCATTATTTTATCAACGGTACTAGCGGTAGGCTTATAACCATCCTCCCACCACCAATTCTTAATATTAAGTGGATCATTTCCCCTATGTACATCAGGCTCAAATCTTGCAATGATGTTATCTCCATATAAAACAGGTAACACATAATATCCATATTTTCTCTTTTCAACCGGGATATAAACCTCCCAACTATACTCAAAATCGAAAATGTCTTTTACCAGTTTTCTATCCCATAACAAATTATCTAAAGGTGCAAGAAAAGATACTTTTTTCTCAAAATGTTCATCCATATGATTCAGAAGAGATATATCTTCTTTTCTAATATAAAAGCTCTCTTTTTCCAATCCCTCAACTTCTACAGGAAGTATTTCTCCCTCTTCCAATAATTGAAGGAGTACTCTTTTTCTTAACACTTTATCTGCGATGGAATATCCGATCCATCCTCCACCATCTCTTTCCCAATAAATTCCTATGCTTCCTATACGTCTTTTGATACACCATTTATAATAGTCATTGTCATTATCAAAAGGATCTTTACGATCAATTATATCTATTGGTAATAATCTTTCTATAAGGTCATATACCTTTTGGTTATTTTTCTTTTCACTAATCCCAATGATACCGATATTATACATATAATCCATTGCTGCACTTGATAGCTTCCCATGACCCCACCTACCTTTTTTCGTAGAACCAACGTCAATTTTGGATGCTAGTACAGCACCATTCTTTGTAATGAACTCATTGATTTCATCAATATGGTCGAGAGCCTCTATTGAATTTCTATGTACTAATATTCTTTCAATTTCTGATTGCTTTTCTATTCTCAATCTTCTAAAATATGGCCAATCACCAGTTAAATAGATTGCCATCATTTTATCCCAACCATCAATCAGGCTCCTGTCTTTATAAAGCATATCGTTTAGTAACTCATTTGAGTAATTGTTGATTCTGGACTGTAATACTAAATCCGGATTTCTACCAACTACATTTAACGGATCAAATTGGATACAACCTACTCTCTTAAAAAAGTTTAAAATACCTTCCTTACCAACAAAAGGCTGCGTAGTGCATAACCCCTGATATATAACTAAAAATTTTCTCATTTCCTCTTTAAATATCCTGATTTTCTCCATTATTTTTCTCCATCCATCTTCCAAATTCTCACCCATATCTTCTTTTCTATTTCTTCCCAGATTACATTATATTTCATTTTTTGTAAATACTTCACCTTCTATTGTGTTGAATTATGTAGTTTTAAGTGCTAAACTCTAATTAGATATGAGTTTAATTAATAAAAGCTTGTGAAGTAAAGGAGAGCTAATTATGGAAACGAGAGTAGCCGTGATTGGAATCATCGTAAAAAGTGAAGGTTCCACCGAACAATTGAATAAAATACTACATGAATATGGTAGCTATATTATCGGCAGAATGGGGATTCCCTACAAGGAAAAGGGTATTAATATAATCAGTGTTGCTGTTGATGCCCCACAAGATGTTATCAGTGCACTTTCTGGAAAAATCGGAAAACTAGATGGTATTAGTACAAAGACTGCTTACTCTGATGTAATAACGAAGCTATAATAGAAAGGGACTGTCGCACCTAACAAAGAATGGGGTTGTCGCACTAAGGGCAGTATGAATAAAGAATGAAGGGCGATGGTATATTTTCTTCGGCGCGCTACGCTCACAAGCCCCACAAAGTGCGTGTGGGGACTTGTAAGGCACTCCGAAAAATACCA
>JAEXOU010000017.1 GCA_023439125.1 Bacillota bacterium | reverse complement strand
GTTCTTAGTAGCAGTTCGAATACGAATACGCACAGTTCCCCCAACTTCAGGTTCGCATGGCATTCGATAATCACTAGTACCGTCACTAAATACAGCATCTCGATTAAACTTTATAGTATCCATCTGTTCCAATGATACGCTCCATTTCTAATGACTTATTTGCAAAAATGCAATTTACCTTAATCTTTCGTATTAAAATTATATTCGCTTAACTTATGTATTAAACTAATTAATCATTGTATGCTATGAATAAATTCATTCATTTTCTTGTCGCAGTCTTTGCCTAATGATAAGGCAACTATGTAGTTATTGTAAGTATTTGACAACTTACGTATTAGGAAATCATCATCAATTCCCTAATACGTAAAAAAGGACAGCTTCACGGGTGCTGTCCTTTTTGGAGAAGGTATTTTTGTTACTTATGGGGTGTAGCAAAAACTATATAATGTATTGGGGTTTACGAGACATAGTATATCATGATGTCTAATTTAAGTGTGCACAAAGTTTACAAATCTCAACATAACTTTTTGTAAATTTTGACTATACATTTTTTACCTTGTTCATAAGGTTATAGTTGTTTTGCCAATTTCCAGCAAAAACGAATCTTCTTTTTATACATTCGCTTCTTTTGGTTTATTATCCTCATTAAATAGTGACTCAAATTCTTCTCTACTGATACGTTCTTTTTCTATTAAACGTTCTGCACATGCATGCAATACATCCATATGTTCAGTCAGCAATCTTTTTGCTTTATCATAGCAATCATCAATAATTGAACGAACTTCATCATCAATCTTACTTGCTACTAATTCGCTGAAGTTCTTTGTATGAGCTAAATCTCTACCAATGAACACTTCGTCATCATCAGTATCATAGTTCACCATGCCTAAACTTTCAGAGAATCCATATTTTGTTACCATGCTTCTAGCCGTTTTTGTTGCTACTTTAATATCCTGAGAAGCACCAGTCGTTATGTCATGGAAGATTAATTCCTCTGCAATTCGACCGCCTAAGCTAACCATAATATCTTGAAGCATCTTTCCTTTTGTATTAAACATCTCATCTTTTTCTGGTAATGGCATAGTATAACCTGCTGCCCCACCAGTAGGAATAATAGAAATTGTATAAACCGGACCAACATCAGGAAGCAAATGGAATAAAATTGCGTGCCCTGCTTCATGATAAGCGGTAATCTTTTTCTCTTTCTCGGAAATAATACGACTCTTCTTTTCTGTACCAATTCCAACCTTGATAAAAGATTTTTTGATATCCTCTGATTTTATATAGCTTCTATCACTTTTTGCAGCACTAATAGCTGCCTCATTTAATAAATTCTCAAGATCAGCACCAGTAAATCCAGCTGTTGTCTGAGCAACCTGAGTTAGGTCAACATCTTCTCCAAGAGGCTTTCCTTTTGCGTGAACATTAAGAATCTCTTCCCTTCCCTTCACATCCGGTCTTCCAATCAATACTTTTCGATCAAATCGACCTGGTCGTAGTATTGCAGGGTCCAGTATATCAACACGGTTTGTTGCTGCCATTACAATGATTCCCTCATTTACTCCAAAACCATCCATCTCAACAAGCAACTGATTTAATGTCTGCTCACGTTCATCATGTCCACCGCCCATACCAGTTCCTCTACGACGAGCAACGGCATCAATTTCATCAATGAAAATGATACATGGAGAATTCTTCTTACCCTCTGCAAACAAATCACGAACACGGGAAGCACCAACACCAACGAACATCTCTACGAAATCAGAACCAGAAATCGAGAAAAATGGAACGCCTGCTTCGCCAGCAACAGCCTTTGCTAATAAAGTTTTACCTGTTCCCGGAGGTCCTTCAAGTAAAACACCCTTAGGGATTCTCGCACCTACTTGAATAAATTTCTTAGGATTTTTCAAGAAATCTACAATTTCTTTTAACTCCTCTTTCTCCTCAGCAAGTCCTGCCACCTGCTTAAATGTTGTTTTACCTTCCTCATTACTCATCTTTGCACGGCTTTTACCAAAGTTCATTACTTTATTATTACTGCCGCCACCGCCATTCGCTTGGCTTGTTAAGAAGGAAAACATAATAATTATAATAATAAAACCAATTAGATATGGCAATACACTCGTCAAAAACCAACTTGGTTTCTCTATATCACTAACATATGACTCAATATTATGCTCATGCGCATCTTGCTCTGCTGTCGCTGTATTCGTAACATACAATGTATAGGCACTTCCATCATTTAATGACACCTTAATTCGACCGGTTGGTGCTTCCTGATTCTGATATATTTCCACCAACTTCACGTTGCCAGAGTTTAAGTCATTTACATAGTCACTATAACTATGTTTTTCACTATTACCGCCTGAAAAGCTCTCAGATAGATACACTGCAGCTATAATAATTAGTAGGATAATAAAATAAAAGCCATATCCCCTCATCGACTTTTTCATGCAAAACCTCCTTTTGTTTTTTATTGTTGTACCACACCAATGTATGGAAGATTTCTATAATGCTGAGCGTAGTCAAGACCGTACCCAACAACAAATTCATCTGGAATTTGAAAACCAGTATAGTCAACAGTGACGTCTGCCTCTCTACGACTTGGCTTATCTAATAATGTACAGAGTTTTAAACTATTTGGTTTTCTAGTTGATAACATCTCCATCAAGTAAGAAAGAGTTTTTCCTGAATCAATAATATCCTCTACGACTAAAACATCTTTTCCTTCAATTGTTTCATCCAAATCTTTTAAGATACGAACTCTTCCTGAACTTACAGTCCCATCACCATAACTAGAAACTGACATGAAATCTATAGAAACAGGAACTGTAATATGCTTCGACAATTCGGTCATGAAAAATACACCACCTTTTAAAACACAGATTAAATGAATTTTCTTTCCCTCATATTCTTTGCTTATTAGCTCTCCTAGTTCTTTAATCTTACAAGCTATCTTCTCCTCTGATATCAGTACCCTAATATTTTCTGCCATGGTATTGCACCTAACCTTTCTAACTTTTTGGTAACGAATCAGTTCATTAGTATCTATGAAACTAATGTAACCGATAATATTCTTGTAGTAGTTTCATCAATTAAGAACGCTTCCGAAGTTCGTACCTGTGGTAGCCAAAGAACATGTTGACCACTTGCCAGAAGATAGCATGTATCACGTTTCTCCCTTGGGACCTTCTCATCAATCAACAAGGATTTAATCGATTTCTTTCCACCATCTTTGTGAATCTGTAAAAAATCTCCCTGTTTTCGCGTCCTTATTACAACAGCATCTATTATTTTATCATAGTCAAACCATTTCGTATAGCAATTTTTTGGAATGGTCATTTCGCCCTGTACATTGATTAATTCAAAACGAAACTCACAGTTCATCTCTTGAACAGATACAATACCAGGAACTAAAACTTGATATTCTTTATTTTCTATTTCAGATTTCGAATGCTGTTTTTTTACAATAAGAGTAGTATAACCTCGCTGAACAATAATATGATAAGGCAATGCAATTTGCTTACCTGATTGGTTTGATATTAACTGCTGCGCTAATTGAATATGCTTTTCTTCAATATCTTTTTTACTTTTACTAACCTGCTCAATTGCCATTTTAATAATTAAATTCTGCAAAATCAGATCTTCCTCTTGCAATAACATTAAGTCTAATTCTATACGATTATCATATATAGTAGCAATTCTACTAAATGCTTGATTTGTCTGCTTTCTAAGATACGTCGCCACTCGCTCCATTTCCTTAGTAAATGAAACAATATGCTCTAATGATTTCTCATTAATCTCTTCTTTTACATATGGCAATAAATAATTACGAATTTTATTTCTTGTATAGTCCAAGGACAAATTTGAACTGTCAGTACAATACGCAATACTTTCTTCCTTCAAAAATGCTTCGATTACTTCCCGTTTTGTCTCTAATAAAGGTCGAACAATTTGTTGGGAGACAGCACGAATTCCTGACATGCCCTCAATCTTTGTTCCACGAAATAGATGAAATAGTACAGTCTCTGCATTATCATTCATATTATGCGCTATGGCTATTTTATGACAGTTTTGTTGTTTACATTCCTCTTCAAACGCCTTATATCTTACAAATCTGCCTGCCTCTTCTAACGACCATCTCTTCTCTTTTGCAAGTTTTTTTACATCCACCTTTATACAATTGACGGATATTCCATGTTTTAAACAAAATTCTCTTACAAATTCTTCTTCCTGATTTGCTTCTTCTCCACGAATCAGATGATTAATATGAACCACAAACAAAGTCAAAGAATATTCTTCGCTAATTCGCATCAAGACATTAAGAAGGCACATTGAATCAGCCCCACCGGATACACCTACAACGACGCGGTCATTCTTTTCAAACATATGCTGTTGTTTTACAAACTGTCGAATTTGATTTATCATCCATGCGCCTCTCTTTTACCCTCTTGTAACAAGTTATACGACTACTTTACATGTATTCTACATCGACTAAATACAAAATTCAAGATTTTCTCCATATGCCAGTTACTAATACCGTCATATCATCCATTGGTTCATATGCATGTTTACCTAATGCAGCCGTCAATATTGCATTTGCCACTTCTTGTGGTGACTTATATGTAATCGACATAATTACATCTTGAAGATATCTTTCCTTATCTTCTTCTTGCACACAATCGAGTACTCCATCTGAAATCATAATGACATAGTCGCCGTCATAAAGCTTTTTACTAGTTTTAACATATTCCATGCGATTTAACATTCCTGCAGGCATAGAATTAGAGCTTATTGTTTCAACATATTGATCCCTTTTTATAAATGTTGTTGCAGCCCCTATTTTTACAAAATCACATGTTCCTGCACATAGATTTAACAAACATATATCTACTGTCGAGAACATGGATTGCTCTGATTTTAGAACAAGCACAGAATTGATTAAACGTATTGCCGGCTCCTCACGAAAACCAGCTTCCAAAAATTCCTCTAATAACTCAATTATCATCCCACTCTCGCGAAATGCCTTTTCTCCTGTACCCATCCCATCTGAAAGCATCATTACAACATCTTGGCTATCTGGATAAAGGAAGGAGAAGCTATCTCCATTCACTTCATTCTTTTCCTTACTCGCTCTTGCTACTCCGGTAAGCACTTTATAGTTAGCATCTTCACAAAAGACATAATCTGCATACTTTCTCCCGATTACATTACGTGAATCATCTCTTGGTATTAAACGCTTACCTAAAGCTTGTCCAATTAATGCTGCCGTTTCCTTTGTTGTTATGCAACGTCCACGCATACATTTTGCAGTAATATGAAGCTCCATTCCTCGGCACTCTCGCTCAAACATTAGAATTCGTTGAGCCTTAACTCTATGACGTCTCAATTTATTATTAATCTTTCTTCTTTTAACCTCAATAATTTCTCCAGTATCACAAAGATTCCCCGAAAAATCCTCGACGATACGAGCAATCTCTTTGAGCTGACCAGCTACAGCCTCGCGACTCTCTGCCATACGATTATGCCAAGTCATCTTTAATTTAGCAATTGCTAAATTACGATTTGTCTCATCAATAAACATAGGAATCTGGATGCAATATTCTTTCATTAAATCTGGCATATCATCTGTTGTAACTGCCCCATTCACTCTCGCAGCTTCTAGTAATACATTAACGGAATCGTAGCTTTCTTTAAACTTGTTTTCCCAACAATATGTACATTGTTTACAGCTACGGCAGAGATTATCTGATACATCATCAAGCACAACACCTAAATCATCTCGATCTAAAGATCGTTTTTGTTCTGAAAGGTAATCAAAGCTTGTTGCAAGTTTTGTAAATGAACATGCTATTCCTTCTAATTTCTTCTTTGCAGTATTTTGCAGCTCTTGCTTTACATACTCTTCTCCATTCTCTACACTTCCCCTTCCCTGAAGAAATGCTATGATAACGGCTGTAAAGCCTATTAATAGTAGTAGAATCGTAGCTAATGCTAAATATTGAACAACTAAATCAGGGTTCGCGCTAAAAAAGGTGATCAACGCTACACCTACTCCTGCTAAAGGTAATAAATAATTTCTTTCTTTTTTCATTGCTTTACCATCCTTCCATCAAATCAGTCCTTTATTATCTGATGTTTGTTAATAATCCATTATAAAGGTTAGGTTTTGCAATGTTTGTCATATTTAGCAGGGTGTAAAATAAAATTTACTGACAAAAGAAAGGTAGAAAAAAACACTCAGATAGGTCTGAGTGTTTTAATATAGCGAAAGAGGGATTTGAACCCACGACACCACGGGTATGAACCGTGTGCTCTAGCCAACTGAGCTATTTCGCCAAAGTGACAAAGCAAATTATAGCGTGTTTTATATTGCTTGTCAACTGGAAATTTAATAATTATATAAATTAATTATATTATATATCCAATTCATAATTTTTATTAATTTAGAATCTTAAACCTCTTACTTGTCCAAAGATTCCTCTTCAACAATATACTCATCTGGATATACTAATCCAAGTTTAGTTCTTGCAATCTCTTCGATGTATCGTTTCGTACTTTGAAATGCCTTTTTTTCTTCCAAGGTAACGGTACGTTCATACTCGTTTTCCAACTGCTCGTTCAGTTTTGCAACCTTATCTTTCTTCTCATTCACTTCACTATTTAAATCCTGAGTTCTATATAAAACGACACCACAAATAATCATTACCATAACGGCAATGAGTTTAAGCCCGTTTCTTTTTCTCTTCCTTTTCACTCTCATCCAACTCACCTTTACTTAACGGTTTTGGAACAAGTTCTAAAACACCATATATCTTCTTCGGTTCTTGCTGTTCCATTCGTTTTTCTTGCAGCTTTTCTCTTTTCTCTATTTTATACTTTTCTACTCTTAATTTCAATTGATTTGTGATATAATTCCAAATATTCATCACTCGTTTTTTGATCATAAGCCCAATAAAACGTACAAAACGTTTTATCTGTTTATATAAAAAACGCACTGGGCTTGCAATAAAGTATAGAAATCGTATTAATTGTTTCTTACACCATAATCCAATACTACTTCCAATCTTAACGATTAACTTACTAAGAGTAATCTGATATAGCTTCATTCCAAGAATCAAAGAGATAATGGCATAATATCGAATCACACCATCATTTAACTGATACATCATACGAAAGATAAGGATACCGGCTGTAAACCAAAAACCGATATCCTCAATTGCGGTCATGATTTTCAGGTGATGTACAATCCTTCGAAAAATAACAAAAAAATCGTACACTAGAAACAGAACCGTTCCCCAAAGGAATGATGCTAGAAAGAAATTGATCTCTGCAAGGATAAATTCATTCATAATCTTCCTCCACTACTTAAATAAACGCTTTAATACAGATTCTCCCGACTTTTTGTAGCCCTTTAATTCTGAATATATAAAGCTATCTACTCGACCAGTAATGTCAACTTCCCCTTTTTCCAAGGTCAATCTACCCATATGCAAATCAGTACCTCGAATCATCAAAATCCCCATGTCTGTTTCTAATATAATTTCATGATCGTCAAATGAACGGACATCTCGAACACCACTAATCTTAGCCTCTTTCCGATCAGTTAGACTAAGTTGGTGTTTCTTAATCTGCTTATTTTCCTCCATGTACATTCCTCGCTTTTATACATCCTTATTGCTACTATGTATATGCGAGAATATTAAAATCATGCTCTTCTTGTACATGTAACCTGTAATGGAGCTTAATCGACTATAGATATTTATATAGTTCCTTAGCCTCATCCTTTTTTGTAGTTTCCGCAATGCTTGTTACTTCTACTCGGACAGCTTTTCCACCAAAGCCAATTTCAATCACATCTCCAACCTTTACATTCGTAGATGCCTTTGCTGGTTTATCATTTATCATAACACGTCCAGCATCACATGCATCATTTGCAACTGTTCTACGCTTAATTAAGCGAGAAACTTTTAAATATTTATCTAATCTCATATTACACCTCTTAGTTCATTCACATTTTTGTTGTAGCATCCTTTTGGGGGACGTCTTTTTTCATATACTAAGTAATTCAGAATTTCTTTGTATATGAAAAAAGGCTGTTTTGAAATCCTTCAAAACAGCCTAAGTTCCTATGTTTACCTATGACAACTTTCCACTTATTACTTATTGATAACATCCTTTAAAGCCTTACCAGCTTTGAATTTAGGAGCTTTAGAAGCTGGGATTGTAATAACTGCTTTTGTTTGTGGATTTCTACCAGTTCTTTCAGGTCTTGCAGACACTTCAAATGTTCCAAAACCAACCAATTGTACTTTCTCACCTTTAGTTAATTCTTCAGTAACAACATCAATAAATGCCTTTAAAGCTTTCTCGGAATCCTTCTTGGATAATTCTGTTTTTTCTGCAATCGCTGCAACTAATTCTGCTTTGTTCATGGATAAACTCCTCCTCTAAGGTATTATTAAATAGTTTTTTCAATAATCATGTTAGATTATTCACACACCCCATATGAAATGTATTCTTCATTCACGGGCAATCAGGCGACTAGTTATTATGCCAGATTCATTAAAAATCACCTTCACTCTATTTATAAACTTATTAGGTGCATTTGTCAAGGAATTTTCTGCATTTATTTCCAAAACAACCGAGATTTTTTAAGTTTTTTGCCCTTTTTTTTCATATCTTTTACTCTTTTGTCCTAATGTACTCTTTTATAAACTCCGAAAGACAGTTTTCAGCATTCAAATAATGTATTTGACCTAGTTTACAAATCTCAAATAAGAGTGCTCCAAAAGCATTATTTTTGCTTTCCTCATCTTTCATTTCATCTAAAATAATTTCCATTTTTTCTTGAATTAATCCTTCATCAAATTGTATTGCATCTTCCAACTTTAATTTTTCACTTTTCTTTATAACTTTTTGTGCGCGAATGAGAGCAGGGAATACAACTGGAATTGAGGAAAGATCATCCTTCTTATTTATTTTATTTTTTTCTGCCTTTTTTATCTCGTCCCAATTTCTTGTGATATCTTCCGTTCCTGCAGCCGTTGTATCTCCAAATACATGAGGGTGGCGACGAACCATTTTTTTTGCCACCTCATCAATTACGTCATCAATTGTAAAAATACCCTCCTCTTTGGCAATTACACTATGCATAACTACTTGTAAAAGTACATCTCCCAGCTCTTCTCTTAGGTTATCAAAATCTTCCGATTGCTCATACTCATCAATTCCCTGTAAAACTTCATACGCTTCCTCAATAAGGCACTGTTTTAAACTTGAATGCGTTTGTTTTTTATCCCAAGGACAACCATTTTCGCTGCGTAACTGCTCAATCACTCCACAAAAATCCTCAAAATTATATGATTTATCCACAACAGAACCTCCTTATACACAAGTTGTTTCAAATATTATATCATATTCTGTTACAAAACACGAAAATATGTACTTGGCTTGCGAAAGTGTGTTGCGTATAAATTATGTTTGTCATCCCATACTCCTAACATATCCTTGTTCAAAATGACACATAAATAGCAATAGAAAAAGAAGTGGGCTATGCAAAACTTCATTTCTGCATTCACCTACTTCTTTATGCCTATTATAATAATTGCATTGTATTTCTTAATTCATGCTTTTCTCGTACCAGCAACCTTGCAAGTGAATCAACTGTAGCCTTCTCCTTTTCTGCTAAACGATATCCAAACTTTAAAAAAACATCAACTGCTTCTTGTGAACTATCATCCATCCTTGGTATACTTTCTTCTGTTTTTAACTGCATTCTTATATAATCCTGCGGCTCATTGATTGATTTATATAAAAGCCTCATTTGATAGTCTACCGTTTGCTCGCTCCCATCCATTATAATATCAAACATTGGTATTGCCCAATTAAGAAGACTCCATAGTTTTGCTTTTTTATAAGAATACGATTTTGTAATTTTAACATTTCCTACTGAAACAGTCATCAAGTCAGTAAGACTTTTACACTCCGGTAGCTTTAATCCCTCAATTAAGGCACACAAGGTAGGATTGTTTGCAACAACGCCACCATCGATCAAACATCCATAGCAACTATTGCGAGCTTTCAAGCACGTTGGTGGAAAATAAGTAGGTGCGGCCGTCGAAGATAAAATAGCATCTCTTAACATATAATTTCGATAATTATCAGCCCGACCTGAAACAGAGTTAAAAAAAACAGCTTTCCTTTTGGTAATATCGTACGATGTTAATAGACAAGGTTTCCTTAACTCTCCTAGTGTGCTTTCCCCAAAATATGATTTTAACACTTCCTCAAAATACTTATTTGTATATTTTGCCCCCCAAAAAGGATATGTCCATTGCCGATGAAATATATAGTTACCATAGTCAATATACATTTGCGTGATTTCTCTAGCGGAATATTTCGATTCACCACGCTCATTTGGAAACAGATATAATACAGTTAATATTGATCCTGTACTTGTTCCCGCAATCAGGTCAAAGTAATCTCCAATTCTAGCTTTTGGATTCCCGCTATGCTCACATAATTTCTCTTCCAAGCTTTGTAACAAAACAGCGGAGACAATACCTCGCATTCCTCCGCCGTCAATTGATAATATTCTCTTTTTCATGGAAGCTACCTTTAGCAATTATTATTAACTATATGCTAAAAATTTATATCCATTCCAACAAGATGAAGCAGTTCGCTACTTCCCTTGTAATGAATTAAAATACCTGCTTACTCCAACGGAACCGGTTCATATCAACACATCCATTTTCAAGAAATTGAACTCCTTCTTTTTCTAATAGCTCTCGTTGTCGATTTTCACCACCAAAAGCAAAAGCTTTTGAGACCTCTCCCTTTACATTTACAACACGATAACAAGGAATTTTCTCTGGATTTGGATTAACATGTAATGCATATCCCACCACTTTTGCTAGTCTTCGATTTCCTGCAAGAGCTGCTATCTGACCATATGATGCTACTGTCCCATAAGGTATTTCCTTTACTACTTCATAGATATTTTGAAATGTACTATTGCCTTCCATGTTTTACTCCTTCTTACTAATCTATTACTCATTATAACTAACTATTCATTACGTGTGCTATACCAATAACCAAGTAAACTAATGATAGCACCAATAATAACATAAAACATAAAAGACGGATGTGAAATTGTACCACCTACAATAATGATGGAGCCTAAGATCGCAAACCCTGGTACAATATATCCCATCATGTTCCCTTTAATCTCACCTTGTTTTCTAAGTTTCATAACTGTAATGTACAACACAGCGAATAGAACATAGCTTAAGCACACGGGAACTTCAGATACATCTCCCGGGATAGCATTTACTTGTGTTATATAATTTATAAGAACCCAAAATAAACATAATCCAAAGGCTATAAGCGCAGAATAGACTGGCATATGTCCAAAATGTTTCGATTGTTTTGTCAGTAGCTTGGAGCATGGCAGCATTTTTCGAATTGCTAAGGAATAAGGTAATTGTATAAATGCCAATACTAATCCATTCAATGTTCCAAGAACGGAAATTATAACAAATACAAGGATTAATTTTGCTCCAATTCCTCCAAAAATCTGGTTTGCCGCCGTATAAACAGAATCGTTCCCCTGCTCAATAACAGCATTTACACCAACTAAAGACGTAATTCCTACAAAATACAGTAAGTAACAAGCAAGCACTACAATTGGTGCTATGATCATTGCTAATGGAAGATTTTTTTTGCTATTCTTAATCTCATGACAAATTGTAGTTGCTACAGACCAACCATCATAAGAGAATGCAATCGGTGCAAATGCAGCAATCCAACTAGAGGAGATTGCTGTATGAGAAATTGCATTAATGTCATTTTTAGCAATTTCCATTGGATTACCCCAAAGGATACCAGTGATTGCAATAATAACTAGTGGTATTATTTTTATTATCATCGCAATATTTTGAAAAGTTCCACCAAGAGCAGCTGAAATAGCATTCATTCCAAAGATTACAAGTAATGCGATAACAGCTATCATACTACTATTTTTTGTTGTTGCCTCAATATGAAACAGCTGACACATGTATAGACCTGTTACCCATGCAACTACAGCGATAATTGGGGCAAAATATAAAAACATTTGAAACCATCCAGCTGCTCCAGCCATCCTTCGATTAACAAAGGTCTCCATATATCCAATAATTCCACCTGGAGTATCTATTCTTGCTGCTAGTTGAGAAATTGTTAATGATCCGAAGATAATTGCGATTGCAGCAATTGCAAACACAACGATTCCAAGTAACATATTCCCATTTGTGTAACGTAATACATCATCTGACTTAAAAAAAATCCCTGAACCTATTACAATTCCTGTAATCATTGTAATAGACGTTATTAATCCGTACCTTTTTTTCATATTTTCTCCCTAGTAAAAGTATAAATTCTATTAGAATTTACTATTTCTTAAAGTTTCTGTCAATATAATTTTACTGGTAGAGGACATATAAAAAATGACTAGGTGTCAAAAGTACTTTTCACTAATTTCATTCGTCATTTTTGCACATAGATAGACTTGCTAAAAATGGGATGACAAACATGAATTAGGAGCATACTGTTATGAAGTCGTCGGTACGTAAGGGCCTGTATTTTAGGCCCTTACGTACCGTTACAAACTTCATTCAAGCGAAAGCGTGTTGCGGATAAATTATGTTTGTCATCACATACTCATAACATTTCTTCGTGCAAAATGACGTCAGGCTTCTTTCTTAAGGACTTTTGACACCCCAATCGTTTTAAGTAAAAAAGAGGAGCTGATACACCACTATGTTACCCGGGCTGTAATGTATCTTCTCCTCAAATATGTCATTCTTAATTTTCCATCTGTCTTCCTAAGAAAGCTGCTGCTGTAGCGGCTAACTTATTCTCAACCTCTCCAAGCTTAGTTTTCGCATCTCTTGTTAAGATTAAAACTGCACCAATTGCATCACCTTCACAAATAATAGGCGATATTACTTGATATGCAATATCTTCATCATCCTGTGTGATACGAATAAATCCTTTTTCCTCTCTTGCAGCCATAACAGTTTCTCTATCATTGATCAATGCTTCTAGTTCTTTGCTGATTGGCTTTGTAACCCAATCTTTCTTTCCGCCTCCAGAGATAGCAACAAATTGATCTTTATCTGCGATTGCAACAATGTGTCCTGTTGTATGACCAATGGAGTCAGCATACTGTTTTGCAAACTGACCAAGCTCACCAATTGGAGAATACTTCTTTAAAATTATCTCTCCTTCGCGGTCTGTAAAAATTTCAAGTGGATCTCCTTCACGAATACGTAAAGTTCTTCTTATTTCCTTAGGAATAACCACTCTTCCCAAATCATCTATGCGTCTTACGATTCCTGTTGCCTTCATTTAGAATATTCCTCCATTTACTTCGTCAAACTTAGATGCATGTCATTAAAATATTGCTATGACTATATTGTTTGTAAATTCAAGGAATTTATACCTATATTAGAATGCTTTACAATAAAATATTTTAATAACGATGCTCTTAATCATATAACACCTTATTACTTCCTCTTACCCTACATCATTATTAAATTTGTAATTTACTCGCTTTAAAAATAAACCCTGTGGATATAGAAGTTCTCCTGCATTACAACGTTCTTTGCTAAGCAAGGCTTCTGATACACTATCGATTGTCCGTTTCCCTCTACCAACTTCAACTAATGTACCTGCAATGATACGAATCATATGATGTAAAAAACCATCTCCACTACATTCTAATCTAACTTCCGATCTGTTTTTGTCGACAACACGGTAGATTTTTATGTCATGAATGGTACGAATTGTTGATTTTCCATCTTTTCGATCGGTTGAAAATGCTTTAAAATCATGAGTACCAATTAGGTAATTTGCTGCTTCCATCATATTCTCTATATTAAGTTCACCGTGATTTGGATATGTGTACTTTCTTGTAAATACGCTTTCTCTTTCTCTCGTATCAATTCGATATTCATATACTTTACTAATAGCATCATATCTTGCATGAAAGTTTGGTTGTGCTTTACAAGCTGCAAGCACTCTTATATCCAGTGGTAACTTAAGATTCATTTCCTTTTTAATTTTCTCAGTACTTATATCACGAACCGTGTGAAAATTACAAACTTGCTGTAATGCATGAACTCCACCATCTGTTCTTCCAGAACCAATCACTTGAATCGACTCCATAAGAATCTCACTTAATGTTGTTTCAAGAAGTCCTTGGATTGTACTTTTATAGTCTGACTCATCCTTTAGTCGTTGCCATCCTTTATAGCAGGTTCCATCATACATTAATGTTATCATTATATTATTAATTTTCTTATCATCAACTTGCATAACTTACCTACACTCCAATCGGATTTGCATATTACCAAGCTCATAGCTTTCCTATTATAGTTATAATATTCCAAATTTACAATATCTAACCTCAAAATTTTAATTTTTTTTAATACTTAGTTTATTTTTTCAATTTCAGATTCAATTTCCCACTCAAAAAACGCTTTATCTAATCTTAAGAAAGAAGTATTTGAAAAAAAATAATTTTGTGTTACACTAGTATTCATCCATTTATATGAAATATTTAGTTTCACGCATTTACGGCGTTTTTCACTTTTCTGAGGGGGATTCATATGAAAGAAAAATTACGTATTCACTTTAATAAAATAAAGCTAAAATTAAGCCTACCAATCATTCAATGTGTTTGGCTGTCACTTGTATTGAATTTCTTGATCGAAATCTTATCAAGACGCTCAGTTTTTAAAGCATTTATATACCTTTTTACTAATCCACTCGTTTTTCTATACAACGCACTTATTATTATGGCAACTTTGTCCATAGCTTTGTTTTTTCGACGTAGGACATTTGTGTTTTCATTAGTTTCAATTGTTTGGATTATGATTGGTATTATCGATTTTATATTGTTACAATTTCGAACTACTCCATTTACTGCAACTGATATTACTCTAATAAAGTCGGCAATTGACATATGGCAGTATTACTTAAAATTCTATCATATCATCTTAGCTGTTGTACTACTGTTACTTATTGTTGCAGGTTGCATCATTATTTATAAAAAATCCAAAAAGTATGATCGAAAAATATCATACTTAAAATTAGCAATCTTCTCCTCCGTTATTTTTGCATCTTCCTTTGGCTTGGCTCAAGTTGGAATGAAGACAGGTTTACTGGCTAAGAATTTTGGAAATATAGCGAATGCATATCACATGTATGGATTACCGTACTGTTTTATTAATGGTATTATCAATACTGGAGTGGATAAACCAGATATTTACTCAACAGAAGTTGTAAATACGATTGTAGATGCTGTCGAACAAGACAAGGTTCTTACCTCATCTGAGATTGAACCAACTGTATCTGTAACAGAATCACCAGTTGCTACTACGATTCCATCTCCTACAGTTGCACCGACTCCAACTCCAACTCCATTGCCTCCAGCTACGACAGCAGATGAACAAACTCCTAACATTATTTTTCTTCAACTTGAATCGTTCTTTGATCCAACAAGAATTATTGGTGCTGAATTTAGCAAAGATCCAATTCCTAACTTTCGTGCATTAAAAAATGCCTACTCTTCTGGTTTCTTAAGCGTACCAAGTGTTGGAGCAGGAACAGCTAATACAGAATTTGAGATTATCACAGGGATGAACCTTGACTTTTTTGGACCTGGAGAATATCCATATAAAACGATATTACAAGAGAAAACGTGCGAAAGTTCAAGTTACAATTTAAAGAATTTAGGATATAGTACGCATGCTATTCATAATAATACTGCTACCTTTTATGACAGACACCTCGTTTTCTCTCAACTTGGATTTGATACCTTTACTAGTATCGAGTATATGAACAATGTTGAGCGCACTCCATTAAATTGGGCAAAAGATGATGTGTTAACCTCTGAGATCCTTAAGGTTTTAGACTCCACGAGAACTCAAGATTATGTTTATACCATTTCAGTCCAAGGTCACGGTAGCTATCCCGATAGCGAAGTACTGGAAAATCCTTCGATTAATGTAACCCTTACCGATGAGTTATCAAGCGATCTTTACTATCCACTTCTTTACTATGTGAATCAAATATACGAAATGGATCAATTTATCAAGGATTTGACAGATGCACTAAGTGAGCGAGATGAAAAAACAGTATTAGTTATATATGGTGACCATTTGCCTGGTTTCCAAATTGATGAGACCAATTTAACGAATGGGAATTTATATGATACGGAATATATTATTTGGTCAAATTATGATATTGATTTAGTTAATGAAGATGTCGAAGCATATCAATTATCAGCAACTGTGCTTGATCGCCTCGATATTCATGAAGGTTTGATTACAAAGCTTCACCAAACACAGATGGGATCTGATATTTACTTAGATGAATTGCAGGTTTTAGTTTATGATATGCTTTATGGTGATATGGAATGCTTCGGAGGTATTAATCCGTACACTCCAACAAAGATTCAGATGGGAACAAGCAAAATTAGGCTTCTCACTGCTGATTTTGTTGCTTCCACTACTGATGGGGAGGATGGACTTCTTGTTATTAATGGTAGAAATTTCACTCCGTTCAGTAAAATTTACGTGAATGATGAGCACTACAATACAATCTTCATAAATAAAAATCTGTTAGTTGCTACCTTACCGAGTGTAGTACCTGGAGACAAAATTAATGCCATTCAATCTGGAAATGATATGTATGAGCTAAGCCGAACAGAAGACTATATTTACAAGGAAGATGATTATTAAACAGTCCTTTGTTTTTGATTTTGAATAATGTTATCGAAACAAATGAGCTTTATCGTATACTTTGGGAGTGTCTTGCAAGTCCCACTCTCTGCTTGTGGGCTTGTGAGTATCACACACTGAAGAAAATATACAATAAAGCTCATCTTTTTCATATATCAATGAATTTTTCTTTTACTGAACGATGTCGCCTTTTAAAGAGATTGAGTTATAAAGTTCTTCGTCAACAGATACTTCTTTTGCTTCATCCCAAGCCTTATACTGCTCTTCAAATGCTTGGTCTTGACGTTCTTTAATAATCTCTTCTTTCTTTGCATCCGTTGCCTCTTGATTTTGCTCTTCTACACAATAAAAGATAAAATAGCCTTCTTCTAAATCTATAACATCGCTAATTTGACCTTCTTCTAAAGCAAATGCTGCTTTTTCAAGTTCTGGTTTCATATCACCCTTACCAACAATAAGTTCAACTTCATCTTCATCATCGGTATTTGCCAATGCTAAATCCTTAAAATTTGTTGTTGATAATGCTTCTTTGTGAAGCTCATAAGCACGTGTTTTCGCTTCCTCTAACTGCTCAGGTGTATAGTCAAACTGATTCCCATCTACATCAAAACCATACTTAGCAACTAATATATATTGGAATACACTCTGTCTCGCTTCTTCATCTTTAACAAAAGTATCTACACTGAGAGTTAAACTTTCATAAATCTTATAATACAGTACATTATCTTTGTAGATATTTCTAATGATATCTTTATTTACTGAATAGTACTCAAGTGCTTCTTCACTAAATTCACTTAAAAATTGAGAGGTATACTCATCTACATCAAGGAGCTCATCTTCACTTAAGGTAATTCCCAGTGTTTCTGCTTGAGAACAAACCAGTTTAATATTTATTATCTGGTCAAACACAGATTTTATAAACATCTCCTCGTAAGTTGTTCCCTCATCATCAATCTCCATCGACCAAATATCTTCTCCATACATTGCCTCAATCTCATCTCGTTGAGACTGAAGATAGATACGGAACTCATCGAATGTTACTTCCTGGTCATTTACTGTTACTACAACTGTTTTGGCATTTTCTTTAATCGTGTCCTTGTCTGATGATTCTACTGTACTTTCAGTCATAACACTACTATCCTTGCTGTCCTCTTTACCTTTACTGCATCCAGCCATAGAAAGTACTAAAGTTGCAGTAATAATCCATACTATTTTCTTTCTCACTTTATCTTTACCCTTCTTTATTAATTTGTTTCTTTATTAATTTGCTTCTACATAGATTCTATCCTATCTTACTGTTATCAGTTAGTCAATTAATTCCTTGAAATCTACTAACAAGTTCTTCACATTTTCAAATACAGAAGTAGCATCTAATTTAATCAATTTATTCATTTTATTTGCAACAGGAAGCTGTAAGGTGAAGGTTGGCGTCGCACCAGGCGTTAGCTTTAGACGATTTGGATATTTCGCCATAAGATTCGGGATCAGTTCCACTTTGAGCTTTGCTTTAGGAAACATTTTAAGATTTACTTCACTACCCTTCTGCTTTAACTCTAGTACATATACTTGATGAGCTAAAGCTTTCAACAATGCGATATTTAACAGGTTATTCACGGATGCTGGTAAATCACCAAAACGATCCATCATTTCTTCCTGCATATCCATAAATTCTTCCTCATTCTCAATACCTGCAATTCTCTTATACATATCAAGCTTTTGCATCTCGTTTTTGATATAGGTAGACGGAATAAATGCATCAACATCGATGTCAATTGCTGTATCAAAGGTTTCTTCCTCTTTCAATTCACCTTTTAACCCCTTAACTGCATCGTTTAACATCTTACAATAAAGGTCATAGCCTACCGATTCCATGTGACCACTTTGCTCTGCTCCTAAGAGGTTACCAGCACCTCGAATTTCTAAATCTCTCATTGCAATTTTAAACCCAGAACCTAATTCGGTAAATTCTTTGATTGCTTGTAAACGTTTTTCCGCAATCTCTTTTAAAAGCTTATCTCTCTTATACATTAAAAAGGCATAGGAGGTACGACTTGAACGTCCAACACGCCCTCTTAACTGATATAGTTGTGATAATCCTAACCGATCTGCATCATCAATAATCATCGTATTAACATTTGAGATATCAAGACCTGTTTCAATAATTGTTGTTGATACTAAAACATCTATTTCACCATTGATAAATTCGTACATAATTTTTTCTAATTGACGTTCATTCATTTGACCATGTGCAAATGCTACATTAGCATCTGGTACTAGCTTTGCAATGATATTCGCCACCTCTTCAATTCCGTTTACTCGGTTATGAACATAGTAAACTTGACCACCACGAGCTAGCTCTCGATTAATTGCTTCACGTATCATCTCATCATTATGCTCTAATACAAACGTCTGAATTGGCAGACGATCGACAGGTGGTTCCTCTAAAACACTCATATCTCGAATACCCACAAGACTCATATGCAAGGTTCTTGGTATTGGTGTAGCGGAAAGTGTTAATACATCAATATCACCTTTCAGTTGCTTGATTTTTTCCTTATGTCCAACCCCAAATCGCTGTTCTTCATCAACAATTAGCAGCCCTAGATCTTTAAATTGAACATCCTTTGATAAAATTCGATGGGTTCCAATTACAATATCTAGTTGCCCCTTTTTAAGACGTTCTAATACCTTTTTTTGATCAGTTGGACTCTTAAATCTTGATAACATATCAATGGTGATTGGAAAATCTTTCATTCTCTGAACAAACGTATTGTAATGCTGTTGAGCTAAGATCGTAGTAGGAACTAAAAATACTACCTGTTTTCCATCGGATACTGCTTTAAATGCTGCACGGATAGCAACCTCTGTCTTACCATAGCCAACATCGCCGCAAATCAAACGATCCATAATGCGGTGGCTTTCCATATCCTCTTTTGTATCCTCGATTGCCCGAAGCTGATCTTGCGTTTCCTCATATGGAAACATCTCTTCAAATTCCTGCTGCCATACAGTATCTTTACAGAAGGCATGACCTTCTTTGGATTGACGTGTTGCATATAATTCAACCAGCTCCTTTGCAATATCCTTGACTGCATTCCGGACTCGGGCCTTCGTATTTTTCCATTCTACAGAATTTAATTTATTTAATTTTGGTTTTCTTGTATCTGCACTAGCATATTTTTGTATCACATCTAGGCCTGTTGCTAAAATATACAACACGCCTCCACCACCATATTCAAGCTTAATGTAATCCTTACTGACTTTTTCAACCTCAATCTGCTCGATACCACGATAGATTCCAAGACCATGGTTCTCATGAACTACATAATCACCAATATTCAAATCCGTGAAACTTTGAATTTGCTTGCCTTCATAGTTAACTTTTTTCTTCTTTTTTTTCTTTTCTGCGCCAAAAATATCACTCTCGGAAATAATAACTAATTTAATTAATGGGTATTCAAAACCACGGTGCAGATTACCACACATAACAACAATCTCACCTTTAATCATCTCACGTTCTGAATCCTCACTATAAATTGCTAAAAGCTCATTATCTCTTAAATTCTCAGCTAATCTCTGTGCCCTTGTCCTTGAACTTGATAATACTAGAATTCGATAGCCATTCCTTTTCCAGTTTTTAAGTTCCTTAACTAAGATATCAAAATTATTACTATATGGATTTACTGATTTCACAGTAATATCAAACTTCTTTTTCGTTACAATCTGAGGTATTTTATGGTCCATCGTACTAATGAGAATACAGTTACGACGATTCAAATTAGCCAATAGCTCTTTATAGTCATAGATGACGTCCATTTGACTAGGTAGAATATATCCCTTTTCTATACGCCCTATCATGCTCTCAGAAAACTCTGCTAATACAGTTTCACCCTTTTCAACAATACGAGACGGTTCATCTAAGAAGATAATAGAATCTTCGTTGTTAAAGTAGTCGAAAAATGAACATGTCTTATCATAAAAGAAGTTAATATAACTATCGATATTTACTAATCCCTGAAAACATTCCAGATTTTCTTTGAATTCAGACGTCAGTCGTTCAATCCTTGCGGCTTCTTCCGTTCTCATCTCCGAACGAAGCTGTTTCGTATAATCATTTACCTGCGAATCAATGTTTGAGATACCTTTTTGAATTGTTTGATTATCAAGTACAATTTCCGCGGCTGGATAAATGACAACATTACTGACACGTTCGATGGAACGTTGGCTCATAACATCAAATGTACGAATGGAGTCAATTTCATCTCCCCATAACTCAATTCGGTAAGGTGCATCCTCCGTAAGTGGATAGATGTCTACAATACCACCCCTTACTGCAAATTCTCCCGGACTCTCAACCTGGCCTTGTCGTTCATATCCTAGATGAACCAACTGATCCATAAGCTGTACAAGATTTAGTGTATCTTCTTCATGTATTGAGATAACACGGTCTGCAAGAAATTCCAAAGGCAGTAACTTATCAAGTCCTCCATCAATTGTCGCAATAACTGTAATCGGCTTTCGCTCAATTAGCGCTTTTAATATCTTTAGACGCTCTGTTATAATTGCATTCCCACGAATATCGGCACTATAAAAAATGACATCCTTTGAAGGATACAAATATATGCTACGATCATAAAGCTTCATATCCTCATAAATTTCTTTTGCTTTAACATCATTATAGGTAATAATAAGTCGAAACGGATGATTTTCAGATAATGCATACATCATATGGCATTTTTGCGAGTCAATACATCCAGATACTAATAATGGATATTGTTTTAAAGAAATTGCCTCAACTATATCATTAAACTCTTTATACTCTTGTAAGGGTGCTACATATGTCTTCACTACTTGGCCTCCCTTTTGTTGAATCGATTCATTGCAGTTTCAAAACTATCATTAAGAATAACTTCACAAGCTTTCGACGCTTTCTCTAAAGCATCACGTATTTTAGATTCGTCCTCCTTATTAAATCTAGCTGTTACATAATCCGCCAAATCCCATTCTGCTGGTTTTTCTCCTACACCAACTTTTATTCGTTTAAACTCATCTGTTCCAAGATGATTGATAATACTCTTTATACCATTATGACCACCTGCGCTGCCTTTTTTACGTAAGCGCAATTGACCTACATCAAGACTAACATCATCATATATTACTATGATATCCTCGTTTGTTAGCTTATAGAAATCAATCAATTCACGAACACTTTCCCCACTTAAATTCATATATGTTTGAGGTTGGGCTAATATGACTTTTTCACTTCCAATATAACCACTACCACAAAGTGCTTTATGTTTTTTTGTATCAAGTTTAATCTTATAATCATCAGAAATTCGTGTAATTACATCAAATCCTATATTGTGTCTAGTTGCCTCATATCTACTTGTTGGATTTCCAAGCCCAATAATAATATACATAAAACTCCCTCTGCACGTCTAACATGCTTTATTTCAAATAGTCTATTTAAACATATAAACATGCCGCACATATACCTTCAACCCAATAAATAATAGTTTGAATGATATACCTGCGGTCATAGTTCTATTCATTATTATCTTCCATTGTAATACACTACTCCACCCTCTGGAGTAATTCCTTTTGCTTCAAGCAATTCTTGGACTGTTACTAATTTATATCCCTCACTAATCAAGGCTGGAATTACCTTTTCCATTGCATCGGCCGTTGACGGATACAAGTCATGCATCAATATAATATCGCCATCTTTTACCGTTTTCATTATCTCTTTATAAATAGCATCTTTATTTCTCGTTTTCCAATCCAAGGAATCAACAGACCAGAAAATTAATGGTACCTTAACTGTACTCTTTACAATATCGCTTTTAGCTCCATATGGTGGACGAAGATAGGTATTGCCAGCATCAGCATACTGATTAATTAAGTCGTTGGAATACTCAACTTCATACTCAATTTCTTTCACTTTTAACTTTGTTAAATCCTTATGGCTAAACGTATGATTACCAATCTGGTGTCCCTCTTCAACTGCTTGTTGTACTGTCTCTGGATAGATATCCATACGGTTACCAACTACAAAGAAGGTAGCATGTGAATCATTATCTTTTAGAATTTTAAGCAATCTTTCAGTTACTGGTGGATATGGACCATCATCAAAGGTCAAAGCTACCATTTTTTGAACTTCTTGTGTCGGTTCTTCCTCGGTTGGTGTTATTGTAACATTGTTATCTTCTATATTTGTTTCTTCCTGATTGGGATCTATATTATCTTGTACTTGAGGCGTAGGAGTAAGTGTAGCAGTTACTGTTGGTTCTACTACCTGAGTTGGTACTAATGTAGGTGTAGGGGTTACAGTTCCTTCTGCTGTTGGTGCCAATGTAACAGGTTTTTCAATTCCACTGGTTGGATGATCAGCTGCATTAACAATTGTATTATCTTTATTGTTATCAGAAAAACCTAATCTATAACCTAAATATAATCCAATAACTGCAATTATTGTAACTAAAACCCATGCAATCTGGATGAGATGTTTCTTTTTTCTTTTTTTCTCTTGATGCCTCATTTCCTTTATCCCTTCTAACTGATGTATCTTATATAATATAGTATCTCTGAAATTATATACTACCTCACATATTTGAAACTTTCAAGTAATAAAAAAAACTTACAACAAAAGTATATTTTTTCCAAGTTTTCCCCTGTACGATTAGGGTGTCAAAAGTACTTAAGAAAGAAATCTGACGTCATTTTGCACAAAGAAATGTTATGAGTATGTGATGATAAACATAATTTTTGACTCCTGAATCCTATGAAATGAAAAAGCAAGCTGTAATAAATTATAGCTTGCTTTTTGGATTTATTTTTTTAAACAATTGATTAGTCCCATTTACTGCTCATTTTCTTTCTCATCTGGAACTGTTTCTAACGCTGCAAGTTCATATTTCTCAAGGATAATATTTTGAATTTTATCTCGAGTGTCAGAATTAATTGGATGAGCGATATCACGATATTCACCATCTCCTGCTTTACGACTTGGCATTGCAATAAAGAGGCCCTTCTCCCCTTCAATAACCTTGATATCATGAACAACGAACTCATTATCCAACGTAATCGAAACGACTGCCTTCATCTTACCATCCTTACTAACTTTACGCACTCTTACATCTGTAATTTGCATAATGCATCCCCCTTAGGTATAATTTCTTTTGTCGACTTAAGAAAAATTACTACAATACATAGCGGTCATTCTTTTCAATGACAATCTTAATATTTCCCTCTTCTCCGACATGTGTCGTATTTGCTCTTATCGTATCACGACTTTCAACAATACAATTTTCAATATAAGTATTGTCACCAATATGCACATCGTTTAAGATAATAGAATTTTTAATTGTGCAGTTGTTACCAACATAAACCTTCTTGAATATTACTGAATTTTCAACTACACCATTAATAATACATCCGCTCGATACTAAACTGTTTTTCACTGCTGAACCAACGTTATATTTAGCAGGTGGTAAATCATCAATTTTTGAGTATACGTCCGGATACTGTTTAAAAAAATAATCCCTAATGTTTCTATTTAAAAAATCCATATTGGTTTTATAGTAAGATTCTACGCTTGCAATACTGCTCCAATAGCTGTCCATTGCATAAGCATATAATTTTTTCTGATTCTTATATCGAACCAAAATGTCATTTACGATGTCATAGCGTTCTTCTTGTGCTGATTTCTCAATTAATTCAATCAAATGACGGCGACGAATGACATAAACACCAATCGAAACGTCTTGAGATTGTGGAATCAATGGTTTCTCTTGAAAATCAATAACTCGATTGTCTTCATCTGTTATTACAGTTCCAAATCTAGTAATATCCTCATCCATTGATACCTTCTTTGTTACAATTGTGATATCCGCTTTCTTAGCAATATGGTATTCTAACACTTTATTATAATCCAGTTTATATACACCATCTCCTGAAGCTATGACAACATAAGGCTCATGACTGGATTTTAAGAAATTCAGATTCTGATAAATTGCATCTGCTGTACCTCGGTACCAAAATCCATTATCTGCTGTAATTGTAGGCGTAAATAAAAATAACCCGCCATGCTTTCTTCCAAAATCCCACCATTTAGAAGAACTTAGGTGTTCATTTAGCGATCTTGAATTATACTGTGTTAAAACTGCAACTTTTTGCACGTGTGAATTTGACATATTACTCAAGGTAAAGTCGATGCTACGAAAGCTTCCTGCAACTGGCATTGCTGCAATTGCTCGTTTATTAGTGAGTTCCTTCATTCTTTTACTATTGCCGCCTGCTAATACAATACCTATTGCTCTCATCGTTGGTCACCTACCTTAATTATGCATTCTCCTGATGACAATAACCCACTTGGATAATCATCTATTGTTGTTCCTCCTGAAATTGCAGTATTTTTTCCTATGCGAACTCGATCAGGAATTACACTCTCTTCTCCTATTGTAACTAAACCATCTGTATAAATTGTTGGGAATCTCTTATTAACTTCTTCGTTTCCAACACCAAGTTCACAATTGGAGCCAATGACACAATTTTCTGCAATAATAGCTTTATCAATAATGGTATTTTCTCCAACGACTGACGATTTCATAATGATGGAATCTCTAATAACTGAGCCTTCACCAATTGTTACCCCAGCCCCGATGACGGAGTTATAAACTTTACCATAAATTTCTGTACCTTCACCGACGATACAACGTTCTACAATTGCATCTTCTGCAATATATTGAGGAGGAATTACATCACTCTTCGTATAAATCTTCCAAAACTCTTCATATAAATTAAAGACTGGAACCAAATCAATCAGTTCCATATTGGACTCCCAGTAAGATGTTAACGTACCAACATCCTTCCAGTAACCATTATATTCATAGGCAAATACTCTATCGCCTCTTTCATGGCAATATGGAATTATATGTTTACCAAAATCACAGCCCTTTTGCTCTGACAATGATATTAATGCTTCTTTTAATACTTTCCATGTAAATATGTAAATGCCCATTGATGCTAAGTTACTTCTTGGATTCTTTGGTTTCTCTTCAAACTCTAGGATACGTTTATTTTCATCCGTTATAACAACCCCAAAACGACTTGCTTCCTCTAAAGGAACTGGTATTGTTGCTAAGGTGATATCTGCATTGTTTGACTTATGAAACTCTAGCATTACCTCGTAATCCATCTTATAGATATGGTCACCACCTAAAATCAACACATATTCTGGATTATAATACTCCATATACTTTAAGTTTTGATAAATCGCATTCGCAGTTCCTGTATACCATTCTGCGTTCGTACTTTTCTCATAAGGTGGTAAAATGGATACGCCTCCAATATTCCGGTCCAAATCCCATGGAATACCTATCCCAATATGTGTATTCAACCGTAAAGGCTGATATTGTGTTAATACGCCTACGGTATCAACGCTGGAGTTAATACAATTGCTTAGTGGAAAATCAATAATTCGATACTTACCACCAAAAGCTACTGCTGGTTTTGCTACACTAGAAGTTAAGACCCCCAATCTTGAGCCTTGTCCACCTGCCAACAGCATTGCAATCATTTCTTTTTTTATCATGCCATCACCTCTTGCTGTTTGATATTTCCATTATATCATTAATTTTTACAAATGTGAATATATTTACCAAAAAAAAATTAAACAACTAATTTATTTTTGGTAAAATTAACTCACTCATTGTTGCATATTGTCATTATCTAGCATAATATGTAACAATAGTATACCAATGATCCCTAATTAACAGTAACATTTTCATAATTAGAGAATATATTGGAATAATGATATACTATACCGTCCTTGACCGTTACTGTCAATGTTAAATATTTCATCTTTTTTTATAAATAGGAAATTACTCCGAACGTCCTATTTTATTTAATTTCCTACTATTGTTGTAATTTCACATAAAAAGGTTATAATATGCTTATCAGTAAAATCTATATATATGCATATATAATATGCTTTGAATAAAAACTGGAGGTCATTGACTATGTATCAAATCGATTTTACCAAGCCGATTCATGTACACTTTATTGGAATCGGAGGTATCAGTATGAGTGGTCTTGCGGAGCTTTTACATACCAAAGGGTTTACCGTAACAGGATCAGATCATAAAGAAAGTAAGATTACAAAGCATTTAAGTAAACTTGGAATTGAAGTTGCTTATAAGCAAATAGCTGAAAATATCAATGAAGGTATCGACCTTGTTGTATATACCGCTGCTGTTCATGAAGATAACCCTGAGTATCAAGCTGTCCTTGCACATAACATTCCTATGATTGACCGAGCAAATCTCTTAGGCCAGGTGATGAAGCAATATAAAAATGCAATTAGTGTTGCAGGAACTCATGGTAAGACTACTACCACTTCTATGGTTTCACTTATGATGATTGAAGGTAAGATGGACCCTACCATTTCTGTAGGTGGTATTCTTGATAATATCGAAGGAAATATCCGTATTGGTAACTCTGATAACTTCATCGTTGAATCATGTGAGTATAAAAATAGTTTCTTAAGTTTCTATCCAACCCATGAGATTATTCTTAACATTGAAGCAGAACATCTTGACTTTTTCAAAGATTTAGCTGATGTAAGACATTCTTTCCGCGTCTTTGCTCAAAAACTTCCAAGTTACGGAAATTTGGTAATTAATGGCCATATAGAAAATTTCCAAGAGATAACAGAAGGTCTATCATGCAATGTTGTCACTTATGGAATCTTAAATGGCAAAACAGATCTCAATTCTGTTGATTCCCCATATAATTATGCTGCCGCTAACATAGCCTATACCCAAGAAGGTTATGGTACTTATGACTTAATCAAGGATAATCAGTTTATAACACGTATTACGCTTAGCGTTGTTGGTGAGCATAATATCTCAAATTCTGTAGCAGCAATAGCTTTAGTTAACCGCCTTGGCGTATCCTTTGATTCAATCCAAGTTGCTTTATTAAATTTTCGGGGAACTGAGAGACGTTTTGAAAAGAAAGGGGTAGTCGGTGGTGTCACAATTGTTGATGATTATGCTCACCATCCAACTGAGATTAAAGCTACACTAACTGCTGCAAAAGCATACCCTCACAAAAACATCTGGTGTGTATTCCAACCACATACGTACTCTCGTACGAAAGCATTATTTTCTGATTTTATCACTGCTCTTTCACTTGCAGATAAAATAGTGTTAGCAGATATTTATCCTGCCCGAGAAGAAGATCCAGGTGACATCTCCTCAAAAGATATCCAGGAAAAACTCATAGAAAATGGAAGAGAATCCTATTATTTTGATGATTTTAAAAAAATTGAAGAATTTCTTTTAAAAAATTGTACTAACGGCGACTTGTTGATAACTATGGGCGCCGGAGACGTTGTTTCTATTGGAGAATCTTTACTTCGTAAATAGTTATTCACATAATCCACAATCTTATCAACATTTTTATTCGGATAAGGTTGTGGATTTTTTTGTCCATCTTACAAATCTACAAGTTTAGACTGTCTTCGCTATAATGTCAGTATTAATCGTGCTTTTATCTCTTTTTTCAAGGATATATAATATTTCATCCACTAACTTATCCACATTATCAACATTATTAACATCGAAAATCTCCCCCTGTCAATTGCCAAAAACCCCTATTTGCAAGTGAATTTTTATATGCTATAATGGGCATGCAACTTAAGGTCTCTGCATATTTGTTATGTTAAAGGGGAGAGACCTAACCATTCGCCTACATAAAGATTGGGGTGTAACTATGAGTAATTTTACGTTATTATCAACAGCAGAAAGTGGAGTTACGGTTATTACAAATCGTTTTGTTGATGAATATATGCCACGTGCTAACGGCAGTTTTGTGAAAGTTTATCTTTTACTTCTTCGCTGCCTTCAAAATAATAAATTAGAAGCTTCTATCTCATACTTAGCAGAAGTTTTGGATGAAACAGAGAAAGATATTGAGCGTGCAATTCGCTATTGGGAAAAAGAACAAATTATTTCTGTTGTGCGTTCAGATAAAACGACAATTTCCTCCATTTCATTTGTCATGCCACAAGAATCGGTAATTGTTACCTCTGAGAAGGCCAACACTCCTGAACTACCACCTGTGGTTGAAGATCGCACTTCTATTGAAAAAACAACAATTCATAAACCTAATTATTCCGATGCTCAGATTAAGCAACTTACTGAGATGGAAGAAGTCAAGTGGATTATGAATACGGTAGAACGATTATTGGAACGCTTATTAAAACCGGCCGACGTACAATTAGTTCTTTTTCTATATGAAAGTGTTGGTTTTAGCGCAGAACTGATCTTTTACCTTTATGAATACTGTATTTCAAAAAATAAAAGGAATGTATCTTATATTGAAGCTGTTGCAATATCTTGGGCTGAAAATGGTATCAATACAGTCGAAAAAGCCGAGCAAACAACATCTGCTTATAATAACAACTACAATGCAGTTAACAAGGCCTTCGGGCTGAATCGTGCACCAGGTACAATTGAAAAAAGGTACATGCACCGTTGGTTCCATGAATATGGTTTTGATATTCAAATTATTGAAGAGGCATGTAATCGAACGATGCTAGCAACTGCCAAACCAGATTTTAAATATGCAGATAAAATATTAGAAACATGGAAAAAGAACGGCGTTTCTTGTTTAAAAGATATCACTGCTCTTGATGAAATACATGCAAAGAAAAGTGCTATTAATGCTGCGAATAAATTAACTGCTGCAACAAAACAGACAACAACGTCCACGAATAAATTTAATTCATTTCCACAGCGTAAATATTCCGATGAAGATTTTTTATCTATGGAACAACGTTTGTTAAACAATCGATAGTTAAAAGGAGTTGAATATGGGACTAAAGAATTATCAATATAATACAATTCTTCGAGAGTACGATAACCGTCGTTTGCAAAGTAAGTTTGAGTTAGATCGACGAAGAGAACTTGTATATGAAAAATTGCCAGAGTTAAAGGCCATTGATGATGAGATGATTCATGACTCGATTCAACGTGCAAAGCTTGCCTTAATGAATGATTCTACTGCATTGAGTGGTTTAAAGGAACACAATGAACTACTGGCGAAACGAAAGCAGCAAATCATTGCAGAAGCTGGGTTTCCAAGTGATTACTTAGAACCACAATATGTATGCCCAACATGCAAGGATACTGGTTATGTTGGTAACGAAAAGTGTAGCTGCTTTAAACAAGCAATTGTTAACCTACTATACTCTCAATCCAATGTTCAAGAAGCGTTATTACATGAGAATTTTAGTACTTTTTCACTTTCTTACTATGATAATACACATATGGATGAAATAATCAAAGAAACTCCATTGTCTAATATTAAAAATGTTTTATCGATTGTAAAAGCATTTATCTGTAATTTTGATCATAAGTACGATAATTTGCTCATATATGGAAATACCGGTGTAGGAAAAACATTTTTATCTAACTGTATTGCCAAGGAATTATTAGATACTGGTCATACTGTAATTTATCTAACATCATTTCAATTATTTGAAATTTTAGAAAAGTATAAATTTAATACAGCAGAAGATTATGATGAGATACGTAACCGTTTTGAATATATCTTAGACTGTGATCTACTCATTATTGATGATATCGGTACTGAAATGAACAACACGTTTATTACGTCGCAGTTATATCAATGTATAAATGAACGGCATTTGAAGCAAAAGTCTACTATTATTTCGACAAACCTCTCTTTTGAGCAACTGAAAAACAATTACAGCGAACGAATTTTCTCAAGAATTTCAAGTAACTATACTCTATTAAAAATAATAGGGGATGATATTCGATTACAAAAACTTCTTAATACTCCAAGGAAACGGACAGTTTAACCTTGACGAAATAAGTGGATAATAGTATTATAAACGAGTGTTAAAAACCTATATGAACGATACTGGAGGAAAAATGATGTCACAAGATAATTTTTTAGAAACCATCCCTGTTGGAACGCTAGGAATTATTGCACTTGAAAGTAGCAACGGTCTTGGTCAGAAGGTTAACGATTATATCGTTAAATGGAGAAAACAACGTACAGGTGAGCATACTACAACAATGGCTTTTGCAGGGTATCAAAGAGATTCTTACCTAATTAAACATGCATGTCCGCGTTTTGGTACTGGTGAAGCAAAAGGAATCATTAAAGAGTCTGTACGTGGTGATGACTTATATTTACTTGTTGACGTTTGTAATTACAGCTTAACTTATTCTGTTTGCGGACATATCAATCATATGTCACCAGATGATCATTATCAAGATTTAAAAAGAATAATTGCTGCTGTTGGTGGTAAAGCAAGAAGAATTACTGTTATTATGCCTTTCTTATATGAAAGCAGACAGCATAAAAGAAGTTCCAGAGAATCTCTTGACTGCGCACTTGCTCTACAAGAATTAACGAATATGGGTGTTGAAAGCATTATTACATTTGATGCTCATGACCCAAGAGTTCAGAATGCAATTCCATTGAAGAGTTTTGAAACAGTAATGCCTTCTTACCAGTTCATTAAAGGTTTATTAAAGAATGTACCTGATATAAAATTTAATTCAAAAAATATGATGATTATTAGCCCTGATGAAGGTGCAATGGGACGTGCGGTATATTTTGCAAACGTACTTGGCCTTGATATGGGTATGTTCTATAAACGCCGTGATTATACAAAAATTATCAATGGCCGTAACCCGATTGTTGCTCATGAGTTTTTAGGAACGGATGTAGAAGGTAAGGATGTTATCATTGTTGATGATATGATTTCATCTGGAGAAAGTATGTTAGATGTTGCTCGTGAATTAAAGAAAAGAAATGCTGGTCGTATTTTTATCTGTGCAACTTTTGGATTATTTACAAATGGTTTAAGTCAATTTGACGAAGCATATGAAAAAGGACTTATTTATCGTGTTATGACAACGAACCTAGTATATCAGCCACAGGAATTATTAAGTCGTGAATATTATATAAGTGCTGATATGAGTAAATACATTGCACTATTAATTGATGCATTAAATCATGATGCTTCCATTAGTGAATTCTTAAGTCCGACAGAGCGTATCCAAGCAGTACTTCGCAGATATAATCAAATTTAACAATATTCTATCTTAAAGTGGCTATCGCAAAAGCGACAGCCACTTTATTTATCTAAATGTATAATATTCGTTTCCATATTATAATTAAGAACAAGCTCTTCCTCTCGCTTATGACATGTTAATAGAATAATCTGTCGTTTACTTTGGGATATCAGCATGGATAGCGCTTTTCTCGTACGAAGATCATCGTAAAGTGCAAATGCATCATCTAGAATAACAGGTAGTTTAACTTTTGGGAATAAAAGCTGTGCTACTGCTAAGCGAAGTGCCAAGTACACCTGATCCATCGTTCCAGCACTTAAATTATCAATTGATACATACCGAGTTTTATGAAGTACTTTTATGTTTAGATTCTCATCGATTGTAACTTTTTGATATTCATTATTGCTAATCTTCGCGATTAATTCTGATACAACTTCATTAAGTCGTGTACCAAACGTATCATGTATTGCCGAAGATAAATCTTTAAGTGTCTGTATACTGAGTATAATCGCTTGTATCTCTCCTTGCATCAACTGTCTTTGCTCCACTAAACGCTCATACTCCTCTTTATCATGTGATAATTGAGCCTCTTGATTATGATTACTCTCCAGTGTCCAACGAATACGCTCAATCTGTCCTTTTATATCCTCATATCTTGCTTGATATTCCTCTTCTTTCGAAGCTACCTCTTCTCTATACTCATTTGCTACCAATTTCAGCTCTTCCATGCAGCTATCAGATACCTCAGGGTCCTCGATAAAATACTTCATAACATTAAGGATCTCAACCTCGAGATTCTCCGCTTTCTCTTTTAATTCCTTTAATAAAACCTGATATTCTGCTTTTCGCTCCAAAAGCTGCTCACGTTCAAGCTCATTCTTTGTTAATTCATTAAATTTCATTAATAACTGTGTTTCATTCGAAACACGATGTTGTAACAAAATATCATGACGTTTACTGTGCAGTTGAAATACTTTTTTCTCAATCTGACGTTCCACTTCTTCCATAACTTTTAATCTTTTTTCATCTTTTGTTATTCGATATACATACTCTGCAATTCCAAAGAGCAAAAAGCATACACCAATGGAGCAACGTAATATCGGATTACCGATTGGAGTTAATATAATAATTAAACCTAGTAAAGCAATGATGGTACCAATTCTTTTCCCATTTATTTTTCTTGGTGTTGTACTAGTCTCCCACTCTGCTTTTTTATACCGAATTTCGTCTTCATATTCCTGCTTTTTCTGTCGTATTTCTTGTAGTTCTTCCAAATGTGCTTGAATCACACTTGAATTGTCTAGTTCCTCAACAGCACGTTTTGATCGTTCAATTAATTGATTTAATCTATCCTCAATTTGCTTCTTTTGCTCTACAATATCTTTGTAAGTTCGATATTTTTCCTTTACTGCTGGTAACATTGTAAGCTTTGCGAATTTTTCTTTACTATTGCCATCTGAATACGTTAATCTCTTTGTCTTAAGAATCTCTAACTGCTCTGTTAAATTAGACAATTCCTCTTTCAGTTGCTCACATTGATCAATTGCTGTCTGACCCTTTTCAATTGCAAGCTCTAGCATATGAATTCTATCATTTGGAATTGACCTTTCAATCTGTTTTCTTTTATCTGTTAGGTACGTTAGTGCTCGGTTAACATCTACTTCCGTACTCTTTGACATTGAAAGATTCGTAATATAATTCTTTAACTCTTGAGCTAATTCATATTCTGTTTTTGCCTTTAATTGTTCGATACTTACCGTATTACAATATACACTTTCTGTTAATCCCTTCAATAGATGCTGTATCCCTGTCTCATCACTTGCTACCTCACGACCTGTACTCACCTGAATTACTTGAAGTTTCTTTTCTTTCTTATAGAAGCTTCGATTAATTCGATAGTCCTCGCCATCGATTTCTATTACCATACTGCCCTGATAAGCACCAGGTGTATCCCATGGTTCATACCTTGTATACAAATCATCTTTTGAGGCTCTCCCCCGCGATCTCTCAATCCCAAAAAGCATACCTCGAATGAAAGCATGTAGTGTGGATTTCCCGGCCTCATTTGGTCCATATATTATATTAATTCCAGGTTGAAGCATAACATGACTATCATGGAATTTACCAAAGTGCTCTAGATTAATTTCTTTAATAATCAAAATACTCCTACCTTTCCTTTGTATTTAACAAAGCTTCAATACCATAATATAACGCCTTTTCAACAAGCTCTTTATTATCTGATTCCGTACGAATTTTACTTATATATGCACCAATTAAATTATCTCTATTTTCTGCATATAATCGATCAAAATCATAATCAGGTAATACCAAATCAACTACTTCAACAACATTGCCACTCGAGTATAATGACTTTGTATCTAACATAACTTCAGGATCTCTTTTCCCTTCTAAGAAAATTTGATACATATTTTCTTCTCCATTTTGCTTTATTAGTTCCTTCAACTCATCTATTAAGGAATAGTTTGTTGTTTCCTTTGTAACAGGTAATACAATTTTCTGATAAGTTCTTTTTGAAAATGGAACAAAATCGATCTTTATTTCTGTATTTAGATTTTCATCCTTATGAATGTTACCATAAATATATCCGTGATCTCCCAATTCTGTCTTATCTAGAGGTTCTAAGGAGCCACTATAAGCCATATTTTTCATAATTAATTCTGGCTTATGGATATGGCCTAAAGCAACATAATCAAAACCAGCATTAGCAACTTGCTTATAGTTAATTGGAATATCTCTCTCATCTCCACCATGAGCAAGTAATATGTTAATTCTCTCCTCTACGGTACAGAATGCATGATCGTACTTTGGATCATAGATATCCCTAGTTCGATAACTAAACCCATAAATCTCTGTATTTAGCTCTTCAAAAAAGATACTATCCATCTCCCCATTCGTAAATAAGTACGTATTTTCATTCCAATTAAACTCTAAATAATTAGAGTGGGGTGAAATGTAATCATGATTTCCAGCTATAATAACAACTTTAGTATGTGTTAATTTTCCAAACATATAGTTGACTTCTTTTAATTCACGCAAAAGAGGTTGACGATGAAATAAATCACCTGCAATTAATAGTAAATCAACACTCTTTTCCTCACAAGTCTTTATTACTCGGAAAAAGGTATCGTATAATTCTTTATCCCGCTGAATTGACCATGCAGTATCTGATTCTGGTGTGGCTCCAAGATGCACATCTGCAATGTGTATAAAGTCCATTAACTTTCTCCTTTATCTTTCCAAATCCAAAAATAATTGATAATATTATAGCATATGCTCTTAATTTTTCCTATAAACTATTGTATAATGTCTAAAAAGAATTATAATTAATATTATAATATGTAATATATTGTCAAGGGGAGGTTGATATTAGTTATGACGATACTGACTTTGCAAATTTCACAATTAATTCCAGGAATGATTGTCGCTGAAGATGTATTTACATCACGTAGAGAACTAATCTTATCACGTAACACAATTATTAGTCCCAAAATATTAACAAAACTGAAGTTAACTACAATCAAAGAGATCATGGTTTATATTCCAAAAAATCTTGCCGAAACTCTTTCCACAAATGAAACAAAAGCAAACGATTTGATAAATACAATAGAATATAAAAAGTTTAGGAAATACTACACAGAGTCGATTGAGTTACTGAAATCCTCTTTTATGGGATTGTTTGGATATACAACAGACAAATTTAATACGGATATCTTATTACAATCAGTATCTAATATACTAAAAGAATGCCGAAGTTCTCTTCGAATGTTTGATATGCTACAATGTATGAAAGATTTTGATGATATAGTTTATGTCCATTCATTAAATGTTACTCTTATATGTGCATCATTCGCTTCTTGGTTGAACTTTTCTTCTGATGATATGCAACAATTACTTCTGGCTGGATTGCTTCATGACGTTGGGAAATTAAGAGTCCCACAAGAAATCATACATAAACCCGATGCTCTAACAGAACAAGAATATAGGATGATTCAACAACATCCTAGTTTAGGTTATGATATGTTGAAAGATAAGGATTTAGATCCACGAATCTTAGATGCTGTATTAATGCACCATGAGCGCTGTGATGGTAGTGGATATCCACAAAAGTTAACCTTCCATTCAATTACTACCTTCGCAAATATAATTGCTATTGCAGATGTTTATGATGCAATGACTACCAAACGAGTTTACCGGGATGGAATCTGTCCATTTGAAGTTATTCGTAACTTTGAAAAAGATGGTTATCAGAAGTATGATGCTGCTTACTTAATCCCATTTTTAAAAAGCATCGCATTGGCTTATATTAACTCGACGGTACGTTTAAGCAATTCCTTATCTGGAGAAGTCGTCATGATTAACAATCATGCATTATCAAAGCCTATCGTTAAAGTAGACAATCATTTCTTTGACTTATCCAAAGAAAAGGATTTACAAATTGTAAGTGTACTCTAGTTTTTTGAATAAAACAAATATGCGTCAACACTTGACAACCCACATTTTCATGCTATACTTAGATTTTGCAAAGCCCTAAAAACAAGGTCTTATGGGCTATCTAAACCGTGTGTTCGAGACCTTCCACACGTAAAACAAAACTAAAGGAGATTTCAATGAAAAATCAAAAACTATTCTTTCTTATTCAAGCTGCTATGATAGCGGCTATTTATGTTGTTCTAGTTCTTATTTTCCAACCAATTAGTATTTCCTATATTCAGATTCGTATTGCAGAAGCATTAACCATTTTACCGTTTTTTTCACCAGCCGCAATTCCTGGTGTAACAATTGGATGCTTACTTGGTAATTTGCTATCCGGCTGCGATGTACTTGATATTGTATTCGGTAGCTTAGCTACACTAATCGGAGTTCTCGGGTCTTATGGCCTTCGAAAGCACAAGTTCTTAATTCCTATCCCACCTATTTTGGCAAATACAATTATCGTACCTTGGGTACTTCGTTTTGCGTACAGTGAAGCAATGTCGATACCATTTATGATGCTTACCGTTGGTATCGGTGAAATACTATCCTGTGGAGTTCTAGGATTAGTCTTATTGTTTTCCCTTTCACGCTATAAATACATTTTTCATAATCCATCTTTAACTAAGTCATAAGGCCCTTATGTACCGTTACGAACTTCATTCAAGCGAAAGCGTGTTGCGTATAAATTATGTTTGTCATCCCATATTCCGAACATTTTCTTGTGCAAAATGACATCTATTAATTGAAAAAAGCTAAGTCAGAATGAACTGACTTAGCTTTTTTTTATAATTCGCAGTTATTTACGGTACGTGGGAATGGAATTACATCACGAATGTTACCCATACCAGTTAAATACATTACACAACGCTCAAAACCAAGACCAAAACCTGCATGTCTTGCTGAACCATACTTACGTAAATCTAAATAGAATTCATAGTCATCTTGATTTAAGTTAAGCTCCTTCATACGATTTACAAGCTTATCGTAATCATCTTCTCTTTGGCTACCGCCAATAATTTCACCAATGCCAGGTACTAATAAGTCCATTGCTGCTACTGTCTTATTATCTTCATTCATCTTCATATAGAACGCTTTAATATCCTTTGGATAATCAGTAACAAATAAAGGCTTCTTAAATACCTGTTCTGTTAAATAGCGCTCATGCTCTGTCTGAAGATCACATCCCCAGCTAACCTTATAATCGAAATTGTCATTGTTTTTCTCAAGAATCTCAATTGCTTCTGTATAAGTCACATGACCAAAATCGGAGTTAACAACATGATTTAATCTCTCTAATAATCCCTTATCAACAAAGTTGTTAAAGAACTGCATTTCTTCTGGAGCATTGTCTAAAACATAACGAATAACATACTTTAACATGCCCTCTGCTAAAATCATATCATCTTTTAAATCAGCAAATGCAATTTCTGGCTCAATCATCCAGAACTCAGCTGCATGTCTTGTTGTATTCGAATTCTCAGCTCTAAAGGTAGGTCCAAAGGTATAGATATTCTTAAATGCCATAGCATAAGTCTCACCATTTAGCTGACCACTCACTGTAAGGTTTGTTGGTTTGTTAAAGAAATCTTGAGAAAAATCAACTGCTCCATCCTCATTTTTAGGCACATTATTTAAATCAAGTGTTGTAACCTGAAACATCTCTCCTGCACCTTCGCAATCACTGCCTGTGATTAACGGTGTGTGTACATAAACAAAGTTACGCTCCTGAAAATATTGATGTATTGCATAAGCAATCAAAGAACGTACTCGAAAAACTGCTTGGAAAGTATTTGTACGTGGACGAAGATGTGTTATTGTACGTAAGAATTCCATAGAATGACGCTTTTTCTGAAGTGGATAATCCGCACTGGATTCACCCTCTACAACTACCTCATCTGCTTGGATTTCAAATGGCTGTTTCGCATCAGGTGTTGCAACTAATGTTCCTGTAACGATTACTGCGCTTCCAACATTAAGCTTTGAAATTGCTGTAAAGTTTTCTAATTTATCAGTATATACAACCTGTAATGTTTCAAAGAATGTACCATCATTTAATACTAAGAAACCGAAGGTCTTCGTATCGCGAACGCTTCTTACCCATCCACCGACACTTACTTTCTTATCAATATAATTTTCTTTGTTGCGAAATAAATCGCGTACCTGTATAAGTTCCATTCAAATTTCCACCATTTCTTATTATATTTAGTTCCTTTGGTATGTATTATACTCTTATAATAGCATTATCGACAAGTCCTATTTTTTCTAAACCACTGAAATAAGCAATTAAATGAAACTTTTAAACTTGTTTCTTATTTTATTCAGTGTTATAATGTCATAAGGATTGTTAAATTTTTAGCACACGCTGTAAGGAGGTCAACATGATTATTTCTATATGCGTTGGAAGTTCATGTCACTTAAAAGGTTCAAGAGAAATTGTAAATAAGCTTGAGTCTTTAATTCTAGAGCATCAGCTTAAAGAAAAAGTTGAGCTAAATGGTTCCTTTTGTATGGGACACTGTGTAAAAGGTGTTTGTGTAACTGTTGACGGTACTATATTTTCTGTACGTCCAGAAACTACACAAGAATTTTTTAAGAACGAGGTTCTTAGGAGGCTTACATAATGAATGTAATAGGTTTTAAAGAAGCGAAGTGCAAAAACTGTTATAAGTGTGTGCGCAATTGCGAGGTTAAAGCAATTACAGTAAAAGATTCTCAAGCATATATAATGGATGATAAATGTATTCTTTGTGGGCATTGTCTTGAAATTTGCCCACAGAATGCCAAGTCATTTATCAGTGATTTAGATCGAGTTAAGGCTTATTTAGCACAAGGCTTACCGACTATTGTTTCTCTAGCACCGTCTTATCTTGGTGTTTTAAAGTATAAATCAAGTGGGCAGATTATTACCGCTCTTCGCAAACTTGGGTTTACTGCTGTACGAGAAACAGCTGAAGGTGCAGCATATGTAACACATGAATACAATCAATTATTGGAAGCAGGCACAATGGAAAATATTATTACTACCTGCTGCCCATCGGTTAATGATTTAATTGAAATTTATTATCCTTCATTAACGAAGTATATGGCACCTGTTATTTCTCCTATGATTGCTCATGGTAAGATTATACGTAAGGAGTATGGCAACGATGTGAAGGTTGTCTTTTTGGGACCTTGTATTGCAAAAAAAAGAGAAGCTGAAGGTGATCCTCGTACTGTTGGTGTCATTGATGCTGTAATTAATTTCAAAGAATTTGAAGAATGGTTAAATGAAGAAAATATCGATATTATGGAACTGGACGACTCTCTTCCAAACAATCCTAATCCACTTGTTAATCGATTATATCCGATTAGTAGTGGAGTACTATCTTCTGTTATAGCTAGCAATTCAAAGATAGATCACTATCGTAAATTCTATGTTCACGGTATTAAAAACTGCATCGATTTATTGGAAAGTATGACACGTGGAGAGATTACTGGTTGTTTTATTGAAGCAGATATTTGCAATGGTGGCTGTATCAAAGGTACTGCTGTTGACCGTGATTGTATCTCCAGATTTAAAGTGAAACTTGATATGGAGGAAACAATTCCGAAAAAAGCCGTTTCCGATGATTACTTTGTTTCTAATACACCACTTGATTTATCAAAAGGCTTCTTCGATCATTCTCCGAAAGATGACATTCCAAGTGAGCAACAGATTATGAAAATATTAGGTAAAATCGGTAAAACTTATCCTGAAGATATGTTAAACTGTGGTGCCTGTGGTTATGCTTCCTGCCGAGAAAAAGCAATTGCTGTATATCAAGGTAAGGCTGAACTTAATATGTGCATACCTTATATGCACGACCGTGCTCAATCAATGTCAAATATAGTGTTAGATACAACTCCTAATATTATCATTGTGGTAGATTCTGATATGAGGATTATGGAGTTTTCACGAGCTGCTGAGAAATTGTTTCATGTCCCACGTGCAAAAGCAAAAGAGATGTATTTATTTGAATTCATTGATCACTCAGATTTCCAGACTGTATTGGATACACATCAAAATATCATTGGAAAAAAAGTTGTGTATTCCGACCTTAATTTTACTTCTCTCCAGAGTATCGTATATATGAAAGAACAGAATTCTGTTCTAGGTATTTTTCAAGACATATCATATGAAGAAGAACAAAATCGTAAGGCATATAAAGTTAAAATGGAAACCATTGAAATGGCTCAAAAAGTTATAGATAAGCAGATGATGGTAGCACAAGAGATTGCTGGTTTACTTGGGGAGACAACTGCGGAAACAAAGGTAACCTTAACAAAACTTCGTGATACTATACTTAATGATGGAAAGCCTTATGATCTTTAATCGTAGTAATCAGTAAGGAGTTAAATATGAGTGTAACATTGGATGTATCCTATAAAAGTCTACATAAGTACCACGAGGAACTTTGTGGGGATAAAGTTGAAATACTAAAAACTGAAAATGCTGATATTATTATTCTGGCAGATGGTATGGGCAGTGGTGTTAAGGCTAACATTCTTGCAACTCTTACTTCAAAGATTTTAGGTACAATGTTCTTAAACGGTGCTAAAATCGAAGAATGTGTACAAACAATCGTAAAGACATTACCTATATGTAAAGTTCGAGAAGTCGCGTATTCTACCTTCACTATATTACAAATCTTTAATAATGGTGATGCATATCTTGTCGAATTTGATAATCCCGCCTGTGTATTCATTCGAGATGGTAAACTACTTAATGTTCCATTTACGGAGCGATTGATTGAAGGGAAAAAGATACGAGAATATCGTTTCCATGTAGAAGTAAATGATTGCTTTATACTTATGAGCGATGGTGTAATTCATGCTGGTGTAGGTAAAGCTTTAAACTTTGGTTGGACATGGGATAGCATGGCCCAATACAGTGTAAAAGCAACAAGTGAAACACTATCCTCCTCTCGTCTTACATCGATACTGAGTAAAGCATGCGATGATTTATATATGCAACATCCAGGTGATGATACGACGGTTGCTGTTGCTCGTGTTATGGATAAAAAACCAGTTCATTTATTTACTGGACCACCTCTAAATCCTGTCGATGATACCAATGCCGTAGCAGCATTTATGAGTGGTAATGCTAAACGAATTGTTAGTGGGGGAACCTCTGCAAATATTGTAGCCCGCGTATTAAAGAAGCAAATTATTACCTCGTTAGAATATACTGATCCAAGCTTACCACCAATTGCAGTTATTGATGGGATTGACTTAGTGACTGAAGGTGTATTAACTTTAACACGTGCTGTGCAATTGATGCGTCGTTATATCAATGAAGCGATTGATGAAGAGTTCTTTTTAGAACTCGATCGAAAAAATGGTGGATCTAAAATTGCAAAAATGATTATTGAAGAATGTACTGAATTACATCTTTTTGTTGGAAGAACTATGAATGAGGCTCATCAAAATCCGAATCTACCATTTGACTTAAGTATCCGAATGAATCTCGTTACCCAATTAATCGATATTACTAAAAAAATGGGAAAAAGGATTTATATACAATATTACTAAAATAAAAAGTAAAGAATAAATCATTAAAAAGTTAAAGTTTTCTAACTAAAGAAATTATTATCTGCTCTAGAAAGGTAAGGAAATAATATGTTACAAACTGATAATGACATCGGAACAATTAAACATGAGGTTCTATATGAAGTTGCGAAACTTGCATTTCGTAATGAACTTGCACTAAAGGGAGATGTTCTTCCTTTTGAGATGATTCCTGGACCACATGCAAATTTCCGTTGTTGCGTCTATAAAGAAAGAGAAATCATACGACAGAGAATACGCCTTGCTCAGGGCATGTCACCAAGTGCAAATCTAAATGATAAAAACATAGTACAAGTTATCTCCTCAGCTTGTGAAGAGTGTCCAATCACACGATTTGTCGTAACGGATAACTGCCAAAAATGTATGGGTAAACGCTGTCAAAGTTCTTGTAACTTTAAAGCAATTACAATGTTACGTGATCGTGCATATATTGACCCCGCTCTATGTAAAGAATGCGGAAAATGCGCTCAAGCTTGTCCATACAATGCAATTGCAGACCTAATGCGTCCTTGTAAACGTAGCTGTCCTGTTGATGCAATCTCGATGGATGAGAATGGGGTAGTTGTAATTGATGAGGAAAAGTGTATTAGCTGTGGAGCTTGTATCAAAAACTGCCCATTTGGTGCTATTAGTGAACGTTCCTTCATGGTTGATGTTATTAACTTAATTCAATCCAATTACCCTGTATACGCAATGATTGCACCTGCAATTGAGGGCCAATTTGGTGCTGGTATTACAACTGGTATTATCGCAGAAGCACTCAAAGAACTTGGATTTGAAGGTGTATATGAAGTTGCTTTAGGAGCAGACTTAGTTGCCGCTTCTGAGGCAGAAGAATGGGCGGAAGCCTTTGAAAAAGGAGAAAAGAAGACAACCTCCTGCTGTCCGGCATTTGTTAGTATGATTAAAAAACATTTTCCTCAATTAATTGATAATATCTCAACTACTGTTTCTCCTATGCAAGCAACAGCAAAATACATAAAAACTATCGTACCAAATGCTATATGTGTATTTATAGGACCTTGTATTGCAAAGAAAGGTGAAGTATTAGATCATATAACCGAAGGTGGCGCAGATTACGCATTAACCTTTGATGAACTTTATGCCATGCTTCGTGCGAAGGAAGTTGAATTAAGTACTTTCGGAAAGAATCTTCAACAAGGTAGTATATATGCAAAGAACTTTGCTGTAGCCGGTGGTGTTACTGCATCTGTTATTCAAGCCTTAAAAGAAAAAGGTATAGAAGCTGATTTAAAAGTTAAAGGCTGTAATGGTGCATCCGAATGTAAAAAGGCTTTAATGATGATGAAGGTTGGAAGATTACCAGAGCAATTCGTAGAAGGAATGGTCTGTGAGGGAGGTTGTGTCAATGGACCTGGAAGTATTCTTACTGGAAAATCGGCCGAACAAAATCGTTCAAAAACTTTGAGTACTGTAGATGATCGAAAAATTTATGATACTGTTAACTCTTGTCAAACAGCAAATGTGAATATGCATAGAAAATAAGACTAGTTAGTTAACGATTTACGGTTTTATAGTTATTTAACTGTTGAACAACTGTGAGTTTTCTTATTTTCAGGAAAAACACATGATATAGAAACGAAAATGTGGTTATTGTAGAATCTTTCTTTATCTACAATAACCACATTTTTAATCAAAACTAGCAACAAATTTATCCATGTACTCATATGATAATGGTGCATTCTCTTTCATCAGTTCAGGATTAATAAAATAAGATTGAAACATCTCGGAAAAATATTCAGAGCTTGAGCTTGTAAAATAACTATCAAGCCCTGAATCTTTTGCTTCTGTTTCGTAAATTAACTTCCAATCCTCATCACTAGAAATAAAATTATTGATAAAGTCTAACGCATGCCCGATTTCATGGATTGTGCAGTAATCAATAGAAAACTCATTATTTTGAAGATAGATACGGGAATGATAATAGATCGTTAAGCCAACTGTATTCTGTACTCCGCTTTCGTATACATCTTCTAGACTTCTTGGCGTCAAAATAACCATCCATCCATTATCATTCAATGTTTCAATTATCTTTTTGGGAAGTAATTCTAACTTTTCATGCACTTGGTCTGCCCACTTTACACTTGATCCATCCTCAAGCCAAATTACAATATCATCATACTCTTTCCAGCGTCCTGGCTGCTCATACTTATCAAATCCACCCAAATCTAAGATCTTATTCTCTAATTCCTGAATATAGACTTGGTATTCCTCTAATGTAACGGGATCATAGTTGAACACATAACTATATTGCTGTATCATTTGATCTTTTTCGGTTATCTGCTCCTCTAAGTCCTCACTCTTTGACTTTAATAATTCAAACTCACCTGTTAGTTTCTGATAGGTTTGAACTAAATTGTTATTTTTCTCTTCCAAGGCCTTCTCATTCAATACTAAAGCATTTCGTTCTTCTTCCAGCTTATCGATTTCTTTGTTCTGTGCTAAAATCAGCTCATATGCTTCTTTTAGTTCCTCATTTTTTGTATGAACCCTCTGATTCATCATGATCAGAGTAGCAAAATTTGTTCCTAGGAGTAAAATTATGATTAAGATATTTATTATTACATATTTCTTCCTCATAATAAAAAATTTCCTCCTCCATCCTAGTCCCCTTTTTTATCGTATGAAGAGGGGGTAATCACTTAAAAATACATCATTTCATTATACATTAGGTATAATAATTTCTTGTCCGACATAGATCTGATTAATATCCTTTATGTTATTATAACTTTGTATTTTGCTTATAGTCGTATTATACTTTTTAGCTATTGATGCTAACGTATCCCCTTTTTTTACTATATATGTAAATACATCTTCTTCTAATTCTCCTCGTAAATACTCTTCAATTGCTTTCCCGATTGCCTCACCAAAAGCCTTTTGATTTTCCGCTTTAATTAGGTACTCATAATCATATGGATTTGAAAAGAATGCAGTTTCTAATAACAAAGCAGGACAAGTTGTAAGCCTTGTTAAAGATAGGCTCCGATCCCTCGTCGGCTTTACCGTAAATCCTAATGCATTCGCAATGCTCTCATTTACCTGTCCAGCTACATCATTCCCAAGTGAATAACTATAATATGTTAGGAATCCACTTGTTTTTGAATAGTTACTTATATAATCTAATGAATTCCCATGGATGGATACGGATATATCTGGTCTTAAATTACGTATCATTGACACCCGATCGGATAGAGAATAAAATGTATCATCACTTCTAGACAATATAACTTTAGCGCCCTGTTTCTCTAAGTACTCCTTTGCGTACAATGTAATGCTTAAGTTAACATCTTTTTCAACAGGACCGTATTTACCCATAGGCCCTACTGTTCCACTATCATAACCTCCATGTCCTGCATCTAAAAATACTGTTGTACCCTCTAAAGTTGCATCTTCACCTAATTCAGGAGCTTTTTTAAGTTCAAACTTCATAACACCATTGTTAAATAGAACATCGTATCCTGTTACTTGTACAGAATCATATAGCTCAAAACAGTAAGTTATACGGTTATAATCATCGTCATCCATAATACTAACTGATTTGATAATACTATTTTGAGGTACTGATGGTAGCTTAGCTGTTGAGGTCTGATAAATTGTCAAGTATACATCATATCCTTCAAAATATACCTCATATAATGCATTCACATTCATCGTTAGTTCTGTAACAACTTGATTTCTCTCCTTAATCTCTACTATCTTTGCTTTTGTAACTTTGTTGTCTTTTAGTGATTTTGTATATTTTGTAATGTTTGACTTTGAAACATAAGTACCATCGTCAATTTTATAGTAGCTTCCGTACTCACCTAATATCTTAAATGTCGTTCCTCTTGTCAAAGGCATACATTTTAAATCAGATGAGCTAGTCTTCAATCTTGGCATAGCATACTTTGAAGTTATAACTCCATATGTATCTTTCGAATATTCTTTATATTTCACTGTGCTCCCACCAGATGATGAATTCCCACCACTTGTTGAAGCTTTTCGAATAATGGTAAGTTCTTTCGATTTTCCATTGTTTTCAAATGTAAAAGTGTTAATTCCTACTTTCAAATCAACATAAGTTGTAAAAAACCCATATTCTGTAGTCTCTAGTTCTTTTCCATTTAAATAAAGTGGATATTCATAATCACATGCACCCAATATACTGATATTAGCTGATTTTGTCGAATACTTATTGGCTGGTGTAGCTATGATAATATCATGAGGGTTACTATATCCTGGCATATCCATTTCTGATGCTAGTACTTGTTTAGCTGGTAATTCTGTCATTCCTAATACTATTATTAACATTATAATAAATATTTTTTTAAAGCTAAAAGTCATTTGTACCTTACTCATAAATACCATCCTTTCTATATTACTACTAATTATAAGTTTTTATGTCTCTATAATATGGATTCATTGTGTTATTTTAATGTCAAAGATGATATTTTAAGATTATTTATAATTTACATCATCAAGAGATAAACCTTACTAATTATAGATTTTTATAGAGCACGCTGTGGCTGTTTGCATTAAGATGAACTTTTATACTAATAGCTTTCAAAACTTATGCATTGACAATGCTGTTATAATCTGGTATATTTCTTTCATTGAATAAAGGAGGTTCTATTATGAAATTGTGCCATATTGCTTACTAATTTTCTAATTGAAGATTTATTAAAAGAAGATAAGTGACCTATATTTAGGTTTTTTTGTGTACTTCTTTTATTAAGCAATAAGAGGTCATGATTGTATAGAATTTAATTAGCTATGATTGTATGGACTGTATAATAGATTAAAATTATATTACTAATTATACAGAAACTTGTACTCATTATACTGATTTTAAAGGCTATGGGATTTATGGATTCCCTATAGTCTTTTTTGTTTTATATGAAACCTAAAAATAGGCTAACAAACAGGAGGAATAATTTATGAATTATAAAAGATATTACTATAGACCAGAGGATGAAGAATCATTATGCCAATTCTTTGTTCAGATGAATCTAGATTGTAACTGTAACCATTCGAGAATTGTATGGGAATGGTTGCGTAATGCACCTTGTTTTGAAATGTTTCAATTGAATAAGATTGGAATTTGGGAGGAAAATAATGAGATTGTAGCAGCCTTACAATTAATATGCCCATGGCCAGGTTATGTAAAAGTTGATAATAGAAGTAATTCAAAGGATTTACTTTTGGATATTATTCAATACGCTGAGGACACATTTCTGGGTGTAGAGGATAATAAAAAGTTCTTGACTATCCTTGTGGATGAAATGAATGATAATCTACAAAAAATATTGTTACAATGTAATTATAAGCAATTACCAAATGAGTATAGTACACTTCAATATACTTTAAACAATGATATTCCTAATATAGAACTTCCAGAAGGATTTAAATTAAAAATGCTATCAGAGGTTTACGATTTTGACCGTCTAAGCAAACTTATATGGGAAGGTTTTAACTATGAAGGAGATATACCCAAAATTGATGATGAAGTTAGTCTTCCAATAAAACATGCATGGTTAAATTATAATCGTGAAATATGTAGTGTCATTATAGCTCCAGATGGTAGCTATGCTTCTTTTTGTGGTTTCTGGTATGAAGATAAAACTCAAACAGGGTATTTAGAACCAATGGTAACTGCACAAAAATATCGTAATTATGGTTTAGGTAAGGCTGCTGTATATAACTCATTACAGATATTAAAGTCATATGGTTGTAAAAAGGTTTTTGTTGATCCAGATGAAGAACCATATGATTATTATCGTAAAATAGGATTCGAAAATTGTAATTACAGCCAATGTTATAAGAAAGACTTTGAATAGTACATAAAACTTTTGCTCTGATTACTCCGTAACAAAGGAATATCTTACAAAGCATTTTATCTCATAGGAATTCGAAGATATTTCCTATCACGTAAAAAACCTCTAAACCTTTCTGATCATAGTTTAGAGGTTTTTTATTAAGAAGATGACATCAGATTTGAACTGATGATACCATTAATTCCTCCATTAAAAATTGCTAGGAAACAAAAACGCTAATCCAAAACCTAAAATAAAAGATACAGCATTGGCTGTCAATGCGTATATAACTAGACTTGAAGATGAAATTGCTATTTGACTGTTCTTTTTCAAGTACCAAGTATAAAGAACCGCTTCCGTAATGAATACTACAACTTCCATAAGAACATAAAATACAAAAAACATAATATCGCTAGAGTGAAAGTTAGTTATATTCAATGCAAGGTTCAATACAATCTGCGTTATGACATTAACGACTATAATAAATAGAATTAGCTTTCTTTCCCTATATCCAAATAGTAACGCTATACCAAGTTCGACAACAATAGTAAGTACCAAACGGACTATCATAGAAATTGCTTCATTTTTATAATTATAGGATTTTTCAACGATAAGGCTTGTGCCAGAAACTTGAGCTGTAAAATAACTGTCAAAGGCATACCTCTCATAGTAATCTTTACTTATGATAAAACTATCTGTTTCAGGAAAATACAGAAGAATCTTAAAAACATTCGGTGGGTAGTATGTCCAACTAAACTGATTCGTTTGACTACATTCTTCGAAATATTGTAAATAATAGAATCCATCTACATCCTGATATTCCACGAATTTCAGATTAATATCGTATTTGTCATGACCCTTCTGATACCTTAGATACGAAAGACCACTATCATTTAGTGCCGAGTAAGGGCCTGTAGAATACTCCTTAGAAAGCAGTGTAGCATAATAAACTTTTCCATCTAAATCATTAAAATCAATTACAACAGACGGTTTTGGTCCCATGTCCGCCTGCGCAGTACAAGGAAACATAATTGAGATGAGTAAAACACAAAATAGTATTATAGCTATTTTCTTCACAATACACCCCCTTAATCTCTAGATCACCTATCTAATATTCATGCACCCATAATATGATATCCACCATATTTACCCCAATGCTGTAAGATATATCAGTACCTAAATCTAGCCAATATACCACGTAAATATTTTTAGCCTGTATAACTCTATATCATAATTTTATCATTGATAAATACAACATTCAACACAATAGTAATTTTTTACTAATTTTAAAGTTGGCTGCAACATTATGTACATCGTACACAAGTCAGAACGGAAAACTACGAATTATTATGAAGATATACAGATAATGAAAAAACAAAAAAGCCCTGGAATGCTGATATAATCAACATTTCCGGGCTTTTATAAGAAAGGCGACAATCAGATTTGAACTGATGATCAGGGTGTTGCAGACCCATGCCTTACCACTTGGCTATGTCGCCGTATATATGAAATCTCAGTAACTATTATATTATAGCAATGCCCAACTTATACGTCAAGTCATAAAACACGTAATTATTAAAGCCTATCATATAATGTACAGAGATTAACTCCCCGAGTAGGGCTCGAACCTACAACCCCACGGTTAACAGCCGTGTGCTCTACCATTGAGCTATCGAGGAATATAAAAATTAATCTTTTATACAAGAATATCAATTATTTCTATAACATAAAAAACAGAAAAACCCTTAACTTATGTTTTCTGTTTTAGATTGACAAAACTCTACACATTGAAAATGTAACATCCAAGGATTTCTCCATTTACTGCAAACCTTTTTAGGTCAAGCCCTCGACCTATTAGTAACAATCAGCTGCATGTGTTACCACACTTC
>JAEXOU010000016.1 GCA_023439125.1 Bacillota bacterium | reverse complement strand
ACAAACATAATTTATACGCAACACGCTTTCGCTTGAATGAAGTTCGTAACGGTACATAAGGGCCTAAAATACAGGCCCTAAGTACCGACGACTTCATAACAGTATGCTCCTAAATTATGTTTGTCATCCCATACTCTTAACATTTCTTTGTGTAAAATGACGTCATATTTCTTTTTTTAAACCCGACTTCTTATGATGAGAGTACCAAGAACAAGGATGATTTTGATGAAAAATGTCATGTATCATAAGTCATGCATGATTTCAAATACATTGATACATACTGTTAATGTATAAACTGTAGTTTCGAAAAGGTTATTTTAAGAAAAGAGGTCATCGTATGGGAGATGTTAATTTTACGATCGTGAATAAAAAAGCTGGTAATGGCAACGGCAACTCTGTTATCAACAATCAGGAACGCCCAAATAATAAAACTACTGACTATGTAAGTGGAGATTCTACGCCCTCTTCCTCTGGTCATAAGTTTGGAGAGAATAAGAAAAAATAGACTATAATTCAAGATCAATTCATTTACAAATAATAATAGACATATAAAAATCAGGAGCATTCATCGAAAATGTTGATTGCTCCTGATTTTCCCTTCTTCTATTTATCTTTGAAATAATAAAAGTCTTTCTCTAATTAAAATTGTATTCTGTCACGATACGTTCTCGATTAAGTCTATGATCATTGAAAGCTTCATAAAACGAAAGTCCAAGAAAACTTCCTGTAATGTTAACTACATTATCAAACCCAAGATTCTGAAGTGCTAAAACAGCATTATAGCTTCTTTGTCCTGTTCTGCAATGAAGATAAACTGGCTTATCTTTTGGAATCTCATGAATCCTATCTCTTAACTCACTTAATGGAATATTGATGGAACCTTTGATATGACCTCTCTCATATTCAATCACTTCTCTTACATCTATGATAAAACTATTACTTTCTACAAGTTCTCTAATTTTATCTACATTAACCTGCTTAAAATCACCATTTAGTAGATTAGAGCCTACATATCCAGCATAATTTACAATATCCTTTGCTGTTGAATACAATGGTGCATAACATAACTCCAAATCCTTTAAATCTTCAACGGTACCACCAAATTTTATCGTAGTTGCAATAATATCAATTCTCTTTGTCACATCCCCTTTGCCAATTGCTTGAGCACCGAGTATTTTTCCAGTTGGCACTTCAAATAATAATTTAAAATGCATCGGACTAGCATCTGGCATAATTCCTACCTTATCACTTAGTATTATACGAACAATTTCATAATCTATCTTTAGACCAAGCAGTTGAATTAGTTCTTCATTTAAGCCTGTGCACGCCCCATTGTAATTAAATACTCGAATTGCAGAAGAACCAATATAACCATGGTTTGGTGTGATCTTATGATTGATATGCTCAGCTACGGCTCTTGCTTGCTTTAACGCCGGTCCTGCAAGTGTTAATTTCATTTTTTGATTCGACAATGCATTCGAAACTTCAATTGCATCTCCAATCGCATAAATATCAGGATCATTTGTACAATAATTCACGTTAGTTTGAATTGCACCAGTCTTGCCAAGCTCAACTTGTGCGTCTTTTGCTAACTTTGTCTCTGGTCGAACTCCGATTGCCATGACAACGGTATCCGCAGGAATTTTTTTACCTGATGACAGAACAACAATATTTTCTTCAAATCGTTCCACCTTATCTTCAACGATTAAATCAATCCCCTGATCCACGATTTCTTTATGGAAAATCTGTACCATATCATAATCGAATGGATGTAATATCTGATTACTTCCTTCTACTAACGTTACATTATATTGTGCATTTCTCAGATTTTCTGCTACTTCTACTCCAATAAAACCGCCGCCGATTACAACCACATTTTTTGACGTCTGTTTGGACACAAACTGATGGAGGCGTTCAATATCCACAACATTTCTAACTGTAAATACGTTCACCTTGTCGATTCCATCAATGTTTGGAACAATTGGAGAAGCACCTGGAGATAATATTAACTTATCATAACTTTCTACATATTGCTCGCCTGTAACTAGATTTCTAACAATCACCTGTTTCTTCTCTCTGTCGATTGCTTCAACCTCACTATTTACTCTAGCATCAATATTGTACTGTTTCTTAAACTTCTCAGGATCCATCAGGACTAGCCTTTCTGCCTTCTTAATTGTTCCACTCAGATAATAAGGAAGTGCACAATTGGAAAAGGAAACATGTGGTCCTTTTTCAAACATAATAATATGATCTTCTTCGCTGTTTCTTCTTAATTTGGTTGCAGTAGAAGCTCCACCTGCAACTCCTCCAATAATAACAATTTTACGGCTCATAAACTCCTCCTTTTAATCCTTAATTTTTTTATGTTTCACACTATTACTGCTTCAATGAACTTGATGAAACTTTATGTTTTATCTTACAAATCCCCTGAGTCATTGTTCCCATTGGACAATATACACACCATGATCTCGGCTTAAATAAGATCATAGTGATTATACCCAAAACTGTTGAGGTTAGCATAACACTATAAAAGCCAAAAGCAAATTGTGCGACCCATGGTGCAAAAACTGTACCGTGATATGCAAAGTTCCATGGAAGTTTAAATGTCCATAATAATTTTATTACTTGTCTCAAGCTACTTGTTCCCTGAAATACAAAGATAGTTGTAGCTATCATATTAGCAAACATGAATAAGAAGAACGCTAAGAAACTATATCGAAACCATGATTTTCGCAAAAAAGATGGTATCGTTTTATTTCTCGAAAGCTTCAGCTTTGTTCCAAGTAACGAAAATAACTGACCTCGACCACAATATCGATTACAATATGTTTTGTTTCCTGTCTTAATTGATATAATCAGAGGAACAAAAAAACAGATTAGACCTAACCACGCAAACATAATATTAAAAAATCCTAAGATTAAATATAAAACAGATGTGATCCATAAATAATCATACCACTTTTTCTTTCCCTTTTTTATACTATTTTTCATATTTCACCTCAATTTTAATTTTAACTAATTGTTTTATCATATTCTTTCATATCAATAACGGATGCTGGGCAAGCCTTAGCGCATAAAGAACAACCTACGCACTTATTCGGATTTACCTCAGCAAACATACCACTTACAATTGCTATTGCATCTCGCGGACATACTTTAACGCATGTACCACAGGCAACACATTCTCTCTGAAATACGTTAGCATATCGTTTCATAAAAATCTCCTTTATTTACTTTTTTGTATCATACCAATGAATTCAATTCTTTTCTGTGACTTTATCACTTTAAAAAGAATTCTCTTAACTTTTTTTGTTAATCGGAAGTTCGAAGAGCTTTCCGATTGCGCAAAAAAACAGCCAGACTTTTTATCATCTGGCTGTTCTAAAAATAAAATCTTGACTTACTTTTCCAAAGTTATATTTTCTCTCGATATGTAAAATTAGCAAATCTCGCACTTGAGGTACATTTATTTCCATTTCCCATACTATAAAGTGCAATGTAATTACCAGTAAAAGAACCACCTACTTCTGTTGTCAAATATACGGTTTCTCCTTGTCCAAGAAATCTTCTCTCTCCGTCTTGAAAGCGATAATAGAAAGCATAATTGTCTAAGTTAGATTCTAATTCAAGAGTTACCTTCTCACCATTTACAGGAATTATTTGCTCTATTTTAATTAACGAACCAATTTGTCTGCGAAAGATAAGTTTCTTTTCACCATCTTGGCTAATAACAGCAGCCTCATAATGATGTTTATGGTTCATAAAGATTGTAAGTCCAGCTTCTTCCTGATCCTTTGGTTCAAACATTAATTCAACCATAGTCACTGTATGATGTTCTGACTGTCGTCTACCCATCCAAGCGTAAGCTGCCATATCCGAAAGTGAGTGTTCATTCCCAAGCAACTCTAATACTCCATCTCCAGTTTTCCAAAATCTTTCAGTTGGGGTGTATAAAGTATTCCATGACATATCGAGATTCTGTGATGTAAAATCACAATAATAGGTCTCATTCTTCTGTTTTTTTATGTACTCCGCTGGTAATAAGTCTGTCTCAATGTCTTTATCGAGAGTTCCATTGTTACCAAACACCGGCCAATCCTGCTCCCAATGAACTGGTACGAGCATCGTCTCACGTCCAAGATTATGCTTTGGTGGGTAAGAAAACGTTCTAGTCCCTAAGCAAACAGCCCACCAGTTTCCATTCATATCTTCAACTAAGTCAGCATGTCCAATTGACTCAATTGGCCTTAAAAGACTGCGATTTGTCAACACTGGATTATATGGACAAGCTTCATAAGGTCCTTTAAGATGTCTGCTCCTTGCCATTGTAATCATATGGCTTCGCTCAGTACCACCTTCAGAAATTAAAAGATAATACCAACCATTCTTTTTATAAATATGTGGACCTTCTGGATAACTTCCACCAGTACCCGTCCAAATCACAATCCGTTCACCTATGATTTTCTGCTCCTTAAGACTCATAGAACAAATATAGATTTGATGTTCTGATGTACCAATATAGTATTCTCTACCATCGTCATCAAAAAAGAAAGAAGGATCAATCCCTGGGGTTCCAAGAAAAATTGGATCTGACCATTCCCCTGCTGGATCTTTCGTCCAAACATAAAAATTTCCTTTATCCTTTGTCTCATCTGTAACATTTGTTACAACCATATAGAAAGTATCATCCTTACAGCGGATCGAAGGTGCAAATATACCAGATGCACTCTGCCTTAAAGTTGGACATAACTGAAGCTGTTCTTCTCTACTAATACAGTGGCTAATTTGCTCCCATTGTACAAGATTTTTGCTTCGAAATACTGGTACTCCAGGAAAATATTCAAATGTGCTGTTTACCAGATAAAACCATTCTCCATTTCTGCATATACTTGGGTCTGGATAACATCCCCGAACAACAGGGTTCTGATACTTAACCATTATGTTCCTCTCCTTTAGAATTATTATTTACTTTAAGTATACTCCTAATAAATATTGAATAAAATGGATTATTTAGCCTTTATTTAAAGATTCTTGTCATCATAGATGGCATTCTTTGGGTGCTTTTTGCATGAATGGATACTCGAAGGATTTAGTCATTAAAGTTGTTTTGTAACTTAGTTACAGAAGCCATATAATAGAGATGATATACTACGAAAAAGAAAAACATTTATGCTTCAATCATTATTACGATTAGATAAATAATCTCATCAAATTCAAGTAATTTATATAAAGGGGGACTTACTTATGAAATACAAATTAATACTATTCTTAATCCTGTCTACTCTACTTACTTTAACTGGATGTAGCTCAAATAATCAAGCCCAATCCTCAGAATATAAAAAAATATCTCCAGACAAAGCACAAGAAATCATAGCAGACGAAAGTGATGTTATTATATTAGATGTTAGAACAGAGTCGGAATATAACTCAGGTCATATTGCGAATTCAATCTTGCTTCCTTATGACCTAATATCCGAACAGGCTGAATCATTACTTTCCGATAAAGATGCAAAAATTCTTATCTATTGCCGTAGCGGACGTCGAAGTGCTATCGCTGCCAAAGAACTAATCTCACTCGGCTATACAGATGTCTATGATTTTGGAGGCATAAATGACTGGCCATATGAAATCGTAAAGTAGTAGTCTGATAAAACTTCCCAAAAAGAATGAGTCGGATGGTAGGTTTTCGGAGTGCCTTACAAGTCCCACATGCCCTTTGTGGGCTTGTGAGCGTCGCGCGCCGAAGAAAACCTACTACATACAGACCTCATTGTTTGTGATGTTAAACTAGCCAAAAAGAATGAGTCGGATGGTAGGTTTTCGGAGTGCCTTACAAGTCCCACATGCCCTTTGTGGGCTTGTGAGCGTAGCGCACCGAAGAAAACCTACCATCCGACTCATTCTTTATTCATTCTCTATATCACAAACAATGATTTCAACATCTATTTTGCTACGATGTTTACGATTTTTCCTTTCACGTAGATTTCTTTTATAATGTTTAACCCTTCAAGTGCCTTCATAACGGATGGAACTTCTTTTGCCTTCGCAATAGCTGAGGCATTGTCCTCATTTACATCGATTTCAACAGTTCCCTTCACTTTACCATTAATCTGAACACCGATTGTTACTGTATCTTCTTTGATCGCTGCCTCATCATAAACTGGCCAGCTTTCATAAGCAATGCTGTTATCATGTCCAAGCAGACTCCACATCTCTTCCCCTACGTGAGGACAAATACAAGAAAGCATCTTAATGAATCCTTCGGCATAAACCTTAGGGCACTTGCCTGCTTTATAAGCAGCATTCATGAAAATCATCATTTGACTGATTGCAGTATTGAATGCTAATTGTTCAAAATCACTTGTCACCTTTTTTACAGTCTGATGATATACTTTTGTTAACGTATCATCATTTTCTTCTGTAATATTTTCAGGATTCATAAAGAAGGTCCATACACGGTTAATGAATTTTCTTGCACCTTCTACTCCTTGGTCACTCCAAGGTTTGGATACTTCTAATGGTCCCATGAACATCTCATATAGTCTTAAGGTATCTGCACCATAATCTCTTACAACATCACTTGGATTAACTACAAATTCAGGATAACGTTTACCCATCTTAATTCCATTCGAACCAAGAATCATTCCTTGATGAACTAATTTCTTAAATGGTTCTTTTACTGGAGATAATCCCTTATCGTAAAGGTAACGATTCCATATTCTCGAATAAATTAAGTGACCAACTGCATGCTCTGGTCCACCAATATATAAATCAACTGGTAACCAATGTTTTAATAATTCTTGGTTCGCAAACTCATCCTGGTTGTCTGGGTCGATATAACGCATATAATACCAGCTAGAACCTGCACTACCAGGCATTGTTGAAGTCTCACGTTTCCCTGTCATACCATTCTTGTCATATTGCTTCCACTCAGTTGCATTCTCTAATGGTGCCTGTCCATTCTTACCTTTATAATCTTCAAGAACTGGTAATACGAGTGGTAATTCACTGTCATCTAAAATATGAATCTCACCATCTTCTGTGTATACTACAGGGACTGGTTCTCCCCAATATCTTTGACGTGCGAAAATCCATTCACGGAAACGATAGTTCACCGTTTTACGTGCAACGCCAAGCTTCACTAACTTGTCTGTGATGGCTTCTTTCGCTTCTTCTACTGTAAGGCCTGTGAATTCTTCAGAATTCATAAGCTTGCAGCCCTTGCCTAAGTAATCTTGCTTTTCAAATGCCTGTTCACTCACATCGGCTCCATCAATTACTTGAATCATTGGAATGTTATGAACTATCGCATACTCAAAATCTCTTTGGTCATGAGATGGAACGGCCATAACAGCACCAGTACCATAACTTGCTAAAACGAAATCACCGATAAATAGAGGTACTTCTCTACCATTTACTGGATTAATTGCATAAAGGCCCTTTAACATACAACCAGATTTTGTTTTATTCAACTGAGTACGGTCCATATCATTCTTTGTCAATGTTTCATTGATATAAGCCTGTACTTCTTCTGGATTTTCTACTCTTGGCATTAATTCCTTAACAAGATCACTTTCTGGTGCAAGTACCATGAATGTTATACCATAAATTGTTTCAATACAAGTAGTGTAAATTGAAAATTTACCACCACCTACAATATTAAAATCTACTTCAACACCTTCTGATTTTCCAATCCAGTGTCTTTGAATGTCCTTTGTAGACTCTGGCCATTCAATTTCATCTAAGCCCTCTAAGAGTTTTTCTGCAAATGCTGGTTGGTTGATTACCCATTGTTTCATGTTTTTACGTATAACTGGATAACCACCACGCTCTGATTTACCATCAATGACTTCATCATTGGATAATACGGTACCAAGCTCTTCACACCAGTTTACAGGCATATCTACATATTTTGCATATCCATCAAGATATAATTGCTTAAAAATCCACTGAGTCCATTTGTAGAACTCTGGATCGCTTGTTGCAATCATTTTCGACCAGTCATAGTCAAAACCAAGTTCTTTTAACTGTTTAGAAAAGGATTGGATATTTTCTTGTGTAAATCCGTTTGGATGATTTCCTGTACTAACCGCATATTGCTCTGCTGGTAAACCAAAAGAATCGTATCCCATTGGATGCAATACGTTATACCCTTGCATACGTTTCATACGAGAAACAATATCAGTCGCTGTATAACCTTCTGGGTGTCCTGCATGAAGACCTACCCCTGATGGGTATGGAAACATGTCAAGTACGTAATATTTAGGTTTTGAAAAGTCCCATACATCGGTTTTAAATGTTTTGTGTTCTTCCCAGTATTTTTGCCACTTTTTTTCAATACTTGCTGGATTGTATAGTTTCATAACTTTTCTCCATTCTTCCTTCATATTTTTGGGGCTTTTAAGCCGTAGTGGAATGTACGCTTTTTGATAATAATATATAAAAAAAAAGCCTTCATCTCGATAACAGAGACGAAAGGACATTAACCTACCGCGGTACCACTCTAATTCAGGAGCCAGCTCCTGCACTTAAATTCTATAACGGGAATTCCCGCCAAAGCCTACTATAAATTTCAACCTTGGAGTTCATAGACGAGTTCAAAGTTTTCCAGGTTATCTTCCACCACATGATAACTCTCTGTAACTGAAAATAGCTTTTACTACTTCTAATCATCACTTTTTTTCTTATCTGTTACTAAACTACCCTTTTTTTGAAAAGTTGTCAAGTAGTATTCTATAAATTTATGTCCTAAACGATGATATTTTCTATTTTCTTGTGAAAATAAACGATTACCAAGAGAAACATACCGAAAGTGTTTCTCTTGGTCGTAATATTATGATGAAAGTTATCACTAAAAAGGTTATCTTTGTACAATTTCTGAAGGTACCTGTAATAAGGATTCTTTATGATACAGATTTTGTATCTCCTCCATATTTTCATCAGGATTACAAGTTAATTCTGCAACATAATCCAATAGAGCTAACTCCTCATTTGTTAGTTCTTCATCCTTTGCTGAGACTAGATACCAAGGTTTCCAGTCCAACCCTTTACAAATTCGAATTAAATATGGTACTGTCTCAACTTTATTTAGAGAAGCAAAATCACGAAGCAATTGTCCCCTTATAAACCATAGCCCATGTAAAGAATCAATTCCCCATTCTGGTTGTATCTTACACCCAATCCCAAATTTCATTGGATTTTTTTTCGCCTGACGGCAAAGGATCCAAGCTTGTCCAGCACAAATAAAATCCTCTGCCGTTAAATCATGTGGATTAAATTCAGATATTTGTTTTAATTTTCTGTTGCTATCTACTCCCTCTAACCCCCATTGAGTAATAAAACATTGTTGTAACGGATCGATTTGAGGATCCCACAAAACCCATCGAATACCATTCCAAAATTCACAAATCCAGTGATCTTCATATCCTCCACTCCATCCAAAATAAGTTGCAAAACCGCATCGGCTCCTAGCTGGGATTCCTTTTGCTCTTAAAAAAGCACACATTAAAGTAGCAAACTCTCTACAGCATGCAATGACTCTATTTTGGGGTTGTCGTGGTATCGCGAGATTACTTTTATCAATCTCTAATGCTTTATCTAGTATATCTTTCATATATGCCATCTGTTGTGGGTACTGATGTTCTTTTACATATGATATATTATATTGCTCCAACCAAGAGTCATGCACAATAAGTCCCTGTACAATCTGACCTATCACACTTGGATCTGCCACAATCCAATCAGTAAACTTCTTATACTTTTCTAGATTTGTAATAGATTCTGCCTGTCGATAATAGTTCAATACTTCTTCTCTCATCTTGCTCATCCTCCTTATTGAATTGGAATCAACAAACGAAATCTATGTATATCTGGATCTTGAAATTTATCCTCATACACTTCAAGTTCATCTTGAGTTTTAATGACATATCCAAGACTTTTAGCATAGCTAATCGTACTTGTATAGGCATCTGGAGTTGTTACTTTCTGTGGAACTTGGGCTTGAAAATACTTCTGTGCAGGTATTGTACGTACGGTCATTCCTATTGGAACAAAATCAATTTGCTCCACTCCTATCGAAGCCATATACACAAAATGATTTTCCTGACAAGTATTCACTTCACATATACCATACATTGTGGATGGCATGGCAATACCTTGAATTTCAGAAACTCTTTGTAAAAACTCACACCATAGCTCTCCAATTGCTCCATCACTATCCCATGTACAAGCATGACATTCCAAACCAATTACATCAAACTGACTCATTTCTACAATGGAGTATGTCATTTGTGATGCATCTCCCTCAATATCTTGCTCTGGAATCACCAATCTCTTCAATGGTTGTACTACTACATCATTTTGTCGATATTGGATTGGAGTCATTCCATATACTCTTTTAAACGCTCGTGTGAATACATCATGTGATTGAAATCCGAATTGGAAAGCAATTTCCGCAATTGATTTTTTATCATTTTTCACTGCAATTGCTGCTTCTGATATTCTTCTTCTAAGTAGATACTCATTCACCTTATCTCCAGTTAATTGTTTGAATAATCGGTAGAATTGAGGGACTGAATATCCTGCCATATTAGAAAGTGTTTGCAAACTCAATGTTTCATCTAGATGCTGTTCCATATAATCAAATACTTTTTGTAACTTTTGATTTGCTCCCATGAGATTACCTCCACAAGTTCAACTAATTTGATTTTACCTTGTTTTAGCAGTAACTTCAACTTTCGATTCCTTTATTGTCTAATTCCTCACTTATCATAGCATGCGTTCAATATCTTTTCTCGACTTTTCTTATCAAGTTGTTCAAATTTATAATGATTTTGCTTTGGTTTTATTTTATTACTGATTGATTTCTAAACCAATGTCATTTAAACTAGACTTTGATTCATGTTTACATAATAATAAATAAATATTGTGATATTGCTTTTATTAATCGAAGGTTCTCTCATAATTAAATATGCGATAATATTGTGCATGATAAGTTGAGCTATACAATTTCATATCTGGTAATCTTGTATTATGAAAGGAGAGATTTGCATGGATTGGCTAACAAAAATGAATGCTGCGATTGATTATATTGAAACTAACCTTACAGAAGATATTGATTTTAACATCGTTGCAATGAAAGCTGGTTGTTCTTCCTATAATTTTCAGAGAATGTTTTCTTTTATAACAGATGTACCACTGGCAGAATACATTCGACGTCGTAGATTGACGAATGCAGCACTCGAATTACAGAATTCAAATCAAAAGGTGATTGATGTAGCAATAAAATATGGGTATGATTCTACAACATCATTTTCAAGAGCATTTAAAACTCTTCATGGGATAACTCCTGCTGAAGCAAAACAGGAAGGTGCACATTTAAAGGCCTATCCTAAGATCTCTTTTCAAATATCAATTAAAGGAGAGAAAGAAATGGATTACAGAATTGAAACCAAAGAAGCTTTTGATGTTTTTGGTATCGAAACAGTATGTTCATTGACAGGAGAAGAAGGTTATTTAAGTCCTGCCCAATTATGGCAGAAGTGTCATAACAATGGAGAATATGAAAGACTCTTTTCTAACTCGGGTAAATTGCCGAACTTCATAGCAAAGGATTTATGTAAGATTCATGGGGTGGAGCATTATAGAAATACAGGAGATGGTACATTTCCTTATATGCTTTGTGCCTTTCGTTCGAGTGATAGTAATGTGGATGGATATCAGATTGCACATATCCCTTCACAAACATATGCCATATTTCCTTCCGAACCATTTCGCTGGGATGAAGACTTTGGCAAGATTTTGAATACATTGCAGAAGAGATTTTATACAGAATGGCTTCCTACTGCTGATTACAATCGAGTGGATGGGCCTAACTTTGAGATTTACGGTGGAACCAATGATATGGGGTATATTGAACTATGGTATCCTGTAGTAAAAAAATAAGGACTATGCTCTTCTAGTAAATAAATTGCTGATAATGGGATGACAAACATAATTTAGGAGCAAATAATGTTTGTCATCCCATACTCCTAACAACCAGCACTAAAAAATGCTACTGCGATGGCTCCAGGTCCTGCATGAGTCCCAATGGCACCTCCAACTGTTATAACATCAAGCTTGTCTGTTGAATTTTTCCATATTTCCTCACAATCCTCAATATACTTTTGGATAAGTGTATCATCTAGCCCAGTGTATCCTAAAGAATAAGGCATATCAAAATCAATTCCTCCAGCCAAGGTAATTTGCTCTTGTAAAAGATTATTACCCTTTTTCGAGCCACGTGCTTTTCCAAGTACAACAATTTCACCATTTTGAATTGTAATGACAGGTTTAATTGAGAATATTCCTCCTATTGCAGCCGCTGCACTAGAGATTCTCCCGCCCTTTTTTAAGTACTCAAGTGTATTTAAAAGAGCAACTAAGTGTATCTCTTTTTTCTTAGTTTCCAGCAAATTAACAATTGTGTGTATATCTAATCCCTGATCTTTTAAACGTAGCCCATATTCAACCAAGGCTCTCTGAGCTAGCGTTGCATTTTCACTATCAACCACATATGCCATATCATTATAATTCTGGGCTGCAATACAAGCACTTTGATATGTTCCGGAAAGTTTTCCAGAGATCGTAACAATGATCACCTGTTCACCAGCTTCTCTTGCCTGTTTCAATACTTCTTCAAATTCATATGGTGCTACTTGACTTGTTGAAGGAAGTTCTTCCACCTCTATCAATTTTTTATAGAACTCCTTATGTGTCATAGTCATGCCATCAAGATATTCATCTTCCCCAAAACATATATGTAATGGGACTACTGTAACATCCTCTCTCATATTCTGCTCGATATCTGACGCACTATCTGTCACAAACCTAATTGCCATATTATAATTCATCCTTTATCTATTTTTTGTGTAATTTCTGTATTACTCTTCTTAAAATAATACACCATTTATCATTCACTTCTTGCAGTTATATTATTCTAAACAGTTTTATGCATTAATTTGTCATTTTGTACGTAAATAGACTTGCTGAAAATGGGATGACAGAACATTACACAACATACTACATACAGACTATATTTACAGTCAATGAAGAGTTTCTCATACTCCTTCTCGAGTTTGTACTTTTTGGCACCACTTTTCTAACACACATTTATCACAATGACATTTTCTTGCGGTACATATGGCTCTTCCATGATAGATTAATTGAAAGTTTATACGGTTCCAATATTCTCTTGGTAATACTTGCATTAACTCCTTTTCTACCTGTACTGGATTATTTCCTTTTGCCCAGCCAAGTCGTTTTGCAATTCGAAGCACGTGAGTATCAACCGTTACACCAGGAACTCCATATGCGTCTGCCAAATATAAAGTTGCTGATTTTCTTCCTACTCCAGCAAGCGTTACCAAATCCTCTATGTTTTTTGGAGGTATTCCATGATAATTCAAGACAATTTGTGAGCAACACTTTTTCATATTTTTCGCTTTACTTTTATATAATCCAATCGTCTTAATATAGGATTCAATCTCTTCTTCAGTAGCTTGTGCCATTTCCTCAATCGTAGTAAATCGCTCCCACAACTTTGGCAGTACTTCGTATACTTGTTTATCTGTACTCTGTGCACTTAACATAATTGCTAATAAGAGTTGCCATTCTTCATAATGTAGAAACCCTTCTTTCGTAGTTCCATACTCTTCGTCTAACGTCGTTAATATATTAAATAATGAGTCTTTCATTCTATAAACCCTTTCTAATCACACTATCACTATTATATCATGAATTCTCATCCTATTCTTAACTTATATGGAATTACCAGCATATACATATAACCAAAAAAGAACCATAATAGATTATAGATTCCCAAATTCTACTACGGTTCCGTATAGCCTTTTTACGTAAAAAAGCGTTACTTTGTATTTTTCTCTAAAAGATGATTGCTAATTAACTGATTCACACGTTCGGGATATTCATGATTGATCCCATGCCCAGCTTCTTGGATGATTGTAACATTCACCTTGTATTCATTCAGTAGTTCTCTAGCTTTCAATGTAAGAAAAGGATCTTTACCTCCTATAAGGTATAAACATTTCTCTTTGACAATATCAATCTGCTCATTACTAAGCCCCTTTACCTTATGATTCAACATTGCCTTTCGGTTAAATCCTTTCATTAGGTATTTAAAATGTTCCAATACAAGAGTGTTTTCAGTAAATGCAGCATAGTTCTCACCCGTCATCTTTTTAATTAGCCGAACTATATTCTTATCATTTGGAAACAAAGCTTCTGGTAAAAATACTTTCATCATTGTAAGCATCGGACTACCACCTGTTGAAGCAGGAACAGAAGCAGCCAAACTAACAGCCCGTCTTACGCGATTTGCTCGTGACATTGTATAAAGTTGTGTAAGATATCCACCATGAGATACACCTGCCATATGTACTTGAGTAAGCCCTAAAACATTTAATATCTCATCGATCCAAATCACATCATCATATTCCTTATTATATCCAGACCCCGGAACACTTTTTCCTGGTCCGCCAATCGTGTCCACAGCATAACACCGAAACTTATCTCCTAGACCCTTTGCATTATATACCCACATCAAAGCTGCATCATCACCCACTCCATGGAAAAGAACTAATGGCTCACCATCCTCTTTTCCAAAAACATTTACATGAGTAGTCCCATACCTAGTCTCAATCGATTGTTGTTCTATTTCGACATTCCATTGTTTCAATAGTTCCTCATAGGTAGACCAAATCAGTTGTTGCATCCTCGCATTTTTATACACCTTCATCACTCATTACCCTCCAATGTTAAGTACTGATCATAGAATCTTCCTAATAACTGTTCTAGCGTATGTCTTGCTATTTTTAAATTTTCTTCTTTCAAAGACAAACATGGAAAATACCTCTGAAAAACCATAAGAATCATCGACTGGTATTCCATCGCTAACTCTTTTTCCTTCTCTTCTTTTCTAAGAAGCCCCTTTTCCTTCATCACTTGAAATACATTACTTTGATGTTCAATTGGCATTTCAAACATTACCTTTTGATAACAACTAAGTGCTTTCTGATTTCTTTGTTTTTCGATTTGTAACATGCTTATTGTTTCATAAATTTCATTGTTAAGTAAAAACATTTCAAGATACATCCAACCTGTAAGTATAAACTCATCTTTTCTTACCTTTTGAACGCTTGATAATTGTTCCATGAAGGTGTATTTCACTCCATCCATAACAAGATTCATCTGATCAATAATACGATCAAATATCTCCTGTTTATTCTTAAAGTGATAATAAATAGAACTCTCACGTATTCCAACAACATGTCCAATATCTCGAATTGAAACTGCATCATATCCACTTTTTGCGAATAAACCTCTTGCTACGTTAAGAATTTGTAATTTAGTCGTATTTTGATCCTCTTGATTCATTCCTCTCTCCTTAGCCTAACAGTTGTTAGGTTTATTTTACCGAACAACTGTTAGGCTGTCAATTCTTTTTTGTGTGAGTGGAAGAATTCCTATTAAGATTAGTGTGCCAAAAGTACTTTTCCATAATATCATTCGCCATTTTACACATCCATAAACTTGCTAAAAAAGGGATGACAAACGTAATTTAGGAGCAACTGTTATGAAGTCATCGGTACTTTTGGCCTGTATTTTAGGCCCAAAGTACCGTTACGACTTCATTCAAGCGAAAGCGTGTTGCGTATAAATTATGTTTGTCATCCCATACTTTTAATATTTCCTTGTGCAAAATGGCGGTCCTTGCTTATTTTGTAAGTTTCCCAGAGCTTAACCATGGAAACAGCGCTTCAAGGAAACGTTCTGCTGCAGGCATAAAATAAGAACCATAATGGTAGTCTGGATCTAATGTCGTAATGATCCAAGTTCCTTTTGCTGATGCTTCATCTATATATAAGACAGAGCCTCCATCTATTGTTGCAACTAAGGTTGTTGTGTTTTCTGGTGGCCAATAAACACCATGTTGATGCCATGTACAATCTTCTAATGTAAAGTAATCATAGAACGGATGATCTTCGTTCTTTACTCGTAAACCACTGTCGGGATTTTCTTCGACCCACCACCAGAAATTCGTAGGACGAAATTCCCACTTTTGATTCGGTAACCATTCCCAAGGTTGTGGACCAAATACAAGAACAGTCTTACCACAATCAGCAAACTCATGAATCTTGCGTACAGATTTTAATAGCAAATTGGAGTTTAATTGAGATGGTACAATTAAAACATCGAATGGAGTAAGGTCAGTATCCTCCAGCTCTGGCAAGTATATAAGTTTTTCGATATATTGTGCAAACTTAGGTTCATGGAAAGTACGATAATGTGGTGCATGACCACTATAAATTACTGCTATTTTTCTCATTATTTTTCCCCTCCACATACCTCTTCTTTTAATAAATCAAGTAACTGATTATATATTTTTTTTGTTGTATTGGTTGCATCTCGATAGCTTAAAATACTGCGGCTACCATGAACAATAATCGTTCCATTAGTTGTATGTCGATCAATATAAGTGATAACTTTTCCATCCGTAAAGGTCAAGCAAACTTCAGCATTCTCTGGTGCATAATAATAGCCACGCGCAAAAAATCCCGCAATACCTTTATTAAATACCATATCCTCCATCTCAACACCTTCAAATAAAGGGGCGCCAGGGACTGCTTGTACATAATAGTCTTTATAATTATGAATAGTTTTCGGCATAAATAACGAGCAACCAGGTAGCCACTGACGGAATAAATGACCACAGAAAATAACCACTTTACCTGCGTTTAAAAAATCTTCAATGATTTGTTTGTGTTTATATAGATACTCTTGATCAACAAAATACGTAATCATTAATACATTGTAATTAGATAAATCCGTTGATCCAAGCTCATATTCATCAATTATTGTTACAAAATTATCCTTTGCATCATTTTTACCCACACCAAATGCGTGAGATGCACTGAGTTCTAAAATTTTTAAATCCATTCCTAAACCGTTACCAAAAACTTGTCATAATGCGTTATGACATAAAGTGTAGTAACTATTTCCTTTCTTATTTAAGATACTTAACGTTATATACGTTTTCCTCCAAAGTTCAATTTAAAAACTTAACATTATTCGTTGTACTTCAAAGCAATTTTAATAATAATTCTCATTTTCAATATTATAATAAATAAAATCCACTCTTTCGTCAAGTATTTTTATAAACATAAGTATCCCAATTACGACTCTTTATCCTTTTTCCTGTATATTTTAAGCAATAAAATAGTGTTTTGCTTGCAAAACACTCGCGCCAAGCGCGGTCGCGTAAGCGACATGTTCCTATCGCGCTTGTGCATCATAGCGTCCTTCCTTTTGGACGCTTTTTTATATCATAGGAAATTCGGAGGAATTTCCTATGATATAAAAAAAGTGTTTTGCATACTAAAACTCGTGCAAAACACTTTTCTTAATTCTATATATTTTCAATCGCTCTTATTAGAATCTGAGTAAACTGTTATTCCTGGAAACATACAATTCCTTTGAACCTCTTGATATCCAAAAGTTTTATATAAATTGACAGCTCGTCTATCTAATTCCCATACTTCAAGTTTTGACTTACTTAATCCTTTCTCACGAAAATAATCGTGAATATAATTCATCATTACTTTCGAGAGACCTTTTCCCCTATGTACCTCCAACAAATATAAGCTTTCAATCCATCCACATTTATCTTCTACTCGTAAACTAAATCCTCCTACAAATTCTTCGTTGATATAAAACTTGAAATTTCTAAAACTGACATCTTCTTTCTGAGCCTTTGCAAATTCTTCATCTAGTGGAGTTACAAATATCTCATCATAAAGCTTTTTAAACTCCTCAAATTCCTCTTTCTCTGTAATGCTAAACTCTTCGACTTTTATATTTTGCTGACTAAAATCTTCTGCTTTCTGAGCAAGATCTACCTCCATATAAATGCTGTAATCTTCTTCAAAACCATTCCGAATATAAAAGTCCATCATGCTTTGATCTGATGCAAATCCTGCATAAATCCTACAATTAAGCTCTTTATTTTCTTTTTGAAGTGTTTTTGCTCTTTCCATTATTGACTCAAATAACAGCTGCTTAATTTCCTCTGCTTGTGGTTGTTCTTCCACATTGATTGCGACATAAATTAAATATGGTGTTTCATACGTCTGATGTCGATTTACCGTTGGATAAACATATCCACTTCCAAAATATTGCCCTTTTTCATCAAATGCTAGAAAAATATTTTCTTTCGCATTTCCATAACTATCTTCTTTTGCTTGCTGTATTGTAATCATCTAACCAATCTCTCCTTTTTTAATTCACTTGTAGCTAAACTTCGCCTTTCCCCTCACTCGTGCAAAATGACGTCAGACTTCTTTCTTAAGGACATTTGACACCTAAATCCTATGATATGATTCCGTAGGTCCAAAATAAGAGTCTTGTAAATCAAATTTAGTCGAATGCAACACATACTTTTCTAAGATTACCTCTGGGTCTCTAGCATAGATGGTTAACTGATTCATTCCTTGCTTCACTTCGATAATCCTAGAAGCTATGTGTGAATTATTTAGCACACCATCTGCCCATTCTTTACAAATCCACTCCGTATAATAATTGTCTGATACAAGTGATAGTTCTTGCTGACCTCCATCATTTATTGCAATTTGTATCTTCATACTGTCTCGATACCTGATTGGATTTCTTGAAGCTACATAGACCTGTAATTCATAAGTTCCTCCTTGAGCTGCTTCAAACTGGTACGTTACTGATGGTACTTCCTCTGTATCGTTCCATTTTCTATTGACTGGGAAACATTTTAATGCAGATTTTACCTTGCCTAAACCACGAATAACCTGCCACCCATCATTTCCGATATTCTTTTTATTATAATAATGTTGTGCATCGATTGCAATGTAATTTTGTGTTTCAATAAACGTCTTCTCTTTCTCCTTCTTCTTAGGTACTGCATTGATACATAACTTAACAGAAGTACTGTTTCCATTGGAAAATTGAATATCTACAGTCAGTAAAGCATCCTCCGGTTTTAATAATTGATCCCTGTTGCACTTAAACAGAATACTTACTCTTCCTTTTTCATTCGCCTTAACTTCACCTGATGCAGGTGTTGCAGTTAACCACACAGGTAGATTGAGAATGGAATATGTAAAATCGACATCACCTCTACTATCCAAATCAAAAACAATCTCTTTGCAATCTGGTCTGGTAAAGGAATCATCATACAATGGTTGTGTTTCTTGCCAATGAGCTCCAAGACTATATTCGTCACTTCCTCGAAAGCCTGCAATTATTTTTGCTTCGTGAATCGAAACTGTGTTCATAATAATTGGGTAGGTCCAGTTATGAGCATCCCATGTTCGAAATCCAGTATGTGCAGAATTCATCATATGGTTCCATTTGCCGTCTTTCAGTTCATGATACTCTTTTACATATTGTTGATCTAACTTGATACGATATCTTATCATATCCCCATATAAATTAGCTGCATTACTACCTCGCTTTGCAAAATATTGGTTCCATCCAGCCTCAATGTTCATTAAGATTAGATTCATAGTTGCAATATAAGGATAGTAAATCATACTACAGTATGCATTGTAACAACTGTCTGGCATATTCTCCTTTAGATTCTCGAGCTGATCCATCAGAGCTTTGACTTCATTCCATACCCTTTCCCCTTCTCTATAATGGGACGGATGGTAAATGGTAGGACTCATGGCTTCCGGTCTTCGAACTGCACTCCAATAAGAACATTCATTCATTACTTCGAACAGTTGCTCTTTCATCTGTTTATCGATTCGCTCCTTAAACTGATTCTTAATCCATTGTGTTGTATAGTCGGTGGCACTATCAATATTGCTAATTCCCCATGTATCATAATCGTAAGCCAAATCCATAAAATAATTGAGAGGAAATTCAACACCTTTAATATCACCAACATTCACGATCCATAACTTTCGCACACCATGCTCATATGCCATCGTCATCTGTTCCCAAACTTTAGGAAGTGTGATTGTATTCTGCCATTCATAACTAATCGGTGCACCATGATAGTCAAAATGATAATACATTCCGTATCCACCTGGATGCATCTCCTCTGTTAGATCAGGCAAGGAACGAAGATTTCCGAAATTATCATCACTTAGTAAGAATATCACATCTCTAAGCTCACTCCAATTCTGTAATCCCTCACATTCATCGTTTCCATAGTAATAATCTTCTACTTCTTTATAAATAGCAAGCATTCTTGGGACTTTTGTTAAATCCGAATTGACTACTTCTTGTAGTAGTTGATTTTGGACGCATATTACTTCTTTTAAAGCTTCTATATTATCCTTAATAGTTGAGTTCTCATTGAGAAGTTTAGAATCACTCTCTCCACGCATTCCAACGGTAATGATGTTCTCAAATTCTCGATTTCTCAAAAGTCCATCTTTCCAAAACTGTGTAATAGCATGTTTATTTTTAGCAAAATTCCAAGTATTATCGTTTCCATAACTCTTATAAATGTTCTGCCATTCTACACCAGCTCTACACATTGGCTCATGATGAGATGCTCCCATGATCACTCCGTAAATATCCGCTAACTGAGCATTTTGTAAGCCCGGCCCATCCTCCGAAAAACAAGAATCCCACATCGCAGGCCATAAATAATTTCCCCTCAAACGTAATAACAACTCAAATATAGCCTCATAGGCGTTTGCATTAACTCCTCCGAACTTCTCCATACACCAATTACCAAATGCCGGCCATTCATCATTAATAAAAAATCCTCGATATTCTACAGATGGTTCTTTTGACACTTCATCTTCCATCTGTAGTGTAATATCGTGCTGTTTTACAGGTTCTACATCTCCCCAGAATCTCATGGCTGTTACTCCACATAACTCTGAGATTCGAAACATGCCATAAATCGTACCTCTTTTGTCACTTCCCGCAATTAATAGTACTTTATGAATGTTTGGATACTCCTCAAATGGATCCTCGATTACCTTTAGGGAATAACTTTCTCGCTTACCTACTAGCTCGTTGAGAGAAACTTTTCCTTTTTCTTGTAACTGATTAAGCAATTCACTTTTTCCTATTGTAGCACACAATAAAATACTAGTTGTCTTGCATTTACTGATCTGTTCCATAATACTCGGTTGACGATCGGTAACTGACATAATATCTTGTGCAACTCGCGCACCGATTCTCTTTACTCCCTCCCAGGCCTCCTTTTCTATAACAAAATCTGATGCGATCTCTTGTCTACATATGATAAATTCTTTCATGAAGTCACTCCTCCTTCGGCTATTTGACTTTATACGTTTGAGTTTATACCTTTGACTTTATACTATTGTTATGTTAGCATACAATTGTACAATATTTATTGCGAAATAACCGTAAAATAGTGCGCGAAATAGGAGTCTTGATGATGGATATCATATCTGAACCGAATATAAGCCCTGTCAGTATTGCTCATAAGATTACGAATGGAGATGCAAGCTATCCTTATCATCGTCATAACTATTGTGAGGTAATCCTATTTCAGAGTGGGAATATTGATTTATACATAGAACATACTTGCTTTCATCTTACTTCACATGATCTTGTCATCCTAAATCCGAATGAAATGCATCGTGTATATTGTCTTGATGACTCAACCTATGAAAGAGTTATTATTAATTTACAGCCATCTTATCTTGATTGCCTTTCCCACTCGAATGTTGACCTTTCTGCCTGCTTTTTTCAACGTTCTTTTGGAACAAATAATATATTACACTTGCAAGAAGACGAATTTAATCGATTGTTTGAATACAGTCGGATGATTGATGAAAATAATCGTTCAATTACATATGGAAGCATCATAAGAAGAGATGCTTACACATCTCTTCTTATGGTCGACATAAATTCACTATTCTCTCACAGTACAACAAGCAATACCAATATACTTCCAAACTATATTACGGAAAGTATCCTTTATATAAAGCAACATTCCACAGAAGGATTTCTCCTTTCTGCACTGGCTTCCCACGTTCATATGAGTGCTAATTATCTAAGTGAACAATTTAAAAAACACACAGGTTTAACAATACGTGAATACTTATTAGACTGCAAAATACAACAGGCAAAAAAACTTCTCCAGAATGGTGCGAATGTAACGGAAGCTTGCTTTCAGTCTGGTTTCAATAATTATTCTAATTTTCTTCGAAGCTTCAAAAATATAGAAGGTATCTCACCAGGTCGATATAAATGCATTTACTAATTGGTTGTTCTTTATTATTAGTAATCGCTTTTTCAAACGCCCACGAAAGAGCTAACAATCGCCATGTTCAAAACCCAGTAAAAGATTTCTCCCATCAACTATTTGCTCCTTTCTGAATCAGCAATCAGATTCTTCAACTCCTCATAGTCCTCTCTTGTCAATGTTTCATCTTTTAAAAATGCAGCAAAAAATGCTTTTTGGAACCTTGATATAACTTTTCAATGAGTTGATTCATTTCTGCTTTCTGTACATGTTCTCTCTTAACAAGAGAGGTACAAATGAATTTGGGATCTGTTCTAAGTAATACTTCTTTATCAATTAGCTTTTTGATAATCGTATAGGTCGTATTCTTATTCCATCCATAAGCCTCTTCTGCAGCTATGCTAAGATCTTTTGCAGATACTGGTTCAAGATCCCAGACAAGATCCATAACTTTAAGTTCACTGTCAAATAATTTAATATCCAAAATAACTCCTCCAGACTATTCTAATAGTATAGATTCGTACTATCATAATAGTCTGGAGGAGTCAATCATTATGTTACGAATTACGTGGAAATCTTTTACAGATTGCCACGATTGTAACTTATCATCATTTTCTTTTCTTTAAAATGTCTTGTTGTAAGCAACTCACTAAATCTCTAATTGATTTATAATCTTGTTCAAATTGTGCTGCGTAATATAATTCATCTTGTACATATCTTACTATTTTAGCTACGATGATTTCATTTTGTAATTTAAATGTAACTACCTCACCTATATTTAGTACTAAGTTACTTTTAAACGCAATCCCACTATTGGATATATTTACTGTTGTGCATTCAATGCCATGAATAACGATATAATCAATATAGGGTACTCTAACATTGTCTCTTCTATTCGTATTTATAGAATCACTATCACTCTCTAACCAATAGTCTCCATTCGCTAATAAATTTACTTTTACGTTTTTCCATGTCAAACGTTTAGCGGCATTTCTATTATTTAGAGTAACATCCACAAATATATTGTCTAATGGTAAAGCTTTAATCCCCATTACACATGGTGATTTATCTCTTTTGTTATTCACTTTAGTTATGAAACTACATCGTTTATCATTTTTTGCATAAACCGTAATTATAACCTTTGTACCGATACCTAATTCATTTAATAGCATAGATACCTCTCTTATCAGTTTATTAAGTACATACTGTCCTTAACAAACAAGTATTTTATTTTCTAATACATGTACCTTAAATTAACAAATATATCTGTCTTTTCTCCCTTATTATAAAAATTTATAGAAATACATAAGTAGAAGGTCATATTGGCTTCCCCTGTCTTTGTTAAGAAACTTCTCTCCCCATGTTAATATGTTGTGTTAATCACAGTTAATTCATGCTTCTGTCCATATACATCTGCACATCAAAAATTTCACCCTATCTCCCCATATCATTCACCAGCCTTTCCTAACTTTATTACGCTCGATTTAATAATTCCTATAATCATATTTTACCATATCATGTAATATTTTTCTATGTATTCTTCAACAAAATTCTATAATTCTCTCCTTCATCCAATATTTTTATGGGCAAGGAGCTGTAAATCACAGAACAAAAGTGTGCTTCGCACACTCTCACGAGCAACACTTTACAAGCACAGCTTTTGTTCCGCGCCGTAGCGTAGCGTAGTGCGCATCCTGCGGAGCATTTTTTATATATTAGGAAATTCAGAGGAATTTCCTAATATATAAAAAAGGTCTTCTATGATTCATTAACCATAAAAGACCTTTCTTCATATCGTACAGTTTACCATATCATGATTAGATATAAGTTATCTGCCCTTTATTTTTCAGCTATTTTATACAAGCCACGATTTAGCCCATCATGTAATGCAGAAATCATTTTACTAGAACGTAAGGTGGCTCCAGTCACTGCATCCATATCACTTACGATTTCTCCTGGCAGAAATAAATTATACACCGCATTTACGTCTTTTCCAATCAGATACTGTGCTGCTTCATTAAATTGAGCTGCGACTTGCTTTTGTACTGCATTTGCATTTTCATCAAGATAGTTACCATCTTTATAGTTCATTGCTCGGAACGTAACTTCTGTGAATTTATTATCAACAAGTTTAAATTCCATTGCAAGCTGTTCAATTCCACCATCATAATAATATCCTCGATATACTCCATCTCCATATTTCTTACTATCAGCTACTAACTCAGTTGTATCTGTTAATTTATATACTCCACGGCAAAATGCATCATGGAATGCTGATACTAGTTTACCAGAACGTAAGGTTGCACCGGTCACAGCGTCCATATCTTTCACTAATTTTCCTGGTTCATATAGATCATTGATGGCTGTAATCTTTTTTCCTTCCAAGTAATCAATTGCTTCTTCATATTGATCAGCTACTTGTTTTTGGATATCGCTTGCATTGTCAGCAAGATAGTTACCGTCCTTATAATTTAAAGATCTAAATTCAATATCATCAAACTTATTATCTTTTACTTCAAATTCAATTGCAATTTGTTCTATGCCATCATCATAGTAAAAGCCCCGATAGATTCCATCACTTACTGCATTCATATTAGATAGTTGGGTAGTGTCTGTTAAGCGATATACGCCTCGATTCAATGCATCGTTAATCGCAGAGGCTAATTTATTCGATCTTAAAGTAGCTCCACTAACTGCATCCATGTCTTGTACAAAATTACCTGGTGTTAATAAATCAGGAACTGCTTCTGGTGTCTTACCAATCATATATTCAGCAGCTTGCATAAATTGTGTCGCAATCTGTTTTTGAACATCGCTTGCATCATCAGCAAGATAATTACCATCTTTGTAATTAATTCCACGATAGGTCATTTCTTGGAATTTTCCATCTTTGAGCATAAATTGAATTGAGATTTGTTGAATCCCACCATCATTATAGAAACCTCGGTATTCACCGTCCGCATATGTTTTATTATTCTGAACTGGCTGTTGTGTTATTTCTTCTTGTGATGGGGGAACTGGTTGACTGGTCACCTCATTATTGTTTGAATTATTACTTACATTATTGTTTGGATTAGTATTTGGTTCATTGTTGTTTTTATCATTTCTTTGACAACCTGTTATTACGACCATTACTAGCATCATTGCGACACTAAATTTTAAAATAGATTTTCTTATTCTCATAATTCCTCCTTAACACTATCATAGTTTGCTTCAATGACATCATAAAGATTTGAGGTAATTATGTGTTTTTTTTAATTATTTTAGTCTTACTTATGCTAATTTCCTTATTGTATTATAAAATGTCATAAAAAAGATATGTTATTGCTTATAAGTTAATCATTAATTTCAAACGCACGCCTTGTCAGCGATTACGTTTACATCTCTTCTGGACAATGGATACCTAATAGAGACATCGCATTCTCAATGATCGTCTGAGCGATAAAAACAATCAATAATCTTGCCTCTTTCGTGCTAGGCTCTGCATTCATAATATTACACTCTGCATAAAACTTATTGAACATAACTGCAACGGAATACACATATTTTGCAATTACGGATGGCTCATAAGTATTGGCAGCTTCTATGATTTGACTTGGATACTCCTCTAATAGCTTTAATAGAGAATAACTGATATCATCGCATAAATTCACACTGTGTTCCTCTATATTAATATCTTCTAAAAAATTATTACCTGCTTTACGTAAAATACTTTTTGCCCTAGCATAGGTATATTGAATATAAGCACCAGTTGCACCGGTAAAGCTTAATATTTCATCCCACATGAAATCAATATTTTTTATCCTTTGATTATACAAATCATGGAAGATTATTGCTCCTACTCCTACTTGTTTAGAGATTTTTTCTTTCTCAATTAAGTTTGGATTCTTTTCATTTATTAAATTCCTTGCGCGATTGATTGCCTCAATTAGTAAATCTTGCGCATAAACAATCGTACCATTCCGAGTGGATAGTTTCTCACCACCAAGACTTACCAAACCATATGGTACATGCACCAAGTCCTTGGACCACTCATACCCCATTAATTCAATTACTTTAAAAACCTGAGAAAAGTGAAGTTTCTGTTCTAACCCAGTTACATACAAGCATTTACTAAATTGATATTGTTTTTTCCTATCCAAAACTGCTGCCAAATCCCTAGACGTATAGATTGAACTTCCATCCATCTTTGTAATAAGACATGGGGGCATATCATATTCTTGCAATGGTACAACCCGAGCTCCCTGACTCTCAACTAATAACTGTTTTTGCGTTAATTCGCTTACCAAAGCTGCAACTTGATTTTGATAAATACTTTCTCCAGAATAGCAATCAAACTTCACATCCAAAAGATCATAGATACGCTGAAACTCAACAAGGCTGATCTCCTTAAACCATTGCCATAGAGAAAGAGCTTCTTTATCCTGCAACTCCATTTTTGAAAACCACATACGTGCCTCATCCATTAGACTATGATTATTTTCAGCCTCTTTCGAGAATAAAATATAAATTCTTAACAGTTCCTCTATTCCCTTTTTCTCCACTAACTCTTTGCTGCTCCATTTCTTATAAGCTACAATGAGCTTACCAAATTGAGTCCCCCAATCTCCCAAATAATTAATACGCACAACATGATATCCTAGCTTATTATAAATATTAGCTAAAGAATTCCCAATTAATGTAGTCCTAAGGTGACCAACATGAAAGTTTTTCGCAATATTAGGAGACGAGTAGTCAATACAGATTGTCTTTTTATCTCCGATCTGACTTGCTCCGTAATCCTTTTCAAGTAGTTTTTTTAATATCATCCGAATATAAACTGCACGATTGAGATGAATATTTAGATACCCATTGATTGAATTAACACTTTTAATTATCCCATTCATTTCTTGTTCTTGTAACCACTCTTTTAAATCTTCTGCAATTTGCTGTGGTGCCTTTTTCATGTTCTTCGCCATCTGAAAACATGGTAATGAATAATCACCCAACTCTTGATTTGGTGGAACCTCTAATAGATTAAATATTTCCTCATCTGTAAATCCATCCAGATAACTTACTAACATATGACTTACCATTTGCTTCATTTACATACCACCTTTCAAATTTCAAACAATAACATTAATAAGTATTTTGCTTGCAAAACACTCGCGCCATGCGCGGTCGCGTAAGCGACATCTTCCTATCACGCTTGTTTGCATCCTGCGGAGCTTTTTTATATACGAGGTAATTCAGAGGAATTTCCTCGTATATAAAAAAAGAACCCTAACAGATTTGGCATTACCAAAATCGATTACGGTTCTATAAGTTATTATAACTATCAATAGCACCGCATAGAAACAAGACATTCATCTCTTGTAACTATACGATTACGTCATATAATTACAAAAGATTATGTCTAAATCTACGTCTTAAGCTATTATTAGTTATAAGATTCATTATTTTTCCTCACATTATTTTTTCCAATTATATCATGTTGTAACTTGTTGTCAAGCAAATAAACTTAAATCATATCTTCTTCAGCCACAAAGCAGGACGAACACCACCTGTACATCTTCCATCACTGATGTTGCCCTTCAATATGTTGTTTCCCTGAATACCGATAAACCCCTCTGAGCCCCAGACGTATGCGGCTTTTATATTAAGACGACCGGGAGACCGAAGCCACCACCAACAATCCCATTCTGTACCGAGAATTTTAGCGATTCTCTTACGATTGTTCTCATCTTTTCTTTCAAACCAATATCTTTGATTCTTACCCTTATGATACAAATTAGAAGTGCTATCACCAAAATATTGGCATACTTCATCAAGACTTAATAAAAATATACTATCTTGCGTATCCTCTCCACCATTTGTACCATACCATTGATTATTTGGATTTTTATTAATCACTGGAATTATTCTTAATTGATCCACTGTAGAAAAAGTATCATAGAATTCTCTATTAAGATATTTGCGTAATGAGGAGTCAGCCCATGTTATATCTTTATAAGCCTCGTGGTAAGGGCGTTGTTCTATAATATATTCGGTTATAATTAATGCACTTTCGGTTTTGACATCAAGTACTCGCCAATCGTAACTGCCAAATAATATTTTATCTCCTACTTGCATAATTCCCCTCCAAATAATACTTAATCATGGATTCAATTCCTATCTATCTTCTTTTAGCTTGATAGGAAAATATCTTTGCATTTGCTTATAGCCAAGCCCCTTTTCTATATCTCGATAAGCAGTATCTCTTCCATCTTCATATAAATAAGGCATATTGAACATAACACTACGGCTAGTATCATATTCAAAATTAGTATTTTCAATCCATCGGAGAACTTTATCTTCCACTTTTTGTATGCTCTCATTATCTTCGTCAATATTGACTGCCATAGCGTATAGGCCTCCTGGAAAATCAAGCAATTTAAATGGCATTACGTCTGCATTGGTAACATCGTCTTTAACAGCACATATCCATTCCGCTTTGTCATCTTTAGTAAGCAAAAAGTCAAAACAGTCGAAAATCACGTTCTTGTACAAGTGACAATACTGCCACAACTGGTACATGTATCCTCCTTCTTTAAACATATCTCCCCACGTTTGTTCACCACACGTTACCGCTTCCCTAAAGGAAGAGTCAAGTGTAAATCCCTACTTAATTCAAAGATACCATACACTTTTTTCTGTATCCATAGAAAAAACGATCACACAAATGTGTGGCTGTTTTTTATTTGTCTGCTAGTAAAGTGTAACTTCTTGGATCACCTAATAATTCATCGGCTATAATATGTATTGTTTCCAGTAGTTCTTCAAACGGAGTATTCTCAATATCAGTCGCTCTTTTGAATTCTTGATACATTTTGTATTCCCTATCATTGATATAGTATACTTTATCAAAGAATCCTCGTTTACGTTCATAGTCACTAGAAATCCCTATCTTGTAAATTATATTATTGTATTTGATAATTAAATCAATCCCTGGAGCTTCATCATCACACTGCTCAATTAATTTTAAAATTGTCCGTGCATCTGTAGCTAAAGGCTCCCATTTGTACTTTTTTTCAACTTTGCTATCTTTTTTTTTAAAGAAAAACATGTGATATCCTCCTAATTACTAAATTAAGCTTTTTTCCTATAGAACAGTTCAGCTGTTGATAATATGATTACTTAGGTCAGATATTATTTGAGAATGAATTAAAAGCTAGTTAAAAGTATAATTTGAGTGCTCACTCATCCCCATAAAGTTCCTTTTTTATATCCTCATCACCACTCAAAAAAACATATTCTGAGTACGCTTCTTCGGTGAAAATTGCCATTCTAGGATAAATTATAATTGCAAGCCCAGGCAAAACATCCTGTATGTCTTCATCTTCAGTATTTTCACCAATTAATGCACATTCGCCATTTCTATTTATCTGAATACTGTAAGGAATAAACTTTGAAATTAAGCTATCATCATTTGTCGTGTTAAAAAACTTTGAAACTATTTTTTCAACATTTTTTTGATTTTCTGCTAAGTTCTCCTTGAACTTAATGTAAGTCTCTTCCTGAAGTTTGCTTATACCACTTTTTGCTTGTTTATCAACAATATCAATATGTAGCTCATATGCCTTATTCCATAATACAAATAATGTTTTAGCAGATGTTGTCCACGAGAATCCATAATGTTTCACTTCTCCAAAGACTTCGCTTATTAATTTCTTTTTCTTTCGAAACATATACTCACCTCAAGTCAGCACTTTTTGTTAATTACTCAAAAAGTAAACTGCGTATTTGTTAGCAATGATATTACTTAGAACAGGAATTTTTTGAGTATGAATTAATAGCTAGTTGGACTATTTGTTCTACATTTTCTTGAATTTCTGCTAAATTCATTTTAAACTTTATGTAAGTTTCTTCTTGGATTTTGCTTATTCCACTATTATCTTGGTCGATGATATCCAGACTTAGTTTATATGCTGGTAATTTATATTTATTCTTGCTAATTATTGTATGCTTTAGTATTAATTATACATATATTGCTAATATAATACAAGCTCTTCATGAACCCAGGGTAAGAGATAGAAAGGCATGCAATCTCAACTTTTTGCAATTGGAAATGATAAATTAAGTATATTTATCATTTATTTTAGCCATGTAGGATATTAGCCTACATGGCTTTTTTGATTTAACAATTAGTCCCTTTCACACTCTTCTCTATACATTTCCCACAAATACTCGATTTAAGTGCTTCTTCGCTTCCTTTAGTAATTCATATAAGAGTTCAACATCGGTAGGCTCTTTCTCTTTCATATTCCTTCTTGGAAAAAATCTTGTAAGATGTAGGGGTATGTCTCGATCAATACTGGCCAACCAGCCAGCCAGTTCTCCAATCTCCTCTTTCGTATCATTTTCTCCTGGAACAATCAATGTTGTAATCTCTACATGAGCATGCTTTACCGCTAATGTAATAAACGTTTTCACATAGTCCAAACTACCACCTAATTTATCATAATAATCTTTTGTAAATCCTTTTAAATCAATGTTATAGGCGTCGATATATGGGAAAATATCATCTGCTGCTTCTTCTGAAAGAGAGCCATTAGTAACTACTACATTCTTCATTCCATAATCTCGAACAAGTTTTGCAGTATCTCGTACAAATTCATAACCAACGAGTGGTTCATTATACGTAAATGCAATTCCGATATTTCCTTGGTTTTTCAGAGCATACGCCTCTTTTGCTAACTGCTTTGGTGTAATTATTAGAGTTTCTACTTCACTTAGACTAGCCATCGCAATGGAGTCGTTCTGACAGAATGGACAATTTAAATTGCAACCATAACTTCCAACCGACAGAATCATACTTCCTGGATAAAAACAAGCAAGTGGTTTTTTTTCGATTGGATCGAGTGCTATACTTGTTAAATGCCCATAATTTATCGATATGCTTTTCCCATTTTCATTTTTTCTTGCTCTGCACCTACCAATCTGTCCTTCTTTTAAATGACAATGATGCATACAGACGTTACATCTTATTTCATTATCTTCCATTCCACACCTACGTCCTGATTTCACTGATCTACTACCTAAAAGTGCCGAACTACTTCAAATCGTTCTAATTTTACCGTTTCATTTTCTAAGATTCCTGCCTTTTGTTTTGCAATACGAATCTGTTCCTCAACCGTATCAATCCCATCAAGGTTTGGTAATAATAGACCTCTTTTATATCCCTTTGTAACAATAACACCATATTTTTTGACGTCAAGTTCTTTTGGAGAGCTAATCTCCTCCGCTTCACCTAATATATCAACGCTATAAACTAAATACTCAAGTTCCTCTGGTTCTACTGGATCAAATCGTGGATCATTGACTGCTGCATTAATTGCATTCTCTATAATTTCCTCTGCCAGTGATTGCTTGGTTGGCGCAATTGTACCTATACATCCTCGAAGCATCCCATCCTTTTTCAAAGATACGAAACATCCTGCCCTTCTTCTAAGAAGCTCTTCCTCAATCCCTTCTGGGATCTTGATCTTTCTTCCTGTAAGTACATATTCCTCTAGTGATTTTCTTGCTAATTGAACATAATTATCCTCACGTTCCTTATTCTTCTTACGTTGTTCCTTCTTTTCATAGATTACTTTTTCTAAAAATTTTCTTTCTTCATTAAAACCAATTGGATGAAATGATACAATCCCATATCCAACACCAAATGGTCCTTCATAGGAGAGTTTTGTTGATTTTACTTCGATGCCGTCCAAAACTCCGGCCATCATACAAAACGAACGTTGCCCACATTCTCCTGCCAACTCGCAGTGTTCTTCCTTCATCATTAACATACTAACAAAGTCTGCACTAGAAGCATATTCCATAACTTTTTTATCATATTCAGGTCCTTCTTTCTTATAGCCATAAGGTCCTTCTGCTTTTAATCTATGAGATAAATCACCACTTGCAATAAATACAATCTTTTTTCCTAACTCCTTTGATGTCCTCTGAATTAGTTGTCCTAATTTATAATGCTCTTCAAACGAAAGTCCCGACAATCCAATACGAACAAATCTATGAAAAAGACTTCCACCACAAGCCTCTTTGATAAAATAAAGTGGAACCATCGTACCGTGATCAAGTTTTGGCTCCCGTTCCCCAAGAAATCCAGCCAAAACTCCTGTCTTTTCTGATAAGGTGGCTAAGTAATCTGCAAACTCTTTATCATACTGGATTTGAAATGACACCTGGGGTGCTCCAAATAAAGAGAAATCCCCTTTCGCATTTTCTCCTGGTGAGATATGAAAATAATCAGCATACATGGTACTATGAGGTGAAACGATCACAATTGTTTCTGGATTTAAGTGTCTAATTTCTTCTGCAACCACTTTATAACTATCAATTGTAGCTTGAATTTCTTTTTCCTGACCATTCCCTATGGCTGGTACAATAAGTGGTGGATGTGGCACCATATAGGTTGCTAATACATTCATTTTATGATGACTTCCTTTCTATTTAGCTATATCACTACTCAATGTAACACTATCGAGAGTGCTACAAATTACTTCAGACTCCTTACGCTTTCCTTCCCCACTCCCAAAATAACTTAGATATTGGTTTCATTATCAGTTATTACAATTCCATAACACTTATATGGCTTTGGTAATATTACTACCTTTAAAGGATCTCCAACTTTGGCTTTTTCATATTGCTGGCTTGAACACGGATTTATCTCTCCTTGATATTCTGGGCACTCATAAAAATCTATTCTGTAGCTTCCATGTCTAGCTCCTATCCTTCTATAACTTTTATTTGCTATGCTACTTAGTATGATTTTACACTCATTATTTTTTAAAGCGGTAAATACTCGTTTATTTTTTTTATAGCCTACAAGCATACATACAATCATTATAATTAGTAATCCAAATAGTATGTATAAAATAGTAATATTATCATCATTAATTGAATCAGCGAAAGAACTGCCGCCAAAAAAATCCCACAAATTATAAATGCAATAAAACACCCAAGGAGAACCCTCATATCAATTGGTATCCTATTTTTAAAATAATTTAGTTCTTCTATTGTTAGCTCATCTTTTTTGATATCTTTTTCATTGCTCATAGAAATCACTCCTCGTATTTTTTTTGCTTCCTGAAATTATTTACGCTTGCTTTATATCATATACCAAGAAATCCATACCCCTTAATCTGGTTATCTTATGTTAAACTGCCATAAACTGAGCATATATTGACATGCAAAGCCATTTTCAAGTGAGTTTTCCTTATACTCAAACTCAAGATATGAATGCTTTCACTTGAATTATAATATTACTTCTCCAAGGCTTGTATAAATCGTTTTTCCCTCCTTATTCTCTGATTTCATGAGATGAATCATCATTACCTCCATATTGATGGGAGGTATCTTTTTGGCAAACTCCTTCTCATCAAAGTTCAAACCCATCTTACATCTTCGTCCAAGTGTAATATGCGGCTGAAATGGCTTATCATCTACTGTAAATTCATATGCTTTTAACCCTTGAATCAACATATTCTGTAACTTGGTCAATGTTTCATTTTCTTGAATTCCACACCAATATAGAAGTTCTTCACGATTGATAAATTTACCCAATCCACCTACTTTAATCTCAAAAGAGTTTTTCCCCTTAAAAATTTGATTCATTACTTTCAATATATCCTGAATCCGATTCGAGGATACTTCTCCCAAAAATGCAAGTGTCAAATGCAGGTTTGAGGTTTTGGTAAAATTACCTCTTAAAGCTTCTTTATTTAATTCCTGTATTACTCTGGATAACTTACCTTTAACTTCAGGTGTAAAATTTATTGCAATAAATAGTCTTATGTTAATCACCTCTTAGAATTTTATTCAGCCTTGACCTTGTTGTGGTAAACATACCAAGCAGATTCATAACTATCAAATGTTCAGATTAAAGATCTACCTATTTAATTAAAGGATTACTTTCATCCTCCAAATCAAACACTTCCTCAATGGTTAACCCAAAATACTTCGCAATTTTATTAATTCTGTATTTAGTATACTCCATAATATGTGTATAGTGTACTGCACTTTTAAATCTGAAGAAATAATCAAATACTGACTGGTTAGATGCAAAACATCCTATTGGATCAATGAAAAATACACATTAACCAATAGGATGCCTTTTTAAGAAGGTTTTATCCTTCTGCATATCGTGATAAAAATTGTTTTGTTCTTTCTTCTCTCGGATGATCAATGACTTGTTTTGCTAGTCCCTGCTCCACAATCATACCATCATCCATAAATATGATTTGATCTGCAACATCTCTTGCAAATGTCATCTCATGAGTTACAATAATCATTGTCGTCTTTTTCTCAGCTAACCCTCTGATTACCTTTAATACTTCACCTGTAAGCTCTGGATCAAGTGCTGACGTTGGTTCATCAAAGCAAAGAATATCTGGATTTAGTGCCAATGCTCTAGCGATTGCAACTCTTTGTTGCTGTCCACCAGAAAGCTGGTGCGGATAATGGTTCATCCGATCTACTAATCCCATCTGTAGCAATAATTCTTTACCATGTTCATCAATCGTCTTATATATTTGTCTTTTATTCTGCTTAAAATCTGCTCTTTCTTTTGCTAACAACCGTTCTGCTAAAGTAACATTCTCAAGTGCCGTATATTGGGGGAATAGATGAAAGGATTGAAATACCATTCCAAAATGAAGTCGCTTTGTCCTCAAATCCGTTTCTTTTTGTGATGTTGGCCAACTAGCATCAAATAATACCTCACCTTTTACTTCAATACTTCCTTCACTGGGTGACTCTAAAAAATTCAAACACCGTAATAGCGTAGTCTTACCAGAACCAGAAGAACCAATAATGGCTAATGTATTTCCTTCTTCTAGTGTAAAGCTAACATCCTTTAAGACATGTATACAGCCAAAATCTTTTTGTATGCCATTTACATTTAAAATCGCCATATCAATCCTCCTTATCTGAAGTACTCTAGCTTACGTTCAATGTAATTAAATAACAAAGTTAAAATACCTACAAATACTAAATAAAATAACCCTGTATAAAAAAGTGGCCAAGTAAGACCTTCGGATTTCATAAATGAATATCCTGCAAATGTAAGCTCATACGCTGCAATCATTCGTGCTAGCGAAGTATCCTTAACAAGCGTAATAATCTCATTCGACATAGGTGGAACAACATGTTTCACCATTTGCAATAAAGTAATCTTAAAAAAGATTTGACTTTTTGTCATACCAAGTACTTGCCCAGCCTCTCGTTGTCCAGCTGGAACACTTCTGATACCTCCCCGAAAGATGACTGAGAAATAGCACGCATAATTAATCGTAAATGCCACCACAGTAGCCATCAATCGTCCGGATTCATCGCCACTCCATATATTATGCTTTAACCATAACCCTGGACCATAAAAGATAATTATTAATTGCAACATTAACGGTGTACCACGAATTACCCAGACTACAAATTGTATGATGAAACGTAATGCTCTACATTTGCTCATTGATGCAAATGCAATGAGCAACCCTAAAGGCAACGCAAATATAAGAGTCAGTATAAAAATCTGAAATGTGGTTAATAAACCGTTAAGCAATGATTGCGTCACAGTAGAAAACATACTAATTTCTCCTTTGTTCAATCGAAGATGATGTCTTATTTTTCATTAATAACAACGACCTGTGCATTATTACAATAAGGATTGCTACATTCCATCGCTTTTACTACTTCATCAGTTAATGTCATACCATTCCATACAACATCAATATTCTTGGAATCCAATTCCATTATTTTGTTATCCCAATCAATTTCAACAAATTTTGCTTCTACACCTAATTTTTCTGCTACGATACGAGCCATATCTGCATCAAAGCCAATCCACTCATCAGAGCCATCTTTATAATCCATTGGTTTAAAATCTGTAATGCCAACGATTAAAGATCCTTTCCCTTGAATATAAGATACATCACTCTCTTGACTTGCTATATATTCGGTTGCTTTTTGCTCAACAAGAGATTCTTGAACGCCATATTTTTTTGCAATTTCTTTCATAGAGCCATCTGCATAAGTGTCTGCAAGTACTTGATTGATGTAGGATGCAAGATCGGAACCCTTACGGCAACCAACACCATATTCTTCTGTTGTTAATTCGTCTGTATGTATCATATCTGGATAACTTGTACCCTCTCCTATCATTGCTCCTGCCATTAATAAATCAATGATGGCTGCATCGGAAGTTCCTGATGCTACTTCCATTAATGCATCTGCTTGAGATGCTACGGAATTATATTCATATCCCTTTTCTTTTGCAGCTGCTTCACCAGCAGAACCAGCTTCTACTGCATAAACAATATCTTTTCCATCTCCACTGGTTTTCTTTGAATCCTTACTACACCCTGCAAATGCCAAGCTCATGACTAAAATTAAAACGAGTGTAATTGCTATTTTATTCTTCATATTTCTTCCTCCCGTATTATGTTTTAACTTTTTTCTTTATCATAATACCACAGTACCACACTAAAGTAAAGGTGGTAAAATAAATGGTTTATGCAGTAATAGCCTATGCTTAAACCTAAAACTATTACATAAAGGGTTGCCACTTTATTGATTACAAATCACAAAGTGGCAACCCCCTGCTATTACTCTTCACATACTTTCATCTATCCTTTGTTCTTGTTTCATAGTAGTAAAGATTCCTCCTACTTAAAATCTTTATCATCAGTTTAAGAACTATTCTTTTTATTTTGTTGTTAATCCAACAGAAATGATATTCCAGTAAGAATCTTTTTCATTGTATTCTCTATCATAGATTAATGGTTCTTGAGATCCACGCCATGAATGCTGATCGTTGATACCCCATAATGTTACAGATGAGATATTATCTTTGTAATCGATATAGCACTGGAACAAATCTTTATAGATCTGTGCCTGTTTTGCTGCCATTGCTGAATCTGGTGCAGGACCATTACCATTAATCGATGTTGCAATATCTAGTTCTGTAATTTGAACATCGTAACCAGCCGCAGCAAATTTCTCAATTGTTGCTCTGTATTGATCCATTGGTGGGTACTCAATATTTACATGGCTTTGCATTCCAATACCATCAATATTATTAGCTGCTTTTGCATCTTTTAATAAATCAATAATTGCTTCAGCTTTCCCATTATCATATTCATTGTAATCATTGTAATATAACTTAATACCGGTACCTGCGGAAGCATTCCTTGCATATTCAAATGCTTTGGTTACGTAAGAATAATCTCCATAAAGATTATACCATGGTGAAGAAGTCCCAGCAGATACAACTTCATTACATACATCGTAAGCGTAGAATAAATCTGGATATTTTTCGTTGATATGTCCAAATACTTGATTCATAAACTGTTCAAGACGACTGTTCATAGTATCTTTATCAACATTGGCACCATTCGCATCAAAACCTTCTTTAAAAAACCATGTAGGAGTCTGACTATGCCATACGAAGGTGTGTCCTCTCATCTTTAATCCATTTGCTACTGCAAAATCGCAATATTGATCCATTTTTGTAAAGTCACATACCACAGCGCCTGCAGCTTGCGATGCTGCTTGATCTAGTAATACCTCTGGCTTCATATCATTCTCAGCAGTGATACTGTTGTATTGGGATAATAAATTGTTTTTATATGCTTCATCTGCTAATCCATTTAAATGAACAGCTGCTCCTATATAGAATTTATCTGCATATACGTCTTTTAGACTATAGTCTCCAATACTTTCGATTGCTTCATCTAATGTACTACTTGCTTGCGCCATCTCCTCTGGTGTTGCATCAGCATTAGCAAGAATATCTTCTGCGGCTGCAACTACGGTCTTAACTTCTCCACCATTTGGGAAGGCGTCTAAGTTCATATTAGCATATTTTTTTATAACACCCATAAACGTTATTACATCATTCAATCCATTATATGCTGTATCCAATTCTGCTTGGGTCAATGCAGAATCAATTGCTGCTTTCGCTACATTTAATCTCGCTGTGAAAGCTCCAACTCCCTTTGCAAATCCAGATACATCAGTTTTCTCAGCAGATTCCACTAATGCCTTTAACTTATATGGATTCAATCCAGGAACATTTCCAGACCCTTTTCCTACAAGAATAATCTCCCCAAATAAGGATGTGTTATTCCATGCACTATCCGTTGTATCAAATACAGTAATTGTACCTGCTCTTCTAGTTCCAACACAATCATTGATCTGCAATTCAATACCATAAATCGTATCGTTTTGGGTAGCATTCTGTAACTCAATTCTTCCTTCTACAATGTATTCATTCTCACCGATCTTGGTAGCAGTATAGAAACGATTACCCGAACCATTATCATAGGATTGAACATTATTGTAATTTACTCTGAAGTGTAAGTCATCAGAACCATAAGATGTTGTCTTATCATTATTCTCATCTAAGAAAACTTCAAATGAATCTTGTTCATATGTATTGCTAGGTGCAACTGACATGTTTGGATCTTTTACCTGTGCAAGGAAATAAAGAGCATAGTCATCCCATAATACCTTAAATGTTGCAGTTGCTTTTACAGCTGCATTGTTTGTATGCGGTGGCCTAATCTCGATTGCGTTCATCCAAACATCATCAACATCACCATCAATTGTTGGTGTTCCGAACTTGGCTACAATTCTTCCTTCTTCAGTAAATCCATTCTCATCAGTTTCTGTTGCTGGAGTATCTGTTCCTTTTTCAGCAAAGAATACATCTGGCAAAATATTATATAAATACTGATTTACACATTGCCATGTATGTGTACCACCTGGCAACAATAATAAGTATAAGTTACCTATTGATAAATCTGCATTATAATTAAAGATTGGATTGCCTTCACTATCTTTCTGATCTGCCATTGCTGGAATTGCATTCACCATTCCACTATAAGCAATATCATCCGTACCAGTGGATGCGAATACATAGTAGTCAGTCATTGCATAACCTTTTACAATACTTGTAAAATCCGTATTTCCCGGACCACCACTTACTGGAAGATAGTACTTAAAGTAATCAAAACAGTTTCTCATAATCGTAAATGTACAGCTTGATCCTTGAGAGAATCCACCAACTGCGCGATGATTTCTAGCAGCCTTTAGATCTTCTTGGGAACCAGATTTCGAATACGTATTATATTTCGTAGCGATAAATGGTAAGATCTCATTGACCATTTCATACTGTAATCTTCCTGATTCCATACCGCGGTACGTAGGCGTAACGATAATCATTGGATCAAGTTGACCATTTGCAATCATCATATCAAGTACTTTCTTCATGACAGTCGTTACATTGGCATCATCATCACCAAATACTGTATTTTGATCTTCTGATGTCCCATGAATTAAGTATAAAACATTATATCTTGTATTTTTATCCTCTGGATTATATCCAGCTGGAAGATATACAAGCATATTTTTCTGAACTGCTTCACCACGTACTCCATCATCACTATACTCATAGGTATCGTAGTAGTCTCTTACAACAGTTCCCTTAGCTTTATCGTCATATGCTGCTCCTGTAAGATACTCTGCAGGAATTCTTCTGAACTCTTTGATCTTACTTATTGTTGGATCTACTTCCTTAATGTCTTTATGAACCAGTGCCTTAATTGCCTGATCCAAAGAAACACAAAGTGCATCTACTTGAGCTTGATCCCCAGTAGCGATGGTTGCGTCTGCCTGAGCAACTAGATCTTTTACTTTAGCTGCTGTATCATCGGTGTAACGAACTAATTCGATATCATTAGCGATATTCACCATCTTTAATAAATCATATGGATTAAAGCCAATAACATCTTCAGCATTCTTTTCACTGAGAACAGCTTTACCAAATCTTTTTGGACTAGCATAAGCAGTACTAGTTTTATCAAATACATTCAAAGTACCAGTTCTATTGCCACCCTTAGCATCATTTAACTGTAACTCTATACCATAGATATTATTGTCCTTTGCACCGTTTTGAAGTGCTATTCTTGCTTCAAGTATATAACCTGTTACTTTACCTTCCGCGTCTATTTTCTTAGTCACTTTCGTATATAACCGATCCAAGCTACCACGATCAGCAGAAAGACTGTTTTCACAGCTGATTCTGTAATGGGTATCATCAAGATCAAAGATATTCTCGATGGCATTGTTGCCTTCATCCAAAAAGATTTCAACGCAATCTCTGTTATAAACAGTTCCTGAGGTGATATCCAGTGCGCTATCAGTAACATCTGCTAACACATAGAGTGCCTTGTCATCCCATAATACTTTAAATTTCGCTGTTGTATCTGTTGAGCCAGATCCTGAAGCAGTTGCTGGAACAAAAGCAACTTTATCCCATACTTGATCGATATCACCATCAATCACTGGAGAACCAAACTTCGCAACAATGTTACCATCTTTATCTAAACCATTTACTTTTAATGCTGCAATTGCTTTGTCCATTGCAGCCATTGCTTCATTCATCTGTTCAGCCGTTGTGCCTTCTTTTGCTAGAAGTTTTTCTGCATCTTCGACTGCTTTTTGAACAACAGCTACACCCTCAGCCTGATATACGGATAAATCCATCTTTGTTGCTTTTGTAACTGCATTTACAAAGGTAATTACCTGGTTCAAAGTATCATAAGCTGCATCCAAATCCTTCTGAGTTGATGTTTCTTTTTCGTATACATCTTTTGCTGCCTTTAAGCTTGTAGTAAATAATGCTCCTGTAACATCCATCTTCTCAGCAGAAGTTATTAACTTGTATAATTTGTATGGATTTAAACCAGGAACATCTCCTGGATTTTTGCCAGTAAGTACAACTTCACCAAATACCGATGGTTTACTCCATGCACTGTCGGTTGTATCAAATACTGTTATCGTTCCTGCTCTGCTTGTTCCAATGCCATCATTTACCTGTAATTCCATGCCACAAATCTTATCGTTTGCTGCAGCATTCTGTAATTCAATTCTTGCTTCAACTACATAGCTTCCTTCACCTGTCTTAGTAGCAGTAAAGAATCGGCTAAGATCACCATTACCTGCAGACTGAGCATTCTCGTAATTAACTCTGAACTGTAAATCATCGGAACCATAAGAAGATGTCTTATCATTCTTCTCATCTAAGAATATTTCAATGGAATCTTTCTCATGTGCTTGACGTGGTTCCAGTGTCATGTTAGGATCATTTACTTCGGCAAGGACATAAATTGCATTATCATCCCATAATAACTTAAATGTTGCAGTTGCTTTTACAGCTGCATTGTTTGTATGCGGTGGCTTAATCTCGATTGCGTTCTTCCAAACATCATCAACATCACCATCAATTTTAGGTGTTCCAAACTTGGCTACAATTCTTCCTTCTTCTGTAAATCCATTCTCATCTACTTTCACAGGGGGAACAGGAGTAGGTGCTGTTGTAGGCGTCGATGTTGGTGTTGATGTAGGTGTCGATGTTGGAGGATTGGAGCTTCCACTTTGAGATGATGTACCTTTACCAACGCTTAAAACTTTACCATTAACTTCTACATTAACCTTAAAATCGCCTTCTACTTTTGGTATTGAACTATCGTCTTTTGCAGTAATCTTTGATTTTGCTGCAGCTTCTGTTTCTAATTTAAGTACTGCTTGATAGGAGGCATCCATTTGAAGTGCAATTTTTGTATTGATTGTAACACCAGTCGATCCAACATTTACTTTAGGAAGATCTTGTGCTGTTCCATTGCAATTAATCTCGCATGGTTTTAAAGCATCAATCTGAGAAATTCCCAGTAAATTCAGATCCAATTTTATATCACTATTATCTACGATAATCACAGATTCAGCACTCTGTGCAACTGTAATCTGAGATGATTCACCAACATATAACGTATTACCTTTTGCATATTCAATCCATCCTTGATCATTAAGATCACGAATTGTAATTTTCTTAAATACTCCATAATTATGAATTACTGCATTAGGTACATCAAGAATTAATTCTTGTCCAGAGTAGTCACCTTCTGGAATCGTTAACTCCATATCTGCCATAGAGCTGATTAAAATTGTACCTACTTTATCTTCACTTAAAGCCTGATAAAGCTGTTTTTGTGAAGTTACCACAACTTCAGGTACCACCTTAATTGTTACTTTATCTGTAACAGATTTATTAAGTGTCGTAGCTTTAATCGTTACCGTACCTTCTTTTAATGCAGTTACTACACCATAAGCATTCACTTGAACAACAGAAGGATCGCTTGATGTCCAGTTCACAAATTCTAAAGCTTTTGATGGTGTAAAAGTGCAATTAAAGTTATAAATTTCACCGACTGCCAGAGACTGAATTTTATTATTAATCTTAACCTTTGTAGCTGGGTTGTTAGAAGGTTCCTTCACCATGACTTTTGCTCTTAATGATATACTGTCTTTTCCTGATGTGATTTTACAAGTAATTATTGTACTACCTGTGGCAACCGCTTTAACAACACCCTTATTATTGACTGTTGCAACTGCCTTGTTGCTGCTCTTCCATTGGTACGTTGAACCCGTTGGAGCATTTTTGATATTGAAATCATATGATTCCCCAACCAAAATTCTTCTAAACTTTGACTCTTTAAAGACGGGGGCTCCGTTTGCTGTTGCTGCATTAGCCAACTGAATTCCTGAACCTGCTAAATTCAGAAATACCATAGAAATAACAGCCAACATAACAATGATACGCTTTAAAATCTTACTTTTCTTCATAGTAGCCTCTCCTTTTTGATTATAGTCTTATGCTTTCAACCAATGATGTCTATAAATGTAGGAAACTTACTCGTAATAAATTGTAAATTTCTTCCAATTTATATTTTAATGCTAACACATGTCCTATAAGAATTCAATCAAAGTTCATCTACAATTTAATAGTATTTATTCATAATTCTGCAATTTTTTTACTTTCATAGATCAGGCGTCAAAAGTAACAAAGTGTTTTGCTTGCAAAACACTTGCGCCAAGCGCGGTCGCGTAAGCGACATCTTCCTATCGCGCTTGTGTGCATCCTGCAGAGCATTTTTTATATATTTGGAAATTCAGAGAAATTTCCTAATATACAAAAAAGGGCTGTTACTTCAGTGATTAAAATCACCTAGTAACAGCCCCTGGCTATATATTATCTTTTGTTTTCAATGATATTTGCTACAACACCTTTACATCTTCCACATCCAACCGTTGCTTTGGTAGCTTCAGCCACTTTTTCAATCGTGTCTGCACCGTTCTTTACTGCAGCAACTACTTCTTCAACAGATACATTCTTACAACGACAAGCATTTTTTAATACTTCTTCAATTTCTTTAAGTTCTGCATCATTCTCAATAATAATATCAGTCATTTCCTTTAATTCTTCTATTGTTCTAGCTCCTTGAGCTTGGGCTCCTCTAACCTTTGCGTATTTGTCTTTTTCTAAACTCATGTGTAATACTCCTTAATAATTGATATTTATGCTATACAATAGGTAGCATATGTTTATCGCAAACATATATTAGCATATATGTATTATTACCACAATAGGAATATCCTTACATATAGTTTCAAGATTTTTCTTTTTCATACAGGATGACTGTTCCATTGGAGCAAGTCCCAACCATCTGATGCATCCTACATCTATGCCCCTGAGCTACCATAATGCTCCAGTCCCCTGTGCCACAGCACATATGCAAGTACTGCCATAACCAGTGCGATTACAGGTGAGAAATTGGATATCTGTTGATAAAGAACTTTTTTCTCCAGCAATCTTGCTGCAGGAAAATACCCGGCAAAAGCAAAAGGTACGATGAAAATAAGTAAAGATTGCATCCTCTTTCCATATATCTCTAACGGATAATCACAAAAATTCTTCAGACCATAGTTATTATCTGTGAGCAACGACACGATTTCTTCACTCTTTATTGTCCAAAAGCTAACTGCACCTGTTATGATTGTGATTGCTGAATAAATAACAAATGCAGTAACTAGGCAGATGCAATAATAACAAACATTTGCTACAGTCCAATTAATCTCTAACTTCTTCATGCTATATACCCAAAATCCAATAGAAAACAGCAGACGAGGTAGAAAAGTATACTGAAATTGCTGCAAAACCAGATATATGAGTGGACTGATGGGACGTGTCAGATATAGATCAAATTTTCCTGTACGTACAAGCTCTCCTATGTCTTTCATCGGTTTCCAGAAGAAAAAGCAACTAAATGAATACGAGAGCCAGCTCGTCGTGAACATGAAAAGGACCTCATGTTTGCTCCATCCCACAATATTTTCAAAATTGTGAAAGATGACATAGAAACTAGCAAAATAAATCCCTATCAATATAGTATTTGCAATCAATTCAAGAAGAAGTGCACAATGATACTCCATCTTACCTTTTATATACACAATAACAAAACGGAAATATAATTTTATGTAATTCATAGATCAACCTCCTTGAATGATTAATTTTTTCCTGCCAACATACCATACAACTTCTACCAATATATACAAGAGAACGAGCCACATAATCTGAATACCTATTGATGAATATATGTCTGTAACCTCCATTTGACTTGTTAGAATGGAAACCGGAATTGCATAGATCGCTCGAAAGGGAAGAAACAAATTTATTTCATTCAATATGTCAGGAAACATGCTTACTGGTATCCATGCTCCAGACAAGAGTTTATACACTGCACCTAAGAGCATATTGATCGGCCATGTAACGATTAGCCAGAATGCCAGAAGTCCTATGACAAGGGAGTAAAGGAATTGAATACAATACGCAAGGATAACTGATAGCGCGCCAACACCGATCTGTTTATGATTCAATAGCGGAACATTCATAGTAATATGTACCAATACAACAAGTGGTACAAGGTAAAATGCTATTTTGACAAATGTGTCTCCAAGATGTTTTGAAAATACCATTCTTTTGAAACCTATTGGTCTGATCAAGTCTGTGGCTATATTTCCCGTCTGAATCTGAGCATTGATCCGTTCTATGATATTGCATTCGATCACAGTTGAAATAATCGTAGCAATAATGATATATCTTAGCGTACTGTCTTTTCTTAATTCTGGATTTTTCAAACTATTTGAGGAAAATAAGGCAGACCATAGGCAAAACTGTAGATATAGATAAATTATCTTAGAAAAAAACTTTGCCCATATTGCACTAGGATATACCATGTGCTCCTTTATTCCCACTCTTGCATAATCCAAATACTTCTTCATAAAAAACTCCCCTCATATATACGCTTAATAATTTCCTCAAGACTTGTTTCTTCTAATTTCTGATTCAAGCCACGCTCCATAGCAAAATTCTTCTTCAGTTTTTCTAGTGAACCATCATATAGGATACTGCCCTTGTCGATAACAAGCATTTTGTGACACAGTGCCTCAATATCGGAAACGTCGTGCGTAGTTAAGATTACGGTTGTATGTCGTTCTTTATTGATCTGGCAGATAAAATCTCTAATCTTATCCTTTGCCAAAACGTCTATTCCGATCGTCGGCTCATCAAGAAATAGGATTTCGGGATTGTATAGCAGTGCTGCTGCAAGATCTGCTTTCATTCTCTGTCCCAAACTTAACAGCCTCGGTGGTTTATACATAAAATCCGACAAATTCAAAATTTCAGAAAATACTTCAATATTTTCTCTGTATACATCATTAGGAATGCGATACATATCTTTGAATAAACGGAATGATTCTATAACAGGAATGTCCCAACACAACACACTTCTTTGTCCGAACACAACTCCAATCTTCATCATAATCTCTCTCCGGTTTTTCTTATAATCCAGTCCATTTATTCTTATTACTCCACAATCTGGCACTAAAATACCGGTCAACATTTTTATAGTTGTGGATTTACCTGCACCATTTGCCCCTATAAAACCGACGATATCTCCCTTTTGTATTGTAAAGGAAATATTATTTACTGCCGTTGACTGTATATGCCTAGATGCACCCAGACATCTGTCTTCCGCCCGTTTTTTCATTTTAAATGTTTTTTTTATGTTGATTGCTTCAATACTGACATTATCCATATTCATATTGCACCTCCCTTGTTTATTTAGTATAATAGCATCAACGAATACATCAGTAAAATTGAAATAATAAATAGGAACATTCAAAAAATATGATAGGAGGCTTGTAATGACTCTTACACAACTTGCAACGTTTATCAAGATAGTGGAAACTGACAGCTTTACCTCTGCTGCTAATTTACTTGGATATGCACAGTCAACCATTACAACGCAAATAAAACAACTGGAAGAAGAATTGGATTGTCTGCTTTTTGAGAGACTTGGAAAAACACTAGTTCTCACTCCAGAAGGGGAACGTTTAACAGAGTATGCACAAAAAATGCTTCAACTACAAAGAGAAATACTACTTGAGGTTCCCACAACCGAAGAACCTAGCGGAATACTGAAGGTTGGAGTGTCTGAATCCCTATGTTACAATGAGTTTCCTCGTATGTTGGTAGAGTTTAAGAAACAATGCCCTAAAGTGGAAATACAACTGCAATTTATCACACATGATATTTTCCCTTCGTTGTTAAAAAAAGGGGCACTGGATCTTGTCTATACCCTAAACCCATACATAGATTCGCCAGAACTAACCTTGCTCTATAAGAAAAAAGAAACTCTTGGCTTCTATGCTTGCCCTGATCATCCACTTACAAACAGAGAAAATATTACAGAAGAAAATCTGGATGGTATTCCACTACTCTTAACGGGACACAATTGCAATTTTCGTATGATGCTTGTGAATACACTGTCGCAAAAACACATTACACCTAAGATTGTCCTCGAGACAAGCAGTAAGGAAATACTGAAACAATTTGCCATCGACAAACTTGGAGTAGCATTTATACCAGATAACACTGCCAGAAAAGAAGTTAAAGATCACTCCCTAAAAAGACTCGATTGGCATGGAAGTGAGTTTCCTATATACTCTCAGGTATTCATTCATAAAGATAGATCAATTAGCACTGTGGTAGAGGAATTTGTTAAGATCATAAAAACCAAGTTTAAATAACGACTGCTACCCTAATAGACATAACTTTGAGATTTATGCGGACACCAAAACAGGCTAATCATAAAAAAATGACATAACTAACATAAAACTACGTTTTATGCTGGTTATGTCATTTTAGTTCGTATCCTCTGAAATATTTTATAATCACAAATTGAATTCTAAATAAACACTCCAATATGAGATTCTATTATGTCTATCATTATTTACAATCAAATTCATTCAATGGGATTGGCTGTGTACCATCGATATCCGTAAATCCATAATCAAGAGCAACTTGTGCTGCAATCTGTTTTGTACCGCTCTTCTCCATCACATTATGATCTGATGCTAACGCAGCGATTGCGAGTCCCACGAATTCAGTTGACTCAGAATTGGTTAAATCCAAAAACTCGGCAGAGTTCATAACTGACTCAGTTCTTACAAGACCTGGATAAATTGTAAGGACACCTATGCCATACTCTTTTAATTCATATGCCATTGTCTCTGTCATTTTCTTGGATGCTGATTTCGCAATTCCATATGCGACACCCATATCATTGCGTTCAGCTGCCCAAAAAGACAGATTAAAGATTAGACCACTATTTTGTCGAATCATATGCGGCACGGTAAATAAGCTTGTAACATAATGAGCTCTGATACCTGAATTGATTGACTTATCAAATCGACTGATTGGCATTGACCAAAACCCTGTCTCTTTCCAAAATTCAGTACCATCACTAAAGTGTTCATATCCTCCCCATACATTATTTACTAAGATATCGATTTTTCCTTGTTCACTAATGATTCTATCTATCACCATTTTAGTTTGTTTATCATCCTCATGATCACATCGAATACCATATCCTATCCCACCTACTCTTTTTATTTCATCCTCTGTGGCTTGTAGACAACCGGATAATGGAACTGCACCCTGATATTCTATCTCAGTCCTACCAGTAAAATATATGATAGCCCCTTTTTTCGAAAGCGCAATTGCAATTCCTTTTCCAATTCCTCTCGTTGCTCCTGTAACCAAAACTACTTTATTATGTAACTCAAACATACTCACACCTCCCTAAATGTAAAGAATAGTTCATGAAATCAACTTTAAGTCAATATCATTGAATTTTTAACGGCTTATAATAAATCAATAGTCAATAATACACTTACCTATCAACTTCTCCTTACAATTAGAGTGTACTATAGATTTACTTATAAAGCTCAACTTTATATGCACAATTATATCATACCTAATCTTTAGTTAGGGTAATCGGATGAAACACTAAATATAATCTTTGTTTGAATACATTCCTATAAATTTTCACTTTTAAATAAATTACTGACATACAGTTGTCAGCAATCATTTGCTATGGTATCTACAACAATCATTCAAAAAAGGAGAGAACCATATGAAAGTTGGAATATTAGGAACAGGTTTTGGTGCTTATCATGCAGAACTCTTTTCATCCATCAAGGAGGTAGACACGATCTATGTGTATGGCAGAAAACCTGAAAAACTAAAAGAATTACAGACAAGGTTTGGTATTCATCCTGTTACTAAGATCAGTGAGATTATGGAAAACGATGAGATTGACCTCGTTGACATCTGTCTTCCGAGTGATCTTCACTGTAAATTTGCAATTCAGGCATTAGAACACAATAAGCATGTATTATGCGAAACACCTGTGGCTTTTACCATCTCGGATGCTATCGATATGCAGACTGCACAACAAAAATATGGAAAGCTACTTATGGTTGATTTATTCATGCGTTTTGAGCATGCTTATGAAATATTAGTGAACATTGTAAAGTCTGGGGAATATGGGAGATTACAAAAAATCCAAATTCAAAGAAATACTCCACCTATATGGGGTGATTTAGGACCAAGTAACATAGTAACTGCTTTAATGACACACGACATTGATTTTGTCTCCTATCTGCTAGGAAAACCAGAGAAAGTTCAAACTGCAAAAACACTCGGGAAAAAGGGGCAATGTTCAGTTTCACTACTTTGCTCCTATGATAGTGCATTTGCAGAAATTAATGCTTCCTCTATGATGCCAATTGGTTATCCATTTTCAGTTTCTTATGAAGCAATCCTTGACAATGCAGTGGTTCGGTACTATGAAGATCGCTACAAAGATCAAAATGATCGTTTAGATACTAGACTAAGCTTATTTACAGAAAACTCTTGTAAGGACATTCTTGTGCAAAACAACTGCTACTATGAAATGATTCGATATGCTGTAAAAATGATTCAATCAACAGAAAAACCGATCAATGATATCAGTGATGCTGTTATGTCCTTGGAAATGACATTACAGATTGCGGATTTGATTGTATAACTAGTATACTCTCACAAAAAAGGCAGTTAAATATTTCCCCCTGAGGTTTTTCATACTTATTCTCATGCTTGACTCTTTTAATTGTTGCTTCGTTTACTACTTTAGATTTCCTTTATTAATGTTCTCTTGAATCATACTATCTACGATGGTAAAGAGCTTTTCGGAACCAAGTCTTGTTTTTGTCTGTCTATTGTAGACTTGTTTTGAAGTAACACCATGTTCTTTCCAATCACGGCCATTGTTACTATGATTCAAAATTAGCGGTTGAAGATTATCCATAGCATGTGCAAACTTTGCCTCAGCAGTTTCGTATGCTTCAAATTCATCAAACAAAGAAACCAACTCTGTTTTTTGTTCTTCAGGTAAGATAGAAAAAATTCTCTCTTTGGCCATATTTTCTCTGTCTTTTTGTGTTTTTAATCCTTCGGTGTCATAGGCATATGTGTCTCCAGCATCAATCTCCACTAGATCATGAATTAAACACATCAGCATTACTTTGGCTATATCAACCTTTTCATTCGAATACTCTTGAAGCAGATATGCCATAATTGCCATATGCCACGAATGCTCGGCATCATTTTCATTTCTTCCGTTTTCTGATAAATGGGTTTGCCTAAAAATATTTTTTACTTTGTCTATTTCTAACACAAAAGCTAATTGTTTCTCAATTCGTTCGTCCATACACACACCTCTATTAATTCAAATTTAAGCATCCACCTTCAGATTTTTTTCAATAGTACTCGGAATGCATCCGCCTGTACAAGACAATTATACCATAATTCCCCTTTCTATAACATAAAAAATGGATCAAGTATCTCAACTTGACCCTAATAACTCATAATGCAGTTGTCTTATATATTCCCAATCGTTACGATTTTGATATACCACTCAACAATCAAATGCTAATTAAGTGCTTGATTGATTCAGCCCTTTGTTCCTTCTTCTATAGAAAAAGTAAAATGAAAAAGATATTAACAATATACTTATCCATTGTGAGGTTGATAAATAAAGTAATTTACCTCGGATAGAATCACCTCTAAAAAATTCTAGTACAAAACGTATGATACCATACATAATAAAATAGATTTCTAAAGAATAGCTTGCATGCCCCATTAATACAAAGACCAGTATAAATATAGCAATTAGGAATAAACAGATTGCTTCTATTAATTGGACAGGAAATAGTTCAATATTAGCTGGTGCAAGTGCCCCCTCATGATAAACAATTGAAAATGGACCATTATATGGCTGTCCATAACAGCATCCAGCAAGATGACATCCAATCCTTCCAAAGCAATGAATCAGGGGAAGCAACCAAATAAAATATTGAATATATCGTCTTACCGATATATGATGTATCTTTCCACCAATATAGCAAGCACCGATTCCTCCAAGCAACCCACCATAAAAGACAAACCCACCACGCATTAACGCATTAAAATAGTCTAGTTCAAATATGCGGGCCCAATCGATCATCGAATACGAAACTATCAAATATAGCACCTTAGCACCAAAAAAGGCACCTAAAAATGTATACGCTTCTAATATAATAAAATCATTTCCATCAAATTTAAACCTTTTCAATAACCATAAAGCTAACAAGTTTGCGATGATAACACCCATAGCAATTATCAAACCATAGGCAGGAAATTCAATCTGCAATATATTAATATACAATGTATTTCTCCTTTTAAAAACTCCCGTGAATAATTCACAGGAGTCCATCTGATACTATTAAAATATGCTTGCCATACCACCAACGAGAGCTACACAAGCTATGTAGAGAATTAGACTTAAGACTAAGCCAATAATAGATAATACTAAACCAGCTGTTGCAATTCCCTTCTTTTCTGGAACTTTTTTACCTAATGCACCTAATATAATACCTATAATTGCTAGGATAGCACCAAGCCAACCAAATGCACCTGCTGAAAAAAGACCGATTACAAGTGCGAGTATACCTAATACTAATGACGCAATGCCCATAAAAGTGACCTCCTATTTTTTATTGAGTCTATAATACCTTTTTTTTCATGAATTGTCAATATTTTTATAAAAATTGCTATAAATAAAATAATAATTTAGTAATTTTTTGTTATTTTTTACTTAATTTAACATCCATTGACACAATTCAGATGATTCGTTCAGATTTCTTCTCAATAGTACTCGGAATGCATCCACCTATACATTCGTTTCTAATCGGCTTTTCCTATTTTTACTGTATCATACTAACAAATGACATGTTGTCAAAACTAAAATAAAATATATTCTCATATTCATGATCTAGTAAGCACCTAGCTGTGATTTCACTTAGATATCCTCTTTGACAATACAATAAAATGATTTTATTTTTGTTTTCCAATAAAAGCATAGGGTTGGATAAAATAGTTGCCATTGGTATGTTGATTGCATGTTCCATGTGCCACTCCTCATACTCTGCAGCACTTCTTACATCTACCAATATACATTCTTTGTCTTGCTCTAAAACTTCTATAGCTTTATCATAAGTAATTTTAAAGTCAAAAGATTGTTTTGAGGTTTGCTTTTGCTCTCTACGAATTTCACGAATACGTAATTGTGGATGAAAGGCTCTCTCAAACATTTCTTTTGCCTCCACTTCTTCCACTGTATAGTGCATACCAAAAATAAGATTCTTTTCAGGTTGCGATTCATCGGAATCATTCCTGTCCAGATTCGTATACGCTGACATGATCCCTTTGATATACATTTGTGCCACGTGATTGATGCAGGTTCTACAATCCAATAAATCCTGCAACTGCATTGCTGCTTGCCAATCGCTTTCGTCTCGCTCCTTAAGTTGTAATCTTAAAAATTGATGTAAAATTCTTGCAGCCTGTCTTCGTTCGATTTCCTGTTCTCCAAACAATACATCCTGTTCTTCCAACCATCCTTGTTTCCTTCCATACTGTTGAATTGCCTGCAAAGAATCAAGAGCTTCTATTTTTTGATCTGACTGATGTTCCCATAGTAGCTGTACAAAACAATTACATGTCATATGCGTATCTCTCTCTCTCTATCCTACATATTCAACAATCCAAGTAAAAGTATATATTCTTCTACTTGGACTGCCTTTGTTTTTTATTGAAGAGGTGTCACTTTAATCGTTACGTTGTCGTGCGCTTCTAGGGATGGAACTGTAAATACACCTGTATTGTTTTTCGTTACGGTAAAGTTCCACAAATCATGTACTTGATATGCCATCGCATTCTGAAAAGCTTCCTCATTTACCATCTTGTGGCCTAAATAAGTAATAAGCTCACCAACGCTGATTTGATAACCCTCCTTCTTTGTCTCATCACTTAAATTGATAAATGAGATTGCAATGCTTCCATCGGAAAGAGGTTTTGCAACAATATCAACACGATTGTTATCTCTAATATATTCTGTATCATAAGCATCTGCCTGATAGGTAGAAAATACGCGTTTACATGCAATACCGAGTGGATCCTGATTCAATGCTACAATCTCTTTATTTGCAATGATACGGTAAATTGCATCATCCTTTTTTACACGACGTAAATCCATTCCAAGCATTAATGGAGCATTCATCATACACCACATTATCATATGCGTTTTACACATAGTTTCTGTCAAGCCATCCATACCTATCATCAGCATATCCGGATCGTTATACCCTTTATCCAATCCTGCAAATTCATCCATAATTACAGCTTTGTTGTATTGAGAGGTAACACTATTCGTATAATCACTCGTCCATGCTCCCTTTCCAGAGTCTTGATCTGCTCCTACCTGAAAAGTAATATCATTTAAAATTCTCCAGGAGTCTCCCACTTTATATCCCCAGTTCTGAGGTTGCGTTTTTCCCCATTCGCAGATAGAGAAAATTACATCGTGATCTGGGTTTGCTTTATTCAATCCTTCTAGTAATGTCGCATACGAACTTAAGGTATTTTCCTGTCTTCGATGATTCATCAGACGAATTACATTTTCACCAGCTTCAAGGGTGATCTTCATCTTTTTAGATTCAATAAATGTTTCTTTGTTTATAGAAGCAGGTAAAAAGTCATCATAAAAAATAGTAGAATTGTCATTCTCCCCAACTGCCACTTGTAACCAACTTCCAATGCCAGGTTCCATCGCAGTTGTATACTCAACAGTTAAAACATAAATACCTGCTTTTGGTACAACGACGTGAAATTGTAATTCGCCACTTTGCATTCCAACTGGACTTGCTTCAGGACCTGTTCCATCAAAAGTACCAATATTGGTCACATAGTCCTCTTTCACTGTAATGCCATTTCCAATCAAAATACCATCCTTTACAGCCGATAATTCTTTGTTAAAATCATCTCCTGTTATCTTACAGCTTTTAATATTCGGTGCATAAACGTACTTTGCGTTGGCAGCATCTGAAAAAGTAGCATTATCCCAAAGATAATAACAGTTATCTACTTTTAGAAAATCAACGCCCCAATCAATATAGCACTGTGCATCTACATCTTCATGCCCACAAGTGCCCACTGCTGCCCCTGCGCAAAGGTTGGTACCAATGTCATTATACATACCAAACTTCAAACCCTTATTATGTATATAATCACTCAAAGCCTTAAATCCACTTGGGAATTTTACTTCTTCATTGGCAAGCTTTCCATCCACACGAACTGGCCGATAACACCCATCATCTAAAATTACATACTGGTATCCCAACTGATCTAATTCTAAGTTGACCATCGCATCTGCCATTTCTTTTGTTAACTTTTCTGTATTGCCACTTCCAAATGCATTCCAGCTGTTCCACCCCATTGCTGGAAGGTGACCCTTTTTCTTATTCAAAATAGGTTTCCCGTTGGAGAACGCATCATAACGATACTCTCTATTATTAAGCTGATCTGGTGTTTTCTTTACGACTGATTTTGAGAATACATTTTGCATAAATGCATCTGCGAGTGGAAGCCATAACTGAAAATGAGGATATGGATTTACCCCGTAGATTGTTACCCCAGATTGTCCATGTGGTACTCCTGCAAAGGTATGGATTTCTACTTCTACGTGATGGTTCATCAAATCAGATATGGTTGCATTCAGATTATCCATGGCAAAATCATCCCGTCCTACTGCAAAAAAAGTAGGTGGATACACGACATTCGTATAGTCAAAGGTTGCATCTTTAAAACGTGGACCATACACACAAATATTTGCATCTGGTGCGCCATAATACTGATCTAGCTCATCTGGAACATACTGTTCAAAATGTTGGCTAATGGTCTGAGTACCTGAAAAATACTGAATACAAGCTTCCCCTGTTAATCCACCGTTCGAAAATCCTGCAAATGCAATATGATACTGATCAACACGATATTTTAAAGCATTTTTTCTGACGAATTGAATTGCGCGGGCAGCATCAACCCCCGCTTCTATCGCAGCATAAGGATAATGATTCGTTCGATTGAGCAGTAAAAAACACTGATATCCCAAAGCATTTAGATCAAGACAAGTCTGATATCCTTCATGCATCGTACAATCACCGTGATCACCACCTGCACAAACAATCACTGCTCCCTTTGGCTGCACCTCATGATCTAGTAATAGTTCATACATATATGGTTCAAAATCAGGGTCATGATTAAAACGTAGCCCTTCATTCTCGGTATAAGTACCAAGCGAAGGCATATTATTTTTATCCCATAAATAAATACGTTTTGGTGCGTTATTTCTCTTCGTTAACTGGTGCATGAATCCTTCTAACACTTCTAGATTTGTTGCTAAATGTTCCATATCATTTTCATAAGCTACCTTTCGAAATGCCTGCTGAAATTGTAAAAGTTTTGAAAGATCATAGCAAGGTGCATCTTCAAAAAATGGAACAGCCTGATGCATCAGTAGTTGTTTCTTTTCTAACAATCTTACTTTCTCTTCTTGTGTTAGCATACTTGTCTTCCCTCCATTTTGTTCAATACCTTAATGTATTATATCATAGAATTTTTCTCAGATATACACAGATATTGCGCTATTATGGGTAAATAAAAAGCATGATTTTATCCTATATTAGAATCTTACTACATTCCATAAACTAAAATTAGGAGCATTCCATCTATTCAGATGGAATGCTCCTAATAACCTAATCTTCCAATGAAATTGCTATGTAGAGATTAATTGTGGAAGTGGTACCATCAAAATCGACGTACTCTTCAAAGTCAGCTGTATAGATACGATTTAAGTCCATCTGCCAAATTTTTGCCCACGCATCGGCAACATCCTTTACCATATCACCAACAATGTGAAATTTGGCATACTTGCCCTGTGGAATAATAAGTGTATCTAACTCTTCCTTGTCACTAACTTGTGTAACCTCTGCACCCACTGTTACCTGATAGGTATCACCTTTGTAATCAGAATAAATACCATATGCAAAATCGCTAACTTTGTTCTTATTTTTCTGACAGACATTACCTTCATAATACTGCTGCCACAATCCCCCAATGACTGCCTGCATCTCTGGTTCCTTATTACCTGTTCTTGCGGCAATACCCACAATTTTCTTTTCTTTCAATGTTACAATTTCGTAATCCATCGAATCTCTCCTATCTAATATAATTATTTCTTACAGATAGAAGTATAACAAGCATAATATGACATCAGCATGTCATATTATGCTTGTTATATACATTTTTTACTTAACTCCTATGGTTATATCGTACCCTTTTAACTCTTTCCTCTTCTAACCCTCATTAAATCACCTTACAAGTTCGTCTTTCTAAACTCATCCATATTCTTTTTACAAGTATATGCTTCCATTAGTTTTTCATCTTCCCAAGTCCATTTCTTTTCAACTTCAATCATATGAAACGTTTCTTCTTTCGTTGGTTCAGCCGGAAAAATATCACACGGAAACTGTGAGCAATAGCCACAATGCTTGAGACCTTTTTCAAATACGCATTTTCTTGCTTCACATGTTGGACTAAACAAAACTGCTTCTTCTTTCGCAACTGCAACCGTCACAAATAATTGTATTGGGGTCTGGATCAAAACCTTGCCAGATTTTTCTCCATGCATTACAAATATCAATACGTCTATCTTCCTGTTCTACATTTGGACGATATATTAAGCATAAATCACAACGCATACCACATTTAGAAAATACTTTGCTATCCGATTTCTGCTTATGATGTATCTTTGCAATGATTTGATTTGCAACTTCTAATGGTGTCATATTTGTCGTATCAATACATGGATATTCATACTTATCATAAAACGAAAAAGTCATCTCGATTCCCCGTTTTATTCTCACTTCATCTCTGCCATCTTTTTTTGCTCTATCTATATTTTCTTGCTTCGAACATTTCAAAACAATTATATTTTCTTTAAACTCTATGTTCTCATTATTTAATTTATCAATCACACAATCATAAATTTCTTTTCTTTCTCCATGCCATGCATATGTAAAAACTACGGTATCGATATCTTTGCAAGTGAGATAATTATATAATAAGCAATAGATATTTTCTGTTATGGTTTGCTTTGTCGTTTCAGTAACTTCAAATGGATTCATTACACGACACCAATCAGAATCAACTAATGCGGTTTTAGAACATTGTTCTACTATTTCTTTAGCTGTAGTACTTTTACCAACACCATTTGGACCTATGATAACTATAAGTTGCTTCATGCTGATACCTCTCTTTATTCAGTTTTCTTTATAATTAAATCACTGTTTCCAACATGCACAAATACTTTTACATACTCTTATTAATTGCGATGTATATACAATATACCATAATATGCTAGCGGCGGCAATCAGCTCCCTGAATCAGAAACTTTTTATATGTTGCATCAACCAAAAATGCTCCTAAAGGTGCCGTAATCAGTATAGAAAGTACTGCTACCGTTAGCACAATTTCTCCACAGGAAAACCCCATTGCAAGAGGTATCCCGCCAATTGCCGCCTGTACTGTAGCCTTTGGCATATAAGCTATCGCTGTAAAAACACGTTCTTTTCGCTTGAGACTTGTCCTTAAAAGACAGGTAAAAACTCCTACCATGCGGAATAACAATACGCATACAATCAAAACAATAGCCATTGCTGAAGCTTTTAACGCATAGCTTATATTTACGGTAGCACCTACAAGCACGAATAGTATAACTTCAGCACACACCCATAATTTTGAATATTTATTGGATAATCGTATGGAAACTTCATATTTTCCTTTCTTAAGCGTTGCACCTAACGCCATAACTGCCAAAAGACCTGAAAATCCTATGATACCAGTGATATAATGTTCTAATGTAACTAGTAAAAATGAAAAAGATATCATAATCATTACTTTTCCACTATCCCTAATATGAACCTTTGTAAATAAAAGAGAAAGTAGAAGTCCTACGATGATACCTCCAATAAGACCAAATACAATTGATGTTGGGATCGTTAAAAAACGACTTAACGTAATTTCTCCCCCCTGTGCAAGACCAGTAAAAGCAGTAAATAATACAATTACAAAGACATCATCCACAGATGCTCCCGCCATAATCATCTGCGGAATACTTTGTTTGGAACCATAACCACCTTCCATCAGTTTTAACATTCTTGGCACTATGACTGCAGGAGACACTGCTGCAACTACCGTTCCCATAATGGCAGCTTCTAGCCAAGTGATACCAAGAAGCATAGGTGCAAGTAGAATCATTCCTATTATTTCAAAACAAGCAGGCACAAAACACAATAATATTGCAGGTCGTCCAACCTTTCTTAAATCCTCAAGATCTAGATTTAAACCTGCACGTGTGAGAATTATGATTAATGCAATCTGCCTTAAATCAGCGGATATATTCAGTATACTAGAATCCAATAGATTTAAAACATATGGACCAAGTATAATACCTGTCAATAGCATTCCTAGTAAACTTGGCAACTTTAGCTTGTTAAAAATAGCACCCAATATCATTCCACATAGGAATACTAAGGCTAGTGAAAGTAACATAGAATCCCCTTTCTCGACTAAGATAAACATAGAAATTTTCTATTCAAAACTCGAAACTCTCTACGTTTGTACATCATATTATCTTTTCAATAAATACATCTGCTTTTTGTATATCTTTTGAATCTGGATGACCTTTTGCAAATCTACTAAAGAACTTAAATATCTTATTCTTTGTGAAATCTTCACTAACAAAACTCCCCTTACATGCAAATGAACCCTTACACCTTCCCCCTTTAGCATTTAGGATTTTTATCAATTTCTTATTATAAGATTTCATTCCCGCTCCACTAGTTGAAAATACAAAAAAATCCTTATCTCTTAAATTTAGCCTAGAAGCATGATCTAACAATTTTTTTGACATACTTTCACGATAAACACCAGAGCCAAATCCGACGAGCTCGTACTGATTCAGATCAATTGTTTGACCTTCTTCTATGGTTAATAAATCAGCACTCAGTCTCTGGGCAAATATTTTTGCAATCATTTCCGTATTTTTACGATAAACAGAATGATAAATAATTAGAGCCTTCATATAATGTTCACTCTCCTTAATTAAAAAAGTTACCACTCGAATAAACCAATAACTGGTTCATAATTTTTTTCACAAAAAGGAATATATAAATATTATTTACCCTTTTTCTTCTTTGTATTTTGCTTATTAAGTATGGAAAATGGAATACGCTTTTTGGGCTTCAACATTTGGTCAAAAACAATATGTTCTCTTTTCTTTTTCGCCATATTAGTTCTCCAATCCAAAATGTGAAGTAACTTTGCCGACTAATTCGTAGATTTCCATTTCTCCATCGTTTACTATAGAAACATATTTTTCTTCTCTACATTGTCTTTGTACTTCTTGTGCAAAAAGAATATCTCGGTTCATCCAATTGCGAAAAGCTTTTTCAATATCACTACATCCTTCGAGTATGTATGGGACATATTCTCTTTTTCTATAATGAAATAGCTGGAATTCTTCTGTAGGTGTAATTGATATAAATCTGTCACTCGGAACACCTAACGCTTTCATCAATTTAGGTAAATATGCCGTACCTTCTGTGATAATACCATTTCTATTTTTTATCTGTTTTAAGTCTTCTAAAACAAATTCAAATAATTCCGCATAAAATATAAGTTCCTCTCTACACTGAAGTAACGGGTCTCTCATCCAAAGTTGCTCTGCATTCATTTCAACTTGCTTCTTGCAGATTGAATAACCTTTTAACATTCCCATTTTAGTATACTTATCAAGAAAATCATCTACCTTAAAATAATGTAAGTTGTATTTTTTGGAAAGTATCTCAGCTACTGTACTTTTCCCAGCGCAAGGTGACCCACCAATATAATATATATTCATCATCGTTTCTCCTAATGTTTAATATGCAAGATAATACTGTCCAAATATCTTTTTCTATTATCTCTAAAATTCTAATCACTACGTCCATAATACCACATAACCCATATAATTTATATACTCCCAGAAGAGTGCCACCCCTCATAGATTGACACTCTTCATCCTATTTTTTTATTATCGACGATACTGCTTTACATTCTCTTCATATGTATCTTTCATATCGATTTGCTTTAAACAATTAATTTGATTAAAGTTTTCCATCCGTAATTTAAACCACATTTGCTTCAATTCATCACTCATATTTGGATCAGGATAATCAAAATACTTGTTACAAGGTACCTGTTGGCATTGTGAACAATCATGATATTGGTGCTTTTCTACACAGACGTAATATGCACACGGTTCCTTCATAGAATAAAGCTCATACCAAATTGGCTTACCCTTTCGATTGCGACAGCCATCACAAACAACCCCATAATCATCGCAATTACCACAATAAGTACCACATGGGTTAATCTCATTTTGTTCTACCTTTGAAAGACCATTGCACTCTTCTTCTTTTAGTGGGAAGTCTACTCCTGCATTCGTGAATTCTTGTTTCAGAATACTACAATCTAACTTGGAACACTCCTTATCTTTATCTGAGTTTTTTCCAGTAAACTTACGTTCATATTGCACAATTTCTTCTGAGCTTACTTCAAATGCATCACATTCATAACAACGTCCATGAATTCCATCTAAGCTATGTGGTTCTAGTTCAAATATCATAAATGCATCCATATTAGTTCCATTCGGCATTGTAATGGAATATTCTTTTGCATCTACAAAACCAAATCGATGATAATAGTTCGGGTTCCCATATAGTACTACCCCTTTATAACCAAGCAACCTAGCTTCTCTTTTTACATGCTCCATTAGCATGGAGCCTACTCCTTTATTTTGCCACTCTGGTAAAACACCAATTGGCCCAACCACTACTATATTTTTATCGTCGATAACGACATTCTGTTCATTTACAATTTTTGCCCTAGAACACATGATATTTCCAACGACTATACCGTCACACTCTGCAACAAAATCTAATTCTGGTAAAAACTCCTTCGCATTTCTTAACTTATGAGCCATCACATGTTCATCACAACCTGGTTTATAAACGTTCCAGAATGAAGACCGTATCATTGTCTCGACATAAAAATACTCGTTTTCTCTTTCATTTCTTATACTGACACTCAAACTACTCTACCTCCTCGTACGCTTGTAATGTTTCTTCTTCTAATAACTCCATTTCATTCTTTAAACTGTTTCTACGCTGTTTAAAGTTGTGATTAACTCCATATGTAAATCCATATCTTACTTTTTTATATAATACCTTATTCTCTTCATAAAGTTTTCTTCGGTATTCTTTCTCGCTCATTTTACTTGTGTCGTCTTTATACGCCATTAATTTATTCTCTACTTTCTTTACAATATTGACTCAATTTATTAATTCATCCGCTATCTTTTCAGTTAAATTCATTTACTTTTGCGCACAAAAAAAGCACACTAAAATCTAATGTGCTTTTTCGTTCTATATCACAAAGAGATTAGTTATGAGTGCACCAAAAAGATGCTCTTTTTGTAGATAAGAGCACATCTTTTGATACATTAATCTATGAATTTAACTGATTGTTACCTCGCTCCATTCATTCTCTATCATAACTAATCCTCCTTTCATTTATTTTAAGTATGTATCTCATCACCAAAAACAGCCAAATATGACACATCTGCTTATAGCTACGATACCATATAGATAGTATAGCTTCTTATATTGGATAAATCAACCATGATTTTCATAATCTTAAATCCACCTTCAAAACCTATACTATCCACTTACAACCCCTACTTTTTACTCTCCAATATAAAGATTCACTGTATTAGTTACTTCTTCTGTCACTTGTTCCAATGATTTTTCTCCAGTAAAATAAGGTATCGTACCTTTTGCTATGATACTCTGAAGAACCGTATCCATCTTTGCTGGTTTTGATAATGATAAAATCATCTCTCTTACATTCTTTATTGTTGTGCTGTCAAATGTTGTTTGATCAATTGTGAAAGTATATTGCTTTCCATCTTCGACTGAAAAGCTTGTAATTTCTTTTGGAAATGAGTCATCGATTGTTAGCCATTTGTCTAAAGCCTTAGTATTTAGAGGGTATCCCTCACTTACATCCTTGCTTTGGAGCTCCTCTTCGTATAAACTTTTAACAAAATCTTTTGCTATTTCCTTTTGTTTTGTGGAGTTATTAATGCCTATGATGCTACATGGTATATACGTATCATTCACAGTTTTCAAGCTTCCCTTGGCTTCTTGACTACACCAAACAGTATTCCATAGATTCCTGTTACTGTTTAAATATCCCATGGACGCAAAACTATTCCCATCCAGTATTTGATAATAGACATTAAAAAATAATCTGTTCATACTATCATTATATGTAGTAATAGATGTGGTACTATCTAATGTATTCGCATCTTCAAGGGCAATTGCATTGGACTCATCACCAATACTCTTGATATCCAATAGAAAATTACGAAAAGCTTCTTTGTCTAGATAGCCATCCTCATTCATAATTTGATCAGCATATAATATAATAAATTTTTGAATTAGTGATGTATATGTAGTCATTCCAAATAGAGGTTGATCAATCGATTTAGAAAGTTGTGCTAATGCTTCCACACTTGTTGGATTCATATCTGCACGAGACGAACAAATCGGTACAAAAAATCTCAATGGCATTGCATATACTTTATCATCTATTACATAGTTTTTTGCAATATTAGGATTGATTGTTTTATTATTGATCATATCCATAAAGATATCACTTGTATCTAATAAAACGCCTTTTTCTATATAGGATTCCATAGGTAAGTTATCTAATACTATGATATCAGGACCTTTTCCTGCTAATATTTCTGTATTCATCGTCCTTATCTGATCACTAAGTAATACCAAAGTATCATTATTTAGGACTCTATAAGTAATCTTTATTTCTGGATGTTTATTCGTATATTCTGTAATTGCATAACTAACAGTTGAACTCTCCAACAAGGAATATATGGTTAACTCCTTTTCAGATGAAAAATCAATATCAGTCCTATAACTGTATTTTGATAATATAGTCACATGTTGCTCGCTATCAAGGTACATAATATAAAAAATGTCCTTGTCGCCTGGATCGCATAATATACGAAGGGGAATATAAGTTTTATTACCTAGATTACAATTGTACCCATCCATCAATGTTTCCCATGTTGAATCTTCGTAATTTAACATACGAATTCCGGTATGATCGATACCATAAATCCTATGATCCGCTCCCATGCAAAAACGTTCAAAGTTATTATCTGGAAATGAATACTTTTCCTCTATACTTGTTTTATAATCATAACAGTTTATAGAATTATCCTCAGAGGAATAGTAAAAAAATCTATCACCTCTCAGGAGATACGGATACCCTATTTCTTTATCATTATATGGGATATTTTTCCCCGCTTTTAAATCATAAAGGCAAACCTTGTCTGTATCACTATAGCATAGGATACTTTCTGCAGAGACTTGTATCTTATCAATACTTTTATCTTCCCGTTCATCAATCCAGGTATTTGGCGTAACATCATTATACTTCATATCCTCAATATTACACTGGACAAGATAAGATTTAGGAATAATCTGCTTTGTATGATCAATCTTAATAGGCCTATTCGATCCAACGATATAATATACTTGATCCTCACCAAGAATTATATCCTGTGGATAAAATCCATACGTCTTAATAACTTCGTTAGCCCATGTAACAGGTTTCTTTTCCCAAATTCCTTCAGTATTGGTATTACAATAGATATCGTATGTGTCTATATTGCAAGTATAGTACTCGATTTGTCCACTAGTATTACATAACAATTCAATCATTGCTTCATCTTTTTCTAGTTGTGGAAAACTCATATCCTCCTCAACATATTTTCCTATGACTTCGGAAGTTTCAACTGTATTCTTGCTATCTCCACCTTTACTGCACCCAGTTGTCATAGTCATACTTAAGATGAATACGAGTAATATACTTACGATCTTATCTTTACTCATAATTTTTATATAATCCTTTCAATTTAATTAAAATTCGGTATTCCAAATTTCAATAAGTGGAATTTTGTAGATAACAGAAAATTTCTTACAGGTATATTTTACCATAGAGAGAGTCTTTCTTCTATAATTTTATCTTCACTTTTTTATATTTATACATATTTTCATCTGCTTTTTTCATTAATAACTCTGGTAATTCCTCTTGACTGCTTATACAAAAAATCGCTGTAAGCTCAAGGCTTACAGCGATTTTTCTGTTAGGGGAGTTTTTTTACAGCTCCCTCTTCTACTTGTAGATTAATCTTCGTATAAAAGCATTTTATTCCTACACAAGCACTTTTGATAAAAATTCTTTCAATCTTGGATTCTTTGGATTTTCAAAAAACTCCTTCGGTGAACCATCCTCCAAAATCTGACCTTCGTCAATAAAAAGCACTCGGTTTGCAACCTCCTTAGCAAACCCCATCTCATGAGTAACAATGACCATTGTCATTCCCTCTTTTGCCAAGCTCTTCATCAAATCCAAAACATCTCCAACCATCTCTGGATCAAGAGCACTCGTAGGCTCATCAAAAAGTATCACATCTGGATTCATAGCAAGAGAACGAATAATCGCAACACGTTGTTTCTGTCCACCTGATAGAGTAGATGGGTAAACGTCTGCCTTTTCTTCCATACCAATACGAGCAAGTAAATCCATTGCCACTTTTCTTATCTCTAAAGTGACTTCCTTTTTCGTCTTCCCTATCTTATATTTTTTTTGCTTTTTTAGTTCCTGGCAACGTACATGTACTGGTGCCAACATAATATTTTCTAATACCGTTTTGTTATTGAACAAATTAAAGTGCTGAAAAACCATACCCATATGACGCCGATGAACATTGATATCCACCTGCATATCCGCTATGTCGACTCCATTAAAAATAATGTGTCCTGCTGTTGGATCTTCCATACAATTTAAGCATCGAAGAAATGTACTTTTCCCTGAGCCCGATGGTCCAATCACAACGACGATATCTCCTTTTTTAATCGAGATATCAATTCCCTTTAATACCTTGTGGTCACCATAGCTTTTTTGCAAATTAATTACGTCTATCACTTTTTCTCAGGCTCCTTTCTAGCAATTTGATTCCCAGCGAAATCAGCAACACGATAACGATATAAATCATTGCCATCACCAGATAAGGAACCATAAACTCATAGTTATTGCTTCCTATGTAATTGAATGCTACATAAAGGTCTGAAGCTCCGACAAAGCTTACGACTGAAGTTTCTTTAATCAGCGCAATAAACTCATTCCCAAGTGTCGGCAAAATGTTTTTAATTGCCTGTGGTATAACAATCTTCCTCATTGTTGTTGCAAAACTAAGTCCCACAGCTCTTCCAGCTTCCATCTGTCCTGGATCCACAGATTGAATACCAGCTCTCATCATTTCCGAAACGTAAGCAGCACTATTGAGACCAAATACCAAAATAGACACTTGTACACCCGTAAGATTCACACCAATCAATGGCAACAATACATAATAGCCCACCAACAGCTGTACTACGATTGGTGTTCCTCGAAACAAGCCAACATAAAAAGAACAGAAACCATTTAAGATTCTTGGTAGCATCTTATACTTTGGCACCACACGAACGGTAGCAATTAAAGTACCGATTAATGTACCAATCAGTAAACCTACAATTGCAATGACCAAAGTATTCTGCAGTCCCTCAAGAACTTTCAGATATCCATTTTGGTCGATAAAAATTTCTTTAAATGCTTGTAATTTCAAACCAAAATTATCCATATGTACCTCTTATATGTAGATTCGCATTGTTGCAAACCCAAAAATTTTTATTGCATTTTATTAATTGCATCTGTAATGCACTTCGCTGGAGCAGAGTCAATTATGACATATTTGGTATTTCCATTAATCAAATCCTGTACAGCTAAAGAACCATTTTTATAGCCAATTGTTTTTGCCTTAAGGCCTTCGAATCCCCAATCCTCGTCTCCTTCACAGTAGAATTGTCCAGTTGTCCCATTCTGTACGCCGATTTTTACGCTCTCATCTTTAGCCTTTAAGATTTCTTCTACAGCTGCTGCATCTTTGCAGGAATCAAACTCCGTATTATCACCTTTTACAATTAGACGTTGTGCTGCATCATAATAAGAATCTGAAAAGTTTACATATTCCTTTCTATCTTCCTTGATTGTTAGACCAGCCATTGCGATATCACTCTTATGCTGTCCTACCGATAAGCAAACTGCATCAAATTCCATATTCTGAATTACAAGTTCTTTCCCAAGCTTCTTTGCAAGAGCATCCGCAATTTCCATATCAATACCATAATAGTTATCACCCTTCATATATTCAAAAGGCTCAAACGATGCATTCGTAGCAACCAATAACTGATCTTTGGAAGTATCCAGCGTTGCAGATTTTACTGCTGTTGGCTCACCATCACCAAAATATTTATTACAAATCTTATCAAACTCACCATTTTCCTTGATTTCTTTAATGAAATCATTCGTTGCTGTCAATAGTTCCGGTTGATCTTTATCAACTCCAAATGCATATTCCTCTTGTGTTAAATTTACTTCAATAACCTTTACAGCAGACTGCTTTGAAACAGACTCATTGCTGTTTGGATTAGCATCTTTACTCTTACTTCCACATCCACTAACTGTCATAACTGTCATAATAACAGTAAGACTCATTGCAATTAATTTTTTCACTTTTTATCCTCCTAGAATCATACTATTTTGAAAATATTTTCTTGTTATTATATCATGAACCCCTTAACTTTACAAGGTTAAAGCTATGATAATAGCCACTCAGGAAATGAAGGGAACTACAATTTTTGATCTGTTTCAATTCAAATTTACATCTTCTGCACCAGCCTTGCCATAACCGACTGATTACTTCATACATTTCTACAATTTGAAAGTTGCTTGTAACCCTATCGATCCAATAAATTCGATAATAAAGCATCTATACGCTCTGTACAGTCTGCTTCTCGTGCTTCTATCTTTCGCCAATCATCGGAAAGTGGAAAATAAACTTTGTCATTTACTATCTTCCCCATGTCCCATGTTCCATTTATGTTTCTCTGATCAATTAACCAATCTGCTACGAATTGCAATTTTCCCTTTGCTGACTTATATTTTGAAAGCAATTCCATTGCACCAAGATAACGACTTGCTTCTCTACTTTCAAAGGAATAAGGCAATTCAGACAGTTTTTTGTCATAAATATAATAAATACCATTTTCCTTATTCAGAACATAATTCATAAGTGATATCTCTGTTTTGCTATCCAAGACACCACTTAGCATAGAAATAGGATAAAAATTCACAAAGTCGATCAGCCTTCCTCCGTTTGGCTTCATTCCTAAAATCTCATGATAGGCAGCAACATATTCGTTATGGTTATAAACACCTCCCAAAAAAGCACTGCTAATAACATCAGCCCATTGTTTTGCAACTTTATTGGCATTGGGATTATCCAAAGTAAATCTCCTAATCCATGTTGCCAATATCATAGAGGTGAAGATATTCCAATCATGCAATTTTTCTCGTCTGTCAGGGATTGTTTTTTTACCAGTTAGACAATCATCCATATATATTACAGCCTTTTGAATGCATTCATCTTCTATTGTATAACCTAAACGCTCAAGACGACGGAGAGCCTGTTCTGTTGTTATTGGTGCATCATAAAATTGTGACAACGAATGAAACCAACCCCATTTACCATCATCTTCTTGTAAAGCAATTATATTTTTCGCCCATTTGCCATCTTTGTGCATTTTAACCCTCCATAAGTAATAAAAAAAATTACAACTTTATGATTCTATGACATACTCACCGTACCATGTATAAATGAGAGTTTAAATCTTTAATTTACATATTCCTTATTGCATAAATCAGTACTTCATGGATAAACTTAACACAAGAGCATATATCAAGCATGAGAAGCGTCCTCCCCTTCTCATTAATAAATATATTTTTTATTCTTATCGTTCAAATAAGAAAGGATATTGAAAACTAACAAGAGTAATGTTATCACTTCAATAACGCTCGTAAGAATCACCTCCTGAAGAGTAAACTTTCCCCTGAGGTTTTTCAACTTAATCTCATGCTTGACTCTTTTATTATATGTTGCGCATAACTCTTATCCAAACATTCTTTATCGCAAATTCTTACATGAACTCTTTTTCCAATTTATATGAAATCTGTTCTCCATTTAATTCAAGTCTGTAGAAATTGGGATCTAGCATTCTTTCTTATATATCAGCATTCCGTTACCATAGGGGTCATCTTCCGCTCCGAATTCTTCTTTAACAAAAAAATATCCATTCTTTTCGAGAACTCTTACAGAAGCATTATTTCCACGCATAACACGACCATACAGAACATTCATTCCAAAAGTCGAGACTATAAACTCAGTCATTGTGTTTACTAATTCAGTAGCATAACCTTTTCCGCTGTGTTTTTTACAAATTCCATACCCTATTTCAACTTCATTTGTTTTTCCTTCAACTTCATTTACGCCCGTATCACCTATCAATTCGCCAGTTTCCTTTAATTCGACAGCTAACACATATGGTAAATGTCTATTATTCACACAATCGACATAAAAATTAATTGCATCTTGTGTTTCTTCCATATCAGCGTAACTTTCATTTGGAATCCATTTCTTAACTTCTTCCTCTAAGTGATTTTCATATAGACATTGTGCATCTTCACTCTTAAATTTTCTTATTTTTAAGTGCTCTGTTTCAAATATGTACTCCATAGTTTCTCTCCTTAAATTCAAAATTGCATATCATTTATTTGTTTCTTTAGTGCCATGATTTCTTATCCTGAGCGCGTAAAACGGATTCTGGTATTTGATATTACCACTTTTCATATCTTAGAATCTCATCCACTGACATTCTTGGTCTCTGAGTCGGCTTTTCATCTCCATATCCCACGGTAATAATACCACTTACATACATATAACTCGGTAAACCTAATACACTTTTCATTTCTTTCTGATCATACCATCCTGTCCAACAGGTATCTAATCCAATATGCTTTGCCTCAAGTAACATATAGGAAATCGCAATCGATGTATCCCTAATAATCTGTTTTAATTCTGGGGAGCAACTTGTCTCGTCCAATTCGAGTGTCTGCCATTCTTCCATACGCGATCTAATATCAGCAATACATACTATAAAAACTGGTGCTAACAGCATCCATTTCTGCTGATGATCTGATTCAACAATTTTTGCTTTCATTTTTTCGTCTTTGATAATAACAAATCTCCATGGTTGAGTATTACTCCCTGACGGTGCTAATCGGGCTGCTTCAATTATTTGCAGAATATCTTTTTCTTCAACTCTATCTGATTTATACTTTCTAACACTTCTTCTTTCTTGTATTTCATGAATAATCTCCATAATGCCACCTTTCCTTTTATAATAAGATAATTTTCTATTTATTGAACCAATTATATCATACATATTGCTTTTAGCACCAAAATATTCAAATATTACTCCAAAGAAAATACTTCACATATTCTAGTTTATTGCACGGCTGCTTTGCACTTAACTCTTACCATATATTGTAGATAAAAAAGGAGTAATATCATCTTATTCAGATTTTATTACTCCTCTTTTATTAAGATATTTTGAATCGACTGTATACATTCCTCATTACTTTTTTCCAACCGAATCATACTATCCATTGTATGATTCTTATTTCCATTTATACTGTCTGCGATAGACATTAATTGATCAACATATTCATCCATGTTATGGATTAATTCACCCATATGTTCCGCATTTCACTTCAGGTCAGTAGTAAAATGAGGATAAATCTATTACGAATTCACGTGTTACATCTACATCTTGATCATTAATTGAAGAGGCAATTTCTCGTAGCGATGACCTGAAGGATTTCTCCATCCACCAATCGAGCAAATTATGGCTGTCTCCCTTTCACTTTCACATACCCTTTTAATTTCAATCGTTCACCAAATACTTTATAAAATACACTATTTAACGTAGTCATAATCTATTCTCCTTCAATCAGATCATTCACCTAAAATGTACAGTAATAGCATACCATAAAATGTAAAATATGTTAACTTACTCTAATGAGAGAAACCTACTGATCACCTATTAAATATCTAAGGTAATCAGTAGGTTTTATAAAAACTTTGTTGTTTGCTTTCATTTGTCCGCAGATTCCAAGCTGGCCAGGCACTAACTCGAATTGTTCTTACCTGTCCTTTCTTGCTATCAATAGTTTTTCATTCTTTTACTTCTTCTTTATTCCTAAAAACTTAAATCCAATATTAGCTCCTAATAAAATAAAGATGTTTTTGCTTTTACGCCATGGTGATATTGACATTCTCTTAAATATTCTTTTCCAACTATAGGACTGTTTCCATACAATTCTATAGATTTCATCAAGCCTTTCTGATGACATATGAACAGGACGAAAAACAGCAGTACTTTGAGTATATTGACTCCACTCTTTTGTTATAATTCGATTTTGTTTATCATATTCTTCAAACATTTTTGTACCAGGATACGGCGTAAGAATTGCAAATCTACACAAGTCTAGTCCAAGTTTATCCACGCGCGAAGGAAGGGAAAGTAATTCCTCTTCTGTATCACTATCAAAACCTAATACGAAACATCCATTGATTGCAATACCATGACTATGTATGTTATCAATCACTTCTTTATATTTGTCTGCATCATGGAATCGCTTTGCAGCATTGGTTAATGACTGCGAATTCATTGACTCCAGCCCAATTAGTACTCCACGGCAACCACTCTCATAAGCTATCTGCATGAGCTCATGATCATAACCAAAATCTGCTGTCGCATTCGAAGCCCATAATATCTTAAGTGGTGTCATTGCTTTCATCAATTCTATTGCATAATCTCTTTTTCCAAAAAAATTAGGGTCATAAAAGATTACCATTTTGGATCCTAACTCTTTTAATTCTTGAATTACACTCTCCACAGGTCTTGGATTACTTCTCCACATAGTTCGCATGGAACAGTATTTACAACAATTATTACAACCTCGATCTGCAATAATTGCTGGTACCTTAAGTTTTTTATGTTTGGTTATCTTATCTCTTACTGGTACAGTAAAATCGGTGGCGCATACGTCATAGTTTTTATAGATTTTTTTAGGGCAACTATTAACATAATCTGTTACGAATTCAGGGATTGTTTTTTCTGCTGGTCCCACAATCACACTATCACAATACTGTAATACTTCCTCTGGTAAAGCCGTTGCATGATATCCTCCACATACAACATAGGAACCTCTTTTCTTGAATTCTTGACAATGCTTGTAAGCTGAGATACTTGATGATGTTTCAAAGGAGATCATTACGACATCATACTTATTTTTATCATAGAGTACTTTTTGAGAATGCTCATCTACAATATCAATCTGTTCAAATACATTCTTTGGAATTAACGAATAAAGAACTGCTAATGTAAGTGAAGGATAGGATAGGAAACTTGAAAACTTACCTCGATAAGAATGTTCTTTTGCATTCCATGCATGAATCAATAATAATCTCATTCTACACTCCTTTTTCTCTATTTCTCTTAGACATTTACGAAACGCCACAAGCCACATATTGTATATCTTATATTTTCTTAATATTAATCCTTAATTGTATAATCTTCATTGCAATATTTATTTTAGTATTTAATAACCTTTTTCTTACTCTTCTGAGTAAATTATCCATATACCTATTATATTCGATTTATTTAATACTTACAACTATGTGTATCTAATATGCTGAAAATCCCAATCAAACCATCTATTTTCTTGCAATCCTCCTTTTATGAAGTTTCTCTAATCAAACTTTTTTGAATACTACACTCTACGATGTAGCATACTAAAAAAATAGAAAGGATGATATAGAATGCTTAATGATACATCTACAGAATTAACGAAAGATTTATCTAAATTATTAAAAGAAGAAGGTGATTTTGTACAAGAATTATCAGCCGTTGCAACAAAGGGCGCTGAAATGCATGCTCGTCTTGAAGCAATTGAAAAAGCTATAGAAACCGATCCTTCTGCTTATAACTCAAAAGAAACTGATAATCTCGTTGAAAAGGCGAAAGAAAAATACTCCACTGAACTAGAAAAGAGAATGAAAGAACAAGCAAACGATAAAGTAAAAACTTTTTAAATACTACAATGTATTAGATGAAATGATATTTGTATCAGTATCTAATTCCATTAGGAGCCTGTGAAAAAACTCTGTAAATTTTATAAATGTATGATGTAAAGGTCTTCTATGATATATAGGAGGCCTTTACTCATGGCCAAAAAAAGTTTCTTTTTCTTAACGAATCTTGTATTCCTGGCCTGGTGCCAGGACAATGACTCGCTCTGGATTGACTACATGATCGAAGATATTCTGCGGATTGCCATTAAATGCTTTGTCATTTGGTGCATCCACTGTTCCCCAGTGAATTAGCACAAGCTTCGCATCAGGATAAGTATTGGCTAGTTTGTATGAATTCTCCAAACCAATATGTACATAATTATCTGAGAAATCAAAGAGTATTACATCCGGGGGATCCATGTGTAGCTGGTTTTCCATTAATCTAGAATCTCCAATATACCAGATTTTTGCATCTCTTGTACGCAAATAAAATCCACAACATTCTCTGTCTTCCCATACTCGGTAATTATAACTTTCATACAATCTCTGCCAGGCGTGATCTGCAGGTGTCAGTTCTATGTCTATCTCGCCCACTTGAATATGGTCTGCTATATCATGTCCATTTCCATCAATGTCACACTCTTCCTTCATTAATGAAGCCACATAGAGCGTTGTATGATATGCATTGCACACAGATTTCAAGTTCTTACAGGTAGCTCTGGAATAATGATCACTATCTGAATGGGAAATCAGAACCACATCCACCTCAGGTACTTCTTGTGGTAAAATCGGTATATCAATTAATAGCGGCATATCAAACCCTTCCAATACGGGATCAATCATGATGATGGTACCCTGACTGTTTATCATGGCTCCACCACCACCTAACCAATATACACTTGTTCCACCTTTATTTTCAAAATCTTTGGCTGTCATCCTACAGGTAGCAGGTGCTACCATTTGGCCTTTTTCATTCATTTTCATTTCGATTGACTTCCTTTCTTGTCTTCTAATTGAACAAATTAATTTACATCAACCTCTAGCTCATATTACGAATAGGAATTAATAATTGAAATCGTTCAAGATTTTCATTCCCTAGAAACTCTCCATAAACCTCTATTTCATCATTTTGATCCAACTCATACGAAATACTTCTTGCATACTGCACTGCGCAAGTATATGCTTGCGGAATACTCACATCGTGTGGCACATTTGCCAACAAATACTTTTGAGTCCGAATCTTTTTCATCTCTAATCCAGGTGGTAAAACCATCCCTTGATTCATTCCTACAGCCGCTATATAACTAAATTCCTTGCTGTCCTCCCCATCATATTCACAGATTCCATAGAGATTCATCGACTCAATATTACAAAGACTCTTCTGTAAGTACAACAAGAAGTCATTCCACAACTTTGCAATTGCTCCATTCTCATCCCATGTTAGTGCTTTGCATCGCATTCCTGCCACTTGAAAACCTTCGATTTCTTTCAAGCTATATGTAATCTTTTGCTCCTGCTTACTACTAGTTAGTTCATTTATTATGCTCTGTTTTAATGGTGGTATAAAGCCATTCGTTTTCCGATACTCACTTGGTGTAACTCCATATACGCGGCGAAATGATCTAGTATATACGTCCAGTGATTCAAATCCATATTGATATGCGATTTCTGTAATTGAATAATCACATTGTTTTAGTACAATTGCAGTCTGAATTGCTTTTCTTCGAACGATATACTCGCCTATTGTAGTCCCCATCAATTGATAAAAAATCCGATAAAATTGTGGAACTGAATATCCCTCCATCTTAGCAAGCTGTAATAAATCAATTGGTTCCCTTATGTGCTCTTCTATATACGTCAATGTTTTTATCATTGCTTGACTTCCACTCATCTTCCTACCTCCCTACTTGCAATTAGCAACCAGCACTTGTGTATCGAGTAATGACTCTTTTCCATAATCGTCGCGATAACTGCATCGCAATCACTGTTATGAATAAAATCCAAATACATTGAACTGTATGGACTTTATGTAATAGCCATGTTGGAGCAACATTCGTTACAAGAAAGATAGGAATGACGAATGTTCCAACAAATCTAATAGATTTATTATATAGCTTACTTGGTAAATTATTCAATGAAAATAATTCTTGTGCTACATTGCCCACTGCATCCAATTTAATAAAAAAGAATGACAATAGTTGAATAGAAAACAGGATTGCATATGACAGCAGAACTCCGATTCCAATCATTGAGATATACCCTGCAATGGATACAACATTGACATCAACGCCTAATCGCTTGATTGCAATAATCACAACGATGATCCCTCCCAGAAGATCTGGAATCATTGTAGAGATTTCAATGGTTTGGCAAGAGACCAGGAACTGAAGTGATATCGGTTTAACCATATAGAAATCCAGCTCACCCATACGAATGTACTTCGGAAGCATAACCTTAAGATTCACAAGAAAAAACGTAGTGTATAACCCCTGAACAATAGAAAATGTTCCTATATATAGCAATATCTCATCTGGAGTCATCCCATTAATTGTACTCCTTGTATCATAAATGATAAACGCATATATAATTTTGTTAAAGAAAAAAATAAAATCAACAATGATTCCCATGAAAAAATTGAATCTATATTGCATGTCAATGGAAATACAATTCTTAATGAATAAAAACCAGACACGAAGATATTTTATAATACATTTTTTCACCTTATCATCCTCCAACCGAGACATAATTCTTAATTCCTTTTCTCCACAAATAATAAGCAATATACCCCAATACTCCAATCCAAAGTAGCTGTATGCCTATGCTTTGTATCATTTCTGAAAATGATAGAGTTCCTAAAATAATGTGGATAGGAATATACGTCGTATATTGAAAAGGAAGAAATCGAAACAATACTTTGCCTACAGTTCCATAGACCTCTAACGGTAAAATCCCACCACTTGCTAATAGAATAATCAGATTGATTGCCCAGAACAAATAGAACGTATCCACCAGCCAAAATGCTGTGAGTCCAACAATTAGAAAGATTGCATAATTTAATAGTATCGCCAAACCTGTTACGACTACGAAAAAAATTAGATTGAGTAAGCCGATATGTACTTTGGTATACCGATCAAACCAACAGAGCACACCGATTAACATAATCCCATTGATGCTTAGGGAAATCAGTTTCCCTCCAAGATAATATAAAAAACGATACATGAGGTATCCAATTGGCTGACTTAAGAATTTATTGAGTTCTCCAGTTTTAATATCTGATGCAATATCCGATGCAAAATCTGCTGATACAAGATTTGAAATAATTGCCGCGAGTATGGTATATAAGATAATTTGTGTATAGTTATATCCATATGCACCATCCATTTCTTGATAGACTGCTTTCCACATAAACACAGACATCCCCATTGGAATGACAGAGGTAACCATACCAGCAAGAAAATTTGCTCGATATTGCATTTCTTTCGATACTGACATCTTAAACATATAATGATATTTCTCAATTCTTGCTGAACTCATATCACGTTCCCCCTCTGATATAACGATGTAATTTGAGACTCTAAGGGCATATCTTGAATTGAAAAGTCATACACTTGCATTGTTTCCATAATGTCTCTCATTATGATTTGAATTTTATCATGATCCATAACCAATTTTACTTCTGAATCATTCCATTCCTCAATCTCCCCATATTGCTGAAATCTAACTTTATCCACATTTTCTGGCATCCTGATCCGAATGAGTTTCTTTTGTCCAAACTCTTTGCGAATACTCTCTAAACTACCTTCAAACACAAGATTCCCATGATTAATGACAATGGCTCGATTACATAGTTCTTCTATATCTTTCACATAATGACTTGTCAAAAGTATTGTCGTTTTTGTCTGCTTGTTATAATACTTTATAAATTCAATGATCTTTTTCTGTGATATAAAGTCTAAGCCAATGGTTGGTTCATCCAAAAATATCACTCTGGGGTTATGAATCATAGATGCCATTAATTCAAATTTCATCCGTTCTCCCAAAGAAAGCCGACGTACTGGCACTTTTAGGAGATTCTTCACATCAAACACCTCCACAAGTTCATTCAACCGCTCCTTATAGATCTGATCCTCAACCTCATAAATACATTTATTTAAATACAACGAATCCACTGCAGGTAAGTCCCACCACAATTGACTCTTTTGCCCCATAACAATTGCAAATTGCATCTTATATTCCTTTTTTCTCTGCCATGGAACATAGTCCATAATCTTTGCATCACCACTCGTCGGATATAAAATTCCACTTAGCATTTTTAATGTCGTTGTTTTACCCGCTCCATTCGGTCCAAGAAATCCTACAATTTCACCTTCATCAATTTGAAATGATATATCATTTACCGCTGTTTTCGTAAGCTTCTCCCTTTTCCAAAGATTCTTAATTGATCCTCTTAGTCCCAATTCTTTTTCATAGTATTGATATTCCTTCTTTAGATTTTTCACCTCAATAATGCTCATATCCAACCTCACTCAGATTATTATCAATTCTCTTCTTTTGATTCCATGCAAGCACTTGCTTTCCTTATCATAGCAGTGAATTCTAGTTAATACTCGATGATTTTTATCATGTTTCTAGCGGAATAAAGAAATAAAGACCGAATTTATCCATTACTTCAGGATATATTCGGTCTTTCCTAAGTTTTATTATCATGTTACTAGAACTTCATGAATGAGTTGTTGCTTTCTGGATAAACTTCAAGCATGAGAAATCATCAAGCATGAGAATCGTCCTCCCCTTTCTTAATCAAGAATTACTTTTTATGAGAATTCTATCTTCTATATAAGACAGAACATTAAATACTAACAATAGTAGTGTTAGTACTTCAATGACGGTAAATCATTTAATTTTAGCCATATAGAATTCATCTAGATAATTGCCGTCAACCAAAACCGACTTCCTTTTAATCCCTTCTATTTCAAATCCATTTTTTTCATACAGGTGTTTAGCAACCTCATTTTCACAAATTACGGTTAGTTCTAAACGTGTAATCTTCTTTTCTTCTGCCCAAACATCCAAGCGTCTAAAAAATTCTGTTCCAATTCCTTTTCCACGATAATTCCTCAATATCCCAACAACAATATACGCCGAATGGACTGTACGATTAAAATCGCCTTTTTGTGCTGATATATATCCCACGATTCTATCGTCTGCTTCAGCAACAAGAAGAAAGTCTTCTCTTTCTACTGAACTTTGTATTAACGCTTCAACTCTTGCAATGTTCTTTGTTCTTTCTCCTGGTTCATATAACATATACTTCGTTTCATAGTCTAATTGGTTCATCATCTCCCAAAAACTTTCGGCTTCATTTTTAGATAATTTTCTATACATCATTTTTAGTAACCTCTCCAAATTCTAATTTTTAACTATACTACCATATCTTTATCGCAATTTCCACAAACATTCTCCCCTAAACAATTTGGGGTGTTTTACTGCATCTAAAACTTCTTTTATTGGAATCCTATGAATTAATTCTTTTGCTAAGCAATTTTGTCACATAATATCGATTTCTGAATAGATTTGTATTAAGAAGCCCCCAACTTCTAATATAAACTAGTAGGTGATTTTATGAGCAATCTGCCCTTTGAAGTATCCATCGATTTTCCATTGTACCAATCGAGAAAAGGATTATATTTTATTGGTCAAACACCAATTCTAAACGGACAAAGTGGCACTGCATTCGCCTCTTTATGTAATCCTCATGGTTCACACAGTCTAGTATATGTAAATGCCATCACAATCACGAATCTTTCTGATTGCAGCTTATTAGCCGAGTTTTCTCTTGGCCATATGTTACATCATTACTCTATCAGTAAACTAGTAATGGCTACAAATACTTCCATCTGCCCGCCTATGTTTCCTAATGCAAACATTGAATATTTAACTGCGACCCTACCAACTCCTATGGATGGAGTTCCAATTTTCAGTCGAATCGTACCACCACAATCCACTTTAGTAGTAGATGGTGGTCAGATTATTCTTGGTCAGATGCAGTCTCTTGGTGTTAGTATTAATAATCTTAATTCAGCTTCCTTTAACGATGTTCGATTCGCATTTGGTTGGTCAGAAGAAGATAACTGTTAATTTCTCAAATTTACAGTAATTAAATACAGCCCCTATTGGATGCTATCCATAGAAGGAAGGATACATCTGATAGGGGCTGAAGTATTATTATTTATGATCGGATTTGGTTCTTTTTACATCTAATTCACACGATATTGCTAAATTATAAATATATGCATTTCTCACTTCATTCAACAGTTTTTCTTGCATCTCTTCAGTAAAGTTCAAGGCATTGATTTTCATAGCATAGTTCATAACATAAGTTCTAATGTCTTTTATTTGGTCACACTTATAGTAATTTAAACCTTCAGCAGGTACTTTATAAGAATTACGTAATAACTCTGCAAACATTCTTCCGCCAAATAAATCTGCAAGAAATCGTGTATACGCATATGCTATGATTAATTCTGGATTGCTTATTCCAATTTCTTTGACTTTAGCAACCATAGCCATCGTAGAAGCACATAACTCAAATTGTCTCACTTTCTCCTTTGAAAAATAATCCAAGTCTTGCTCGATTAGTTGAAAACGATATAATTCTTTCGTAGCAAATTCTTTAACAACCTCATTGCTTTTATTTTCTTCAATGGTTTCTTCAATGATTCTATACATAGCACTTAAATTAAATAGGTACTCTGCATATTCCTCTATACTTGCATTCCCCTCTACTATTTTTTTAATAATACCTGTATGCTCAGTAGCTTCATGCAATGTTTCCGAACTTTGTCTTATTTTTGTAATGAAATCCATACTTGTTACCACCTGATTTATATTTATGTCAGTACTGTTTAAAGCACATCATAAGCTTGATATATACAATACCCAATATCCATCATTTCCATACCATTTATTATGTTGAGCTGTATCCAAAAGCATATGTACATGATCTTTTTTATTTGAAGAAAAACTAATTGAGTCCATCTGGATATTAATATCTGATATAACGTAAAATGGAGTTATCAGCTTTCACTGACAACTCCATTCCGTTCGTGCAGTCGACGGGACTTGAACTGGTCAACTTATTTCCCAAACATTCTTCGTCGCGATTTTCTAAATAACTTCTACTAACTCAATCTTGAAGTTAAGTTCTTTTCCTGCCATCTCATGATTTGCATCAAACGTAATTGTGGTTTCATCCTTTGCTGTAACCTTTACAGGAAAAGGCTGCCCCATCTGATCTGATAGATAAACCTGCTCACCTATATTAAGGTTTTCCGAACCTGGTAGCTGATTGATCTCGATTACGAGGATATTATCAGGATCTGGCATTCCGTATGCTTCTTCCGGCATAAGGTGAATATCCTTGATTTCTCCTACCGCCATTGTTTTCACTGCTTCATCAAACCCTTTAATCATCATGCCTGTGCCACAGACGAACTCTAGGGTTTCTCCACGGTCGTATGAGGAATCAAACTTTGTTCCATCATTGAATGTACCTGTATAGTGCACTTTGCATGTTTTGTTTTCATTGTTCATTTCAAAATCTCCTTTCTATGTCTATGCTAAGAAAGCCAAACATAATGCAATAATAATACATTATTTTCTGAATTTCATCAATTACTCTTTTTTTCTATTACTTCAAGAATAAATCAATATTTTTTACAGACTTTAATCAAGAGGAATCATCCTCTCATCGTTAGCCTCATCCACACCACTTGCACCTTACTAGCCAGATTAGTCTATCATACTTATATCTTGCACACTAAAAAAGAGATACCTCATTATAAGAAGCGTCTCTTTCACTCATAAACTCTACCAGTTCCTTATTTAATTATTGCTCAATTTGATACTGTAACACATCCGATACCATCTTTTGATCACATATGAGATACAACTAGCATAATTAAATTGAGCAAATCCCTAAATTCAAGATACAATATCATTTTTCATATAATCGCCTAACTATAAATATCGTTTTTATCCTTTTTCAGTAAACCTCTCCCTTACTTATGATACGGTTCCCCATAACATGATGATAGGAGAGTTTTATAATTACTAACTAAAGCCATACCTTTATTATCAAATTTTTCTATCAGTTTAGGATATTGGTTATATAATGACTTGCTGAACCGTTTTGTCCAATACAAAACTAATTCGAATCGTTCTCTCCTATATGTCTTATATCCTCAACGGAAACTTCATCAATTAATAAGAAATTCACTTCAAATTTAATGTTTCCTCTAAACTATTAAAGTTAACTATTGCTTATCATCTCCAGATTATCATAAGCATTTTGAATCAATCATTTATCTTTTCCATAGCCCCTTAAGGAGATGTGTCACATCTATTTACTTTTTCTAGTCAAAACCAAGAAAGGTTTAGGACATAAAACAGAATCATGGTCTACTTCCATTGTTTCATAAAAGCTCAATGTATCATCCGTTATCGTATACCCATACACTTTATTAATAGTTTCTCCATCTGTATCAAGAAGTTCAATAAAATTAAAATCAGCACCAATACTATAGCAAAATGGTTCATAAATTTCTTCTAATCCATCATGAGTTATCTTATAATCAGATCCAAATGAATAACAAATCCCCGTGTCATCGTACCAATTTCCTAGAAACAATTCGTTATTAATACGCTTACGCATATCAGTATACATTGGGATATATGTCTTATTAAAACCAAGCATAACTATTTTGACTTCATTAGAATTACCAAACTCAAGTTGTCCAATAACCATTGCATTGTTAGAAGAATATACGCCGTCTCCAATAATATCAATACTGTTTTCAATGTTATTTATTTCAAATCCTTCTACATAATATCCTTCTCCGCCAACAACGTCATCTGCACCCAACACATAAACATTATCTATAAATGATATCGTTAACTCCTCATAGTAACAAAAAACTATCTCTGTTATGAAAGCGATTCATATAATTCTCACCATACCAGTAATAATTAGAAAGTTTCTCCACATAGATAAGAATAAATCAGACGTAGAACTATCATTACGCATGATCTTTGTGATACCACGTTCTTTCATTTCTAGATATATGCTTTTTATATCTTCTTGTGTTTGATTATGTAATTCCATATTTTGTTTTTCTGACTCTGTATTTTGCTTTTCTGAAACTTTCGTCACTGTTTCTGTCGGTTGTTCTATCGTTGGTTTGGCTTCAATACCATCATCTGAATTTTTTCCTTCTTTAACTTTACAACCACATAACATAATAATACAAAGAAGAGAAGTAAGTATTTTAATTTTACTATGCTTACCCATGCACACCTCCAATAAAACAAATTTATTTTTCTTATCTACGATAAGTAAAGACCCCTCATCTTGTATAATCCTTCGTACAGTTACAATATGATCCTTAACATATCCTTTAAAAGGCTTTGACCATTGTAATTCATAATGTCTTTACCTTCTTCACCGCTAAGTGACGCCGAAAACCTCTCCCCTATTTATGGTACGGTTCACCGTATCATGTTGAAAGGGGAGACTTACTATATTATACAAATCACAAATCTGCTATGAATAGCCATATCATAACCTCTTGGAATCCAACTCTGCTCTAGCACTTGATAATAAGGCATGTACAAGAATAGCTACCACTCAATTCCATACCATATGATATCCACCAATCCATCCTTCTTTGCCATCTTTCGTACGAACCTTCAGTGCCTGATAAGAGTCATTCTTATCAATAATTGTGAGTATTTCTCCATCAAGAGGTTCATAAAATGCTCCTTCTAATTTCATTGAAACTTCTACAGGTGGTCCACAAGGGACATCCTCAAGATCATGGAATAGGATATCCTGATAAGATACAGAATACTGCTTTCCGATGATCTGATTTGTTGAAATGGTCTTACCTGACTCATAATCAATATACCATAGTACTAAATCTTCATAGCTTTCTCCTACTTGCGTATATCGATAACAACCATCCCAAACATAAACTTTTCCATCCCCCGACACTCCTACAATTTTATTGTATCCTAAGTCCACAGCTTTCTCCAGTTCATCACCCTTCATTCGAAATAATGAGGAAATTCCATAGCAATCTGAAAACTCTGTAGTGTATATTTCCACAAAATCATCTGACAAATCAACATCACAGATTCCAACCATAAAAGAATCATACTGTCCATAATCTAACTGGATAGTTTTCGTTGAGTTTCCTATGGATAATTCCACTACGGTATCATAGTATTGAGTACTATTATTTTCAATGTGTTGATTAAAAGAACAACTTACTTGTAATGTATCAATTTCTCCATCCATGTTAAAATCATACTTAACCTCTTTTTTTAAAGCTTTTGACTCCATGACATCATCGCTGCTAATACTGTTGATATATAAGCACATCTGTAAATCTTGGAATCTCCCATTCATCCACTGCAATTCATCTTCCGATGCATTGATTAATAGCATTTCGCCATTATCCTTACAATGTACCATTCTATAATCTGTTGATATGACCTGTTCTTTACTATAAGGCTCATCCTTATTACTGGAGTCCATATATCTTCTGACATATAAGTTCAACTCACCATTACTGTCAAAGGCTACATAAAAACTTTCAACGGAACCAGTATAGCCTCCCAAATAACATCCTGCTCCTAACGCCTCCTCCGATATCTGAAGCTGTTCATATTCACAACTATCATAGATTGGTACTATAGACCCTACGTCTTCCAGATTAAGAGAATATTCCTCCCCTCGATACACAAAACCTAAAGTATCCTCATGAAAGTTCCATTCCACTTCCGGATTAATTCGATCACGATAACCTGGCGATATTTTTCCAATCTGCATCATCGAATCATTTCCTATGATATCATCGGATTCTAATGACAGAAAGTAATCTTCTTTTCGATATTCTATAGTATAGACTATACATCCTATCATATATCGTGATTCTTTGATAATCAGGCTATCTCCTAATTTTTGCTGTACTTCTTCAAAGTTTAATCCTGCATGTATAGCGTCAAATTCAATCCATGGTGCAAATTGAATATAGTTTCTTTCTTCCATATAATCATAATTCGTCCCAAAGTAAAGACCAAGTGCCTGATAATAATTCCAACTTGGAAACAGCTCCTCGTACGGTCCGCTCTGAATACAATCCATACCAAATCGTTTCTGAATCTGTTCTGTATCATAGTCCAGTAAATCTACAATCTCCTCCGAATCCAGAAATCCAATTGGTTTATATATGTATATTGAAAAATCTCTTCCTGCCTCATCAGCAGACACTAAAACTACCAAATAGTCGGATTCAAAATATGAAAGCTCAACACAATTTTTATTTTCAGGATAGCACTCTCTTACTCCACCATCACTCAAATATTCCAATGTCTCTTCAGTAACTGTTTTTGATTTCTCAATTACTTTTTTTACTGAGTTTAAATCACCAGATAATTCTTTATCAAAGAATTGTACTCCCCCTTGACATTCGATATATTGTAATCGCTGATCTCCATTAAAGAAGAATGCAATTCCAAGTTTGTTATAATAGTACCCTTGATCTAAGTTCGACCTTCCCATCGATCGTACTTCATATTGGTTTCCTAACTTTCCTGTAACCTCTTGTTTTGTCATGCCGATCAGGCCTGCGCAGGAATTAAGATCCATTTCAGACCGTGTTGCTTCATTTTCCTGATTTACAGCAGGTTGAACATTCTCATCCTGTTTAGCAGGTATGATCATTTCTTGTTCATTGATCTTCTTGTCCTGTTTACAGCCTGATAGTATAAAGAGGAATAAAATAAGTATTACATTGAATTTTTTCATAACCAACAGCCTTTCCAAATGTAGTTAATTATACATTTACATCATAATAACAGTCTCTTTATAAAAAAATAATTTATTTACTTTGTTTTCTAACTATTTTGCAACTTGAAGCTTATTCTCGACTTGTATATTTTATCCATATTCTACCATGTAACAATTATCTTGACAATAGAAGTATATACCCGCATCTAATCCGGTAAGAAAAATATATACACATTTCCAATAAATCATATAAAATAAGCCAATATATCTCACAATATTAGATATATTGGCTTAATCTCAAACATTATCCTTGCATGATTTGTCTATTATATCCTTTTTCAGTAAATCCCCCCCTACTTATGATACGGTTCACCGTATCATGTCTAAAGGAGAGTTTTTACTATCATTTACTTTTATCTATGAATAAATCAGCATTTATGGGATAAAATTGAATTAAGAGTATATATCAAGCATGAGCACCGTCCTCCCCTTTTATATAGTGATATTACTTTTTGCGAGAGATTCTATCTTCTATATAAGATAAAATATTGAATACTAACAATAACAACGTCAGTACTTCAACAACGGTCATTTGAATCACCTCCTCAAGGTTTTATTTCCCCGAGGTTTTTTCATACTTATCTCATGCTTGACTCTTTTATTATACATATCTCTTTTTCTTTTTCCAAATTTTCTTATCGCATTTTTCATCATATTAGCATTATGAGTACTGTAATACGTAATTATATATTTATGTTTCTGATTTATTTATTAACCTCATACTCCATCCTCTTTTCATTCACATAATATCTCACAACTGCTTGCTCTACCATTTCAGTGCCATTATAAGATAAGGAAGCATGAAACTTTAAACAGTCACTATTTTCCCATTCAATAGAATTAAATCCACTATAATTTTCATAATCTGATCGTTGCCAAAACACATAATTCAAGTCCTTTGCTACCATAATCCTTGCACTATCAATTAGCTCAGGGCTAGTCATTCCATTAACTAGATCCCAAACTATAACGTAACTGCTTTTATTTGAAGAAGTCGTTACTGCAAAAAACCTTTCATCAGGTGATGGAATTATTTGATTGATATACATCTTCGGATAATCAAAAGACATAACTTTGCTTAACTCATCATTTTTTATCATCCATATTTCATTATAAGAACCATAATCTGAATAATCATTAAATAAAGTAAATAAAATAATCCCATTAGCCATATGAATAATTCGAGGATCATCAAATGTCTTATTGAGTACAGAAAGAGCAAATGAAGCAGCATCTACTAATTTGTCCTCTTGGTGATTTAGAAAAGGAGTTATCTTCTCAATTGATTCTTTTCGGATCTTGGAATCATTATAGAATTCTACAAGTTTATTAATTGCAAAATATTGCTTATACATATCATCTGAACTTAGTGCTTCAAAATATACATCCACTCCATTCTGTGCTACCACAGAATCAGCAACTGCCATTTCTTCCGGAGACAGATATCTTAAATAAAACGAATTTATGCTTTTCTGAATATAATCGTCAGCATAAGCTTTCATTCCAAAAAAACAAACCACAAAGCAAGCAGCTAAGGGCAATAAGGTCAATATAAATCTTTTAGTAAAACTATATTTCGGCTTATTCACAACATAGAATACTTTATCGTCATCCCGTTTTGCTTCCTCTATGTACTTATCTTCAATATTACCAATAGCAGTCATTAACTTTTCATGCTTCATAGTATAATTCCTTCTCTCTCTAGAACTTTCTTTAATTCAACTCTTATGCGAAACAATATGCACTTTACCTTACTCTCACTATCATTTTGTTGTTCTGCTATATCTTTTATCGTCATAAGATACCAATAACGTTGTACAAATATGATCCGTTTCTCTTTTGGTAAACTCTCTAAAAAGTTGTTAATAATTTTGATTAACTCTTTCTCTTCAATTTCATCTTCAATATTAGATTTCGTTGAAATACATTCATCAAGCTCTGATAGAACTAATTCTATCTGTCCCCTTCCCCGTTTTTTTGTCTTAGATTTCTTATATTTATCTATTGAAATATTACGTGTTATTTTTCCCAAGAATACTCTAAAATAGTTAGGACGAGTTGGCGGTATTGAATTCCACGCTCTAAGATATGTATCATTAACGCATTCCTCTGCGTCCTCATGACTACTCACTATATTGTACGAAATAGAATAACAATACCGAGAGTACTTATTTGCCGTCTCTTTAATTGCGAATTCAGATCGTGCCCAAAACAAATCAATAATTCTGCTATCTTCCATAGTACCTCCTTTTTTTACTATATCGTTCTCTCAATATATAGACGATATTTTACCAAATTCGTCGCATATGCTTTTTATTATATCTTAAAATGGGAAAAAAAGCATAGGTGATTTACTTGTGCCGATTATATATTCATGGGGATACGTTCTAGACATAGGAGTATACTATAACTCTGTAATAAAACAAATAGAGATGTATCCAAACTAGGAACATCTCCGTTGTACTAATCCTTATATAGTAAATCTCTCCCTTACTTATGATACGGTTCACCGCAATTAATCCGATACCCCCGATAAATCTGCTCTAGCAAAATCATTCTCATCACTTGATGAGGAAATGTCATTTTTGAGAAACTCAATTTATAATCAGCACGGGCTAATACTTCTTGGTCAAGACCTAGAGAACCACCGATAACGAACACGAGGTGACTTTCTCCTTTTACACCTAATTCCTGCATCTTATCTGCCAGCTCTTCTGATGATAACATCTTTCCTTCAATTGCTAGTGCAATCACGTAAGCAGAATCCTTAATATTCTTAAGGATTCGTTCACCTTCTCGTTTCTTAATCTGAAGTTCTTCTGCTTCCGATGCATTGTCTGGAGTTTTTTCATCTGAAAGTTCGACAATCTCTAATTTACAATAACGGCTCAATCTCTTGGCATATTCGTCAATTGCCATGGTTAAGTACTTTTCTTTTATTTTTCCAACACAAACAACTGTAATTTTCATCTCATACCTCATCCTGAATTTATAACTTGAGTAATGAACTCATATTAAGCTATGCGAAAGCCGCCTTAAGCTACCTTAATATGCCTTAATATGCCTTAATATGCCTTAATCTACTTTAATTCTTCTTTCCTTTCTTCTTGGAATTCTCATGTTCCTCTACCGTATCCATTGTCGATTCATGCCTTATTTCAATTGGACGAATCACTTGTCGCAATAGACGTAGCTGTTTATTTTTCGACACATTAAACATAATACGAAAAATCGTATCAATAATAAAGATACCGATTGCAATCATACCTGCGATTTGTAACGTCAAATAAAAGTAGAACGCTGCGTTACTACTATCTTCCTGAATCAGATAATAAACGATACGGTACGTGTTAACACCAGGAACTAACGGTAAAATCCCTGGAATCAAAAAAACAGTAACTGGGGATTTAAAAACTCGTGCTAGAATATGTGAAATCAAAGCTACTGCTAAGGTTGATACTAAAGTGCTAATTGCAATACTAAATGCTGCATTCTCACAAACAAGGTAGACAAACCAACTTACGGCAGAATTCAAGCCTGACCATACTAAAAACCTCTTTGGAACACCTTGTACAGTCGCAATTGTGAACACAGCAATAAAGGCGGCGATAATTTGAATGATCATAAGACACCTCCTAAGATAGCTTTTCCAATTGCTAATCCGGCACCAATACCAACTGCCAAAGAAGCTGCTATAACAAATGCCTCCACTAATCGTGCTGTACCAGAAACATAATCTCCTTGAAGAGTATCACGAAAGGCATTGGTCAACGCAACACCTGGTAACATTGGCATGATTGAGCCTGCTATAATCGGTTCAATATCAACATGAAGTCCAGGAAGTTGCGTTGTAAGACTTGTAGTAATTGCAATTATACAACTAACCGCCATGTTACTTACAAAGCGATTAATCTTTACCCCTTTATATAACAATTTACTGATTACGATATATACACCATTCATCGCTGCTAAGGTGCATTCCATAACTGTTGCGCCGAATAACAAAGTAAATGCGGTTGCAGAGATGATTGTACATAAATAGAGTAGCCAATCTGGATATCTTTTAACAGATAATAACTCTACTAGTTTATTATGTGCCTCTTCTAGTTCCAAGTTTCCAGAACATAACTTTCGAGAGATATCATTTGCATAATAAATATTTCCAAGGTTTGTTGAGCGTTCTCCCACTTTTCGAACACGAGTTATTGTATTGATACTAATGTCTGATATCGTAACCATAATCGAGGTTGATATAACAAACACGTCACAATTTTCAAATCCAGATATAGATAAAATACGTGTTACCGTATCCTCCACACGATATGTCTCAGCCCCGCCTCTTAACATGATTTCACCAGCTAAGATTGCAGTGTCCACTAATAAATTATAATCCAACTTAGCCAGCACCTACCTTTCAAAATTACCCTAATAAACTTCAATCGAAGCAAAATGAGTCGAGAATTATCTCCTTTTTTATTAATTATAGTACAATAGACTTAACTATTTGTCTATATAATTGCAAGACTTACTCAATGGATATATTTGTTCACAAATTGTTTTTATTCTATTAATAGTTTACTCATATTTCTCTTTTATAATAATCAACAAGAAAGTGATTTTTTTGTTTCACTCTCCTCCTCCCCCCAATTATAAAGAAAAAGGGGCTATCGTTGAATACAAATTTGTAGATGTTGGATCTCAAAGATGTATTTTTCTATAGCCTCTTTTTCATATCTCAACATTCCCTTTGCTAAAGTAAAACTTCCTATTTTAATATCAATTAAATGGTAGTATAATGAACTCACAAATTTTGAGTTGTCGAATTGTAATTCACTGAATTGAAATATTTCGAATCGTAAATCACTGAATAGAAATATCGAATCACAATTTTGTCGAATCATTATTTGTTGATTACATCTTTTTCCGTTTCTGTATCAAACGGTATTAAAATTTAGGAGGTACATATGAACGGTAAGAAGGTATTTTATTCCGAACTGGCTTATATCCTAGGAATTATTATTTTGGCACTCGGTACAGCCATGATGGAACGGGCAGATTTTGGTATGTCAATGGTTGTTGCTCCTGCCTACTTGGTACATCTGAAAGTGTCACAAGTCTTTCCAGCGTTCTCTTTTGGAATGGCTGAATATTGTTTACAAGCAGTATTGCTGATTGGTATAGCTATTATTATCCACAAAGTAAAATTAAAGTATTTTCTCTCCTTTTTAACTGCAATTTTTTATGGATTTACCCTTGATTTAGCAATTCGAATGATCGGATTAATTCCGGATGGTTCCTTTGTCGGACGAATTGTATTTTATGTTCTTGGAATGGTTCTATGCTCGATTGGTGTCTCGCTATTATTTCATACGTACATATCGCCGGAGGCTTATGAATTATTAGTAAAAGAAGTTTCCGCAAAATACGGCAAGGACATTCATAAAACAAAGACGGTCTATGATTGCTGTAGCTGTTTCGTTGCTGTTCTATTATCCTTTGTATTCTTTGGTTTTGGACATTTTGAAGGTATAAAGTTTGGCACAATTATTTGTGCTGTGATCAATGGAACTTGTATAGGATTCTGCAGTAAGATCATGGAGTCTAGGTTTTACTTTAAGGATGCACTGAAGCTGAGAGATTTTTTTGACCGATAGAAATTTACATATTCTTTTTTCAAATTTTTTACTTAATATTTTCTTTTTTATTTTCATAGTATTTTCATTGTTTCATCACAAAAGTAACACATCTACAAACTATACTATGAATTAGAAAGTGCTACTCCACTTTCAACTCCCACCCTATATACGTAATAAAAAAACGAGCCTCCCCAGCTCGTTTTTTCTGTATAAAAGATTCGACAATGCCTTCACAATTACATCTTGATCGTGTAATCCAATTCATTTCTTGTCTTAAATCTTTGATTCAATTTCTCTTTGTATTTTTTCATCCGTAGTATCAATTGCATCTCTCATTGCATTTTCTAAACCTTCTCGATTATCTTCATCTTCTAGTAACTCTTCTTGCGTCAATTTTCGAACCCGTACTAAATCAATCATACGATTATGCACTTCTTCTAAGCTATACTCATGGCCATAATAACGAATGACCGCCTTTTCATCTTCTTCTGGAATATGATCAAGGAGAGAAACTAATAAACCATTAATGGTATCATAGTTATTCATATCTTCTTCATAAAATGTCAGTTCAAGCTCATCCTCAAGCTCCTCTAAGGTAGCTTCTCCTCGAATGAGATATGAATTATCATCGATTCGTGTAAAACTCTCTTCTTCTTCATCATATTCATCTTGAATATCCCCTACGATTTCTTCGAGAATATCTTCCATTGCAACGATACCGGCCGTCTGTCCGTATTCATCGATTGCAATTGCCATATGTATTTTCTTGGATTGCATATCATGGAATAATACATCTATGCTTTGTGTATCTGGTATAAAATATGGTTCACGAGCAACTTTTTCCAAAGGCTCTTTTTTTAAACGTGGATTGACATAATAAAGCATAACATCCTTAAGGTGAAGTAGACCGACAATATTATCAATGTCTCCCTCATACAAAGGAAATCTTGAGTAATTCTCATCTAACATAAAATGTAATGCTTCCTCAATCGTAAGTTCTGAGCTAATTGCAATCACCTTCTTACGGTGAGTCATAATATCTTTCGCTGTTTTCTCATTAAATTCAATAATATTAGAAATCATCTCAGCCTCCTCAGCCTCGAGAATTCCTTGTTCTTGACCTTCATTTACAATAGAGATAATCTCTTCTTCTGTAACATTCTCTTCTAAGTCCGAAGGCTTTACTCCAAAAAGGCGCAAAATCCCATTCGTACTCTTTTCTAGTAACCAGATAAATGGGGAAAACAGATGAGAACTTAACAATATAACTCCGGCTAAAGAATAAGCAAATGTTTCTGTGTACTTGATGGCAAGCTTTCTTGGAAGCAATAAACCAAACATTACAATTAAAAACGTGATTACGATTGTCACAACAACCATCGCAATACCTGTAGTAATTGCCATTGTTTCTTCTAGCGAACTATTCTCCACGAATCGTTCAATGATACGATAGAGCTGGAAGGAATACGTCATACCAATTAACAAACTAGCTAACGTAAGCAGAATCTCGATCACGTTTATGTATCGATGTGGCGTATCTAAAAGTTTAACAAGATTTAATGCTTTTTGATCTCCTTCAGCTGCTCTCCTTCGTGCACTGGACTCATTCACATTGAGTATGGCTGCCTCAGCAGCCGATACTATCGCATTCAAAATAACTAAACTGATTATTAAGACAAGACCACGTATGGGATGTCCATCCATAAAAATCTTTTCTCCTTTTTTCGTTTTACTACCGGCTAGACTTGCCGATATTGTCTGGTGTTACGACCTATGTATCCAGGGCGAAACTAATAAGTAAAGCTTTGTCTATGCGCTTTAGGATATCTTGGTCTAAGTGACACACTTTTTCTTTTAATCTGGATTTGTCAATGGTTCGAACCTGTTCTAATAAAATTACTGAATCCTTAACAATACCGTATTTGTCAGCATCGATTTCCACGTGCGTAGGCAATTTCGCCTTATTCATCTTTGATGTTATAGCTGCACATATCACAGTAGGACTGTGCTTATTCCCGGTATCATTCTGTATAATTAACACTGGTCGGACACCACCTTGTTCCGAACCAATGACCGGTCTTAAATCTGCATAAAAAATATCGCCTCTTCTTATAATCACATAACTCACACTCCATCTTATGGCTTTAGCTTTATTATTACCACTTTTGACCATCGTATTCCATAAAACGTAACATTCTATGTAGATTGTAGTTATGTCTCTCACATTTCCTAACAAAATATCGTTACAATTTACTTGTCAATAAAACACATCATGTATAACTATTGTACATATCGGATTGATACGGCCTTTCCATTTTGATAATAAACTCTTGGAACTCTTTTTCCTACATTGCAGACATACTCATAATTAAATGAACCAACCAAATCAGCTAATTCTTCAACAGTAATCGTATGATTACCATCATGACCGATTAATGTAACCACATCTTCTTCGTTCACATCTGGTATATCCGTAATATCTATCATAAACTGATCCATGCACACACGACCTATAATAGGCGCAAACTGTCCACGAACTAAGACTCTGCCCCTATTGGACAACTGTCTTGGGAATCCATCACCATATCCAACTGGTATCGTTGCAATTTTCGTATGCTTTTTCGTAACATACGTACTACCATAACCAATTCCATAACCGGCTTCTAATTCCTTAATAAAAGAAATATGTGTCTTTAGTTCCATTGCTGGTTTCAATAACAATTGTTCCTTATGAACCTCATTCGAAGGATATAATCCATACATACTAATACCAACGCGCACCATATCAAGATTAGCTTCTGGTAAATCGATAATTCCAGCACTATTGGATGCATGCTTTATTGGAATATGAATACCTTCCTGCTCTAGTTTTTGGACAAAATCAAGAAATATTTGAAGCTGGTTTTTTGCTGATGTTTTGTCGATCATATCAGCACATGCAAAGTGAGTATATAGTCCATCGATACGAACATTATGAAGTGATTTCATACGTACAATATCATTTATACTCTCTAACGTTGGTTGGTAGCCAATTCTGCCCATACCAGTATCAAGCTTTATATGAATATTAACTATTTTACCCTGACGTTTTGCTTCTTCATTCAAAGCTTCTGCCATCTCAAATGAAAATATTGTCTGTGTCAGGTCATAATGTACTACATCTGCCAACTGAGCGATAGCAGAATATCCAAGTAATAAAATAGGCTTATCAAATCCAGCTGTTCGCAGCTCGATTCCTTCTTCTACAATTGCAACAGCATACCAATCAACGAGTGGTTCTAGAACACGTGCGATTGGTACAGCACCATGGCCATAACCATCTGCCTTGATGACTGCCATTATTTTAGTACCTGTTTTAATAAGTTTTCTTGTTTCCTTTATATTATCACAGATTGCATCTAAATCAATATTTGCGCAAACGCGTAAGTACTTTCCATTATAAACTTCTTCTTTCATAATTCATCAAAACCTCTGGCAACGCTTCCATAATGTCGCGAGCTAACATGGAATAAGAACCAAGTTTTAACTTGGCGCTATCACCTGCAAGTCCGTGTAAATACACTCCTAACGTTGCAGCTTCCTCTCTTATTAATCCTCCTGCTAACAAAGTAGCAATAATACCAGTTAATACATCTCCACTACCACCGGTTGCCATTCCATTGTTACCAGATATATTAATATATCTAAGCTTATTTGATGCAACAATTGTCCTTGTATCTTTTAACACATAAATCATTTCATTATTATAAGTACATCGCTCTGCTATGTCAATTAAATTACTAGGAATTTTATTAACACATTCTAAAATCAGGCGTGAAAGTTCCAAAGGATGTGGTGTCAATATCGTATTTTTCGGAACTATTTCCTGCAATCTACTGATTCGCTCTTCCTTACTTTCGCAGCTATGATTTAAGTTCTCAGATAGAATGTTAATTGCATCTGCATCTACAACAATCGGTGTTTCAGAATCCTTTAATAAACTAAACACCTGATGAACTACACTTCTTGCCTTCTTTGATGTTGAAAGACCAGGCCCAATAACAATTGAGTTTGCCCAGAAAACTGATTTTTCAATTTCTTCCGTAGCCTCTTCACCATCATAACTTCCAAACAAAGCCTCTGGCAGTTGTGTTTTAAGAATAGGTATTGCTGCCTTTGCAGTAAGAATCTTCACTAAGCCAGCACCCATCCGATAAGCTGCATAAGCACTTAGATAAGCAGCTCCCGTAATTGATTCAGAACCAGCAATTACTAACACTTTTCCATACGTACCTTTATTGGAATAAGCATATCGTTTTGGCAAGAGACGACAAATATCTTCTGGCTCATAATATTGATAAACTACTTCTTTTTCATCCGAAGGGCAAAATGGAACAATACCAACATCCTTAACTAACACTTTTCCTGCATAATCAGCTCCAGGATAAAGTAGTAGCCCTCGTTTCATCTCTTGAAAAGTTACCGTAAGATCTGCACGAACAGCATAGCCAAGTACTTGCCCAGAATCAGCACTAATACCTGATGGTATATCTACCGCTACAATAAATGCTTTCCCTTTCTGCTCATTGATCTTTTGGATGATATCTGCATACTCTCCGTGGATTGGCCGATCAAGCCCTATTCCAAAGATACTATCGACTATTATATTATATTCAGAAAGATTCGTTTCGCGCCGAATGGATAACCCCAAATTCACAGCTATTTGCATTTGCTTCTTCGCTTCTTTTGTCATCTTATCTTCGGAACCTATAAACATAGCTTGCACAGAATATCCATGCATATGAAGTATACGTGCAACAGCAAATCCATCACCACCATTATTTCCATTCCCGCAGATTACTAGGATTCGATCATCACTCTTTACCTTCTTTTGAATCTCTTCCACCACACTGAGTGCAGCTCTTTCCATTAATACAAGCGCTTCTACTCCAATTTGGTGAATCGTTGTTGCATCCAGTGATTGCATCTGAGATGCACTTAATGCATACTTCATCGTAACCCTCCCAATAATTTAAACAAAATAAATAGGTTTGGCATCCATATGTATTATTTAATGCTCCATCGCATCATCTATTTTTCTCATCATATCAGTTCCAAGCATATCGTTCATATATAAATATATATCACGGTTAATTTTCTCAAGTTTTTTCTGTTGCTTTTTCAAATCCATTAATTGATGTTCTAAATCCAGTATCTCCGATTTAATTTGATTTATTTCTCTTCCTGTAGTTTGCAATCGTTTAAAACATACCCTCGTTGTTTCAGTTAATAACTCCTCATTCGTATCCTTAATTTCATATGGAAGGTTTGATAATTCTTCTTCTGATTGCTGTAACTGTCCATTCAAGTCAAGAATCATTCTCTGATTTTGTTCTATTTTTCTTAACTTCAATTTACCAATCGGACTTTGATCTACATCCATGTTAGCCACGATTTCATGCATTAATTGAGATTTATATCGCTTATATCCTTTAATGTTCTCTACTGCTCTTGCTTGATGTTTTAGAAGCTCATTCATCTTATGCTGAAGCTCTTTCATTTGCTCTGTCATTTCTTCTGGTGGGAATAATTTTAGCCATCGCTCATCTAAAGTAACAAGTGGTATCCTTTTTCCACGATATGCACTTCGAAAATCAATATGTTTATCTTTTTTGCCCTTTTGTAGTATGGAATTCTTATTTTGATGTTTCTTTGAATATTTTTTATCTTCTTCCATCGTATCTACAAATCCTTTCTGCAAATAAGGGTGATACAAAAACTTTGCACCACCCTCAATTCTACTATTCACGTTATGAATTCTCGTTTGGCTCTTCTGCTGCTTTCAGATTATAGGATAAACGCATCAAACTTTCTGCAAGATGAACATTTTCCACCATAACGTCTCTTGGTACATTCAAGTCGGTAGGTGCAAAATTCCAAAGTGCACGCACACCTAATCGTACGAGTTCTTGTGCCACCTGTGGAGCTTTCGCCTTTGGTATCGTCAAAGCTGCAATATGAACTGGAGTCTTTTTTATAAACTCTTCTAGGTCATCAATCAGATAAATTTCTATTCCACGGATTGACATACCAACTAAACGTGGATTTACGTCGAATATACCACAGATAGAAAAACCTCTTCGCTCAAAGTCTGTGTAATTAGCAAGAGCCTGTCCTAAATTACCAGCTCCAATTATAATAACATTATACTTCCTATCTAGTCCAAGTATCTTACCAATCTCAGTGTATAAATACTCTACATTATAACCGTATCCTTGCTGTCCGAACCCACCAAAATTGTTAAGATCTTGTCGTATCTGGGACGCTGTCACATTCATCTTCATACTTAATTCTTTCGAAGAAATCCGTACAACATCATTTTCTAGAAGCTCACCCAGATATCGGTAGTAACGCGGCAATCGTTTGATGACTGCCGAAGAAATCGTCTTGTCGTACATTTATTAAACCTCCTAACCTGGTAACCGTACTCATTATGTCATATATAGATATTATAATGATTTGTTAATAGTATGTCAATGATTTGACGAAGCTTTATGCGTATGCTAAAATACTAAAGAATCTGATTAACTACATCATATGTGAGGGAAGTAACATGATTTTAGCATGTCAAAATATAAGTAAAAGTTTTGGTACTGTACCAATATTAAACCAAGTATCGTTTCATGTGAATGACCGTGAAAAAGTTGCAATTGTTGGGATTAATGGTGCTGGAAAATCTACTCTTTTTAAAATTATTATGGGTGAGATATCACATGATGAAGGAGAAGTGATTTTCTCAAAAGGTGCCACGATTGGCTACTTAGCGCAGCATCAAGACCTTTCTACTGAAAACAGTATTTATGATGAAGTACTCTCAATTAAAGCCGATGTCATTCAGCTTGAAGATACGATCCGTCAATTAGAGATTGATATGAAATCCGTCCAAGGTGTGGAGTTAGACCGAATGCTCAACACCTATACAAGACTCATGCATGAGTTTGAGCTAAAGAACGGTTATGCATACAAAAGCGAAGTTATCGGTGTATTAAAAGGTCTCGGATTTACTGAGGATGACTTTGGCCGTCAAGTGTCAACTCTTTCTGGTGGTCAAAAAACACGCGTAGCTCTAGGTAAGTTACTATTAAGTAATCCTGATATCATTTTCTTAGATGAGCCTACAAACCATTTAGATATGGAATCAATCGCTTGGTTGGAAACCTTTCTTTCCAATTATAATGGTGCAGTTGTTGTTATTGCACATGATCGTTATTTTATTAATAAAGTAGTTACCAAAGTTATAGAACTTGATAATACAAAAGCAACCGTCTTTGAAGGAAATTATTCCGATTATGCAGTTAAAAAAGAACAATTACGTGAAACTTTAATCAAGCATTATCTCAATCAACAACGTGAAATTAAGCATCAAGAAGAAGTGATCACCAAGTTACGCTCCTTCAACCGCGAGAAATCGATTAAGCGAGCAGAAAGCCGTGAAAAGCTGTTAGACAAGATGGAACGTGTGGAGAAACCGACAACCGTGAACGCTGAGATGTCCATACGATTAGAACCAAATATAACAAGTGGTAATGATGTATTGACAGTTTCTGAACTATCTAAGGCATTTGGCAGTAATCAATTATTTACTAATCTTAATTTTGAAATCAAGCGTGGTGAAAAGGTTGCTATTATAGGTAATAATGGAACTGGAAAAACGACGATTTTAAAGATTATCAATCAAATTATTGATGCTGACGCAGGAGAAATTCGTCTCGGTGCCAAAGTGCATATCGGCTATTACGATCAGGAACATCATGTACTGGATATGAATAAAACTATTTTCGACGAAATCCAAGACACATATCCAAACATGGATAATACAAAAGTACGTAATGCACTGGCAGCATTTTTATTTACGAATGACGATGTGTTTAAATTAATTCGCGATATCAGTGGTGGTGAACGAGGAAGAGTATCATTATGTAAATTAATGCTTTCGGATGCTAACTTCTTGATCCTAGATGAGCCAACAAACCACTTAGATATTGTATCCAAAGAAATACTTGAGAATGCGATTGCAAATTATACTGGAACTGTACTCTATGTATCGCATGACCGTTATTTCATCAATCGTACTGCTACTCGTATTCTCGACCTAACGCATAATACCCTATTAAATTATATCGGTAATTATGATTACTATATAGAGAAGAAACCTGAATTTGAACTACGTAATTTTGGAGGTGGAGCACTGGTTGGTGATTCAAAGCTTTCTGATTCCAAGGCTAATATCCTTCAAGGTTTACGTGTCAATTCTTCAAACTCCAATCAAACTACTCTCATGGAGGAAGCAATCTCTGAAACAAAGCTGGATTGGAAGCAACAAAAGGAGGAACAGGCAAAACTACGAAAAAAGCAAAATGAACTAAAGCGTGTAGAAGAAGAAATTCATAAGCTAGAACTTCGTGATGTAGAACTCAATGCATTGCTTGCAGATGAATCCATCTTTACGAATTCAAAGAAATTAGTAGAGCTAACAACAGAGCAAAATGCAAACAACGAACGTATGGAAGAATTACTAGTGCTTTGGGAAGAATTAAGTGAATAATTAAGTTAAGGAGTAGATTACAAAAAATCTGCTCTTTTTCTTTGTTTTGAGGATTTGTTTTCCATTAAGTTAAGGAAAACAATTTTGCCATTAAGATAAAATGGGTTGACTTTTCTAATTTAATGGGTAACAATGGAATTGGAAATATAAATAGCAACACTTTAGACAGCTTAAATTATCTAAATAGGAAAGTTAAACATTCGAGAAAAGTGAGTACCGTATTTGTGGGATAGGTATGCCTTTTCTCTTTTTTATTGATAATCCGTTGATGGAAAATGTATTGGAGGTTTTTAATTAAGGGAGGTTAAAATTATGGAGCAAGCTAAAAAGATACTTTATAAAGCATTTGACTTGAAAAACTCGAATGGAAAATACATTACTATTCCTTTAAGTGATGAAGAATATTCATATGCTATACAAAAAGGTATAATGTTTCCATATAGAAAAACCATCGGGCATGATGATTGTGTAATACAACTTCAGGATTTAGTAAAACAAATAACGCCTGAAGAAGTAGCAAGCGCATTTTTATATAGTCTATCAACAAGAGAACTAGAATACAGATCTGCATTAGGAAGCTATTGGTATGCAGTAGCTATCCATACACATGTCAGTACAAATGAAAAGAGATGCAAAATCTGTGCTTGGGATACATTTAATGATTTAAGTTGCTCGAAGGAATACCAAAATCATTATAACTGTCTTAATTATGAAAGATTCAAATATGGCGGAGTTAGTCACACAAAGGCTCAGTATGCACTTTTTGATTTAAGCGAATTTCTTAAATTACCCAAAGTTATTCATACTAAACAAGACGAGGATATTATGATTGATATTTTAAAATGTGTATATGAACTAAAGCCAGATAATAAAGTAGGCGCTTTACAGAAATTAATAGCTTCAAAAAAATTATTAAAATCTAATAAAAATGAAGTTGACGTAATTATGGACATATTAGGTATATGTGGAATTTTGGAGAGTGAAGAACATCATTGTTATGCTGAAGGTATTTATGATTGTATTAATAGAAATCCTCCAGAACTTACAAACGATCATGCATATCCAGTTAATTGGTGGAGAGCAAAAGATGGAATTAATATAGAGCGCATAAAAAAGGTATTTGGTTCTTACCTAGATGCATTTTTTGATCATGAGTAAGGCAAAAATCTCGGTTTCCGATCCTAAATCTTCTTCGCTAAACGATGCAGCCAGATTAATTCTATAAGTTTAGTAAAAATGAATCAGAAGTTTAGTATTAGCGAGAATTATGTTGACATTAGGACTGTATTGTGTATAATTATAATCGTCGTCTAGTTTAGAAATGCTAAACTTTAAGTTTAATGTAAGCTCAAAATTCCATTTCTTGGAATTAACAAGATCGAGCGATTACTTATAGAAAGGATTGGTGAACCCATGAAGATAGGGGCGAAAATCAAAGAACTTCGTGTTCAAAAGAGTCTCACCCAAGAAGAATTAGCGGATCGTGCTGAGCTCTCAAAAGGGTTTATCTCGCAACTCGAACGTGATATTACATCACCTTCCATTGCAACACTTGTTGATATCTTGCAATGTCTGGGCACGAATCTTGAAGAATTTTTTACGAATACAACGTCAGAACAAGTAGTTTTTAAGAAGAATGATTATTTTGAAAAAGTAGATAATGAACTTAATAATAAAATTGAGTGGATCATTCCGAATGCACAAAAAAATATGATGGAGCCAATTCTTCTTACGTTAGAACCAGGTGGATCAACTTATCCAGATAATCCACACGAAGGTGAAGAATTTGGCTATGTACTTAGTGGGTCTATTTCCATACATATTGGAAATAAAACTCATAAAGCAAAAAAGGGGGAATCCTTTTATTTTACACCAAATAAGGGACACTATATAACAGCAACCGGGAAGACTGGCGCGACTCTTCTTTGGGTATCTACACCGCCAAGCTTTTAGGAGGATAATGATGAACGGTAATAAATTAATTGACTTAATAAATGTCACGAAAAAATATGGAAATAATACAATCATTGATGACCTAAATCTCTACATTCGTGAGAATGAATTCTTAACTCTTTTAGGTCCTTCAGGTTGCGGAAAAACAACTACTCTTCGTATTATAGGTGGTTTTGAAAAGCCAGATGTTGGACGAGTTATTTTTGATGGTAAAGATATTACAAATTTACCTCCGAATGAACGTCAGTTAAATACAGTATTTCAAAAATATGCACTATTTACTCATATGACAATTGCTGAGAATATTGCGTTTGGCTTAAAGATTAAGAAAAAGAGTAAACAATATATCAAGGATAAAATTGAATATGCTTTAAAGCTCGTAAACTTAGACGGTTATGGTAACCGTATGCCAGAGTCCTTAAGTGGTGGTCAGCAACAACGTATCGCAATTGCACGTGCGATTGTGAATGAACCAAAAGTTCTATTATTAGATGAGCCACTTGGAGCTTTGGATTTAAAGCTTCGTCAGGACATGCAATATGAATTAATTCGCTTAAAGAATGAACTCGGTATTACCTTTGTTTACGTCACACATGATCAAGAAGAAGCATTAACAATGTCAGATACAATCATGGTTATGAATCAAGGCTATATTCAGCAAATTGGAACACCAGAGGATATCTATAATGAGCCAAAGAATGCCTTTGTTGCTGATTTTATTGGAGAAAGTAATATTATACCTGCGACAATGATTCAAGACCGTTTAGTTAATATACTTGGAGCTAAATTCCCATGTGTGGATGAAGGTTTTGGTAATAATAAACCAGTAGATGTTGTGATTCGTCCAGAAGACATTGATTTAGTAGCTCCAGAAGATGGAATTATAAAAGGTCGCGTTACCTCTTTGATTTTTAAAGGTGTTCACTATGAGATGGATGTTATGGCAAATGGTTATGAATGGCTTGTTCACTCAACTGATCTCTCTCCAGTAGGTGCAGAGGTTGGTATTAAGGTTGATCCATTTGATATTCAGATTATGAATAAACCAGAATCTGAGGATGAGGAGGCAGTCGTAAGCAATGAGTAATAATCTAACCAAACAACCTCCTCGTAAGGAAGAAGTGGTTACCAAGATGAGCTCTCCTCGTGAGGATTCAGTGGTTACGAAACCTCCTCTTGAGGAAGCAGTGGTTACCGTGATTAAACCTCCTCGCAAACGTATCTCCGGTAAATCACTACTTTCCTTTCCTTACTCCTTATGGATGGGGGCTTTTATCATAATTCCTTTACTTATGATTGTGTATTATGGTTTTTCCTCCAATTCAGGAAACGGCTTTACTTTTGATAATATCAAACTAATCTCAGAACCAATTTATCAAAAAGCACTTTGGCTCAGTCTTGAGCTTTCTTTTGTTAGTACTATTGTATGCCTTTTGATTGCTTATCCGCTTGCTTTAATTTTAAAGAATATGAAGTTAAAGTCGAATAGCTTTATCGTACTGATTATGATTCTTCCAATGTGGATGAATTTCCTTCTTCGTACGATTGCATGGCTCAATATTCTAGAACGAAATGGTATTATCAATACAATTTTAAAAGCTCTCAATTTGCCAACTCTTAATGTCATTAATACACCAACTGCAATTGTCATTGGTATGGTTTACAACTTCCTTCCATTTATGATTTTACCAATTTACAATTCACTTGCTAAAATCGACGATAATGTAATCAATGCTGCACGTGACTTAGGTGCGAATGGCTTTATCACTTTTAGTAAAATCATTTTCCCACTTAGTTTACCAGGTGTAATTTCTGGTATCACTATGGTATTTGTACCATCCTTAACTACCTTTGTTATCTCAAATGTACTTGGCGGCAGCAAAATCAATTTAATTGGTAATCTAATTGAGCAAAAATTTCAAAAGGAAAACAACTGGAACGCTGGTTCTGGGCTTTCTCTTGTCTTAATGATATTTATCCTAATCAGTATGACTTTTATTGCAAAATATGATAAGGAAGGAGATAGTACAAACGTATGGTAAAGAAAGTTAGCCAATATATTTACATTGGTCTTGTTGCACTGTTTTTATATGCACCAATTTTAGTGTTGATTGTGCTCTCCTTCAATGCTTCCAAATCAAGAAGTAAATGGGGTGGCTTCACCTTCGACTGGTATAAAAAATTATTCCAGAATGAAGAAATTATGCAAGCGTTATCTACTACATTAATTATTGCATTTCTATCTGCACTTATCGCAACTATTATTGGTACTGCTGCTTCGATTGGAATCAATAGCATGAAAAAAGTTCCACGTACAATTATGCTTGGTATTACGAATATACCAATGCTGAATGCAGATATTGTAACCGGACTTTCTCTTATGATTCTATTTGTAGCCTTAAGATTTTCTCTAGGTTTTCAAACCGTTTTAATTTCGCATATCACCTTTAATATCCCGTATGTCATATTAAGTGTTATGCCACGTTTGCGACAAACAAATCGCAATACGTACGAAGCTGCTCTTGATCTTGGAGCTTCTCCAATCAAAGCATTTTTTAAAGTAGTAATGCCTGATATTCGTCCTGGTATTCTTTCTGGATTCTTATTGGCATTTACTATGTCCTTGGATGATTTTATTATCACTCATTTTACAAGAGGCTCTGTGGTAAATACATTGTCCACGAAAATATATGCACAGGTTAGAAAGTCCATCAGTCCAGAATGGTATGCATTATCTACCCTGTTGTTTTTGTCTGTCCTGATATTATTAGTTATCATCAATCGCAGAAATGATAAGATTCAAAAACAAAGAGCGTAAGAATAAAGAAAAGAGGTAAATATCATGAAAAAATCAAAATTAATGATTTGTCTTGTACTAGTTGGTTCTCTTTTATTTACAGCATGTGGTACGAAAGAGGAAAATGGTAACAATCCTGGAACAAATGTAGGAAATAATGAATCCACTCAAAAAGGTAGCGGTTCCGTCTATGTATACAACTGGGGGGAATACATCGACCCTGAAGTCATCGATATGTTTGAAGAAGAAACTGGCATTGAAGTTGTCTATAATGAGTTTGAAACAAATGAGGATATGTACCCAATTGTTGAAACAGGTGCCGTTCAATATGATGTTATTTGTCCATCAGATTACATGATTGCAAAAATGATTCAGCATGATTTACTTACTGAGATTAATTACGACAACGTTCCTAATATGAAAAATATTGATTCTGCTTACTTAGAAAAAGCCAATGAATTTGATCCTGGTAATAAATATAGTGTTCCATATTGCTGGGGTACTGTTGGTATTCTTTATAATAAAACAATGGTAGATGAACCAATCGATAGTTGGAATGCGTTATTTGATGAGAAATATAAAGATAACATCTTAATGATGGATAGTATTCGCGATGCTTATATGATTTCCTTGATTACCTTAGGTTATGACCAAAATACAACCGATGAAGCCCAAATTGATGAGGCAACACAGAAATTAAAGGAACAATATCCTCTCGTTCAAGCTTATGTAGTTGACCAAGTTCGTGATAAAATGATCAATGAAGAAGCTGCCATGGGTGTTATTTACTCTGGTGAAGCAATTTTTACTCAGCGTGAGAATGAAGATTTAGAATATGTTGTTCCAAAAGAAGGCTCTAACGTATGGATTGATGGTTGGGTAATTCCAAAGAACTGTCAAAACAAAGAAAATGCAGAAGCTTGGATTAACTTTATGTGTCGTGAGGACATTGCATTAAAGAACTTTGAGTATATCACTTACTCTACTCCTAACTTGGCTGCTCGTGAATTAATTGAAGATGAAGAAGTTCGTAACAGTGTAATTGCATTCCCAGGACAAGAGGTGTTAGACCGTTGCAAATCGTTCCGCTATCTTGGTGATGAAATAGATACACTCTATATGAATAAATGGTTAGAAGTTAAATATTAAGCAAAAGTGTTCTGCTTGCAAAAATGATGGGCTATGTACAGCTGATTGATATAATCGGACGTACATGGTCCTTTTTGTTATATCTATCACCTTTCTTCCAATAATTTATATAAAAGGATGAACTATATATACTTTCCATGAATAAAATAGTTATAAAGCTATGCCTAAATTTATGGAGGTTAATATGGAAAAGAATACGTACAACTGCATCGATTACTTGACTGATAGTCTTGGTCGTCCAATTCCAAATGATACAAATTCAAAAACCGTAGGTCCAGATGGACCAGTCTTATTAGAGGATGTTCACTTAATTGATAAAATTGCACATTTTGACCGTGAACGTATCCCAGAACGTGTTGTTCATGCTAAGGGTGTAGGAGTACATGGTTACTTCCAACCATATCAATGCATGGGTGAATACACATTTGCCGATTTCTTACAAAATCCATCAACTAAGACGAAGGTATTCGTTCGTTTCTCTACGGTTATTGGTAGTAGGGGCTCTGCTGATACCGTACGAGATCCTAGAGGCTTTGCAGTAAAATTTTATACAAATCAAGGAATTTATGACCTTGTAGGTAACGATCTTCCAATCTTTTTTGTTCGAGATGGATTAAAGTTTCCTGATGTCATTCATTCTCTCAAACCAGATCCAACGAATAATTTAAGAAACCCTTGTAGATTTTGGGATTTTGTTTCTTTATCGCCAGAAGCTACTCATATGATTACCTGGTTATACTCTGATCAAGGAACAATCAAGGATTACCGACATGTGAATGGATTTGGTGTTAACACCTATATTTGGGTCAATAAAAAAGGAAAACGTTTCTTTATTAAGTACCATTGGCTCACCCAGCAAGGTCTTCAAACAATTGACCGCCATGAAGCTGAAAAACTGGCTGGTTCTGATCCTGATATCGCTATACGGACGTTGACAGAATCAATTGCCTGTGGGAACTATCCAAAATGGGAACTCGCTGTTCAAATTATTGATCCAGATGTTGTTTGCGAGTTAGAGTTTGACCCTTTAGATGATACGAAAACGTGGCCAGAAGATCGCTTTCCACTCATCGGTGTTGGTATGATGACATTAAATCGCAACGTTGATAATTTCTTTGCAGAAACAGAGCAAGCAGCTTTTTGTCCTGGTAATGTCGTTCCTGGTATTGAATTCTCGAATGATAAGATGTTGCAAGGACGTACATTCTCATACCTTGATACACAACGCTATCGTGTTGGTCCAAACTTTATGCAGCTACCAATCAATCGTTCTATATCTCCAGTATTTAATAACCAACGTGATGGCTTCATGACATATGATATCAATCCAGACCCAATAAATTATTCACCAAATAGCTTAAATAACAATCTACCTCGTCCAGCAAAGCTACCGGAGACAGAACCAGTTTGTATCGAAGGTAAAATCGGGCGTATTACAATATGTCCAACAAACGATTTTAGCCAGGCCGGAGAAAAATATAATTCCTATAATGAGACAGAAAAAGAACATCTAGTCGATAATATCGCCGTAGAACTTCATAAATGTCCAGATGATATTATCAACCGTGTTCTTAGTTACTTTGCTCAGGCTTCCAATGATTTTGCTTGCAGAGTTAGTGCTAGAATGAAATATTATAAGAATGAGTGTAAATAAATGTGCTATGCACGCACTACATTACGTTCTTCATGATTCAAGAACGCTTTTAGATTCAGATAAACTTCATCTGCGCATCTTTGACGGGCTTCCACAGTTGCCCATGCAATATGAGGAGTAATGATTAGTTTAGTACGATCTTGAACCTTGAGCAATGGATTATCTGCTGCCATTGGTTCTACCGTAAGAACATCAAGTCCTGCACCTGCAATCTTATTTGATAATAGTGCGTCTGCCAACGCGTCCTGATTAACGATTGGTCCACGTCCTAGGTTAAGTAAGATTGCTTCTTTTTTCATTTTATGAATCGTTGTTTCGTTAAATAAATCTTTTGTTGCTTGATTTAATGGAGCATGAATGGAAACAATATCTGAAGTAGCTAACAGAGTATCAAAATCTACTTGTTTATAATCCGAATTATTATTTTTACCAGAAGTTGAATAATAGATAACCTCACAACCAAAAAGCTTAGCAATCGCAGCGACACCACGTCCGATTTCTCCAAGTCCTACAATTCCCCAAGTCTTTCCTGCAAGTTCATGAAACTTCATATCAAAATTACTAAAGATATCACTTCTTGTATATTCCCCTGACTTAACATAAGTATCATAGTAACTTAGTTTTTCGTAAACATAGAACAATAAAGCAAATGTGTGTTGAACAACAGATTGTGTGGAATACCCTTTTACGTTTGTCACTGTAATGTTTCTCGCATTCGTATACTCAAAATCAACGTTATTCGTTCCTGTTGCTGTTAGGCAAATTAATTTTAGATTCTTTGCTGTATCTAAAATACCAGCGTTCATCGGTATCTTGTTTACAATCACGACATCTGCATCTTCAATACGCTTTGCATTCTCAGCCTGATTGGATTCCCCATATACTACTACTTGCCCTAATTGGTTAAATACACTCAAATCAACATCATTACCTAGCGTATTTGCTTCCATAATTACAATTTTCATAGTGTCCTCCGTATCTTAGCTTTCTTGTCTAATTTATATTTTCCATTAGGGAGATTAATTCTTCAAACGAATCGATTACATACTCATAATTCTTAGCCTCACCAAATCCATACCGTGCATAAATGAATTGTAGTCCTGCTTGATGTGCAGCAACCTCATCCCCCTCGGTATCGCCTACATAAATTGCATCTTGAATCTGATTACGTTCCATCACAAGACGAATATTGTCAGCTTTTAGTAATCCTGTTCCACCTGGACATTCATGATCAATAAAATACTGTCCTAACTGATGAGCCTCTAAAAATGCTTCAATATAGCCACTCTTACAATTGCTCACAATCATTAATTTATATTTCTTTGAAAGAATCTTTAGCGTCTCTTCTATCTTACCTAGTAAAACGCCTCCATGACTTGCAAGATATGGACATTGTGCCACAACACACTCTTCCATCGTCTGAATTGCAACTGCTTTGGAAACGCTCTTAAATAGTCCTGTTGCGATTTCCTCCAATGGAAGACCATATAGTTTCTTTAACTTAGGACCAGTGACTTCATCTTTGATTGCAGGATTTTTACTTGCAATCTCTTTCCATACAATAGCTGCTCCTTCGGTAGAATCCCAAAGCGTTCCATCTAAATCAAATATTATGCTCTCCATCAATCAAAACTCCTAACTCTTTCTTTGCTTGTTCCATATTGTGAAACTGAATCGTATGAATACCAAACTCTTGTGCTCCTAATACATTCGCCTTTAAATCATCGATAAATACACATTCGTCTGCATTTAATTGATAACGATTCAATAAAATTTCATAAATTCTCTTTTCTGGCTTAATACATTTTTCCTGATAGGATATAACTGCGCCATCGACATACTGTAAGAAAGTAAATTTATCTTTCACATGAGTATAATTAATCTCTCCATAATTTGAAAGTATGTAGATATGATATCCTTGTTTCTTTAATTCTAACAACCAATCTTTTGAATAATCAAATTCCACAACAATATTACTTGTATCCTCAAAAAATTTACGTATCTGTTGTTCAATCTCTGGGTCCACACTAATACAAAGTTCAATAAACTCCGTTGGTGTTTTTACACCACGATCAACTTCATTCCAATTAACAGATAAAACCGTTGCATTTGCTAATCTTTCATTAATTTCTTTACTAAAACCCAATTCTTCGATATACTCACGCCAGCGAAAATGTGCTAATACCTGGCCAATATCAAAAATAATATTTTTAATCATAGCTTACCTCATCTCTTTTCATTATTAGTAAGTTAATATTGTTGATTATAAACTATTATTTCGCAAAAATCTACCTTATCCTACGTTTCTCTTATTTTATTATTGTAGTAAGATGAAGCTTTCAAGGGATGAATCTTGTTTAAACAAGTATAAATATGATATAATACAAATATCATTATTACAATTCTCTATGTAATAGAATGAAGAATTTTAGAAGCACCACTTTTGGGTAATAAATTGAAATATAAGGAGGTAGGGAGTATTCTCTCCCATTTATCATATGAAACCAATCGCAAGTTTTACAATTGACCATTTAAGATTACTACCAGGTATTTATGTATCGAGAAAGGATCCAGTTGGAGAAGAAGTCATTACAACGTTTGATATTCGAATGACTCGTCCCAATTTTGAACCAGTTATGAACACCGCAGAAATTCATACAATTGAACATTTAGCTGCCACTTACTTAAGAAACCACGAAAAATTCGGTTCTCATATTGTATATTTCGGACCTATGGGTTGTCGTACGGGATTTTATCTCCTACTAGCCGGTGACTATACTTCTGAAGATATACTTCCACTACTCATTGGTATGTTTGAATTTATACGAGACTTCGAAGGAGAAGTACCTGGGGCTGCTGCAATCCACTGTGGCAATTATTTAGATATGAATCTACCAATGGCTAAGTATTTAGCTAACCGTTTTCTTAATGAAGTTTTAACTGATATTACACCTGATCATCTTAGATATCCAGCTGATTAAATGTATTCAGGTTTGTTTTAATAACCTAGATTTATCCCAACGCTGTTGCAAAATTCGCAACAGCGTTTTTTAGCACACTTTTGTTCCATGTCCTTCAATTGGTCTATATTCTGCCTCTTTTGAATATATTAATAAAAAGTTATTTGTTACACTAGAAGATCAAAGTAAAGGGGGAGGATTGGCAATGGATGAATCAAAGAATCAAACAAAAGAGAATGAAACATCATCTCCACTGCTAAGTCGTTCCGCACAAATTCTGCAAGCAGCCTCACCCTATCTCGATTTGGATTCAAAACAAATGTTGGAAAGTATTGTTCATATAACGGATTTCTTTGAAACTATACAAAACATTCGCCAACAAGGATTTCCTAATCTCTTTCGTAGTTTCACATCTGGGAAAGGTACAGTAAGTATGGCGAATCTCGCACAAGCTCATTCAACGATTGATTCAGAAGCGCTCTTACGTAGTATTCGTCCTTTCTGTACTTCTAGAGAAGGAACAATGATTGATCAGATTATGAACATATTTAATATACAACGTATCTTTAACATGTATCAGACAATGACTAATATGATGTCGATGATGAATTCAATGAATGGTACTGATTCCTCTGGAAATTTTACAAACAATATGAATCCATTTTCGAATATGTTTGGAGATATGAGCCAAGCAATGAATATGTCTGGAGATATGAGCCAAGCAATGAATATGGCTATGATGATGAGCCAAATGATGAATTCACAAGCGAATTCCAATCCTACAGCAAATTCAAGTGATAGCTCAAGTTATAATCAATCATCGGATGAGATGGAAAATATGAATACAAAAGCGAATTCAAATAACTCAAATCATACAGATAACTCAGAGAATCATAACGAAGATACCTATTGGAATAGTCAGAATATGAGTTACCGACATAGTAATACTCCACAAGAATACGAAGACAGCAATACTTCATACTCTTCACGAACTTTTGATAACGACGATTATATCGATGAAAATACGAATTACAATACGGATAACAGTAGTTCGAATTACTCGAATAATAGCAATTCAAATAATGACACTTTCGACAATAGCGAGAGAAATCCTAATTCAAGTAATAGTAATGCAAACAATAATATGCAAATGTTAGATATGCTATCATCCTTGATCCCACCTGATCAAAAGAACACATTCGAAGCTATGAAAATTATCATGGAATCTGGAATGCTAAATAAATAAAAATAGAAGTGAGGTAAAGCTATGGACACTCAATGGTTAAATCATCCTTCCTTACAGAAAATGGACCCAGCAAAAAAAGCAATTATGTTGGAGTTTATCAAAGAAACTGAAGGAAAGCCAATGGATAAAGCAATGAAAAGTGTTGCAACGGCGAATGCCAAATTGAAGGCTATGAACTTAACCTTTACACAAGAGGAGACGAACTTAATTACAGATATACTAATGTCAAGAATGTCCCCAGCTCAACGTACACAAGCTGAGATGATGAAAAATATGATGAATAAAAAGTCAAATAAGAAAAAATAAAGTTTCGCGAGAGTATAAAAGAAAGAATGAAGGGCGATGGTATATTTTCTTCGGCGCGCTACGCTCACAAGCCCCACAAAGTGCGTGTGGGGACTTGTAAGGCACTCCGAAAAATACCATCGCCCTTCATTCTTTTATGCAATATTCAGCTAGTGCTACAGCCCCTTGAAAAGTACTTTTGACCCCGACATCATTGGTATTGATTTATGTAATTGATATATTTTTCAGATACCAAATCAATATTACCTTGAACAATCAGATCAATACAATTCAGTAGAATATCTCGTCGTATTCCACTTTTTAACTCTGTCTCATAAAAATCTACACGTTGAATAATCTTAATCAAATTTTCCGTTAGTCTTGCTTTCTCTTCTACCTGATTTTTTGCTATCTGCTGTTGGTAATATATTTCTTGTCGCAATTGCTCCTCTTTGTATTGATTTGCTTGTTCCTGTAGCTTATGTTTGATTGATTCTTCCTTGAATCGACAGTTCTCCAAAAAGTCACAGTTAAAGACTCCTGTTGAGGTTAGTTTTAACTCTTGAATTGGATAACTTTCTTGAAATACTTGATTTCTTCGAAACTGATCAACCTGATAATCAAAGTTTCTTTTAAAAATCACTTTACCAGCCAAGGCATCAAAGAAAATACAATATCCAAATAAGTCCTGAACACACTGCTGATACCAATTTAATTGCTCACAATTCTTATCCTGACGTACTCCGAGAAAAAACACTGGCATTATCTCATGGCTTAGATAATATTGTTTTCGTTCATCGAACTGTTTTATCGGTAATTGCGTTAAGCGATAGTCAATCGCTAGCTTGCTATTCTCTTCTGTTATGACAAAAAAGCTAGTGTAAAAGCCCTCATCCAATCGATGACGTACATGAATATCTCCATCTGGAAAGCTGTTTTTTAGTAAGTGATAAATCAATCTTTTCCCGATTCTTGACTCTTCCGATTCTAAACTTTTTCCATAGGGACAGTTTTTCGCATCATAATGAGCAAAATACGGCTCTCGAATCAGCCCAGCAGCTAAATAGACACGTTCTTCGCAATCCGTACAGCGTAAATACCCATTCGTCGCTGCACGTTTTAACGCCACTACCTTATTCTGTTGATAAATGCCCCACTCATCTTTTAAATCATAGGAGCATACTTCCACTCCATCATACTTACAATTTTCCATATAAACTCCCGTTTTACTATTTCTCCCTTTATTCTATCACATCTATTCCCTTGAACAATTCATCCTAGGATTCTTTTTTTTAGGTTTATATCATATATTTACATAATTAAGATATTCTGAGGTTTTTATGGATGCGATATTAAGATTTATCTACGATAATGGTATACCTGCCATGTTCATTATTATACTATTGGAATATGCGTGTTTCCCAGTTTCAAGTGAACTTGTACTTCCCTTTGCAGGTGCCTTTGCTGCCGCAAAAGGAACTCCCTTCATAATCATATTAGCTCTTAGTTCTCTCGCCGGAATTATCGGAACAAGTATTTGCTACTTCATTGGGCGTCTCGGTGGTGATAAGCTCTTACATAAAATCATGAAACGTTTTCCTAAAACAGAGAAAAGTATTACTTCCTCTTACGAGAAATTTACTAAGTTCGGTTCCTATGTTGTCTGCATTGGTCGTGTTATTCCAATCATACGAACTTATATTGCTTTTATTGCCGGTTCGGTAGAGCAACCTTATCCAATTTTTTTAATTTTTTCCTCCATTGGAATCACAGTCTGGAATTGTCTGTTGATAGGTATTGGATATTTTCTTCGTGAAAATTGGACACATGCACTTTCCTATTATACAAGATATAAGAATCTCATCATTCCTATCCTTCTTCTTGTTCTTCTATTCTGGGTTGCTAGAAAACTGAGAATCAAAAATGAACTTAAAATGCAAGAATATCATAATCAGTACCGTAAATAATTAAATAAAATTCAAAAGTACTTTTCTACAATTTCATTCACCATTTTGCACATCAATAGATTTGCTAAAAATGGGATAACAAACATAATTTAGGAGCAACTGTTATGAAGTCATCGGTACTTAGGGCCTGTATTGTAGGCCCTTATTACCGTTACGGCTTCATTCAAGTGAAAGCGTGTTGCGTATAAATTATGTTTGTCATCCCATACTCATAACATTCCCTTTTGTAAAATGACGTTTGATTTATTCTTATAGCTTATCGAGCAGCTTTTGCGCTGGAATCTCATAGTTTTCAAGCATATGATTTCGAATCTTTTCTTTTGCTACCTCGAGCTCCATAGAATAACAACTCCGAACATAATCATAGCCAAATATTTTTTCTGTTAGTGCTATTTTCATTCCTGGCCAGCCATACTCTTCTCCTTGCTTATTCCTCTTTCGAGCAAATCCAGCTGCCACAATATAAGTCTGCATCTGAAGCTGATTGATGGTAGAATCGAATCCTTTCTCTCCTCCTTTACCAAAACCAGCAAGTTTTTTTAGCTCATGAGAAGGCAAATAGTCATATTGTTCTAGAGTGTCAATAATCAGCTTACTCCTTCGACTTGCTAGCCCATCCTCATATCTGGAATCAAAATCATACCCATCCCTTCTCACTCTTGCAAAGATTGGTAACCATTCCTTTGTAATAAACCCTGCTTTCTGGTTGAAAAACTTTCCATACGCTATATCACTTTGTCCAGCAATATACTCACGAAAAGACCAAGGATCAAGTTCCGGATTAGCTCCCCACCAGCCATATTTATAACTATGTTCTTCGATTGAAAACCCTGGTATCTCATTTTGAAATAGTGGAACAAACCCAACTTTATGAATGTATGCACGAATTTGTTCTCTACTTTTCAATGGAGTCTCTTCTAGTGTTTCATGTCCTCCCATAATCCATTTTCCGTTTTCCTCAACCATAATTATCTCCCTACACTCATCGTTTCGATGCATCATGTCAAAATAGCTATGATATATTCTTACTTTAATGCTCCATTAATATCCTCGATCATATCAATAACAGCTTGACGGGATGCATCTGCAAAACTTTCAGGTCCAAATTTCTCATATGCAGGTTGTTTATAAGCTGCAATAATTCCACGAGAGGAGTTGACGATTGCACCAAGACCATCCTTATTAAAGTATGGTGCTAAATCACTCGCCTTACCACCCTGAGCACCATAGCCTGGAACAAGTATATAAGTTTTTGGCATGATTTTACGAAGAATTTCACCCATCTTAGGATAAGTAGCTCCCACTACTGCACCAATATAGCTATATTGGTCTCCCATGCAAAGTTCTCCCCATTCAGCCACCTTTCGTCCAACTAATTCATATAAAGGTGTTCCATCTACTAGTTGATCCTGGAATTCTCCAGAGGATGGGTTTGACGTTTTGACTAAGATAAACAATCCCTTTTTCTCTTCCTTACACACGTCGATAAATGGCAAGATACCATCAGAACCTAGGTATGGATTTACAGTTGCAAAATCTTCATCAAACCCATAGTAGCTCTTTGAACCAACCTTTATTTTACCAAGATGACCGGTTGCGTATGCACTGGATGTAGAGCCGATATCTCCACGCTTAATATCTCCTATCACTACAAGGTCTTTTTCTTTACAGTAATCTACAGTTTTTTTGAATGCAATTATTCCTGGGATTCCAAATTGTTCATACATCGCAATTTGTGGTTTTACAGCTGGGATGATATCATAAGTTGCATCAACAATCGCTTTATTGAATTGCCAAATAGCTTCAGCTGCACCATCTAGTGTCTCACCAAACTCCGAATATGCCTTTTCTTTTACCCAATCTGGTATATAACCTAACATCGGATCTAAACCTACTACAATCGGTGCTTTATTTTCTTCAATCTTCTTCACTAACTTGTTAATCATCTCATTTGCCTCCCTTATGCTTTATAAACAATTTTTCCATCTACTAGAGTAAATAAAACTTTACCTACAACCTTTTTGCCATCAAAAGGAGTGTTTTTTCCTTTGGATAAAAATTTATTCTTATCGATACAGTAAGTCATATTTGGGTCCGCGATTGTAATATCAGCTACCTTTCCAACAGCTAAGCTTCCCTTATCAATCCCTAGAATCTTCGCTGGATGATAGCTCATCTTTTCAACCATCTGCATCGGTGTTAAATAACCAGGTTTTACAAGTTCTGTCATAGTTAATGCAAAAGCAGTTTCTGACCCAACAATACCAAAAGGAGATTTCAACATTGAACCATTCTTTTCCTCCTCTGAATGAGGTGCGTGATCGGTAGAGATAACATCCATAATATTATCTCGTAAACCTTCTTTCAAGGCGATCACATCTTCTCTGCTACGTAGAGGTGGGTTCATCTTAAATCTTGAACTATCCTCTGTTATTTCATCATCACTCATTGTAAAATGATGAGGGCACACTTCGCCAGTTACTTGAATTCCAAGTTCTTTTGCCAGCTTGATTAAAGAAACACTCGCTTTTGTAGAGCAGTGGCACAGATGTAACCGAACTTGTGTTTCTTGAGCTAAAAAGATGTCTCTTGCAGCAATGACATCTTCCACTGCATTCGTAATACCAGGCAACCCTAGCTCTCTTGATTTGTCACTTTCATTCATGACACCACCACGAACTAAAGATTTATCTTCACAATGTGCAAATACAGCAATTCCAGCTTTCTTTGCTTCTTTCATTCCTTGAACATAGACAAGTACGTCCATTACGGACTTACCATCCTCACTAATTGCCAATGCACCTGCATTCGCCATCCCCATAATATCTGCAAGCTCTTTTCCAGCTTGTCCTTTCGTTACTGCTCCAACAGGAACAATATGTATCAACGAATCCGTTCGACTTTTTTCATTTAAGAATTCTACCATCTCTCTACTATCAATCGATGGATTCGTATTTGGCATTGGACAAATTGTAGTATAGCCGCCCGCTGCAGCTGCTCGTGAACCAGATGCAATTGTTTCTTTATATTCAAAACCTGGTTCACGTAAATGCACATGTAAATCGATAAAACCAGGCATTACATAGCAACCTGTTGCATCAATTGTTTCATCTACGTTACATGTTATCTGCTCTGCGATTTCTTTTATCCTATCATCTTCGATTAATAAATCATAGATTCCCTCTCGATTAGAAGCTGGGTCTAAGATATATCCTTGTTTAATTAATATTCTCACTCCTGACCCCCTTTCACGCAAAATTAGAATTTGCTAAGTCATGAAGTACAGCTTTATTATCAATGTATTTTCCGAAGTCATCCTTTGGAATCCATTCATATTCAATTAAATCTTCACACAATACTGTTTCTTTATTCAAAGCAAAACATTCATAGCAAATTCCAACAATATGGCGTTCTCCAACAATATTCGACCAAGTATATAGCGGAGCGTCCATGACAGCATCAATCCCTGTTTGTTCTTTAATTACACGAACAACAGCTTTTGCGGGATCCTCTCCAACCTCAATATCTCCATCTATAAACTGCCAACGGTATGGATTAACAACACAGTCATCATACCATTTCTTAACAACTAGATAAGTATCACCGTCTTTTACGATTCCTTTTACTTTGATTACTAACTCTGCCATAGCTTAATCTCTCCTATCTTTATTGGTAATTAACATCCACTAAAAATAATCCTTTTGCTTCTGCGGTTGAACCTGCTTTTTCTCGATCCTTACTTGCGAGAATATCAGTAATATCGGATGCCTTTTTCTCTCCTAAGCCAACCTCTAGTAACGTACCAACCATAATGCGTACCATATGAGGCCAGAAATCATCACCCTTAACAGTAATCACGATCTCTTTGTTATCTCCGTAAACATCGATTGCGTAGATCGTACGTTCTGTCGATTTCTTCATTCGCTTATTATCAGAAAATGCTTTAAAATCATGTTTTCCAATCATTAACTTTGCAGCTTCCTTCATTGCATCGATATTCGGACGTTTGAAACAATAGTAATTATATTTACGTTCGAACACCGAAGGCACTTCTCCAATTGAGATTTTATATTCATATTCAAAAGAGACAGCATTAAAACTAGCATGAAATCTTTCTGGTACTTCTAATGCCTCAGTTACCGCAATATCTCGTGGTAAGAAGCGATTCAAATACTGTTTGATCTCATAAACCTTTAAGTCAGAATTCGTTTTAAAATTGGCTATTTGACGATATGCATGAACACCTGCTTCGGTTCTTGCTGCACCTATTACTTCCACAGGTTCATTCTCCATTTTAGTCAGCACATCTTCAATTTTATCTTGAATTGTAACTGTAGAACGCCCTGCCTGCTTCTGCCAACCATCATAACGGGAACCATCATACTCGATCGCTAATTGAATGTTACGCATGCCATTCTCCTTTTCTTTTTGTTATCCTTATTTTACCCTTTCACAAGTTTACCATTCACTTAACAAAATATCAAGAACAAAGTGTTTTGCTTGCAAAACACTCGCGCCAAGCGCGGTCGCGTAAGCGAAATCTTTCTATCTTTCTATAGCTTCATATATCATTTTTAAAATTACAAAAATGGGATGACAAACATAATTTAGGAGCATACTGTTATGAAGTCATCGCTACTTAGGGTTGTATTTTAGGCCCTTACGTACCGTTACGACTTCATTCAAGCGAAAGCGTGTTGCGAATAAATTATGTTGGTCATCCCATATTCTTAACATTTCCTTGTGCAAAATGACGTCTCGTTTAATTCTTTTCAGCTTGTAATTTTTCAAAGACCTCTTCAAATAAAGAGAACTTTTCTTGATACACTGCATCCTCAAAAAGACTGCGTTTACCAGAATACTCTGTAATAAAGCTTGCGTAGGCTACAAATGTAAGGTGTTGACGTAATAGATCCGTACGACCTTGATCACTATACTTTTTTACGATATCCCAATTTTGAACCGTCATCTCGACTACATCATTATCAGCTGTATTATTTAATAGCTCTATCATTTGCTCATACTCTTGTTTAATAAATAGTTCTTTTAATTCTAAATCTAATGTTTGTAGTTGTTCTGTCATGTCTCTACCTAACTCCTTATCTACTTTCCTACAATATGACAATAGTTCTGAATGATAATTTGAATACTTTGACTTCCCATATATTCATTCACCGAAGGATAATACGTAAATGCTAAATCGATGTTATTCCATTGTCCTTGATACATCTTCCTCACTTCTTCACATCCAAACTTGGTCTCTACGTATTCATTGAAAGTCGGAATATCACCAAAGTAAAGAGCATCTATCTCAAACCCATCCATATTATTGATTGCAAGTTTTAGCACATTTTGATTTTTCCCGAGAATCGTTGCTTTTCTTATCTTAAAATGTTGTTCTGCAAACACTGGTTTTACATTTCCTTTTCCGAAAGGCTCCAACCGTTCTAGTTCATCTAAGAAATCGAAGTTTAAATACCCAATCGGAAGAGGTACATCAATCTTAACAATAGGAACAAAATCTTCCTCTACCAAACTAGTATTCTCATTTAACCTTTTACTTAGCAGTTCCAAATTTTCTTTAGGCAAGGATAGACCTGCGGCCATCGGATGACCACCGAATTTACTAAGAAGGTCTTTACATTTTAGAAGCTCTTCAAACATGTTATATGCTTCTATGGAACGACCAGAACCTTTGATTCCATTCTCTACCTCAGCAAAAACAAAAGCGGGTTTATGATATTTTTCACGAACACGTCCTGCAATAATTCCAACTAAACTTTCATGAATATCTTTTAGATTAATTAAAAGTACCTTATCATCTTTAATATCAGTATTTTCTACAAGTTCAATTGCCTGCAATACACCTTCGTGTGTCATTTCTTTTCTGTTTTCATTTAACTCACGTAATTGTTTTGCAAGCCTCTTAGCATCTAGCTCATTGGAAGCCTGAAGTAAATCGAATGCCATTGCAACCGTATCCAAGCGTCCAGCTGCATTAAAGCATGGACCAATGATGAACCCAATGTGATATGAGGATAGTTTCTCCATATTGATTGCACATTCTTCAATTAAAGCTCGTAATCCAAGATTTTTTGTATTTCTTAACAGAGATAATCCATACTTTACGATGATACGATTTTCATCAACTAGATCCATAACATCGGCAACCGTAGCAATTGCTGTAAACTCTAAGAGCTCATAGGCTTCTTCTAAGGAAATATGGAACTGCTCATAGAGAACGCAGATTAACTTAAAGACAATACCAGCACCACAGAGTCCTTTAAAAGGATAGTCACAATCCTGTTGTTTTGGATTCACTACAGCATCTGCATTTGGTAGGATAAATTCTCTTGTTCCATCCTCTTTCTCTGTAAATGCAACTTCATGATGATCGGTAACAATCACTGTCATACCAAGTGATTTTGCATAATCGATGGCATCAAAAGCAGCAATACCGTTATCACAAGTAATAATGATATTACTTCCAGCATCTCTTGCATCATCAATAATACGTCGATTTAATCCATAGCCTTCTGACACACGATCTGGTGCATATAGCAAAGCCTTTCCCCCCACACGCTCAATTGCTCGGTGTAAAGTATACCCAGATAAGATTCCATCATTATCAAAATCAGTACCAATTGCAATGATTTCATTTGCATGAATTGCATTAACTAATAGCTCAACCGCCTTATTCATGTCTTTCATCTGTCGTCCATCGTAAAACAAGGATAAATCACATTCTAAAAAACGTCGTATTTGTTCTTCTGTCTGATGTCCTCGATTTACAATAAGTCTAGCTAACACTGGGCTAATTGTAAATTGCTCTCCTAAGTTATTAAAATCAGCTCGCTTTGCCTCGAGCATCCATTTTTCTTTCATATACCTATCCCTCTATTAAAAAGTGTTTTGCGTGCAAAACACTAGCGCCAATCACTTTCCTATTACGTCGAAAAAGGAAAAGGGCTGTAAAAACAGCTCCCTTCCTTTATGTCTTCTAAAACTTATTCTGCCTTCCCAATTTTCTTCTGATAGAAGTACCATAAACTACCTGTAATACAAATTGAAGAATATGCACCACATACAATACCACCCATCAATGGAACAGCAAATTCTTTCACAGACTCTACACCAAGGATAGCTAATACTGCAACCATGATAAAGGTTGTCAATGATGTATTGATACTTCTAGAAAATGTCTGACTAATACTTGTATTTACAAGATCCTTTAAAGAATCTTTCTTTAATCTTGTCTTTAAATTCTCACGAATACGGTCGAAGATTACGATTGTTGCATTGATGGAGTAACCAACAATTGTTAGCATACACGCTATAAATGTACTGCCAACCGAAATCCTTGCGACAGCATATATCGTTAATACTACTAAAACATCATGGATTAAAGCAAGTACTGCACTAGATGCAAATGCAATATCCTTAAAACGAATCCAAATATAAAGCAACATACAGATTGTTGCAATGACTACAGCTTTAATTGCATCCGACTTCATCTCGTTACTTACGGTACCACTAATACTTTCCGATGTAATCAACTCTGGGTCTGCATTATATTCCGTAATAATACGTTTATCAAGAGCCGCCTTTTGATCTTCGTTTAATTCGACTGTCTTAATGATATATGAATTCTCATCACGGACGCGTACTATTTCACCAATAACACCTATTTCATCCATAACAAGTGCTTCTAAATCTTTTGATACATCAGCTGTTATTGAATCAGGTAATGTAATCTGAGTGGAGGTACCACCTTGAAAATCAAGTCCATAAGCTAAGGAATTACCACTACCTGCTTTATAAGCAATCATAGCACCAAAGCCTAATAGAATTAGAAATCCAGAAATAAAGATATATTTTCTACCATTACCAACGAAATCGAATACCTTCTTCCTCTCTTTTTGTACTCCATAGAATTTTTCTGTATCAAAACCAATATTATAAAGACCTGTTAGAATGTACTTTGTTACGAACAGTGCAGTAAACATAGATAAAATAACACCAATTGCTAATGTTTGTGCAAAGCCTTTAATTGGACCAGAACCTAAGAAGTAAAGTATTGCTGCTGCAATTAATGTCGTTACATTACCATCAACAATTGCGGACAATGCTTTATGAAAACCTAGCTTCATAGCAGAACGAACAGTTTTTCCTGTAGCAAGTTCTTCTCGAATTCTTTGGAATATAATAACATTGGCATCTACTGCCATACCAATTGACAGAATAATACCAGCCACACCAGGTAAAGTTAAGGTTACATCAAAAATATTTAAACAGATAACCTCTAGACCTACGTACAAAGCAAGAGCTAAACTAGCTGCTAACCCTGGAATACGATAGTAAACTATCATAAATAAAAGAATAATAACAAAGCCAATCAAACCCGCAAGTAAGCTTGTATTAATTGCCTCAATACCGAGTTTTGCACCAACAACTGTAGAACGAATCTGCTTTAACTCCAATGGAAGAGCACCAATACGAATGACAGAAGCTAAATCTCTTGCTTCCTCGATATCCTTTTGACCACTGATTGTTGCGATACCATCTGTAATCGCAGTTTTCACGCCTGGTACACTTACAACCTCATTATCATACACAATTGCGATACAGCCACGAAAATCAGTATTTGAGATATAAGAATAAAATTGAGCCGCATAGGCTGAACCCTTAGCAAATTTTGTTTTACCGGCTTCAGTCAGTGTAAGCTTAACTAGGTATTCAATCGCCCCCATATTATCCTTTGTATAAACAGCCTCCGAATTCTGGATATCGGTACCATCAATTACTACATCTTTTGCGGCAATAATCTCTTCCATTGGTCTTGTTAACTCAGGTTCGTTGGTTTCAGAATTATATCTAACATTTGCTACACCACTTTCGCCTTCACCATAGATAAAATAAATTGTACCAGCTTTACCAAGACGTTCTAATACTTCATTGGCATCGGTTACATCTGGGATATCAACATTAACACGATTGTCACCTTCTTTGTAAACAACAGACTCTGTACTCTCTTCTTGTGCACGGAGTTCCATCTTATACTTAATATCTTCCATCTCTTCTTCTGTTGGGTTTTCTTTTACTGTTTCATAAGTGATACTTACACCACCAGCTAAATCGAGACCTAACTTAACATCACTAGCACTACCAATCTTGTCAGAACCAATACCAACAGTGGCAACTAATGAAACTACTGCAATTACTAGTACAGTTATAATTAAGCTGATTATGCCCTTGCCTTTATCTTTCATTCTCTACGTCCTCCTTAATTTGTATCTGCTTGCGCAGCTTTTATCATTAACGCACATTCTACACGTTTTCTCTGCAATTCGCATCCGATATCATATGCATCATTGATATTACCATGGAATTTATATGCGTTGGCCGAACATCCACCACTGCAATAAAATTTTGCAAAACAGCTTTTGCACTTCTCTTTTGCATAAACATTACAGCTTTTAAATTCTTGACGAATGTTTACTGCTTTAACGCCTTCCTCCACATTTCCCATAAGGAATTCTTCTTCTCCCACGAACTGATGACATGGATATAAGTCACCCCATGGTGTTACTGCTAAATATTCTGTTCCCGAGCCACAACCTGACAAACGTTTTGCCACACATGGTCCTCCACTTAAATCAATCATGAAATGGAAGAAATTAAAGAACTTACCGTTTTTCTTGGACTCTACGATATATTTTGCCAATCGATCGTATTCTTCTTTAATCTTTGGAATATCCTCCTCACGGATTGCATATTCCTCTTCTGGCAATGCAACTACTGGTTCAACCGAAATTTGCTCGAATCCTAAATCTACCAAGTGCTTCACATCATCAGCGAAATCAAGATTGTTATGAGTAAAAGTTCCTCTGACATAATAATTCTTATGATTTCTACTTTCCGCAAGCTTTTGGAATTTAGGTACAATAAAGTCATAACTTCCAGTACCTTTACGAAATGGTCTCATATGGTCATGAACTTCCTTACGGCCATCAATACTAAGTACCACATTGCTCATTTCCTTGTTTGCAAATTCCATTGCATCATCATTTAATAAAACACCATTCGTCGTTAAGGTGAACCGAAACTTCTTATTGTATGGTTCTTCTAAGCTTCTTCCATAAGCGACCAAATCCTTAACTACTTGAAAGTTCATTAATGGTTCTCCACCAAAGAAATCGACTTCTAGATTACGTCTGTTACCTGAATTAGCTACTAAGAAATCCAAAGCCTTCTTTCCAACTTCATAACTCATCAAAGCACGGCGTCCATGATACTCACCCTCTTCTGCAAAACAGTATTTACAAGCCAGATTACAGTCATGAGCGATATGAAGACAAAGTGCTTTTACTACTGTTTCTCTTTGTTGAAAGCTACCAATATATTCTTCATAGATATCATCTGTGAAGAGCTGCCCATCCTTCTTCATCTGAAGAATTTCTTCATAGATTGAGTCCACTTCCTCTTCTATCTTCTCTACATCACTGTATTTTTTAAGCATCTCTGCTTTGATTTCTTCTTTGCTTTTTTCTTCAAAAAGTTCGATAACGTCATAGGCAACATCATCTACTACATGGACCATACCACTATTAACATCAAGTACGATATTGTACCCATTGTTTTTGTACTGATGGATCACTTTGTTGCTCCTTTCTATTTCTAACATACAATAAGCAGCGACATTTCGACGCTGCTTACTTATTGCTTATTCTGTAACTATCCAGTTACTAGGCATCATAACGATGTCAATGTACTAATCTTGCATCGTGGACCTGAATAACTCGAAATAACGAGCATTTTACAAGCGGACTGAATAGTCAATTCTTTTCAAACTTGTATTTCCCGAATATTCTAAACTACTTGTTTTCGCAGCTCTGATTTCCTACTGTACAAGATGTTTTACATGCAGACTGGCAAGAAGTTTGGCACTCACCACATCCACCTTTTTTCATTGTGTCTTTTAAATTTTTTGTGTTTAACGTCTTAATATGTTTCATATGTAGACCTCCTAGTATGAATAGCTTTAGATATTATAACATATGTTCATAAAATATCAAATAGTTTTTTCATATCACTTAAATCTTATTGTTTTTTGCGAATTGTATTGAACCATTATAAATAGAATGGTATAATATGTGATATAGTTTAGGATACTACATGATACGAGATTGTGTCAATGTTTAGCATAATATCTTATATTTTCTAAATATTATGTAAGATTTGTATCATATTGGGGTATTCTCTTATGAGAATGTCATGAACGATAACGCACTTATTGTGTGTAGACATAAAAAAGTAATATTAAAGGAGAATATATTATGAGAGAGTACATTATTTCAACTGATTCAACTGCAGATTTACCTGCAGATTATCTGAAAGAACATAATATTTCTGTTCACCCTCTTTATTATAATATAGAGGGGCAAGTATATGGCGGAGACAACGATTTAACACCTTCCGAATTTTATGCAAAAATGCGTTCTGGAATAATGCCAACTACTATGGCAACCAATCCTGAACATGTCCGTAACTTATTTTTAAAACAAGTAGAAAAAGGATATGATGTATTACACATTGGATTTTCTTCTGCATTAAGCAGTAGCCTTAACAATGCCGCTGTTAGTGCGCGAGAGGTATGTGAAGAACACCCAGAGGCTAAAATAACTGTCATTGATTCTTGTGCTGCCTCGCTTGGACAGGGATTACTTGTTCATAAAGCTGTCATGATGAAAGAACAAGGAAAATCAATGGATGAAGTAGCTTCATGGGTAGAAGTCAATAAAGATCATCTCTGTCATGAGTTTACTGTTGATAATCTCTTCCACCTACATCGAGGTGGTCGTGTTTCTAAAGCAACAGCAATTATAGGAACATTAATTAATGTTAAGCCAGCCCTACATGTTGATTTACAGGGACGTTTAATTCCTTTAGTGAATGTTCGTGGCCGTAAAAAAGCTTTAATCAAATTAGTGGAGTTTATGGAAGAAAAAATCGAAGGCTATGATAATGATATCATTTTTATTAGCCATGGTGATTGTCTTGAAGATGCACAGTTTGTAGCTGATTTAATAAAAGAGAAATTCGGAATAACCAAGTTCTTAATTAATTATGTTAGTCCTACAATTGGTACTCACTCCGGTCCTGGAACTGTCGCACTATTCTTTATGGGCAAAGAAAAATAAAAGAACAAAGTGTTTTGCTTGCAAAACACTCGCACCAAGCGCGGTCGCGTAAGCGACATCTTCCTATCGCGCTTGTGTGCATCATAGCGTCCATCTTTTAGGACGCTTTTGTTCCATTATAGGAAAATCAGAGGAATTTCCTTATATATAACACAGGGGATGTTGCATTATGCAACATCCCCTGTGTGGTTGCTAGGCGTTTGTGATTTTTTTGCTATGAAGAAGAAAGAGTACACATGTATATTTTCTACGGCGCGCTACGCTCACAAGCCCACAAAGAGCGTGTGGGACTTGTAAGGCCTTCGAAAATATACATGTGTACTCTTTCTTCGGGATAGGATGTGAAATCACAAACGCTAATAAAGTTGCGAGGGCTGTTACATTATGCAACAGCCCCTTATACCAGACAGATTAGGTTCGTCATTTTGCACATACATAGACTTGCTAAAAATGGGATGACAAACGTAATTTAGGAGCAACTGTTATGAAGTCGTCGGTACTTAGGGCCTGTATTTTAGGTCCTTACGTACCGTTACGAACTTCATTCAAGCGAAAGCGTGTTGCGTATAAATTATGTTTGTCATCCCATATTCATAGCTGCTGTGTGTGCAAAATGACATTAGACTTCTTTCATAACAGCTTTTTCTTCTTTAATCCAAAGAAGGTGATGACGCAAATAACAAGTGTAAGAAGACATACGATTCCGAATCCATACGTATGATTAGCAAATGGCATACCATCCGGATTGACATTCATGCCATACAAACCTGAGATAATTGTAGGAATTGACATAACGACTGTAATCGACGCTAACAGTTTCATGACAGTATTTAAAGTATTATCAATGACAGATGCAAACAACTCACGTGTTCCATTGATAATGTCACGATATATTCCGCTCATCTCGATTGCCTGCTTATTCTCAATAATTACATCATCGAGCAAATCACGATCTTCAGGATACGACTTAATCTTTTCTGTTCTAGTTAACTTATCTAGCACAGCACCGTTCACACGCAAAGAGGTTGCAAAGTAAACAAGTGTTGTCTCGAGTTCATGTAGTTCAATTAATTCACTATTCTTAGTATTCTTACTTAATCTCTCCTCAATTTCCTCACGTTTTCTATTGATGGAACGTAAGCAAGTCTGATAAACAGTTGTACTGCTATAAAGAATCTGATACAAAAAACGACTTTTCTTTGCTGTACTAAATTCCTTTACCTTATCTAACATAAATGGTTTCAGCACTGCAGTGTCTTCGAGACATACTGTCAAAATCAAACTCTCATGTACAATAATTGCAAGTGGCATAGTAGTAAATGCTTCGTGTCCATGTCTTGTCTCCTTTGTTACTACATCAATTAAGACAAGCGTATATTTATTCTGAACCTCAATACGAGAAGCCTCTTCATCATCCAACGATGCCTTCATATCGTTTGTATCAATTCCTGTTTTATTTGCTACAAGTGCGATTTCTTCGGGGGAAGGGTTTGTTAAATTAATCCATACATTTTCTTCAATATCATCTAGCTGCTTTAACACGCCATCGTAGGTTTTAAAAATCCTAAGCATACTGAATCCCTCCCAAAATTATTCTTTTACCAATTATATGTTTTTTTGAGTCAAATTACAAGAAAAATCCAACAAGAATAGCACAATAAAACAGGATTTTTATTTACGTTAGCCCCTTACGCTTGACTGTTCTCAATGAGATTATTGCAATTCTATTACAGTTGCAATCTTACTCTGTTACTTCTTCAAACTGACTATTGTACAGGTTAGCATAGAAACCATTGAGCTTCATAAGTTCATCATGAGAACCTTGCTCAACAATATCACCATCCTTCATACAAAGAATGATATCAGCATTACGAATTGTCGACAAACGATGTGCAATAATAAAACTTGTTCTACCCTTCATTAAGTTATCCATTGCCTTTTGAATTAAAATTTCTGTACGAGTATCTACTGAACTAGTGGCTTCATCTAGAATCAAAATCTTAGAATCTGCTAATACTGCACGAGCAATTGTAAGCAACTGCTTCTGGCCTTGTGAAATATTAGTTGCTTCTTCATTCAGTTCCATCTTATATCCATCTGGTAACGTACGTACAAAGTGATCAACCTGTGCTGCTTTTGCCGCATTTATTACTTCTTCATCAGAAGCGTCTAGCTTACCGTAACGAATATTTTCCATAATAGTACCATTATAGAGCCAGGTATCTTGTAATACCATCCCAAATTCAGTACGAAGATCATTACGTGAAAATTCATTAATATTATGTCCGTCAATATAAATTGCACCAGATTTAATATCATGGAAACGCATTAATAATTTAACTAATGTAGTTTTACCTGCACCAGTTGGTCCAACAATCGCTACCTTTTGACCTGCTTTCACATCAACTGAGAAATCCTTAATTACAATTTGATCTGTATTCTCATATCCAAAACGAACATGATCAAAGCGAACATCACCCTTTATATTTGCTTCCTTCATCGTCAACTTTGGCTCAATTACTTTCTCCTCTTCTTCATCTAAAAATTCAAAAATTCTTTCAGAGGATGCTACCATCTGTTGTAATTGATTCGAGATATTTGCAAGCTGAGTGATTGGTTGCATAAAGGAACGCATATACTGGATAAATGCTTGGATACCACCAATGGTCATAGTACCAGCTGCTGTCATCGAAGCACCAACAATACAAATAACTACATATCCAATATTACCCACAAAACTCATGACTGGCATCATTAATCCAGACAAGAACTGAGACTTCCAAGCTGATTCATATAATTTATCATTCTCTGTATCAAACTTCTCAAGTGACTTTTCTTCCCCATTGAATGCTTTTACAACAACGTGTCCACCATACATTTCTTCAATATGACCATTTACACTGCCAAGATATTTTTGTTGACCTTGGAAATATTTCTGTGACTTTTTCACTATGATCAAGACAAAAATTACAGAAAGAGGAATTACTAATAAGGAGATTAATGTCAGTTTAACGCTAATCGTTAGCATCATGATTAAAACACCAATTACAGATGTAACGGATGTAATCATTTGCGTAACACTTTGGTTTAATGACATATTTAAGGTATCAACATCATTCGTGATACGAGAAAGTACTTCTCCGTGACTAGTACCATTATAGTAAGAAAACGGTAAATGATTTATTTTCTTCATTATATTGTTTCTTAGATTATAAGATACATTCGTTGAAATTCCTGCCATAATATGACCTTGTAAGTAAGAAAATAATGTACTTACTACATAAATAACAATTAAAATAATAATAATTTTTGCTATATAGTCAAAATCAAAGCCTCCACTTCCTCCGCTGATACGGTTCATTATTCCAGCAGCTAAAGAATCTGTTGCTTTTGCTAATATTTTAGGTCCTACGATTACAAACACGGTAGAAACAATTGCAAATAAAAATACTAAAATTAACTGAATACGGAATGGTTTTAAAAAAGATAATAGTCGTTTAAAACTGCCTTTAAAATTCTTGGCTTTTTCACCTGCTCCCATTCCGCCCATGTGGCCTCCCATTCCACCCATTGGACCTTTTTTTGTTTTCGTCACATTGTTTGGAGATTTGTGTAAATGACTCATGCTAATTCCTCCTTTGACAACTGACTTTCAGCGATTTCGCGATATTCCTTACAAGAAGCTAACAGCTCTTTGTGTGTCCCTTTACCTACAATTTTACCTTCATCTAATACAATTATTTGTTCTGCTTTCATAATTGTACTAACACGCTGGGCTACAATTAATACGGTTGCATCTTGTGTATACATCTTCAAAGCATGACGAAGTGCGGTATCCGTTTTAAAATCCAAGGCAGAAAAGCTATCATCAAAAATATAAATTGGAGCGTTTTTCACTAAAGCTCGTGCAATAGATAATCGTTGTTTCTGTCCTCCTGAAACATTCGTACCATCCTGAGCAATTGAAGTTTCAATTCCATCATCCGTAGCCTCCACAAACTCCTTAGCTTGAGCAACCTGAATTGCAGTATTAATCTCATCTATAGTTGCATTTTCTTTTCCAAAGCGTATATTCGAGGCAATATCACCTGTAAATAAAACACCTTTTTGAGGAACATAACCAATAAGATCACGTAAATTCTTTTGCGGTAAATCGCGAACGTCGATGCCATCAATTGTAATAGCCCCACTTGTAACATCATAAAAACGAGGGATTAAATTAATCAATGTAGATTTTCCAGCTCCCGTAGCACCAATAAAAGCTGTTGTTTCACCTGGTTTTGCCACAAAGCTAAGATGTTCTAGTACATCAGATTCAGCATTATGATATCGGAAAGAAACATCATGGAATTCTATCATACCTTTTACGTTTTCTAATTCCTTTGCATCATCCTTATCATTGATAACTAATTCTGTATTCAACACTTCTCGAATACGAGTAGCTGATACGGAAGCACGTGGCACCATGATAAACATCATTGCAATCATTAAGAAAGCTAAAATGATTTGCATTGCATACTGCATAAAGGCCATCATATCACCAATTTGCAATCTTGAATCTGCGATAGCTTTACTTCCAAACCAAACAATTGCAAGAGTAACACAGTTCATAATAAACATCATTACAGGCATCATAAAAGCCATTGTTCTTTGAACAAATAAATTGGTATTACTAAGATTTTTGTTTGCTACTTCGAATCTTCCTTCTTCATATGTCTCATTTCCAAAAGCACGGATCACCATTAATCCACTTAAGTTTTCACGACTGACAAGATTTAATCGATCGATCAACTTTTGTAGTGACTTAAATTTTGGCAAAGCGATTGCAAATACAATTAAAATAAATCCAATCATCACTACTACTGCTAACGCAATAATCCAGCTTAGTGTAACTGAGGTACCAACTGCGAAGATAATACCACCAATACCGATAATTGGAGCATAGCACATCATACGAATTCCCAATACAACAAACATCTGCACTTGCTGTATATCATTCGTTGTTCTCGTAATTAATGATGCAGTTGAAAACTTATCATACTCTGCACTTGAAAAACTTTCGACCTTTTCAAATACATCTCTACGTAGTTTTCTTGCAACCTTAGCAGCAGTCTGAGAGGCAAAAAGGCCTACACAAATTGCTGCAACAACTCCACCAAAGGCAACAAAAAGCATCTTACGACCAGTATTAAGAATGTAATCGTGTTGCATACTGTTAATATTAACGCCCATTTCCTCATAGAATGCCTTTGTAAATCCAGGTGCAATCATCTCATAAACTGAAGAATCTACCTGATTGGCAGCATCAATAGAAGCTTGTAGTTGCTCTTTTGGAATCATGTTTAGCATTGGCGTTATTTGATACAACATCGTAATATCTATGTCTGAATTCTGATCCATGGAACCCATCGAAGAGTTTCCTATTTCTCCTTTCATTAAATCAAGGAAGGAGTATACTGCTCTGCCATAAATGCTTTCCACCGTCTTTAATTCTTCTTTATCCAATTTATTTCGTACATAGATATTTTTCTCATTTAGCACTGGATAATTATCTATGTAATCCTTTGCGTTTTCTGTACCAGCTTCTACTAGAGTATAAGCTGATAAAAATTTCTCTTTACTCTCATTTGTCATAAAAAAAGACAAAAAATTTACACCATCTTCACTTATTGCATTTGGTGTTTTTTCATCAATACCACTATATTGAATACCTATTGTCACAATATCACTCATTAAATTAGGTAGGCTTAACTCACTAATTGCCTGCCCAAATAATAAGAGGAATGACAAAATTAACACTCCAATATAAGGCTTTAGATACTTTGTGATAATCCTCATTCTGTTATATCCTCCTGTCATAAGATAAGTCAGTATGCTGTCTAGTTAGTCATAACTTAACTACATCTGCTATCTTTTCTACATTATGCATTACATCACGGATTGCGAATTTCTTCATCAGTGTATACGATGTCTTCTTTGACATGTTCTTTCCTCTGTAATGCAAATGATTAACAGATGAATTCTATCATTGTATGATTGAGCAGTCAATACAATTATTTCCTTGTAACAAAAAAGTTTGAAGACTCATAATGATTTATGCTAGTTGTGACTTTCTTAAGTTTACTACATAATGTATGCAATAATTAGTAAATCATACAATTACATCACAAATCAATGATACAAGCTGTCCTGATCCTATGTCATTCCATAGGAAGAAGTGTGAAAATGACAAGTTGCGTAGAATTCCTCCTTTCTTATTTTATTCATCATGAATATCTAAATTTCTCCTGCATCTGCTATCACAAATGAAATCATATAGCATATAGTGATATAGAAAGGAGATATATGATATGAGTTTTTTCAATTCTGATTGTGGATGTAATAGAGGTTGCGATTCTTGTGATAATGCTTGTGATAATATGCACGAGCATACCTGCAATAATACTTCCAGGAATACCTGCAGAAGCAAATGTAATACTAGAAATTGCTCCAATTCTTGTGGTAATACCTGTAGGAATACTTGCAACACTTGCAGGAAGACTTGCAACACCTGTCCTTCTTCTAATAACTGTGGCAATACCTGTAGAGGTTGCTGGTATCCATATCCAAGACCTTATTCCAGTCCTATGCATACTAATATGCCTTGCTATAGTGGTGAAATAATGTGCGATCGTATGAATGAGAGAATGTTGGAAAACATGGATGATAGAATGTGCACAGGTATGCATGATACTATGTGCTCAGGTATGAATGATACAATGTACTCAGATATGAATAATACTATGTGCTCAGGTATGCATGATACTATGTACGCAGGTATGAATAGTACAATGTGCTCAGGTATGAATGATACTATGTGCTCAGGTATGAATGATACTATGTACGCAGACATGGATGATGCAATGTATACAGATATGGATAATACAATGTGCTCAGACATGGATGATACAATGTATACAGGTATGGATGAAAGCCCATGCGCAAGAATGGGATTTTCCACAAAACCTTGTAAGGTATGGCGTTTTAAATAAATAATTAATAAAAGATTGCAAATGGATGAATTCCAAAATAAACGAAATGGAATCCATTGCATTTGCAATCTTTTTTTACATAATAAAATAAATTTTGCATATACTAAAACTGTTCAGAAGCTATTCCACTTGATTACAAACTTAGGAGGACGAATAAATGGAGATGTTAGGAAATAATGATATTCCAATCGGCTTTAGTATGGCCTTAGCAAGAGATACCAATGCCATGAATGCATTTTCTGCTATGCCGAAAGATCAACGTAAGCAAGTAATTGAGACTTCAAGAACTATTCAGACAAAGCGTGAGATGGAACAGTTTGTTAATAGCTTTACATCTACTAGCAATAAAACATTTTAGATTGAGGTGAATACAATGACTTATGTTGCTCCAGCTATTCAATCAAAATTTGATACTCTTTCTGTTGGTTTACAAAATATGATCTTAGAACGTAATACAAAACTGAATACAATGCAAGACCTAATTCATGTACTTGAAGATATTGTAAAAGAAGCTGAAGCTGATGACAATTAACGATAAAGAAATGTAAAAACAAGTTATCTTACATGTCATGAATTATTTGGGGCTGTTACAGCCCCAAAACTAAGGTTGTTTCTTTTACCATTCAAATACTGCAGCACCATAGGTTAATCCTGCGCCAAAACCTGCAATACATATTTTGTTCTGACTCTTTAATAATTTCTTCCTTTTTAAATAGTATAATCCAATTGGAATACATGCACTCGAGATATTTCCAAAATCCTTAATTCCAAAAAAAAGCTTTTCCTCTGGAAGTTGTAACTTCTTATTAGCAACCTGCAAAATACGCTCATTTGCTTGATGTGGTACTAATAAATCCAAATCCGTTATCGCTACCCCCGCTTGCTCTAGAGTAGCTAAAACAACCTTAGGCAATGTCGATGTAGCAAATTTAAAAATTTCTTCTCCCTCCATATAAATATAGCCATATGGAAATTCATCCACCTTCTCACATTCATAACTTTCTTGAAGTTTATGAAAAGGGCTATTATGGTGCTTTATTTTAGCAAATAATTTATGTGCCCCACTTGGATTACCACCAAGAATAGAGGCATATAGTCCTTCACTTTTCGTAACGACCGTAGCACCCGCACCGTCACCAAATAATATACTAGTGGAACGGTCGTAGAAATCAACGATACGTGACATAATCTCTGTAGAAACAATTAATATATTGCGATATGATCCCATCTCAAGAAAATTTCTTGCTAAATCAAATGCATAAACATAGCCAGTGCAAGCACCATTTATATCAAAAGCTACAGCCTTTTGTGTTCCCAATTCATTTCCAATCAAACAAGCAACAGATGGTGTAAAGCAATCAGGACTTATCGTAGTCGCAATAATCATATCAACATCATCGATTGTGATATTAGCATCTTCTAATGCCTCTTTTGCTGCCTTTACACCCATCTGATAAGCTAATTCTCCATTAACAATTCTACGACTTTTAATTCCCGTTCGCTTCATGATCCAATCATCACTTGTATCAACTATTTTTGCTAGGTCATCATTTGTTACAACAAGTTCTGGTAGATACTGTCCTATTCCAGTGATTTTTATGCCCATTCTCTCACTCCATCGATTCAGATTTGTTGGATGGATTTTATATAACGTGCCTTACCATCTAACCGTCATAGACATATACCCATAAAAAACTTATTTCGCACAGAATCAATTCGCCATTATTTAACTAAGTAAGAGTAATCACCTAACAAATCAATACAATCAGGACAAGGGAATGCACCATAACTTGAACATTCATTCTTCGTTTTACATATGATCTCCTCTGATACAAGTTCTTTTTCTTCTATTTCCTTTAACACCTTACAATCATTTCTATGATAAAGATAATACCAATCCTTTTTCGTCAGAATATACCAATTACTTTTTCGTAGTGAAGCACCAGCAAAAGCAAAACATTGATATACTTCCTCCGTTCCTGTTAAAGGATATCCCTGAAACAACACAAGAAAGGAGGGATTGGTAATCGCTCGGCCACTCATTGAATCTACCATAGGAACTTGAAAATCATATTGTATTCCATATTGCTTTGCAATCTTGTTATGCTGATTCATATACTTTGTAATCGATTGTTCAATGATATTGCTAATTGTATCTTTTCGAACATTTTCAAACTCTAATGACAAATTACTCTCGATAATCAAGTTTTCTTCTTCATCATACCAAATCATATTTCCTGAAAGGGTAAATTCATAATGTCTTTCTTTATACTCTACATCATATGGAATCCGTTCTGTCCAAACCCTTTCTAAATGTTTACCATTTGTATTACCTTCCTCAAAGTAAAACATATAAAGCCCATCATTATCTGCAATTGCAATAATCGGTAAAAAAAGCTCTAATCGCTGTTTTCCCTCAGAATCCAAATTAAGGTCAAAAGAGGTATAAAGCGAATTCAATAGCGTTGTATAGGCTTTCTCATGACTAGGAAAAATACAACCATTTTCGTCTATTACTAATTGATTAACGGCAGAATCCACTGCATGAGAAAAGCACTGATTATAATCTCTCTTTCTTTCACTTACCAAAGATACTTGTGCATAGGAAATATCACGAATTGTAACTAATACGATTGCTATGATTGCAAAAATAATCGCATAATGATAAGTTCGCACGAATAGCTCCTCCAGAATATATAGTTATATTATCTTTTACGACTGTAATTGATACACGAAGATAGCCACCAAGAGACATCATGTAATCTCCTTCTTGATAGATATAGTTCAGAATCTCATCCTTTGTCACAACATTAAGATACTCTAAAACATTACCTGTAAAAGTAGGTGTTTCTGTATGATCTCTTATTATATATTCTGGTTCATATCGGTATTCCTCATATTGTAGTTCTATGATTAGTGCATGATCTAAACTATTTACAATCTGATGAAATTGCTCGTAGCTATCTTTCGTTAATTTACCTTGAATCGTAATTTCCTGAACAAACTCATTTAGACGTTGCTGTAATACCTCATAAATGATCAATTCACTTTTTTTATTAAAATAGAGTACTGGGAATAATAACATAATGCATATACCAATCAAGATATCAATCAACTTCTCATATATATTCAATCTATACATCCTCCTACCACATAAACTGAAGGTCGATTCGATGTAGGCAAAAAAATATTTTTTACTCGGTCTATTACAGAATTTTTCTGTTTATGAACTCGAATCAGTAAATAGTCACTCTGATTTAGTGAAATACAATCTACACTCTTTAAATCTTGTAATAAATCCTCATATTCCATATAAGATTCGTTGCTCTCATAAGAATAGATGACTTCTGAATATCTCTCAATATCAATCTGATAACTAATTCCTGTAACCGAAAGCTGATTGCAAAAATCAGCATACATCTCCTTGGATAACTCATGTCGACTACACATCAGGTTAAAAAGATAGTCGATTTGTGTTTCTACATAAGAATTCATGGACAAATCAGTCTTTTGTGCCTCATAACGAATTGGAAACAATAATAACAAAATTACTGCAAGTATAACTGCTGCCATTCGTCCTAATGCCTCCATAAGTTCTCCTCCTATCTTTCATAGACTGTTGAGTAGATTACTTGATTATTTAAAGTCTTTAATGCATTTTGTTCTAATGAAGCAAATAAGAAAAGTAAAGACAATGCAATGCAGAAAATGATTGCTCCACATACATGACTTAAAAATGAAATAACTTCCTCCATATATTCTCTCCTATTGCTGTACGAATGTCATTGTTGTGACAACTCCATTGGAATCCACAAGTGTTTCTCCTAAAAAATTGCCATCTGGATTGATATAACTGACACTTTTCTTTTGTTTTGTCTCTTCATACGGATAGTTTTTTGAGTCGAATACAATTCCTCCCGTATCATTTGTTTTCTTACCTGTAAATACTACAATTGAGAAATTACCCTCTCCAATTTCACTTTCATACTTCTCAATAGCTTCAACAACTTCGCGGCCACTTACTTTAATACCGTCATACATTGTCTTATTAATATCTTGATATTCACTATTCATTTTCGTAATCTGACTGATTCCACCACTACTCGTATTTTTTGCTTCTCGGCTAATATAGAATCCAAGCCCTACTACGATACAAGTGATAACAACTCCAGCGGCAAGCATTAATCCTTTTAATGAATTGTCCATACATAACCTCCAATGAGATAAACTTTTTTTTAATACTTTAAACTTATGGTACCTAATCTACCTGTTCAAACTGCACTCCGACAATGACATCATTTTCATCACGGATTATGGTACTTAAAAATAAATTTACTGGATTTACATAACGTTTATTTGCAAAGTCCCGCAAACTTTTCATGTATTGGTTCGTTTTATACGTCTCTTCATAGGTTAACGTCTTAATCTTGATATACACTGGTGCGGTTTCTGAACTATCATATGGAGTCAGATTTTTCTTTGCAAAATTGATTACATCACTACCACTAACCTCCATGCCATCATATTTTGTCAAACTGCTTTCTGATATCTCCTTTTGGTAATCGGAAAGCTGATTACTTGAAGCTACTGCAGTCGTTTTCGCTTCTCTTGCAACAAAAAACCCAACTCCTATAACAATACACGTTAAAATTACTCCGGCAGCCAGCATCAATCCCTTTAATGCACTGTCCATGGATCCCTCCTATTTTCCTGTAGCAATCTCTTGTGAAATCTCCAGTAGTTTATGAATACTAACTGTAATAAACGGTAAAATGAGATAGAAACCTATCGTAATAACAAGTGGTACAAAAGCAAGAAATTTACACAATATCCCTTTTCTTTCTAAGTTATACTCGCTTTGTTGTTTTCTTTTGTCATTATAAAAGGTTTGCTCTAACGTCAGCTCATCTAATGCTTTTTCCACTCCAATTTCATCACACATTATAATATTATCGACTAATTTCTCCATAGCTTGGTTTGAAACCCGCTCTTTTAGTCGATTCAATGCTTTGATTTGCCCACTCTCGTATTCTGTTAAGCAGGCTTTGAGTGATGCCTTAAAAATTACTGCAAATTCCTCCATTGCTTCCAGTAACTCATAAGTGGATATGCGGTCCATATACATCAACATCATAAGAATCGAATTGTACTGTAACACCTCTTCCTCCATGCACATCTGCATCATATGCCGTCGATAGCGCAATAGCCATACTGGAATCTTCATACTTATGAAGGCTAAAATAAAGCAAATCATAATGCAATAACCTAATTTACTCCAACCAAAAAGCAAAATCCCTATTGCCATACAGACAAAAAACACAATAGAAAACATGAGGATACGTTTTATCAAGAAGGTCGTAAGATCTAATGTCTCACCAACCTCAAGTAGTAATTTTTGTTGTAGTCTAGCATATCGTCCACATATTTCCTCATAGTTCACTCTAAACCTTGTAAATAATCCAAGACGTGAAATATCATTTAGAAAGGTATGTTCCTTCATTATCACTTGCATTGGTGCTTTGAATAAATAAAAGATATAATATAAACCGATTGTTATTACAAATATCGAAATATAGAATAAAATCTGGTAGGTTCCATGATAATACACCGTTAGTTCTTCTAAGTTACTAATTCCCCAATTCTCAATTAATTTTAATGACATCATTGGGAATAAAATAATAAATGTTAATCCGACAAAGTGATGTTTCGTTGTTTTCATATTTTTAAGCTCAATATGTAATTCTGAACGTAAACTCTTGAGGTTCGTAAGGTATAATGATTGTCCATCTAAACTCTTATCTCCAAATTCCATGACCATCATACTTAAAGTCAATAGCATTCCATAATATCTGTTTTTAACTTCTTTATTAAAGATATCCGCAGAGCATTTTGAATCAGGGCTAGATAAAACCTGAAGCATGCGCTCAATATTATGTCTTAACTTTTTATGTTTACAATGATCAAGCGCTTCTTTCATCGCTTCATCCACCATACCATGGACATAATAGCGATGACGAATTTCTGAAAGTAACCAATCTAAATCTTTAAGCTCTTCCTCTTTACACTTCATGTAATTTCCAAGATTGAGTTCTGTAAATATAATAAATAAAGCCACTCCCGTTACGGTAAAATAATAGATCGAGAATGATGTTCCAAGGAGTGTTAATAGAAAGATTACAAGTGTGTATGTAATAATTCCAATGACAAGATATTGCTTAATACGATATGTTATTTTCATTCCACACTTCCCTTCTCCAACTTAGAAAATAAGTCATTAAATTCCTGTCTTGAGGTATCGTTCAGATTGGAGTATAGTTCTTGTCTTGTTTTTTCACTTATTGGATGAATGAGATGATAGCTTCCATTCTCATAACGCATAATCTCATTGACTACAATCTCATGTGTTCCAAAGCTTGGTACGATTTCACTAATTCGTTCGATAAATCGATGCCCTTTCATATCCTTTGTCATATGCACATCGAATCGAATGGACGCCTTTACCTGCTCCATTGCAGCTTCTTCATTATGAAAAGCACCTGTAATCATCAAGTCATTCCGTAAGGAAAGAATGAGATTTTCTGTTGTTTTTGCATGATGAGTAAATAATGTAAATTTACTAGCAACCTGAGATATCATAACTAGCCAGCTTGCAACTGGTGCACTAGCAACCTCACCAATAATATTAACCGTACCGTCCGTTTTCTTCTGTAAATCAAGCCCATCACGACCTGATATTTCAGCAGTTTCACGAAAGCTTACAATATTTCTCTCAGGATAAATTTCTCGTAAATGGAGCTCAAAGACAAGCTCTTGAACACGCAGTGTATAACTTGGATGGATAAAGCGTATTAATGATTTTAATAAAGTTGTTTTTCCTGAGCCTTGCTCCCCTGTAATTCCTATAATCTGCTCTCCTTGAATCATAAGTTCTAGCAACTGAATCACTAAATTACTATTATAATCTGTAATTAGTTCACTTAATTTTTGAATTCCCCGATAATCAAACTTACGTACAAAAAATGACCAGCTTTCTGAAAATGGTGGGCGAACAACCACGACTCGAGACCCATCCATCATTTCATTGACGATATAACCGCGAACTGCAGATAATTGTCCTGGTTTCCCATACCGATAAATATTACGACATATTTTTTGGAGTTCTTCATAGGAGGAAAATGCTAAGAATTCAAGATGAATCATAAGTCCGTGATAAAAGACCCAGATTGCGTTGATTGGCATGTCCGCCATGGCGTCACTCATTGCCAATTGAATAGAGCCGGATACGCCTCCAGAAATCCCATCGATGTTCATATCTCGAAGTTCATCCACTGGTCCGTGTCCTTTATAATTCTGATAGAGACGTTGAGTCAGAATCTCGAGCTTATCAACAAATGTTAGGCGAATTCGTAATTGATAGAATACATCTTCTAACTGTTCTGGTGTAATCTTATTTGGTTCATTCTCTGACTGATTCAGCATGTCCTTTGGAGTCAGCTGATTTTCACGTAAGAATAAATCAAAAGCATCTGCTGCTGCAATTTGCTTATAGTAATAGAGGACAATATCGAACATATCTTGATAGCTCAATCTTGTATCATCCTCAAAAGGTATAATTGTATCAATATTTTCTTTTGTAACCCCATACTGATTTAATAGCCATTCTTTTATCTGTTCTTTAATATATCGCTTTGCAGTGATATTACCCAGATTACACTCATGTAATGCTTTTCTTGTAATATTTTGAACTACTTCTAATTTTTTAATTTGAGCATTACTCATTTTCTTATCATTGATCCATGTGCCGGTATACTTTGTAAAAAATTCATTCATTTCTTCAAGTATGGTACTCATCTTGAAAGGATTATCGCGAGAAGATTTATTCTTTTCTAAACGCGACTGTCGCAAAAAGATTAAACAAAGAATGAACAAAAAGATTAGTAGTATAATCAGCACAACTAAATTAAAAATCACAGGACATTCCTCCTATCATAGGCCTTCTCTGTGCTGAACCTCTCGGTCGTTGGATACACTCTTCGCTTCTTTTTTGTAACAGATGAATCAAACTAGTCAGTTCCTGAATGAATATATAATTATCATCGTCTTTTTCACATCCGATATTCTGTAAGAAAAACTCTGTTAGTTGTGCCCTTGACATCGCGTCTCGAAATTCTGTATTATAAGGAACTGCAAACGTCAATTCTCTCTTCAACGGTTTAATCTTTTTACATAAATTATTAATAGTATACTCGGATGCCACATCATAGTTTCCGATAATAAACATCATCTTGTCATAATTAATATCATAGCGTTTAAAAAAATCTTCCAGAACTCGTTTGTTTTGACATAGATTAACTATAATGACATCTGCTTGTTCAAAAATCATTTCAACAAAATCGTTCATTCCTGCGCTAGCATCAATATAAACCATCTCATAACACGCTTCTGCGAGAACAATAATTTCTTGGAAGGTTTCTTTTAATCCTTTTTCATAAATCTCACGGTATTTCGTGTTAGTTCCAGGTAAAAAATCAATGCATTGCTTCGACAAAGTAATGCAACTAGAGGTCAGTAATTGCTTTGCATTCATGCCTGAACGAATGCCTTGAATCAGACGGTCTACACCAATATTGTAATTTCTTATTAGTTCTCGCCGATTTTCTGATAGCAGCGGAATCTCGAGCTGATTCATCTCAAATTGAGTTTGCAACAAAATACTACGACTCCCATACATCAAATCGTTCATCATTGCTGCAGCTAACATATTTGAGCTTGTTCCCGCTTGTCCATGAACATTGCTCCAAAATACTATCTTCACTTTACTTCCCCCTCCAAGTTACAGATAATGCCTCAAATACTTCCTTTTTCGTTCGGTCTTTCTCAATTAAACTTACTACCCCACATAGTAAATTCTTCATTCTCTTAGAACATTTTCTCAAATTAATTGAGCGAGTATGTTGCATCTGTATCTTATTGGACAAATCATTTACATCAAGACCAAGATAAAAGATCATATTTTGGATTCCTTTCGTACTATCTGATAATAAATCCTTTGCCTTGATCTTACTTGGAACAATATCCTTAATGATTAGTGTCTTTGGTAAATCGAATTGTTCCATAATGGGTCGCATACTATTGATATTGTGCTTTTGCATATCAGAAACAAGAATTACGAGAGTACTTTTTGAAATTGCAGTATGCGCTATATTAAAACCATAATCAACTAGAATATAATCATAGTCACAATTGGTATGATATAAGAATTGATTGTAAAAGTCTCCACGGTAAGTCCATTCCTCAAGCTTTGGAATAAAATCAATTCCTTTAAAATTTAGGATGCAAGGTTCAATAATTGCGACTTGTGCCTCACTTGTATCATACAAGCCATCTGTAAGTGCCGCACGATCCGAGATATCAATTACTAATACCCTTTTCTCCAAATTGCTAAGAATTCTTGCAAGATATAGAATAAAATCATAAGGTTCAACCCCTAAAAAGCTGATTGTTTTTGCTTCTAACTCTGACTCTTGTACACAATACTCTTTCACTCTGTCGGTGCCTCCTTCTCATCAGAATCTTCTACAAATAATGACACCACATCCTCTTTCGGGTTTGCACCCAAATCATCTCTTGTCTCTTTCTCCTTTTCTATTCCATCAGCATTAACATCATTGCTTGAGGTTGCACTTGAACTAATCTCCTCATTCTCAATTACTATACTATCGTTATTGTTTACTGGGGTAAGTGCCATACTATTCTCCTCTTCCCATAAAACTTCACGAATATCTTTATTTAAGTAATCAGTTAAACGATTCTCAAGCTGTTTTCTATGATCCTCTTTCAAATATTTGATTGCTTCCTGTATTATGTTTGGATTTTCTCTCATCATGGTGATTGTGCCAAGGCTTGGAACATAAGTAATAATTGATTCCTTCTGTATCATTGGTTCTATGTACTTGGTTGTATATAGACTTGCACCTGGATAAAGATAAGCATCGACAATCGCTGCTGAATAATATAGAATTTCATCTTCTGACATCCAAAGATAGCATCGCTCCTCTTGATTTTCCTCCGATACCATAAGATCATGAACACTTTTTTTTGCTAAAACAATATAATCCTCTCCATTTGGCATCATGATTCTGACATCGACGTAATCATTTTCTGTAAGATGATCACTTAATGCAATAATCTCACATTCAACCTCTCTTTGCTCCTCTTTCATCTCTTGCGTGCAAATCATGTTCTGTAAAACTGCCATTCCCTGTGGGATATCAACAATTGCAATTTGTCCTAAACAATCAAGAGTACAATAGTAATTGGCTAAAGTATCTGATTTTACTTGGATTTCCTGAAGCATGGAGGTAGTAATTTCTTGGCCACTAGTTATATTTTCTTTTGCGATATATACACTTATGTAATCTTGATCTACTTGCTTTGTATCCTCTGACTTCATCATTAGCAGCAAAAAAACAATAGATCCAATAACCCCAACGCATGCTAATATACTACAAGCTATTAGTATAACTCTATTTGAGTTACGATTGGAACGTCTTTTGTAACTAGATTTATACTTACTTCTCATTGACATTCAAACGTTCCTCCATTGACTTTTCTGATTCTTTCACTCCATGAAGCAGTGCTTGTGTTGCCTTTTTTATATCACGCATAAAAGAATAGTTCGGATTTGACTTATTACACCTGTAGTTATCATACATAAAATTAATAACTTTTCCGTGAATTAATGCATTCTCAAACTGTTGATTATGAGAAATTCCAATGATATTCTCTTTTGGGATATGGAATTGATTTCTTATTTTGGTAATTGTCCAAGATTGATTCAGTCGATAGTCGCTGATCAAAAAGAGAGATTTATAGCTTAGAGAAGAGTAATTTGTAAAGAAGGATTTAATCTCATCATAATCTTGTTTTAAGTTAACTACTACAAGGTCTGCATCCTCAAGAAGCACTCTAGAATTCATTGTGTAATTTTTCGTATCAATAAATACATACTCATATGCTGTTTCTAGATAATTAAGCTTCGGTATTACATTATAGTAGAATTCGTAGTCAAAAACATCTTTCGAATAAGCATTCTGCGGCATATAGTATAGTGAATCCTGAATGACCTCAATTGTCAAAATATCAGTTTTTCTCTTTTTCGTGCAACGTGCAAAGTGCATTACAAGACTTTCATCAAAACCACGTTCGAGGTAATGTACATCTCCATCTCTTACAATATTGGATCGGTTTTCATACATTAGATACTGTGCAATTCCATCATGGCACCAATGATTTTCTAGTGTCAGAATACGCATCTGAAATTCAAGAATTCCAGCAATACATATTGCTGACATATTACTTGTAACTCCACAATCACCATCCTTGCTAAAAAAGATGATTTTCACATCATTCTCCTTTCTAGAACTATGACTTACATCAACAATGCTATTATACATATTTTTGACAATATTTGTAAAGTATGGATTCAGTGTTGATTAATAAAAGATAATTGTTAAATTTTGGTTATTTTGTACATAAGTGAATCTTTAATCTTTCAAATTCTCTTATTTTAAGCTTTACAACAAAGAAATTTCTAAGAATTGCTTCATATTTATAATTCGATATAATATTTCTTTTTTCGTCCAATTTTGTAACTTCCTGTAAGATGTCGAATATAATAAATTAACAATATGGAAAGGAGAATATATTATGATTGACAATAGAAATCAAATAAATCAAAGACCTGGTGATAATTCTGTAGATCCATTATTTATTTTTCCACCTGGACCATGTACTGGTCCTGGCTGTCCTGGTTGGGGTCCTGGTTGGGGTCCATGTACTGGTCCTGGATGTCGTGGCTGGGGTCCTGGTCCATGGCGTGGTCCTGGTTGGGGGCCTGGTCCTTGGGGGCCTGGTCGTGGCCCTTGCAGAGGTCCTGGTTGCCGTGGTGGCCGTTGGTAAGGAACAAATGTACTTTACTATAATTTCATTCGTCATTTTGCACACTAATAAACTTGCTAATAATGAGATGATAAACATAATTTAGGAGCATACTGTTATGAAGTCGTCGGTACGTAAGGGCCTGTATTTTAGGCCCTTACGTACCGTTACGAACTTCATTCAAGCGAAAGCGTGTTGCGTATAAATTATGTTTGTCATCACATACTCACAATATTTCCTTGTGCAAAATGACGTCAGGCTTCTTGCTAATATTACCTTCTAATGCTATACTGTACACACTGTGAATTCGTTTTTAGGAGGTAATAAAAGTTGAGATTTACGATATATTTCTTACGAACTATTTCAATATTGTCGTTGTTCTATACGATACTGATCATAATAATTTCCGGTTTAAAGACGTCCTTTTTAGGATTTTGGATTGCCTTGAGCGTATGTTGTATGGGACTATCGTTTCTACTAGTTCATTTACAAAATAAAACACCAAAGGGCCAAACCTTCGCCTCCTTATTGATCGGCCTTGTTTGGCTTTCTGTTTTAATCTTTTGCGTTGTAGAAGGTTTTATTATAAGTGAAAGTCTGAAACCAACAGAGAATAATGCAGACTATGTCATTGTTCTTGGTGCACAGGTTCGAGGTAATCAACCTTCGCTGACTCTCAAAATGCGTATAGAAACAGCCGCAAACTATCTTCTTGAGAATAAAGAAAGCGTTGTTATCTGCTCTGGTGGCCAAGGAGAAGGAGAACTGATTACGGAAGCTCTTGCAATAAAGAAAGGATTACTCGAACGTGGAATTGAAGAGAAACGTATTCTATTAGAAGAAAAATCGACAAATACAGTTGAGAACTTAAAGTTCAGTAAAGAAATGATTCATGAACCTGACGCGAAAGTTGTTGTCGTAACAAGTGACTTTCATGTTTTTCGAGCGAAAAAAATAGCAGAACACATCGGATATCATAATCTCTCCATGTGTTCTGCCAATGAATTTTTGGTTACTACGATTTCATACTATGTACGAGAATTCTTTGCTCTTACGAAAGATCGCGTTGTTGGAAATCTTCGATAACAATAACAGACCAAACTTTAGTGTCATCCTCTTTTTCACCTTTTCCTCTTGCATAGCCGCTGATTACTGTTTTATTAATGCTTTCTTCAATTGTATATCCATAGTTTTCTTTGCGACTTTGTACCATCTTTACTGGTTGCAATTCAGCAAGTGATTTTTGTAATATCTCTGTTCGATCTAAAGATGCAATTACGGTTGCATCTTTATTTATTATATAGATCTTTCCATTTTCCCCAACCTTTGACTTATCTAAAATATCATAAATACAATCCCATTTGTATCGTGAAGAAATGATACCAATCATTCTATTCTGCTCATCAAAAACAGGGCAACTATAGGTTACGGTACATTCTTTCTTCTCTTCACTATAATACATATCGGATACTGTTAATTCTTTTTTTTCAATCGTGCTACGATACCATCTCTTTGAATTAACGTCTTTACCAATGATCGAATCATCATTTCCTAAAGCGATAATTCTACCATTCATATCAACGAGATAAATATCATGATAAATTTTTGTTTGTTCAACTAAATTATGTAATAGTTTCGATACATCATTAATATTATCATCGGATGGATCTTTTAAAGCTCGGATAACCTCACTCAACATCGACCATGTAAGAACATCGGTTGTACGTTCATTTGAATTTCGATCTATTTTATCCATTAAATCAAAAGCCATATCTGCAGTGCGGACACCAATAACTTCAAAAATCTTATGATGGAAATCCTCTAGTATCTTAATATTTTTTTGATTTGATTCTTGACTTTTATCAGAAAATTTCTTAATTTCTTGAGCAATAACAGCAAATCCCTTACCAGCTTCTCCTGCTCTTGCAGCTTCAATCGATGAATTAAACGATAACATTTTAGTATTCTTTGATAATTTTTCTATTTCTTCTGCTATCTTTAACATATTTTGATAAGAAATTACCAAATCTTGTAATAATACTGACAAGTCTGTTACCATAGTTCTCCTCCTTCTGTACATTTCATGAATCTAATTTGCCTTAATACTACTCATTGTCAAAAAAGCAGACACCTTCTTACTGAAAATGTCTGCTTTACAGCAATTATTTATTATATTTTAGCACGTTTTATCAAAAAAATCAATATATATTAACAAATACCTTGAGCTAACATTGCGTTAGCTACCTTTTCAAAACCAGCTATATTAGCGCCTACTACATAATCACCTTCATGACCATAACGTTTCGCTGCATCATCCATATTGTGAAAGATATTAACCATAATATCCATTAATTTAGAATCAACTTCTTCGAAGCTCCAGCTTAATCTCTCAGAGTTCTGGCTCATCTCAAGTGCAGAGGTTGCAACACCACCAGCATTTGCTGCTTTACCAGGTGCAAATAACACTCCATTCGCCTGTAAGTACTGAGTAGCTTCTAATGTTGTAGGCATATTAGCACCTTCTGCAACTGCCTTACATCCATTAGCAACTAAAACCTTAGCATCCTCAAGTAATAATTCATTCTGTGTAGCACAAGGAAGAGCAACGTCACACTTCACTTTCCATACGCCTCTACCCTCATGATACTCGCTGTTTGGTCTATAGTTTTTGTATTCTGATAAACGAGCACGTTTTACTTCTTTGATTTCTTTCAATGCTGCTACATCAATTCCATCTGGATCATATACCCATCCGTTGGAGTCGGAAACCGTTACTACGTTGGCACCTAATTCCTGAGCTTTTTGAGCTGCATAAATCGCAACGTTGCCTGAACCAGAAACACATACGGTCTTTCCAGCAATGTCAAATCCATTACATTTTAACATCTCAGTTGTTAAGTATAATAAACCATATCCTGTAGCCTCTGTTCTTGCTAAAGAACCGCCGTAAGATAAGCCTTTACCTGTTAATACACCTTCATACATACCACGAATTCTCTTATATTGACCGAACATATAGCCAATTTCTCTTGCACCTGTTCCGATATCGCCAGCTGGTACATCGACATCAGCACCAATGTATTTGCATAGTTCTGTCATAAAACTCTGACAGAATGCCATAACTTCACGGTCTGATTTTCCCTTAGGATCAAAATCCGAACCACCTTTACCCCCACCAATAGGAAGGCCTGTTAAAGAATTCTTAAAGATTTGCTCAAAACCTAAGAATTTAATAATACCGATATTTACAGAAGGATGTAAACGTAAACCGCCCTTGTAAGGACCAATGCTATTATTAAACTGTACACGATAACCAGTATTAACTTGTACTTGCCCTTTATCATCAACCCAAGGTACCCTAAACTTAAATTGTCGATCTGGCTCAATTAATCTTTCTAATAAAGCTTCCTTTCTGTAAAGAGCTTCATTAGCATCAACTACTGGTCTTAATGATTCAAGTACTTCTTTTACTGCCTGATGAAATTCTGGTTCACCTGGATTCTTTGTAATAGCTCTCTCAATTACTTCATCGACATAACCCATAACTTATTCTCCTTTACATCTATATTATTAAATTTTTAAACAAAAAAAAAGCAATATAAAAGGATATAGTAAAAACGCAACTACCCCTTTGTATTTGCTTATGCTATATTATAGATGTATATTTTATCCATTGTCAATCTTTTTTTATTCAAGAAATAAAATTTTTTTTATTAAGGTATATTGTGAAATTGTTCTCAGCTTCATAATATCTTAACTATTTCCTTAGTGGAAAAATAAGAAATATATGCTATTATATTATAAAAGTGTTTATGAAACCGAAAATTTTAGTTCTATCAAAAATCTTGGGAGGTTTGCAATGTATACAATACTTGTTTGTGATGATGATAAGGATATTGTTGATGCAATTGAAATATATTTATCCGCAGAAGGTTATCGAGTTGTAAAAGCTTATGATGGCTTTCAAGCACTTGAGCTTATTAAGAGTGAAACAATTCATCTTCTTTTATTAGATATTATGATGCCTGCTATGAATGGTATTCGTACTACAATGAAATTAAGAGAAATGAATCATACCTTACCAATAATTTTTCTCTCAGCAAAATCAGAGGACTGCGATAAAGTTCTCGGTCTTAATATTGGCGCTGATGATTATGTTACAAAACCTTTCAATCCACTGGAACTACTCGCCAGAGTCAAGTCCTGCTTAAGACGTTATACTCAGTTAGGTAGTATGGAGGTCGCCCCAATCAATCAATTCGCATCCGGTGGACTCATAGTAAATGATGATACTAAAGAAGTTTTCGTGGACGGCGAAGCTGTGAAGCTTACTCCAATTGAATTTAATCTTTTAAGACTTCTAGTTAAAAATAAAGGTAAAGTTTTTTCAATCTCAGAAATTTATGAGCTAATTTGGAATGAACCTTCTTTTGGCGTTGATAATATTGTAGCTGTACATATTCGTCATATTCGTGAAAAAATTGAGATTAATCCAAAGGAACCTAAATATCTAAAAGTAGCTTGGGGCATTGGCTATAAAATTGAGAACTATAATTAGAAAGGTGATCTCATGAAACATATAAAAACTTCATTGTTCATAAAAATAGTACTTATTATCCTTTCTTTTTCTTGTGGCCTTTTCTCTGCTTATGAATCCTATCATTTACTAAATTTTTATTCCCACTATTCTACAGAGGCTGATACATTAGAGCAAACACAAGAATTTGGAGAACTATATCTTAAATACTTGCAGAGAGTTTGTGTATATGTTAAACATCGGGAGGCTGGATTTGTCAATGACCCAACAAGTATTTATTCCTCTTCTGATTTAGTCTCCGTTTTAACTGGAGATACAAAAGGAAACCTTCGTCCTTCAACTAGCGTTTATGAGTTCACTCAAGAAAGCTTTGAATATTATAATCGTCTTTTAAATATTAATTGCAAAAGCTTCTTTTACTATGTGAAAAATTTGGATACTGATACTTCCTACTATAGTCCTAATTTCGAACAGCTACTTAAATCATCCTCAACAGTAAAAACGAGTGAAATTGAAACTTACTTAAAGGATATTAGCCAAAAACCTTCATACTTAATGTTATCGACTAATAATTCTTTATTTTCAACAAATATTGCTACTTCAACCTTATATGCTTCTGCAGATAACAGTATTTCGTGGTGCATCAATTTTTTAAATCAATATTTTCCTAACGTAGATTCACAAACCTCGAATGAGGTAACTTTAGAAGCTTCTTCAAAAATAAATAATTACGTTGTTTATACCTTTTACGACTCTGATTTTAGTATAGATAATGACGAATTCTCTGAGCTTGAGAAGAGATTCGAAAAAAACTATTCGTCATATTCCACTGCTAAATATACATGTCCGATTAGTTTCGTGCTCTGTCTCTTCTTTGCACTTATGTTTTTATGTTGTGTTGGGCATAAGAAAGGTGTAAATGGAATTTACTTAAGTAAATTCGACCGCATCCATACAGAAATAGCACTTGGACTTATACTCCTCCTATTAGTACCCTGTTATGTAGTTCTTAATGTATTTTTTATTGTAAGTGAGTCAAAAGCTCATTATTTCTACTTAGTATTGTATTCCTTTATCTATTTATTTTTAGCACTTTTTATAACAGTGATTACTAAGAGGATTAAAAGTCATACCTTTTTCTCGAACTTACTGATCGTACGTATCTGGAAGGGCTTCAGTTATATTATTCGTAGTTGGCAGCACGCACTTGCTATTAATATGAAAGCTACAATCAAGCTGTTACTCGTGATCACGATTTTTATAGCTGCACAGCTTCTTTGCTTTCTTGTACTCTTTCAATCACCGTTTCTTTATCTCTTTTCTTGTGTTTTCTTAATTACCTTACTAGTCCTTAATCTACTAAAGTTTTATGTAGATGTCACTAAGGTAATACAAAGTACACATGATATTGTAAATGGTGATTTGAACACTCAAATTCCTTATGAGAATTTAACCGAACCAGTAAACCAATTGGCAATGGATATTAATAATATACGTACTGGTTTATCGAATGCAGTTGAAGAGCAAATTAAAAGTGAACGGTTAAAAACGGAGTTAATTACTAATGTATCACATGATATTAAAACGCCGCTGACGTCTATCATTAACTATGTAGATTTACTAAATAAACAGGATATTCCCGATGAAACAACTCAAAAATATTTAAAGGTACTGACAGAAAAATCATGGAGACTAAAAAACTTGATTGAAGATTTAGTTGAAGCGTCCAAAGCCTCGGCTGGTGCAATACAGATGCATCCTGAAAAGCTAAATTTTAATGAACTTGTAAAGCAAGCGATTGGTGAATATGAAGATCGGTTACTAGAGCATGCGCTTGAGCCAATTTTAGATTTTGAAGCAGAAAGCCTATATATCTATGCAGATGGGCGTAGCACATTTCGTATCATTGAAAATTTATTATCCAATGTATGTAAATATGCGTTGAGTAAAACTCGTGTTTACATTCGCTTGGAAAAACATCCTACCACAATCCGGTTAGAAATAAAAAATATTTCAGCAAATAAACTTGGTATGAGAAGCGATGAACTGATTGAACGTTTTGTGCGTGGGGATATATCGCGAAACACAGAAGGAAGTGGTCTTGGATTGTCGATTACGAACAGCTTAACTACGCTGCAAAAAGGTACATTTGAGTTAAAGATCGACGGTGATTTATTTAAAGCAATTGTCAATCTTCCAATATATCAAGAGACTGAACCAGATATGATTCTTTTAGCCAAAGACTAGAATAATGGAAGTTATAAAGTTTAGGGACATAGCCCCTTACTTTATAGCTTCCATCTTTTTTCTATAACCCAAGTTCTCTTACATCTTCTACCTTTGATAGATATGTGTTACGAAATCTTTTGTCAGATGATACATCATCACCGAACCAATCCGGTTTCTTGAAATTTTTAGCATCTTCTTCTGTTCTAAATTCCACTTCTGCAAAATATAGACCGCTCAATTTTCCTTGAAATATATCTAATTCAATGATCAAATCATCTTCCATTGGAATGATATAACGAGTTTTCTCAATTATGTTATCATCTACCTTATTCAGCAAATGGAAAAAAGCTTCCTTCGTTAAATCAACTTCAATTTCCTGGCATTGTAATGCATAATCTTGAGAAAGACCTTTCCGATTTTTATAAGTTAATACATATCGATCATCACTCTGACGAATTCGTACCACAGGTTGAGTACACAGATAACCTTGTTTTATTATCTTCTTTTTAAATTTTTCTAAATTGTCAGGTAGCTTAGTGACACGAAACTTTCTCTCTATTTCCATTTGTTCTCCTTGCTAACTTTAATTAACAGTAATTAATTCGTATACGTTTTTTTTAATCGATAATACTAACAACACCAAAGCTTAATGACACTTTTTTTATTCGTCGGTTCCAACCGACAGATAGGAGCAACACTGTGAAAAAGAATTTTGCTACTAATTTCTTCTTATGTGGTCTCTCTGGATGGTGTATGGAATGCTTTAGTACCGGTATCAATTCCATTCGTAAACATGACAATCGAGAATTACCTTGTATTACTTCAATTTGGATGTTTCCAATCTATGGAATGGCTGCTATTATTGCTCCCATAAGTAAATGTTTAAAAAAGCGAAGTACTATGACACGCGGTATTATCTATGGTAGCGGTATCATGTTTACTGAGTATTGCACTGGAACATTACTAAAAAAATTTAAGTGTTGTCCTTGGGACTACAGTAAAGCCAAACTAAACTATAAAGGCGTCATTCGCTTGGATTACTTCCCAGCTTGGGTGTTAGCCGGTTTATACTTTGAGAAACTAGTAAACCGTAAGTTCTAAAAATTAAAACCATTGTATCCCCAATTTGTAATCTCCTCGTATGTAACATACGTATGATCACTTGGAATTTGTAACACTTCTTCATAGATCTTGCAGATAGCTTTCGTTAACTTATCATATGCTAAGCTATCTGCCTTCCCAAAGATCTTCACTTCTACAAATGCAATTTTCTCAAAAGCCTTCCCCTTAAAGTATAGGGAATACTCATCTTCAAATCCGACCATTAACCAAGTTTCGCTCTTTCCAGGGATTAATTCAATCGCTTTTCCAAGTTTCGCTTTTATCGTTTCTTCCTGTTCTTTCGTAATCTTGACAGTAACTTTCGAATTAATAAATGGCATAATATGAAACCTCCAAACAAATAATTTAATTCTGATCCATGATTATGATTACAATCACATCATTTCGAGTTCTTTTCTCCCACTATTATACCAAATGAAACCTATATTATCCATCTTTTCTTGCACCCCTAAATAATTAATGCTATGATGTATCATGACAAAATATTTGAAAGGAACATTACGTTTATGCTAAAAGCTGTACTTTTTGATATGGATGGAGTACTCATAGACAGTGAACCTCTGCACGCAAAGGCTTTTCAACTTGCTATGAAGGAATATGGGCTTGAACTGAGTGAGGAATATTGTTATCAATTTATTGGTCGTACGGATCGAGATTTTGCCAGAACTTTAGTCAATAAATATAATTTAAGTTATTCCGAGGATGATTTACTGAACTCAAAAAATAAAATGCTTGCTAAGCTAGAAATTGAAGTGGGTTATCCTGTAATCGACTATGTGAAGGATTTAGTGATAGATTTACACTTGAACAACATCAAACTAGCAATCGCCTCTTCTTCTCCAATGGAAGCGATAAAGAAAACTGCTAAGAAGCTTGAATTAACTGAGTATTTTGATGAATATGTATCTGGAACAGAATTAAAGCATTCAAAGCCAGCACCAGACATATTTTTAAAAGCAGCTCAAATGCTTTTCGTGGATCCCACAGAGTGTTTGGTAATTGAAGACTCTTGTCATGGTGTTTGTGCTGCCAAAGCTGCTAATATGACATGTATTGGATTTTATAATCCACATTCAGGTAAGCAAGATTTGAGCAAAGCAGATATGGTTATAGAGGGGTTTGATGAAGTTGACACTCAATTGATACAGCAAATTTATTGTCACTCTCATAAGGAACCTTGTACCATAACAACAACCCAAAGAATCACATTAAGAGAACTTACCCTTTCCGATATGAAGGCACTCTATGAGATTTATCAACAGCCTGAGATTAAGAAATATATACATGAAATTGATGATTATGAGACGGAATTGAGTAAATTAGAAGCCTATATTAATCATGTTTATCCTTTCTATCACTTTGGTTATTGGGGCATCTTTGATGCGAAAACAAATCGATTAATTGGACGATGTGGTATTCAAGCAAATGAAATTGATGGTCAGACGGAGATTGAATTAGGTTATTTCGTCTCAATGGAATCACAAGGAAAAGGTATTGCATACGAAAGTATCAAAGAAGTACTGCGATATGCATTCCAACGATTGGACCTATCACGAATTGTTTCTGTGATTGAAACCTCAAATATTAAATCAAGAAATCTTGCTCTTAAGTTAGGAATGAAACTAGAAAAAGTCATAATGCACAAGCAATTGGAATGCGAAGTTTATGTAATCACAAAATCAGACGCTTTTTTGTAATATAGGAAGTTCTAACAATATGCTTATCACAAAAAGGTCATAACAATGAATGTGCGCTTTCTTTGTTATGACCTTCACTAGCAAGTTTATAAAACAAGAAGATAATCAAATCATCTTATGTTTAGTTTAACATTAAAATCAAGGATTCGGTGTAACTATTGTTTTAGTACCATTGGTGTTTGTACCATTGGTGTTATTCATATCGTCACCGTTAGTGTGATCAATTGCATTGCCAGCAGCTCCACCAACACCATTCGTTGTACCACCAGTACCATTAGTTCCTTGTGTACCTGTAGTTCCTTGTGTGCCTGTAGTTCCTTGTGTACCTGTACCTGTTCCAGTTCCATTATTTACATCCTGACCTGTTGTCGAGTTTGGAGTTCCTGTAGCATTATTGTTACCATTATCCTTGTTATCTCTTGTACATGCTGTCATAGCAAGTATTAACGAGCATACAGCAATAAAAGCAATTATTCTTTTTTTCATAGAACACTCCTCCTATTAATTGTGATATGGTCTCTTTAAGACTCATTCAACTTTACTAGGTTAGTATCCCACTTCCATATTCATTTATTCATTACTTTTCTTTGATTTTTAAAGTTTTTACATATTTTTTCTGATTTTCTTCCACTTGTAAGGATTCACAAATTTTACTAATCGTCTTATTATGAACAAATATCTCAGATGAACTTAACTTCGTCCGATTTCCATAACCTAATTGTAAATTTTTCTCAACTACTTTTGGAAACTGCACGTAAATCATAGAGTAACACCATGAAATTGCCATATTCACATAATAGTGTTCACTTTTAATCCTTAATAAATTCTCATTAATTGAATACACATATTCCTCGTTAAGATAATAGATTAACCACATTACAATTACAAACCGTATGGTGAATTCTTTTCCCTCCATAATAAAAAGAACTGGAGTTTCATGCTGCTGCCCGGCAGAAGGATTCGATAATGTCGTACTGGAATTGAATAAATTAAGTAACACTTCAAAAATCAATTCTGGTTCTCTAGTGGTAATTTTTAAAGAGGAACAAAAAGAATCGCAAATTGACCAATTGTCAATATGCAAAAGAAATTCCTGAATCCAATACAAGATTTCTTCCATTGGATATTTTGATTCCTCCATCATACCGATTACAAATCCCATTAACATAGTTTCTTCAAAAAATTTATGTCGTACCTGGACCAAATACTCACGCACATCTATTTTTTTCATCTGCCTTGCTATCTTACGAAGAATTGGCAAACGTATTCCCCAGATGGAAGAACTACCTGGTAAAAGAGAACTGGAGAAAGCTGCATAGGACTCCTCACGTAATTCACTTAATTGATCAATTAAACGTTTATAATCAAACATGATAAATCCTCACTATACTCAATCTACTTTTTTCTATGGAAATCAGTCATATATTTTCTATAATGAAATCTACTTTTTTCGTTGGAACTCAGTCATATATTTTCTATAATGAAGCGCAACATGATTTCGCTGCAGGGCATAATTCTCCCTTTCTTTGACCGCAATTGAATCAAAGAATGCTTTCCATAATACTTCATAATCTTGCTCATTCTCTGTCATTGCCAAAAGATGATTCACCTCTTCCTCCGTTAAATAAGTTAAAAACCAAGAACTATGGGCTTGATGAATCGTTGCTAATTTTCTCTTGACATCAAGTATCATAAAATTTTCTGATGCTAAACGATCCGCAAAATGAGGTGTAATTAACTCTACTACATTGTTCCTTGGCTCTATCTTTGCTAAAAGTACTTTATTATCGAGCTCTTGAAACCTTAGAAATTCTTGATAAAAATACGAATCCTTACCTACTTTTCGGTTCATATCAAAAATTTCTTGTACATATTGATCTGAAAGATGGTCAACTACTTTACCCCCCATTGCAAATCCTCGAACAAGAAAATGATAAATACTATTCCCTTTTCTGGAATCATCTGATAATGCTGCACGTACAACCATCTGGTAGGCTTGCGGCGAAATCTTCTTACGAATTGATTCTGCAACCTTGTCTGCTAGAACACTATCTTTTTCCACCTTAATGTATTCACTAAATAACTCCAAATTAGAAATCTGATCAGCGCTTATTACTTCCAGTTTTGTATATTCATGACCGTACCTAGCAGCCCAAGCGACATAAACAGCAGTAAATATACCTTCTACACTATCCTCACATTGATAGATTCGTATTGTTTTCACTTTTCTCTCCCAATCCTTTTTTAAGAATTTGATATCAGCTGAATCTGTTTAGATGTTGGTAATTGAATGCTCTGGTGGTCAAATAAAGACAATTGCTCGTAAGAGATTCCATCAGCAGCAAGGTTCTTTGGCAATCGTTCCTTGATGCCAATCATCTGATTGGTTATATAGTTCTCTTCAAGCTTTGTTGGATACATCATCTGGCCATTGCATGTAATAAAATATACTGCTCTTTTTAAGACAACTCCCATCTTCTTTAAGTCCTCAAAGCGTAGCCTTGCTGTCTGTCTAGCTTTCACAATTCGACTTGCTGATTTCGGACCAAGTCCTGGGACTCGAAGTAATGTAAAGTAATCTGCTTTATTAACTTCGATTGGAAATTGGTCGAGATGTCCTATGGCCCAATTACACTTTGGATCCAAAAACACGTTGAAATTTGGTCGTTCCTTCGTCAATAATTCCTTTGCTTCAAATCCGTAATATCGCAATAACCAATCAGCTTGATAAAGACGGTGTTCACGTAGCAAAGGAGGTCCACCTTGTAGTACAGGTAGCGCACTATCGTCATTCACTCGTATAAAAGCAGAATAAAACACTCTCTTTAAGTCGAACTTCTGGTATAGTGCCTCCGTAACTGCCATAATCTCATAATCGCTCTCTGGTGTTGCTCCGATAATCATCTGAGTGCTCTGACCTGCTGGAACAAATCCTCGATTTCCACCAAATTGGTGGGTTTTCGTCAATGCATGTGTAGTATTTGTAATCGCTACGCTAGAATCCTCATCTTCCCAACCAGTTAATATTCTCTTTCTAATCTCATCACTTTTTTTAAATCTTTCATCTTGAAGAAGGGATTGCTTCTGACTTAGATGATTAGCTGCATCTTCTGCACGCTTTTGTTCAATCGATTTCCTTTCGATTTGCCTCCTTGTATGCCAATACTGTCCTTTGTTACCACCCATCATTCCTAACGATTGCTGACTTTCCTCAATGCCTGATTGAATCTGTCGAATTGGATTTAATATATTTTTTCGATTCTTATGGGGCGCAAGTTGCTTTAGCCCATCTGCTGTTGGCAACTCAAGATTAATGCTCATACGATCTGCATACCAGCCAACCATCTCCACTAACTCAGGAGCGGCTCCAGGAATCGCTTTGCAATGAATATAACCATTAAAATGATATTTTGTTCTTAGCATCTGTAACGTTCGACCGATTAGTTCCATCGTATAGTTCGGTGTCTGAATGATTCCGGAGCTTAAGAATAAACCTTCAATGTAGTTTCTCCGATAGAATTCCATTGTAAGGTTACATACCTCCTCCGGTGTAAAGGTAGTGCGTGGTACATCATTCGATACACGATTAACACAATATTTACAATCATAGATACATTCATTCGTAAATAATATCTTTAACAATGAGATACATCTACCATCTGCAGCAAATGCATGACACAATCCACCTGCCACAGCATTACCAATCATACCTTCCTTGCCTTTCCGGTCAACACCACTGGAAGTACAAGCAACATCATACTTCGCTGCATCTGCAAGGATGGATAGTTTTTGCTCTATTGTCATCGTATCTGAAATAACCATAATTACCTACCGTCTTTCTCAATAGATTCGAACTTATGTTCGTATTTATTATATCATTCGATTTATCAAATTGCAAACTGTTTCTTATTATGCTCGGAGGAACTTCAAAAAAAATACAGAGTAGAATCTGTAATCTACCCTGTATCGTTTGAATTAATATTACAATTCTGTACGACTTAATTAAAATATATTTCTTAACGATTTAAGTTATTTTAAAGTATACTTCTTTAAAACAATTAGAGTAAAAATAAAGCCAAAAGAAAGATTCCCACAACCAGAAGAACTGCTAATAATGAGCTAAAAAACACTCTACTTCTACTATATTTCTTGATATTTGAAGTCGATAGATCAAGTGTTGCAGTAAACTCATCCTTTGCGCCCGTAGAACCAACTTGATATTCTATATCTCTTTCTTGATTAGATACTTTACTATCTTCATTTTTTTCAATCGTATCATCGATATCATACGGAATGTCGCTCCCATTGTGAAGGAAGATTTCCCTGTTTTGCACATGAGGCTCATAATTTCGTTCAATTGGCATCTCCTTCGCATTATCCTCACTATTTATCATTGATAATTCCTCCTAGTTCAGTATTTTCTGAAACTAGGTTAACCAATTGTTGGATAAATAATGCATTACTTCAAAATGAAACCTCTCTTGACTGTTCATATGACCTTGCTTATAATACCCGTTTGACTTTATGACATGCTACTAAATGCCCCTTCGTAAATTCTACTAACGGAGGTGCCTCCACACGACATCGATGATCGCACTCCGTACACCGCGTACAAAATTTACAGCCTTTTGGTGGATTCACAGGAGATGGAAGCTCTCCTTGTATAATCTCTCTTTTATGTTTCTTTGTAGGATCAAGAATTGGTACTGCTCGAAATAGAGCTTTTGTGTACGGATGTTGTGGATTGCGAAATAATTCTTTCTTTGATCCATATTCCACAAGACTCCCAAGATACATTACACCAACCGTATCTGATATATGTTCTACAACCGATAAATCATGTGAAATAAATAAGTAAGTATAATCATACTTATCCTGTAAATCTTTTAGAAGATTTATAATTTGTGCCTGTATGGAAACATCAAGTGCAGAAACAGGTTCATCACAAACAATAAAATGTGGCTGCATTGCAATTGCTCTAGCTATACAGATTCTTTGCCTCTGTCCTCCTGAAAACTCATGAGGGTATCTCTCATAGTATGCAGGTGCAATGCCACAATCTTGCATTACTCGTAATATATACTCTTTTAACGAACCTTTTGGAACTACCTTATGAGCCTTTACCCCCTCTGAAATAATAGCTCCTATCGGCATTCGTGGATTTAAACTAGCATATGGATCTTGGAAAATAATTTGTAGTTGAGGTCGTAATTTTTGCATCTGATGGTTCGATAATTTTGATAAATCGATTCCTTCAAAAGTCACCACACCTTCGGTTAAATCATGAAGCCTTAAGATAGAACGCCCTACTGTAGTTTTCCCACAGCCTGACTCTCCTACTAATCCCATCGTAGTCCCTTGTTTAATATCAAAAGAGATGTCATCTACTGCCCGTAATACTTTCGTAGCATTTCCAAAGATATCGGTATCTACCACAAAGTACTTTTTCAAATTTTTAACTGAAAGACAAATTTCAGATCGACTGTCAGCCATTTTCTATTCCTTCCTTTTATACTAACCTTTCTACTACTTATACCAATTCACAAGCAACAGAGTGTGTGGCACTAATTTTTTTCATTGTTGGATATGTTAGCTTACAATCCTTTTTGTGCAAACAGCATCGATCATAAAAATAACAATAGTTTGGCATGTCAATCGGATTAGGTACCTGACCAGGAATGCAATACAATCGGTCTACCTGCTGATTCATCTTTGGTTTACTTTTTAATAATCCAACTGTATAAGGATGCTTTGGAGAAAGAAAGATATCTTGTGCTGTCCCAATTTCAATGATACGTCCTGCATACATAACAACAACATAATCTGCCATTTCAGCAACAACACCAAGGTCGTGTGTGATTAACATAATACTTCCTTGAATCTTCTCACGTACTTTGCTTAGCAAATCAAGTATCTGTGCCTGTATCGTTACGTCCAGCGCAGTAGTTGGCTCATCTGCAATAATCAATCGCGGATTACAGATGAGAGCCATCGCAATCATTGCCCTCTGTCGCATTCCTCCAGAAAGCTCATGAGGATATTTATGATAGACACCAGAAGCATCTGCCATTCCAACAAGATTGAGCATCTCAATTGATTTTTTAGTAGCCTCATTTACTGATGCTTCAGGGAAATGTAACCTAGTTACTTCATCGAGTTGAAACCCAACTGTAAATACTGGGTTCAAACTAGTCATCGGTTCTTGAAATATCATAGATATTTCTTTTCCACGTAATTGACGCATTGCCTCCGTTGGCATTTTTCCAATATCAAAGCACTTCTCCCCATTACTATACCGTATCGCACCTTTTACTATTTGGCCTTGAGGTGCTTGAACTAGCTGCATAATCGATAATGCTGTCACACTCTTTCCACAACCTGATTCTCCAACTACTCCTACTGTACAGTTTTGTGGGATTGAAAATGAAACACCATTCACTGCTTTGACTGTACCAACATCCGTAAAAAAGTACGTATGTAAATCCTCTATCTCAATAACATTCATCGGATTTTTCATTGTTGCTAAGTATTCTGATTCCAGTATATTTTTTCTACGTTTTCTTTCCTCAAGCTCTTTCGTTACCTTTTGATTGTATTTACTAATCTCACGTTCTTCTTTTCGGGATAAATAATTCGCCATAAGCCACCTCCTATCGTTTCATCTTTGGATCAATAGCATCACGAAGTCCATCACCGACAAAATTAAAGCCGAGTACAGCAAGTACGATTAAAATTCCAGGGGCAATCCACAGATTCGGATAATACTGCAGGATCATTTGCCCTTTGGAAGGATCCGCCAAGGAAATCATAGTTCCCCATGCTGCTTTGGGTATCTGCACACCTAAACCAAGATAAGAGAGTGTCGATTCATATAGAATGATACTTCCAAGTCCTAATGTCATCTGAACAATTAATTGTGGCATAACGTTTGGCATAAGATGCCGAAATATCTTTGACATTGCAGAAACTCCGATTGCTTTTGCAGCCACCATATATTCTTGTTCTCTAAGCGCAAGTATTTGACCACGAACCATTCGAGCCGTCGAAGCCCAACCAAGTAACGTCAAAATTGCCATCAGCCAATAGATACGATCACCGACTGAGATAATTGTCATAGGAACTGCACGTAATATTGCTGAGGCTACTAGAATTACAGGTAAAGTTGGAATACAACAAAAAGAATCAACAATTCGCATAATAATCATATCTACTTTACCACCACAATAACCTGAAATTCCTCCAAAGATAATACCGAGCAATGATTCAAGAAATACTACAATGAAGCTAATTGTTAGTGAGATTCTTCCGCCATACATTAAACGTACAAAAACGTCCATTCCATTCGTATCTGTTCCAAGTATATGTTCGCGAGAAGGTGTCGCTTTGTAATAATCAACACCTCGCGAAACATCATAAAAAGTATATTTTCCCCCATCCGCACCTGTAAATACTTCCGAAGCGCTTACCTTTACTTCTGTCGGAATTGGAAAAATCTCTGTTTCCCCATACGGTACAAAAAATGGTCCAACAAAAGAGAATAGAAAAAGTGATATCAATATGACTAATCCAATCAAGGATAAACGGCTTCGGAAAAATCGTTTCATTACTAAGCGGGAAGGTGATAACGCACGAATGTTGTCACTTTTAGATTCTTCACAAGCAAGCACGATACTATGCTGCTTCTCATCCATCACTCCCACCTCCCTACTTTAATGTGACTCGTGGATCCACAATTGCGTAACACAAATCTGCAATAATATTACCAACAATCGTTAATACAGCTAAAAACATCATATATCCCATTACAAATGGAATATCTCCTTGCATGATTGCCTTATAAGATGCTAATCCAATCCCAGGTATCGCATATACTGTCTCTGTAATTAAAGCACCTCCAAATAAACCAGGAATACTTCCACCTAACATCGTTACAATAGGAATTAGTGTATTTCGAAAGGCATGTTTATATATAACAGCCTTTTCTGATAGTCCTTTTGCTCTCGCTGTTCTTATGTAATCAGAATTTAAGACTTCTAGCATATTCGTTCTAGAATATCTCATCAATCCTCCAATCGATAACGTAACAAGTGTTATCATTGGTAATACAAGATGATGAAGTGTATCTAAGACTCTGTCAAAACCACTTAATATTTTTGTTGCATCGGATAGCCCCTGTAAAGGAAACCATCCGAGCTGAATAGAGAACACCCGTAACAGCAATGCTGCAAGAAAGAAGGTTGGGAGTGATATGCCCATCATAGCAAATACAGTTACTGTATAATCCATAACTCCATATTGCTTTGTTGCTGCCAGTATACCAAGAGGTATGGAAATTAAAACATTTAAAATCATTGCAACTAAGGATATCCCAAATGAAATCCACATGAATTTTCCAATCACTTCATGTACTGGGCGACCATATACAAATGAAATTCCAAAGTTGCCACGAATTGCTTTTGAAAACCATTCACCGTAGCTTTTAAGAATCCCAGCAATTGTGTTATCACCAATTCCATACAACTCTTTCATATGCTGTACATCTTCCTGGGTCAGCTGTCCTCTTGCACGTGCTGCTGCCGTCTGCTGATCTATGTAATCTGCTGGCATAAGACGTACTAAAAAGTAAATCATAATGGATACACAAAACAAGATAAGAATGGATACAGCGATTCTCTTTATCATAAACTTCAGCATATTAATTCCATCCCTTCTTCAGACTTTCCAAGGTATGTTCATCGATTCATTCATTTAAGGCTAACATTCCATAGATAAGCCAGTGGTCCAAAATAAGGTGATATCTCACTAGAAGGTATTAAACTGGTGGAATCTATGACTGATTTATTATATACATACATATTTTTTCGTTGATAGGTCGGCAATTCAACTGCAATTTCCATTACCTTGTCTAATGCTGCCTCATATACTGGTTTTCGTTCATCAACGTTTAAGGAGGAACGTCCTTGCATAATCAGCTCATTTAGTTTTGTTAAGATTGCTTTGTCTTCATCTGTTCCATTTTCAAACAGATAATAAAGTCCATAGCTTTTTGGTGAGCCTGCCTGATTGACCGCTGGATCAGAATAATACACCTGAAACATATCTGGATCTATTGTAGCTTGCCATGCTGCAGCCCAAACTGTAATAATTTCCTCTTCAAGCTTACTTAATACAGCGTCATCAACATCAATAATCACTTGAATTCCAAGTTTCGCTAAAATCTCCTGTGCCTTTAAGAATACCTGACCTGCAGGATGATCTGATGTCTCTGTTGGAAGTGTGAACGTATAGATAGCTTTGCTACCATCAGGTCTTAATAACGTACCATCTTTTTGTTCCATAAAACCAGCTTTTAAGAGGTACTGTTTTGTAGTCTCTCCAGTCTCATCAAAAGGATAATATGCGGTACATCCATCTGGATAAGCCCAGGACACCTGGCTCATGGAACGATAAATGACTGCTGCTAAACCACCAGGGTATTGATTTAGTGTTAATGAGGTATCCATTGCAGACATAAGAGCTCTTCGCTCATTAATATCAGGTATTAATTTTCCACTAATTCCTATATATCCATAACCTAAATTATCAATTAAAATATAGTCTAAGTCTGAATAATCCGAATTGGAAGTTATTAAGTTAATCCTTTCTACGCTTGCACTTGGATCCGAATAATGTACTTCACCTGTTAACACCGCATCTAACTCAGAACCAGAAGTGATTGTCTTATAACGTACATACTTAATCTGTGGTTTCGATAATATGAAGTTATCGTTAGCTATGAAATAGCAGATTCCATTATTATAGAATCCATCTGCGGTAGGATTTTCGTTACCATTAACGTCGGTTACCTTATATGGACCGCAACCTACTGGAAGCCCATTCTTTTCTTTTAAACTTTTCATAAATGATAAGCTTGAAAACTCTACACCAAAATGATCTACACCATTCGCCTTATCATGGAGTTGTTGGCCCGCATAATAGTGCATAGGTGCTACTTCAAAGGAAAACTTCTCGATTGTTGTTGGATCTACTCCATCCACAAGTACTGTAACAGTTTCTCGCTCAACTCCATCGGCACATATCTCTTTTCCCTTGGTTATTCCACTGATACTTTTTACGGTTCCCTTGTTATCTTCCAAGAATGCTACTTTTTCCTGTAATGCAAAATAGGAGTATGCATCATTTACTACTTCATATCCAAAGGTAGAATCATATTCAGCTGGTGTCATCGATGCCTGTATTACTTTTAGTGAAGCATCAATATAATCCTCTGCAGTATACTCACCCATCTGATCAGCTGATAACCCTGTCAGTGGATCAAAGTTATACTTACCATCTTGGTAACTGATTGCTTGATTGCCTAAAGAAGATGCAATATAAAATAATATAATCGAGGATTTGTGATTGGTTTCAAGGTAATCTTCAGGTCCAGATAGCCCAAAATCTTCTGGTAGATACTCATTAGCAATTAATATTTCACTATCTGATTTGATACATTCCCGTACAATATCCCATAACTTAGTTGTAACAAGCGCATCACCCGTGCCCGCAAGTGCTGCATCCACCTTCTCTTTTGCAAGTGCCGCAAATTCAGCATTCTTAGCATCCGCAATCGCTTCATCTGGAATTTGACTTTGATAAGCCTTCAAGCCATGAATTGGTATGGAATACATGGTCGACGAGCCGTCATAAAGAGGATCAAGATATACATAAAAGTTGAATAACACATCATCTGCGTTTAATTCATGGCCATCACTAAAGAAGATTCCATTCTTAATCCAAAACTTATATGTACTCTGTGTGTTATCTTCATTGACACTCATCTCATATTGGTACGCTACTGATGGTTGGTCGATATTTGCTACATATGCACCTAAATAGTCGTTTGTGATTAGCTTCATCTGAGTAATCGAATATACATCTCGGTCATAACCACTAGTTGAAAAGAATGGACTAAATTTTCCATCCAATGTTTTCGTACTTAGTACAAATGGAGTCTTCTCATTTACTTGCGAACGCTGATAGGATGCATCCCTACGATTTGCTGGAGCATCGATTTTTTTCGTTGGCTCCTTCGTTGGCAGTACTTCTTTTGTAGGAGCTTGCGTTGGTATGAGCGTTGTATCTTCATTCGTTTCCTTAGACTTTTTCGAGCAACCAATTAGGGTAAACACTAAGGTTACTATAAGAAATAACGCGACCTTTTTTCTCAGTTTCACCATGTAATATCCTCCTTACACATTTATAATTAGGCTCACTATCGCTTAATTATCAACTATGATTAAAACTCCTTTTGTTTTAATCTCTTGAATTACTAATCCATCAATTACATTATCATTTAACTTTGTTGCACGATCACACGGGGCGATTTCGGCTAAAGTTAAATCAACATTCAAAATTTGATCCGAGTATATGACGTTATCCTTGAGCATAATATTTTCGAACTCACTATTGGTAGCAATTCCAGCAACAATGCCAATACTCATCCCAACATTAGAAGTTGAATCCAATTGTATCGTTGCATCTTGTACATTTAAGTTTCTTATAATTGCATGGTCTAGATTAGCGAACAATCCATAACCCCTCACTGGGGCATTCTTTGCTGCCAGACCTGCTACCTTATTTTTCGCATTTATATTCATATTACGTATGCAATAACCATTCCCATCAAATACTCCACTAAAGTTCTCAATCGCCTCCCATTGCTCACTCTTTAAATCTAAATCGTTCGCTAACAGATAATTACCTTCTGGATAATTGGATAGGTCCTTTAACTGCTTAATAGTTTTGATTCGAATGTAGTCTCCTTCAATAAATTTGCAATAAACATTTAGATATGCGTTGTTCTCGCTATCGTATTGAATCATATCTTCAGTGATCTCATGATTAAACTCATATTTCGTCGTAAATGCTTCATCTACATAGTAATCGACCAATGTACTATTTGCTTTTGTTGGCTCGGCAGATGTTGGTCTTTTTAATACTGTTCCAATATCAATCGTCCAAGTTAATAGTGGATTCGTGTCACTTGCTTTTTCAACAAATCGTATGGTTGGATTATCCCCCCACCTGGCATACAGATGTAAATTATGTTTAGGAGCAGTCTTTTCATTTACACGCATATTTGCAAAATCCCAGCGATCATCCTCATGAAAAGAATACTGAATACTACCTTTTTCATCATTCTTCTCATATGCCGTATACCAACCAAGTAACGTCTTGTTTCCATTCTTAGGCTCTACTAACATCCCAGAATTTCCACTTGGTTCAAATAACAAAGAATCTTTGGCGTAATAAACGGTACGTGTTTTCATCTGATTAATGTGTCCACCTAAAACATCATAGGTAACCTCATATTCATAACCTTGCTCCTTTGGATGTATAAATAAAGAGCTTGTTCCAGTCTTGCATGCTGTAAAAAAAACAGCACAGCATATGCAAATGAAAAGAGTAATTCCTCTATGCCACATAACACCTCTCCATCCTACCTAATTAATACAAGCTTATTATCAATATCATAGAATCATTCCTGTTGTATAAAAAATGTTTTACTAGTCCTTTTCTACAATTTCATTAGTCATTTTGCACGTAAACAGACTTGCTGAAAATGGGATGATAAACATAATTTAGGAACATACTGTTATGAAGGTCGTCATTACGAACTTCATTCAAGCGAAAGCGTGTTGCGTATAAATTATGTTTGTCATCCCATACTTCTAACATTTCTTAGTGCAAAATGACGAACACACAAAAAAAAGTAAGAGAATTATGGTTGTCCCATAATTCTCTTACTCCTTGAATAAACTAATTATTTAATTAAATATTAAATTCCTCAACACAAACTTCTAACTCCTTTGCATAGGTATTCAATGTTTCCGCCATTGATGTCAAATTTGAAACAACATCAAATTGCTGACTTGCATTCTCACTAAGAATACCTGAAGAGGCAGCAGTCTGTTGTGAAATCGAGGAAATGTCGCAGATTGAATCAAGCGTCGTTGTACGCATCTTTTCCATATCTAATAGATTCTCTAAGATTGCATCTAACTGCTCACTTAATGCATTTACTTGTTGGTTCATGACATCAAAGGATTCCTCTGTTTGTAATACAATCTCTTGTTGCTCTTTGACATAAATTTCTGTTTGTTTTGCTACGGATGCAGTTGTATCTGTCTCTCTTACAATATCCAAGATTATATCATCAATCTTTTTCGCAGATGCCATTGTTTGTTCTGCTAATTTACGAATTTCTTGTGCAACTACACCAAAACCTCGTCCTGCTTCACCTGCTCTTGCTACTTCGATGGAAGCATTTAATGATAATAAGTTTGTCTGCTCTGAAATCTCGTTAATAACAGTAACAATACTTCCAATCGATTTTGATTTCTTCTCAAGATTCATAATACTCTGAATGAACTTCTCCGTCGCTTGAGTCGTAACTTTAGTTTTATCATGAATTTGCTTTAAGTTATTATTTCCTGTTTTAACAGAAGCCTGTGTCTTTTCCGCAATGTCATGAATTACCTCAGCGTTATTATGAACATATTGTATTTTCTGTGATAGTGATTCCATTTGTTCTGTACTCTTAATTGAATCTTCTGCTTGTGCAACAATACCAGACTCAATTTCTGAGGTTGCGATCTTTATACTTTCAGATGATTCCACAAATGTTGCTGTCGCATTAGAAACTTCCGCCGCAGCATTGGACAATGAGTTTGCTGTATCTTTAATTTTTCCAATCAGACTCTTCATATGTTCAACCATCTGATTCAGTTGTTTCGATAGAAGTCCTAATTCATCTTTTTTCTTTGCTGAAAATGTAACCGTCATATCGCCTTCTGTAACGCGCTGAATTTGTTTTAATAATTGGCGAATCGTTTTTCCCATATTATTTGCAATCCAAAAACCAACAAGACTTGCTATTACGCTTGCAACGATAACTACAATAACCGTCAATATCCGAATTTCGTTAGCCTGCTCCATAACGTTATTCATCGGAACTAAAGAGGCTAAACATATATTGCTATCACCAATCTTTACAAGACCAAACAAGTAACTCTTTCCTTCATATGTAATCTCATCATTTAGCGTTATTTCCTCTTCACTTGCTAGTGCATCCTGATAAAATTGTTTATCTGCAAATGTAAAAGAATCAATTACTTGTTGATTGTGATCAAGAGTTAATTCCGAACCATCTTCAAGAATTAAAGATAGTAAACTATTTTCACCCATATTAAGCTTATATAATATATCAAGAATTGTCTCTCGCTTTAAATCGGCAACAATATATGCATTTGTTGTCGGAAATTTTCGTACCATACGTATCGCATATGAGGATGAATCTACACCAAGTGCGCTATCAACCTCTGGCATTGTTCCTACCCAAAAATAACCCTTTGCTTGGCTTGCCATTTCTCCTTGCACTGTTTGTGAAAATTTTGTATACAATTCTGACTCTACTGCATCTACTGTAGTTATAGAGTTACCATTATCAGCTAACATGTGAATATTTCCAACAAAAGAAGACAATAACAAAGTATTGTTAAATGCTTGTAACTTTTTATCCAAAACCGTATCTTTTTGAGCTTGCACCCCATCATAAACTCCTGCAATATAAGATATCATATTGGGGTCTGTTACTGTTGAATTAAAATCTCGTTTTGTCGTATTCAGTATAAATGAAAAGTAATCTCCAGTCATACCAATTGATTGACGGAATGAAGATTCATAGTTGTTAAGAAAACCACTTGCAGCCTTTCTATAGGAAACTATTCCTAATACTACAATAAAGCATACTGGTAGCATAACGCTAAGGATTAATTTGAATCGTATACTATGTATTTTTGATACTTTAATTTTACTTGTTTTTCCCATAAATCTCCTCCCTAGATGTATTTTTCTCTGGTTATATTTATATCATGTGTTTTCTTTGATTTTAGCACAAAATAACAGCATTTTCTACAAAAAACTGCCATTACTCCAAAAATTGTACATATTTTTCTCGTACTTTTATTGTCCTGTCGAAATGTACCAAATATAACCATTAATTTTCTAATATATTTTGGTGATATTTAACATATCCATGCTAGAATACCAAAATATAGGAACGCCATAATGAACATAATTGGCAGAATTACTTGAAGCGCTCCTAATATCATCGCTCTTCTCTCTTTCTTGGTAATTTTAAGATTCTTTAGCTCTGTCCTTATTTGCTCATAATAATTTTCTTCTTTTCCACCCTGTACTAATTTCTGATTTCTCATACCTTCTCCTCCAAACCCATTGAAGCTTTTTTATTCTACCAACCCAGAACACACTTTACACTTTCTCTCGAATTACATACATTATTTTAATCCTAAAACAGAATTTCCCCATATTGTGTCTTGTCGTCAATATATGACTTTTTATCACCAATGACCACAACTCTCATATAATACTGTATAACATAAAAATGGAGGCTACCCATGGAAGCTCAAGATACCACAAATGGGTTCCTGCATGTAAATTCCCTCAGCTACTCTTATCACACCTTAGAAGCGGAGACCCACGCAATCAGGGACATCAGCTTTGACATAGCAGAAGGTGAATTTCTTGCGATTGTCGGACCTAGCGGTTGTGGCAAATCAACACTTCTATCCTTGATTGCCGGGCTTATCTCACCAGATTCCGGTGATATTTATATAAATGGAAAATCAGTAGCAGACTCTGGGGTAAACATTGGCTATATGTTGCAAAGAGACCACCTTTTAGATTGGCGCTCCACATTTAAGAATGTTGCATTGGGACTTGAAATTCAACACAAATTCAACGAGCAAAGTATATTTATGATTAATCATATGCTCGAGACTTACGGATTAATTTCATTTAAGGATGCAAAACCAAGCGCATTATCAGGTGGCATGCGTCAACGTGCTGCCCTAATTCGTACTTTGTTACTTCGACCTGATATATTGTTACTTGATGAACCATTTTCAGCCTTAGACTACCAGACACGATTAGAAGTTTCTGATGATATCTGCAAGATTATCCGTCATGAGAAAAAGACAGCAGTCTTAATCACCCATGACATTGCAGAAGCAATTAGTACGGCAGATCGAGTCATTGTTCTATCGAACCGCCCAGCAGCAATCAAATGTATTGTTGATATTCAATTAACCTCAGAAGATGATTCACCACTTCATAAACGTAGTGCTCCTGAATTCAGCTATTACTTTAATCTGATATGGAAGGAGTTGACTTCGACATGATTCAACGACAAAAAAAGTTATTAAGCAATCAAAGCCAAGTTTCCGCTACACATAAGAAATTTTTAGAAGATTACAAGAAAAATCGTACGAAAATTCGTATCGCCCAATGGGCTATTTTTATTACTTTTATTCTTTTATGGGAATTAAGCACTCGCTTAGGTTGGATTAACTCATTCATTTTTAGTAGTCCTTCACGTGTCATTAAAACGATTGCCGAAATGAGTCGTGATGGTACATTGTTTTATCATACGGGAATTACTTTACTTGAGACCTTCCTTAGTTTTGCACTTGTTATCTTCATTGGATTATTAGTTTCCATTCTCCTATGGTGGAATGATAATATAGCAAAAGTGTTAGAACCTTACCTTGTAATCTTAAATAGTTTACCAAAGACTGCCCTCGCTCCAATTTTTATTGTCTGGCTTGGTAATAATATGAAAACAATCATCGTCGCAGCTGTTTCGGTTGCCGTTTTTGGTTCCATCATTACACTATACTCTAACTTCCAATCAGTAGAAGAAGATAAATTAAAACTAATCTATACCTTTGGTGGAACAAAAAAAGATATTTTATTTAAAGTGATCCTACCAAGTAATCTTCCTACAATAATAAGTGTCATGAAAGTTAACATTGGTTTATCCTTGGTCGGTGTTATCATAGGCGAATTTCTCGCTGCAAAAGCCGGACTTGGATATTTAATTATTTATGGAAGTCAAGTTTTTAAATTGGATTGGGTTATCATGAGTATCGTTATCTTATGTATCGTAGCTACTGGATTGTATGGGATTCTTAGTTATGTAGAAAAAAGAGTAAAACGAAACTAAACTAACAAAGGCCAGAACAAGCGTCAAACTATCCCTTGTTCTGGCCTACAAATTTTATAAGAGCTTTTAGGTGGCGGGTGCAATAACATTGTCAACAAATATAACAATTATAATCTAATATCGTTCTTTTATGATTTTTATTTCCGCTTCTTCTTTATTTATCCATTTTTGATATACACCCTTGTCAATACATTTCATGCCCATATTTTGCCAATCTTTATAATCACCTGTCATGGCTACTATTGATAATTTGTTGTCCTTTTCATCCACAACTTCAAATTCAAATTCAGCATAAACTGCTTTTGTTCTAACCACATAATACTCATCTACATCAGAATGATTTACAATTTTCTGACAAACAATTTCTTCATCATCAGATTTTGCAATTTTGAACGGTTCACACATCATAAATCCATTTTCTACATCTCTAATATTTGTTGAATGTAAAATAATTTTCCTATCCTTAAATCTTCCTGCTCTATATTCTTTTCCTAAATATATTGCATATTTTCCACTTTTCATAAATAACCCTTTCTTTATTTAACAGGAACAAATTTTCCTTCTCTATAGACAGCCCTAAGTGTTTCTGTTCCATCCTTTCCAATTTCAAACAGCACAGCATTGCTCCCTCTTCAACAATTTATAAATATTCCAAAATTAAATTACACCATATATAAACATTACCTATTATTACGTGATCGATTAAATTGAGGATAACACTAATTTTATTTCATCATCATGTAATTGCTCTAAAAACAATCCTTGTTTTTGTAGTTCGCTTACATGCGTTAGCAATAAATAATATAAATATGTCCACATAAAACATACAAAAAGAGCCGATTGTTTATCTAATACTAGCGTTTTATATATACAAGCCATCTTCTTATTAATTACCTCTACTACATATTCATCATGATTCATTTTCCTTAAGCAAATTGATTCTGCTTGAAGAGTATTATTTAAGGTATAATACTTACTTGAAATAGAAATTTTTTTGAACAATTCCACAAGATTTTCAATCTCTAAATCATCTGAATACAATATTGCATTATTTCTAAGTGCCAAGTTAATATATTCACGGTTAAACTTACATCTTATCTGAAAAATGCAAAAATAACGAATGGCTTGTTCTTTTGTATCAAAAATTAGTTTTACCTCTTCTACACCTCTCTTATATAGAAGAAATTTCCAGCTTCCTTTGTCTAATTTTATCATATAGTAACTTTCACCATTATCATGTTGTTCTTTAAAAATTTCATCGTTATAAAAATGTAATATTATTTTTTCAGTTTCAAATATATTAAGCATTTCATTAACAGTCATATAGTTACCCCCTGGAACGTCCTTACCTACGTGTCATGTATGTTTGAAGTAAAATTTCCAATTCAGCAATAATCATATCTTTGCTTATTTAGTGATTTTTTTATCCACAATTTGACCAGACTCCGCTTCAATTAACAAATTCAATCCTGTAAATGTAATTAAACTTATATACTGGAGATCTCTTTTTCCAATTGATACAATTGTCTGGGGCACTAAAGGCTTAATGATATCACTAATTTCCCATATTTTATTACCATCAAAATCAAATGCAACAAGATTACTTGTTGCATTTAATTTTGAATAATTATTTCTAATTACCACACACTTTTCAAATTCTATAATCTCTGCTATCTTTTCACTGAATATAATTTGTTTTTCAGCAAACCATATTATATTCTCTTTATATGAATAACCTTTTTTCATCTTACTCACTTATTAACCTTTCATTCACAAAAGCATCTTTATCTATGAATTTACCCATTGTGTCAAATTGCTGGCCGCCTCCATTTCTCCTGCACCTTTCTCGCCGTTAAACTTGACATCTCCGACTAAATCATTCTCAGACGAATCGCCATATACTCTCTTGCTGGTAGTTGAATTGTAAATTTCCCTTTGAAACTACCTACTTTTTCTATTGTCATATTCCATGTATCAATAACTTCCACTTCGAATGTACTATGATCATCAAAATAAAACTCACGAAAAGATGGTCTCATAAAGCTATAATAAAAGAGATAATATTTATGAACCTGACTCCAGCCTTCTAATGTATCATCAATTGTAGCTGCTACTTCATCCCAAGATGCTTGAATTGGCATTAATCCTATGCCTGGTACATCCTTTAGTACCTCTTGTAAGAATTTCAACCGTTTTGGACTACTTCCTTTCAGTTTACCGCCATGAGACCACCAAAGTATGTTATCTGCACTTAGATATGTTTCTCCATGTACAGCGTATCCCCCACCACAAGTAGCTTCCCAAAATCTACGTACCATTTCTTTACCGCTAAGATTCCCCCAGCCATGTTGAATGTCACCCTCATAACCCATTTCATCTAGTATAACTGGCTTCTGATACTGCTCTCGCCAAACTTTCACATATTCTGCACACTTATAAGCATCCTGCCTCTGTATGCTACAATGAGTTACCCATGGTAAGGAATAATTATAGAGCTTTGTACAATTATGAATCGAACGCAAATGCGAATATACATCTTTCTCACATATAATATCTGATATTCTTTTCCAATCTGATAATGATTTCTGAGGTAGTAAGTCGTACTCATTTGCGAGAGACCACCATACATTACGGTAAGCTGAAAACCTTGCAATTACGTATTTTAAATATAATTCATCCTCATTAGCATCCATAAGGCTAAATCCCCATCGATCGTATGGATGAAATAAAATCAAATCTGCTTCTATCGATAATTCTTGTAACTTCTGGATACAATCTTCAATCTTTTTAAAATACTGTGGATTGAATCTTTTAAAGTCCCAAGCATTGCCTTTCGCTTTCCCATTATATTGTGAAAAGTTTTCTTTTGTTATCTTGGAACTATCACATGGAGTTCCCTCATATGGAAAAGCAATAGGATTGTGAAAGTTATAGTCATAATGCTTTGGAAAAATACAAAATCTTATTTTATTAAATGGGCTACGTTTCAGTTGTTTTAATGTTTGCTCTTGAATTTGCTCATCCTGTAATTCCCAAACGTAACAAGTAGTTCCGATCGGATAATATGTAGTTCCATCCTCATATGCAAAATGATATTTATTGGCTACTCGGACGACTCCGTGATTCTTCTTTTTCGCATCGACTACTACAAACTCTCCATTGTATTGTCGATTCGAGAAGTTTCCATGTACTTTAAAGCTGTAAGTTTCCAAAAATGATGGCATAAATCTCACTTTATAGCAACCATCTCCATCATAAAAGCCATCTACAACAACATTCTCGCTTTTACTTTGAAACTCAGCACAGATATGATAGTCGATAAATGGGTTCCCTTCGCTATAACCTTCACATACGATTTCTTGGATACACCATTTCTCAACTTTTTTTGAATAGTTTACTTCACTCATAATCTCTCCATCTTCTTTATTGATTACTCTCTAATCATTTGCACTTGAGCTAACACAAGCAGCACTCACTGCAGCACAAATTGCAACCTGCTGTGCAATAATTGTACTTGTTATACTTGTAATTGCAGCTGTATTCATAGTCGAATCATATTTATGTTCATATAAATCATACATCATCAGCATACTAGCATACATCATTCGCTGTGCACGCCCGATTCCAAATCTTCCAAAACCCTTAGATGCTAATAAAAACTCATTAATCTCTTTAATCGTCTTTGTAACTTCCAAAAGATTGATATCTTGCATTGCTATAACACCTAAAATTGCTAATTCAAATCCTGAACCATACTTACAATTTTCTTCTTTCAAATGTTGGTAGATTTCTAATGCTCGTATGCACTTTACTTTTGGATTCTCTGATGATAATGCTAAAACAAAGCTTAGTGCCTGTACTGCATTGGCTGAAAAGAAATGTGGCTTTAGCAATTCATAGCATCTTTCTACCTCTGTTATCAGCTGGCTCTCTGATCTATCACTTAAGGCTAATAAAGATACCATGCTACAATCTTCCGAAGAAGTAATCATCGGGTGCTGTTCTTTGATTCCTTTGTAAATTACTTTTGCCTTTTTAACAATAGAACCAAGACTAACGTTTTCATTTTGCATATCTGCAATCATCATTGCAGTTAAAGGTAAATATGTTGACGAACGAAACTCTGTTTTTAGTGCATCGTATATTTTAAGTACATTAGAAAACTTCTCCTCAGGATTATCTTCCAGTGATAGTAAGGTTGCAATTACAAGATTGGATGTACCACGAAAGTTAGAAAGTATCCCTGTATTACTTTTAATTATGCTTTGGCACTCCTTTATCTTATTACAATTAATACGCTTCTCTCTCTGCACATAAATATTAGAGCAAATGGGATAAAGCAATGCATTCTGCCAGCCAATCTGACTTCTCAAATCGTCACGATTCTGAATCAATAATTCACATCGTTGTCTCAACTTCTCATCCATAATTACTCCTTTCCATTATTTAACTTGTATATCTGTATTATATATGGTCCTACCTTTATCTGTATAGTACTTTTTGGGGAATGTCTATGTCATTCTCATCCTCTCACTTTTAATATGTCAATCACCATCTTACTTTCCCATAAAAGTAAAGACCAGAACAAGGGTTTATCCCTTAATCTGGTCTACAAATTTATCTTTCCTCACGGAAATAGTTCACTCCACAGCTTGCCGGCTGTGCGTTGTTCTTAGAGCTTCTTACCGAAGTAACTACCAAAACTACAGTTGTAATAATATAAGGCAACATGTCATAGAATGCCCCTGGAATATCAAGGGGAATGCTAAATACCCCTGGTATATTAATGGAACTTGGAACATAAAACTTTAACTGACGTAATGCACCAAAGATAAAAGAACCAAAGATTGCCTTTGTCGGACTCCAAGATGCAAAGATTACTAACGCAACTGAAATCCAGCCAATACCACCAACGCAGTCGCTAATCCATACTCCTTTATTAATGATCATGATTGTAAATGCTCCACCAATACCGCAGATTCCTCCGCCTAAGCAGACATTGAGATACTTCCATTTGGTTACTTTAATGCCTGCAGCATCTGCAGCAGCTGGGTTTTCACCAATTGCACGAACATTTAATCCAGTTTTTGTTTTATTTAAATAAAATGCTAGTATAATCGCAATCACAATTCCTAGATAAACAAAAGGATTATACGAGAATACGAGTTGCCCAAGGACAGGAATATCACTCAGTCCAGGGATATCGATATTACGCATCTGGCTTGTTATATTAGCAGGAAGTTTTAACGATTCTACATCAAATGCTTTTCTTGCATAATATCCAAAGAAATTAGCAAATCCAACGCCAAAGATTGTTAATGTTAAACCAGTTACATTCTGATTTGCCATAAACGTTATCGTTAAGATACCGTATAATAACGCTGCTAATGCTCCAGCAGCAAAGGCTGCTAGTAATGCAAGTAGGAAACTGTCAGTTGTATAACCAACCATAAATCCAGCACATGCACCAATTGCCATCATTCCTTCTACACCAAGGTTTAAGTGTCCAACCTTCTCTGTAATCATTTCACCGAGAGTACCAAACAAAATAGGAGTTCCAGCAGTAACTGAGGCCGCTAAAAATGTTAAAAACATAAACATTAGTTTGTACCTCCCTTCTTCGTAGTCGTAAATTTATATCGAATAAAGAATTCACAGCCGATGACAAAGAATAAGATAATTCCTTGCAATACATCCGCACAAGCTTCTGATAAACCAAAAGTAGATTCTACTACCGAACTACCTTTTTCCATAATGCTAAATAAAGCGGATATAATTAGGATTGACCATGGTTTTAAGCCTGCAAGCCAAGCAACAATAATTGCTGTAAATCCAACACCTCTTGTAATACCGTCCGACATTGTACCAGCATTGCCACTTACTTCAATCATTCCAGCGATTCCACAGATTGCACCACTGATAAACATCGTGCGAAGGATAATTTTCTTTACATTCATACCAGCATAACTTGCTGTCGCTGAGCTTTCACCAACTACATCAATTTCATATCCATGTTTTGTATACTTTAAATAAATAAAGACAAGTAGTAAAAGAATCACAGCAATAATCCAACCTGAATGTACTCCAAGTACCTTAACTAACTTTCCGTTTTCAGTAAAAAGTGCAAACTTTTTATATCCTTTTGAGGTTGGATCCGCCCATGGTCCTTCTCGCAAAAAGACAACAAAGTTGAGTACTATGTAATTTAACATTAACGTAAATAACGTTTCGTTGGTGTTATATTTTGCTTTAAAATATGCTGGTAATAATCCCATAAGACCACCACCTAGCATACCTGCTAAAAACATCACTGGGATTAATATTATGTGAGGCCAGTCACCATGAAAGATTCCAAAATAAGATGAGAATACAGCTCCCATGAGAATCTGACCTTCTCCACCTATATTCCAAAACTTCATTTTGAATGCTAACGTAATACCGAGCGCAGTAATTAGTAAAGGAATCATTATCTTTATCGTACCAGTAATCGCTAATTTGGAACGAAGTGCTCCTTTTACCATCATTATGTAAACATCAATTGGATTATTTCCTATTAATAAAATAAAGACTGCACCAGCTAACAATGCCAAAAATAAAGCAGCAAAACGTAATAAAATAACTTTATTCTTAGGCAACTCAGCACGTTTTACAGTACGTATCGTAAACCTACTTTTACTATTTAAGTTTGCCTCAACACTACTCATCTTTTGCAACCTCCTTAACTTCTTGTCCAGTCATTAGCATTCCTAATTGCTCCTTTGTTGCCTTTCTAGCATTAACAATCCCTGTCACTTTTCCATGACACATTACCATAATATTGTCACAAAGCTCAAGCAACACATCGAGATCCTCTCCAACGAAAATAACTGCGACATTTTTCATCTTTTGCTCATTTAATAAATTATAAATTGTATAGGAGGAATTAATATCAAGGCCACGCACTGGGTAAGCTGTAATTAAGACATTTGGACTCGATTCAATTTCACGACCTAATAAAACTTTTTGTACATTTCCACCCGACATCAATCGTACCGGGGTGTCAATCGATGGTGTAATGATGTCTAATTTTTTTACTAGTTTCTGAGCTAATATCTTTGCTGGTTTACGATCGACAAATGGCCCACGACCTTTATTGTAACTCTTTAGTAATACATTATCCGTCATTCCCATGGAAGCAACTAGACCCATTCCAAGACGATCTTCTGGAACAAAGCTCATACTGATTCCAAGATTAATGATTTCCAATGGTTTTTTTCCAACAATATTCTCTTTTTTATAAAGAATTGCACCTTTCTTAACAGGTAATAGACCGGCGATTCCTTCACATAATTCCTTTTGTCCACTGCCCGCAACACCTGCGATCCCTAGTATCTCACCTGTACGAATCTCAAAGTTAACATCCTCAATACCCCTAGTTCCATCTAAGGAGTCAATCGTTAAGTCAACGCATTTTAAGATTGCTTGTTTTTCCTCATTTTCTGGTCGATCAATTTCTAAGTTAACCGCACGTCCTACCATCAGTTCTGTGAGGGAAGAGACATCACAATCTGCTGTGATTACTGTATCAATACTCTTTCCTTTCCTTAAAATAGTAACACGATCACTGATTTCAAGAACTTCATTTAATTTATGAGTAATAATAATAATAGAGTTCCCCTGTTCTTTCATTCTTCGTAAGATTGCAAACAATTTTTGTGTTTCCTGAGGTGTAAGAACTGCTGTTGGTTCATCTAAAATAAGTATTTTTGCCCCACGGTAAAGAACTTTTAATATTTCCACTGTCTGCTTTTCACTAACAGACATATCATAAACTTTTTTATTGGAGTCAACTTCAAGACCAAACTTATCACAGATCGAGATGATTTTCTCTTGCATTACCTTTGCAGTTTCCAGCTTTTCTTTCGTCCCAAGCACAATATTTTGTGCGGCAGTAAAAACTTCCACTAACTTAAAATGCTGATGAATCATACCAATTCCTAAATTCTGAGCATCATTTGGCGACTCAATATCTACTCGGTTACCATTAATAAAGATAACCCCCTCATCGGGATGATATATTCCTGACAACATATTCATTAATGTTGTTTTACCAGAACCATTCTCACCTAATAGTGCTAAAATTTCACCCTGTTTTACGCTTAAATCAATATGATCATTTGCCACAACTGATCCAAATCGTTTCGTTATCCCTTTACACTCAATTGCATTCACTGGTGTTTTGGCCGTATCCATATGAATTCCTCCAACATATAATTATCCATTTTTACCAATTAACTATACTACAGTAACAAAAAAGTGTCAATTCGTGTAGAGCAAAAGTATCTTGCAACTCGCGCAAAACCCAGTCAATATCGAAAAACAAAAAGGCACTGCAAACTCGATGTACCACGTTGCAATGCCTGTTAGACACTTGACTAATACTTATTTAATTACTGCTCTACTACATTCTTGAAGTACCAGTTAATCTTTCCAGTAATCGTAGCATCATCTAATGATTTACCTTCTTCGCCAATTTTTTGGCCATCATTTGTCTCGATTACACCAGTAAATACATCCCATTCACCAGAAGTGATTTTAGCTTTTGCTTCTTCAACTTTTTCTGCAGTACCTTCTGCACAAAGATCTGATAATGGAGCCATTGTGATTAAGCCTTCTCCCATACCGCCGTAATAGTTGCTAGCATCCCAAGTACCATCAATGATAGATTGCACTGCTGATGTATAATATGCTGACCAATCCCACATAGCGGATGTAAGTACTGCATTTGGAGCATCCTTTGACATATCAGAGTTATATCCAACACCATATGCGCCTGCTGCTTCAGCTGCTGTCATTGGGTTAGGAGAATCACAATGTTGACTAATTACATCACATCCTAAAGCAAGTAATGCTTCTGCGGCTGCTGCTTCACCTTCTGGATCATACCAGCTATTAGTTGTTTTAACATAAACTTTAGCATCAGGATTTACGGAGTAAATACCCATTGCGAATGCATCAAGTCCACCTGTTACTTCGGAGTTGTCTTTACCCCAAGCTGCTACATAACCAATCTTGTTAGATTTTGTCTTTAAACCAGCTGCAATACCAGTTAGGTATCTTGCCTGATAAATTCTTCCAAAGTAATTGTTAAAGTTCTTTCCATTGCTCTTGTAACCTGTACCGTGTGAAAAAATTACATCTGGATATTCTGCTGCCATTTTTTCAACTGTATCCATGTAACCCCAGCTTGTAGCAAAGATTACATTACATCCTGCTTCAATACACTCCTCAATTGCTGTTTGGATAGCAACTGGATCACTATCGTTTGTATTGTTCTTACGGATGATTTGACTATCTTGTAATCCAATGTTTTTTTGCATTCCTTGAATACCAAGGTCATGAGTATATGTATAACCTGAGCCCTCAGCAGGATCTGTAATGTGAATTACACCTACTTTAATATCTTCCTTAGCTATCGGTACTAGCGTAGACTCAGATTTTTTTTCTTCTTTGGAACCACATCCTGTTAGTACACTTGCTGCAAGAACTACTGTAAGCATTAAACTTAACAACTTCTTCTTCATCGCCATTTTCCTCCTCGTATTATCAATAAATAAATTATTTGATACGAGAATTATAGACGAAAAAATCGCTTAATGCAATAAACCTAGTTATTATAATTAGTTATATAACGCATGAATTTTACTAATAACTATAATATACCCATAATTATGATTAAGGTATCAGAAGTACTTTTCTATCATTTCATTCATCACTTTGCACATAAATAGACTTGCTAATAATGGGATAGCAAACATAATTTAGGAGCATACATCGAATTATACAATAGCTCCAAGTGTTGTTTCCGTGCTTTCTTTTGTGCTTTCTTTTGTGCTTCCTTCCGTGCTTCCTTCAGATGGGCAACAAGCTTCATCAAATGCTACCATTGTTGCAAGTGTATCACCTAATTGCGAAAAAAAAGCTGCTAATAATGCAACTTCATCACATTCTTTATCCTTAGCAATCAAACATGCGATTGCTGTTATAGAGGCCGTAAATTCGCAAGCTTTCATTAAAATAATCCACCATTTAAAGTCTTTACTAGTATCATATGCAGTTTTTTTTTAATAGATTATATTTTTATGTAATAGGAAGTTAATATTACGATAATAAGGGTCTCAAAAGTACTTCTCTATAATTACATTCGTCATTTTGCACATAAATAAACTTGCTAACAATGGGATGACAAACATAATTTAGGAGCATACTGTTATGAAGTCGTCGGTACTTAGGGCCTGTATTTTAGGCCCTTATGTATCGCTACGAACTTCAGTTTTCTATCTTAAGGCCTTTTGCCCCCGACATCATCCTATGGCGCAAAAAAAGACATGCACAAGCATGTCTTAAAGAGTAGCGAAAGAGGGATTTGAACCCACGACACCACGGGTATGAACCGTGTGCTCTAGCCAACTGAGCTATTTCGCCATATGCGTTAAAATGGGACCTATAGGGCTCGAACCTATGACCCTCTGCTTGTAAGGCAGATGCTCTCCCAGCTGAGCTAAGATCCCATGCACTCTCGCGAGTACATTAATATTATATTTAGGACGAGACATTTTGTCAAGAATTAAATTACGTTTCTTTACGGTATATTATGGAAGAACGTTTTACAGATTCCTTGCATCGTGAGTGATTACAAGGAATCTGTTAATTAATGTAGGACTCTTTTCTTTTCTACATCTTTTTATTATCCTTATCAACATCGCTATCATCGACTGATTCATAACCTTGTTACCTATAATAAACTCAATAATACCTACCGTACAAATTTAATAAACTTCTTCTTTCCGATCTGAAGAATACTTTCTTGTTCCACGAAAATACAATCGATATCTAAAACCTTTTCACGATTTAGTTTCACTCCTCCTTGTTTTATTAGCCGGCGAAATTCACTCGTCGAAGGAACTAGTTTGTATTTAACCAGAAGTGGAGCAATATCAAGTAAGCAATCCATATCCTTGTCTAATTGTACTGTTAAGATATCCTCTGGTATCTCACCATCACGAAATACTGTCATAAAGTAGTCTTCTCCACATTTTGAACCATCCACACCATGGTACAATTGCGTAATCGTTCTTGCTAGAATGAGCTTTATATCTCTTGGATTTCTTCCTTGATCTAGTTCCTCCTTCCATCGATTAATTGTATCAGGATGTTCATCCGTAACTAATTCAAAGTAACGGATAATTAAGTGGTCTGGAATCTCCATAACCTTTTTAAACATAACTTCAGGCTTCTCATTAATACCAATATAGTTTCCTAAGCTTTTACTCATCTTCTCGACACCGTCTAAGCCCTCAAGAATTGGCATGAAGATTGCAACCTGTTGTGGTTGACCATATGCTTTTTGCAATGTTCTACCCATTAATATATTAAATGTCTGATCAGTTCCACCAAGCTCAATATCGGCATGGATTTCTACTGAATCATAACCTTGCATGAGAGGATAAAAGAATTCGTGCAAACCAATGGCCTCTTGATTGCGATAGCGGTTTTGAAAATCATCACGTTCTAGAAGACGAGCGACTGTCGTATTTGCTGCTAACGTTATAATTTGCTCGAAGCATAATTTACTCAGCCATTCACTATTAAAGCGAACCTCCGTCTTATCTTTGTTTAAAACCTTAAAAATTTGAGCCATGTAAGTAGAGGCATTCTCTTGAACCTGCTCCATAGATAAAGGTTTTCTTGTTTTTGATTTTCCAGTTGGGTCCCCAATCTTTCCCGTGAAATCACCAATAATAATAACTGCCTTATGACCAAGGTCTTGCATCTGTTTGATTTTCCGTAATACTACTGTATGACCTAGGTGAATATCTGGAGCAGTTGGATCCAAGCCAAGTTTAATCGTCAATGGGCAATTATTCTTTACAGATTCCTCTAACTTCTCTAATAACTCCTCCTCTCTAAGCATATCGAGTACACCTTTTTTGATCATCTTTAACTGTTCTTTTGCTGTAATCATCATTCTTTCCTTTCTATCTTCAAAGCGAATTGAGAGGGGGGTTTTTGAGGTAACAAAATGAGCTGTGCTTTTATGTGATCAAATGTCAAAAGTACTTTTCTGAATTAAATTTGTCATCCCATACTCCTAAAATTCCCTTGTGCAAAATGACGTCGAATTTCTAAGTTAAGGACTTTTGACATTCACAGAACAAAAGTGTGCTTCGCACACTCTCACGAACAACACTTTACAAGCACAGCTTTTGTTCCGCGCCGTAGCGTAGCGTAGTGCGCATCCTGCGGAGCATTTTTTATATATTAGGAAATTCAGAAGAATTTCCTAATATATAAAAAAGCCCTCTAGAAATAATCTAGAGGGCGACATAATCTCTCGCGGTACCACCTCAATTTATTAACTGTTTTCACAGTCAACCTCTTCAAGTACTCATATCAATGTATGGTTATACTCTAGCACGATAACGGGTGCAGGAACCGTCAACAGCCTACTTAAATCTCTTTGTTCGGTGTGATGCTCAAAGATGTATTCAAAATCAGATTCCTTGCGCCTCTCATCAACCGGCCACTTTCTGTAAGTTCACATAAGATTTCTACTCTTTCTTCTCATTGCTTTGAATGATGTTTAATTTTTCCTGATTATAGCACCTTGTATATCATATGTCAAACGAATTTTCCAATAAAATAATCGTATCTTATTATAGAGTTATATACAAGCAGATTAAAAATATCTGTGCATAGTTCGTTGACATTCTATCTCTTACCTTTATCATATGGTACACCAGCTGCCTTTGGAGCTTGTGAATTCTTAGAAGTAAAGGCTAAAACTACTAAGGTAGCAATATAAGGAATCATCTTGTACAAGTAGCTTGGAATTCCTAGAGATGCTAAGAAAGGAATACCGGAATATGCTGCCGCTATCGTCTTCATCAAACCAAAGAAAAGAGCAGCTCCAAGAATTCTAGTAGGTTTCCACTGTCCAAAAATCAACACTGCGAGTGCCAAGAAACCGTAACCTGCAACTGTCGCATTAAAGTTAGTTGAAGTAGGAATTATGAATACTAAACCACCAATACCGCCTAACATACCACTAATCATGACACCTGCATAACGTATTTTAAAAACATTAATACCAACGGAATCAGCAGCCTGAGGATGTTCCCCACATGCACGAAGACGTAATCCAAATCTCGTTTTATACAGTACAATGGTTGAAATTATAAGAATAGCAAATCCAATGTACGTTGTAAGATATGCATTTTGGAAAAACATCTCACCGATAATCGGAATATCACCTAGAACTGGTACTTTTTCAATACGAAATGTATTATTAAAGTTAATCTGCTGAACTCCTTGAATCTGTCTTGCTGTGAAGATTGCAAATGCAGGTGCTACTAAGTTAAGTGCAGTACCTGAAATTGTCTGATCAGCTTTCATATGAATCGAAGCATAAGCGTGAAGCAGGGAAAATACAACACCTGTTAATCCAGCAATTATAATTGCAAGGATAAGTAATGGCTGCCCAGACATAGTATCCTGAAATAAATTAATAAACAATATACTTGTAAAGGCACCAATCGTCATAATACCTTCCAGTGCAATATTAATAACACCGCTTCGCTCTGAAAACATTCCTCCAAGAGCAACAATTAATAGAGGAATACTAAATAACATTGTTTGCTGTACTAAAAAATAAAAGGCATTCATTATTTCTGTTCTCCTCCATCCTCATTTGTTTCACTCAAATCACCAACTGCATCTGCTCCTGGCTTTACTCCTGGAATCGCTTGATGAAGTGGTGTTGGTATCTGCGGGCTTGCAGAGTCAGGCATGTGTGTTGTATCATTTTCTCTCTTTCTATGAGTTCTCTTCGTAATAAATGTACGTACGATCATAGAAAAAGCACTAAAGTAAATGATTACAGCGATAATGATCTCGATAATTTCATTGGAATATTCAAATAACTGAAGATAAAAACCACCTTGCGTAATATAAGCAATGAAAATTGCAGCTAATAAAATTCCAAGCGGATGAGATAAACCTAATAATGCAACTGAGATACCATCAAAACCTGCAGATGCTAATTCATCGACAACTTCAATGTATTTTCCTGAGCCAGCAAGGTAGAACAAGCCACCACCGAGTCCAGCAAGCGCACCAGAGATTGCCATAGAAAGCATAATACTTTTCTTCTCATTAATTCCCGCATATTTACTTGCATCACGATTAAAACCAACGGCCTTAAGTTCATAACCAAAGGTTGTCTTATTCAAAATAAAATAGATTAGAATCGCAGCACCAACTGCAATCACGATACCTAAATTCACATAAGAACCACTAAATAATTTATCTAAACCTGCTTTTGGAATGTTGGCTGTGGAAGCGACTGCATTTGAGCGGTTCTCCATCTTGTTAAAAAGTGCTGGAGTATCTTTTATCATCCAGTTTACAAGATACATACCAATGTAGTTCGTCATAATACAAGCAATTACTTCATTGATATTAACCATTGCTTTTAATATACCTGGGATTAAACCCCAAAGTGCCCCTGCAATAACTGCTGCCAATAGTGCAACAATCCAATGAATACTTCCTAATCCAGTACATGTAATACCAACTGTTACAGCTGCAAATGCACCCATTGTAAATTGTCCAGAAGCACCAATATTAAATAGCCCTGTCTTAAATGCAAATCCAACTGCTAAACCTGTACATATAATTGGCGTTGCATAATATAATACCTGGCCAATACCTTTCATACCTTCAGATAGTGCGCCCGTTATAATTGTCGTAAATCCACCGATTGCTTGTGACGGATTACTGATTAACAGAATGATGAACCCAACAAGTAACCCAATAACGATTGCAAATATCGAGGAAAGCAACCCCAAATTAACGGTTTTTTTTCGTTTCACCTTACGATTTGTCCCCATTATACTTTCCCCCTTTTTGATCCTGCCATATAAAGACCTAAGTCTTGAATTGATACATCCTTAGGATTTAAGTTTGCGACAATTTCACCTTCATAAATTACCAAAATACGATCACTTAAGTTCATAACTTCATCTAATTCAAATGAAACTAATAAGACTCCAGTACCACGATCACGTTCTTTCACTAACTGCTTATGAACGAATTCAATCGCGCCGACATCAAGTCCTCTTGTAGGCTGAACAGCAATCAAAAGTTCTGGATTTCGATTGATTTCTCGTGCAATAATAACCTTCTGCTGATTTCCACCAGACATGCTTCGTGTCGTTGTAATCGCACCTTGTCCACTACGAATATCGTATTGCTCAATGAGCTGTTCTGCATTTTCACGAATTGGCTTTCTACGAATAAATCCACCCTTTTGATATTTCTTTAAAAAATATTCTTGTAATACTAGATTATCTTCGATTGAGTATTCGAGAACAAGTCCATGTTTATGACGATCTTCTGGAATATGAGATAGACCATGTGTATTACGATAACGAATCTTCTCTTTTGTAACATCCTGACCACATAATTCAACTTTACCTTGATCATTCTTAACTAATCCCGTAATTGCTTGAATTAATTCAGATTGACCATTACCGTCAATACCTGCAATGCTAACAATTTCACCTTTTTTTACTTCAAAGGTTACATCATGGACTAATGGTTTTTTATTTCCTTTTTGCTTGGAATTCACTGTTAAATTGCTCACTCGTAAAACAGTTTCTTTTGGATTCGCTTCTGTTTTCTCAACTTTAAAATTGACCTTACGGCCAACCATCATTTCTGACATTGCTTCCTTTTCTGTTGTTGCAACATCAACTGTACCAATATATTGTCCACGCCTTAATACCGAGCATCGATTAGCAACTGCTTTAATTTCATTTAACTTATGAGTAATAAAGAGAATGGATTTACCTTCTTTTACAAGCCCTCTCATAATATTCATTAATTCATCTATTTCTTGAGGAGTAAGAACCGCTGTTGGTTCATCAAATATGAGAATTTCATTATTTTTATAAAGCATCTTAAGAATTTCAACTCGCTGTTGCATACCAACACTAATATCTTGAATGTATGCATCTGGATCTACCTGAAGATGATACTGATCCGAGAGTTCAATGACTCTTTTTCTTGCTTCCTCCATTTTTAGAAAGCCCCCTGTTGCCGTTTCCACACCCAAGATAATATTCTGTAATACAGTAAAGTTGTGTACAAGTTTAAAGTGCTGATGTACCATTCCGATTCCCAAAGAATTCGCCATCATAGGGCCATTGATTTTGACTTCCTTCCCCTTAACTTTAATCGTACCTTTTTCTGGTTGATAAAGGCCAAACAAAACACTCATTAATGTTGACTTGCCTGCACCATTTTCTCCAAGTAGCGCATGAACTTCACCTTTTTTTAGGCGTAAGGTTATGTTGTCATTCGCAATGATTCCCGGGAACTCTTTGGTGATATTAAGCATCTCAATAATATATTCCAAAACTTTTCTCCTATAGCTATTCGATTCTGAATAACTATTTTCCCTTTCTCAATCCTAAAAAAGGGCTGTTACTCCAAAGCATAGTTATGCCCTTGTGTAACAGCACTTTCTATTATTATTTTACTTCATCAATCTTAACGATAGATAATGGTAAGTCTTTCAATTCTTCCGTACCATTTACAGAAAGATTAAATTCGCCTGCAACTAATCTAGCATAAACATTATCGTAATCAGGCTTTGTAAAGTTTACAAATCTAGAAGTTTCCATTGGAAGACCAATACTTTCAGTTTTTGCATCAAGGGTTACGATCTGCCCGCCTGGGAAATTTCCTTCATAATAAGCTTTAACTCCATCATATACTGATTTCGATAGTAATTTCATGGCTGAAGTAATAACCGTATTCGATTCACCACTTTGGTCAATGTCAACACCAATTACTTTCCCATGTGAATCTTGCGCTGCAGCCATTACAGAGTTACCTACGGCACCACCACAAGCAAATATAACCTCTGTTCCACTCTGGAACCAAGATTTTGCAACCGTCTGAGCCTCTGGTGTAGCAGAAAAACTGCCTGTATAATGATATTTCATGTCAATGGATTCAATTCCCATTTCTTTTGCAGCTTCTTCTGCACCAAGTGCAAAACCATATCCGAAACGTGTAACCGAAGGAGCTGCCATACCACCCATAAAACCGAGTTTTGTATAACCGTCTTTTACTGCTGCATAACCAGCTAAGAAACCGGCTTGTTCTTCCGCATAATAAATTGAATATACGTTATCCTTGATTGTTTTATCGTTGGCTTTTTCTGGCTGACTATCCAAGATGATAAATTTCACCTCTGGATATGTAGTCTGCGCTTCGTATACAGCTTCTGCAAACTTATATCCTGGACAAACAATCAATTTTGCACCACCACGAACAGCAAGACCAATCGTTTCTAAAATGGAGGCTGTTGTTGCTTCTGACGGTTGATAATACTTAGTAGTCTTACCATTCTCATCCGCATACGCAATTAACCCTTCCCAAGAACCTTGGTTAAACGCCTTATCATCGATTGTTCCAATATCTGTTACAAGTGCTAACTCATAACCAGATGTTGTTGTGTTTGAATCGTTGTTTGGTGTCTCGGCACTTTTCTTACCGCAGCCTGTTAATACAGTAGCTGTTAATGTAAGACCAAGCATAAATGACATGATTTTTCTCATACTGACTCCTCCAAAAATCTTTTTGCATTTTATAGAATTTCCTTACAGAAAATATCTATCATTAGTGTGACTAATTTTCCTCAATTTATTCCGATAAATCGAGGCCAGGACTGTTTTTTTACCTAGAAAAGGTTATCATTAAATCAACAACAATACTAGGTAATTTTTACTGGAAATTATGGTATACGGTACCATAGCATCCTTCTTTTTGGGCGTATTTTGTGTATTAGGAAGTGCTTGGAACTTTGCATTTCACAAAAAAAAGAAACTGCTGCATTTTTTTGCAACAGCCTCTTTCAATACGATATACTTATATAAAATTTACTTGTCAATAAAAAATCAAACTAATTATCTAGGTTCTTCACTGAGAATCCCAATGGTAATAAATCCTCTAATGTATAAGCCCAATAATCATTTTCAGAACGCGCAAGTATTACGATAAATTTCTTTGGATCACAAAATTCTTGCATTACTTGACGGCATACTCCGCAAGGTGGACAATAATCAGTGATTTTACCGTCTTTCCCACCAACAATTGCAATACCAACAAACTCATTTTCTCCTTCACTAACTGCTTTGAAAAAAGCGGTACGTTCGGCACAATTAGTTGGCGTATAGCATGCATTTTCTATATTGCATCCAGTATAGATTTTTTTATTTTTCGATAACAGTGCGGCGCCAACATGGAACTTTGAGTAAGGTGCATAGGATTTTTTTAGCATTGCAATTGCCTGATTAATCATCTCCTTAATGATAAAATCATTCATGACTTCATCAGAAGGCAATTGTTTTTTTGCTTTGGTTGCTAATTCGCCTTTTCTTGATACGGCTGGAAATTGTTGAATGTTCTTATCCTCTTGGCTCATGGCTTTGACCTCCTAATATTATATGTTAACAAATGATGGGCCCTTCCCGTTCTTCCGGTCATAACCCACCATTTATTTAATGTTCCGATTCAGGTGTCAAAAGTACTTTTCTATAATTTCATTCGTCATTTTGCTAGACTTGCTAAAATGGGATGACAAACATAATTTAGGAGCATACTGTTATGAAGTCGTCGGTACTTTGGGCCTGTAATTTAGGCCCTTACGTACCGTTACGAACTTCATTCAAGCGAAAGCGTGTTGCGGATAAATTATGTTGGTCATCACATGCTCATAACTGCAAAATGACGTCAGACATCTTTCTTAAGGACTTTTGACACCTGAATCCTATGATCTATATAATCTAGTATCCTAATGCATTCTCATTCTTAGCAAGCTTTACAATTCGGCTTGTTCCAAGACGAGAAGCTCCAAGTTCAAGAAATTGTTTGGCATCATCAAATGAGCTAATGCCACCAGCAGCTTTCATCTTCACCTCAGGTCCAATATGTTTTGAAAATAACTCGATGTCAGCAAAGGTTGCTCCTGAAGTGGAAAATCCAGTTGATGTTTTTATATAATCAGCACCTGCATTCGTCACGATTTCACACATCTTTATCTTTTCTTCGTCTGTCAATAAACAAGTTTCAATAATTACCTTTAATATCTTATCTCCACATGCTTTCTTTAAAGTACGAATCTCATTCTCCACTAAATCATAGTTCCCTTGCTTTAAGTCACCTAAGTTAATAACCATATCGATTTCATCTGCACCATTCTGAATTGCATCTTTTGTTTCAAACTCTTTAACAGCAGTTGTATTATATCCATTTGGAAATCCAATTACAGTACAAATTTGCATCCTATCTTGAACATATTCCTTCGCACGCTTTACGTAGGAAGGTGGAATACATACAGAAGCCGTCTGATATGTGATTGCGTCATCACAAATTTGTTTAATGTCATTCCATGTAGCAGTTTGAGTCAATAATGTATGATCTACCGCTGAAAAAATTTTACGATTATCCATCCTATGAACCTCTTTTTCTTTCTATACTCTTAATGTAGTTTAAGCTAAGTTAAGTGCAATTTCCATCATTTCACGGAAGGATACCTGACGTTCCTCTGCAGATAAGGATTCGCCTGTATATATATGGTCAGAAATTGTTAAGATGCAAAGTGCATTCTTTCCTGCTCTTGCTGCATTCATATAAAGGGCAGCTGCTTCCATCTCAACACATAAAACTCCCATCTTCTTCCACTTGTCATTAGCAGTTTTACTATCATCATAAAAAGTATCAGAAGAAAGAATATTACCAACTACAGCCTTGATATTTAACTCGCGTGCAGTATTCACTGCTTTCTCTAACAAATCATAACTTGCAATTGGTGCAAATGTTCCTGGTAATTCATATTGATGCGCGAAGTTAGAATTCGTGCTTGCTCCCATTCCAATCACAATATCTCTTATGTGAATATTATCTGAAAACCCACCAGCAGAGCCAATACGGATAATATTATCTACATCATAAAAATTAAATAATTCATAAGTGTAGATTCCAATGGATGGCATACCCATACCGCCACCCATAACGGAAATTTTCTTTCCTTTATAGGTTCCTGTATATCCAAACATATTACGAACCGTGTTAAAGCATGTAACATTTTCAAGATACGTATCCGCAATAAATTTAGCTCTTAATGGATCACCAGGCATAAGCACCGTCTTTGCTATATCTCCTACCTTCGCTCCATTGTGCGGTGTTGGTGTAAAACTCATAGTAATATCTCCTTTTATCTAATAATTTTTTATAATTAAAATAGTATTTACAATTTATAAAAATTTGTACTTATATTTTATCATATTGTTCTGTAGATTGCAAAACTTTGATCCTATATAGCGATCAATCTTTATATTTTGCTTTGATTTTAAAGGCCTGAGAAAGAAGATCAAGGTTCTCATCCACATAATGTATGGTTAGTATTTCAACTTTTCCCATTCGTATACATAAACAGTATTTTGTTGCAAACCGCTCGCTCAAACCACTCTCGCAAAAGCGCGTTCGCATAAACGACATCTTCTATTCAACAACTGTAACTTGATTCGCTACATATTGCATAACTTCATTCCATAAGATAGCTTCTTTTACTTTTTCTTCTCCAATGCTATCTAACATTGTTTGTTCATCTTTGTATCCATACAAGTCTACATACTCCGATAGAGTTTCTTCATATTCCTTTTCTGTTATCGAGATATTTTCTGTACGACCAATTACATCAAGAATTAAATCTTGCTTAACTGATAGTTTTACATATTCATCATAACTTACACCAAAGGAGTTATACACATAATCCTCTAACCCCATACCCTTAATCTGAGCATACATTTCTAATTTCTCACGAAGCTGTGCTTCTTTTGCTTCAATCACACCTTCTGGGTAAGACTCTACCGTAGAATTATCTGATACGAGCTTCCAAACCCCAGTTTTTTTATCCTTTTGTATTTCTTCCATTTTTTCTTCTCTTATCATTGGAATTAAGGATTCTCGATATTCCTCTGCAGTTTCCATTTCAAATACATCTTTTACAAAATCATCGGTAAGTTCTGGTATATGAAATGCTTGAACATGATCAATCGTAACGTCAAAGGTAACTGTCTTGCCGGTTAATGCAATTTCGCCAAAGGAACTAGGTACAACCAAGTCAAACTTTACCTCATCTCCCTGATATAACCCTTTTAAATTATCGGTAAAGCCATCCATAATATGTTCTTCATAACCATAAACGAATTCATAACCATCAGAAGTAAATCCATCATTTATCTTGCCATCTACGGAACCTTTTACACTGATTTTAATTTTACAACCAGAAGTAATTGGCTCCTCCTTCGTATCTATATAATATCCATGTTCGTATAGAACCGGCCCAATCTTCGTATTAAGATCATTTTCTGATACAGGTACTGTATCCGCTGTTATATGAAGTCCTTTATAATCAGCAACTGTTACGTAAGCTGAAGTATCAATATCTTTAAATTGACTATACTCATCAAATGAGATTACTTTTTCTCCCTTCTTACATCCTGAAAATGCAAGTACGATTCCTAGCAAACCTACTGCAAGATAGGCTCTTTTGTTCATAACCTTAAACCATCCTTTTTACTTCTTATACCTACTTACATGAATATGAAGACAGCAAAGAAAAAGGTACTACACAAGAAACACGCATGTAGTACCTTTTACCCGTTGTCATTTATACCAGCAAGCTTTTAATTATTTTTGTTCCTCTTGTACTTCAATTTTTCGAATCTCTTTTGTTCTAATTTCTTTACAAATATCATTTACAAAAGTTTCAAGTGGTTTCTGACCTTCATCGCCAAGATAACGGCTACGTACAGAAACTAAACCTTCTTCTGCTTCCTTTTGCCCAACAACTAGCATATAAGGAACACGGTTTAATCTTGTTTCACGAATCTTGTAACCAATCTTTTCAGCTCGATTATCAATCGTTGCTAATACTCCGTTGTCTTTTAATTCGTTCATAACCTTTACAGCATAATCATTATACTTCTCAGAGATTGGAAGTACACGAACTTGCTCTGGGCATAACCATGTTGGGAATAAACCAGCGTATTTCTCAATTAACCATGCAAGTGTACGTTCATAACATCCCATACTAGTTCTATGAATGATATAAGGACGTTTCTTTTCACCATTTGCATCGATATAAGTCATATCAAAACGCTCTGCTAAGAACATATCTAGCTGAATTGTTATCATGGTATCTTCTTTACCATAGACATTCTTAGCCTGAATATCAAGCTTTGGACCATAGAATGCAGCTTCACCTTCGGCTTCTGTAAACTGAATACCAATATGATTTAAGATAGTACGCATCATATCTTGTACTTTATTCCAAGTTTCTTCATTGCCAAGATATTTTCCCTGGTTGTTCGGATCCCACTTGGATAAACGATAAGTTACATCATCCTGTAACCCTAAAGTTGTTAAGCAATACTTTGCTAAGTCTACACAACCTCTAAATTCATCTTCCAACTGTTCTGGAGTTACTACTAAGTGACCTTCAGATATCGTAAACTGACGAACTCTTGTTAAGCCATGCATCTCTCCTGAGTCTTCATTTCTAAATAAAGTTGAAGTTTCACCATAACGGCAAGGAAGATCACGGTAGCTCTTTTGACTTTGTTTATATACATAATACTGGAATGGACAAGTCATTGGACGAAGCGCAAATACTTCTGAATTCTCATCTTCTTCATTACCAAGAACGAACATACCCTCTTTGTAGTGAGCCCAGTGATCTGAAATAATATATAAATCCTTCTTAGCCATTAGTGGAGTCTTTGTTCTCATATATCCACGACGTTCTTCTTCATCTTCAATCCATCTTTGAAGAGTTTGAATCATCTTAGCTCCCTTTGGCATTAATAATGGTAAACCTTGACCAATAACATCAACTGTCGCAAATAATTCCATTTCACGGCCCAATTTATTATGGTCACGTTTCTTAATGTCCTCAAGATGTGCAAGGAATTCATCTAAATCACTGTTTTTCGTAAATGCAGTACCATAAACACGAGTTAACATCTTATTCTTCTCGCTACCTCTCCAATAAGCACCTGAAGAATTGATTAACTTAATTGCTTTAATATTCTTTGTGCTCATTAAGTGAGGGCCTGCACATAAATCAACAAAATCACCTTGGCGATAGAATGAAATTACTGCATCCTCTGGAAGGTCACGAATTAATTCCACTTTATATGGTTCTTGACGTTCCTCCATGAATTTAATAGCTTCTTCTCTAGGTAATGTAAATTTCTCAAGTTCCTTACCTTCTTTGATGATCTTCTTCATCTCTTTTTCAATCTCGTCAAGTGCTGCTCGATCAAGAGAATCCACATCAAAATCATAATAGTAGCCTGTATCAATGGATGGTCCAATTGCTAGCTTTGCATTTGGATACAATCTCTTAACTGCTTCTGCTAATACGTGAGAAGTTGTATGACGATATGCTGCTCTACCTCCCTCATCATTGAATGTCAAGATGCTTAACTCAACATCATGATCAATTATCGTACGAAGGTCTACTACCTTACCATCTACTTCTGCTGCACAAGCCATACGAGCTAAGCCTTCGCTAATATCTTTGGCGATTTCATAAGCGCTCATCGCACTAGAATACTCTTTGCAAGAACCATCTTTTAATGTAATCTTCATCTTAATTCCATCCTTTCTAAATATTGTGTGTGAAAAGTCCTTTTCTATAATCTTATTCGTCAAAAAAGCTCATCTCTTTCGATTACCTGGCGGTATCGAAAGGGACGAGCTGTACTCGCGGTTCCACCCTTTTTGGAATAAATCCCTGCTTCATTCGACGATAACGGAATCACCGGACCGGATTGGGGTCACTCAGAGGTAGTTTTCAATTACTTCCGTTTTCGAATGCTCTCAGCATACACATTCTTCTCTGTAAAACTTTCATAATTTACTCTTCTCTTCAACGTTTTAAATTCATAATCTCAGGTACTTAAGAGATTGCTTTTTATGCTAATGATTATAACACTTCTTAAACAGTTGTCAAGCCTGATTCGCTTCAGAGTATCTTCATATGATTTCACTCAAAGCTACTGTCAACAGTAGGGGTGATAAAAGCTGTTGCGACTAATATAAAGTCACAACAGCTTTTTGATTCGTTTATTATTTTACTTTTACTGTTTTTTTATCACTCTTATTACCAGCAGCGTCTTTTGCTTGTAAAACAATCTTATTACCTTTTGCAAGTTTTCCTGTTTTAATAGTAAAGACACCATCATCTCTTGTAATTGCAGAATATGTCTTCTTTCCAATCGTTGCTGTAACTAAAACTCCTGCTTCTGCTTTTCCAACAACCGTAGCTGTTCCAGCTTTATAAGTGGTGACTTCAGGTGATGTCGGTCTAGTTTTATCAATATTATCAATTGTAATTACTTCTTGGTAATACTTGCCTAAGCTATCCCAAATACGTATTGTATATTTACCATTTTCAGTTACAACATATGTATTATCCTTTAATCTAGTTTCCTCTGTCCAGCGAGCACTATTATCAAGTAAAAAATCACTCTGTGCATCTTTTAATGCATAAACTTTAGCGTCTGGATCACTTGTTTTAATTGTAAGTATAATCTTATCAGTCGTTGTCTTAGTTGTACTTCTCGTAACTGTAAAATCTGTTGTTTTTCCCTTTAAAGGTATATAGCCAACTGCTAAGCCTACACGATTCGTTATATCACCATAATTAATATTGTTTTCTCCACTGCACTTTATATAATAGGTGCCTTTCAATAAATAGACTCTAAATTCTTTATTATTTGAAGCAGAATCATATATTGTATAATCCTTCGCAACCGCGATGGTACACTTAGAATCCGCATAAATATTCCAAATTGAGTTAACATAATCTCCATTATTCACATCTTCTGTCATGCTATAATATAAAATAGCAATTCCATCCTCTGGCATCGTAAACTTAAAATATGTAGATGTAGTTGATTTGCTTGATTTTATTGAACTAACTGTACTTGATACTGCTTTTTCAGCATTTGCAATAAGCCCACTCTGAAAGCTATCACCATTCTCAACTTTAAACGCAGTTGCTTCAATAAACTGCTCCCCTTCTGCTTTAGCAACCGACACATTACTTAGGCTTGCACAGAATAAACAAAATATTAAGACTAAACTCATTACTTTTACTTTAACCTTCATTATTAACCTCCGTAATTTTTAACATTTTTCAACATTACATATATTAACATGTTATGGAAATTTTTGCAACAGAAGGGTTACAAATATCCTAATCTTTCTTTTTGCGTTCAAATACAATTTTATAACTGCCGCAACAATAAAAGCAACGCCTAAAAACTAAAAAACACATCCATTTTTGTTTCGAATTACGAAATAAATGAATGTGTGTTTTTGCTATTTTACGTTTAAGGTGCTATCTCTTATCAAACTATTGTCTTTATTCCTCTACCTTACAATATCTAATCCAATATGATATTACACAGCTAACTCCATTACATAATCATCCATAACATAACCCTCACCAATATCAGTAACCTGAGTTCTTATTGTTTGGAATCCTTTCTTTTCATAGATTGCTATGGTGGAATCATTAAAACGATTCACCGTAAGCCAGATTGATTTGAGATGTCTTTGTTGGCAGATTGCCTTTAACTGTTTCAATACTTCTGAAGCGTAGTGCTTTCCCCGAAAATCCTTCTTGATATAGAGCTTGCTCAAAAAAAGTTTATCTACATCATTTTTGATTCCTGTATATCCAACTGTTTCTCCATCAACAACAATAAAATAATACTCGTATCCTTGATTTAACATCTGATTTGTCATAGCTTCAAAAGATTGAAACTTATCTACCATATAATCAATTTGATCTTCTGATAATATAGTGATAAAGTGCTGATGCCAAATCTCATCTGCAAGAGTTGCAAGATTCGTAATGTCTTTCTCACTGCTAACTCTTTTTAATACTACACTCATCTTGTTTAACCTCCAATTAGACTCTATCACACTTTTCTATTTTTTTTATACTAACTCTTATTACTTTACATAACTGTTTCGATTTTCATGTCCTTATGCTTTGACAAATCAACAAACTCCTGACCGACACGAACTACCGGTTTTGATAGATTTTGACGATTCAGCATAATAACTTCACCTTTCATTTGATTGCTTAATTGAACAGTATGATTAATATAGATTTCTGCAATTCTCTCCATTAATGGCATTGATACACTTAAATCATATTGTATCTTTCCTTCATTTTCAAACATTTCAAGAACAGAAAATGGGCAAATTGCATCGCGATAAACACGTTTGCTTGTCATTGCATCAAATACATCAGCGATTGCCGTGATCATAGAGTATGGATGAATTTCATTCCCCAGTTTATGATATGGATAACCCACTCCATCATATCGTTCGTGATGCTCCAAAGCTGCCAAACAAATTCTTGGATCAATCTTTTGCTCTGATAACATTCGATAACCATGAAGTGGATGCTCTTTAATTATTTGAAATTCCTCAGCAGTTAATTTCGCTGGCTTCGTTAGAATTTCTTTTGGTATCATGATTTTCCCAGTATCATGCAATAAACCACATAGTATTAAGATATCAATATCATTCTCAGACATATGTAACCATTGACCAAACATACTACAAATAGAAGCAACGTTAATTGAATGGACCAATGTCATATTATCATGTTCATTCACACAGCTAAGTAGCTCAAATAAATGATAGCGGTGCCTTCCCTTTTCCAAAACCTTCTTTACTTCTTGTAGTAAAGCTGTTTCATCCATCTCCTCTTTTAACACCACTGTGCGATGAAAATGTTCTTTTATTTGCTCAAGTGCCTCTTTATAAGTAGAAAGGAAGTTACTGAATTCTTCACTCTCCTGAATTTTCTCATAATAACTTTTTTGATTATTCTGCTCTTCTTCAGGTTCATATACATAAATACTCTCAACTGCATAGAACATAATCTTTGCAATCATATTTGGTTCTAACTTAACATTCTTGGCCAGAACTAACTGTTCATTTTTCGAATAGATATCATGTGCCGTTACATACCCCGGCACTACTTGTTCAATCGGTATAAGAAGAATTTTTCTTCCTTCATATGACATATTATTGTTCAAGATAAATTCTCCTCTCATCCATAAAATAATATTACAATAATTGTTCGAATTTTTATAATGTATCTAATTTTTTCCTCTAAAACAGCTTTTGTTAAGAATACTCAAAGAAAACCATTTTTTTCTATAATCAATGTAACATATTTTTTGGTAATCAACAAGGTACGATAGAACTATTTTTTTTATAATTCGACACATAATTAGCTAATTTTTAGAATAAATTTTTAATTTATTGTCAAAAAATACAAATTGATCAATTGCTGATAAAATATCGTCAAAAGTCTCTCTTGGTGCAATCGTCACATAATCATTTAGAATTTTAGTCAATTGTTCCCCTTTATATCTTCCATAGAATATATCAAATAAATTATGACCACGAACATAAATTTTAATATACTCAAAATTACTCTTTAAATCGTCTTTGGAATTAATCTGAATTCCTGTTTTCTCAAGCATCTTCTTTACACTGGAAAGTCGGTAAAGATACTCTTTATATTTTGCAAACAAAAGATCAAAGAAACTATCTTCTGTTGGTATAACGCCAATTTTAGTCATAATATCTGGTTGCAAAAAATAATTTTCAAAAGAATAATATTTCAGAATTAACACATTGCGTTCTTGAACTCGAGGAAGATTATTTTCATCAAATTTTTCACGATCCCAGTAATATTGGCATAGTTGTCTCTTAAGTTCATTCGCATCCTTCCCATCTCCATCACGTATCATTAAGAAATTATCCTTCAGATAAAGCTTATTAATATACTTTAAGTTAGCATATGTCTTAATATTCGTGCAGCTATTGGTTGGAATAATCGCAACTCGAGACAGTTCTCCTTTTTCATTATATATCTCAGAATAGTAATGATTTAATAAGAGTGGTAAGCGGCTGCCATCTTGCTTACCTTCTACGATGAATACAAAGCTGACATTCATTAAGTCATTGGCTGAATAGCCTAGATCATTAAGAATTTCATCGATATTCGTGTTTTGTCTTACTGTTGTATTATAATTTTCATCCAGAACCACTTGCTTAATCTGTCTAGAATTAAAATTAAATAACAAATTTGGTGAATGCGTAGAGAATATTACTTGATTTTTCTTACTCAACCGATAAAGAATTTCGCTTGCTGTTTTTACAAGCTGAGGATGAAGATATATTTCTGGGTCTTCCATCATAATAATACTCGGAATTCTCTCTTCTTGACTTGTGTATGCCTCTAGTAACGACAGAATATAGATGCTTTTTGTTCCAGCACTCATTGTAGATAAAGAACCCTCAGTTTCACGCTCCTTATTTACTACTACTGTGTTCATCTGAAATAAAGAATCTACATCAAAATTTAGTTCATACCGTATCTCCTGCTCACGTTCACTGTATCGAGAAAAATTCTGGTTTAACTTTTCTAAAAAGGAGTCAACATTCAAATGATATAATTTATGTTCTAGTAATTTTGTTGTTTCTGGTATTGTCAACTCATCTGGTGTCTTCTTTTCGATTACTCCTATACATTGAAAACAATGATTGCAAGTTTTCATCTGATCAAAAAGGCATATGTTTTGCCGCAAATTAGATAACGCTTCCTCCCCTTGTGAGAAGAAAATATCATTTTGGATCTCTTCAATGTTTCTGTAATGATCAATATAATGGATTTTAGGAAGAATCTTATTTATGTAATTATTATTTTTACTATACTCATCAGAATAGCGGATGACCCCGTCTCGATTAACGGAACATGTAAAGGTTAATAAACCATCATGAAAGGACGGTAACTTTCTCTTAAAATCAGCTAACCAAGTTTCATAGCGTTTATATTTACTAACAATTCCATGCTGATGAAAAAGTAATAAATCTTCCTCGGTAATTCCTAGTGTCATGCTAATTTTGATATTGCCTTCTTTAGCATAAAAGTCGGATGGTTTGATCTTATATTGTTGTGTCACGGTGAGGATTGCATCTAAAATGACCGTTTTACCTGTACTATTCTTACCAACTATAATGAATGCTTTCTCTATATTGGTGATTGAAAGGTTATAAATTGATTTGAAGTTTCTAATTTCCATCTCTTTAATCTGCATAAGTTCACCTTCCTCCTAAGAATTAATCTGATATTTCTTTCATTCTATCACAATTTATAGTATATTGTGTAGTATAAGTAACAATTCACCCTAATAAATTAGTAACAATGGTGAACATGATCATACTTGATTTAACCATCAAATAAGGGGGAACGCATGAATTCAGAAAATTTCCTAGATAACTTAAAGAATTTGTCTTTTTATAACCATCTTTCGAAACAGGAACTTGAACTTTTACATCAACATACTTCCATTATGAATTATCCTAAGAATACAATTATTTATAGCAATTCGATTGAATGTTTGGGTGTTATTTTAGTATTAAAGGGCTGTTTGCGAACCTATATGCTTTCAGAACAGGGCAAAGATATTACCTTGTATCGCCTCTATCCTAGTGATACCTGTATTTTGTCTGCTTCTTGTTTGTTAAGAAACATCACATTTGATGTTACAATTGAAGCTGAAGAAGATACCACTGCACTACTTCTAAACTCAAGCATGTTTCAAAAATTGATGCAATCCAATGTTTATGTTGAAAATTTTTCATACAAAACAACAATCGATAAATTTTCTGATGTTATGTGGACGATGGAACAGATCTTATTCATGAGTGTTGATCAGAGACTTGCTGTTTTTTTGCTTGACGAATCTAGAAAACTAAAAACCGATATACTAAATCTGACGCATGCACAGATTGCTAAGTACATGGGAACTGCCCGTGAAGTAGTATCACGAATGTTAAAAACATTTGAGTCGGACGGTATACTTACTCTCGCTCGTAATAGCATTGTTTTAGTAGACAAAAATCGTCTAAAAAAATTAACAATGTCATCACGTAATTAAAGGATATCAAAAACAAATGACAATTTTGTATGAAGGCTACATTTTTTGTACCGCCCATTACAAAATTGTCATTTACTCTGTAAATCTATTTAAGCTCTAGCATGGATAAGATTTCATTTTTTGATCTTAAACCAACGCTATTTTTCATAATACTACCTTGTTGTACTACCTGAAGTGTTGGAATACTCATAATACTATGTTGAGCAGCCAATTCTGGTTCCTCATCCACATTGATTTTACAAATCTTAACTTTAGGATCCTCTACTGCAATCTGATCAAGAATTGGTGATAACATTTTGCAAGGACCACACCATGGAGCCCAGAAATCTAGTAAAACGACCTTTTCTTCTTTTAAAACTTCCTTTTCAAAACTGTCCTTCGTTACATGTAAAATACTCATAATAAAGTCCCCCTTCTATTTCTTTATTTTCCATATATATTCACTTTTGGTTTATATAGGTATTTTCTTGTTGTTATCGTTAGTATAGACAATTTTAAAAAGTTTCTCTGTGACTAAGTCACATAAATATAAAGAAATTTTCTCCCTCATTTTTCAATGATATCAAGTTATTTCATTTGATAATCTTTACATTACACTGGCCAAGCGGCGAATTCCTTCATAAATCATGTCTTCATCAGCATTGGTATAATTTAAACGCATCGTTCTTACCGATTGATTATCCGTGTAAAATGGATTTCCTGGCACAAATGCAACCTTCTTTTCTATTGCCCGTTCAAACAATGCATCAGAATACATTCCTTCTGGTAAGGTAGCCCACATAAACATTCCACCCTCTGGTTTTGTGTAGGCAATTTCACTTGGAAAATACTGCTCAATTGCATTAATCATTGCGCTACTTTGCTTTCGATACAATTTCTTTATTACCTCAATATGACTTTGTAAATCATAATGAGTTAAGTAATCAAATATAGTACATTGTGCAAAATAGTTTGTATGTAAATCCGAAGCCTGCTTAGCGGTAACTAAATGTCCCATCAACTCTCTGTTTTTCGTGCAAATCCAACCAATTCTCATTCCCGGTGTGATAATCTTAGAGATTGTTCCAAAGATTATACTATTCTCCAAATCATATGTAGCGATGTATGGCTCATCTTCTCCAGAAAAACGCAATTCCCCATAAGGATCATCCTCGATTAAAAATGTATTACGCCCTTTCATAACCTCAGCAACCATCTTACGATTATTTTTCGTATAGGTAAGACCTGTTGGATTTTGAAAATTAGGAACCGTATATAAAAACTTAACATCATTCTCATCTAAAGTCTTCTTAAGTTCATCGATATTAAGACCTTCGTTCGTCAATTCTACTCCCACAAATTTTGGTTGAAACATAGAGAATGCTTGAATTGCGCCTAAATAACCTGGTATCTCAACACCAACCACATCATGCTCGTTAATTAACACCTTTCCAACTAAATCAAGAGCTTGTTGAGAGCCTGTTGTAATGAGAATGTCATCTGCAGATACATTAAAACCATATGTAGTTACATAACGATTTGCAATTAGTTCTCGTAAGCCTCGATGTCCCTCTGTTGTTGCATATTGAAATGCACTGTCTCCCTGCTCGGTAATGACACGATTCATAGAAGCTCTTAATTCTTCTTTTGGGAATGAGATAGGGTTTGGTAGCCCTCCAGCAAAAGATATTATTTCATCATCCTGGATTACTTTTAATATTTCACGGATAAAAGATTTTTTAGTATTAAGAATTCGATTCGTATAAATGTCCATCGTATTCCTCTCCTTTCGTCGATTAATATAGAGGAACAAATTCGCTGTTGCGTATCTGCTCCCTTTCTCCTTCTTTACTCAGCAAAGCTATTTCTTCACAGATTACTTTGATTCCTTCTTTGATTTGTTCTTCCTTTGGATATGAGAAATTCAATCGTATGTAATGCTCCCCTTCCTCGGATAAGAAAAAAGTTAACCCTGGCATAAAAGAGACCTTACGTTTTAATGTTTTGTCTAATAACTTCATTGCACTAACATACTCAGGTAAACGACACCAGATATAAATGCCTCCTCTTGGCTTAAAAAATGTCATTCCCTCTGGTGCATATTTTAAAAGTTCATCATACATAATATCTCTTTTGATTCGATTGCGTGCGCATATATTAGATATATGGGATTCTAGACTATTGGCTAATAGATATTTTTCTACTAACCATTGTGAGATACTGTTAGGATGTAAGTCTTCCCCTTGGCGAACTAAGGAACAAGTCTCAATAATCTTCTTATGTGCTACCATATATCCTAGACGTAAACCCGGGCTTATTATTTTAGAAAATGTCTTTAAGTAAATAACATGACCACTTGTATCAATCGATGCTAAAGTTGGTAATTCCTCGTTATCATAATGAAATTCTCCATAGGCATCATCCTCTAAAATCATAATATCATGCTTTTGTGCTAACTCTACTAGCCGATGTCTACGCGCAAAACTCATACAGACAGAAGATGGATTTTGATAGTTCGGCATCGTATAAATCATCTTTGGATGATAGCGTTTTAATAGTTGTTCTAATTGATCCAACTGCATTCCATCCTGGTCAATCGCAACCTCCATAATTCGAGCGCCAGCAGCTCGAAAGCTCTGTAATCCCAAAAAGTAAGACGGCGCTTCTACAACAACAATATCACCTGGCTCGATCAGTACTCTCGTTGCCAAATCAATTCCTTGCTGTGAACCACTTACAATCATAACTTGCTCTGTGAGACATGAAATTCCCCTTTTTCGTGTCATATTTGCAATTACATTGCGAAGTGATTGGTACCCACCAATTGGTCCTATTGTTAACGCCTCACATTTTGAATTCACTGCTACCTCCTTAGCCAGCTCATCGAAAGGTAGATGAGGTTCTTCTTCTACATTTGCGATGCCAAGACCAAAGGAGATAATATTCTTTGGATCAATTAGAGGTAACGATTCTCGTAATAAAAGATTATCGAATTCTCTCACTTGCACATTAAACAACTGACTCCAACAAGGCTCTCTTGTCACTGCTGTCTCTTCTTTTTCCTCGTTATTCTTTTTTTCTATATTGGAAACAATCGTACCTCTTCCAATTTGTGCTTCTATGTAACCTTCCTGTTTGAGCATATCGTAAGCATTTAAAATCGTACTACGATTCACTCCTAGTTGTTGTGCCAGTTTTCTTTCTGGCAATAGTATCATTCCAGGCAATAATTCTTTTGATATAATCTGCGTTTTGATCTGTTCTGCAATCTGTACATAAATTGGCATTTTTAATTTTTTATCGAGAAAAATTTCCATATGGTTGGTTTTCCTTTCATAGCTATTTCCTAATATTAGCAAGATTGGCTGATGAATTCAACCACCAATTTTTCCGTTATGACCCAACCAATTTTGAATTTCAATCCACATTCATACTATCTCTCTCTTTTTATCAATATTATAGCAATATTTTACCAATATTTTTGCTTTACAACCTTTTACCATTGATTTCTCTTAGTATTTCCGTTAACATTGGAATAAACAAAAGATACACCCTAACCAGGTGCATAAACTCACAAGAAATCTAAAATCCATTGAATTACTCCCGATAGCCTAAGTAATTCTATGTAACCCGTAAATCTCACTTCATTTGAAGTTAACGAAAGAAAGGAGTCTAACATGGAATATATCATTTCATTTTTAGAAGGCATTATTACATTTGTATCTCCTTGCCTCCTTCCAATGTTACCCCTCTACATTACTTACATTGCAGGCCGTCCTTCAGAGAGGACAAAAAATTCTACGTTAATATCTTCCCTAGGTTTCGTGGCTGGATTTTCTATGACTTTTATCCTGATGGGAGCACTCTCTGGTACGATAGGACGATTTCTAATTCGTTATCAAAGTACCATTAATATCGTATCCGGTTGCATCATTATTGTATTTGGATTAAGTTATCTTGGTGTTTTCCAACTCAAATTCTTACATGGTACCAATCGTTTGTCCACGATGGAGAAGAAAAAAGGGTTCTTCTCATCCATATTGTTTGGAATCATTTTTTCTATTGGTTGGACCCCATGTGTCGGTGCTTTTTTAGGTTCTGCTCTTGTTATGGCAGCACAGACTGGAAGTACAACCAAAGGTGTCTTAATGCTAACATTTTACGCCCTCGGGCTTGGAATCCCATTTATCTTAAGTTCTGTACTCATTAATCAGCTTAAGAATACATTCGATTTTATTAAACGTAACTATAAAATTATAAATACTATTTCTGGAGCTCTATTAATCCTTATCGGAGTTCTAATGATTGCAGGTATTTATCAGAGATTTGTTTCCATGATTGCATTCTCATAATCATGCAATTAGAAAGGAGAATATGATGAATAAAAAGAAGACACTTATACTAGTGGTTGGACTTGTTGGATTAATCCTAGGTTCTACTTTACTTTACAATGTTTTAGCTAAAAATTATGAAGAGGATCAAAATAGTGCAGTTGTGCAAGATCAGCTTGAATCTCAAGAGGAACAAACTACAGCCGAGGGTACAACGAATGAATCTCTTGAAACTGAGGTAGAAACTCCTCAAGATGAAATAAAAGAAGAAGACACATTTGTGGATTCTGATGTTACCGATTCTTCAAACGAATCAACAGGTCCAGAGCAAGAAGCTGTCACTACTCCTAATCAAGAAGAAGCTAGTACCCCTTCAAAGGAAGAAGCTAATATTCCTTCAAAGGAAGAAGCAAATACTCCTTCAAAAGAAGAATCTGGTACTCCTTCAAAAGACGAAACTAGCCCTGCACCAACCAATGGGGTAGCCACTCCTACCGTTGCTCCTACTAGCACTCCAGCTCCAACTGCAACTCCAACACCTACACCTACAAAAGTGCCAGCAACTGTAAATACTGCAACAGATTTTACAGTTCAGACTTATTCCGGTAGTGACGTTTCCTTAAGTAGTAAATTTGGGAAACCAATTGTCGTAAATTTCTGGGCAAGTTGGTGTGGTCCATGCAAGTCTGAGATGCCAGATTTCGATGATGTTTATAAAGACTATAAAGATAAAGTTGAATTTATGATGGTCAATATGACGGATGGAAATCGAGAAACAAAATCGAAAGCCTATGATTTTGTAACGAATCAAGGATATTCATTCCCAGTTTACTATGACGTAAATCAGAGTGCAGCTTATGCATATAGTGTCACTGCTTTACCAACCACTTACTTTATTGATGCCAATGGAAACATCTCTACTTACAAAATTGGCTCTATGTCTGCAAGTGCACTACGCAGCCAGATTGACAAGCTAATCAATGAATAAAAAAGTGTTTTGCTTGCAAAATACTTGCGCCAAGTGCAGTCGCGTAAGTGACTGCGCTTGTGTGCATCATAGCGTCCTTTCTTTTGGACGCTTTTTTCACATTTTTTTCTCAGCCAAAAATTTATATTGACATCCCTAAAAAATACTGATATAGTATCGGTGGTATCTCAAATAAGCAAATAATTACCATTTGCTCGTTAAAAAGTTAAGATACCATAATCGTATATCGTATTGCTAGGGGTGCCATATGGCTGAGAAGTAAATGATTACTGACCCTTATTACTTGATCCAGGTTATACTGGCGTAAGGAAGCGTATTATCCCTCTTTAGCAATCCAATATTAGATTGAAAGGAGGTTTTTTTATGTTTAATTCTTTTGTAAAGGTGATTGATGGTGAATACCAATTGACAACCGTTGGAACCATAACTTTATGCATTCTCTTAGGACTAATTTTAGTGATTTTAACTTTATGCATAAAGAAAAAAGGTAGTAACAAGATTGCCACTAAACAGTTAGTATTTTGCGCAGTTGCAATGGCTCTTGGCTTAATCACCTCGTATATGGAAATCTACTCATTTCCGTTTGGTGGTTCTGTTACGTTATTTAGTATGTTATTTGTCTGCTTAATTGGTTATCTCTATGGTGCCAAGGTAAGTATACCTGTCGCTATTGCTTATGGTATCCTGCAATTTATCATCAAGCCTTATATTTATCATCCAGTCCAAGTGTTATTTGATTATCTTTTAGCCTTTGGTGCTCTTGGTCTTTCAGGATTTTTCTATAAGTGTAAGAATGGCTTAGTAAAAGGATACATAGCCGGAATCATTGGACGTTGGATTTTTACTTCGATCTCTGGCTTTGTTTTCTTTAGTGAATATGCTTGGCCAGGTTGGAATCCACTCCCTTACACACTTGCTTATAATGGAGCTTATATATTTACAGAAGGTGTAGTTACAATCGTTATTCTACTACTCCCTGTTGTAGCTCATGGTTTTCAACAAGTAAAAAAGATGGCACTTAATTAATTGTAAAGCCGAATTCACATCCACTTGAAGATAAGTTCTTACAATAAATCTCACCGTTATGTTGTTCGATAATATATTTACAAATGGATAGACCTAGTCCTGAACCAGGGATATGCGAACTTCGGGATTTCTCTGCACGATAAAACTTATCAAAAACATATGGGATATCGCTAGCATTGATACCAATGCCGTTATCAATTACACGGATTAATACATGTTTCTCCTTGCGAGAAACATGTATATGAATCATTGGGTTTATTGTTTGCTTATACTTTATGCTATTTTCAATCAGATTATATAATACCTCTGTGATTCTTTTTGGATCAATCGTGACAAGTGGATTCTCCTCCATATTGGTAACATTCAACTCCATGGAATGATATGTCACATACCCCTCAAGCTCTTTTAGTACAGGAGTTAAATAGTCTTGCAGATAAATCTCTTCTTTTTTGATATCCAATTGTTTTAGTTGTGTATTTGAAAACTCAAGTAATTCGGTAATCATTGCATTTAATAAATTTGTCTTTTCTAAGATTGTATGTACATATTCCATACGTTCGGAATCTGTCCGTGCAATTCCATCACGTAACCCTTCTGCATATGCTTGTATTGTTGAAATCGGTGTCTTTAAGTCATGAGAGATACAAGAGATTAATTCTTGTTGTGATTTTTTCAGCTGTTCTTCTTTGATCTGTTTTGCTTTTAGTTCATCTCTCATTAGCTCAAAACTATACGTCAATTGACCAACCTCATTTGCTTGAACCTTTTCACTATAAACTCGTAGTACTTCCTTCTCATAATTTCCATTGATAATTGCTCTTGCAGATTCGGTAATCTCGCTAATCGGACGCAATATTCTTTTATTGGAATAAAATATTTGATATATAAGTACTCCGATTGAAACTACGAACCCAGCAATCAATGGATGAACAGCCATTACAATATCACCACTAACCTGCTGTCTTGTCTCATTAAGAGGAATCAAAAAAATAACAAATCCAGTCACTGTTTGATCCTGTTTGGTTGTGAAGAACACTTTTGTATAGTCTTTATAGTTATGTAAAAAACTTTCGTCGATCGTCAATATCTCCTCAACATTTACTTTATTTTGATAGAATTGAAATACGTCTTGATTGTGATGGAGCACATCTCCTTGTGTCGAGATTACAAGATAAGGATACTCACAGTCTATATAATCTCCTTGCTCTATCTTTTGGACATACTGTTTTAATAAAATTCTTTCTTCATTCTCTGTCTCTACAAATTGAATCTTTTGAACGCTAACAATACTAATCCAAAAGCACAAAAATAGAAACGCTACCATACATACTAACGTTTCTATATTTCTCTTATGCAATTTACCACGTTGTTTGGATGTATTCTTCAACGTTAATTCCTCCTACCTATAAAGCTGTTGTCATCTTATATCCAACACCCCAGACTGTCTTAATATAATCAATCTCGTATTTACTTAATTTATCTCGAAGACGATTTATGTACACAGTAACACTATTATCTTCTCCATATTCACTATATCCCCAAACACCCTCATAGATTTGCTCTTTTGTAAACACTTGGTTTTCGTGCGATGCCAAGTAAAAGAGCATGTCAAATTCTTTGGTCGTTAAAGCTACATTTTGTTGATCTACCATAACAGTATAGGAGGCTTTATTCAACTGTAGTCTTCCGAACGAAAGGACTTGAACATTGCTGTTATCTTGCTTCAGCGTTTTTTCAAATCGGCGTAATTGTGCCTTAACACGAGCAACTAATTCTAATGGGCTAAATGGTTTTGTAACATAGTCATCTGCACCAATTCCAAGGGCGATTACCTTATCCATTTCACCGCTCTTTGCTGAAATCATAATTATAGGGACATCCGATGTCTCACGAATTCGCTTACACACTTGGATTCCATCGATGATAGGTAGCATAATATCAAGTAGTACCAGACTTGGTTTTTGTTGTGTAAATAGCAGTAAGCCCTCTTGCCCATCTTTCGCAATCACTGCTTCAAATCCCTCAACTTCAAGATAAGCTCCCAATATCTTTGCTAAATCCTTTTCATCCTCAATAATTAGAATTTTATTGTCCATGAATGACTCCTTATACTCTTATTTCTATATATATGATAAAATATCATCAATTATTGTACTACCTTACATAATTTACTTTCATTATACCTATCGGTAAATAAACTGTCAAAGTCTACCACCCTTTTTCCTTTAAAAAATGATAAACATATTCTTCTCGTTTCGATACTTCTGATTCTTGATATTCATCCAAAGACAAATCCCCATCGATTCTTCCATCTTTCAGATAAATGATTCGATTGCCACGTAAAGCTGCTTTCAAATCATGAGTAACCATGACAACGGATTGACCTTCCATATGAACTTTAGTAAAGATATCAAGTACATTCTCACCTTGAGACGAGTTCAAGGAACCTGTCGGCTCATCGGCAAATAATACCTTTGGCTGATTCATAAGTGCTCGACAAATAGCTACACGTTGCTTCTGACCACCAGAAAGCTGATTCGGAAATTTCTTTTTATGAGTCGTCAATTCCATTTTCTCTAATAATTCATCAATTCTCTTTTCAATATCAACACGATTTGCTTTTGCTTTATACGTCGGACTAAGAATATTCTCATAGACAGTTAAATTGGAGATTAGATTAATTCCCTGAAACACAAAGCCTAACTTTTCCTTTCTTAAAGTTGCGATTTCTTTTTCCTTCATTTTACTTAGTTCGAATCCATCTAGATACACCTTTCCTGTTGTAATTGAGTCCATTCCACTAAGGGAATACAATAACGTAGATTTTCCTGAACCTGAACTGCCCATAATTACCGTAAAATCTCCCTCGTAGATAGATAAGTCCATATTTTTTATAATATTATTGATTTCACCATCCGTCACATAGCTCTTACATAAAACTTCAGTTTTAATAATCTCTTTCTTCATAAGAAACCTCCTACTCATTTACAAGATCACGTACAGCAACTTTCTTAATTGATAACGAGGAGCAATACGTAAATACAATAAATACGATACATATAATGACATTGGTAATTGCAATATGAAGTCCATTGTAATGTACCGGATACTCAATGAAATTAAACATTGTTAAGGCTAATCTCATGATTGTTGGATATGTAGCAAGAATGATTGGTATGGCAATTGCCATGGATATTGCTACTAAGATTACAACGTAAAGTATACTTGCTTTAATTAAGTGATTGGAGGTATATCCAATGCTCTTATAAATTCCATTCATCTTCTTACTCTTTGCATTACGTAACAATACAACGCTAAAGATGTTAATACCACCAATTAAAAATACTAAGATAAGGACATATGGAATCGCTAGCTTTTGTGGTTCTTGAATCATATCCATAATACTAGACATAGCTTGCGTTCTTAGATATGCTTTCCCAACTGTACCAATCCTTGATTGTATCGCTTCGACATAATCATATGGATTTACGTTATCCTTTAGGTAAATGGAAATTGATATAAATTCAAATGGAACATCGTGACCGTTAAAAATATCACTTACAACTCGAGCGGAATGCCCCATATTGTAGTATGTTTGAAAAATACCAGTAACAAGTAATTCAACTCGGTCCTGACCATTGAGATAAACGGTGATATAATCTCCCACTGTCTTGTTATATTCCTCTGCCATAACCGAAGCTAAAGCGATCTCCTTTGCTGAAGTTGGATTATGACCAATCGCAATCGGTAGGTTTGCCTTTTCAAAATCCTCATAAATAAAAGTATACATAAATGTGTTCGTGATTCCTTCTTGCCAGTCAAGTGTTAAAGGATAACCTACATTGGATCTTAAATAATAGTTTACACTAGTATCCTGGTCTAAAATAGATTGAACTTCTTCAAGTTTTTCTGAATTTACTAAGCTAACCATAACATCGCATTTATCGATCCCCAGCCAATAATCATTGTTATCTCTTAACGTATTAGCAACATCAAGCGAGATTACACCAAAATTAATGATAAATACAGTCATAAATGCAATTAAAATAACTCCTATCATGCCTTTCTTATCACTACGAATGTTTCGAAGTGCTATTCCAAGCGAAGAAAACTGCATGGAGGAATTGCCCTTGTACTTCTTCTTTCTCGTATTGCTATGATTCATATCATTGAGTGCTATAACTGGCTTAATATTCTTTGTTTTACGAATAATTAGGTAAATATCCAGCAACACAAACGAAACAATGCAAATAAAACAAGGAACACCAATCACAAAAATACTCTGTCCACGAGTACTACCAATATTGGCAAACATATTGGATAATACTATGTTTTTTATCATATCTCCAACCACGATTCCTATGAAACAAGCAATAGATACGATTACGAAATAGAATTTAAGATACATGAGCAAAATATCCTTCGATTCGTAACCGAGTGTCTTATAAACTGCAATTGTTTTTGCATCAGCTACCATCATACTTCGTATCATAAAGTTAATGATTAGACAACTAACCAATAACATAATGACACCGATAGCAAAGAACATCGACCCTGTGATAGCTCCTAATAACTGATTCGCATCCTTCATATCATCGATTGTAATTTGGGAACCTTCCAACAACCCGTGATTCATCTTTCGGTAGGCAGTCTCTAGAGTATTTGCATTTATGCCATCTTTCGTATATATGTAAAGTATTGGTTGACCTTTTATATCTTTTGGTAGTTCCTTTACAATCATCGTGCTGTTATAGGAAGTTAATATGTCATAAGGACTAGAAAAAATGGCTCTTACCGTATACGTTCTAGGATTCTGAAAAAAATGAATCGTTATCTCATCCCCAACATTAACTTCATATTCATTAGCAACACAGGAAGGAAGAGCGCATTCACTATCTGTCATAGCCTTGACCTGTTCGATATCTCCTTGAAAGAAATGTACATGGTCATAAACCCCATCTTTAAACTCAGTTATATCTAGAAATGCATCAATCGGATTGTTTCCATGATAGATCTCCTCCTCGATATAATATCGATTTATAACCTCGACTTTTTCTACCTCATCGAGTGACTCAAAACGTTGAATTATTGTCTGTAATTCATATTCTTCTTCGACATACGGATGAAATCGTGTTTCTGGCATCTGGCATTCCTTTGCAAATTCGTCGAAGGGTTTACTTAGACTTGTGATAATTCCAAACGATGCCATCAGTAAAGCGGAACATAATAGCACGATTAGAAACATAACTACGGTTTGTAATTTACGAATACGTATGTTTTTCCACCACATAAAAAATCTCCTTTGCACTATGCTAATATCATAATACAAAAGAGATATAAAATAAAAATATGAAAATAATAAATATTTATAAATAAAATTCTTTGAGTATCTTATGCGCTTAATTCGCTCTGAGAAAATGTTCTTTTATATCCACACTTTGGGCACTCTACATCAATGCTTTTATCTTGATTATCTTTTCGCTCTAACAATACAAAAACATCGCTAGCATCGCACACTGGACAATAACGTTCGATACCCTCTTGTTCAACATAATAACTCATGTTCTTACTAATCCTTTCTGCTTTACGTATGAATAAAATAGTAACACGAAAAAGAGGGAAATTACAGTGGTAATATGTGGTGTACTGTCTTTACGTCGCATTGAACAGATTCTTGTAATACGATTATCTAGTTATTTACTTCCATGTTATTGTTATTGAAAAAGGCTGGTGATACACTAAATTACAAATCAAAATAGAGTAAGGAGTTCTCTTCATGCATCTAAAGTTTTCTCTTCCCCCCTTACAGCTAGACAAATCTTTACGAATGCCAATCTTTTTACTAATTCTCCTTGATCAAATGATAAAACTAATATTGTATTTCTTCATCTATTTGAAAGATTATCCTCTGATTGGTTCATTTCTTCGAATATTTCCAATCATCAATACGAACCTATCCTGGCCTGGTAACTATTTATCACTGTTTCAAAACTTCTACTTTCTCTTGATATTAAATGTACTAATTTTGTTTTTAGCTAAGTATCTGTACCTCTTTTATAAAAGAAAAGTAAACGAAGAAAGTCCCGTCATCAAAAGCGTGTACATCATCTTTCAGGCAGGCGCAATTGCCAGCCTATTGGACAAGCTTTTCTGGGGCGGCTCTCTCGATTATGTTATGGTCAATGAAGCCTTTATATTTGACTTGAAGGATTGCTATCTTACCATAAGTGTTTTTATAATCGTAATTGTTATGTTCAAGAACTATCGATATTTAAAGAAAATTAAAAGAATGGAATTTCTACGCTTTGTGTTTCAAAAAAGAGAGGAGAATTAGTTTGGTGACAATAAGGTTCTATTGTTTTTAATTATGAAAGACAATAAGCATCTAGTTTTTTTGATTATGAAAGACAATAAGCATCTAGTTTTTTTGATTATGAAAGACTAAAAAGCATTTAGTTTATTGGGTTCTAGAAGACAATCAGCATTAATTGTTTTTGGTTTTAGAATACAATGAATTCTGCTGTTTAGGTTAGAAACAATAAGCTTGATGGTATATTTTTTGGGGGCACTTCACTCACAAGCCCACAAAGTCGTATTGACTTGTAGATCCCTTTGCATATATACCATTAAGCTTAATATATTAGGCAGTACCATGTATGCTATTAGGCATTACCGTGTATGTTATTAGCCAGTACCATGTATTTATTGGCAGTACTGTTTATTTATTAGGCAGTACCATGTATTTATTAGGCAGTACTGTGTGTATGTTACCACTCAGACAGATCTTGATTAGTAGATCCCATCCGAAGAGTAATCATCACTTGCAGTTTCATTCGTAGAAAAAATCAATGCATCTCCAGCTAAAAATTGAATTGATAGCCCATTGGCATCTGTCTTCTTTTTAGCACCTCCTTCTAGTAGCCACATACTGCACAATTCATTCTCTATATAGTTATCTTTGTTTATGTAACTGTATCTAACATTCCCTTTCGAATCAAGCGCTGTAATATCAAAATTTACGATAAGATAACCATCGTTTAACCAAAATTCTTCTGTAAAATCAATCCCCTGTTGCTTTGCATAACTTGTCACATCATATCCTTTTTTCACTGCTTTTACTTTATCAGGCAAACTGTATGTAAAATAATACGTCTGTTTCAGCTTCTGCAATTCCTCTTCACTATGTTGCTCACTTTTATAGCGACTTGCAAAAGCTAGATTGGAGTACATTCGAAAAGGAAATCCAACGAATAGATGACCATACGAGTATTGCTCTTCTGATAGTCCCTTAAGTTTCGCTTTTTTCATCCCCTGAATTTTTGCATTCACAAGCAACTCTTCCTCGGGTATTCCAAGCATAGGATCACCAACCATTACTGACTTTTTATTGCTTTGGTCAACACTACTTCCAACTTGTATCAACTTATATTTCTTCTCACCAACTGTTGCTTGATAATATAAGTCAACTTCCGTCCGATTACCACCATTAGAATCCACATAATAAAATCTTGGTGTAATCGATATTTTTGAATCTCTCTGCCCCATCATATCACCATTGGTATTCACCCTGAAACGTATCGTATATCCTGCCTTTAGCATGCCCTGATTAGAATATCTCGGGTGTGCTCCAATTAATAAAGGCATTGTATAACTACTATAACGAAGACTCGTTATGCCATAGCTATCATTCGTACCAATCGTATAGTCATATACCTTTGATGCCTTAAATCCCTCACTTACAACACCATCTGCTAAAACAGATAAATCTAATTTTTTAGTTAACAACTGATTTGTATATGCCTGATTTATCTTTAGTGACAATCCATCTTTCGCACGAAACACCTCTTGCCACAGAGGATAATCTTGAATATCGTACAAAGTAAATCCATACAGACGTCCTGAAGTTTGAATCGTGAAGGAATCTGTAGCCACATATTTATTGACCGATTCATTCTTTATTTCCTCCGTATCCGAAAGCTGTTCACTTCCATTCACAGCAACACTACGTACATCTACTGTATAAATGCCCTCTGCCACCCACATCGGAATATAGAATCCCTGTTCATCAGTTCCTATACAACTCCAAGTATTCGCAGGGAGAAGAATATCATTCGACTGTTGATTATCATTGCCGATGTCTTGATACATTTCTACAGGAAATCTAACCTCATTTTGTGAAATTCCACTTTTACTCGCTAAATATTTAGTATAATTCTTATTTCCGTATCCTGCCTTATTCGAATGGTAACCATCATTTGAAATCTGCAACGTGAAATCTCCTGTTACTGAGTTTTCATCTAATATCAACGGAATACTGCTCTTGTCTGGATCAATTAACTGCAGATATTGGTTATTATCATGTAAAACTACCGATTTACAATATACTGGAGTATGTATCTTCACATCATTTACCGGATCAATTGGAAATGTTATTCGATTACTCATACTCGATTGGAAGGATTCTACCTTTTCATAAGTGATTGTACCACTCGATGGATATGTTTTATTTTTAAGTGTTTTTTCTATCAACATTTGATCTACATATAAGATTGACTGTTTCGTTTTTTGTGGAGCAGAAATCGCATTTTGATCAAAGGTGTCACCTTGGCTTGATTGCCACTCACTACTCATTACAGTATTTTGGCCAAATGTGATTGAATCACTGCGGGCAGAAATCTCCCCAACCTTTTGATTTGCCATAGAAATCAAATCTTCATTCGGTAGTCCTGTAACCTCCTCTGATGACAATACAATTGTTCCACTGATTCCAGAAGGAGCCCTTAAATGTTCTGATTGACTAGCAAAGTGGTGATAGCTTAAGTTAGGTATTTCATAGTTATTTGGAAGTAATGTAATTGTTTGTCCCGGCAATGTTTGATTCGTTAAAGTGCCACTCTTTATCTTATAGTAGTCAATTGATACAATCTCGGTATAAGAATAAGAGCGCGTCACCGAGCCTGACTGAGTAATCATCTGCGATGTTGTCGTGTAAGTATCATTATTTTGTTGATTGGGAGATGCTTTATCTGAGATTGCTTGAGAAATGATTTCCTGAAGTGAGGATGCTTGAGAGATGAATCCTTTCTTTAATAATTCTTGTAAGAGTTGTTTGACTGTTTCAGAATTGGTAGATATATCTTCGTTCGATTTTACTGACTCATTTGTTATTCCATTCGTTGATGTCGCCGAATTTTGAGTTTCAGCATCACTACTAATCACGTTTCTTGTTTTTATATTGTATGTTTTTTGTACTGTAATTGGATATGTAATATAACCCGTCTTTTTCTCATAAACGATATTGATTAGATATTCAGAGGTTTGGATACATCCAAAGAGTTTTTCCGTTGTTGGAACCCCTGTTTTTGCGTCATACCCCGTACTAGGTGTTGGTTGTACATTAATGATCCCAGCTGTTTTCGGTGAAAAATAAGAGACACGATTCTCGGTCACAGTTGGTTCTATTGGTACAATTGGCGTAACTTCCACAGAAGGAGTTACGATTGGGGTTACTGTCGGGGTCACCGTTGGCGTTACTGTCGGGGTTATTGTCGGCTTTATTGCTGGTGTTACTGTCGGAGTATTCGGCATTTTTGTTGGTTCCACAAGTACATAGAGAGTTGCATTTTCTTTACTTCCATGATATGCAGAAATAACTCCTCCTGCTATCGTTGGTCTGTTCACCGAATTGGCTTGTCCTGTATCATACACGTACTCTGCTGACTTAACTGAATATTGTTTCTTATTTATTGTTAATCTCTGATTCGACGGTAAATCAAATCCTGTATACTGCCCAAAGAAGATTTCTTGATTTTCAGGTCCTGTTTCTAATATTTTAGCTTTTCTTCCATTTTCTGAATAATCCGCTGCATCAACATAAACTACATCATAGAAAAACGGGCTCAATCGTATGTGAATTTTATTATCGTAATAGTTTTTCAAAAGAGTTTGCGTCGTAGAAGTCCAATTAGCTCCAACGAGTTCGTATATTCCATTAATTATGCCATCATAGGAATAGTATTCTTCTTTTCCAACACGCTTTTGACTATCACGTTCTAGAACTTCAAAAATATTAGAGAAATAGACATCTACACCGTTTGCTATTTTTTTATATGCTCCTTGAGTCGAGTAACCTTGATTTTTTAGTAGTTGTACTAGTTTAGATGTAACATCTAAGCTATCTAACCGATACACATCAATCGAATATTGACTGCTATAAAACTCTTGTGGAATCACTGTTTTCCCATCATCTTCTAACCTTTCAATACTAACACGATTACTAACACTCAGTGGATTTTTTCCTGTCTCACTAAGTGTCATAGTGAAACCTGTAGTATGATATGTATATTTTGAGGTTGACTTGGAATGTTTACCGTAGAAAAAAATATCTCCTTCATTTGTTACTTCTATCGTGAATATGGCATCACCATTGAAATCATATACATATTGATATTTATCATATGTGGTAGTGTCACCATAGACGAATTCTGTAAATGTATTAGTTATTAAAACAATAAGAATTAAGAATATAATACTTGATTTTGCCAGAATACTACTTATCTTCATTCGGTCACCACCTTCTTATCGTAAAAATAATCATTCAAACATAACTTTCTGATACCATAATTAGGCACACCCGAAGAAACATCAAGGTTTACATAGCAATCTCTCCATTCTCCTAATTTAAGATTAATGAATTCTGGATATGTAAATCTAGTAAAAATTATCGGTGAATTCTTAACACAGGATAAATCCTTAGATGAGATAACTCTATATCTAACATATGCTCGTAAATACATATATCCATTGCTAATATATAATGTTGATCTATCAACAGCAATTATCTTACTTTCAACTATTGTTTCATTTTCTATAGCATCATTAATATATTGATTAATTCTTTTTGCTGTGTTATCCTTCTCAATCGTACCATTAAAATCAGCACTTAATAACTTCTCCATCCACGCTGTATCTTGTTTAATTGTTCTATAATCAACATTAAAAACACACTCTAAATAATTTCTTGCATTCTCTTCCCATTCGTCGATACACTCATCATATAATTCCTTAGCATTTACTTTATCTTTACTATAATAATAGCTAAAAACTTTTTTGCCTTCTTTATATTCAAAAAAATCTTTAGGTGAAGCATAATCTACTTTACTAATCCATCGATCAGTTCCATAAACTAGGTCATCCCCTATCTTCGTTCTCATAAATAAGAACTGCCAATCATAATAACTATTTGGATAACTCGCTAGTATATATGGGTAGAAGTCAGCCATTTTAGGTAGGTTAGTTGTTCGGACCAGTTGACCGTCTGGTGAAATCTGATGGCGTATGCTTTTATCATTTATCATATGAATCAGATTTTTGGCATAACTAACTGTAACTTTATACTTTGGGTTAAATTTACGATTCGTACTATAGCTACCATTTGAATTTCCCTTGATATATCCGAGTGCATATGCTTTCGCTAAAAATGGTTGATAAACTTTTCTTATCTTTGCAATATCGGATATTCTGCAATCCATTATTCTATCTACTAGCTCATCCTCAATCGTCCTTCCATAAAGATGCTCATCTGCACGCACTAATAACATTGCAACTTCTGTCTTATTTGCAAAGTTTTCATACTTTGTAAAGGTTTTATTCGTTATTAATCCAATCTCTTTTGCTTTTTTTATATATGAAGTTGAACTTGCCTTATCATAAGTTTCTCCTAATTCGTCCAGAATCATTTTAATCACTTGACTTCGCGTAACATACTTACTTGTCGCATTTGAAGATACTGGAATTTGTGTCGACATAAATCCTAATGTAATCGAAACAACTATTACAATCGACATAAACCCTTTGAGAAATCTCCCCATAGTTTTCTTCACTCCTTACTCACTCATAATTACTAAATACAACTTTTACTACTTTATTATACATTAGGTAGTATTTATTTACAATATTTCCCTAGTGTAGAAAGTTTTTAGACTATTTTGTACACATTGCTGACTGTTTTGGAGTATGACAGTATGCTTTTACAATGCAATCTCCTGATTAACTGAATCCTATGAAATAAAAAAATGGTATCTTCAATGATAGTGATCAACTACTGTGTCACTAACAATAAAAGATACCAGTCCTTTGTTCCTAAAAGATAAGACTATTATTTTTCTTCTAAATATTCTTTTAATTGATTTAATATACCTAAATCAGCAGGTAACCAATCCACCTGCTCTAGTTCATCGGAAGCTAGCCATACGGAAGATTCATGCTCTAATAAAGAAAGTTTTCCTGTTATCACATGGCATATATAACAATGCATGATAAGATGAAAAGAATCATAATCATACTCAATGGTTTGAAAAAACTCATCTACCTCAATTTCAGTAGCTAATTCTTCTCGGATTTCACGTATTAATGCTTGTTGTTGTGTTTCTCCTTTTTCCATTTTCCCCCCAGGGAATTCCCAACCACCTTTAAATTCACCATACCCGCGTTGTGTGGCAAAAACTTTCTTTCTATTACCTTCATTACTAATAATCATTGCCGCAACCACTTCTACTGTTTTCATATTTACTTCCTCTTATTCCATAATGATAAATACGTATATATTTAACTTTGATAATAAATCCTCTTAAATAATACTCAACTCTATCTATTATTTCACTAATCAGCTTTTTCGTCTAGTTCAATTTTATTACTCTCTTTCTCTATTTTACCTTTTCACAACTTATAGCATTTATTCGCTAACGATATAATCATATATATCACTTCGAACTGGTACATCTAAACGGTAGAGTATTTCAAAGGCATCATCATTGGTTGATTCCATACGGATTGGTACTGGATTGTCCTCTGCATATACTTCACCTAGAAAATAAAATTCTTTTGCCTCATTATCATCTTTATTCTTTCTAACGAAAAGAAAAATACGATTATCTTTATCATCGTCACCTATTTTGTAAATGTGTGTTACATCACTAGAGGTTATCTTTCTAGGATGCTTTGATAATGCAATCAGATTACTTTCAGATATGAATCGGTCCTCATATGCAATCGCATCCTCCGACTTATGGTAATTAATTAATACAGGAAGCGTTTTTGTTTCTGCGTCATAAAAGTACCCTCCAATATTCTGCGCATTCATATTTTTTTTCCAATTCAATAGCCGACATACATCCTCATATGTATACTTCTGATATAATTGGAAATTTGTATCCTTATATGTATCAGAATAATTATCCATATAACGTATAATTCCAAAATCAATAAGCTCAATCACCATATTTTTAAACACTTTATTACTAAGCATCTTTTGAAATGAGGATGATAAACGATAACTCCCATTTTCGTTTCTTTCTATAAAAACACATGCCTCATATTTTTTACGTTCCTCTTCTTTCGCAAACTCATTCGTTAAGTTACGAACAACAGACTCCTCTACTTTCGATGATAGCTCTACTTTATAGTCTTTCTTTAACAATTCCTGATAATATGTCAAAATTCTGTCTGCCTTTGAAATCAAATGTTTTAATAGAGCCATTTCATGTACACGTTTAAAGGATATCAGTTTCTTAGAAAAGAATTCTATAATACTTTGCTCTTTGCTCGTTAATTCAACTTCATATTCCTCTTCATATTTTTTTAAGAAATTATAGTAAGATCCACACTTATCAAATATTTTTGTAATATCAATAGCACCATATTCCTTGAATTCAAGGATGGTTGGTATTCGTCCAAGTTTATATTTTAATGATTGATAAGATTCTTTTATCAGCTTCATATCATTTGTTCTTGCTCCATCAATTGAAGCATAAATACGTTTCTTAGAAATCTCATCAAAATGAATGGTGGAGCTTCCTGGAATCACTCTCGCACCCTCTCTGACGTATCTACGCATCGTGTCTTTATTATAGCTTCGGTCGCCTGATAATGCGATCGGAATCATGAAGTTGTTCATATAATTTCCGATGAAGTCAAGAATTACTACATATTCTTTATCTTTACTCTTGCGAAGTCCACGACCTAGCTGTTGAATAAAAACAACCGGTGACTCCGTTGGTCGTAGCATAATGACCTGATTAATTTCAGGTACATCAACACCTTCATTAAATATGTCCACTGTAAAAATATAGTCTAATTGATTATCCACATTACTATCGTCAGTCAACCGTTCAATTACCTCTTCACGATGTCCTTGGCTATCTTCACCAGTCAGCACTACAGTTCTGTAACCATGACGATTAAAGTTCTCTGACAAATCTCGTGCTTCCTCTTTTCTACTACAGAAAACGAGACCTTTCACGCGTTCTCCACTATATCCATAAAACTCGGCATGTTTGATCACATACTCCACCCTTGCATCAGATACAAGATTAGCAAAATTCTTCACGCCAGCACTATCATCAAACACTTCTCCGTCAATTTCTAAATCAGTAATACCAAAATAATGAAACGGACATAGTAAATCTTCTTCCAATGCTTGTTGTAACCTTATTTCGTAGGCAATCTGATGATCAAAGATAGAATATATATCATAATTATTAGTATCTGGGCTAGCTGTCATCCCAAGCCAAAACTGAGGTTTAAAGTATTTCATGATACGTTGATAACTTTCTGAACCAACATGGTGGCATTCATCTAAAATGATTACATCAAACTCATTTTCTGAATAATACTTATGTATCTCTGGCTTTGCCATCATCTGCATTGTTGAAAATAGTATTTCTGCATCCATCTCTCTTTGGTTTCCAGATAACAAACCATACTTTCGAGAGCTACCAAATATACGTTTATAACTATTAATCGCCTGAATTGCTATCTGTTCCCGATGAACTAAGAAAAGTGTTTTTTTGGGGGACATTTCGCGTAATGCAAATGCAGATGCTAATGTTTTTCCTGTTCCCGTACTACTCAATAACAGTGCTCTTTCTACATTCTTGGCACGCATCTGCATCACGTTATTTACAAAAGCGACTTGCATTTTATTTGGTTTTAAAGTATAACGCTCTAATTCAACAACTTTTTCTTCTACTGCTTGTTCCTTTTGTTTTTTTATCATCTGGTTTTTTAGATATTCCTGACGATAATTTTCTATGAAATCTCTATAATCCAAACAATGCAAATCATTCCAAAGCTCTTCGAATTCTTCCAATATCGCTTGTGCCATTTCACCATTTTTAGTTGAAACAACTTTTGTATTCCATTCTCGATTTTTTGTTACTGCATTTAACGTCATATTAGTACTACCAGTGATAATCCGATAAATTTCTTCTTTTCTGAAAATATACCCCTTTGTATGGAATCCACCTGTTTCTGAATCAGTACAAAACATCTTCAGTTCTATATTATTAAGAGAAGCTAATTTTTCTAATGCAGACGGCTCACTAAACATCAGATAATCAGTAGTTAGAATTTTACCTGGTATATTTTTTTCTTCTAACTCCTTTAGTGTTTGTAGTAAAGGGGTTATTCCGCTTTTTGTTATAAAAGCAACACTAATCCTAAACTCATCACAGTTTGCTAATTCTTGTTCAATAGAAACAAGTACCTTTTTCCCTTGTTTATAATTATTCGATATAAATTCTGGTCGATATGCTAAATTAGAATTATGTGAATGATCAATAAAAGCAGTCTGAAATCCCTGTGTTAGTTGTTCAATCTTTTGCTCTTTGCTCTCCATGAGTTCTCCCCTCTCGTACCCAAAGTAATTAATTCTAAAATTGATCTCCTATTCGTATTCACTACACTCAGCGCTGTAACCATATCAATATATTACCATGAATCATCATAAATAGCAAAGTTAGTCACTAATCAAGCTTTTTCTTCTTTTATCGTAAATTCACCCACTTTTAAAAAAATTCATAATTTTTTTCTTTTCCCTGAAACTTTTCCTGACCCTATCTCGTCTAATATATAAAATTATCTTTCATGGAATAAATTCAGCGAAAGCTGATACAAATATAGAGTATTGAATTGATTAATGGAGGGATTAGCATGAAAAAAAGAATTCTAACAATTTTCACTTTGTTTCTTACTTATTGCCTAACAAGCTGCAGTAAATATCATAAAGAAGAGGTAATTGGTGAGATCGCTAGCAATGATATTTCTAAAATTACAATATTGGCATTAAAAACAGGCGATATAACTACAATTACAGATACTGAAGAAATCACAAAGATATTAGAGACCGTTCAAAGCTTACCATTGTTTGTAAAATCAAATTCAGTTAATACATATAGTACGGAATTAGTACAATATACAATACATAAAACTTCTGGAGAGGAATTAACTGTGGATGTTCTTAATCCATGGATTGCTTACAATAACGTATGGTATGCTTGTGATTTTAACACTTGTACTCAATTAAGTGATTTAGCTTATGAATATTTACTAAACTAATAATATGGCTTATGAATATCTTCTTAATTAAGTATTTTAGTTATGAATACTTACCAAATTAAGTATTTTAGCTTATGAGATATACGCTTCTTGAACTTTACTATATCATGAAAAAAGACTGTTTCACTAATGTAACGAAAACCCAACCGTTAGATTTTAATATCAAACATGGTCACATCACATAGGAAACAGTCCTTTATAACTCATACTTTACCCTAACTCACATAAGCTTGTAGCAGTTTAAGTGTTGCCATCAATGCTGTCTCATGTGTACGTTCCATACCATGAGAAGCATGAATACCCTGACCGATCAATGCAGTCTTAATATTATTGCCACCACGCATTGCAGCCGATGCATCAGAACCATAATGAGGAAAAATATCAACTGCATAAGCAATCTCATTTTCTTTCGCAAGATTGATTAGATGCGTTGTTAAGTCATAGTCATATGGGCCTGAGGAGTCTTGTGCACAAATGGAAACTGCATATTCACTACCCGCAAGGTCATCACCAAGTGCTCCCATATCAACTGCAAGAAATTCTGTAATGTCTGCTGGTAAATAAGTTGCGCCAAGGCCAATTTCTTCTAAATTGGAGATTAGAATTTTTAGTGTTTTCTTCGGTTGCTCTTTCTTTTCCGACAGTTCTTTCAGTAAACCAAGTAAAACTGCTACACTCGCCTTATCATCCAAATGTCTTGATTTAATAAATCCGCTCTTTGTGTATTCAAAACGTGCATCAAAGCTAATATAATCTCCGTTGTTAATACCAAGTGCTACAACATCCTCTTTACTCTTTACCTGCTCATCTAAGCGAATTTCCATGTTACGCTCTTTCCGTTCTAGTGTTTTCGCATCATCATACGTATGAACGGATGGACTCGTACAAAGGATAGTTCCAGTATAGGTCTTTCCATCGCGTGTATGGATCTTGCAATATTCGCCTTCAATGCTTGTCATTGTATAGCCACCAACGGATACAAACTTAATCATGCCCTCACTACTAATGGACCGAACCATTGCTCCAAGAGTGTCCGCATGTGCAGATATTCCAACGGTTTCAGCCTCTTGCCCAGGAACACGAATGATCAATCCACCTTTTTGTATGTAGTCACAATGATATCCAAATTTATTTGCTTCTCCCTCTACAAAGTTCATTACTTCCTTTGTATAACCAGAAGGGCTTGGTATATTCACTAATTTCTCCAATGTTTCAATAATATATTTCTTTGTCTCCATATTCGCTTCTCCTTACATTTTCATTTAATAATCTCTTATTTCTTCCGAAAGGTTTCAATAACATACGAAGGACACTCCTTCATTGTTCCTTCGCCTAATGTAATTCCACGATTAAGAACAAGTACTTCAATAAGTTCTCCAGCATTAAGCCGATATTCAGCACTTACTGTCATATTCATTTACTTAATTGCTCTACCTCTCTTCATAACCAGAACTTCACTAATGTCTGATTATAATTACCCCAGATTGTACACGGTTCTTTACAAAAATAATAAGTGCTAAATAAGTACTCATGAATCGTTAAAAACCACGTGATCTCAAGCAGTTCTTTACTTAACGGATAATAAAGCTCATGACAATTCTCATATTGTTTTAAAGTGTGCAGCCATTCACTCGGTATTACCTCTTGAACTTTCTCCTGTTCTTCCTTCTTTAGCCTTCCATAATAAAAATCTACATAACTATTTTCCAATCCATTCTGATGAATTTGTTGAACGATCACCTCATACAAGTCATCTGGATTACCAGATAGCACCTCATATTTACAGTTTTGAAAACCCTCTTCGATATCTCGGAAAACTAAACCTCCTAGTTGTTTTAACTCTTCTGCTTGCATAAATCCTCACCTTATTAATATTTTAACATTTCGCCACTCTTTATCAATCACATACTTTATAGAATTATTACTCAAAGATATGATAACTTATGGAAATTATACCTTGTCGATGACATGGTATAATTTCCATAAGCCTTCCTCATAGATAATCCCGAATTACATTCCACTCCTGACATAAACGCTCGAGTGAAAACATTGCATTCGCTGGGCTAGTTGATGGTAAAGCAATGGCTTTTACTCCTGTTTTAACCTCACTATAACGTTTATATAACTTCTCTGCTGTCTTTCCATTAACAAAAATATGCTTGATTTTACTATTCTCAATTAAAGTTGTTAACTCTGTTGGTTCTACATTTTTAATGCTAGAGTCACTTGAGCCGATAATATCACAGCTTTGAATTACATCCCAAACTGCAATATGGTTATTTAATAAGAATTCTTTTCGCCCCTCAATCTCCTGCGGTATCTCTTGTTGTAGTACAGCTTGAAGTACCTTCCAAAAACGATTTTGAGGATGCCCATAATAGAATGCTATTTCTCTTGACTTCACCGATGGAAAACTCCCTAACACTAAGATTCTACTCTCCGCATTCCATACAGGCTCAAATTCATGCACTAATCTTTGATATTCACCAGCCATAGTTCCTCCATCTCATTCAAAGCTTTGTTATTTGTCGTAAGTATTTATAGTATGCAAACACTAATCCGTTTTTATCTCTAAATCTTCACAATAATGTTTATCCATCTGATGCCTTGCCTTTCGGTTCGCCACAGAATCAAAAATAATTGAGAAATCATAATCTTCTGGATACATTTCCTCTGCTTTGATATATAACTTCACTCGTTTATGGTTCAAATAAATTTTTTTCTTCTGTAACTGAACTTGAAGTACTCCCTTTTCATTTACCTTCTGACAGACGATTCCGATTTTCTTTTCGGGATAGATCATTACGCTATCACCAATCGAATATTTCTCGGACATATCTGCCTTCTGTTTCACTTTCTTCTTTTTCACTATCTTTTTAGGAAGTTCTTCCATCATGTTTGGTTTCTCTTCTTGAGAATCATCGTCGCCTAAGAAATCCAAGTCTTGTGTATTGTATGCTTCTAGACTAGCCTTTCGTAGCATTTCATTGGACATTCCTAAACGTTTTGCAATATATAACGCACAACTTTCTCCTGCTTCACCAATCTCAAGGCGATACGTTGGACGCAAAGATTCACGGTCAAACTGCATTCTTGCATTGGTTATATGCTCCGTCTTATTGGCATAATGCTTTACCTCAGGATAATGTGTGGTACATAAAAACAAACATCGACTCTTTCGTAATTCCTCCAATATTGCGATTGCGATTCCCATTCCCTCAGTTGGGTCGGTACCCGAACCCAATTCATCCATAATAACCAAACTGTCCCGATTTACTACTTTTAATATTGATAGAATATTCGTAATATGGGATGAAAACGTGGAGAGATTTTCTGTAATGTTTTGACCGTCACCAATATCGCATAATACTGCACTATTCATTGTAAATGTTCCTCGTTCGCATGGAACATGCAGGCCGCATTGTGCCATTAGACTTAAAAGACCAACCGTCTTAATTGCCACTGTTTTACCACCTGTATTTGGACCTGTAATAATTACTCCTTGAATCTCGCCACCCATAGTAAAGTTCAGTGGTACGCAAGCATCCTTATCGATAAATGGATGTCTTCCATTTACAATTTCAATTCGCCTTTCGAGTGTTAACGTTGGTTCTACTGCTTTCATATCCAAGCTCAGTTTTCCCTTAGCAAAGATATAGTCTAGCTTTTCCATTACTCGAATATTCTCACGAAACTCTTCTACATGATCAGCGATTAATCCAGTTAACATATATAGAATTCTTCGCTCTTCATTCTCAGCGTCAATTAAAAGGCTTGCAAGCTCTTCATTCATCATAGCAATACTTGTTGGTTCAATAAAAAAGGTGGCTCCAGTAGATGATTTATCAATGACACTACCAGAAATCTTAAACTTATGCTCTTTCTTTACTGGTAAACATATATGACCACTACGCTTAACGATAAATGCATCTGAAAAGCATTCTTTGTTATTTTTTAACATTGCTTCTGCTTTTGTTTGCATTTTATTCTCCGTTTTTTCAATATCAGAACGTAAATCCTTTAATAGCTTACTCGCATAATCATCTACTTTTGATCCTCGAATCTTTTGCAAAATTTCTTCTCGAATCTCTTCTAATGAATTTAATTCTATCTCATAATAAGGTAACCCTAGTTCCAGATACTTGGCGCGGCATAAGAAATTTTTCAATCTTTTAACCGCCGATAAAACGGTCTGAAGGTACTCTAGTTGTTCCGGTAATAAACATCCACCTTGTGTCGCAATGAGAAGTAATTCTTCCACAGATTCTAAACTAACGAAAGGTGGAGTTCCAATCTCATCCATAATTTTTCTAGCCTCACTCGTTTCGCGAAGTGCCACTTGTAAATCCATTTCGCTTATAAACGCCGTTAAGGCTCTTACTTTTTCCTTTGCATGTTTTGTAAATGCGTTTTCTTCTAATTGAACTAAAATTTTGTCGAACTCTAATGTTTGAAATGTATGATTCATCTTAAATCTCCTCTGATATTATAAACAAGTGTTTTGCATGCAAAACACTCGCGCCAAGCGCGGTTGCGTAATCGACATCTTCCTATCACACTTGTGCACATCCTAGCATCCTTCCTTTTGGATGCTTTTTTTATATACTAGGAACTTCCTAGTATATAAAAAAACCTGTAGAACCATAAAGATATCGTTCTACAGGCATTCGACTCAATGTCAAAGAGACCGTTTCATACCGGCAATTGTGTCTGATTCATTACATCTTTATGGGCTACAAATGGGTACACAAAGAAAGCATCCGCAGATACTACCAATGTCCTCAATTGCTAAATTAATTCTTAAGCGCATATTGATGCAATTAACAAAAACACACTTCCCTTCATTTCTTATAATACTAAAATATCACTATTTTCTTAATTCGTCAATGTACAAATTCTATTCGTTGTTCACTTGACTACCCAATTATTTCACCTGAATTCATCCATTCCTAAATTACCTTTTAAGTCATCTGAATTCTTTACATCGATTGTTTACCTCATGTAAGTACTATGATTACAAACTTTTCTCTTGTAAATTCGTTATACACAAGATTCTCAAGTTGCCTTACCTAAGTTTTCTTACTTAAACAAACTTGTAATAAATTCAACGATCGTATCGTTCAAAGATTTTGAATAGATTAATTCTCTTGCTAACACTGGATTATCCGTAATAATACTATCAACGCCGACATCAATCATAGCTTGAATCTTATCTTCATTATTTACGGTCCAAGCATAAACCAGCTTTCCTTGTTCATGTAATCGATTCACCATACTGCTAGTTGCAAAGGTTGACTCAATACTAAACACATCTGCATACTCAAGCGCCTGAATCGAGCCGTATGCAACTGTCGTTACATAAACCGTTGTAAATTCTGGTGCATATTCTTTCACTTTTTCTAATGTAGAATATTTCATCGAGGCAATGACACAATCAGTTTCAAACTCATTCTCGTAGATGACATCCACAACACTCTTTTCAAAGTCTACTTCATGACCGGTTGGCTTCAACTCGATATTTAACCTGATTTCACCCTTACAAAGCTTTAATACTTCATCAAGTGTAGGAATTTTGGTTCCAGCGTATTCTTTGGAGAACCAACTCCCAGCGTCTAAATCTTTAATCTCATCATATGTTACTTCCCAGATGTTTTTATTTACTCCTGTTGTACGCTTTAAATTACTGTCATGCATTACAACAATTACACCATCCTTCGTTTGCTGTACATCCAATTCAGCATAATCTGCTCTATTTGCAATCGCACTTTCAAACGCAGGAATCGTATTCTCTGGTGCAGATACGGAATCGCCTCGATGTGCTGATACAACTGGACGATCTAGAAATTGTACATGAAAGTTGAAGCTATTATCTGATATAATTTCAACATAGGTCATATTAACTAAACATGCACAAATTACAACAATCAATGAAATCTTCTTAAAACGTTTATGCTTTTCCAAAACGGAATGATAAGCAGGAATATCCTCACCTTTATTGAATTTATCCTGATAATACATTGCACTAATAAATGCAAACATAATCGGTATAATAAAATTAGCCACCAATATATAGATTAAGATAACTACTGCTGCCGTAATTGCAAGTGTTACCGATAATGCTACTTTACTTGTGCTAAATACTTTAATTACAACAGCAATAGCTAATATTCCAAGACAAGCTATGAGTATGATAACCACTGCTATTATTATGTTCCATAAAATCAATTGTAGCACATTGCGAACATAGCGCTTTTGATTAACTTCAAGACTTTTCTTTCGCGCTTCTTTAAAACTCATGTTCTCATTTACATAAAAATGAATGCTAAATAACCAACGAACAGCAATTACCGATAAACCTAGCAAGAATATGATTATAATGACTGAAATATATCGATTGGACTCAATATAAGAAGAAACAAAGTCTGGTATTGTTATGCTCGATGCATAGCTTGATATAAACGTCAAACTAGTAATCGGTAATAGGACTAAAACATACACGATGATTAATAGATTCCTTCCTCGAAACATACGAAGAGCGGACCGAAAGCCAATATGAAACATATCTGCAACGCTGATCTTTTGCTTGTAATAGGATGCATGATAACAAGCAACCGTGGCAGTAATTTCAACAATCATAATCATCGCCAATGCAATTAAGATGACAACTGCAATCAATAAAGTTGTAGGCTTTAATAAAAAGTTAAATATATTATCATTGCTTATATACTTCATTCCTGCCATATACATAGCGAAATTTAACATACCAACTAACAAAGGAACAAATAATGCGGTTGCTACTAATTTATAGATTAAGTCAAATAGTAGAATGCTCTTGTAATTTTGCTTTAGCAGCGAAAATCCAAGCTTAAATTTATTCATTTTCACTTAAAAACAATCCTCCACCATCTCGAAATGATCCAAAGTATACCTGGAATCCTGAAAATCTATTTAGGATTATACAACCAATCAAAGGATTGTTCAATCATTCTTTTCTTTTTATTTCCAAAAGTATAGTGACGACGATACGAATTATTCTATGGTTTTACATACATCAATCCACCGAATCGCCTTAGAATACAAAAAAAGTTCCTCAAGTGATAATTCAATTGCACTGTTGCTGCTACCAGCTGCAGGATACATTGTATTAAAGCGTTTCATAGAGGCATCTAAGTAAATCTCTACCTGTTCTGGAACTTTGAATGGGCAAACTCCTCCAATTGCATGACCAATAAACTCTATAACCTCCTCTGGAGTAAGCATCTTTGCCTTCATACCAAATTCTTGCTTAAACTTTTGATTATCAATTTTAACATCGCCTGCTGTTACAATCAGCATTGCTCCCTCACCCTTCTTAAAAGAAAGTGTCTTTGCAATTCTTGCTGGCTCCACGCTCAATGCTTTTGCTGCTAGTTCCACCGTTGCACTTGAAACATCAAATTCCTGAATTCGTTCCTCTAATCCAAACTGCTTAAAGTACTCTTTTACAATTTCAATTGCCATTGTATTATCCCTCCATCGTCCACCTAATTTATAATCGATCCTTTAATTTTACTTTTAATTTAGTAACTACCCATTGAATGCATGGACCTGCAGTTAATGCTGTGAATATTGTAATAATACCAAGTGTACCACCTAGTAATGTTCCAGTCACTACTAAAATAATATCAAAGCAAATTTTTGTCTTTCTAAATTCCCATCTTAATGTATCATTAATTACCATAGCGAATGCTGTAAAAAGATCCAAACCGATGTCCATAAGTATAAATATACCAACTCCAGTGTAGATTAATAAACTTCCTATGATACCCATACTGAAACGAACGATTATAGACGGATCTGTAAACATCTGTCCATAGAGATAATTTCCTAAGTTTACAAAAGTACCAAGTGATAACATATAGATTATCGTACCAATGTTTAAATAGCGTCGACCAATAAAAAGTAATAAAATTAAGACGGATAAATTCACTAGATTAGTAATTAGTCCAAGTGATTCATAACCTAACCCAGCAATGTTACGAATCCCATCATATAAAATTGCAATTGGATCATTACCAAGTAATGCTGATGCATTAAACCCAACACCAATACCAACTAACAAGATACCAAATAACGCATACACTACCTTCAATAAGAAACTTTTTTTCATTTTTCTTCCTTCCATATAACAATTATGTTGATTCATACTAGCATGAAGCAATAAAATTACAGAATCTTATTTTCCAATATTGTTTGTAAAATGTCAATTATCTTTCTATTAAAAAGTGTTTTGCTTGCAAAACACTCGCGCCAAGCGCGGTCGCGTAAGCGACATCTTCCTAACGCGCTTGTGTGCATCATAGCGTCCATCCTTTTGGACGCTTTTGTTCTATAATATGGAAGTTCAAAGAACTTTCCTATTATAGAATAAAAGTGTGCTTCGCACACTCTCACGAGAAACACTTTACAAGCACAGCAAAAATACCATTCTTTCGAAATAGAATGGCATTCAAAAATATATATAAATTAAAGTAATTATACTTATGTACTTTCCGTTCTAAAATATGAATCGAAGATTATTTTGTACTCTCTCTTTCAATAATACCTACAATCCGTTTCATAGATTCTTGGTATTCTTCTTCTGAGGAGTTTTTAAAAATCAGTAAATCATCCACAACATTAGGATTATCTAAAGATGTAGGAATTGTAAAATTGCAATTTGCAATATATTCATCCCAATGAGTGAGCTTCCATGTATCACGATCTGAATTTCTTTCAATCATTCGTTCTTTGCATACCTCAACTGATGTCTCTACCCAAATAACAACTAGCGATGCAGCTTTATCCGCTAACATAGCCTTGAGATGATTTATATATTCTAAATCTCTGATCTCACGTTTAAATGGTGCGTTAATTAAGACAATATCCTCATACTCTATTGCCTCCAATGCTAATGCTACAATTGCTTCATACTCGTAATCTCGGATATTATTCTCAAAGAATTCCGAACTTCGATTGTATTCTTCACCAGCAACTGTAAAAATTTGCTTCGATAAACAAATTAATGTATCTTTATCGAGATATACTACATGTTTCAGCGCTTTCGCTAATTGCTTCGAAACATAAGTTTTTCCACAAGCTGGCGGAGAGGTTATCAAAATTAATTTTTTCATATCCATCACTCCAATTCATATTTTAATCCGAGTGCATAAGACTTTTATAATACCCTCACACCCAAATCTTTTAAAAATAAGTTTACCTTAGTATATCTATTTATTCAAGAATATTCTTTCATAATAGAATAAAAATAATTACTTTTACCTCAGCTATATTTGAGAAAAAATCTCATTTATTTTACACATTCGATGTCTTTTCTCTAATGTTTACTTTTTTCAATTTAATTATCCATAATTCGATTCATAGATTAAGTATGTATACGAAAAATCTTCAGATTGTAAATACTTTTTATGTCAATATTAAATGACATTTCTAGTATAATAATATATAATAACTATAACGATATTTGATTCGTAAGATATACCTATATGGATGACGAACGGAGGGAGTTACAATGATCGATACACCTTGTTCCCAGTGTAACCAAACGGGACAAATATTATCCAGCGAAGGTCTATGTTGGAATTGCCATAATACGAAAGAAAAGGCGAATTACCGCTATATGATTAACAGTAGAACACAATTACTTCTAGCAACTGCTCTTATGTGTATCTTTTTTCTACTTAATGCCATACCTACCATCCGATTGGGACATGAATTCACCCAAAACTACAGTAAGATTGATAACACCTACATACGAGTTGGTAAAGATTTGATATTTTTATCAATATATTTGATTTTGAAGCTTTGTTTTGTCATTAATCTATGGAAATCCCGTTATACCCAAATTGGTTCTAAGTACATCAATCTATTGTCTGAATTTATTGTATTCATCATAAAGTTGATCGTTATGAATCATTATCTGAGCTCACCACTTCAAGAAGAAATCCGCCTATCTGGGTTAATTGAAAAGTTAAGTCAATATACAGAAGATAGCTTAAGTTCTGAATATATAGCATTCTTTCTAGTATATGGATTTATTTTTATCATAATACGCGCATTCTCATGTATTCTAGCTTATGCACTGAATATATTTTGTGAATCCTATTTTCGCAGTTTTTATCAACACCATGAAAACAGAAAGAGAATTAACAACATTGCTCACTGGGATTTTTATTATAAGCGACATCCTGACTATAGCAAAAAAGTTGAAAATCAATTGGTAGCAGCACAAAGTGAAAAAGTAATACACCTTGATGAAGCTTCTTTACGTAAAGACTTAGCTGTTTACATACCACAAGACGAGAAAAAATTGAACCATTATCTACAGTATCTACAAAGTACAGAGGAATCCTTATCATTAAAAGCTAGTGACCTAGACATTTACTTAACCTATATCAAAGATAAGATATCCCTATGGAAAGAAGACAATCTTGTAACCGAAAGTCATCTTGACCGGGATGTGATTACAAATTTATCAAACAAATTTAATCTCATTAGAGAACATTTTGAAAGCAACTCTATCGAGAACCAAACATATTTTAATATATATCAGCGGTATATCAATGGGTTTGAAGAACCATTAAAACACATTAATAACGAACGTCGTTCGACAAAGCAAGCAATTGAACAGCTATATATGTACTGTGACATGCTCTATTGGCACGGAAAGTGTAAGACAAGTGTAAACTCGACAATTGAGCTATTTGAAAAACAAGCAATTAATTTATCTGATTATAGCATTATACTGGATGGTGAAACTATCGATTATGACAATATACTAATCACAAATCGTGGAATTTTTATCATCGATATTGAAACTTTTGATCCTTCCACTCCATTCGAATTACTCATTGAGCGAGATGGTAATTGGTACAAACGTTTTTCAGGTGAAGATAAGTTAGAGTCGATAAGTCCTTCCATTACAAGCGTAAACAACTCTTCTATGCTTAAGCTTGAAAAACATCTGAACCAACTATTAAATCGTCCTTTAGACCAATATCTTGAGATAAAACAAATTGTGATACTTTCAAACGATGATGTATTACTTGATAATAATTCTACCCAAACTGTTATTCGTGTTGGTGAATTAGTATCCATCCTTCGTTCGTATCCGATTCTGCTTCAAGAGGAACAGATGTTACATATAAAATCAATCTTAGTATCACAACAAGTACCAACCTCAAACTTAGCAATACCAAATTATCGTAAGCTAATCATTGAACCTTTAGAATCACTTTTAGAGCAAAAGATTCAATTAATTCAAACGAATACTGATTTAATCAACCAAATCGATGTGGTTTCAGCTGACTTATCAAAAAAAATAATGTATCATTTTATACCTCTTTATATATTATAGAGAGGTATCATCTACTTATCTAAAGGGGCTATTACATAATGTAATAGCCCCCGCAACTTTATTAGCGTTTGTGATTTCACCTCCTATCCCGAAGAACGAGTACATATGTATATTTTCGTAGGCCTTACAAGTCCCACACGCCCTTTGTGGGCTTGTGAGCATAGCGCGCCGTAGAAAATATACATATGTACTCGTTCTTCTTCATAGCAAAAAAATCACAAACGCCTAGCGAACAAACAGGGGTGTTACATAATGTAATAGCCCCCGCAACTTTATTAGCGTTTGTGATTTCACCTCCTATCCCGAAGAGCGAGTACATATGTATATTTTCGTAGGCCTTACAAGTCCCACACGCCCTTTGTGGGCTTGTGAGCATAGCGCGCCGTAGAAAATATACATATGTACTCGTTCTTCTTCATAGCAAAAAATCACAAACGCCTAGCGAACAAACAGGGGTGTTGCATTATGCAACACCCCTTTCTATTTTCATTCGTCTGGATTTACAAATACTCCCTATTGTCATTTATTTCTCTTTCACTTATAATTACGTAACAATTATGTAATAATTTATACATCCGGGAGGTAAATATGAAAGTCAACGGATTACTAAGGATTGCTATGACAACAACAATTGTAATAGCAGGAATGCATATGAATATAGCCAATGTCGAAGCCAGTTATGATCAAAGTACGACATCAATTGGGGGTATGGCAGAGGCCGTAGATAATTATTATGAAAATCGTTTATCTGAAACTGGTATTTCAATTGCTAATATTACAACTCCAATTGTAGTGGATGGTAAGCGACTAGCTGCAATTGAACGTGTAAGTGTTTATGATAATAAAGCCTTTTCCAACACAACAGATTACGTCAGAATACGTTCAAGTTGGACTACGGATTCTAAGGTTGTTGGTAAATTATATCGCGGTCATGTAGCAACCGTGTTAAATAAAGGAAAGTATTGGACAAAAATTCGATCTGGAAATGTGGTCGGCTACATAGCCAATGAATATCTTCTATATGGTCAAGAAGGTGCCAAAGTTTTTGAAGATCAATATATCACAAAAAAGATTAAAGTAACATGTACTACTCTAAATGTCCGTATGGAAATGGATACTACTGCAAAAATACAAAAGCAAATAGGAATCAATGAGCAATATACAATTTTAGAAGAATATGACGATTGGTTTAAGATTCGCTTAGATTCTAAAACTACTGGGTATGTTCATAAAGACTATGTTGACGTAGTTCATCATTATAAACGTGCCATTAGTATCGAAGAAGAACAAGCAAAACTAGCGGCACAGCAAGCAGCACAACAAGCAGCGCAGGCACAAAATTCAGCTTCTTCTGGCTCTTCAAGTTCCTCCGGTTCTTCTAGCTCCTCCAGTTCCTCGAATTCTTCAAGTTCCTCCGGTTCTTCCAGCTCCTCGAACTCTTCAAGTACTGGTAGCAGTTCAAGTGCTTCTAAGTCAAAAGGGCAACAAATTGCTAATTATGCCGTGCAATTCGTTGGCAATCCTTACGTATGGGGTGGAACAAGCTTAACCAATGGTGCTGACTGTTCTGGATTTGTTTGGGCTGTTTATAAACATTTTGGGTATACTTTACCTAGAACCTCAAAAGAACAGGCTCGTAGCGCAGGTACTAGAGTAACTGCAAGCTACAATAACTTACAAGCTGGTGACTTAATCTTTTACGGAACAAGCAGTGGTATTGTCAATCACGTTGCGATGTACATGGGAAATGGTAAAGTTGTACATGCTAGCAATCGGAGAGAAGGAATTAAGATAAGTAAATGGAACTACCGTACACCACTCTCAGCCAGACGTATTGTTAAATAGACTTAAAGGAGTTTTTTATGAAAAAATCAAATAAAGTTATCATAGGAATCTGTTCCTGTATCCTTGTTGTTGGGTTGATTGGCAGTATTGCATTTAACAATTCCAACAAGATTACGAGCAAAAACTCTACACCCGAAACAACAACTAATTTACCATCTGACACAGCAATTAGTGCATACAGCAATGAATCCAAAGAGGTTGTTGAGCCTCCCACATTTTTACTTGAAAACAATGATTCTGCTATCACTGAATTAGTAGCCAACTATTATGATGCGATTTTGAATGCAGATAAAAAAGCTTATGATGCAGTTACCGTTGATAACAATAGTATGGATGTAGAAGTTATGCTTCGAAAGATGGAGTATATTGAAGGCTACGATAACCAAAAAATCTATGTAACACAAGGTGTCGACAATGTCGCTATCGTCATTTACGTCGTTTATGACTTAAAGATTCATACGATTGATACACCAGCTCCTTCCATTGATCAGCTATTGATTAAGAACGTCGATGGGAAGCCTAAACTCTACTTTAATGAGTTAACAGCCAAAGAAACAAAGCAATTAGAACTTATTAGAAACCATGAAGAAGTAGTTAATCTAATCAAAGGTGTTGATAAACAATTTACTCAAGCACTTAAGCAAGATTCCAATTTGAATGATTTTTATAAAGCAATTTCTTCAAAACGTTAAAATTATTCTAGTATAAAAGAACCTAAATCGGGGCTGTCGCACTAGCTGAATATTGCATAAAAGAATGAAGGACGATGGTATTTTTCGGAGTACCTTACAAGTCCCCACACGCACTTTGTGGGGCTTGTGAGCGTAGCGCGCCGAAGAAAATTTACCATCGCCCTTCATTCTTTTTTCATACTGCCCTTAGTGCGACAGTCCCCATTTTAATAAAGAAGCTCAATCATATATTTTTTCACATGATACTTATAATCCCACAAAAGTGTGGATGGAACAATGTTATTTAAATAAAACTTTTAGAATGAAATGCTGGTCCTTCAATTGTGCACTAATCGTTCCACCCATCTTTTCAACTAATAGCTTAGTAATCGATAACCCAAGTCCTGTACTTTGTGAGTTTCTTGTTTTATCTCCAGAAAAAAAACGACTAAAGACATTATCTACTATCTCCTGCGTTAGGTTTATGCTGTCATTCTCAAATGTCAGTTCACATAATGGATGATTCACAGTCATATGAATCTGAAAGATCGAATCACTATATTTTAAGGCATTTTGTACAATGTTATTGATAACTCGATTGAACTGTATTCGGTCTGTTATTAGATGATATTCGGTTTTTGGTAAATCAATTTCTACTTGAATTCCTTTTGCTTCAAAATCATTATAATAAGCTACGACTGTATCAGCAATCGCCTTCTGTACTATTGTATCCTCAAGTATAAATCGATAATCTTCTGCCTCGATTCGAGATAGTTCATAAAAATCTTTGATAAATCCTTGTAGTACTTTCGAACGCTGATATATTATGTTATAAAATTCTTGAATTTCCTCATTACTTAGATTTCCTTCTTTTAGTAATGTTACATAGCCAATAATTGACGTAAGCGGTGTTCTTAAATCGTGAGAGATATTTTCTATTTCTCTTCTGATCTCCAATTCTCTCCTCTGATACAAAATTCTCTCTTCTTGTCGGTAAGCATATAGAGCATTGATTTGTTGCATTAATTGTTCAAGAGATTTGTCGAAATAGTCTGCTTTTAATTGACAGTTTGTATCAGGATTCTTCTCTAGTTCTCCCATCTGATTTTTGATTGAAGCAATCTGATTATGATAATAGAAAAGATGTACAGCTAAATAGGTGCATACAATACATAAAATGATAACTATATAAAGCATAGCTGCTCTCCTTTCTATTTTAATCATTACTTAATTTCTTTCTTTCTAAATATGATAAATCCAATGATTAATGCTATAACACTATATAAAAGTCCAACTCCATAGTACTTTAATATAACATCTGATTTTAACCAATCCGCTGAAAATCCAGCCTCCGTATATCGATAGGCCGAAATCATATTAATTGGTAAATATTCACCAATCCTTTGCGCTACTTCATATCGATTCGCAAACTCATTGATGATAATCGGAATTACGATAATAATGATTACTGCAATTCCCAATGATAATCCGGTTTTCTCAACCAATGCATATAATGTATTACATAAAGCTAAGACAAAAATAAAAAGTGGAATTCCAGCCAAACAGCCTTTTAATAGATGCTCTAGTTCAACTAAACCTGAATTTTCAAGTAGCAAGTATGCACTTCCAATAAAGCATCCAAGTATGAATGCAAATGCAATCAGTGCATAAACGAGTTCAAGAATCATCTTTGATACAAATATCGTTCCTCGAGAAATACCAAAGGAAACATTATTTTTTAGCGTATGATTCTGAAATTCTTCACCAAATATAATAGCACTTACGGTAATACAAAGAACTAAAATAAAATACAAATTCGTATAGATCATAGAAAATGCAAATTCCGTAGTATTATAAGAAAAGTTTACATCTCCTGAACCGACCTGATGTAATACTAAGTTCATTGCAATCAATAACCCACTACAGATGAAGATAAAAACATATGGTGCCTTTCTGTGTACGATCTGATAGATTTCACTTTTTAAGTAATTAAGCATTTTCAACACCTCCAACCAATTGCATAAAGTAATTCTCAAGATTTATTTCTGAGACATGTAATCCTAACAGCTGTATTCCCTGTTCTACAGCTAATTCACTTATTACATTTGGTTGATTAATATATTCATACAGCTGAATCTTCTGGTCAGGTGTTACTTTATAAGCAGTACATCCAAGTTTTTGCTCAATTAATGCACTCATCTTTTCAACTTCATTTACCTTAATTTCAAGATACCTCGTACATTCTTGTTCTAGCTGTTTTGCTGAAATCTGTTGAACTAATTTACCTTCATTAATAAAGCCATAATCAGTAGCTAAGTTCTCTAGTTCAGACAAAATATGACTAGATATTATGATTGTTATCTTTTTCTCAATATTTAGACGAAGTAATAGTTTTCTTATCTCCATGATTCCAAAAGGGTCCAGTCCATTAATTGGTTCATCTAGTAGTAAGAGATCTGGTTTGTTCATTAATGCTAAGGCTAACCCAAGTCGTTGTTTCATACCAAGAGAAAAACTACTAAATTTTTTACTTCCGGCATCTCCCAAATCAACTTCTAGTAATGCTTCTTCAACGCAGTTTTTCCCTGGAATTCCACGTTGGATGCGATAATACTCCAAATTTTGTTTTGCACTAAGACCTGGATAAAAAGACGGTGTTTCTATAATTGCACCAATGTTCCTTCTTTTCTTTGCAATTTCTTGTTCACTTGTAGCACCAAATAATGTAACCTCACCCTCAGTCTTAAATGTCTGTCCAGTAACAATACGTAGTAAAGTAGTCTTTCCTGCTCCATTTCTACCTACTAAACCATAAATTTGCCCCTGTTGAACATCTAGATTCACATGGTCTAGTGCAGTTACACTCCGATATTTCTTTGTCAAATTATTTGTCTGTATAACTGAATTACTCATTTTATGACTCCTTTCTTTTACTTCTGTGACTTATCATACTCGGATAGTTTGAAGTAGTCATAAAGAAAGTTTAAAGATTGCTTAAAGATTCATGCTAAATTAATCCTTGTTCAATATGGTATCCATCTTAAATCCAATACCCCATACTGTTTTGATGTAAGAGTCTTCATCATATACTTTGATTTTTTTCCTAATATTACTTATATGTACACTAATTGTATTATCTTCTCCGTAATAACCTTCTTTCCAAACAAGCTGGTATAATTGATCTTTTGTAAATGCTTTATCCTTATTTTTCATTAACACAGAAAGAATATCAAATTCAGATGCTGTCAGATTCAATTCTTGGTCATTTACTATCACAATATGTTTTTCAGGAAAGAGCTTTAGCTTTTTAAATTGTAAAACATTTTCCTTCTCAGATTCCAAGCTAGTCTTACTTCTTCGAAGCACAGTCTGTATTCTCGCAAGAAGTTCTTCCTTTTCAAATGGTTTTGTAATATAATCATCTGCACCATTTTTTAGAACATGTACTTTATCTTCTAGTGCAACTTTTGCTGACAATACTATAATTGGAATCTCTGACGTTTTTCTTATCTCTACTAACAAAGTTTCCCCCTTAATACCTGGTAGCATTAGGTCTAGTAAAATTAGGTCAAATGACTGCATGTTTAGTAACATATTTGCTTCTGTCCCTGAATATGCACTTTTTGTCTCATAACGTTCTTTTTGTAGACATTTCACAATAAAGCGGTTAATGTCTTCATCATCCTCAACGATTAATACTCTAATCCCCATAATTTATCTCCATTAACTTCATCTTTTATTAAAGATTAGCATAACTTTACCTATAGCACAAGAGAGAGCAATGAAAGAGTACACATGTATATTTTCTGCGGCGCGCTACGCTCACAAGCCCGCAAAGAGCGTGTGGAACTTGTAAGGCCTTCGAAAATATACATGTGTACTCTTTCTTCGGGATAGGAGGTGAAATCACAAATGCTAATAAAGTTGCGAGGGCTGTTGCATTATACCAATGCAACAGCCCCAATATCAGAATGAATTCAGATCAGACATACAACTAAGTCCATCTGATATATTTACTATATACTAGATACTAATTAAATTTAATCGAACAATTACTTGATTCGTGCATGTAATTCTTGTAAGGAAAGTAAGGTACGGTGTGGATTATTCTTGATCTCAAGAATTCCTTTCGCTGCTGCTTTGGCTGCTGCCATTGTAGTTATATAGCATGTTTTTGTCTTAATTGCTGCTTTTCGAATATAACTATCATCGTATTCACTGTCCATACCAATTGGAGAATTGATTACTAATTGTACTTGGCGATTTGTAATTACGTCAAAGATATTAGGACGTCCCTCATACATCTTATTAATCTTATCAACCTCAAAACCAGCTGCCTTAATTGTTTCATACGTATGACCAGTAGCCATTAAGGTAAAGCCAGCTTCTACAAGATCACGCACAACTTCAATAACTTCATCCTTATCTTTATCATTTACACTGATTAATGCTTTCCCTTCCAATGGAAGACATGTTTGAGTCGCTTCCTCTGCTTTAAAGAACGCTTCTCCAAACGTATCTGCGAGACCTAAGACTTCACCAGTGGAACGCATCTCTGGTCCGAGCAATGGGTCTACTTCAGGGAACATATTGAATGGGAACACTGCCTCTTTCACTCCATAATATGGTACTATACTTTCATGGAGACTCGAGATTGGCGAAGGTCTACCAGTAAGCTCAGCTGTAATAATATCGGTTGCAATTGGTACCATCTCAATACCACATACTTTGGAAACTAATGGAACCGTACGAGAAGCTCTAGGATTTGCTTCAAGAACGTATACTACATTATTCTCGATTGCATATTGCATGTTCATTAAGCCACAAACGCCCATCTCTTCTGCAATTTTTCTCGTATATTCCTTAATCGTATTCAAGTTGTCTTCACTTATATTAAGTGAAGGGATTATACATGCGGAATCTCCTGAGTGAACACCAGCTAATTCAATATGCTCCATTACTGCAGGAACAAATGCATGCTTTCCATCACTAATCGCATCTGCCTCACATTCCATTGCATGTTTTAAGAAACGGTCTATTAAAATTGGACGGTCTGGTGTAACACCAACTGCTGCATTCATATAACTTTCCAGACTTTCCTTTGTATATACTACCTCCATACCACGACCACCAAGTACATAGGAAGGACGAACCATAACCGGATAGCCAATTCTCTCTGCAATCTCAGTCGCTTCTGCTACATTCACTGCCATTCCTGACTCTGGCATTGGTATTCCTAACTTATCCATCATCGAACGGAATTGATCACGATCCTCTGCTAGGTCGATTACCTCTGGTGATGTACCTAGTATTCGTACTCCATTTTTCTTTAACTCAGCAGCAAGGTTTAATGGTGTCTGCCCACCAAATTGTGCGATAATTCCAACAGGATTTTCTTTCTTATAGATACTCAAAACATCCTCTAAAGTTAATGGTTCAAAATATAGTTTGTCAGAAGTATCATAATCCGTTGAAACTGTTTCTGGATTACAGTTTACGATGATTGTTTCAAAGCCAAGCTTTTTCAATGCTAATGCTGCATGAACGCTACAATAATCAAATTCGATTCCTTGACCAATTCGGTTTGGTCCACCACCAAGAATCATAATCTTTTGCTTTGAATTATTTACTTTGCTTTGATCTTTTGCATTATATGTAGAATAATAGTAAGCACTGTCTGTAGTTCCACTAACATGAACACCTTCCCATGCCTCTTCAACTCCAATCGCAATTCTCGCCTCGCGAACTTCTTGTTCTTTGATGTCAAGAAGTTTTGCGATATATTTGTCTGAAAAACCATTCTTCTTTGCAACAGTTAGTACTTCCTTTGAAGGTACAGAACCCTTATACTTTAATAGATTCTCTTCTTCTTCCACTAATTCCTTCATCTGTTCAATAAAATAATGTTTAATCTTCGTTAACTCATATAATTCTTCAATTGTAGCACCTTTACGAAGTGCCTCATACATAATAAATTGACGTTCTGAGGTAGGAATGCATAACATCTTAAGAAGCTCGTCTTTTGATTTCTCATGGAAATCTTTTGCAAAACCTAATCCATAACGACCAATCTCAAGACTTCGAATAGCCTTCTGGAATGCTTCCTTATATGTCTTTCCGATACTCATTACTTCACCAACAGCACGCATCTGAGTACCTAACTTATCTTCAACCCCTTTAAACTTTTCAAAGGCCCAACGTGCAAACTTAATAACTATGTAATCACCATCAGGAACATATTGATCAAGAGTACCATATTTACCACATGGAATCTCATCTAAGGTTAATCCAGCAGCTAACATAGCAGAAACTAACGCAATTGGAAAACCAGTTGCTTTCGATGCTAATGCTGAAGAACGAGATGTTCTTGGATTAATCTCGATAACAAGAATACGATCAGTTACAGGATCATGCGCAAATTGAACATTGGTACCACCAATAACCTCAATCGCTTCTACAATTTTATATGCTTGCTCTTGTAAACGTTTTTGCACCTCTTTTGAAATTGTTAACATTGGTGCGGAACAGAAAGAATCTCCGGTATGTACTCCTAATGGATCAATATTCTCAATAAAGCAAACAGTAATCATCTGATTTTTTGCATCTCGTACTACTTCAAGTTCAAGTTCTTCCCAACCAAGGATCGATTCCTCTACCAAGACCTGGCCAACTAAACTTGCTTGTAAGCCTCTTGCACATACTGTCTTTAATTCTTCAACATTATAAACGAGACCACCGCCGGCTCCTCCCATTGTATATGCAGGACGTAACACTACAGGATAGCCTAATTGATCCGCAATTGCCAACGCTTCATCTACAGAGTATGCGACCTCACTACGTGCCATCTCAATTCCAAGACTATTCATTGTATTCTTAAACTCAATTCGGTCCTCGCCTCGTTCAATTGCATCTATCTGAACTCCAATTACTTTTACGCCATACTTATCTAGGACTCCTGCACCTGCAAGTTCTGAACAAAGATTTAAGCCGGATTGTCCTCCAAGGTTTGGTAAGATAGCGTCTGGTCTTTCTTTATCAATAATTTGTTCTAAACGCTTAACATTCAGTGGCTCGATATAAGTTACATCTGCAATTCCTGGGTCTGTCATAATCGTTGCAGGATTGGAATTGACAAGTACGATTTCATATCCTAAATTACGTAAAGCCTTACAAGCTTGTGTTCCAGAATAGTCAAATTCGCATGCCTGTCCAATAATTATCGGTCCTGACCCGATAATCAGTACTTTGTGAATATCTGTTCTCTTTCCCATCATGTCCTCCATAATACAGCTTATTTATTGTTTCAACACTGGCGTTATTGCTACGCTTTTTTGTCCTTACACATTATAGCAAATAATGGTTACTAGCACAAGGAAAAAGAAAGTCTCACGCATAAAAGTTTGTGAGGCTTTCTTTTTTATTCTAAAATATCACGTTTCATCTCCTCTTGTATCCTACGATAAACACATACTTGATCATTACAATCACATGTTGCTAAGAAAACATCCTTTGTGTCTGTAATTCCATGTGCCTGTAATTGCTTTGTCAGCCACTTCTCGTCTTTTCCCATATGTTTTAAATTCTGAGGCATGATATTCCCATCAATAACAACATTCGCAACTAGACGTTCTGGATTAGGCTTTATGTTCAAATCATTCGGTGTCACTGGTCTTTGCTCAGCTGTTGGTAGAATACTTAAACTTCCATTAGCCTCTAAGACAACAGTTTGAACATTCGCTAGATCAAAATATCCCATTACTCTGCATTGCATCAAAAATTCTGTTATACTAAGTTTCGATTTCTTTAAATTCTTATAGTATAATTCACCATTATCATATAAGATTCTAGCTTTACCATCAATGAATCTGCTAGCCAAAGCAGAACGATCTGTAATAATAGAGACAACTGCAACAAGCACTGCATAAACAACCATTGCAAGTAAAGGCTTCATAAAGTCTGATTCGAGTGATGTAGCCATCTCTGCAGCAATCGAACCTATCGTTATCCCGTTAATATAATCGAACATATTCATCTGTGACATCTGGCGTACACCAATTAGTTTTGTTAAAAAAAATAATGCAACGATAGAACCAATCGATGCAAAAAAAACATACACTAAATCCCTCATAGAACCTCCATAATAATTACAGGCATATCTATTTTAACAATATGCAAAGTATTCAGTGATACTATTCCCATATTAATTTACATTATTCAATCTAATAAAATTCCTATAATTTCTATTTTATGTATTGTAAGGAATTTATAATGCAATTTTAATAGCATTTTTCAACATAATAGTCTATAATATCTCTAAATCTTACATAAAAGGAGAACAACTATGGAATACGAAAACAATACTACGATTAGTAGGAACGAACTGGAAGCGAATCAATTTGTAGCAAAAGTTATGCTCATTACTGCTGCGCTCGCAGTCGTCATTTTTATCCTCAATATTATTGGAATATTTACCGTTCAAAAAACTGCTATGGCTATTGGTTGCGGATCCAGCATTGTATTATTACTATTACCGACCCTTTTAATCAATATATTAAAACTGAAGCATCCAGCTTTGAAATATTTATTTGTTGCGATATCAATTCTTTTTGTATGTATTATTATCTTAACTATGAACTGGCATTCTGTTATTATCTTTATCTACGCTATCGCTATTGCCAGTATGTATTTTTCTAGAGCAGTTAACTTGCTCGCTATCATTCTTTCGATTGTTTGTTTTTCCATTGCCCAACTGATCTCGTACAAATTAGGATTAACTATCGATCATAATCAAACATCAATGTATTCAACGATTGTTTTTTGTATTGTACCTCGTGCGTTATCTCTCTTGGCAGTTTCCTGTATTTTTATTAGTTTAAATACTAGAACAACAAAACTTCTAAAGAATTTGATGAATGCTGACGAGCAATCAAACATGATGATACAATTGCAAAACATGCAGGATAAATCACTTGAAGTATCTGACTCACTCTTAAGTGCTGTCTCTGTCCTAACAACGGTTACAGATAATACCACTCAGATTAATAAAGAAATTGCAAGTCGTACAAATACAGCAACAGCAGGTTCAGGTGAAACTTTAGAACAGTTGAATGAAGTTGGTAGTAACTTTAAGAACATCTCAACAAACTTAAATTCTCTTGCAGCCAAAACAGATGAAATATCAGAAATCTCACGAGATGTCTTTGAGCTCACATCCAATAATACAAAAAATATGCAAAATGTAATTAATGAAATGGAACGCATTAATGACACTACACTATCTAGTAAAGAAACAATTCATCAATTGGAAAATCGCTCTCAAGAGATATTACAGATTGTTGATACAATAACAAGTATATCAACACAAACGAATTTATTAGCATTAAATGCTGCGATTGAATCTGCTCGTGCTGGCGAGGCTGGTCGTGGTTTCTCTGTTGTTGCTGATGAGATTCGTAAGTTAGCAGAACAAACTCAAGGAGCAGTTTCACATATTAAGTCAATCGTAGAAGAGGTTGTAACAAATACATTAAAAGCTTCCCAGTCTATGGAGGAAAGTGCGAAATCTGTAAACGATGGCTTGAAACTCATTCAGATTGCAGAATCTTCTACCACGAAAGTAACTGAAGCTTCGAGTGAAATGACACAAAAGATTTCAGAAATCGATACAGCCACAAAAAATGTGGCAGAATCCTCCGATCGAATCGTTGACATCGTTCACTCTGTAGAACAGATTAGCACTCAAAATCTTGAAGATTTACAAGGAATATCTCAATCAACAGAATCTTGTGTTTATGAAATGGATAAGCTTCAAGACTTAGTAAATCAAATTAGTTCCATGGCAGATGAATTAAATACAGTTGTACATAATGATTTTTAATATAAAGTTTTGATAGGTGGATTAAAAGTTCCCTATCACTTAAAAAAGTGTTTTGCTTGCAAAACACTCGCGCCAAGCGCGGTCGCGTAAGCGACATCTTCCTATCGCGCTTGTGTGCATATTTGTGTCCATTCTTTTGGACGCTTTTGTTCTATAATAGGAAATTCAGAGGAATTTCCTATTATAGAACAAAGGAGCTATTGAAAAAATAATGTATCACATCTACATTTATTTTTGCAATGGCTCCTTTTGTATTAGTAACCTCTCAATTTATCATTACTATCATCTACCGTTTTTTCGATTGCCTTTATTACGATATAGTATCCATAATCCTCCGATACCTTTACATAAACGCGATCATTGACTTTATGCCCTAGCATTGCCTTACCAATGGGAGATTCAATGCTAATTAATCCAATCAGTGTATTATTACGAACTGTCGTTACCAAGCGAAATACTTCTGTTGTATTATCTTCTTCAAATAGTACAGTAACCGTATTATTAATTCCTATCTCATCTTCTTTTGAATTGTCATCAATGACAACAGCAGTTTTAATCATATGTTCCAAATAGCGTATTCTACTCTCATTCTTATTCTTGTCCCTTTTCGCAGCATGGTACTCAAAATTCTCACTTAAGTCGCCATGGGCTCTCGCCTCTTTCACTGCCTCTAGTGCTTCTTTTCGAACAACAAGTTTACGGTACTCAATTTCCTCTTCCATCTTTCGAATATCACTTTTTGTTAACTCATTATGCATTATCCCAACTCCTTTCAACACTTTATGATTTTCCAAGTTCATTCCATAAAGTAAAACCAAGAATAATGAAACCGCCAATTATTTGTGTGATACTAATTTTTTCTGATAAAAGTAGGACAGATACTATGATTGCTACAAGTGGATCAATGTAGCTAAGTATCGCTACCTTTTGACCTGGTAAATTCTTAACACTGGAAAAATACATACAGTATGCAACTCCTGTATGAATCAAACCGAGAACTAAAAGATTAATAAATCCACTGATTGGAAGCTTAGTTATATGAATTCCGCTCGTTAGTAACACATATGGAATTAATACAACGATTGCAGCACCAAATTGGCATACGGTACGGTCCATGCCTGAAACCTTTTTGATTTTTTTGTTGATCAAAACTACGAAAGCATACAGTGTAGCTGCTCCAAGCCCAAGTAATATTCCAATAAAATCACGACTCCCACTCTTGATCGAACCAATGTCCATAATTAGTACTAATCCAAAAGTAGCCATTACAAAACAGATGATTTGTCTTTTTGTTAATCTTTCGCGAAATAAAATTGGACTCACAATTGTTACGATTACAGGAGCAAAATAGTAACTTAATGTTGCAATTGAAATCGATGTATATGTATATGCTTGAAATAACAGAATCCAATTAAATGCCATCGCCACTCCAGATAAGATCAACAGACTTAAATCTCCTTTCATATCCTGAAGTTTTAGATGATGTTTTTTTACCAATTGAAAACAGATGATTGCAATTATGGCAATGACTGCACGAAAAAGGGCGATTTCACCAGAAGATAGTGAAATATTTTTTACAAACACTCCAATCGTACCAAAGACTACCATAGAAACAATCATCTGTATCTGTGCGCTCTGCTTCTTTGAGGTATTCTTAGAAACTTTCATTTGGTTCTCCTCTCATGTGTTTACGCACGTATTGTAACACATTTTCCTATTGAAAGCAAAGCTATTTTACTGTTTATTCACCTACTCCTCTACATCAAAAAGTGGGGTTGATAAATATCTTTCTCCAGTATCTGGTAACACAGCAACTATCGTCTTTCCTTTATTCTCTGGACGTTTTGCAATTTGAGTTGCTGCAAAAAGTGCTGCACCTGAAGAGATACCAACAAGAATTCCTTCCACGCGAGCCAACTTACGACCAGTTGCAAAGGCATCCTCATTTGACACAGTAAAAATTTCATCATAAATCTCTGTATTTAAAGTACCAGGGATAAATCCAGCACCGATTCCTTGAATCTTATGTGGGCCAGCTTTACCTTCAGACAGCATTGGAGAAGCGGTTGGTTCCACGGCAACAACTTGAATCTTTGGATTCTTTGCCTTTAAATAAGCACCCACACCACTTAATGTACCTCCTGTACCTACACCTGCCACAAAGATATCAATCTCACCATTTAATTCATCATAGATTTCAGGACCTGTCGTTCTTTCATGCATCTTAGGATTAGCCTGATTTGTAAATTGGCTCAAAATAATGGAATTATCAATCTCTTTTTTTAATTCCTCTGCCTTTTCTATTGCGCCCTTCATACCTTTTGCACCATCTGTTAAGACAACTTTTGCACCATATGCCTTTAGTAACTTTCTACGCTCAATACTCATTGTTTCTGGCATCGTAAGAATTGTATGATAACCTTTTGCTGCTGAAATAGCTGCAATCCCGATTCCGGTATTCCCGCTTGTTGGCTCTATGATCGTTGCTCCAGGTTTTAAAAGTCCTTTTTCCTCTGCATCTTCAATCATTGCTAATGCGATACGATCCTTAACGCTTCCTGCTGGATTAAAGTATTCAAGCTTAACCGCAATTCTAGCTTCAATACCCTCTGCTTTTTCATAATTATCCACTTCTACTAATGGTGTATTACCTACTAGTTGTAAAATCCCTTTTTTAAATTCACTCATAATTTTCTTCCTTTCTTCTCTTAATCTCTTATTCTTATAACATTCACTCTCATATACCATTCATTCTCTTATGCATTTTATTTAAATACTTACTTATAAAATGTTCTGTAAATGCTTTTCCCGTTAATATTTAATTCCTACTAATATGATATGATTGATATGAATATTATTGCATGCATTTTTCTCTATGTCAATAAGAGTTATAAAAAATCTAGAAAGTATAGAAAATCATAGGAACTTCCTATTATGATTCACCCGTCTAAAGTGCTTTATAGAATTTAATTTGATTATGTTTGTCATCCCATACTCGTAACATTTCTTGTGCAAAATGACGTCTAATTTCTTTACTTTCGATATAGTACATAATCTTGAATTTCCTTTATAAACCCTACACTTTTCAGTTGATCTTCAACATTCTTCGGATACTCCTTAATGATCAAACGGTTTTGGTTAGGAAAAAAGCAACGTCTTTGGAATCCGAGTACAAATTCTTCAAGGGCAGCTTTCACATCCTCTTCAAAACACCGCAAAGTTTTGCCTTGACGTTCTAATACTACAATTGGTTCACCTTTTTTTAGGGCTACAAAAGTTCCTGCAATATTCATAAAGTTTCTATCTTTCTTGTGTGGCAGACATTTTCCCCAAGGTTGTGCTGGATCGATTGCATTCATCCACACAATTTTATCTACCGGTTCATTTAATGTGAGTGAAGTTTTATAGTAGTCCTCTTCTCGGATGAATTGTATGCCAGATAAGCCCTCAACAAAATAACCTCGTCGAACACGTCCTGTATATTCCCATACACGCAGAATCTCCAAAGCCGCTTGCCAGGAGATTGGTTGGATTGTCTCACGACTTATTACTACAACCTTCTCAAATTGCTGATTTAACTGTTCTTCCATATCCAACACCCTTAATGGGTGAGAAATCTCCCATCTACCAGCAGTAAGTGCAGCGACTCTTACATTAACTCTTTGCCGTATTGTGGCTTTTTCAAGCTTTTTACGATTTTGATATTGGCGAATTGGTACAAAACTATCTGCATGGACAAGTCCCTTCTCGGCAAGCCTTAGTAAAGTTTCATATGGCGAAGCCTCACCTAGTAGATGATTTAAGCCTTGCAAAAAGGTTGCTCCACGCTTTTTTAATGTTTGATAAAGAATTGTCTCATTTTCATCCAAATCATTCTCTGCTTTCAGGCACTCTTCTTCCCAATCCATTGCTTCATATTGATGAAAGCTCAACTCTGATTTCGAATGAATGCTCCAATAGATTACTCCCTTTGCCAAAAGTGCGTCTAATAATTCTGGTCGGTATCCGATTACACGGGATGGCAAGATAGTATTTTCCCATAAATCCATAGAAAAAGATTCGTTACATAACGATAAAACAACCTCTTCTAGTTTATCTTTCGCAAGAACAAAACGTGGACTATGATTTGCTAGCAATGCGGCGTAATGACTAGCTGGTACGGTTGCTACTTGTTTTCTTCGATTCTTGATTGTTTCTTTTCTAGCTTGTTGATAGAGCTTTGCATGATAGTAAATTCCATCTGCCTCGATAACTTGCTGTTCTTTTATTAAGTCATTGAGTGCGGCCTGAACTATTTCCTCCGATAGCAAATAGCGCTCTGCTAATTGCTCCATGGATTGTGCACCACGGTACCGTAATGCTCTTCGAAGGATATGCTTTAGTTCTTCACCATCTTGTCCAGCAAGGGCTGACTCATATTGTGGTCCGTGTTCTGCAGCAATCCATAAACCAGGTTCAATATAGTTTGCTACTCCTTGATGAGCTAACGCTTCTAGCCATGCAATCGGTACCTCTAATTCTCCTGCAATCATATCTCCCTCTGCCATTAACAATGAGTGTAATTGATTCTCATCTTGAGGTAGCGTAGTCCGCAACGTCAACCGCTCTAACTCTTCTTTCGATGGCGTTACCAAATCAGCTTCGTTTAGCATTTCCTTTGAATATGTCTGAATTCCTAACGTTGATGGCGCATAATCGTACATCATAGAGCCTTCTGTTTGTTGGCGAAATGGCATTGACATCGGAGATGGTAATTCTGTAACGATTTCATGTATCTTAATTGCGCCCGTTTGTATTTTCTTTAATAACTGAATCACACCTGGGACATCCCAAACATCCTCTAAACATTCTCGCTTTGTTTCAACCATCAATGGATGTTGTTCGAAATGGATTAAAGAGTCTAGCATTTCAGCACTTCTCATTCTTTGCACCCATAATGGCTGTCGTGAAGCTTTTCTAACTCCCATCATCAATGCTCTAGCTGCATTATATCGGAATGTCATATTAAATAGTGGTGTGGATAGTAATGCTGCTTCCAATATCTTTTTCGCATTCCATGGAGTGATTTGATAAAGTATTCCTTCTGGTAAATCTAAACCATCGTATGGAAATAATAAAAATCCATCTTCATCAGCCACATGATTGATATTGCGTCCAGTGACACGCTTTGCAGCTTGGTTGGCTAGAATACTAAGTGGCTCATTAATCTGTCGACCAAACACAGAATGTACCATCATCTGATAATTGCTAGTCTCATCTTTAAAATGCTCGATTACAATTGTCTGATCGTCTGGAAGTAATTGTGTAGAGTGCAGCTGGCGTTCCAAATACTCTTTCGCAGAATGTGCAGAAAAGTCGTCTAAACCTAGCTCTGTAAGCTTTTTAAGTAAGGCACCTGATTCATATGCTTTACTAAGCTCTCGAAAAATCGTACCAAAAGCAATCCCTGTCTGTAGACCTCTTCCCTTTATGTCACCCTTCCAGAATGGCAATTTAGCATTTGTTGTACTTGTTGGTGTCACTATGACTGAATCCTTGTCAATTTTACTTATTTTCCACGCAAAAGTCCCTAACAAGAATCTTTCTCCCACTCTTGCTTCGAATACGAATTCTTCATCTAACTCTCCAAGCTTAACTCCATCCTCCGACTTTACAGAGTACATCCCTTTATCCGGAATCGTTCCACCTGCTGAGATTGCGAGCATTCGACTATAAGCATCTCCAAGAACGTGTTCGTGAATTCGGTCATATAAGATTCTTGGGCGAACTGGAATGTCGCGGTTATGCTCATAATCTCCTGCCAGCATACATAAAACTTCTTTTACCTCTTCCTTTGTAATATCTGCAAAGCTATAAGTCCTTTGTAGTATTGGCATTACATCGTCCACATCATATCCCTCTTCAGTTGCCATGGATACTAAGTGTTGTGATAGTACATCAAAGCAGAGCTTTGGTGGTTTGCAACTTTCCACTAAGCCTTGTCTTGCAACCTCTGCTGTAATCCCACAATATAGCCCCTCCGCTGAGGCACGTGGAAACATCTGCATGGAGCTAACACGATTTGGATTATGACCTGCACGACCTAATCGCTGCAGTGTGCTTGAAATTGTACGAGGACAACCAACTTGAAATACTTGGTCAATATCCCCAACATCAATTCCAAGTTCCATCGAGGAAGTAGCACATAAGAGTCGTAGCACGCCACTTCTTAGTGCTTGCTCCACTTCTTGGCGTTGTTCCTTTGACATACTGCCGTGATGTGTTCTTGCAAATCCTTCTCCTCCAAGCTGATTTACATAATAAGCAAGTTTTTCTGCAAATCGTCTTCCCTCCACAAACGCAATAACGCTTTTCGAATTTTTACACTGATCATAAACTTTCTGAGCTAATTCCTCCCAAATTGGTTTTTTCGGTATTGCGGTATCAAAATCCAATGGGCTAGTTACAAATAGTTTAACTTCTTTCTTCATCTTTGGAGCAACAACTGCTACCTTTTCTGGAGATAAGTATTTTGCTGCAAGTTTCACAGGCTCTATCGTTGCCGATAACCCTATCCGTTGTAGAGGCTTTGGGCATAACATATCTAATCGAGCAATGGATAACATCAGATGAGCTCCACGCTTCGTATCGATCATTGCATGTATCTCATCAATGATAATGACTTTTGCTGTTTTTAATAACCCTTTTCCTGATTTACTTGTAAGTAACAGATAAAGTGACTCTGGTGTTGTAATCAGTATATGTGGTGGTTTTTTTAACATATCACGTCGTTCCTTTGATGTTGTATCACCTGTACGTAATGCAACATCAATGGAATAGCTTTGCTCTCCTTGTTCTTTCTCCATCTCACGTATTCCATCCAATGGGGTTTTCAAATTCTCACGAATATCTCCCGCAAGAGATTTTAGAGGTGAAATATAAATAACCTGTAACTCTTGCTCTAATTGTCCATTCCTTGCTTGTTCTTTTAACTGATCAATGAATACTAAAAATGCAGACAGAGTTTTACCAGTACCAGTAGGAGCTACAACTAACGTATCCTCCCCCTTAGCAATGGCTGGCCAAGCTTTTTCCTGTACTTTTGTAGGCTTTCCCAAATGCTTTGAAAACCAGGTTGTCGTTGTCTTATGAAATATATTTAACTGACCTATCTCCATTGCTGCCTCCATGATTATATTAATTGATTTTTCTCATTTATTGCTCCGGAACAACTGCAAAAAATACTAAATCTTCCTCGCTATCATTAATCAGACTATGGGTATGTCCCTTCGGACAATAATGACATAAACCCGCGCTGACTTTTTCCTCTACTCCATCATAAATCACCTTGCCACTTCCATATACAAAGTAAATGACTTCACTGCTTGTCTCATGAGTATGTAAGTCAATGGATGCTCCTGTTTCAAGCGTTCCAAATAAAATTTTATTTTTCTCATCGCGATACATATGAGCGGAAAGTTCTTTCTCCCCATTATAAAAATTCTTCAAAATTGTTAATGGCATTTCCTTAGAATCAAATATCATGAGCACCAACTCCTTTTTCCTCTTTGTTGTTACCTATACTTACTTCCCTATATTTTCATAAACTCACAGTAGTTTTGACCTTCTTCTGACTTAAACTGATAAGCTTCTCTATTGCCATGAAACTCAATTGTGAAATCGCCTTCCATATCTAAAAAAGATTGTGCTTGTGCAAGTTGATCCAAAAATTCTGCCATATCAGTGACAAAGTTCTCTGCATCTTGATTACATCTACATTCTTCTTCGATTTCATGATCAACATAAAGGCGAAGAATATATTCTTCAAGATCACACTCATCATCTATATTGATATGATTAAGATATACATTTTTACAGTTTTCAAAAAAGTGAGTTACAAATGTTTTTGTGGAAAGGATTCTACTGCCTTTAATATCTTCTGCTTCTAAAAAAATCTTATATGTAATCTTAAGTTGATTTTCTGTCATTTATTCTACCTCGCTATTTTTTTCTACCAGATTATAGTATCATTCAATCTCATAACATACAATATATTTTTGTATGTTATGAGATTGGGCTGCCGCACTAGCTGAATATTGTATAAAAGAATGAAGGGTGATGGTATTTTTCGGAGTGCCTTACACGCACTTTGTGGGGCTTGTGAGCGTAGCGCTACAGCGAAAATATACCATCACCCTTCATTCTTTATTCATACTGCCCTTTGTGCGACAGCCCCATTAAAAGTGTTAATCATAGTTACACATCCTCTGTGGAGCTAATTATGAAAGAAGGAATTCTATTAATATTTTCAACCCCAGACAAATTAGTATGATACCACCAGCAAACTCTGCTTTCTTCTCATATTTTGTACCAAATACATTTCCAACCTTAACACCAAAACAAGATAAGATAAAGGTAATAATTCCTATCATACCTACCGCTAATACTGTATTTAACAAGGTACTCCAGGTTGTAATTACTTGGACAGGAACACATGCAAAAGTAACACCTACCGCAAGGGCATCAATGCTTGTAGCAACTGCCATGACAAACATTGTCTTTACATCAAGTTTCACACATAAACATTGTTCTTCTTCTTTGGATAAGGCCTCTTTTATCATATGACCACCAATCAATGATAGTAAGATAAATGCAATCCAAGGTGTAAATGAAGTAACATATCCAGCAAACTGTGAACCTAACAGATAACCAATCATTGGCATCAGTGCCTGAAAGCCACCAAACCATATCCCGCAAATTGCAGCTTTTTTCAAATCGATTTTTTTCATTGCCAATCCCTTGCATATAGATACAGCAAATGCATCCATCGATAATCCAACTGCAAGAAATAGTAATTCAATAATTCCCATTATTTTTTTCCTCTCATATACCTACTATTCTAATTTATGAATTAATGAACCCTCTGATTCCATTAAAGTACTTTTCTATAACTTCATTCGTCATTTTGCACCTAAATAGACTTGCTGACAATGGGGTGACAAATATAATTTAGGAGCATACTGTTATGAAGTCGTCGGTACTTAGGGCCTGTATTTTAGGCCCTTATGTACCGCTACGTACTTCATTCAAGCGAGAGCGTGTTGCGTATAAATTATATTT
>JAEXOU010000021.1 GCA_023439125.1 Bacillota bacterium | reverse complement strand
TTAAGCTATTATTGCCAAAAAGAACTGGATTTACACATGAATAACCTTAGGAAAATGGCTATTTCTCGAGGTTAGGATTACAAACACATTTTTTGTCGACAAGTTGCATTTGTATTTTCATTCAAGGACGAAGATTATAATTCATCATAATATAACAACATATCTATAAACATTGCATAAATTTAATAGTTAATGTAAAATAATGGATAAATAGATTTTTATAATATTTCCATGTTCATTATATAAATTTATCAGGTTTCTGTGTTGAGTTACTGTGGATTACTTAATACTTTATAAGTTCTTTTGTTGATGTAAAAATGTTATTAAATGTATGGAAATGAGGGATCTAAATGGTATCGATAAAGCGAATAAGAATTATTTTAATATTAATATTTATTTTAATCATCGCATCTACTGTCCTTATGTTCCTATACATTAATAACCAGATAATAAATAAACCTAATTATGAGGAACCAAAAGTAGAACATTACATTGAGAATTCAGACACTTATTTATTGGCATATGGTTCAACTCCTACAAAAGTAATTGAAAGTGCTAAGGAATATATTACGATGAATGATTTTGATGGAAAAGATATCAAATTTTTCTTTGCCAATAGTGAATTTACATACGACTCAAGATATCCAGTTACGAATGGTAATTTTATTTACTACGTGGAGCAGCGTTTTAAAAATACTATTATCACTGGATATTTTGGAATAAATAAAGATGGTGAAATCGTAATAGAACATAACCTTTTAACACATGATGAACTGTCATTCGTTCAGACAGAGCCAGACATAGGTTTTTCGAAAGCGTTGGATATAGCTAGAGATTATTTATGTATAGGACAAAATACACCACTATTATCAGCCGAAGATTTACTTTACCATGACCTTACACAAAATCTATTGATCTTTGTATATAGTATACAGTTTAAAGATTCACAAAAAGTAGTGTATATCAATGGGATTACGGGTGATGTTGTATACGAAAGTGAACAATAACGAGCAATGATAGGTTCTAGATTAAGTGATATATCTGATATCTCATACAACGAACAAAGGATTTCCTTTCGGGAATCCTTTTGTTAATTATATGCAAATATAATTCTTAATCCATTTTAAGGTCTATCAATTGCTTTTATTACTAATTAAATTTTGACCATTATGCCAAATTTATATTAACATATTCATTAGAATAGGATATATTACATACTTGTAAAAAAGTATACGGATAGATACAAAAAGATTAACCCTGGAATTCCAAGAAGACCTACTACTGTTACTGTGATTGGATTAATACCAACCTCACACGTAATTTTTATCATTGGTAATAATAAATTTAAAGTAAAAATCACTATAATTCCAATAATGATTCTAATACATACGGTAGCTAGCCATCTCTTATGAGTTTTATATACATAAAAGATGAATGCAACAATCGAAAGAATTAAAAATGCTGGATAAAGATATTTTTCCATGCTATAAAAGAGGCCTTTCCATCTTTATCACTAATATATTATAAAACATGCTCAGTTATACCATCGTATCTTTTTATACTCAATGATTAAATAAACCATATTCCCTTATCTACTGTAAATCTTATGTATATCCCGTCCACAACTTGACTATAATTAATCATAGATTTATTTTCCATAGAAAGGTAGTGGGTAACTTCATGTTTCGTAAAAAACGCGATACTCAAACTGAAGAACTCTTAAAGGAAATAGAAAAAGCACAAAAGGAATTAGAATCTGCTTATCAAAACTTTGAGAATGTAGTTGATCCAGATTTAATTGACAGCTGTATTTATGAAGTGAATGCGATCCAACATCGATATAAGTTTTTGATAAAGCAAGCAAAAGCTCTTCCTTACTTTAATACAGATGTTAGTTTATGATACTTAACTTAAAAAGCTGAAAAAGAATCAACCCTTACGGTCATTGATTCTTCCTCAGCTTCTTTTAGTTATAGATTATAACCTACTAACAAATCTCAGCACCGGATGGCATTGTTTTTTCTGGTGTCATCAATGCAAGTACTCCATTTTCGTCCTCTGCACAAAGAAGCATACCTTCGGAAAGCACACCTGCAAGTGTTACAGGTTTTAAGTTCACTAATACCATCACTTTCTTTCCAACCATTTCTTCTGCTGTATAATGTGCTTTAATACCAGAAACAATTTGTTTAACCTGACTACCGATTTTAACTTGAGAACATAATAATTTCTTTGATTTTTTTACTTCTTCACAAGCGATAATTTCACCAACTTGGAATTGTAATTTAACAAAGTCATCATACGTAATCTCATCTTTTGCAGGAATATCAATTACGTTTTCATTCTCCTTAACTTCTGTTGGTTCTACTGTCTGTTGTGTAGCACGTTTTTCTTCTACTTTTGCAAGTACTTCTTTAACATCAAGTCGAGCAAATAGAATTTCTGGAGTTTCCGTGACCTTAGTACCAGATCTATATCCACCAAATACTCCAAGTGAATCGATGTCACGAGACGAAGCATTTAACTGAGCAAAAATCTTCTTTGATGTCTCTGGTAAGAATGATTCAAGTAAACCAGCGCCAATACAAATACTTTCTACTAGATTATAAAGCACATTCTCAAGGCGCTCTTTCTTTGTCTCATCCTTTGCTAATGCCCATGGCATTGTCTCATCAATATATTTATTGCAACGTTTGAAAAGTGTAAAGATTTCCGAGATAGCATCTGCAACACGTAAATCTGCCATCTTCTTAACAACCTTATCCTTAGTGCTAGTTACTACCTTAATTAAATCTTCATCCACTTCTTCAGTCACATTAGTACGATTTACAATACCGTTAAAGTATTTATTGGACATGGAGATCGTACGATTTACTAAGTTTCCAAGAGTGTTGGCTAAATCAGAATTGATACGCTCAACCATTAACTCATAGTTGATTACACCATCATTATCAAATGGCATCTCATGAAGTACAAAGTAACGAACAGCATCTACTCCAAATAAATCAACTAAATCATCTGCATACAATACATTACCTCTGGATTTACTCATCTTAACGCCTTCTCCATCCTTGGAGTTCGGGTCTGTCTGAAGTAACCATGGGTGACCAAAAATCTGTTTTGGTAATTCTACGCCAAGTGCCATTAACATAATTGGCCAATAAATCGTATGAAAACGTAATATATCTTTACCAATTAAGTGTAAATCAGCTGGCCAGTATTTCTTATAGTTCTCGCCATGATTACCATCCACATCAAATCCTAAACCTGTGATATAATTACTTAATGCATCTAACCAAACATACACAACATGTTTATCGTCAAAATCAACTGGGACACCCCACTTAAATGAAGTTCGAGATACGCATAAATCCTGTAATCCTGCCAATAAGAAGTTATTCATCATCTCATTCTTACGTGATTCTGGCTGTATGAATTCAGGATGTGTATTGATGTGTTCAATTAAACGATCTGTGTATTTACTTAACTTAAGGAAATATGCTTCTTCCTTAGCAGGCTGACATTCTCTACCACAGTCTGGACATTTTCCATCCACAAGTTGTGATGAAGTAAAGAAAGATTCGCAAGGCGTACAATACATACCCTCATAGTATCCTTTATAGATATCTCCTTGCTCATATAATTTCTTAAAGATCTTTTGTATTTGTTTTTCATGGTCTGCATCTGTTGTACGAATAAATTTGTCATAAGAGGAGTTCATTAAGTCCCAAATACTCTTAATTTGTCCTGCTACTTGATCCACATATTCTTTTGGTGTAATACCTGCTTCCGCAGCTTTTGTTTCAATCTTCTGGCCATGTTCATCTGTTCCTGTTTGGAAAAAGACATCATACCCTTCAAATCGTTTAAATCTCGCAATGCTATCTGCTAATACAATCTCATAAGTATTACCGATGTGTGGCTTTCCTGATGTATAAGCAATTGCAGTTGTAATATAATATGGCTTCTTGTTCATGGCAATCCCTCCTATTTCCTATAAATAAAAAAACCCCCGTCTTATTTAAAGACGAGAGCATATCCCGTGGTTCCACTTTAATTCATCTTTTCCTAACTTTCTAGGAAAAAACCTCTATGTCATGATAACGTATGACTTACGGCATAACCTAGGCTTTCACTTTAGCTATGCTGCTCCAAGACCATGTTCAATTCTTCAACAAGCCCCATTCACAGCCAATGAGTATACTCATTCAGGGTTCTCTGTCCTTGCATTCAAATTTACTCTTCTTTTCATTGCATTTAATTATGATTTTTCCCTAGTATATCTAAAGTGCTAGTTTTTGTCAAGGTCTACAACAGCAAAATAAGATTGAAAAAAACCTGTATTATCGATTATATGCAAAAGGTAACCCGTTTTCCTTTTTTGCATCTCTTAAATACACTGTTTTTTCAATCTTACTTTGCTTTATTTCGCCCTCTATTTTCCCAATGCTTCTTCCTCCGGACAATACCTTCTCGATACCGACCTCTTACATGATACCATTATTTGTATATTATGTCAATAAAATATTAATTACAGAGTTCTATTTTGTGACATTTGTGACATTGCTCGACTACATATCTTATAAACTAAGAAAAGAAAACTGTGATAAGCTTATTAAGTTGCTCCTGGTCCTTTGTTCCCATTAACTCACGAGCAGAATGCATTGCTAACAATGGAACGCCTAGATCTACTGTTTTCATTGGAAGCCATGAGGATATAATTGGTCCTAATGTACCGCCACCAATCACATCCGAATGATTTACAAACTTTTTGAACTTGATATCATTCTTCTCACAAAGCTGTTGTACTACTGCAATTGCTTCTGTATCAAAAGTATAACGCTGGTTGCTATTAATTTTAAAAACTACCCCATCATTCATTAAAGCAAGATTTACAGGGTCATTTTTATCGGTATGACTTGGGTGCATTGCATGTGCAACATCAACAGATAAAAGAAAACTGCGAATCACAGCCTCATTATACTGAATTCTTGTAAATCCTAGAGAAATATATAGCTTTTCTAAAAACATCGTAAATAAAGAAGAATTTGCTCCTTGCTTTGTTAAGCTTCCAATCTCCTCATTATCAAATAATGCAATTACATTAATTCCATCCTCGCGCTTTGCATTCATCATACCACTAAGAAGTGCATAACAAGAAGTTAAGTTATCTAATCTAGGGCTTTGTACAAACTCATCATTCATTCCTAGTGTTAAACCATCTTCTGCGTTATATACATAAAGATCAAAATCTAGAATATCCCCTGCTGCTACATTTAGCTGCTTCGCAATAAAAGAAATAAAATAATTTTTCTCATTTAAGGTATCATTGAGCATACCCATAAGTGGTAACATATCTGTTTGCTTCTTAAGTTCAACACCTTTATTTACTTCCTTATTCATATGAATCGCAAGGTTTGGTATTGTTAAAAATGGCTTTTCAACATTTAGGTAACATATTTTAGGTTCATATGGGTTTTCACTTCTAAGTGCAACACGTCCTGCAACCGATAATGGTCGATCTAGCCATGTATTTAAAATTGGTCCACCATAAATTTCACAATTCACTCTTAAATATGACTTTTGAGTCAACTCGGCAATTGGTTTTACATGAATGCAAGGATGATCGGTATGAGCTGCTGCAATATGGAATGTTTGCTGCTCTGTTACATTCGTACCAATTGTAACTGCAAATAATGTAGTACCAAATGGTTTTACATAATAAGAATTTCCCTTTTCTAAGTTCCAAGCATTTGACATATCTAGTTCGATAAACCCTCGGCTTTTTAACATATTCTCACCCTCTATTACTGCGTGATATGGGGATGGGGATTTCTTAATATATTCTAATAGATTTTTTACTGTTGTCATTTTTTTCTCCTCTTTATTCTATATTATCATTAGGGTATCAAAAGTACTTTTCTATCATTCAAGCGAAAGCGTGTTGCGGATGAATTATGTTTGTCAGCACATACTCATAACATTTCTTTGTGCAAAATAACGTCAGACATCTTTCTTAAGGACTTTTGAACTTGAATTATACATAGCTCTATTAAAAATTATGAAATACATAGACTTACCTTCCAAACAATAAATAAACAAAATATATAACGTAACCACTAATCATAATGATACCATTCTTTCGATCTAATCGCTTGTCCTTTACTGAAAACAAGTATAAGACAATGGCTGATAAAAGTCCAATGATACCATCAATAATAAATTCAACCTCAATCGGTATTTTAGTAAGAAATGAAGTAACTGCTAAAATAAATAAGATGTTAAATATATTACTTCCAATGATGTTACCGATTGCTATGTCAGCATTCCCTTTTCTTGCTGCTGTAATTGATGTGATCAACTCAGGCAATGAAGTACCAAATGCAATTACTGTTAAGCCGATTAAACTTTCACTCATTCCAAATGTGCTTGCAATTTCAGTAGCATTATCTACAGTTAAATCACTACCAAAAACGATTGCAGCTAATCCACCAAGGGTCATTAATATTAGCAACCATATATTTCGTTTCTTCGTAATCTCTTCTTGTTTCTCTCTATTCTCTTGTTGAAGACGTTCCTTCTTGGTAGCTTGAATCATATGAATAAAAAAGAAAATAAAAAGTATTGTAAAAATTACTCCAGATATGATATTTAATTCTCCTTGGATTATAAACAATGCTAGTAAAACGAACGATACCAATATTAAAAATGGCATATCAAATTTAACTGTGGATTTTTGCACATTTAGACTACAGATACAGCATGTGATACCAAGGATAATCAATATATTCATGATATTACTACCTAAGATATTACCCAAAGCGATACCTGCTGTACCCTTTAAACCTGCGCTAATACTTACTGCTGCTTCAGGTGCACTTGTTCCGAGTGCTACAATCGTCAATCCAATAATCATCTGTGGGATATGAAATTTATCTGCAATCCCTGCTGCTCCTTCTACAAAGAAATCAGCTCCTTTAATCAGAAGTACAAAACCTAATACTAAAAAAACAAAGTTCAGTACAAGCTCCATAATTGCTCCTATCTTATTGTGATTTATTAATAACCAAACGGTTATGTATTACTGTTAAGCAATTTAAGGTAACTCTGATGTATGGAGTTACTATATCATACTTCATTCTCATATTCCATGAAAATGTTAAGAAGAAACTCTTGATACAAAGAGCAACTTAGGTTATGCTAGGATTATAAAATTTACGAGGTAAAAGTAATGGACACACAACGATTTGATGAAGTATGTTCCATGATTATCGATCAGAATATTGAACGTAATGGTATTGGCACGTTATGTGAAAAGACGATACACGCTGTACTGAAGTTATATTTTGCACCTGAAACTCGCTATCATGAGCAACGAGTTCACAACTATGTTGCAGATATACGAATGGATGATCAGATTATTGAGGTACAAACAAGGAATTTCAATACATTAAGACGTAAACTTGATGCGTTTTTGCCGGATCATGAAGTTACAATTGTATACCCTGTTGCACATAAGAAATGGTTATGTTGGGTCGATGAAGAAACTGGTGAAGTAAGCAAGCCAAGAAAATCTCCTAAAACCGGATCTCCTGTTGCTATCTTTCCAGAACTTTATCGAATAAAGAGCTATCTTAATGACCCTAATCTGTCCCTTCATATTATGCTCTTAGATATAGAAGAATATCGGTTATTAAATGGATGGAGTAAAGATAAGAAAAAAGGTTCTAGACGTAATGATGGTATCCCAGTTAATCTTGCAGGTGAAGTTATAATCAAAGAAACTAATGATTATGCACAACTCATACCTGATCAGCTGCCGAAACAATTCACAACAAAAGATTTTAAAGAAGCAGCCCATGTCTCAAAAGGACTTGCATGGACTGCCTTAAATATTCTTTCCCATGTTAATGCAATTAAACAAGTTGGTAAATCTGGAAAAATGCATGTATTTGAGCGAATCATTTAGCTCTAATACATGCATTTTGTTTATGTGTTTCTTGGTCGAATTGCTCGTCCTTCCTCAATATCAGCTTGGCTTAACTCATAATTATCAACTAGAGTACTATCTTGTGGTGAACTAACATAATTCTTAAATGCTAACTTTAGTAAAATTGGTGTAAATACAGCACAACATACAATTAGAATAATAACTGGTCCAAAATACTCCTGTTCCATTATTCCAATTGACATACCTTTATTTGCTGTAATTAATGCAACCTCACCACGGCATGCCATGCCCAAACCAGTCTGTACCGCTTGCCGATTAGTAAATCCACATAATTTAGCACCAATTCCACATCCAATCAATTTGGATAAGACACCTACTAAAACTAAAAGCACAGTAAATAAAACTAATTTACCACTTAGTTGAGGCAATGTTACCTTTAAACCAATGTTTGCGAAGAAAATTGGAGTTAATAATAAATAAGACAAGGGTGAAAATTTACTAGAAATATAGGTTCCTTTTGGTGTTGTCGCAACAATGAGCCCTGCTGCAAATGCTCCAATAATATCGGCTACACCAAATATTTCTTCTGCTGCCCATGCCAAAAACAAACATAATGCAAAGCCTGCGATTGGAAATCGATGTAGGTTTTGATTATTTAAGCGATTCATATACCAAGTAGATACTCTATTAAAAATAAAACCTATAACAGTTACAAAGACAAAGAATAAAAGAATTTTTAATAAAACAATGCCAATATTAACATCTGCACCTGATAAACTAGTTACAATAGTCAAGCATATTAATCCAAGTACATCATCAATTAATGCTGCTGCCAAAATCGTATTACCTACTTTAGTGCTTAGCTTACCCATTTCTTTTAATGTTTCTACCGTTATACTTACTGAAGTAGCTGTTAATATTGTACCCATAAAGATGTTAGTAAGCATACTCGCATCTGGGTTAAAGGTTCCCATGAGAAGCGCACCTAATCCTAATGGAATGATTACTCCTAAAAATGCAACTAACAAACCAGATTTCCCTGAGTTCTTTAAATCTTTTAAACTGGTTCCAGTTCCTGCACTAAACATAATAACAATAACACCTAACTCGGCTAACCGATTTAGAAAATCACTTGGAGGTAATATACCCAACACTGCTGGTCCTAATAATAGTCCGGCTAGTAAAGAACCAACTACCTGAGGCATCTGCAAACGTCCAGTCAATAAACTAAGAAGCTTTGTAGAAACCAAAATGATACAAATAACAAATAAATAATTGTAAGACATTTCCTGCTTCCCTTCCTTTTGGAGTCATTCTCAATCTGAATTACTATGTATATATTCAAACAACGATTTTTATCATAGTCCTCCATTTTGTTAATGTCAATGTCTAATTTCAATTATTTACTAATTTTTTTATAATGTATTCAATCTGTTTTGTAAATGAAGCAACCCTTTCACAATAAAAGATGGATGATCAAAAGCTAGATGATCTCGATTCAATACCTCGTATTTTTCATCCTGTAGTATACGATTAGGTAAAAAAGAATAGGCAACTGTTGCGCTAGCTCTTTCACCTTTTTCCGTATTCACTAATTCTAACTGATAAACCTTTACCTTACGCTCCTCTTTTAATTCCTCACGGATTAGTTGAAGTTTTACATCAAACCATCCTGCGTCTTGTGCATCATCTCCTGCTTTCACTTCAATCACATTCTCTAACAAAGCTAAATAAGCAATTGTAACAATTCTAGTCCGAGGGTCACGATTATAATCACCCCATGCACATAATTGCTCCACCGATATTCCAGTTATCCCTGTCTCTTCTTCCAATTCTCGTTTCGCTGCTAAATCAGCATCTTCTCTAATGTCTACAAAACCTCCCGGAAGTGCCCACCATCCAATACTAGGATGATTCTTTCTTCGAATTAATAATAGTTTTAAGTCTTTTGTTACGTCCTTTAATTCATCTTTTGCCCAAAAAACCATAACATCAGCAGTCACTGATGGGTTTGGATATTGGTTTGGATCATATTGCTCTAGAAATTCTGGAAGCATTAATCCTTGATCATTTGCTGTGTTTTCTCCTAAAAATGGGGTAATATCATCTAAAAAAGATGCCATAATCAACTCTCCTTCTATGTAGCCTTGAATGAAATCCACTTGTTTTTTTGATTTACAGATTTTTATTATGTGCTATACTTATACATATTATCACAAACAATGAGGTGAATCAAATGGATGACAATAATCTAACAATGGATGATTTTAAAGAGGAACTAAATCGTTCTTTCAAAAGACTAAAAGAACAGGATTTAGTGAAAGGTACTGTAATTGGTATCTCTGATACTGAAGTTACTGTAGACTTGGGCTATTACAGTGAAGGTATTATTAAACTAGACGAGCTAAGTAACGATCCACGTTTTTCAATTAAAGCAGACATGACAATTGGTGAAGAAATTACAGCAATGGTACTTGGGGAAGATCGTGAAGGCAATATTCTTCTCTCGAAAAAACAAGCAGAAAACATCCTTTCTTGGGATAAACTAAAGGAAATGAAACAAAATCGTACCGTTGTAACAGTTAAAATTGCTGCTGCCGTAAATGCAGGTGTTGTTACTTACCTAGAAGGAATTCGTGCATTTATTCCAGCCTCCATGCTAAGCCTTAGCTATGTGGAAGATGTATCTGAGTTTGTTGGAAAAGAAATGTCTGTCATTGTAGTAACTGTGGATCGCGATGCGAATAAATTAGTATTATCAGCAAAAGAAGTGTTAAGAGATGAAGCTGCTGCCGAAAAAGCTGGTAAAATCTCCAAAGTTCAAAAGGGAATTGTAATCAATGGTATTGTTGAAAAAATCATGCCATTTGGTGCTTTTGTTACGATTGGTGATGGACTTTCTGGACTCGTTCACATTTCTGAGATTTGCGGAAAACGCCTAAAATCTCCTAGTGAAGTTTTGAAAGAAGGACAAGAAGTAACCGTAAAAGTATTAGATGTAAAAGATGGGAAGATTAGTCTGAGTATTAAGGCAGTAGAAGAAAAAGAAGAAGTAATCGACGATGTAGATGAGGCGCCTATTGAGTTTTCTACAGGGGAAGATGCAACAACTGGTCTTGGAGCATTGCTAAAAGGAATTCATCTCTCATAAGATAAGACATAAAAATCCCTAAAAAGTAGATTCATTTAACTCATCTACTTTTTAGGGATTATTTTATATTGATCTTAAGACACATAAACCTGCCTTCTTAATCTTCTCTAATTAATTGCCGTATTATGAGATTTCTTTCTACCAAACAAATTTGCTTTAAATGATACTTTTTCCTTAACTCCATTCTTCTCTTGCTTTGAATCATTGCTATCGAAGTCTTTAGCACCTAATTCTCTTTCCCGTAAGACCTTTGCTTGAAGTTCTCGGATCATCTCACTATCATTATTTGCCTCATGTTCTATTATCTCAACAGCTTCAGATACCTTTTCTTTTACTTCTATCTCATCATCAATGACAGTACCATATGCTTCCTTCACCTTGTTTTGGAACATATCAGACATCATCTCTCGATAATTACCGAGAGGATCTTCACTGTATTTTTTAATTTCTTCATTAATAGCTAACATTTTTTGATCAAGAAAAGACACAATATCCGCACATTCTTTTAACTCTCTACGAATATGAGTGGGTGCATTACCTTCAAACTTGTAGTACATCTTATGCTCTAAACTTGCCCAAAAATCCATGGCAATTGTACGAATTTGAATTTCAACTTTTGTGTCAATGACTTCATCGGATAAGAAAATAGGAACAGAAATGATCATATGATAACTCATATATCCATTTTCTTTTGGGTTCATAATATAATCCTTCACCTTAAGTACCTTCACATCGTTTTGCTTTGCAATTAAATCAGCAATACGATAAATGTCTGAAGTAAAAGAACAGATAATGCGTACACCAGCTACATCATTAATATACTTGATAATATTTTCAACAGTAAGTTCCATTTCATTATGACGAATTTTTTTCGCAATACTCTGGGGAGATTTTAATCTTGATGTTATATGTTCAATTGGATTATACTGATGTGCTAGCTTAAATTCGTTATTTAATATCTCTAATTTTGTATTAACCTCTTTTAGTGCAGAATCATATAACAATAAAGCTCGATTCCACTCCTCAACCTGATCATAAAAGATCGGAAGTTCCATGCAATCACCCATTCCTTTTCATTAAGTTTTTCGGATGTATTATAAATATTGATCCTAACTACTTTTTTGCCTAAGTTACTAAATTAATTATATCATATAATTATGAACAAACTTTGAAGTTTTCTAATCTTAACTAAAGTTTAATATTTTGTTAATATAACAAGAAAATATAACGAACTTCATTCAAGCGAAAGCGTGTTGCGTATAAATTATGTTTGTCAGCCCATACTCTTAACATTTCCTTTGTGCAAAATGACGTCAGATTTCTTTTTTGACCCCGACATCATCCTAACGGTAAAAAGTCAAGCATGCAAAAATACATCATATTGTATGCTTGACTCATATTAATTTTCACTATTCTTATTCTGTCACTAATGCATAGGCTGAAATCTTTCGGATACCATAAGTAATGAGCATGGATGTAATATAAGATACTAGAATAATTGCTAATCCAAACACTATAATCCAAAAAGGCTTAATCATATACTCTGCTTTCATGATTCCCATCGAACCTTGAACAAGACTCATAATATTATTTATCTGTGTTACCCCAAGCAAGCATCCCGCACAAACACCAATCGTGATTGGTGCAAGAAAACTAAGAGATAATTGATTCATTAATTGGAAGGTAGTAAATCCAATTGCCTTTTGAATTCCTAATTCTCTCTTTTTACGTACTACGGAGGAGTTAAGCACAAAGTATAACACTAAAATATCTACCAATATCGTAATGATCAGAATCACTGGTCCGATTTTTCCGATAAGATCCGTATATAATCCTATACCGTCTTCAATCTGCTCATCCATATCAATTACATTGATAAAAACATCCATGTAAGATGTTTCTAACAGCGCAACAAAATCCTTTGACGATACTTCCTTATGATTAAGATAAATATTTAACATGTTTAGTTCAAGGTCTGGATTAAGTCTCTGCATTCCACTAAGGCATATGGAAACATTCTTGCCTCCCATATAAGTACCTTGAGAAAGACCTGTAATTAAATACTCTTCCTTATGGCCTCCTAACTCTACAATAACCGTATCACTTACATCTTTATCAATTTGTTTCGCAAACTGTCCAGCTAGTACAATCTCATTCGAATGAATTGGATATCTTCCTTTATAAACCGTATTAGTTTCCTTTTTACGAAAGTCTTCCATTACAAAAGCTTTCATCACATTATCCTCAATCGTTACACTAAGCTCATCAATATACTGAGCCAGTCTCACACCAGACAACTGACTGATCTCATCTAAGATCGACTTTTGATTAACATCTGGCTCACGTATTGCTACTACATTTGATAGCTCTAACCCTGGTGTTTTTTTAAATGTCGTAGTATCAATGGACGTATTATAATACATCACAATAGAAAAAGCACCTGCAAACGAGATAGCGATTATGATGAGAATTATCATTAAACTCTGTTTCTTGCTTTGCAATAACCCTTTCATTGCAAGAGCTACTGTTAATCTTGTCTTAACTTTGTGAAGTGGTATCGGATTTTTACGAAAGCTATGGGTAACGATTCCACCACGTAAAGAGGTAATCGGTGTTAATTTATTGATGCGTCTTGATGAAAGGTATGCTACTGCCATTGTAATAGCTAAGAGAATCACTAATGTCATGCTACTTGCGACGAAATCAAAACCTTGTTCCCACTTAAGACCTGATTGAACTGCAAAGACATTCGATAATATAGGGATACAAAAATATGATAGAATAATTCCAACTAGGCTGCCTATAATTGCAATGATTGTATACTGATATGCCATCGTGCACATAATCTGTCGGCTCGTATATCCTACTGCTTTCAGAGAACCAATCTTCATCATATCATCAATAATGCTAATATTAATTCGAAAACGTACAACTACCAGAGTAACAAGGACAATAATAGCAGCAAATACTACTATTACGGATGATATGATACTTGACATAGAAACACGCGATAAGTCAACTAGAGCTAAATCAATGTTAAATATACTCTCTTCTGAATTCAACTGTGATAAACTCGATTCTGTCTTAGTAAGTGCTTGAATCGATCTTACAACCTTACTATTGGTCACCTCTTCCTTTGTAAAAACTAAGACACCTCTTTCTTCACTTAACTGATCCGCAACCAAGTCAAATGTTTCAGGAGTTACATATCCTGAAAGATAAATTGTATCAAGGGATGAAAAATAGATATCTTCAATAAACCCTTTTACTGTAAATATTAATTCCTTTCCATTTATGTTTATTTTTAATGTATCGTTTAGTCCATATCCTCCATCCAGATTCATAATATACGGGATATAGATGGACATCTTTTCTGCAGGTAGATGTTCCCCTATAAACTTCCACTTAGATAATGTACGTTCTTGATTTGCGTTACATATCATAAATTTAATCTGACGCTCTTCATTCCCATACTTTACTATAGTATCTCCTGCATAAATATCTTCCACTTGCATCTTTTGAATATTAGGTTCGTTTTCAAGATATTCCTTTACTTCACTCGTATACATTGTAGCAGGCATCTTGTAGTAAACATCGGAAACGTTCAGCTCCTTCTTTAGGTTATCAAAAAAACTACCAAAATTATTTAGAACAAGTAATCCTATATTTAATAGTAACGCTGCGATCAAAAACATAAAAAATAACGATATGGTATTACCCTTACTTTTTTTCATATTCGCTGAAGCTAGTAGTCTAATTTTATACACACTACCACCCCATTTCTTCTAGGAACTTTTTCAATTTCTCATGTCTTTCACGATCTCCACTCACATAACTTCCTAAATTACAAACGCCATGAATAATACCATCTCTCATATACAGAATACGGTTTCCTCGACGTGCAGACTTTAAGTCATGAGTAACCATAATGATATTCTGACCATTACGATTCGCTTCTGTTAACACATCAAGAACAGCTTTACCCGCTGATGAATTCAATGCTCCTGTTGGTTCATCTGCAAATACTACTTTCGGTTGATTAATCATAGCACGAACAATTGCAGCACGTTGTGTTTCACCTCCAGAAAGTTGACTCGGAAACTTATTCCATATTTCCTCTTGAATCCCCACTTGAGTCAATAAATCTTTTGCCCTTTGAATGATTTCCTTACGATTTTTACTTACTAGCAACCCACTTGCTAAAATATTATCTAAAATTGTCATATTGTCTAGTAAGAACATCTGTTGGAATACAAATCCACAATTCTTACGACGAAATACTGCTAAATTGTCATTGGATAAGGATTCAATATTTTCTTGTAAAAAGTGAATAGAACCAAGCGTTGGTTTATCCATTCCTGATAGGGCATAGAGAAGTGTTGACTTCCCTGCACCTGAAGATCCCATGATCACAGTAAAATCTCCATCGTAAATCTCGATGTCTAGGTTTTTGATTACATGTTGTAGTGACCCATTGGTTGAGAAGGACTTACTTAACTTTTCTGTTGAGATAATTACATTCTTCATTATGATACTTCCTTCTTTCTTATAATTCTACTGCATCTATGGCCCTATCATAACACGTAACTCCTTAACCGGTCTTAAATCAAACCTTAACAATTCCTTAAATCTCATGCTATCCTTAGTCTAATCTTGATGGCGAAACCTTCTGTTGATTTCTCACATTCTATGCCACCTAACATCTTTTCCATAAGATATTTCGAGATATATAATCCAAGTCCAGTACCACTCTTGTTACTTGCATTGCTCGCTCGATAAAACTTATGAAAAATTAGTTTCTCCTCCTCTTTTGATACCCCCATTCCATAATCTAAAAAAGTTATCTCTAAAAATTCGTCTTTTATCTGGAATAAAACATGAATCGAAGTACCTGCATATTTATAGGAGTTTCCTATAATGTTATCAATCACTTGAGATATTCTTAATTCATCTACAAGAATAATACATTCCGCTTTATTTGAAATAGTGACCTGATTGTTATAATCAGCCGTTTGTATTATATTGTAAAGTAATACACTTGATTGCTCTGTAACATCTACCTTAAGTTCCTGTAGCTCCTCTAATGTCGCGGTAAACATATTCGTAATCAAAGAGTTTATCTGATCTGCCTTTGTCGCTATAATATTCAATTGTTTTGTTATGTACTCTTCCTTTGTTTTTACTTGTAACACTTCTACAACGGCTTTAATCGAGGCAATGGGTGTTTTAATATCATGGCTTAACGAAGCCACTAGTTCCTTCTTACTTTGATTCGCAGCTCGCTCACTCTCTCTTGATTTTTTTAACTCTTCTCTCATCAAATCAAAACTCTCAGTAAATGCCCCAAATCCGTTTTTCTTATCCATAGTTAATGGAAAATCAAGATCTCCTAAGGCAACACGAGTGGCAAATTCCTTTAACTTATTGAAAGGATGAAAAATTATTTTCTCCAAATAGTAAACATATAATATAAAAAAGCAAGCTAAAATGATAACCACGATTAACAGATATGAAACTAATTGATTGCGATAGTTAATCCATACTTCTGAGGCCTCATTATATATAATAACCTTTCCTATTACCCTATCCTGTCGTACAATATCCATTATCGTATCCCGATTTGCAATCGCCGAGTTGATATCTGTTGTTAATCCACTCTTTGTAGTAAAAACAATTTGATTCTGATGATCTAAGACAACATAATCTATATCATAATCCAGACCTTTAAAATCCCCTTCACAAACGTCCTCCCAGCGAAAAGTTATTGTTTGCACAATATCATTTACTGCAACTACATCCAATTTATCCACCTGCTTATATTGGAAAGCGTAGAGAATACTACTAACAATTAAGATAAAAATGATAACTATGTATGCTGTTAATCTTCTCCTCATCTTTTTTACTCCTTTAATTCAAACACATAGCCCTTGCCCCAAACGGTTTGAATATATCGTGGATTATTTGGATCATCCTCAATCTTTTCTCTCAATCTTCTAATATGAACATTTAATGTACCATCTCCTGTAATTGCATCCTGCCAAACTTTTAAAAATAATTCCTCTTTCGAAACCTCTCTATTTTTATTCTTAATTAGGTAAGCAAGGAGTTTGTATTCCATTGATTTTAACTTTACCACTTCCTCACTTTTCATTAGCTTTTCCTTTAAAAAATCGATCGTAAAATCTCCAAACACAATAACATCTTCTTGATTATCTTGATTAAGTCGGCTTCGTTTTAAAACAGTTTTTACTTTTGCAAGTAAGATACTTAATGAATATGGCTTTTGAATGTAGTCATCTCCACCAATACTAAGAGCAAGTAAAACATCATCCTCGCTTGTCCTAGCGCTGATAAATAAAATTGGGATATTCGTAGTTGTTCGAAGTTTTTTACAAATCGCAAAACCTGAATTATTTCCTAAATTAATATCTAAGAGAATCAAATCCACCTTGTTTTGTTGCAGGAATTCAAAACACGACTTCTCATCTGCTACCCAATGCGTAGTTACTCCAAACATATTAAAAAATTCACAAGTGCTTTCCGATAATGCCTCTTCATCGTCTACAATTAAACAATCGTATTCTAACACAACTTTCCCTCCCATTTATTTTCTTAATCTATTTTCGTTACTTTCACAAATACAACTGTCTTTCCTAAACAAGATGAAGTGGCAAGTCACTTCACTTGTCATAATCAAAAAAACAGCTTCACTTGTCATGGGTAAGAAAAGTCAGCTTCACGAATTTTGCTTATCATGGTTAAAAGTATTGTACCATATTCATTACGATAAAGTAAGTGAGCATAATACTCTATTATAATCTCTTCTGCATTTAAATCTTTTATCTCCTCTACATTAAACCTATCCTCTTTTGCCTTATTATAAATACACAACTTTATTATGTATACACATAAACATTGATTAATATAAAATTAAGGGGTTGACATAAGTAAATAATGGTAATATAATGCAACAGTAACGTATACACTATAATATACCTAAAAGCACATTTAGGGTGAAAAGAAGGAGGAAGATTATGTACAATCAAATTAGTGCAAAACACAACTTTATAACTTTATGCAAGTCGACCTCTGGTATGTATATGTAATTCTCATATTATATGAATGAATACCGTGGTATCTTGCCGCGGCTTTTTTATTGTCTTTTTTAGGTTTACCTGTGAAAAACCTTTAATCTGGCGCGTCGCGCGCAAGTCTAACGCTTTTGTCGTATCAGCAACCCAAAACGTTATTTACCTTGGTCATATGCAACATCAGAGACAAGGAGGAAAACTATTTTATGAAAATAACATATTACTTAAAAAAATACTGGTACCGATATGTATTTGCTCTTTTATGTATTGTGATTACAGTAACCTTAGATATGTTAAACCCACAGATTACTAAGATTATTATTGATGATGTTATTACAGATGGGAAGAATTCATTATTACCTAAATTAATGTTGGGACTTTTTCTAATTGGATTTGGCCGCTGTATCTTTGGATATTTAAAGGAAATTACATTCGATTGCACTTCCTCAAAGATTGCACTTGATATTCGTAGAAGGCTTTTTCATCATATTCAAACCTTATCGGTTGGCTTTTTTGATAAAACCAATACCGGAGAAGTTATGTCTCGTGTTAAAGATGATGTGGATCGAATCTGGGACGCGTTCAATTACGTTAGTATGCTCATTGCAGAAGTAATCATACATACTTCTATCGTACTATATTGTATGTTCCAGCTAAACAACAAATTATTTATCATCCCATTGATTATTATGCCTATCGTTGGAGTATTAGCCGTAGTTATGGAACGCAAACTTGGAGGCATCTATGAAGAAATTAGTGAAGAGAATGCAACTCTTAATACAATCGCTCAAGAAAATCTGTCTGGTGTAAGAACCGTTAAGGCATTTGCAAAAGAAAAGTTTGAGATTAAGAAGTTCTTATCACACAATAAACGATATTATGATTTAAACATGCGTCAATCCAAAGTACTAGTGAAGTATCAGCCAGTTTTTCAGATTATCACAAGACTATTACCAATCTCTATTATTCTGTATGGCGGATATCTAACGATTATTGATGAGATTACTCTTGGTACCTTAGGTGCATTTGTGGAATACAGTATGAATATTACCTGGCCACTTGAGATGATTGGCTGGTTGTCTAATGCTGCTGCAAGTGCTTATGCTTCTAACAAGAAGATTAAAAAGATTATGGAAACAAAGCCTGATATTATAGAAGTTGAAAAACCACTTATCATCGGAGACGTTCAAGGAAGTATTGAATTTGAGCATGTATGCTTTAGTCTTGATAATAAAGAGATTCTACATGATATATGCTTTCATGTTCCTGCTGGTAAGACAATTGGAATTATGGGCGCCACTGGATCTGGAAAGACATCAATTATTAACCTACTACAACGTTTCTATGACGTATCTTCTGGTTGTATCAAGTTAGATGGAGTTGACATTTCGAAATTATCATTAAAAGAGTTACGCTCTAGCCTAGCAATTGTTATGCAAGACGTATTCTTATTTTCAGAAAGTATCAATGAAAACGTTAAGTTGGGTATGAAACAATCATTAGAGGATTCTTCTGTTACCGCTGCTCTATCCCTATCCTTAGCGGATGAGTTTATTAATCAGATGGAAGATGGCTACGACACAATTATCGGTGAACGTGGTGTTGGTCTTTCTGGTGGACAAAAGCAACGTATTAGCATTGCACGTGCATTTGCGAAACAAGCGCCGGTTGTTGTATTAGATGACTCTACTTCAGCCCTTGACATGGAAACCGAACATCAGATTCAAGAATCTCTAAATCAACTAAGTAATACAACAAAAATTATCATCGCTCATCGAATTTCAGCTGTGCGTAATGCTGATGAGATTATTGTTTTAGAGGACGGTTCAATTGCAGAGCGTGGCACACATCAAGAATTATTAAAAAAACAAGGACTTTACTATAAAACCTATATGGCTCAGTATGGTGAATTCTTAAATTCTGAACACTTAAAGTCTGCCTGCTGCGAATAATAGAAAGGAAGTGAAAAAATGGCAGTAAATGCAACAAAAGATGATGAAAAACTTAGTAATTCCTCAAAACAAGTGACCTTGTTACGGCTGTTTCGTTACTTGCTTGCTTATAAGAAATCCATTGCCATCGTACTTGTTATCATGCTATTTAGTGTTGCCATCACTCTTATCAACCCATTAATTATAGAAAACGCCATTGATGTCTATATAAAAAATAAGGATTCTAAAGGCCTGTTACATCTATGTGTGATAGCAATTATTTTAAATTTATTATTTATTGTACTAGTTAAACTAAGGATGTATATTATGGCAAAGTTATCGAACGATGTCTTAGTTACCATTCGCCAGGAACTATATACGCATATTCAAACACTAAGCTTTAAATTCTTTGATTCAAGACCAACTGGTAAGATTCTCGCCCGAATTATGGGTGATGTCAATTCTTTAAAAGATGTTTTAAGTAATAGTGTAACTACACTGATCCCTGATTTTATTACCATATGTGCAGTTGTAGTTATTATGTTTATTAAAAACTATAAGCTTGCCTGTGCTGCTTTAATTAGTTTACCTGTTATGATAATCGGAGTGCTCTTTGTACAGACTAGAGCACATAAAGGGTGGCAGGTATTTCGAAAAAAAAGTTCAAATCTGAATGCGTTTATCCATGAAGATATTTCTGGAATGAAGATTGTACAGAGCTTCTCAGCCGAAAAAGAGACACAAGATGAATTTGATGAACTACTAAAGGATCACCGCAAATCATTTATTAATGCGGTAAAATATGCAGATGCCTTTGGCCCTGTAGTCGATATATGCTGGGGTGTTGCAACCCTTAGTCTATTTTACTTTGGTGTTCAGATGGTTCAAAGTGGAGATATTCATGTCGGGACGATAATGGCCTTTGGTGTTTATCTCTCCATGTTCTGGCACCCACTGCTAAACTTAAGTAACTTTTATAATCAATTAATCACGAATATCACTGGTGCAGAAAGAATTTTTGAAATTCTTGATACAAAACCAGATGTGACCGATGCCCAAGAAGTCATTAAATTGCCTAATGTTCAAGGAGATGTACTATTTCAGCATGTATCCTTTTCTTATGATGAGGATACCAAAGTCTTAGAAGACGTCAGCTTCCATGTTAAGCCTGGCGAAACGATAGCCCTTGTTGGTCCAACTGGCGCTGGTAAAACTACAATCATTAATTTAATCAGCCGTTTTTATGATATTCAAAGTGGAGTAATTCGAGTAGATGGGTTTGATTTGACCAAAGTGTCAATTGAAAGCTTAAGAGAGCAAATGGGTGTTATGACTCAAGATAATTTCTTATTCACTGGAACCGTGAAAGACAACATTCGATATGGTAAACTTGACGCAACAGATGAAGAGATTATTGCTGCTGCAAAAGCAGTAAATGCACATGATTTTATTATGAAGCTAGAAAATGGTTATGATACTGAGTTAAAAGAAAGAGGTGCTGGATTATCCATTGGTCAAAAACAATTACTTGCTTTTGCAAGAACCATGGTGTCTAGTCCAAGAATATTAATTCTTGACGAAGCGACTTCTAGTATTGATACTCAAACAGAATTATTAGTACAGCAAGGCATTGAAGCTCTGTTAAAAGGGCGTACCTCATTTGTTATTGCACATCGATTGTCAACCATTCAAAAAGCAGACCGTATCTTTGTAATTGATAATTGCGGTATAATGGAGGAAGGAACTGCAGCTGAGTTAATCGCCAAGAAAGGAATTTACTATAATCTATATATGGCACAGTTCAAAAACATTGCTTAAAAGAGTGTTTTGCTATTCCTAGTATTTAAAATGAAAGGAGGCTATGCAAGCTGACCCGAAGATCAGCTTGCATAGCCTCCTTTTTTACACTTATCCTTCCTTACTCATTCATACGAATTCTTGGAATCGTCACAATGAAGCTAGTTCCCTTCGTGTACTGTGAACGAACCTTGATTCGTCCTGTATGTGCCATAATTATGAGCTTGGCAATGGATAATCCTAGTCCATGACCATCGATTTTGCGATCTCTTACATGATGAGACCGATAAAATCGTTCAAAGATATTATCCATATCTCTTCTTGTCATTCCGATTCCTGTATCTTCAACAGCAATTACACAATCACCTCGTATATTTTTGCAATAAATTCGAATTGTATCTCCATCTACTGTATATTTTACTGCATTATCAATGAAAACACGAATTGCCTGTTTTAATGCTTGCTTATCACCATAAACATTAACATCCTCTAAAAATGGGCATTCAATTACTCGATTGATTGCTACTAGATTTGTTTCTTTAATCATTTCCTCAACAACAGGACGCATATTAAATAGTTTCTTTTCTAGTTTTAATGTTCTTTTATCATGACGAGATAAAAATAGTAACTTTTCAACCAAATCCTGCATCGACTTTGCTTCATTCTTTATTGCATCGATTGACTCTTCTAATATTGCTTGATCTTTCGACCCCCAGCGGTCTAGCATATTAACATACCCTTGAATAACTGCGATTGGGGTTCTTAGCTCATGAGAAGCATTGGATACAAACTGCTTCTGGCTCTCATAAGATGTCTCAATACGGTCTAACATATTATTAAATACTGCTGCCAAGTCTTTTAATTCATTCTTCGTACCTTCTACATATAAACGTTCACTATGAAGATTATTTACTGTGAGACGATTAACTGTTGCAGACATTGATTGTATTGGTTCAAGTAATTTAACATTATTCTTCTTGCCCTCTTTAATAATGGAGAGCGTGATAACTAGATAAAGAAAAATTAAGTTAATCATAAAAGGTCCCATACGTGATAAATCAGAGGTCATATTATAATAAAAGATAACACGATACTCCGTCTCTTCTATTATAAATTTTCTTTCCTCTTCAACCGTAAATCGATGAGCTAAATCAGAAAAATTAATGTGATACTTCTTAAAAATACCACCCTTACTTGTTACTTTATAGTTAAGATCATTATATATTTCTCGATCCTTCTCTGTTTCAAATAAAATCATATTTACGCCATGTGCAGAATACGGATTTACCTCCTTACCAAACGTCCCTGAGCTCACTTTCAGATTTTCTATTATTATGTCTGATAAATCAGTATAAAATGATTTTTGTGCATTCAGATATAAAAAAGGAAAGATTAAGAAAAATAATATCCCATTTAAAAAAAGAAGTTTTAGGTAATTCATTGCAATACGGTGAGTAATTGATAACCGAATACCACCTGCAATTTCTTGGCGCTTTCTTCTTAATGGTAAGACGGTTTTTTGCAGAAACTTACGGATTGCTTCTACCATTTTACTTTTCATCTCGAATTATATATCCCACCCCTCGTACTGTGTTAATCATATGAATACCATATTTATCATCGATTTTTTGCCTTAAGTAACGAATATATACATCCACAACATTTGTATCACCAAAATACTCATAATCCCAAACATTGTTTAATAATTGTTCCCTTGTCAATGCAATATTCTTATTCCGTACCATATACTCTAATAACTCGTATTCCTTTTTCGTAAGTGTAAGCTCGTCACTTCCATAAGTCACGCTATGACTTGATAAATTAATTATTAATTCTCCATGCTGTAAAATATCTGCCTTTACTTCTTGTCTATCCTTACTTTGGCGGTTTAATGCTACACGAATTCTTGCCAATAGTTCCTCGATTGCAAATGGCTTAGTCATATAATCATCAGCACCAGTATCTAATCCTGCCACCTTATCTGTTACATCGTCCTTCGCTGTTAACATAATAATTGGAACCTTAGATTCTAAGCGTATTCTACGGCACACCTCAATTCCACTAAGTCCTGGCAACATAATATCTAACAGAACTAAGTCTACATTATCCTTTAAAGCCTTTTCTAATCCGGATCGTCCGTCATTTGCTATCTCAACTTCATAACCTTCATATTTTAATTCGAGTTCAACAAATCGTGCAATTTTCACTTCATCTTCTACAATTAATATCTTCGCCATCTTGGTTCTCCTTATCTTGAAAAAGTTACCAGTTAACTTCATTTTAACGATTAATTCTTGGAATTTCAATAACGAATCATTATAAATATATTAAAGTGAAAAAAAAACAAAGTGATTTTGGGGTTTTAGGATGTCGAAAGAAATTAACTATTACGATTCAGGTATCAAAAGTACGTTTCTATAATCTCATTCGTCATTTTGCACAGAAATAGACTTGCTATAAATGTGATGACAAATATAATATAAAAAAACTTCAGCACCAAAAGATGCTGAAGTTTTAAGCTTCTTGCTTATTGATTATTATAAACTCTTAACTGTATCTACAACGCGTTTTGTTGTAAATCCAAATTTCTCGAATAATGTTGCTGCTGGAGCAGATGCACCAAAGCCAGTCATAGAAATAATAGCGCCATCTAAACCGACATATTTCTCCCATCCGAAACCAATTAATGCTTCTACTGCAACTCTCTTACGAACTTCTTTTGGAAGAACACTATCTTTATACTCTTTCGATTGCTCTTCGAATAAGTCCATACATGGCATACTTACAACGCGTACATCAATTCCTTCTTTTGCAAGCTCGGCTTTTGCTTCTACTGCAAGAGATACCTCGGAACCGGAAGCAATAATGATTGCATCTGGAATTTCTTTTGCTGAATCTTCTAAGATATATCCACCTTTTAATGCTTCCTTAGAGGAACCAGCAAGCTGTGGTAAGTTCTGTCTCGTTAAAACAAGTGCAGTTGGAGTTTCTTTCGAAGTTACCGCACTGTACCAAGCTGCAATTGTCTCTGTTGCATCTGCTGGACGGAATACATGGAAGTTCGGCATAGCTCTATAAATTGCTAATTGTTCAATTGGCTCATGAGTTGGACCATCTTCACCAACACCGATGGAATCATGTGTCCAAACATAAGTAGTTGGAATTCTCATAAGAGAAGATAAACGTGCCATTGGTTTTACATAATCACTGAATACAAAGAAGGTTGAAACATAAGCACGAAGTCCATGAAGTACCATACCGTTTCCAATTGCAGCCATTGATAATTCTCGAACACCAAAATGAAGGTTTCTTCCAAGACGGTCATCTTTGCTAAAATCACCCTCATCCTTCATATATGTCTTTGTCGAAGGAGATAAATCTGCAGCTCCACCAATTAAGCTTGGAACATAATCCTTTAAACGGTTGACTACAACACCAGAAAGGTTTCTGGTAGCCTCTGGCTTCTCATCATACTTCCAGAAGTCATCGTTATTAATTAACTCTTTTGCTACATCTAGATTAAACTCCTTGTCCCACAATTCCTTCATCTCAGGGTATTGTTTTGCATATTCAGCAAACATTGCATTCCAAGCAACTTCGTCTTCTGCTTTCTTTTCAGCAATTGCTTTATAGTTTGCATATACCTCATCTGGAACATAGAAAGGTTCTGTAGATGGCCAATTTAAGCATTCTTTCATTGCAAGTACATTGTCTGATCCAAGAGGTTCACCATGGGCACTAGCCTTACCTTGTTTTGCTGGACAACCAAATCCAATCTGAGTTTTGCATAAAATCATACTTGGACGAGTTTTATCCGCCTTTGCAGTCTCAATTGCTCTACCAATCTCTTCTAGATTATTACCATCTTCCACTACAATTGTCTGGAAGTGGAATGCTTCAAATCGCTTTACAACATCCTCTGTGAATGCGATATCTGTACTTCCCTCAATTGAAATCTTGTTTGAATCATAGAAAACGATTAGTTTATTAAGAGCTAATGTACCAGCTAAAGAAAATGCCTCATAAGAGATACCTTCCATCATACAGCCATCACCACCAAGTACATAAGTATAGTGGTCTACTACTGGAAAGTTTTCTTTATTGAATTTTGCAGCAAGATGTTCCTCTGCCATTGCCATACCAACTGCCATTGCCATACCTGCACCTAAAGGACCTGTGGTAGCTTCTACACCTTTTGTATGACGATATTCTGGATGACCTGGTGTTAAGGAATCTAACTGACGGAATTGCATCAGATCTTCCTTTGTTAAACCATAACCAAATAAATGTAATAAGGAGTATAATAAAGTTGAACCATGTCCTCCTGAAAGAATAAAACGATCCCTATTTGCCCAATCTGGATTAGCAGGATTATGTTTCATATGCTTAGCCCATAATTCATATGCAATGCCTGCACATCCTAATGGAAGTCCTGGGTGTCCTGAATTTGCCTTCTGTACGGAATCTGCTGCTAAAACACGAATGGCGTTAACCGACATATTCTCAATGTTACTCATCTGTTTTCCTCCTACAATTCATTCATATTTCAATGCGCTCTTTCTTACAATAAATACCTGTCACGCATAATCATACTCATATTAACATGATACGATTAATATCTCAATACAAAAAAAGCAAATTTAACTCATAAAAATTGCTATTTTATTGCTTCTTTCATAACCTTTGCAATATCATCGTTGATTACTAATTCTGCTTTTGAATCTGCTGAAGTCGTACTTTTATTAATAAGCACTAGATGTTTTCCTTTAAAATAATCAATAAGCCCTGCTGCTGGATAAACTATTAAAGATGTTCCTCCTATTATTAATGTGTCAGCATTAGCAATTACATTGATAGCCCCAGTTATCACCTCCTGGTCTAAACCTTCTTCATATAAAACTACATCTGGTTTTATTACACCACCACATGTTATACATTTTGGAACTTCTTCTGATTGAAGAATAAAATCTGCATCATAAAATGCATGGCATTTCATACAATAATTGCGATGTACTGATCCATGAAGTTCATATACTTTCTTGCTTCCTGCTGCTTGGTGTAAACCATCAATATTCTGTGTTACAATTGCCTTTAGTTTACCCATCTCTTCTAACTTAGCCAATGCAATATGGCAGTCATTCGGTTTTGCCTCTGGATAAACTAAATTCCGTTTATAAAAATCAAAGAACTCTTCCGGATATCGTAGAAAGAAGGTATGGGAAACTGCTTGCTCTGGTGTAAAATTACGATTTAGTTTTTTACTATAAAGGCCCGTCGAGCTTCTGAAATCTGGAATGTTTGACGCAGTAGATACACCAGCGCCTCCAAAAAATACGATATTATTCGTTTCTTTGATTATTCTAGATAACTGTTCCACTTTTTCTTCCATACTATCATCTCCATTATTTACTTTATTATATGTAACTCTTTTATCGCACTCATTTAACCTTTATAACAATACTTTGTAATTTATCTTCCTTTATTATAGCACAAAAACTATGACAATCGTGTGCCATAGTTTTTGTATTCTTAGTTTTATCTTTTTTATAGTCTACTTAAATGAACATTATGTTTCCTATTTATAACGATTTACAATAGTCATCAATGCTTTTTGCTACTGCCTTCGCTGCAACAACTGCTTCAATAACTGTTTTCGCACCACTAACTACATCTCCACAAGCAAATACTCCTTTTTTTGTAGTATGACCATTAGAATCAGTAACTAATAAACCATACTTCGTTTCTAACTCAGGACTTGTTGTTACAATATGTCTTTGTGGTATTTGACTAACAGCAATAATTACATTGTCACATGGAAATAATTCCTCAGTATCTGGAATGGTTTCAAGTGATATACTACCGTCCTCTTTTGTAATCTTCCTCGTTGAGATAAATACTACACCTTCTTCAACAATTTCAATTGGACTCTTATATAAATCAAATTGCACACCCTCTTCCTGGGCTTCCTTAATCTCATGCTTTGTAGCCGTCATGTCTTCATAGTCACGTCGATAACAAACGATAACCTCTTCTGATCCATAATACTTTGCTGTTCTAGCGGCATCCATTGCTACATTACCTGCACCAATAACACAAACTCGTTTTCCTAAATTGTAAACACTAGGATTTTTAAGATAATCAATCGCATAAAAGGAATGTCCTAATGTTTCACCTTTAATGTTAAGAGTCTTTGGACTCCATACACCTGTACCAATAAAAATTGCACTATAGCCATCTGTAAGAAGCTTATCCAATGTAATCACTGGACCAACTAACGTGTTTGGTTTTATTCGCACTCCAAGCTGTACTAATTTCGCTTCGAGATGTTCAACAATACGTCTTGGCAGACGGAATTCTGGAATTCCATAAGTAAGAACACCCCCAATCCGGTCTCTTAACTCAAATATTGTGACACGGTATCCCTTCTGTGCCAATAGAATTGCTGCGGTTATTCCTGCTGGTCCAGAACCTACAATAGCAATATTTTTATGATTGTCTGGTTCTCTCTCTATCGTTAATTCTTCTAAATACTTTTCAGATACATATCTTTCTATCTTTGGGAAATCAATCGGTTCTCCTTTTATCCCACGTATGCAATTCCCTTTACACTGATCCTCATGAGGACAAACAATTGCAGTAATTGCAGAAAGCGGATTATTATCAAATAAAAGCTTTCCTGCCTCATGTATTTTATTCTCCTCAAATAATCGAATTACCTCAGGAATAAAAGTTTCAATTGGGCAACCCTTTTGGCATTTTGGATTTTTGCATTTTAGGCATCTAGCTGCTTCACTGTGTAGATATTCCATTATTTAATCTGTCGCATATGCGACATCCTCCTCTTTGTTATAGTAAATTCTTTATTAAGTCAAAGAAGTTCAAAAGACTTATAATAGATCAAAAGTGTGCTTCGCAGCCTCTCACGAGTAACTTTTACAAGCACAGCTTTTGTTCCGCGCCGTAGCGTAGTGTGCATCCTGCGCAGCTTTTATATATTAGGAAATTCAGAGGAATTTCGTAATATATAAAAATCACCTTCTATGACTTAAGTATAAAAAACTGTAACACATAACCTAAGACGTAGGAGGTGACACATATCATCATTCTATTGCCTTGATAGTATAACATAAAACTATTTCTCATTCAATTGTATCTGGTTCAATCAACTTTTATTCCAATCGATTATACTACCCATTGATTACTTAATATCCGTCAATTCGTTCCTATGCATAATATCTTCTCAAATAATACTCATATATTTATTATTGACATATGAGAGAATAAAGTTATAATGATTACATAATTAATCATCTTATTGTAAATTTATACACAGGAGGTTGAAATGAAAACTAGAATATTTATTGATGGTAGCGAGGGAACAACAGGGCTTAGAATTCATGAGCGTTTTCAAAAACGTGATGATATTGAGCTTTTAACAATTGCGCCAGAGTTGAGAAAAGATACACAAGAAAGAAGAAAATTAATTAATTCATCCGATATCACTTTTCTTTGTTTACCAGATGCCGCAGCTAAGGAAGCGGTTTCATTGATTGAAAATGATAATGTAAAAATCATTGATTCTTCTACTGCACACCGAACTGAAGATGGTTGGAGCTATGGCTTCCCAGAATTATCAGCTAAACATAGAGAATCCATTCGAACCGGAAAACGTATTGCTGTACCTGGATGTCATGCTACTGGTCTAATTTCACTTGTTTATCCTTTAATTTCAGGTGGAATCTTACCAAAAGACTATCCCGTAGCTGCTTTCTCCATTACCGGTTACAGTGGCGGTGGTAAGAATATGATTGCTGAATATGAAGATAAAAATCGTTCGATTGAATATGGTGCACCTCGAGAATATGCACTCAGTCAGGTACATAAACATTTAAAAGAAATGAAACGAATTACAGGATTGGCAAAAGAACCACTTTTCTCTCCAATTGTTGCAGATTATTATAGTGGTATGGTTGTTTCTCTTCCACTATATAATGAATTATTATGTGGCTGTCAAACACCTGAACTTATCCACAATTTCTTTGAAACTTACTATGAAAATCAACAGTTTATAAAAGTTATGCCCTTTGGTTGTGAATCAGAAGACCGTGGCTTCTTAAGTGGTAATGGATGCTCTGGATGGGATGGACTTCAAATCTATGTAACAGGTAATAAAGATCGTATTTTATTATCATCCCGTTTCGATAATCTAGGTAAAGGTGCTTCCGGTGCAGCTATCCAGTGCCTTAACATTATGCTAGGTTGTGAAGAGAATAAGGGATTAAACTTATAGCTACATAGAACAGATCCTTGTTCAATCTAGTGTTAGCAGATATTTAAGTAAGCGAATAATCAAAAAAACTCCTGTTTCATACAAAAAAAATTTATTGATTAGAAACAGGAGTTATTATATTTTGGGAGGCTGAAATCATGAGAAGAGCTGATCGTGAATTAACTGATACAAACCAATTACAAGAGATTCTATCTACTTGTAAAACATGTCATCTTGCTATGATAGATGATGGATATCCATATGTGATCCCTCTTAGTTATTGTTATGAATTAGAAGACCACACACTTACTCTGTATTTTCATTGTGCAAAGGAAGGTCGTAAAATTAACATCTTACATAAAAATAACACTATATGTTTCGAAATGTGTTTAGAAGGAGAACCTATCTTTGCATCTAAAACACCATGCAATTCTGGATACTACTATTCTAGCATCCTTGGATTTGGTAATGTTGAATTTGTTGAAAATTCCGATGAAAAATGTAAAGCACTTTCTTTATTAATGAGGCATCAAGCGAATCAAGAAATTGAATTTAATATGAACCAAGCAAACTCCGTGTGTATTTTGAAGGTGGTTACAAACAACTTTACTGGAAAGAAGAAGCCTCGTCCGACAAGTTAAAATACATTACTTCTTAATCAAATTTATACTCCTGTACTAATTGAATGAACTGTAAAAGAGCTGGTGACAGCCATTTATTCTTATGGTAAAACAGCTGTCCTTGCATATGTTGCTTATAATCCTCTATATGTAATATGTTTATCTTGTTTGTCGCCACCTCCTCTAATACAGTAAAATGAGGTAATACTGCAATTCCTAAATCTGCTTGAACAAATTTTTTTATTATCTCAGTATTTCCGATCTCTAAGAATATATTTGGTTGAATTCCAGTTGCAGTTAGATATTCTTCGAATACCTTTCGATAACTACAGTTCTTCTCTGTAAATATAAATGTTTCATCCTTAATATCGTAGATAGATAATCTCCTTATTTTACTTAACCTATTCTTTGGTGAGCATATGACTGATATTGAACTTTCATAATAAAATGCCTTTTGCCACTCAATAAACTGTAATGGTTGATCAAAGGTCCATAAAAGATCAACCTTATTCGCATTTAACATTGTTGTCAGTTCATCAAATGTACCAATTTGAATGACTGTAGAAACTTCTGGATAAGTGATATGATATTGATGTAGTATCTGAGGTAGAAATGCCGTACATACCGATTCCAAAATTCCAATTCTTAATTCTCCTCTTGGCTTGGATTCCGTATTAAGATCTGCAATTGCATTCTTGGAACAAGCTATAATCTCATTTGCATACTTTAAGAAACGTTCCCCTTCACTTGTAACGCTCACGTTTTTTCCTATTCGATCGAACAGTCTAACATTTAACTCTCCTTCTAGTTGTTTCATTTGCATCGTTACTGTTGATTGTGAGTACCCAAGCTCGATTGCTGCCTTTGAAAAACTCTTGTTCTCATAAATCTTTTGAAATGTAATTAAATTTCTTATTTCCATAATAATACCTCTCACTCCTTGTATTACATTCATACTTCAAAAATATTGAATCATACTATCAAATCTATGAATTTTACTAATCAACATCTTTACGATACCATAATATTACAAAAAAACAAACAAGAATGAGTAGGTGAGAAGCATGATTACATTAAAGATCTCCTTTTTAGGATTGGGAACGATAGGTGCAAAACTAATGGACTATATCACTAAAAACACTTCAACCATATCTAAATTATATGATGTTAATATTATTATTGATAAAATATTTGTAAGAGATATTACGAAAAACCGTCCTATTGATGTATCGAAATTATGCTTAACGACCGATCCATATGATGCAATAGAGAATGCTGATATTGTGATTGAATGTCTTGGTGGTAATGGAGTGGAGCTCACTCATGAGTTATTATTATCGGCGATACAAGAAAAAAAGGCTATCATTATGTCGAGTAAAAAGTGTCTCGCAATTTACGGAGAAGAAATTGTTGCTGCAGTGAAAGAACATCAAACTATCTTTCACTATGATGCTACTGTAGGTGGTTCGATACCTATTAGTTCTGTATTTGAAACTATGGGTAAATGTGAAGACATTAAAAAGATATATGGAATTTGCAATGGCACTTCGAATTACATCTTAAATGAAATGAATGAACATAATCTTGATTACATCAGTGCTCTTCAGAAGGCAATTGAGAAAGGATATGCTGAAAACAATCCTCAAGAAGATGTCGATGGTTATGATGCTTTATACAAATCGATTATCATGGTGGGTTTTGGAATGAATCAATGGATAAAATCAGATCAGTTCATACCTATATCAATAAATACAATTACAAATAGTTTTATCATGAAAGCAAAACAAAATAACAATTTAATTAAGCCAATTTTCTATATAGAACAGACAGAAAAAGGTATCAGTTTGTTTATTGGTCCAAGAGAAATTCAAAAGAATACTTTATTAGCAACGGTAAAAGAGAATAATAATATCATTATTATTAACACTAGTGAAAGTCGTGAACGTGCATTTTATGGCCAAGGAGCTGGGCCTAAACCAAGCGCGTGTGCTATGTATGATGATCTAATTAAGACCTTAAAGGAATTCTCTCATGTGAAACATTTATAAAACAATTTGGTATTTATTTTAATATGCTTAATCTTAAATTATATTAATTCCATAATTGTTTCGTATAACGTAAAAGAGTGGGAGTTCCTATTTCTAGGTACTTCCACTCTTTATCTTAATGAGACATCCGGGACTCGAACCCGGGACACCTTGATTAAAAGTCAAGTGCTCTACCGACTGAGCTAATATCCCATGCTTATGAAATTATCATTACTTGAATTTTCACAAAGCAAATGCCCAGAACCGGAATCGAACCAGTGACACGAGGATTTTCAGTCCTCTGCTCTACCGACTGAGCTATCTGGGCATAGTTTTGTTTCTCCATATTTAATTGAGTAACAAATTGCGGGGATAGGATTTGAACCTATGACCTTCGGGTTATGAGCCCGACGAGCTTCCAGACTGCTCCACCCCGCGATATTAATTTTTTTGATTGTTATAATCTAAACTTATTAGTTATAACGATCAGTGGATGGAGAAGGATTCGAACCTTCGAAAGCGTCGCTAACAGATTTACAGTCTGCCCCCTTTGGCCACTCGGGAACCCATCCAAATTCCAAAGCCGACGATCGGACTCGAACCGATAACCTGCTGATTACAAGTCAGCTGCTCTGCCAATTGAGCCACGTCGGCATAT
>JAEXOU010000003.1 GCA_023439125.1 Bacillota bacterium | reverse complement strand
ATGGTATTTTTCGGAGTGCCTTACAAGTCCCCACACGCACTTTGTGGGGCTTGTGAGCGTAGCGCGCCGAAGAAAATATACCATCGCCCTTCATTCTTTATTCATACTGCCCTTAGCGCGACAGCCCCTGTCCTCTGTGTTCTATTACTCAATTGGAATATAGCGATTTTGCTCAATCTTATTTTGCTCTTTTTCCTTTGGGAACACTAACTTAAGGATACCATTCTCAAAAGCAGCCTGAATGTCGGTTTCGGTTAGATACTCGCCAACATAAAAGCTTCTCTGGCATTGACCTTCATAACGTTCTTGACGTATAAATCTACCCTTTTCATCCTTACTATCGTTTGATTCACTCTTTTTTGCAGTAATTGTTAAATAACCTTTGTTTAATTCAGCATGGATATCTTCCTTTGCATAACCAGGTAGTTCAATATCCATCTCATAGTTATTCCCCAAATCCTTAACATCAGTGTTCATGTTTGTTGTCATTCTCTTACCGAATTCCATTGGTAATGGAAACATACGATCAAAAAAGCTATCTATAAAATTGTCTTCAAATATACTTGGTAAATACATAGGTCATTCCTCCTTTTAGAATTAAAACAATTAAGAAAATCCTCCACAATTACATAGATTTTAACTAATCATATACTAGATACCAGCTCTAATGCTAAGCAATCTGTATTACTTCCTTCTCTCTTGCTGCCTTTTCCTCTTTCTTTGGCAAAACTAATTTTAAAACACCATGTTGATACGTTGCTTTAATGTCTTCCTGATTAATATCTTCGCCAATGTAGAAACTTCTTGTCAGTTCACCATGGTAGCGTTCGCAACGTACATATTTCTTTTGATTCTCTTTGGTTTCTTCGTCCTGTGCTGCAGATACAATAAGATATCCATTTTCAACATAAGCTTTCAGATTCTCTTTTTGAAATCCTGGTAAATTAATATCAAGAAGATATCTGTCTTTTTTCTCCTGGATATCACACTTCATCGGATATTGTTTCCTTTGTAGTAGCATACGATCAACCTCCTCATTTTAATTTATGAGCTCTATCTTTGTTCCTCTTGTTATATCTGTACTATAACACATATTGTTAGCACTGTCAAGAGATGAGTGCTAATTGATTTGTGAACTTTTTGTGAAAAATAGCAAAAAAATAAAATAGTAATTACACAATCGTAGATATAATGTTCATTGTAAGTTAATAAGGTTAGTGCTACAATAGGATTCTGCATCATACATATTCAAATCGTCGTCACATAGGAGGATAACGTACATGAAGACAAATGATAACCGAATGAACCGAATTACGGAAGGAAGTATAATGAAAGCACTCATGCTCTTTTTCTTTCCAATTTTGTTCGGAACTTTTTTTCAACAGCTATACAATACAGCCGATGCTGTCATCGTTGGCAAATTTGTAAGTAAAGAGGCACTTGGTGCAGTCGGCGGTACTACTGGGACCTTAATTAACCTTCTTGTTGGATTTTTTACAGGACTATCCTCTGGAGCTAGTGTTGTGATTGCTCAATTTTATGGGGGGAAAAAAGAAAATGAAACAAGTCATGCGGTACATACTGCAATAGCACTTGCTGTTGTAGGCGGATTTATATTGATGATTATTGGAATTGGATTTACGCCAATGATTATGAAGGCAATGAATACTCCAGATGATATTTTAGTTTATTCTACAACTTATATTCGAATTTATTTTTTGGGAATCATTCCAAATTTATTATATAATATGGGTTCAGCGATCTTGCGAGCAATCGGTGATTCCAAGCGCCCACTTTACTATTTAATTATATGTACTTTAACTAATATTGTATTAGACTTACTTTTTGTTTGTGTATTCCATCTAGATATCGTCGGTGTCGGAGTTGCAACTATCCTATCCCAGTTTTTAAGTGCCATTTTAGTCTTACGTGCTCTTGTCAAAACGAACAATAGCTATCAACTTAAGATACCAGAAGTTCGATTTCACAGCTATGTACTAAAACGTATTTTTTATCTTGGTCTTCCTGCTGGAATCCAATCTTGTATGTATGCCATCTCAAACGTCATTATCCAAAGATTTGTTAATGACTTCGGTACAGATATGATTGCAGCGTGGACAGCCTATGGTAAGATTGATAGTATTTTTTGGATGATTATTAGCGCCCTAGGAATCAGTATTGCTACTGTTGTCGGACAAAACTATGGGGCTCATAAGATGGATCGTATGAAACGAACTGTCAAAATAGGATTATATTTAGCTTATGGGATATCGATCGTTATAAGTTTTACGCTTTATTATGCAGCGCCAATCCTTTTACAACTCTTCTCTAATGATCCTGCAGTAATAAGAGATGGAATAATTATCAGCGAATTTATAATCCCAACATTTATTACCTATGTTACAATCGAAGTACTTGTATCAACACTGCGTGGATGTGGTATTTCAATCATACCAATGCTTATGACCTGTGGTGGGATATGTGCTTTACGTATTTTTTGGATTTATACTGCAACACCAATCTGGCCAGGAATTAAAACTGTACTCACAAGTTATCCGTTAACTTGGGTTGTAACATCTATCTTATTTATCATTTACTATTTAATTAAAAGAAAAGATATCTATAACTGACAAACTGCCATATCTAACTGGCCCTTACGTACCGTTACAAACTACATTCAAGCGAAAGCGTGTTGCGTATAAATTATGTTTGTCATCCCATACTTCTAACTTTTCTTTGTGAAAAATGACGTCTGATTTCTATCTTAAGTACTTTTGCCCCCGACATCATGACATTCATATATCTGTAGTTACTAAACAAGGCGTTCTATCTTCCGATAGGACGCCTTGGCCATGTTACGATTTTCTTCCCTAATCATTATCCTTTAACAAACGCATAATATCCTCAATCTCTTGTTCTGGGAGCTTTGTGTAGTCTGCCAATTCCTTGTTCGATGGAATTGCAACATTTTCTTCTGCCAGATGCTTTCTAGCTTCATTAATCAACGTAGTTTTTGCTATAAATGTAGCTTCCCAATCATCGGTTGAGCTAATCTCATCAATATAATCTTCCATTGCTTTTTGTATTGATTCTTTTAAATACTCCTCGACATCAATCATCTTCTTAATTCCAAGTAGTTGATTGATTCCACTAATCAGCCCAATATTACCTTCCTGAATCAGATCTTCGTAGTTTACTTTATGTGCAGAATATGTTTTTGCCAAATCAACTACACGTAACAACCAGTCATCGGATATTTTTGAGATAACAGAAGCATCACCATCAATTAGTCGAACATACAAAGCTTGAGCTTCACTTTTAGTTAAAGTTGCTAGACCATCGATGTCTTCCAAATACATCGATAAGAACTTTGAATTAGCTACTGACTGTTCAAACTCATCATTTTCCTTCGGGTTCGCCATTTTCGTAGGATGTTCCTGTTGGTCATTGCCTTCGTCGGGTAATGTAGAGTTTTGCAAATACTGAAACACCATCGTTAATTGTTCATCTGTCAGTTCTATATCATCAAAATAAGAAATAATCTCTTCTCTTGTTAACGGTTTTTCTGCAACCTGCGCTACTTCTGCAACTGAGCGAAGTGTTTCCATGAATTTAATCTTATCTATCATTTTTCCTCCAAATATTTCTCATATACTAATTCTTTCCTTTATTTTATGGATATAACATCATCGTTATTCTACTACACTTAAAGGAAAAATACTATCCTTTCTTAAATAAGAAAAAAGTGTTTTGCATGCAAAATACTCGCGCCAAGCGCGGTCGCGTAAGCGACATCTTCCTATCGCGCTTGTGTGCATCCTGCGGAGCTTTTTTTATATAGGAGGAAATTCAGAGGAATTTCCTCCTATATAAAAAAACCTATATAGAACATTAATTGAATTGTCCTATATAGGAAAAAATAGACTAATTTATTTCATGAATTCATACTATAAATATGGTCGAAGATCTTTGATCAGAGTCTCCTCGAGATCAATTAACTTCTTCGTAATATCCTTTGCCTCATCACTCGCAGCCTTATATTGGTTTAAATATTTATGCAATGTTTTTGTTCCCATATTGCACCCGTCTGTAATCACATCTGCAACCTCGTGATCTGAGGAATCCTTCATTAATTTCATATTAATCTTCATCCAAGACATTGCCTTAGCAATTGGATTTGGATCTTTTTCTGAATCATTATATTTTTCTAGTAAAACATGTGTTTGATCACCCAAAGTCTCATGTTCTTCTTTATTTTTTGATAGCATGTCCCTTAATTTATCATCTTTCACTGCATCAAATACTTCGTCAATTGATGTGACAGCCATCTTAACACCTGCATTACATTCTTTTAGTAATTTTATTGTATCATCATCAGCCATAATTCAATCTCCTATGATTTTTTTACCTAACTTATTATCATAGTATATTCTAATGTTATTTTTTCATTCAATGCTAATGATGAAAAAGTTTATGAACGTTTCGTAATATTTAAGCGTTCGCACTCTTCTTTTACTTGCTTCATATTATTATCATTTAGAAGTAAACTCTCGCCGTATGGATTGATTACAACACCATCTCCATTACCAATTTCAATTGCATCCAAGATTGACATAATAACACCATGCCACTCATTTTTATCATAAGCTTTTTCGAATTCTAACCAATCCGTAAATGCTGGAATATATGTTTCATCCTCTTCATTCGTAATTTTTGCAAATAACAATTGAGTATCTTGTTGAAATACAAGCTTGTCTCCATCTTGTTTTGCTTTTCCTTCATACTTCATAGGTAGTAGATATTTTGCTTTACAGATCTCTTCAATCATAATATCTTCTTTTTTCTTTAATACCTGAGGGCGTTCAGAATAATTAACACTCCAACGCAATTCACTAAAGAAATCAATCATAGAAAAACGCAAGGATGGATTAAAAATCGGAACAGATATATTCGGTGTATTGGAATAGTCAGGTGGAGGTAAAATATCAAAACGGTTTACTTCACATCGATATTGACCATTATCCACAATTAACTTTTCTGCACCAATAATATAGAGATAAATGAAGAAATTCATTTTATTTGGTAGCATACAATGACTAATCTCTCTTACTTCAAGCTTCCGATATCTCTGTGCATAAAAATCAACTGCTTCATTTGCAAACTGTTCCGTTGAATAAAGATCTACGAAACCTGTGTTAATAAAAGGAAAACCTGTTGTTTTATCAATGGTTACATAAAACTTTTCTGATGTTTTGATTTTATCAATAATTGTTTCGTATAAAACCTTTTCATTTGACTCAAAATTCTCCATTGGAGATTTTTCATGATAAGCTCGTAAAGAACAAATTAAGAATAACACTTCTTGAATGGTTAAATCCGTTAACATATCTTTTTCTATTTCTTTTTTTAAGATAATCGGACCAATTTCTCCCTTACGCTTTGGAGATAACTTAGAAGTTTGAACTGGTACAGCTTTTTTTACCAACTCTTCAACATTTAACTGTTCAATTCTATCACCCTCAAGCATTGAACTACTTACTAACAGATTACCCTTCACAATTTCTTCTTTGGATAATTCAGGTAAGTAAAAGCCATAGTGACAACCATATTCCGAATTTCCTGTAGCATATGCTAATGACACTCGATTCTTGCCTTGATCGATGGAAGCAACCGTACAACCACCCAAAACCCTAGCTTTCTGAGTTACGTAAAGAACCTTGTCATTCTCCTTAACTTGACCAAGAAGTACTTGCCCAATTATGAGAGAGCCGCCATCCTTTACATCAAACATATCTTTTATATAGCAAACAAAATCACTCTCATTTTGCACTTTTTCATCTTTATTTTCTTGTTTCTGAATCGCATTATCCGTATCTTCTTGCTCTTGCGATTTAACGGTTTCGATTGCCTGCTCTATTGTTTCCATATTTTCTTTATTTTCTTTTTTTTCTTGTTTTTTCTTGTCTGAATTAAAAATCCCCATACGTTACCTCTCTTTTTATCATTCATCTATTCACAGAATTACTACCATTTTATCTCAATATCCCGATAAGTGCAACTAATTCTACAAAATCAATTGTTTTTTTCTCGTATGGCGATTTTTCCACTCTCATAGAAAATTCTGTTATAATGATTGAATAAAGTGTTCAGCTGTAATTATTTTTCCGGTTTCTCTAACCTGGCTCGATAAAAATGAAATCGTAGAAGGTGTAAATACTACATTTTCTGCTCCTGCTGCTGCTTTTAAATCAGTATTTTGGATTGACATCGTAATCTGTGTAATACCTTTCTTTTCCTCCTCTTGATTGATTGAACGAAGACTAACTGTGATTGCTTCAGAAATCGTATGAATTGTCATTTCCTTCGAACTGAATAAGTCATTGTCTTTTAGATATTGTACGAAAGCACAGATTGCTGTATAGTTTTGTTCTTCTAGATTTCCATTAATGTCATATGACTTTACATAACTAGAAGTTAGGGTATCGCAATATCCCATAATCAAGCCGCTTACTCCAACTCCAAAGTGATGGTGACATATACGTCTAATTTTTTCTGAGGTTAATTCATATTGGTGACGTTTGATATCATATACTAAGTAATCCTTACCATTCACTCTATATTTTTCAAAGATATATTCCATACGGATTCCCCTTCCTTCTAGATCATAATCGATAACCACTATCTACTATTATCATATACAACACCTTTTGAAATAGAAATAGCAGAAAATGCTTGATATATTGCATTTTCTGCTATTTCGAAATTGACATTATAATTCATATATAATACAATTAGTAAAATTTATAAGTAGGAGGTTGCTATGGACAACAATACCATTGAAAAGCGTGGATATCTCAATGATAATTTTCGCCTATTTCACCTAAAAGATTCGAATGCACAAACTATCGATTACCATTATCATGAATTCTCAAAAGTTATTTTGTTTATTTCAGGTGATGTCACATATATGGTAGAAGGAAAAACTTATCAATTAAAGCCATGGGATATTCTTTTAATTCACCATCACGAAATTCATCGTTCGATTATCCAGCCTGGAAAGCAATATGAGCGCATGATTTTATGGGTGAATCGTGAATTTTTAGAGCAACCGTCGTTACTTCCTTATAACCTAAATCAATGTTTTCTTACTACAATGGAGAAAAGAACGAATCTGTTACGTACGAATTCCAAGCAAAGGCAAGATTTTTTTAATCTACTCAATGAACTGAAAACCTCGATCGTAGCAAAAGATTATGGTTCTGAACTTTACTCTTATACACTTTTTTTACAAGCCATGGTGACCCTGAACCGTCTTTCCATTGCGAATTTACAAAACGACCTGACAAGCTTCGTACAATCGAACCAAACAGTAGATCAGATGATTGATTATATCCAGCAAAACCTCTCTGGAGATTTGAGTATTGAGAAGTTATCAAAGGAATTATACTTAAGTTCCTCCTACCTCATGCATCAATTCAAAGAAACAACAGGAACTTCCCTACATTCCTATATTACTAAGAAAAGGCTCTCATATGCAGTAGATTTACTACGAGAGGGAATACCCGCAACAACTGCAAGCGTACAAAGCGGGTATCCTGATTACTCTACCTTCATCCGTAACTTTAAAAAGATATATCATTGTACACCAAAGCAATTTATGGAGGGAGACTTTAGTATCTCACCTTTTCCGAAAAAAGAACTTAGAGAATAGCTAATTTCGGATTACGATACTGCTATTTAAATTCTTGAGGTTACAAAAATATCATAGATGGCTTTGATTGCAGCATCAAAATCAGCATTCTTGACACCAATAATAATATTTAACTCACTAGAGCCCTGATCAATCATCTTTATATTTATATTACTATGAGCTAATGCTGCGAAGATTCTTGCAGCTGTACCTCTCATTGCTTTCATACCACGACCTACAACAGCAATAAGTGCTAAATCAGCTTCTAAATCGATAGAATCTGGTTCTGCAAGTTTATGAATACCAGCAAGTACCTTTTGTTCTTTCGATTCAAATTCTGATTGATGAACAAATACAGTAAATGTATCAATACCAGATGGAACGTGTTCAAAAGAAATGTTATTCTTTTCGAATACTTCTAGAACTTTACGGCCAAAACCGATTTCAGAGTTCATCATTGCTTTTTCAATATTAATTGCACAAAAACCCTTCTTTCCTGCAATTCCAGTAATCGTATATTTTGGCTGATGACAAGTAGATTCTACAATCCATGTACCATTGTCCTCAGGAGCATTGGTGTTTCGAATATTAATTGGAATACCTGCTTTTCTTACTGGGAAAATCGCATCTTCGTGTAGAACGGTAGCACCCATGTAAGAAAGCTCACGTAACTCTTTGTATGTAATCGTCTCAATTACAGCAGGACTATCGATAATTCTTGGGTCAGCAACTAAGAAACCAGATACATCAGTCCAGTTTTCATATACATCTGCTTTTACAGCTCTTGAAACGATAGACCCAGTAATATCAGAACCACCGCGGGAAAAAGTTTTTATCTTTCCATCCGGAAGTGCTCCGTAAAATCCAGGGACTACAGCTCTCTCTGCCTTTGCTAAACGCTTAGATAATAATTTATCTGTTTTTTCTGCATCAAAATTACCTTCCTTTGTAAAGCAAATCGATTCTGCAGGATCGACAAACTCATATCCAAGATAATTAGCCATAATAATACCATTTAAGTATTCACCACGGCTTGCTGCATAATTTTCTCCTGCTTTTTCTTCAAAATTTTTATGTATTACTTCAAACTCGTGATCGAGTGAAAGTTTTAATTTTAATCCACTGATGATTTCTTCATAACGCTTCTTAATTTGTTCTAACGTAGCCGTAAAATCCTTTCCAGCTTCCGCTAATGCATAACAGGAATACAACATATCGGTTACTTTTGTATCTTTGGAATCTCTTTTCCCTGGAGCCGATGGTATTACATATTTACGATCCTCATCAGCACGAATAATCTTACCAACCTTCTCAAACTGTTTTGCGTCAGCTAACGAACTACCACCAAACTTCACTACCTTTTTCATTATATCCTCCTTGAACCCGACTGGTTCATTTAACCATAAATGCCAGCCAATATACATTTTTTATGACATCATACAACATTTATAAAAAAAACTCAACTAAATTTCACTTTGTTACGTTAAAAAGTTACTTAGACAAATAATTTATATACGGCAATTCAATCAACAATCCATTTTACGCATTACATTATGTAAAAAAATGGAAGTTATCCACAGATTGTTGATGAATTGTTAATAAATGTAAAAAAACTATAAATAAATTACATTTTAGGTCAAGTAAAAGTTCAATAAGGTTGTGTTTTATTTTACAATTAACCTCAATTTACAATTAACGTTAATTTTACAATATACGAAATGGATTGATGCATATTTGACTGCTTACAACAGGAATCGAAAGTTTCGTCTCTAAAAAACGTCTCATTGCATCTTTAAATATATCTTCACTTTCAAAATGGTTACAGTCAATGATACACATTCCTGCGTCCAATGCATCTTGTGCCTCATGATATTTTATATCTCCAGTAATGAGTACATCAGCACCTTTTTTTATCGCTGTACGAATATAGTCAGCTCCACTGCCTGTCGTAACTGCCACTGTATGAATTGGATGTTTTAAATCACCAACAACACGAATTGTTTTCATCGATAGTTTTTCTTTAGCTAACATAGCAACCTGTTCGAGATTCATCTGTTCTGTTAGCTTTGACATTCTACCAATACCCTCAGCTGCTCCAGTATTATGAAGTGGAATTACATCATAGGCTACTGTTTCATATGGATGTGCTTTTAACATCTGCTGTATGGATACATCTAAGAAGGCTTCTCTAACCGTACTTTCTATTCGTACCTCTTCTACTGTTTCTAATTCTCCTACTGTACCAAGATAAGGCTTTGCACCTTGTAAAGGTTTGAAATGACCGGTTCCTTCCATATGGAAAGTACAATCAGAATAATTGCCGATCGCTCCTGCACCCGCTTGTGCTAATGCCATTCGAACAACAGCTTCATGGCTCTTTGGCACATAAACAACAATCTTATACAACTTCTCAATGGATGTTACTTCAAGAATCTCAGGATTCGAAAATCCCATTAATTCCATAAAATAATCATTCAGTCCATCTGCTGCAATATCAAAATTCGTATGCATGGAATATATTGCGATGTTATGTTGAATCAAGCTATGAATAAGTCTACCCTTATAATCATTCATCGTAATTTTCTTTATTCCCTTAAACAAAAATGGATGATGCGTAACAATCAAATCTGCTTGTTCCTTAATTGCTTCCTGAATGATTGCTTCATTTGCTTCAATACTTACTAATACTTTCTTAATCTCTCTTTCTGGGTCACCAACCATAAGCCCTACATTATCCCAACTTTCTGCCAAACTCGTTGGATATTTCATCTCAATTACTTGAATAATCTCTCTTAATTTCATACTTCACTCCTTTTATCATAACTGTTCATTCGTTAGTATATCACATGAAACTGGGTATTTTCCACAACAATCATAAACTCACTAAGAACGGAACCCCCATATAGAATCATTGAAATGATAGTTCTATATGGGGGTATTAGGTTTAATTATGAACTTGTCACTGCTTGATATCAGGTGGTCCAAATGAGTAAATATCGTGATAAGACTCTGTCTCATACTGATTCTGTGGTGGGCGAAACATTAAACCTGTACAGTCAGTTGTAGAGCTTGAATTACAAATATCAATGTCATCTACATTATATTTGTTATCTGAATCAATTCGAAGTGTATTCGTTGTATTCACCTGATAATAGTCATCAATCTTTACAACATTCTTTTCTTTCATATCTTCATTTTTCATTTTTCATCACTCCTCACTAACAGTATGGCAAATTTGGAGTGAAATATTCTTTAAATCTATTTAATCTTTTTATAAAGAGTCGCTAAACTTACTTGATATGTATTGTCTTTACTATCTAAAATTAAATACTTGCCACAAATGGAAATATCAAAAATGTCTTGTGATGGCAATTTAAAACGAAAACTTTTTACAAATCCATCAGTTAACATATACAAATATTTTGTTCCGTCATCTTCCTTTAATAAAAAAGTAGCTCCTTTGGAGTAATCCTGTATAAACGTCTTAACAGAATCCATTGTGATTGAAGTGTTATAAACCTTCTTTCCTTTCTTATTGATAGTGTACAACTGGTTCGTTTCATTAAACTTCTGCTCAAATAGTATTGACATACCTTCCAATTTACTGTTCTTTACAATTGCTCTTACAAAAACCATATTATTCAACTCTACCATTTTTTTATCATCAATTGCAGCAGAATAAATAATTTTATTATTCTTATCTAAAACATCAATCCCAAAGGTAATTTGGCTAAACATAGATTTCATTTTTCGATTTATGATACCAATATAACCTTCCATTGGTATGAAAACATAATAATTGTGATAAAGATAATCAACTTTAGATGATTTGGCATCATAAGCCAGTGATTTTAAATCGATCTCTTTGTATTTTTTAAAGTCATTCGTAGTATAGATTGAAGTTTCAATAATATTATCTTCCAACGTCTCTTTCGATTTCTGATCCTCTGTAGTTTGCGTAATTGCTAATCGATCACCACTGCTTTCCATATAAATCTCATAAGAATTAGGTTCTATATTAGCAGTTTCATTCGTTGTATTTTTATTACTAGTAAGTTTTAGAACGAGTATTTCTGGTGTATATTTCTTTGACCAACTACTTAAATCTTTTGAAACATAATACTCACCTTTCACATAATACTCGGTTATTGTCTGCTTCTTAGTTTCAGTAACCTTTTCTCTTGCATATTTTTTTAACAAATCCATAGGATTTTCTTTTGGAAATGCCCTAAATATACTACAGTTATAAGATGAAAACCAAACATATTTTTTACCAATTTTAAAAACTTCAGGAGAAGACTTTGCCATCGGTAAATTTTCGAGTTTACTCAAAGAATAACTTTTAAAATCAGTTGTATTAAGGCAAAAAAATGATTTGACATCAGAGACGTCTTTTTGGTAATAACCTGTAATAATACACATTTGATCATATACTTTGATATCATATAATTGCATGATTGCTGTTGTATCAATTGCTAACTGTTCACGAGCAATATCGGAAATATTAACATCAGTGAAACTCTTTCCCGTTGTTGAATACGATAGGATATATTGGTTATCAATTGTAAGCTTTAACATTGCTGATAGTTTTTCTGTTGATGTATGATCAACTGTACGCTGTATCTCATAGCTATTTTTTGTCTTTGAATACGTAACAGTCTTATCCTTTACTGTAGTATCTGCTGCATACACCGCTGTTGACGGTAAAGCCATCATAATTATTAGTATCACACATAAAAAACGTTTTATCAAATTTGCACCTTTCATTCAATCCTCCATTTATAATTATAGGCCCTTACATACCGTTACGAACTTCATTCAAGCGAAAGCGTGTTGCGGATAAATTATGTTTTGTTATCACATACTCATAACATTTCTAGTGCAAAATGACGTCAGGCCTTTCAAAGCACTTTTGACACCTAATCCTTATAGACTAAAAGCTCGTGGAATCCTCATAAATAATTTTTCCAGAGTTTGCATCCAGGACAGCAACATTTCTCATGTTCCTATCCATACTATTCCTTATGTAGCAGTAATAAGCTAATACTGGTTCTGTGTAGGAATGCTCAGAATAGATAATTAAAGAAGAAGAAATTCTGTTGGCATCTGGATACAGTTCCTGAACTAACTGATGAATTTCACTTGAAGAAAGTCTTGGTGTAGTTGTTGGCACTGATTTATTCATAAGTTTGTTATCGATGATACATGACTGTAGTGAGCAAGTCTTTCCATTATGATCTACCGAAACTGTAACCTTATAACCAAGAACCTCAATACTTTCATAATATTGTTTGAAAGTAAAAGTCTTGCCAGATGTATCTTCGTTTTCCACTTCAAGATTTAATTGAGCGCTTGGATCTTCTAATCCTAGTAAAGTTTTGACACTATAAAGAGAATGTAAAGCATCTTCAGCAGTCTCAACAACGATATTGCTAAACTTACCATGAATCGAAGTAACAAATTGCTTCTTCTGATCATATTGGATAAAAAGTGAATTATGTTCTGCTTTATTCATGTTTTCTAGATCTTTTATACTATTATCATGAATCATTTTCTCATCCATATATGACTCAACATTATATGTGTTCTCTTCGTTAAGAATCGTAGTATTAGTTCTTGTTGAATCATAATCTGCCTCAATGATACCAGTATTAGAATTACTATAACTATTAATAGAACTAGTAAATGCGACAGCTCTGTCTGTCATCTGTTTCTCATTCCTCGATTTTTTTTCTTCAACGTTATGAGTTACTACCTGAACATCAACAGGCATCTTAGTAATGAATGCAAATTTTCCAAATGCATTTTGCTTTATAGCAAAACCTAAAACAGCTACCACAACAATAAATACAATAAATACAATCTCCATAAGATCCTCCTTCTACCTTCTACCTTCTACCTTCACAAAATTCGTATGTGTACATCATTGCGTACTTCCTTTTGGACGCTTATTTTGTTGAATCGGGAAGTTTAATTAACTTTTCGATTCAATAAAAAAAGCTACAAAGTAAAATATCACTTTGCAGCTGAACGGTCATAAAAACATAGCATAACTGTTTTCGTAGACTTCAAACTTTGCGTCCTTACATTTCTGTAAGTTTGCCAATCAACCATTTTCGATTGTAATGCTAACCCTCCTTTAACATATTCCTAATACTCATAATTTCGCTTTTCTTATTTAATAGGAAATTCAGAAGGATTTCCGATTAAATAAGAAAGTGTTTTGCTTGCAAAACACTCGCGCCAAGCGCGGTCGCGTAAGCGACATCTTCCTATCGCGCTTGTGTGCATCATTGCGTACTTCCCTTTGGACGCCTTTTTTATTTCATAGGGAAGTTCAAAGAACTTTCCTATGAAATAAAAAAAGCTCCAAAGTATTATATTACTTTGCAGCTGAACGGTCATAAAAACTAACAAACAGTTTTCTTAGACTTCAAACTTTGCGTCCTCATATTTCTATGAGTTTGCCAGTTCTTAAATTGTTATATTCATTATAACGGTTTTTTTTTATATTTGTCAAGCTCTTTTGTAAGATTTTACTACAATTTGTTACATCTACCACATTGGAACTTTATTATAACCTTGCATTCTTGATTTACATGACATAAAATGGGGTGAAAAATCAATTTACATCTACCTAAAAACTACATGAGGGCTGCACATTAATCGATAATGTAACAGCCCTCATGTATCTTTGTGATTGGTATTTATATTAATAGAAGATAAGCGTTATTGGTCCATGCTTGAAAGAACCAAGCATATACTTGTGATAATTATGCCTCTTTCAAGAAATCAAATTGTGACATATAAAGATTATAATATTCTCCCTTTACTTGCATTAACTGATCATGATTTCCTTGTTCTTCAATGCAACCGTGATCCACATACATAATGCAATCAGCATTTTTTATCGTTGAGAGACGATGCGCAATAATGAATGATGTCCTTCCTACAAGTAGTCTGCTTAAACCTTTCTGCAACAAGATTTCAGTCTCTGTATCAATACTCGATGTTGCTTCATCCAAAATCAAGATCTTAGGATTTGCAAGAAGAGCTCTAGCAAATGAGATTAACTGACGTTGACCAGCAGAAAGTCTGCTTCCACGTTCATTGACCTGTGTATGATATCCGTCCTCCATTGCCATGATAAACTCATGAGCACATACCGTTTTTGCGGCATTAACAACATCTTCATCTGTTGCCTGCATATTTCCATAACGAATATTGTCCATAATCGTACCACTAAAGATAAAGCTGTCCTGCATCATAACACCCATCTGAGTTCGCAATGACTTCAAAGTTACTTTTGATATGTCGATTCCGTCAATTAGAATCTGTCCAGAATCTACATTATAAAATCGACTAATCAAATTCACAATCGTTGTCTTTCCTGCTCCCGTTGGACCTACAATTGCATATGTTTCTCCTTGATTTACTTTAAAGTTGATTCGATTTAAAATGATCTGCCCGTCTTCATAACTAAACGTCACATCCTTAAATTCTACTTCTCCCTTTACTTCAGGCATTAAAATAGCATCTGGTTCATCCTTTACGTTTACTTCTTCATCAATTGTTTCAAAAATACGCTCCAGATAAGAAATTGCAGTTAATAAAGAATTATAAAAACCAGCGAGTGTATTAATTGGAGCCCAAAAACGACTAATATATGAGGTAAATGCAATCAATACACCAACGGTTAAGGTAGCATCGGGGCTTAAAATCCAACGTACTCCAAGTATGCATATAACACATGTGGTAGCTGTCGAAATAATATCAACGCTTGGCCACATAATAAAGTTATACATTACTGCTTTCATCCATGCTTTACGATAGCTTTTACTGAGCTGATTAAAAATTCCCGTATTTTCTTTTTCTCGTACAAACGACTGAGTTACTCGTATTCCATTAATACTCTCTGCGATATAGGCATTTAAATTAGACTGCTTGTTACTTTGAATCTGCCATGAGCGACGCTGTCTCTTCTTGATAAAAACAATAACAACTGCAAGTATCGGTAAACCGCACATACAAATCAGCGTTAACTTCACATCCAAAAAGAGCATAAATAACAATATAAAAATTAAATTACATAAATCCGTAATGGTATTGACAATACCATTACTCAATAAATCACTTAAGCTATTTACATAATTTACAACTCTCACCTGAATTTTTCCATGTGGGCGGTCATCATAATAAGAAAAAGGTAGTTCCTGTAAATGTACAAATATATCAGAGCGAATATCATGTACAATATTCTGTCCAATCACGCTCATTGTCTTTATCCTAATTCGAAGGGCAATTGCAGAAAATAATGCAATCAATAAGGTTATAACACTATAAATAATAATTGTTTTCATGTCCTTATCTGGTATACAAAAATCCATGACCTTACTAATAAAGATTGGTACTAACATTGTCGATGCCGATGATAATAACATAACAAGGATAACTCCTACCATCTTGCCCCAATATGGTTTTATGTAAGCTGCCAATCGTTTTAACTGTTTGGTATCAAAACTATCTTCTAAAACTTCATCCACATCGTATCGATTACGTGCCATAGCTATTTTCCCCCTTTCTTTAGTAGTATTGTTTTGGGGATTTCACCATATTGATTACGAAAAGCACTCGCATAATAACCGCCTGCATCTACTAGTTGTTCATGAGTCCCCTGTTCAACAATTCTGCCATGGTCCAAAACTAAGATTAAGTCGGAATCCTTAATGGAAGAAATACGATATGCAATAATAAATGTAGTGCATGTTTTCATGCTTTTTAGCTGCTTTTGGATAAAACTTTCAGTCTCCATATCAACAGCTGAAGTAGTATCATCCAAAATCAAGATGGACGGGTCTTTTATCAATGCACGAGCAAGCGAAATTCTCTGCTTCTGCCCGCCAGATAGTCCAACTCCACGCTCGCCAACGATTGTGTCATACCCCTCTGGTAATGCCATGATAAATTCATCTGCATCCGCCATAATCGCAGCTTTCTTCACCTCATCAAATGTACTTTCTGGCCTTCCATATGCTATATTCCCTTCAATTGTATCTGAAAAAAGAAATACATCCTGCATTGCCATACCAATATTATCTCGAAGATAATACAAATCGATATCTTTCACATTGACTCCGTCCACAAGAACGTCGCCGGACGTTGTATCATAAAAACGACAAAGTAAATTCATAATCGTTGATTTACCGGAACCTGTAGAACCAATAATTCCAACGGTCTGTCCTGGTTCTACCTTAAAGTTGATATCCATAACAATATCTTCATCATCCGCACGATAAGATACTTGTTTGAATTCTACTCCACCCTTAATATGATCCCGAACTGCGGCTACCATCGGTGTTTTAATCGTTGGTTCTTCCACATAGGTTTTATAAACTTTGTCAACTGACGTAATAAAATTACTAATGTCATTCACAAGCCAACCTGCCATACGTAAAGGGACATTCAGCATCCATAAGTATCCATTGACTACGACAAGCTGTCCTAAAGTTATTTCTTCATGAATTACCATAGAGCCGCCATATAGAATTAAAATTATCGTCAGCACGTAAGATAATACTTCAAAAATCGGAACATATTTCATCCATACCCTAGAAGCTGAAACTTGTGCAGAACGGAATTTATTATTTTCCTCCTCAAACTTTTGAATCTCATAATCCTCTTTTGCAAAAGCTTTCACAACTCGATTACCACTGACATTCTCTTGTACAAGTGCATTAAGGGAAGAAAAACAGTCACGCGTTCTCTTAAAAGCAGGATGTACTTCCTTTGACTGTAAAATTGTAGTTAGAGCAGTGAATGGTAAAACGATTACCATACATAATGCAAGTTTTACATTTACCGTAAAAATCATAATGAGTGCAAATACAAACATAAGAACATTCTGACATACCATGTAAATTACATAAGCAACAAAATGTCGAATTGCATCCATATCTCCCGTTTGGCGACTCATCAAATCACCGGTTCTCTTCTTATTGTAAAATGCAAAGTCTTCTTCTAATAATTTACGATACACTTTATCTCGCATATCATATAGAACACCCTGAGACGCAGTTTCAAATAAGAATTGAAATAAGTATCGGATGATACTGATTGCTATTGTTGTACCAAGTAAGCATCCAAGTAGTGGTAACAATAGTGATTGGTCTCCTCCACGAATTACTTTATCAACAATCTCACCTGATACATATGGATTGACAATTGATAATACAGATACAATCATGGTCAGAAACAATCCAATCAGCATAAATTTTCGGTATTTTTTCAAAAATGAAAAAAACCATTTCATTGGTGTCATAGTATATTCTCCCCTTCGTAATCTTCTTTCGGCGGCTGATTATTACCCACATTAATCAATATTATAGTTTTAATATAAAATAATGAAATGTAAAATCTTGCGACATTGATGTATGTTTTTGTGAAATCTTTAAAAAAGTGAAAAGATACGTTTTACAATTGAGAGTAAAAAAGATAAAATAAGATTAACGTGCAAAAAGAACATAAATATGAGCTAAAACAGCTAAAAAAGCAAAACCACCATGATTACATAGAATAAGGAGTTAACATAGAATGGATTTTGAAAATAATCAGGTAACAGAGATTGATCCTACCTTTCTTTTTACTTGGAAAGGTACGAGAAATAAATATAAAGAAAAATATCATAGCCATGATAATATCGAGATGGCTTTTGTACTATCCGGTGTTGGTAAGTATAAAATAGATGATATTATTTATGATGTAAAAGAAGGCGATGTATTGATTATTAATCCAGGGGTTAAACATCAATTCATTTTTTCCTCTCCATCTACTCCTACAACAGAGTTTTTTGTTGGATTTACAGATATTAAGATGAAAAATTGTCCTGCGAACTTTATGTATTTAAAAGATAATAACCCTGTTTATCATACTACTGGAGACTTACGTCAAAAGCTCTTTAAGCTTTGCATGGCAATTGCTGCAGAATACTCTGTATGTGAGGAAGGCCGCTATTATATGCTAAAGTCTTATTTGGTCCAAATGATACTTCTAATCATACGTGATCAGACAAACCCTGTTACGATTTCAACTGGATATTCCTTTGATTCTACCAATAAGAAGTATATCGTAGATCAAATTGTAAACTATCTTGAAGAACATTATAATGAAAAAATATCACTGGACCAAATTGCAGAAAATATGTATCTTAGCCCTTTTTATATTTCAAAGATCTTTAAGTCTGAAACCGGTGATGCACCAATTCGACATTTAATTAATATTCGCCTAGATCACGCAATGGAACTCTTAAAAAGTGGTTTTCAAGGCAGTATTAAGGAAATCGCCTCAAAAGTAGGCTATGATGATGTTTATCATTTCAGTAAGGCATTCAAGAAAAAATTCGGAGTTTCTCCTTCTCAAATCAGATAATAAAGTGTTTGCTTGCAGTATGAATAAAAGAATGAAGCGTGATGGTATATTTTCATCACCCTTCATTCTTTTATTCAATATTCAGCTAGTGTAACAGCCCCTTTATTCTATTCTTCATCTTGCAATGCATCATATCCATGTTCTTTCGTACGAATCTTTATTACATCCTCTACATCATAGATAAAGATTTTTCCATCACCAATATTGCCTGTATAAAGCGCATTTTGAACAGTATCAACTAAGGTTTGTAATGGTATCTTACAGATGATTACATCAATCTTCACCTTAGGAAGCAATCTGGTTTCCATCGGAGTTCCTCTAAAGTAGATTGGTTGACCTTTTTGCATACCATAACCTAATACGTTTGTAACTGTTAAGCCAGTAATTCCAATCTTTTCTAATGCATCATGCAGTTCTGTAAACCGAGTTTGATTTGTAATGATTGAAACCAATGTCATCTTCGCGCCTTGGCGTTCTTCATGGACTACTGGTACTGCAATACTCGGTGGCACTACTTTTGTAGTAGTCTTTTTAACTTTGTCATCTGATTTGATTGCATTCATACCTTTAACTAATTCTGTTACCTCAGTTACTTGAGCGAAATCAGGATATGCCATATTTCCATGTTCTCCAATATCCAGACCAGCAATCTCTTCTTCACTAGATACTCGGATTCCTATCGTTTTCTTAATCAGTAACCAAACTATAGAAGAAGTAACAAATACAAATGCACCGACTGCAATAATACCTAACACCTGTATACCAAGTAACTTAGCTCCACCACCATAAAATAAACCATTCTCTGTGGATAAGCTTGTAACGCCTTCTTTTGCAAATAAACCAACGCAGAGTGTACCAAATATACCACAACATAAGTGAACTGAAGTTGCTCCAACTGGATCATCGATTTTAATACGATCAAAGAATTGTACTGCAAAAACAACAAGAATACCTGAAATTGCACCGATTAAGAAAGATACTCCAACACTTACATATGCACAACTGCCCGTAATACCAACAAGACCAGCAAGACAACCATTGATCGTCATACCAAGATCCGGCTTACCAATGAAGATCCACGATGTTGCTGTAGAAGTAATAATTGCAGCAATAGCTGCTGTATTCGTTGTCATAAGTATATGCATAACATCGCTTGGATTCTGAAAGGACATCGTAGAACCAGGATTGAAACCGAACCATCCTAACCATAATACAAAAAGACCAATTACTGCTAAAGACATGTTATGCCCAGGGATAGCCTTTGCCTTACCATCTTTACCATATTTACCAATACGAGGACCAAGAATCATAGCGCCAGCAAGAGCCGCCCAACCACCGATCGAGTGTACTACAGTATCACCTGCGAAATCTTTAAATCCTAGATCAGCAAGCCAGCCACCGCCCCATACCCAGTGACCGATAATAGGATAAATGATAAGCGTTAATATAAAGGAAAAGATAATAAATGAAATATACTTTACACGTTCTGCAACTGCACCAGAAACGATCGTAGCTGCAGTTCCACAGAATACTAATTGGAAAAAGAATTTTCCCCAAAAAGGAACGTTTTGTGTCAATGTATTATCGTAAAAAGAATAATCTGAACTACCTAGTATAAATAAATTCTGTGTTCCAAGGAATGGATTATCCCCGCCAAACATCAGCCCCCAACCAAGTAGTAAAAAGCCTAGAGAGGAAATTGCAAATACAATAAAATTTTTGGACAAAATATTTACTGTATTTTTAGCTCTTGCAAAGCCAGCTTCAACAGCTGCAAATCCAAGATTCATGAAAAAAACTAAGATAGCCGCAAGAAATACCCACATCGTGTCAATGATCATTGTAGTATTCATAGAAACACCTCCATATTCAATTTTTTTGCCTACTTCATACACATCTTCCCTTGTTTTGGTGTATTGTTCTTATGTAATGTTTTTGTGCAAGCTTTTGTTTTTTGCTCTATCCCTACCGTTATTCGTAGTTTTGAAACTTCGTATGTTCCCCCTTCCTTATCAAACAAGATGAAGTAATTTACTTGTCTTAAACAAACAAAAGAGGCGCCAGAAGAAATAACTTCTGACGCCTTTGTCGTTCAAGGGTGTTTATTTATCAAGTATAATACCATTGTAGCTAGATAAAGTCAACCATTTTTTTACATTTCGGCATAATAATCAGTAATCTTGAGGATATATTTAAAAATGTAGTACATTTTACTAATATAGCTGTAAAGCCATTGAACTACTAAATTTTCAATTGTATCCAACGATATAATTGTAACTTATGTTATAATTTCACAAAATATATTACTATATATTAGAAATATAAGTTTCTATTTTATATTATAAATAATATAATACATGTGTGACAAAAAATTATTCATCATTATGGATTAGGGTGTCAAAAGTACTTTTCTATAATTTCCTTCGCCATTTTGCACTTTAATAGACTTACACCTGAATCCATTCTATGAATCATTACGAAGAAAGAGGTAACATCATGAAGCAAGCGTTTAATAAACTAACCGAAATTATAAAGAATGAGGATTACACAACAAGAGAAGCCGTTTTATCTGGTATTATTCTATTCCTTCTTGGTATTATTATTGGAGCAGTCTTATCCCCAAAGAAGAATACAGAAGTCGGTTGTAACAACGGCAATAATAATACAGGCTCTTTAGAAGGTGGGGCAACGAAAGAAAAAGAGAAGAAAAAATAATGGTGTAATCTTCAGAGGATAATTGAAATATAGATTGCGAATTTTGCCATATAATGCTATAATTTCCCATAACAATAATTTAGGAGGTTATACATGAAAAAACTACTGTCACTACTAATCATACTGAGTTTCACAATTTCACTAATATCACCACAGAAGGTGGAAGCTGCTACGTTAAAGCTCAATAAGACGAAGGCAACTATGGAAGCCGACTCCACTTTACAACTAAAGCTTGGAAAAATTGATGCTTCTAAGTCAACTTGGAAGACTAGCAATAAAAAAGTAGCAACGATCTCAAAGAAGGGTTTAATAACGGCTAAGGCTGAGGGAACTGCAACGATTACTGCTACATACAATAAAAAGAAGTATACTTGTAAAGTCACTGTAGTTGATAATAATAAACCTATTAACACTAATATTATTGCTAAGGGGGATGTCCTTTTTGGTAGAGATAGTAATAATTCAGTAGTTATCACCTATCAAAAACAAGAGATAGATTCTTCCGGAAATCTTGATATTACCTTACTAGTAGAGAATAAATACTCTGATAATATTACATTCCAATGTGATTATGTAACCGTTAACGATTATGAATTTAGTGACATTACAATGGACACACAAATTGCTAAAGGTGAAACAGCATCGGTTGTACTTGAGATAAATGATTTTGACTCTACGAAAGTAGACAATAATAATATAATTCAATTTGGTGCTCAAATGAGAGTTTTGAAAGGGGATTCAACCCAAACGAGCGAATATGTAATCTTTAGTTATGCAAAATAAGATTAATCTGTAAGGCCTAATGATATTATTTAATCGTTAAAATATCTTGCTAAATAGTAAAAGCAACCAGATAAAACATGAGGTGATCCCCAAAGGTTAGACCACAAATTTAGGGGCACCTCATGTTTTATCTGGTTGCTTTTAGTTACGTTATTACTTCTGTTAACTTACTTCTTCAGCTTCTTATACAACTCAAGCGTTTTACTATAATCTCCACCATAGATAAAATAATAATCAATTTGGTTCATACCTTCCGTGTAAACATACGGTCCATACAATGGAATATCACAGCACATAACAGTTCCGTTAGCAGCAATTCCGAGGCCATACCCTAATTCGGAGACTAACAATGGCATACGAAGATTCTTTTTCCCAAAAGATATAAAGCGTGCTTTCTGATTCATTCTTTCGAGTTCATCATCAAGAATTCCTTTTGCTGATAATTTTTCATTCTTTGGCCAGTCAAAGTAATTCCATGTCTGAGAAAAATTATTTGCTTCTTCCATCTGTCTTGGTAAAGAGCTTTTTTCTGACAACAATAGCTTTCCACTCTTATTAAGGAATTGCATCACACCACTCTTCTTCTCAATTCTGACAACAATTTGTCCTGCTATCATCTCATAATGTGAATTATTTTCTCTCGCATTCCAAGAAACCTGCTGATCTGATTCATAGTTCCAATATCCAGGAACAAATTCTGCTGTCTGTCCTTTTTGAAATTGTACTCGGACCATTGCATCGCCCACTGGTGTAAGACGTAAAACACCATAACTACTAACAAAATCCATAGATTCTTTTGTTCGTTTCACCCAACGGATGGAACTGTCAATACGGATATGACCTTTTGGATATAGCATGCTATTCGTTGGTACATCATTAAACTGATATGGGGATTCATTGATTGGGACTTCTGTATTCTTTTGTAGTCCAGTACTATTTTCTTGCAGATTTTTATTCCTTGGTACTGATTCATTTAATTTGTTACTTGAATTGATCTTCTTATTTTCTGCTTTATATATCTGATCTCTAGAAATACCAGGTTGATCAATTTTAGTTTCTCCATTTGTACTATCCTGAGTTAAATTCTCGACAACTGATTTACCCTCTAAATCAGTTTTTTCTTGTTTTTCTTTTAGTATACTGGCGTGATTGATTAGCGTTCTCTGATAATACTTTTCCAACTCTCGCTGTTTTTTCTCTTCACTTTCTAAATCTACCTTCTTATACTGTCTTCTCTTTGGTATGCTCTCACTCATAAGATAATGCATGCTTTTCTCTTCAGGTACTGGTTTTGCAATTAGCTCGGTTAAATCACCTAGATGAACAACCGCCAACTCATGTAATGCACGAGTTGCTGCAACATATAACAATTTTACATACTGGTCTTTGTTAGGATAGTGATCGATGGAAGGATGATACATCAGAACTGCATCGAATTCCAAACCCTTCGTATATTCAACAGGAAGTACCATAACTCCTCTCTCGAATTCTGCTGTCTCTAAATTACTGTCAGTTATTGTTATCTTACTTTCTAGCTGTTTCGTTACCGTAGCAGCCTCGTTCTCATCATGACAAATTACTGCAATTGTCTCATGCCCATCCTTTTGCCAGCTAACAATCGTATCAATTGTCTTTTGTAACATGTCCTCTTCCCCTTTACAGGCTGTTACACTGACCTGATTACCATGTCGAAGGATTGGTTCTACAGGGTAAATTGGGAAGTTACCATGTTTTAATATTTCGGTTGCAAAATTTGAGATTTCTACAGTATTACGGTAACTTTTCTTCAGTAAACCAAAGCTATCATACGTTCCAGTTAATATGAGTTTTTTAAGTTCCTCCCAGTCATTTAACCCATATCCATAATGAATATTTTGTGAGACATCTCCCATAATGGTATAGGTACAACCCCGCAAACAATAGTTTAATGCTCCATAAGCCATCATGCCAAAATCCTGTGCCTCATCGATGACCACATGAGTTGCTTCACAAATTCCATCAATTTCTTTGATTCGCTTATATAAATACGCAAGTGCTGCCAAATCATACACGTCATACGTATTTTCCTTTGTTGTAATATTCACACCCTTACCTGCCTGAACCTTAAGAAAATCAGCATATAAATCGTAAATAGAGCCTTTCCACTCATCTTTTCCAAAATGAAACTGACACAATTTCTTCAGGTCTTTTTTTTCTTCTTGGGAATAAGAAACATACCTTCCTGACAACTCATTTTCTAACTTGGAAAGTAAAAGCTCATTCAAGCCATTAATTTTTCCCTGCATCGATAACTTAGAATTCTCTTTGATATAAGTTTCAATTCTCTGTTTCTCTAATAGCAATTGTCCATTCTTTTCTACTCGGACTTCTTCTATCGGTATGATTTTTTTCTCATAATCTGAACAGAACTCTTCTAAATCATGAAACCATTGCAAGCTACCTTTGATATAGGCAAGCTCATCCTTTTGGGTAAGCGAACGAACCTTTTGAACGTTTGGCTCCCAATCTTCATAAAGTAGTCGAATAAAAAGATCTTCCATCGTCATCTGTGAGATTCCGTACACATCAAGATCTGGCAATACGCTAGTAATGTATTTTAATAAAATACGATTACTTCCGATAATATAAAAATCCTGTGGACGAAACATCTCATAATTATACAAAATGTATGAGATTCGGTGCATCGCCACTGTCGTCTTACCGGAACCTGCAACTCCTTGAACAATCAAATTTGTCTTCGGTGACATTCGAATAATTTCATTTTGCTCTTTCTGAATCGTTCCAATGATTTCACCTAAGACTGCCTTCTTACTTTTCGCTAAATACTTCGTTAAAAGGTCGTCATTAGCTACAATGTCCGAATCAAAGAAATCAATTAACTTATCTCCTTCAATCTCATAAGTTCTCTTTCGCTTTAAGTCAATTTCATAAGTCCCCTGATTCTTTACCACATACGTACATAATCCAAGCGAATTTTCGTAATAAACTGAGGCAACTGGCGCTCTCCAATCGATGACGAGAGGCTTTGAATTACTCTGTGCAATCCCAACTCGTCCAATATAGTACGATTCCTCTTTCTGTAAATGAGAGTCAACAAAATCGATACGTCCGAAATATGGCTTTTTTCTTGCTTTTAAACATCTTGACAAATCTCGTTGACTATCCTTGAATTGAGATTGTGTGTTGAACCATAAAGCTAAACCTTCCTTATCATTCGTATCATAGATTTCCAGCATGTCCTTGAGCTGATCTGCTAATCCTTCATAATGTTGTTTCGTCCATTCCAGATTATCCTCTGCTACCCTAAGAATATCGGCCAGCTGTTTTTCTTCGTCCTCTCTACTGATGCCGTAGATGGTACTAGTACTCTTTTCATCCTTCATGATCTTCTCCTTTTATCAAAGATTCACCCGTTAGACATATCCTAACATTTATTTTAAAAAAGGTATAGACTTGTAATAAAAAATATTGTATAATGCAAAATGAAGTGTGTCTATATGACGCACTTCATTTTTTTATCTACAAATCATCTCAATCCATTCACCCGATTCAAGATAGTGATTAACTTTGTACTTAGCATTTCTCACTATTTCATCTGAATATCCCATTAGTTTTAGTAAATCAATGGCATTTCTTGATTTTGTTTCTCCTTTATATAACACATAATCACACTCTAATCCTTCACTCGTGATTGATTCCTGAAAGTGGTAATTATCATAGTATTGATTCAGTATAGAGGTTAATTCAATATCATGACTAGCTGCTAAGCAAATTGTATTACTTTCACTAATTGATTTTAATATCTCAGCAGCTGCCCCAATCCGTTCCACTGTATTCGTTCCCTTTAGGACTTCATCAATGCAACATAACATCTTTCGATTCTGTTTACTTGCGTCTAATATTCGTTTTATCGATTTAATTTCCATCATAAAATAACTATCATTACTATAGATGTTATCTTTAATAATCATAGAAGTCATAACATGAAAAAAAGGGGCTTGATATGATCTTGCACATACAGTATATATTGTCTGTGCTAATATCGCATTCACTGCAACAGTTCGTAAAAATGTTGATTTACCAGTAGCATTCGATCCAGTAATCAGCATGGAACGTTTTGTATGAAAACTGTTTTCTACTGGATGATCTAATAATGGCTGATATAAGCCATTGATTGTTAAGCTTTCTCCTGTAAACTGAGGCTTACAATAACCATAATTAGCATAACTTAAACTTAAATAATTCCTAAAATACGCAATTGAGATCATTGCATCTAGATATCCAATAATGTGATAGCAATTGATTATGATATCCATATCTCTTATCATAAATTTATTAAGTTTGTAAAATGCAAAAAGATCAACATGAAAAACACATCGAATATAATCAAAAAACGCATCTAATTCTGTTGTTCGATTATTAATTCTAAAACTCACTAACTGTGCTAGTTTTCTATATTTTTTATAGATTTTTCTGCTTAACTTAAGTTGACTAAGATATTGATCTAAACGTGGATTTCCTGATTCAATGCTCAACGCCTTTGTTCTTTCTAGCATAGAAGTTATTTGATTGATAAAAGGTAGATATCTCTCAATTTTCGCCCTAGATCTATAATAAACAAAGACATTGAGTATAAGTGTTAATCCTACGAATGCGATTCCGAAATATGGATTTATAAAAAAAGAAAAGAAAGACAATATCTGTAACGCTACAATAACTATACTAGGTATAATATTTATGGGATTCTCATTTTCAAAAATTTCTTTGTATTCAAAGATAGAAAAGTGTAATCGATTCCCGATTTTCTCTAATTCAGCTCTCTTTTTGTTACACAATTTTCTCTCATTTGTAAACAGCTCAATTAATTCATCTCTTTCTTGTAACTCAGAAAGATTTTTTAATGGATTTCTAAGAGAGTTATATAAATACACTTCTCCCATCGTTGTTTTCGTCAGATTGATCTTGCAAAAAAGCCCATCCATCTCTAAATCATTCCATGTGATATCATCAATCGAGTCTTCACTATAATCCATATACTGATATGTATCATATAGTTCTTTCATTCTGGATTTATCTAGATAAAAATCTCTAGGGTTGTCCCATTCGTAATTTTGCTTTGCATATAATTTATTTCTCACCTTATTTTTATATCTCACTGCAGCATATAATAAGACACTTATGGTAATCACAGAGATCACTATTCCAACCAGTACTTCTATAGTCATGAATCCTCCTTATCCATACAATAATCAACATGAGCTGTTATATCCCTATTTCCATTCAGTTATGTGTCTACAACACTTTCTTTTTACAATTCTTCTATCGTTTCATCACACCACTTAATGGTCGCTTCACTGGATATAATACCCCTTCTAAGTACTGCTTTGATAAAAGGAACTCGCTCCTTCGATATCTCTTTGCTATTCTCTAACTTCTGCTGCATTCCAAGGTACTTCTCCACATTTTTTTGATGAAGCTCTTTATAGCTTTCTAACATTTTGATTACATTTTCCTTTGGCTGACTGCTAGAAAATAATAATTTAAGCATAAATTCCGAACGGACTGGTTGTTGTACTGTCTCTTCGAAAAGCCATGTCTCAAACTCTTGTTTTCCTTTTTGGGTGATTCCATAACAGACTCTCTTATCTTTATTTTCCTTGGATACTATTTCAATCATCCCATCTTCCAACATCTTTTTTAATGTTGGATAAATATGACCGAAATTTTCATTCCAAAATCCAGAGAGTACCTCATCACTATACTTTTTTATGTCATAACCACTACATGGAGATAAACTTAAAATGCCCAAAATAGCATACATCGATTTATTCTTTAGCGCCATTTGTATTCCTACCTTTCCAATGATCAGAAAATTTTTCAAGCTTTAAGACTGTCTGCTCAAGTTGAGCGAAATCCTTCATTTCTTGAGACATTTGCATGCAATTTTCCTTCACACCTTTATCCATTATGAGTGACTCTATTTTAGATTTCAATATTTCCGGAGACAGTTCCTTTATATTTTCCGAAAGCCCTAAGTTCAATGATACTAAACGCTTTGCTACCATATGCTGATCATTGACCTGAGGTAATGCAAACATTGGAACTCCAAAGCATAATGCTTCATTTACACTATTGAATCCTGCGTGTGTGAGAAAGACATCCGCATGTTTTAGAATCTCAAGTTGAGGCAAAAAACTCTTTACCAAGAAATTGGGTGGAATATCACCTAATTGTGAAATATCACACTTATTTCCAATCGACATACATACATAATAATTCGTATCTCGAAATGCCGCAATACATATCTTATAAAAATCTACAAAATCTGTATTTAAACTTCCAAGTGAAATATAGATAAGCTTTCTATCTCCTATATTCGAAAGTACCATATCGTATACTTCCTGTTCCCGATCTATGGATGGTCCAGCAAATATGTACTCTGGTTCTTGTACCCCTTCATCTCCATTGAATTTACAAGTGGTATATACAATATTTAAATCTCCCTTGCTTGTAAAAACATCTTCTAGGGAAACCTCTTCCATTTGATACCTTTCGCAAATTCGTTTTAATATCTGATAGCAATAATCCAATTGTGGATGAAATCCTGGCACAAGCATCCGCATTGGAACTGGTGTATGACTCATTGCAAAAGAGGAATGGGAACAAACAACTGGAATTGAAACTATCTTTTTTAGAAAACAGCCTGCTCCAAAATAAGAATCACAAATAATCATATCATAATGATCTTGGTTTGCTATATCCAAAATTTCTGGTAACACAACTTCATCATAGGAAAGCATCGCTTCCATTAACATGAAAAATGGATGTCGGTCCGTAGGACGGTATTCTTTAAGAAATTGATCTAACTTGCTACTAAATCCAACCCATCTTGCCCCCATTTTTGTTACTTGTTCTGAGAATGCTTCTGAACAATAGTAACAAACCTGGTTTCCTCTCTTGGTAAGCTTCCTAACCAATCCTAGTGTAGGATTAATATGCCCATACAAATTTGCATTGATAAATAAAATCTTCATAGTTCCTCCTAATTTCACCATACAGCTTATATCACGTATACCATGTAGATTGCTTCTACTTCGTATATTATGTAGATAAACTATATCACTCTGATATATATCATATATCAGAGTGATATAGTTGTCAAATATTTCTTTAGCAATATTTGGATGTACTACATTTCTTCTACGCTATATCACTAAAGTGCGCATGCTACGGAACATTTTTTATATATTGAAAATTCAGAGGGATTTCCTAATATATAAAAAATAGGTTTTAAGTATTCAACTTACGCATACCTTCATCTGCGTAAGCTTAATACCTAAAACCTATTCTGAAACTCACATAATAATTTCAATTGTTCTTCATGTTTCTTTGAGGATGGGATTTTTACGGCTTCACCACTATTCAAATGACAATATGCATATTTTGCACTGCCACGTCCAGAACTTTCTCTAGCAAATTCCACTGCATATATATCATTTTTTAGTACAAGATTAGGAAAAGAATCCTTGTCTATAAAAAAAATCCATTGCTCGCCAACTCTTATTCTCCAACCCACATTGCAAACTTTGCTAAAATCCCCTTCTAGTTCTTCTATTGCAGTTTCTGTTTGTTTGCAATACTCTATCACTTTTACTAAATAAACTTCTTCTAGCCTAAAAAGTACGAAGATTATAATAACGCTTCCTACGACACATAATCCTATCAGCGTAAAATAGAGAATAGAATGCTCACGTTGTTTCGTCCAAAGGAAGCCTAGAAATATACCAAAAGAAAGAAGACAAACAAGAATTACACTATGATCTAACAAAAAATGACGCTTAAAGAATTTTTTCATCTCTTGGACCTCAATTCATTAATTATCAATTAATTCTTTGTTCTCAATTATATTCTTTAACTCATCCCAGTTACGAATCGTCATAATATCGCGATTCTCAATCGATGGTAAATCAATTGCTCCTATGTACCAGATAGGAAAAATACCGGTATTACTTGCACCAACAATGTCACATTCGTATTGATCTCCAATATACCAGACATCTTCTTTCGAAAGCTTTGCTTTTTCTAATGCTAACTCAAAGATTTTTTTGTTCGGTTTACGAAACATATACTCGCTAGAAGCAATCACAAATTCGAACTGATTGTTTGGTATAATTGAATTGATGCGTTCTTCTAATGCCATGCCACTATATGATATATTACTAATCACACCCGTTCGAATGTTTTGTTGCATTAGAAACGCTAAAAAGTCAGTGATTCCTTCTGTTGCAGTTCCAGGTGCTGCTGCATCCCAAAAAATCTTATCAATCTCGTTTGGGCTTAACGATAACTTAATTCCTTGGGATTCGTACAAATAAGAAGTAAACATATAATTTGGAACTTCGATCTGAAATAGGTGTCTTCTCTTAGGATCAAATCTGCCCAGTTCTTCATTGATGGAATCGGCAACTTTTTGGATATCCTTTGCAGTTTTATGGTGTTTGTTTTCTATCGCATATTGAAGAACTGCTTCGGTACCTCGTACCCCATCAAATTTTTTTTCATTTACTAATGTCTGCCCATAATCAAACAAAATCATCTTTGGAATCTTTATGTTACCTTCTTTCATAATTGTTCTCCTTCTCATAAGCGTCTAACTTTCAAAATATCAAACATTGCCTGCTAGCAACATTGTTCTTTTTGAAATCAGAATTTAAGAAATCAACCCTCTTTGGGATAACCTTAATCAGATTCATTGGTTCTGCAAATCTTTTCAAGGATTCCAGTGGTATGTTTTTATATTCTGCCGCTTTTATATACTCCTTAGAAAAATAGTCAATTACAGATGCAATGCCCATAATCTGCATACCCTTTACATTACCAAACCCTTCATACTTGTCAAAGATTGCAAGACAAACATTCTTATTTTTTTCTAAGCCAATAAACTTTTCTCCACCTTCTGAAAACATCCAAAATGCATCATCATAATAAGAATATTCAATTGGTGTACACCGTACAAAGTCTCCTACTCCTGTAGCAAGTGCACAAGTATTATTTGCATAAATGTATTCTTCTACCTGTTTTAATAAATCATCTCGATTCATTTTCACGCTTTTAGCATCCTTAGTTTTCCAGTAATTCGCTGCATGTTTGTATTGTTCACTTGTCATTTTCGGCCTTCTTTCTTATTTTAGACTTTGCATCCACACTCTGTGTCTTCCTCATGATAAAACATTTATTTTATTGTTGATACCATCTCAATGACATAACATTATCATAGTTATATTATAACCATTCTATCCAATTTGTGTCAATCTAAGTGGCTTTCTTGAAGACTCTTTTGGCTTTTAAAAAATAGTAAAAATTGATTTGAAAATTCTTACATATATGGATTAAGGGCATACCGCTTCTTTATCGGCGGTATGCCCTTATATGTATTCATTATGATTGGAACATATATGTTCTCTTGATTATCTCCACTAATTCCAAATCAAAATTGATATGTTTTATTTAGAAAATTAAAGTTGTGGGCCTGCGCTAATCAAAGCCTTTCCTGCATCATTGCCTGTGTACTTGTTGAAGTTTTTAACAAAACGTGCAGCAAGGTCTTTTGCTTTTTCATCCCACTGAGCTACGTCTTCGTATGTATCGCGTGGGTCTAAAATACCTGTGTGAACACCAGGTAATTGTGTAGGTACTGCAAGGTTGAAATAAGGAATTTCTTTCGTTTCAGCCTTTAAGATTGAACCGTCTAAAATAGCGTCAATAATTCCTCTTGTATCTTTGATGGAAATACGTTTACCTGTGCCGTTCCATCCTGTGTTTACAAGGTATGCTTTAGCACCGTTCTTTTCCATTTTCTTAACAAGTTCTTCAGCATATTTTGTAGGATGAAGTTCCAAAAATGCCTGACCGAAGCATGCTGAGAATGTAGGTGTAGGTTCTGTTATACCGCGCTCTGTACCTGCAAGTTTTGATGTAAAGCCTGATAGGAAGTAGTACTGAGCCTGTTCAGGTGTTAAAATTGAAACAGGAGGAAGTACACCGAAAGCATCTGCTGAAAGGAAGATTACATCCTTAGCATCAGGAGCTGCTGATACAGGGCGAACAATCTTTTCAATATGATCGATAGGATATGATACACGTGTATTTTCTGTAACAGAATCGTCATCAAAGTCTAAAACACCATTTTCGTTAACTGTAACGTTTTCCAAAAGTGCGTTACGTTTGATTGCCTTGTAAATATCAGGTTCTGATTCTTTGTCAAGGTTAATAACTTTAGCGTAACAACCACCTTCAAAGTTAAAAACTCCCTTGTCATCCCAACCATGCTCATCATCACCGATTAAAAGACGCTTAGGATCTGTTGAAAGTGTAGTTTTACCTGTACCTGAAAGGCCAAAGAAGAGAGCTGTATTTTCACCGTTCATATCTGTGTTTGCGCTACAGTGCATAGAAGCTATACCTTTAAGAGGTAAGTAGTAGTTCATCATTGAGAACATACCTTTTTTCATTTCACCGCCATACCATGTGTTTAAGATAACCTGTTCGCGAGATGTAATATTGAATGCTACAGCAGTTTCTGAATTAAGACCGAGTTCTTTGTAGTTTTCTACCTTTGCTTTTGAAGCGTTATAGCATACAAAGTCAGGTTCGAAGTTTTCAAGTTCTTCGGCAGTTGGAGTAATAAACATATTCTTAACAAAGTGAGCCTGCCAAGCAACTTCCATAATGAATCTGATTGACATTCTTGTATCTTCATTAGCACCGCAGAATAGATCAATTACATAAAGTTTCTTATCTGAAAGCTGTTTCAGAGCGATAGATTTTAATTCATTCCATGCTTTTTCGCTGCAAGGATGATTGTCGTTCTTGAATTCGCCTGATGTCCACCAAACAGTATCTTTAGAGGTTTCATCCATAACAATAAATTTGTCTTGAGGTGAACGGCCAGTATAGATACCTGTCATTACATTTACCGCACCAAGTTCTGTTACCTGACCTTTTTCAAAACCTTCCAAAGAAGGATCTGTTTCTGCTACAAATAGCTCTTCAAATGAAGGGTTATGAATAATTTCTTTTACGCCAATAATACCGTACTTACTTAAATCAATGGTATTCATAATATGTACCTACCTCTTTTCTTTTTTTATTTATCTATTTTGACTGTTTTTTCTTATTTTGTCAAGCTTTGTATTGCGAAAATAAGAACAATATTGATAAAAATTTCGATAAAATTTAACAAATATTCAGGAGCATTACGTCCAATGCATGTAAATAAATATTTACATGCATGATTCAAGGAAAAATTACTCAAAGTAGTGATTTTGAAGAATACTAAGGGAAAACATTAATTGGAGGTAGCTATGCGAATCCTATTGGCGGAAGATGAAGTAAACTTAAATGACATCATTACAAAAACATTAATAAAACAGCATTATACCTTAGACTCCTGTTTTGATGGAGAAGAGGCTTTGGACTTTATAAAATTCGCTGAATATGATGCGATTATATTAGATATTATGATGCCAAAAAAGAGTGGTCTTGAGGTATTAAAGACACTACGAAAAAACGGGAATAAGGTACCTGTATTATTACTTACTGCAAAAGATAGCATTGAGGATCGGGTAAATGGACTCGATGCAGGTGCTGATGACTATCTCGTAAAGCCATTTGCAATCAATGAGCTTTTAGCTCGTATCCGTGCGTTATTAAGAAGAGAGAGTGGTAGACAAGACCATTGTTATCATTTGGCGAATCTTACCGTCGATATCGATGCTCGAGCTGTTTATCGCGATAAAACAGAAATCAAATTATCATCAAAAGAGTTTTCCATTCTTGAGTACATGATATGTAATCAAGGAATTGTCCTTACTCGTGATAAGATTGAACAGCATATTTGGAATTATGACTATGAAGGTGGCTCCAATGTAATTGATGTCTACATCCGTTATCTTAGAAAAAAAATTGATGATAATTTTTCACCAAAACTAATTCACACCATCCGAGGTACCGGCTATGTATTAAAGGAGTAGTGCAATGAAACATCTTTCTATTAAAATGAAAATTACGCTTTGGTATACTTTATTTATGACAATCTTGATTTTACTTATTCTCTCTCTATTGATTTCTATTGGTAATCAAAGAATCATTTCCAGTGCGAAGAATCATTTAATCAAGAACGTTACAAAAAGTGCTACGGAACTAGAATTTGAAGATGGTGTTCTAGAATTTGATGAGGATTTTAGTTTTTTAGCAAAAGGTATCTATCTTTCTGTCTATGATGCCGATGGAACACTACTTTATGGCCGTATCCCACCAGACTTTGATTCTACCACTCCGTTTTTTAAAGAGAATGTGCGCAAATTTACTACGACCCAAAATATCTGGTACGTCTATGACCATTTTGATACAGTTAAAGGCTATGGAAATCTATGGATTCGTGGGATTGCCTCCCAGGCACAAGGAGATAATGTAATTCGTATACTCTTAGGACTATCCTTGATTCTACTTCCTGTTTTTGTTTTATGTGTCGCAATTGGTGGTTACTCGATCACTCGAAAAACTTTATTACCTCTTTCAAGAATGACAGAAACGACCAAACACATCAGTTCAGGAACAGATTTAAACAAACGTATTCATCTCGGTAAAGGAAATGATGAAGTACACCAACTAGCTCGTACTTTTGATCATATGATGGATCGCTTAGAGGAAGCATTTGAGAACGAAAAACAATTTACCTCCGATGTTTCCCATGAACTACGCACTCCTGTTTCCATCATATCATCACAATGTGAGTATTCCTTGCAAGAAGATATGAATAAGGAAGAGATGCAAGAACGATTTAAAATCATCTTAGCGCAATCAAAAAAAATGTCCAATCTCATCTCTCAACTTCTTACCCTTGCAAGATCTGACCAGAATCAGTTAAAACTTCAGTTAGAAACTGTGAATCTGAGTGAGCTAGTTGAAATCATCGTAGATGAGCAACGCAACCATGCTATGAAAAAAAATATAACACTCAAAACTGATATCACCCCCAATATCTTTTTTCAGGCAGATGAAACAATGATGATGCGACTTTTTATTAATTTAATTTCAAATAGTATAACCTATGGTAAAGTTGGTGGGGAAACACTCGTTTCTTTAAAAATAAATAAGAAAACAATCTTTGGATCAGTCATGGATAACGGAATCGGGATAGAAAAACATCATCTAGATAAGATTTGGAAGCGATTTTATCAAGTAGACCCATCCCGTACTTCACAAAAAGATAACGGTTCTGGTCTTGGTCTTCCAATGGTGAAATGGATTGTAGAAGCTCACGGTGGCAGTATATCGGTCCAAAGTGAATTCGGTGTTGGCAGCACTTTTTCTTTTGAATTTTATGTTAATTAAAATCTTTAATGTTCCTTTCATCTTGCTTTTATATATTATAAGCACAAGTTACACAACAACAAAAAAAGATTAAAGGAGAAAAGATTATGAAAAAGAAAATTGTAGGTACCCTTGTGATTGCAACTTTAGTAGGTAGCGTAATGCTTGGTATGACAGTAAGTGCCAATACAACTAACGCGACAAATCAAAACAATCAGTCTCAACAAACAAATAATGTAACTGATTCTAATCAACAAAGTGAAGCCACAACAAAGATTGAGACAGAGAATGCAAATGTAGACAAAGAGCATGTAAATGTAGATAAAGAGAATGCGAATGTAGATAAAGGCAATACAAATATAGACAAAGATCATGCAAAGGAGATTGCCTTAAAGCATGCAAATGTGAAAGAAGAGGATATTACAAACTTAAAGATCAAGCTTGATATCGAAGATGGGATCAAGGTTTATGAAGTAGAATTCCGTGTTGGAGCAAAAGAATATGACTATGACATTCACGCTGTGAATGGAACGATCTTAAGTTATGATGTGGACCTAGAAGACAACGTCATTGACAATGATGACCATGATGACTACGATGATCATGATGATTACGATGACCATGTTAACTACGATGACCATGATGATCATAATTCTTCTAATCCTTCTGCTTCCACCCAAATCATAAGTAAAGAAGAAGCAAAAAAAATTGCCTTAGAAAAAGTGCCAGGTGCTACAGATTCTAATGTAAGAATCCATCTTGAAAAGGAAGACGGGTTACACGTATATGAAGGAAGCATAAAATACAACAACACAGAATACGACTTTGAAATCAATGCACACTCTGGTAATATAATCGAATGGGAAGTAGAAGCTGCAGACTAGGTTACTCCTATTAATACTGCTCACAAAACATTCATGAATTAAATTAGAAATACTGAAACTTCACCTAAACGCGGCTTAGCGCACCTAAAAATAGGAACAACCAAAGCATTTGGGGTTGTTCCTATTTTTTATATAATAGTAAATTCCTATAATCCCCTATGTATACCGTACCAAGTCTCCTACTCCTAGAAAAGTACATATCATTTCGATCGTAATTCACTATGTAAGATGCTTTTTGGGAATTTTCATAAAATCAAACCATTTGTATGTAAATTGCACATTCTGTATCGAGGTATATTAAGTAAAGAAGATCATCCATCTTAATTTCCTAGAGAGTGAACGGTACTTTCATCACTATTTACACAGATTGCAGATAATGTTAATAAGATGACGATTGTTATAAATATACCTGCAAATATCGTTGCCTTAAAAGTCATTACGTTATGTAAACCAACAAAAATGATCCAAGCAATAGGTCCCACGATAATCAAAGAGCCTAAAATCATTAGGATATGAATCATCCATTTACTCTTTGGCAGAAAATTTACCACAATACATCCTATACTAGCACAAAATAACGGTATAGCAGCAACATACAATGCACCTTTTAGCCATACCATACTAATCATACCAAATACAATAAATAAGGATACCATAATTGTATATATTTCATATCTAATTTTCTTTTTATATAACAAAAACCATACAAGAATACATGTAATTATAGTTGCCATCAACATATTAATAATAAACAGTTGATAAGACGTATTTCCAGCTTCCATATAATCTTGATAACCTTGAACATCGTTCATTGCTAAATTAATGTATTTCCCATATTCTAGTTCATGATAAATAGTTACTCCAAAAATCAAAACACCAATTGCGATTATAATTCCAATAACACTTAATCCAGCTGGAAGCCATTTACTACTACTATATTTTTTAGCCTTTATCCCTCTATATACAAATATAATAAACCCAATGAGTGACACAATAAAAAGTAAAATGACCACTTTATAAGAAAGTACGACTGTAGTTTCTTTTGTTACAGGGAAATAATTAACTTGTGTTCTATTCGCTACATTACTTAAATCCGCTTTACCAAATCCTACAATCATTTCACTAATTGTTTTGGCAGATTCCTTCATTGTTGATTCCTTCATCACACCAAAGTTATCATTTCGATTATGGTAGGCCTCAATCGTTTCCATCCTCAGAAAATCCATACCAACTATTTTCTTGTCTACAAATGGCTCCATATCGGTTCGATATCCTGCCATTGTGAATATGGAATCTAGAAAAGAGGAACCAGAAAAATCACTAACCATTTCTTTTGCTAGCCCTATGCTTCCACGTTCCAATCCGCTTGTTCTCGTGAGAAGATAACTGCCGCTCATCCCACCCTCTAAGTCTACAACAAGCTTCACATTCTTAAGTAAGTCCTCATTATCATCGACAAAATGGGTAGCACCAATCATACCCAATTCTTCACCATCACTTAATAATAGGTATATGTCATTCGTAAGTTCGTCCTGTTCTACGTTAAAAACAGCATTCAATGCTGCAATAACACTAAGTCCATTATCACCTGCACCATTTCCCCACTCTTTGCAATCGTAATGTGAAACAAATAAAACTGCATCATCTGTTCCTTTTGCATCTAGATGAATAAGAATATTTCTTCCATGAAATACATAATCCCTACTCTGATTCAATTGTGCTGCTATTTGGGCAATCATGTTATCCTTTGAATTAAGCAACTCCACATAAGGCTGGTCAAATCCTTGAATTTCATAATTAATGTGATTTGCGATAAGCAAAGATTCTATATATCTACATGCCTCCTCTTGGTCCTTAGTTCCAAATGCTCGATGCCCTTTCGTTATTATCTTCAACTGCTCTTTTATTTCTTCTATATTATGACTAGAAGATTCCCCAGAAGATTCAGACAACAGAAATAAGGAATAGCATAAAACAACTATCATGATACTTGCATAAATAATAATACTTTTCATCTTTTTCATCGCATTCTCCCCTTATTAAACTCATAAGTTTTAATTCACATACACTTTATTTCCATATATTACTATAGCATTGATTTTATTACAACTGATTTCCGTAATGAAGTGTTCCATTCATAAGGTGCCATAGAAAACTATACTTCTTTTATCTCTCCATTGGATAATCCAAATCTAACACCTAAAAAAGGAACAACCAAAGTAATATTTTAGGTTGTTCCTTTTTTTATAAAGAATCATCAGAAAAATTTTTTATGTCGAAACCAAAGTATACAAGCCACAACTACACCCAAACTAAGTAAAATCACACCAAAATAACCATATCGGAAGGATAGTTCTGGCATATATTTAAAGTTCATACCATACCAACCTACAATTAGGGTTAATGGAAGAAAAATCGTGGTAACTACCGTAAATAGCTTCATGATACTATTTAGATTATAGTCATTCTGTGCCTGGTAGGCCTCTCTCACCTGTGTTACATAATCACGCAAAAGCTGTACACTCTGGGATAAGCGGTCAACACGGTCCGTAAATAGCTTAAAGTAGCGAAGATTACTTTCCTCGAACAGGTCGTTCTCATTCGCAATCAGTTCTTCTCCAATATTGACCAGTTGCTCATAATAGTTGTGATATAAAAGCAGGTTTTTTCGCATACTTAATAACTCATCATTAAAATGCTTGAGATCATTCTTAAGTACTCGCTTTTCCATTTGACCAATACGCTTTTCTAGGTTTTCTAGTTCCATCGTATCCTCGCAGATTAGTTTAGAGAAAAATCCGTAAATAATCTTTTCTAAGGTTGTTTTTTTTCCACTTTGAATCTTTAGTACATTCGTTAACGCCTCCATCGTACTTTTATCCTCATCATAAATATCTACAATCAAAAATAGATATTTTTTGATATAGAATGCAACCTTATCCGGCTTTTTTAAGATATCCTTCGGATCAATAATATTTAAGATGCCAAACGTATAATCATCATACACCATTAAGGTATTTTGCATATTCTTGCTTGTGCTATGACAGGCATCTACCGTCTGCTCCGAAAACTCTAACTCTTGATACGAATCTTCCAGTTCGTTTACCGTAATCATCCCAATATTGATATTATCCCTGGAAAGTTGTTCATACGTAAGCTCTTTTAAGTCCGGAATCAATTCATAAAACATGATTTTTCTCCCTTCCCATGGCCTTATCCATATGGTTTCCTTATATCACTTAAATTACTTATTCCATTGTATCTTTCACTTTATTGTAAAACTTTTACTCATATTAAAAAATATAAGAGATTATAACCCACATAACACACAGAGCTATAAGAAGTAGACCGTTTCCACTTGAAGTTGTTTCTAACATACTGAATCCTTTCTTTATAGAATATTTCAGCTATTTACAATTTCCTTTACTCCCATATCATACCATATCATTGGTTGTTGCTACTGACTTATCTGTTATGAATCAGGCTTTCATCAATTGTTCCAAAAGTTTCTCATAAACTTGCATTGTAGTCTCTTCATCCTTACAGTTAAATACTACCGTCTTTTGATTTCCATAGTTAATCACAATATATTTATTTACGTCTGCTTTCACAAATAACTTATAAGAACCATATTCAGAGTTCACATAATGCCCAAACTTATAAGAAAAGAGAGCTGCTCCATTCTTTCTAGTTCCAAAAGAAATCGAAGTTGTTAGCTGAACCTCATTGATTTCTGTATATGGCACATCAACACTATAAAATACACCTCCAGATATCTCAATGCTTGATTGATCTTGATGAACTTGAACGCCCTGTATTAACATAACAACAAAGAATAAGCCAATCATCACAAAAATTCCTATTGAAACAATCGTTTTTTTACGTCCCCATGGTTTACTACCGAATTCCATAGTTATTTCCCCCTTTCTTTCATATTATCTAAAGTTTAATAGTTCTCGAACTTCTTTCCAAATATCCAAATGTTCCGGATGAGAACAGCGATAAACACCATATTCATCAGTCACATATAGCTCACGTAGTTCATCCTCAAATGTTAGAAAACCAATTGCATTAATTAATAACAATAACATATGAGTATCCTGAGCAAGATTTCTTCCTGTATGAACACGCGTTAATAGCCAAAGATAGATACATTCTTTCACTTCTTGACTCTTATTATTGATCATTGAAGTCTCTCTGTTTTGATACATCTGCCTGATACATTGTTCTGCGTGTTCAAAAATCTCATAATCCCAGCTTCCAAGCTGATACTTTTTATTGTCAACTGGGTTTACTTTTTCTAATTCCAAAAGTCTTTCATATTCATTCTCATATAAATAATACAAATCGCAATAATCTGGAATAAATGAAACGATACAATGAATCTGATAGCGTACTAAAGACATGGTAAAAGGTACATTCCACATCCCATGATATTTATTAGCATATTCATAATTTACAATAAACCTGATACGCTCTTTTACCTCTTCTATTAGTGACTGGTCCTCTTCCAATTCTTTGCTGATCTGCTGATAATAATCTAACAAGTCAAAGTATATATGTATATTGTCTTTAAAGTTTGATAGTGGCTGAAATGAAAATCTTCCATTAAAATAGGAATAACACCTCTCCATAATCTCATTTACCTGTCTATGATTATCTTCAAAAGGTCTACGATGTCGGGACTCGTATTCAATAGCAAAATCATAGATAGATTTATGAAGTAAGAACGCGATGAACTCTTCTTTCGTTTTGGCAACTGATCTAATATAGTGTTTTCCACGGTCACCTTCAGCATCCTCCATAATCTCACCATTCTCACTATAGTATTGAACATATGAGATACTTAAGAATACTTCATAACATGTGATTTGACTTAATAACTGTTTTGTTTCCTCCATAGCCTCTTGCACGATGTCATTGAGTTTATTGTGTTCCTGCATTATTTACTTTATCCTCTTCTCTCTACAGTTTCATTCAATTCTAAAAGTGCTATTGATAAACAACTTCAAACTCTTCGAAAACAACTGGCATGTCTTCTGAGAATATATATCCCGATTCCTTTCCATCAGCTTCAAAGAAGGATCTCTTTACTACTTAATCGGAACCATGAATTCAATCAATGCATTATTACTTACTGGATTGCATGGAGTTAAATAACACTGAATTACGTTACCGTTTGGAACATAGCCCGACTTCATAACCGCTTCTAAAAACTTCTCTATGTTTTCATTAATCTCATATAGGTTTCCAGTAAAAAATGCACATGCAACCATTTGCTCGTTCACTGGAATCGTAATTCCATCAACAGCATTTTCTACTGATATCATCATTTCTAAAATCTCTTTTTCTGATTTCTTATCTTTATCAAAAGTTATGTAAACATCTTGTGGAATTAAGTGATTTTTGGTTGCATATTCTATCATCTCACCGTATAAGCTAAGCACCGTTATGGGTTCTCCCAAATCAATTGTTCTTTTTATCACATTCATATATTCCATCATTTTAGTATGAATAATTGAATAATCGTTATTTTCACTTTCCAACGCCATAATCTGATAATTACAGATATCTATTATTCGTTTTAATTCCTTTACCTTTTCACTCTTATCAAATTCATTGTTAAAAAAATTCTTAATCTGGCAAATATGAAACCCTAATTCACGAAGTTGTAAAATCTGAGCAAGCTTATTTACTTCATCATTGGAATAATATCGATATCCATTTTCCTCATCACGTCGAATGGGAAGCAATATTCCCTCTTTTTCATAATAACGAATCGCCTGTGTAGATATCCCAAATAAACTGGCTAGCTCCTTGATCTTATACATAAATTTACTCCTAGAATAATATTGACTTTATAGTGCGCTATAAGCTTTATAATCACTATATCATAAAACAATCAAGGAAGAAAGGACAAAGCAATATGATAAAAAAATATTTATTAATTACATTAAACTTATTATTTTTCATCTTACCTCTCGTTGGATGTTCTTCCAAACATCCAGCAATTGAATTAAGTGAGTCAACGTCAGCGGAGTCAATATCTTCTGAGCCAGCCGAGTCAGTATCTTCTGAGCCAGCCGTATCAGAAACAGTTTTGGAAGAATCTAATTCAGAGAAACAAACGAACGAGAGCTCAGATGAATATTCACTTGATAGTGACATTCTATTTGAGGAACTTAAGTTAGGGATTGATACGATTGAAAAGAGAAAAGCTGCAGTCAACGAAATGGGAGAAGACATCTATTGGAATGGTGTATTCACTTCCAGTAACTATATTCAACTCCTATCCTGCGAGAACAGCCCAATTACAAATAAGATAGAAGATGTTTATGATGGTTATACGGCAACTGTTGTTCAATTAACCTCGAACTATGACGGTCATACGATTCCAGCCGATTATATTCTTGCTAATAACAAGGAAGATAATGATACGATAATCTTTATTCATGGAGCAGGTGAAAACAGACGTAATAATAGTAATTTACATAAACTCTACTTAGACCTAGGATATAATATCTTAGCATACGATCAAAGAAGCTCTGGTGAAAATGAAGCACTCTTCTGTACCTTTGGATATTTGGAACAATATGATTTAAAACAGTACATAGAATACGTTGATGGAAAGATTACTCCTGATAAAAAGCTTCTAATTTATGCAAAATCTCAAGGTGGTATCACTGCTTGCAGAGTATTAGGGTCTGACTTTGGAAATGAGAAAATTGATGCTGCTATCCTAGATTGTCCTGTTACAAGTATGAGACAAATGATAGAGCCTTATTGTTACCAATATGTAAGCGAGGAAGAAGTGGATTATTATCTTGAGTGTGGTGATCAGGTACTTTCCTACTTTATAGATGGTTTCACTATGGCAGGAAGCGAAATGACAGAATATATGAAAAATACAACTGTGCCAGTACTAATATTAACAAGTAAAGTTGATAAAATTGTCGATATGAGTATGCCAGTTTCTACCTACGATGTTATCCCAGGAACAAAGAAACAGCTATACGTTTCAGAAACTGCATATCATTGCGGGATTGAAGTTGAGGAACCAGAGGCATATTGGAATACGGTAACTGAATTTCTAAGCAACTATATTAAATAATTTTGATATACTAAAAACTTTGCAAGTGTTATTCTATTTTGGCAGTTCGTAGGGTTCATTAATGGTAAATGGGCGAGATCTTCGCCCATTTCATCAAATCTCTTCCTACTCCATATTCATAATATTTCAATTATTTTAATTACTCAATTCTTTTCATCATCCCTGCTCCGAAATACTGAGATGGTCTTTCTACAAAACCAAATTTCTTATAGAAGTCTTCTTTCCCTTTGGCGCTCATTAACTCCAAACTAGTTTGCCATCCATCTTTTAGTTCGTTTTTTATGTAGTTTTGTACATATTCAAGTAACTCTTTTCCAACACCTTTACCTTGAAACTCCGGTGAAATGACAAAATCCTTTAGATAAAAAGCCATTCCTCCATCTCCCAAAAGACGAGCCATCCCAATTACATTTTCCCCTTCAATTACAGCAAATGTTACATAACTATTTTTCAAAGATACTTGTACGATATCTTCACTTTTCTTTCCCCAACCTGCACTCTCATATAATCGAATAAAATCTGTAGCAGTTAAAACATTTTCTATTATTTTCATGTTCTCCAATCATCTCCTCACATTACTGGTAAACAAATGCAAAAGTCACAACCTTGATCCTTTTTACTATCTAACCGAATACTTCCACCCATGGCTTCGATAATCTTTTTTGATATGGATAGCCCTAAGCCACTACCGCCAAGCATAGAATTTCTGATCGAATCAACTCGAGTAAATGGTAAGAAGATGTTTTCACATAATTCTGCATCTATTCCAATTCCAGTATCACAAATATGAATCACTGCTTGCGAATCTATAATATGAAGAGCTAATTTTAACTGGGTTTTAGGTGGATTATATCTTAGACTATTGGAAACAATGTTTCCTAATGCTCTCTCCATCTGCCTTCGATCTAGTAACACAAACCATTCCTCTTCTGGAATATCAAAATCTGACTCAAAACCAGCACTTTCTATTTCTGGTACATAAGATGCTGCAAATTCTCGAAGGAATTCACAGATATCCGTTGGTGTTTTGTCAGTTTTTAATGATGAATCTTCGAGTCTTGTATATTCGAATAAATCATTCATTAATTCATGTGCTCTCATACTATTACGGTAAATTACTTCGACATAGTTTTCTCGCTCTTGTTTCGAAAGTTCCTCTTCCTTACATAAATTCTCTGAATACCCTAAAATTGTAGCGAGCGGATTTCTTAAATCATGAGAAATATCAAGTAGCAGCTGACGTTTGCTATCCGCCAATTGTTTTGAATTCTTCTTTTCTTCTTGTAATAAAGTTGCAAGCCTCATTACATCCTTTTGTAACATATTATACTCTTCAATCCCTGTATCCAACTCTGTGACATTGTAATTTCCCTGTGAAATCTGTCTTACACTATCACACACCTTCTGTAATGGAACACTATATCCTTTTGCTGATTTTCTTGCATAACATAGTGCAGAAAAGAATAAAGTTACGCAAAAGCAAATTCCAAGTAAAATGTAAAATAAGAGTGAGATAAGATAATTCTTAGAATCATGATTAGCTGCAATAAACATTTGAAATCTTATAGAAATCGGAAATCCTGCCACAAGATAAGCATCTGTCTTTTCATCATAGGCTATTGAATATGTATACGTTGCACTAGGATCATTTACAAGGGACATAAAATCCGCAATTTCTTGCATCGACATAACATCCCCATCCCAAAGGGGCCTCCCCGCTAACATTTCGACTTCACCGTTTCGATGGATTAACATGATACCACCACCATGATCCGTTACCTTAGCGACAATCTCCTGATCTAATCCTCGTTCTAAGATGTTAGCGGCACTACATTGAAGCGACACCAACGACGGTTGAATAAAGGTAGCATTGATCCAGGATGCAGTTATTACAATTACCAAAAATACTGTTATAAAAAGGGGAAACATTAATAAAAAGCTTTTTCTTATTCTTTGTTCCATCTAGGTTCTCCTATATTAATGCTTTTGAATTTTATATCCAACCCCACGCACTGTAACTAGATATTCTGGCTCCTTTGGATTCGTTTCAATTTTTGCACGTAGCCTACTAATATGTACCATAACTGTATTATCATCATATAGATAGTCATCCTCCCATACGATGCGATACAACTGCTTCTTTGTATACACCTGTCCAGGATGCTCCATAAATAACTGTAATAACGACAGTTCTTTTGCTAATAATGGAATCATAGTATCATTTTTATATAAAATAGCCTCATTTAGATTTAATTTAAGTTCTCCACAACTTAATGTTTGTAACTCTGCAGTTTCTGGTTGTAAGGTTGCTGTCTTATATTTTTGTAAATGTCGGTTTTGGACACTAATTCTTGCCTTTAACTCAGCCATACTAAATGGTTTCACAAGATAATCATCTGCCCCAAGAGAAAGGCCATAGATACGATCGATTTCATCCGTTCTTGCCGTTAAAAAAATAACTGGCATATCCCCTTGATTTCTTATCGCCTGTAGCAATTGAAATCCATCCATCCCCGGCATCATCACATCAAAAATCCCCAGTTCCATCTCCTGTTTTTTAAGAATATTCCACGCCTGTAAGCCATCCTCTGCAATCGTCACATCATGTCCTTCCCTAACTAAATTATCACGAAGCAGATATAGCAGATCTTTTTCATCCTCTACCACAAGAATCTTCATACTATTTTTTCCTTTATGTTTGATGTAATCATTGTAACTCAATTTCTTCATCAGGGCAAACAACATTTGTAAAATCGCACCACGCATTTACTTTATAAACCCTTGTTGCATAATGTAGTCTCATTCCTGTCTCATACAGAACAATATCTTTGGCGCCATCGGTACAGATACTTCCACCACCCGTTGGTGTCCCCTTGATGGTACCAAGATTTAGTGATTGATAGATTGCAGCGAAATGTCCACAAGTCGAAAAACATGCACCATCAATCCATAGTTCACTATCAAAGGGAATGAAGTCTTCTTTAGGAACCACTTTCTTATCATAGCCTACGATTTTTTCAAGTAACGTGGCATTGGATGCAAAATAGTCAAAAGGTTGTGTAACTAGATAGCTCAATAATTCCTTGGCCATACGAGGATCTCCACCAAAGTTACCACGAACATCAATAATTACCTTTTTACATGATCTACTCTGCACTTCTGAAAAGAAATCCTTCAAAAAGGAAGAAAACGACTGGTGACTCTCCTTAAAAAATCGAATTCGCAACGTTGCAATCTCCTGATCAAACGAACTTGAATAATACTCAACGTTATCATACTGCTCCATTCTAAGCTCCCAGGCATTCGTATTGTATTTCTTCTCATAGACCGCCATAACTCTTTTTGTCTCGATGGTACCGTCATTTTTTTTATACTCAATGAGAAACTCATTCGGCTGTCCGATAAAATCATAATACTTCGTTGCAAAACTAAGATTCAGTATATAATATGCTCCTGCCAAGTTATCCCCATCACGGCTAATATTTTGCAACAGTGTTGTAATGATTTTCTCGGATGGAACTCCATTAATACTGATAATCGTCTCCTTTGTATTCTGATCCACCAAATTCTTTCCTTCTACCTGCACTATGATTGGAAAAAATTTTGCATTTTCTTCCCTATTTTTCTGCAATGCCTTTGAAATCGACAAATTCGTATGACCACATTCCACTTTCACAACCAACGGATTGATGATACGATAAAATTCTTCTTCGGTCATTCCCTCTTTTAATTGTGTCCTAACCAACTCAAACGCATGCTCTAATTCCTCCCGATCGCTATAGTAAAGCGGACTCTGATGCAATAAAATATCCTCTAATTGATTCAAATCGTTTCTTAAAGCAGTCAATGAATAAACCTTCGTATTTGCATTACTCACCTGTACTCTCTTTCCAAAATATCCGAATAATACAAATACCATTGCAGTTCCTAATAGAAATATTTCACTCTTTATGAAAAATCTCTTCTTCCATCGTTTTCTTGTTATGATTCGAATTCCTCCTAAGATTACGGTCAAGCCTCCAATGATAAGTAACGCCCTAATTAATCTGTCTTGATAAATTAAAAACATACCTTTCCTCCCTATTCTCTCTTATTCTATCTTTAACCCTCGCTCTCAATTTTCCATTAAAACTCTAATTACCCATCCGATCACGATACCAATACTTTAATATATTCTTCTTACACTCACTCATCATGTACCTTAAATATACCTTAAATAACCTCAAACGATGACAATCATATGATCACATCCGATAAAATATCTCACGTTTCTCTTGACATAGAGCCACATAATAAAGGTCTCCTATGATTTTATATATCATCATAGAAGACCTTACTAATCTCTTATTACAAAAAAGCGTTCACAATCTCGTGTTATCACATAATTAGTGGTTCCATTAGCGATTACTTTTTTATCAATTACATATAATAGTTTTTTATACCAATTCCAAGAGTTTGCCAATAGTTAGACTTTAACATTTCTTCTTTAATATTTTCTTCTACTATTGCTTCGTCAATCCCCTCTTCATTACGAATTTCTTTTATAAACTCCGCCAAGTTTTCTGGTGTGCTTCCACGCCAAATCCCAACACCTATATTCTTGAAAGCGTAGCTGTAACCATTTTCATTATCTCCGATTTCACCCTCATTGTGTTTTTTTAACAGCTCAAACAGCTCATCGGCATTCGTTTTAAAAGCATCTACACCATATATTAAGGCCTGTACTTCGCTATGAAATCCACCTAAAAATTCAATGAATTCAACACAGTCATTATTATCAAAATCTACCCTTAAATTAGTATTGAAAAGATATATAGACAATCCTCTTTCATGAACTATCTTTTGTTTCGAGCTAATATTTGTAACAGTTTCCTCAACACTTCTTCTTTCTTCACCAAGAAGAATTTTTTTATCTTCAAAGTAAATCCCATCTAAAGGTTTTGTTATAATTTTCATAATTCACCTCTCCTCTTAAGTTATTTGACTTATAGTCATTGAGATTGATTCGATGTCATGGCTATTAACTCCAATTCTATCATATTTTCTTACTTTTTCATACACAACAGAAAGAGAAACCAAAAAAGTCCCAACCAATAAAGGTTAGGACGATCTATATATAGCAACATTTTTAACCTGATGTTCATGCACAAATATTGGCACAATAAATTCCAGTTATCTTAAAAGACCTGCTTTCACTTGAACATACTTTGCATTATAATAAAGATATGGTTGTAATAAAGGTATTACAACCCATCAGAACATAGATAGGGGGGAATAAAAAATTAAATGGAATTTTATTATCGACTCTTTGAAGATAATACATTTTGTGTTACCTCATATAAAGGATATGATACACATGTAGTAATTCCAACTACGAGGAATATTTCTATTCTTTATGACGACTTATTTAAAGGACATAAGGAAATTATCTCTGTAAGTATACCAGATACCGTAACCAATATTGGTGGCTTTGTATTTGATGGCTGTATCAATTTAAAAGAAATAAAGTTGCCTCCGAACCTAATAAATTTATGGCAATATGCCATGACTCGATGTGGTATTGAATCCATTACCATCCCCGGCAGCGTTCCTTCCATAGTTCCTTTTACCTTTAACCAATGTAAGAATTTAAGAGAAGTATATCTTAAGGAAGGCACTACGAAAATATGCGGTTGGGCCTTTAAGGATTGTGTCTCATTAAAAACGGTGTATCTTCCAAAAACACTAACTGATATAAGTAAAAATGCATTTGAAGGTTGTGAAGACATTACCTTAGAATATTATTAACATGTTTCTCTACCTACACGTAGAGTCACGAAAAGGGCGCACTTATAAGCAATGTTATTTAGTTAAGAGTTTTATGTATTAAGTTAAGCCGTCCATTCAAAGTAAAATGAATGGACGGCTCCTTTTTTCTTAACTAAATGACTTCTGAAATCTTACTAACCTTATTACAATCATCGCTTACAATTCGTATCATTCCCCACATTCCCTGCTCAATATCCCAAGTAATATTCGCTGATTGATACATATAATCCCCAGGTTGTTCCTCAACATACTCTGAGTAGTCTAGTAACTTTCGTTCAAACGTATTTCCAGCAGATATCGCTGTCGTTGTTCCTTTGATTCGAGATGATAGATAATTGGAATCCTCATATGCCAAATTATTGTGAATCGCAAAGGACGTAGCACGTGATCGATCTCCTGGCATAATAACATTCATTACCTTTGGATCACCACTTCTTGCATAGAAAATAGGTGTCGATGGGTCTCCTAAAAACTCTGGAAGTGATGCAAATACTTCACTTACAACATCATTTACTAACAAGCGATTGTAAAATGGTTCGGAGCGTAGGTTATACCCCTTCATACCTTGATCTTCTGTATCAAACATTTCTGATGTCGGCACTACTGTTGGTTCAAAATACATCTGAGGAAGTAATCTTCCTTCCTTATCTTCCAGGTAAATTCCATTGTGCGGAATGAGTGTGAATTGCCGATACGATGGCAGATAATCATTTTGAATGATAAGCTGCTCACCATAACTAGAAGGCTTACCTGTAAAGTTGTCTTTTGAGATGGATCCTGGTGCGATGCAATTGATAGCTCCAAAGGCTCCATGTTTTCGGTGATTCATCGTGTCCACCAAATCAATTAATAGTGCTTGCTTTGCATCCTCTGGATAGTACCATTGATATACTATAGTCTCACCTGGACTTACCGTTTGATCAGGATTGTATCCAACCGTTACTCCATCCGAGGTTCTAACATCATAGATAGCTCCACTACTATGCAAACCAATTCTATTACTATATGGCCATGGACGTTGAACCGGAACTTCTGGAAATTGTGGAATCTCCAATTGTAATGGCAATAGATTCGTCAACGTTATCTCCAAGGCTTCTCCCGCATTCACGGTAAGAATCAGAGGTTTTGGATTGATTTCCCCACGGATTACTTTGTTAGCATCCTCATATAGCACATAAGTGATACCATACGGGTCATGATCTAGGAACTTATTATATATAATGTCAGTATGAACTGCTGCTATATGATATTTTTGTATCTTTAATCCTTCTGAAAATACACTCTTAGTAACTTCATCCGAGTCGATTTGTATTCCTTTCTCCTTCCTCTTCCTACATTTGCACTCTCTCAACCTTTTACGATCTCCCAATTTGTGTAAACATCTCTTTCGTTTACCATGAACTCTTAGAATTCCCCATACACCTAACCATAAATCATCCATTCCACCAGCGTAATATAGTACATCAAAGTCTTTTTGTGATTTATTATTTTTAACACCTTCTAATTCAAATTGGAAGGTAAAAGCCTCTGATATCCCAATATGCTGTTCTTGAACTCGTTTAGAATTCACATTCTTGTATTCCTTGCGCCATTGATATCGGTTAAAATTAATTGCATGAGATTCTTCATGCGATCCATCTAATAATCGTATTCGAACTGGGTCTCCAACGTATCCCTCAAAAACAGGAGTCCATGGATCCCCATGAACATAAGAACTAAATACATCCGCTGGATCACCTTCTCGAATTTGAAATGGAGCAGAAGCATAATTAAATGCCATAACACCAAAATCCTCCATCATCCCTGGCCTTTCTGGTGGGTTCAGAGGTCGTTTGCAACCATCATAGGCTGGAATCCAGTCTGCTACTGCCAAGTTAAACTCTCTAAAATTAGGAATAAATGGATTCTCTATCGATAATTGTGTACCAGCAACTGTTCTTTTACCCGTATGACTATCTAGGAATTTAGACCCTTCTGGTTCTACGACCAATCCTGCAAATAATCCATGTAGCTGATTACTAAGTGCATATAAATGATCATGGAAGAAACATGCCCTTAATTCCATATCCGAATACCAACGATATACTACAGTCTGACCATAAGCTGCACCAGTAAAGTAATTCCATCCTGTATTTGCTCCATCACTAGACAAAACATCAAACTTTACTAAGTGAACATGAGTGGATGAAAACAATGTTTCAGTTAGTGTTTGAAAGGCATTTGGTCCTATTTCATTTGGTAATTTATTAGTAAAATGTATCTCGATATTCTCATAAGGAAGTGCATGGATAAAAAGTGGCTCCGGTTTTTTTATACCACATCGAACTGCTTCTTCGTCTTCTTTTAGGACATAGATCCTTCCCTCTGGATCATGCCAATTTGCTTCATTGTATTGGATTGAAAGTTGTATCGCTACGATATCGTATCTACGAATCTTAGCTCCTTTTTGCACAGGATTCACAAACAGAGCACCAGGCTGACAATTTTTTACCAGAGCGTTCCGTTCTAAGTCTGTGATAGGCAATTCTCGACACCACCCAATCGGTGGAACTGGTGCACGTTCTCCAACAACTCCTGGGATGAATAATGGAAATCCTGGTCTTTCTTTCGTCGGTCTTGGTGGTAATGGTAGATCAGGTAGTGGGATTAATGGTGTAATCACCGTATGATCCGGATAATATCTCGTTCCATCTTCTAATACGTTATGAATGCGATGAATTCCCCACATACCCTCATCAAAATGAGGATAAAGATGACAATGATAAATCGTATCACCATAAGCTTTTTGAAAGCTCCCTGCTCCATAGGCGACATCAAAATCATATACCTCTCCTGGACCAATCGCGATGGAATCTAGATAATCAGTACCTGGATCTTGTCGAATGCTATTCCACTGTTGTAAATGAAGGTGAAAAATATGTGTTTCCTGCATTCCTGCACTGATTGCATACCAACGAATTGGATCGCCGACATAAGCTCTTGGAAGTATCGTAGGTGGCGGATCGCCAAATACCCAAGAATCATGGTGAACTTCTTCTCCCGTACTGCATTGATCAACAATTCCTTCCTCGATGAGATTAAGCCTGTTTCTCATTGGCTCCGAACGATAATTGATTGAATGTGTCATCCCTACCATATTCATCATTGGATCCCATGCTGGCTCACCACATCGATTGATGACTGGTGTCTCGTCATGAAATAGAGTTACATACTCTCTAAAATCAGGCAAAAACGGATGATGGATATCAGCAAAAACACCACTATGCAACTCTTTTCCTGTTTGAGGATCAGTCCACGTACTCCCTGGTGCCTCCACGATGATAGCTCCAAATAAGCCATGAATATTACTTCCGATATCGGAACTTAAAGGATTTCCCAAATCAGAGAAAAAGTAACCTCCCATTGTTGTTGCTTCCCATTGAAACACATGTGTTTTGCCAGGTGGTACGGTTGTATTTTCATTACATCCAACAAAAGCTCCATCTGAAGTCTGAATCAATCCTGGTAACCCCTTCAAATTGATGGATGCTGGAAAACACAATTCATTGGTAAGACATATTTCTATTGTATCATACTGGTTAACCCTTAGAACAAGCGGCTGTACCAAATCAACATAAGTTCCGGGACAATTCTTTACCTGCCACTCAACGATACTTTTAAACTCATTTAATACATACATTAAGCCATTGGGATCATAATCACCGTATTTGTTATACACGATGTTAAGCTTAATTGCAGTAACATCAAAATGTCTAATCATACAACTACCTCCATTCTCTACCAAACGGTAGGTATTTTGCACTCATCATTCTCTATAAAAAATGCAGAAATCGCATCTTTTCTAATGTGAAAAACACGATCCTTAAGTGGTAACGGAATGCCAAATTCAGCCCTCACATTGATATAGTCTTTGTCTGATGACACAAGGATGCCTACTAAAAAAAATGGATAAGCCTCTGTCATAACAAGAATCTTACTTTTAGTTTGAAACGTCCTATCTTCCATAGCTCTCCCCCTTAATAGATTGAAATACGAGTATCGTAATCAAACTCCATAAACCAAGCAATTTGCTTGATTGGAATGATCAATGGAGTTGGAAACACAAATTCCTGAGCATTCTGCATTTTAATATTTACATGTTTCAAATAGACATAATCAGGAGTCACATCATCTAAGATTGCAACCATCAAAGGTCGAAAGGTCTGATTTAGAATGGATAGCTGCGCTGGCTTTAGTGAAAACAGTAACTCTTTGTTTCGGTAATAATCCAAAAGGTCAGTGGTGATTATTCTTTCCTCTTGATCCATCTCTATTTTATTTTTTTCATCCATAACTGATTCATATTCTTGTTCCATATTGCTCCTCCCGCCTTTAATGTTCTAGTTCCACTTCACTTTGCTTAATTATGATATCTCCATCCTTCACAGTACCCCCAATGCATATCGTTTCATCCATTAATGGAGCTGAATAGATATAGAACTTAGCTTCCTTTTTCTTAGTTGGTGTGCTTGCATATACCGTTAATTCTCTTGAACTTTCTGTATTAGGATCATCATAATGAAAAATCGCAACCATTTTCTCTTCCGTTGCTGCGTGATAGGCTTCTAGTTGTTCAGAAACAAGAAGCACATTCCCATATTGATCTTCCACTCTAAGTCTACCGAACACATCCAGCAATTTTCGATAGATTTTAATTTGAAATCTTACCTCGCCACTAGAATCATCATCACATGAGCGATTAACAAATCCCCATCCAATCATAAGATCTTGATAGTATGGTATTTTGGGTACATCACATACTTCTGGAGAGCAGACTGGTGCAAATACCCCATTACACATCTGGTTATCCATACACTGAACCTCCTTTCTTAATATAGCTTATGACAGGATTCTACTTAATGTTACAAAATCTCTCTTATTACGCCCCTAACGGAATACATTATTTCTAGTCTTAATTCTTGACGTTAACATAAATTGGTTTTATAATGAACATGTTCATATAAAACTTTACATAGGGTGATTCGTATGCCAAAGATTATCTCTGACTTAAAAATAATGATTTTATCAGCTGCCAAAGAGGAACTATTTTTACATGGATATACTACGTTAACCATTCGAAAGATAGCAAAAAAATGTAATATCGCAGTCGGCACGATGTATAACTACTTTCCTTCCAAAGATATGTTAGTTGCTGAGATTATACTATGTGATTGGAATCACTGTTTGACAGTCATGAAAGAAGAGTCGGAACAAGCATCTGATATCTATTCTGCTCTTATTGCAATCTATGATGTGCTAAAGAAGTTTCGAGAGAACTATCGCTGCTGCTGGGACCAGTATGCAACACAGGCAAATGGAAGTTTGGTTGTGAAAGAAAGGCATAAAATGCTAAGTACTCAGATATCTTCTATTGTTACCTCATTGCTTCTTCGGTTACAGATTAAACCTGATGACTATTTAGCTGAATTTACTGCAGAGATGCTTCTTATGTTATCCAACGACGATTCCTTTTGTTTTGAACAACTAAAAGAAATTTGTCATCGTCTTTATCCAAGTAAATAAAAAGGAGGTTGTATTATGAGTAGTTTTAAGAATCTTAGAATTGTTGACAACTTTTATCAAACATCCGCTTTTTTCCCAATGCCAACCGTCATGATTAGTACCTTAACTGAGGACGGTTCGACTTCTCTTGGCGCTTATTCTTTGATCCAGCCATATTACATAGCAGGTAAGGATTATTATGCTATGCTTTTATGTGCACGTAATTCTTCCAATACCGCTCAGCATCTTTTACAGAATGGTAAATGTGCGTTAAATTTCATTCCAGATAAGAAAAAGTATTTTAAAGAAGCAGTCCGTATGGGGTTTCCAGGTGATACTCCGAAAGAAAAGATGAAGGACTGTATCTTTACCTTAGAAGATGGATTGATGGCCGCCGAACATCCAGAAGAGCTATTTCCGCAAGTCGTAGCAGAATCTTATCAAGTATTTGAATGTACTTGGATGCGACATCTTGATGGTGCTGATAAGGATCTTCCAGGTGAATTGAATGGATATGAGCCACCATATCATGATTTTAACGGAATTACTTCGAAGTTCGGAGCTCATTTCATACTTCGCGTCGATAAGATTCTTATGAAACCAAAATATTATGATTCGATCATCAATGGTGTACGTGCAAAAGGCTTTCCTCGGGTTCCGGTAGATTACGGTTACCGTGACAGTAAAAACTTTTGGTACACTTCATTTAAAAAACCGATTCCTGAACTGCTACCAATCCGTGAGGGTAACTTAGACTCTGTCAAATATGCAGCGAATCGTATGGATGATAAAATAAAATTTACAGAAGGTGCTTGCAAGATGATGGTAAAAATCCCAAGAATCTTCTTAACTACTGCCCTAAAAGGTTGCATTGCCTGGGCACGTGAGAATGATGTAACTTTAATTACCGAAGAACATATGCAGATAATTAACGATAAACGCTCCAAAGAAAAGAAGCATGAGTAAAGGAGAGGATTCACATGAAAGTTGTATTAGCAGGAGCCTTCGGAAAACTTGGAAGTGATATTTTACGTAAGCTCGTACATAGTAAACACGAAGTCATTGCAGTTGATTTAGTCATTCACGAATTACCTGATCTAACAACTGGATTTACTTCTAAAAAAATTGACATTACAAACAAACAGGAACTTAACGGATTATGCGAGGGTGCTGACGTTGTGATTACAACGGTAGGACTTACCTCCTCTTCTACTAAGGTGACTAACTATGATGTTGATTATCAAGGAAATCTAAATCTCTTAGAAGAAGCTTTACGTGCCAAGGTGAAACACTTTGCTTATGTTTCCGTACTAAAAGCCGATGGCGATGCATCCGTTCCGATGTTGCATGCCAAATACTTAATGGAACAGAAATTAAAAGAAAGCAAGATAGATTATGTGATCTATCGTCCAACTGGATATTTTTACGATATTGCCAAAGTATTTATGCCGATGATTGAAGCAGGTAAAGTGACGTTGCTTGGTAAGAAGCCAGTACACGCCAATGTTATAGATACCTCCGATCTTGCAGACTTTATCGTATCACATATGCTTGATGCTAGGAAATGCTATGACATCGGTGGCATCGAGACCTATTCCTATGAAGAAATTGCAACGATGTTCTTTGATGCCGCTGGTAAACCTGCTGTAATCAAACGTGCCCCAGTCTGGTTATTCTCACTCCTTGCGTGGATGGCAAAAAGAAAGAAGAATGGGAAAGAAGCTATCATTCGTTTCTCCAAATGGACCTTATCCAATGAAATGGTTGCCTCCACAAAGTATGGAAAGCTAAGTTTTAAAGAATACATAAAGTCTTGTTATCACGAATGAAAGGAAGGATAAAATATGGTTTTCCCATCTAATATACTAATTTTATTCATAGTATGTGCCGTGCTATGTGCCATTGGGTTTTATAAGTTCGTATGGTTCTTATCCGTTGGTTACGGATTTGCAATTGCTGGTGCTGGTATTACATTAATTTTCTTATATCAAAAGACCATTCCAATCGCCGTTATTCTTCAATGTCTACTACTAGTCGTTTACGGCATTCGCTTGGGTGGATTTTTACTTATGCGTGAACTTAAGAGTACTGCTTATCGTCAAACTGTTTACAAAGAAACAGGTGTTGATAAAAAGATTCCACTCTTCGTCTCGATTGTCATCTGGATTAGCGTTACTGTGTTGTATGTTGCTGAAGTTAGTCCTATCTTTTACCGCTTGGTCAACTACAAGTCAGCAGATCTCTCAACTTATATAGGCATCGTTATTATGATACTTGCAATTATGATTGAAACAATCGCAGATGCTCAAAAGTCCAAAGCAAAGCAAAAAGCACCAAATCGTTTCTGTGATTCTGGATTATATAAAATCGTTCGCTGTCCAAACTACTTTGGTGAGCTGTTATTCTGGACTGGTGTCTTTGTATCTGGCTTCACAGCTTATAATACTGCTATGCAGTGGATCATTCCAGTGCTTGGATATCTAAGTATTATTTACGTCATGTTAAGTGGGGCAAAACGTCTCGAAGGACGTCAGAATAAGCATTACAACTCTGATTCTGCTTATGTTGCTTACCGTACTTCTACCCCATTGCTTTTACCGCTGATTCCACTGTACAGTTTGTCAAAATGCAACTGGATTAAAATTTGATCAATATATTAAATGTATTACCTTTCAAATGAAATAAAAGATCCTGCACATTCCCATTGTTAATGGATGTTGTTACAGGATCTTTTATTTATAAGCGTGAATCTATTTTTATAGCAGAGATACAGTTTGATTATCCACCCCTGACACTCTCGATCAAATACGTCCAAATCCTCTTAAATATAGTAAATTCTCTATAATAACTTGACCTTTCCACCAATTCTTACTAATTGCCCACTCGTCAGGATAATCCTCCCAACTCCAACTAATGTCCCACGAACCATCTTCTAGTTGTGTATTGATGATATGTTCGCATTGATAATCTGAAATTTCTTTATTATCTAAATAATACTCACTATCCATTGAAGATATAAAATCAGATGGTTTACATACATAATAACCCCATTTTGAAATATCAGTACAAATCAAATTGTTAACTGCTTCGTGTAATTTCTGTCTTAAATCTTCATATGGAATTAAGTTTGTCATTCCTGCCTTTTCAATATATTCTTTCATGCGAATGTAGCAGGCACATGTATGCTTATCCTGCAAATTTTTAGAAGATAGGGCATCGATCGCTTCATTTACGATTCGTAGCCCAAGCTTAAAAGCTTCACTATCTTGTTTGGCATAACGAACCATAAAGCCTGCTATTTGTGCAGTGCCATTGTAATCCGTATGACATGCACTGGCACTGTCTGTATACCACCATGGAGCATGAGGATAAGCATTGTTGCTTTCAACAACGATTGACCAATGCTTTCCGTCAAAATGTTCTCCGCTTAAATACCATTTCAATAAGCCTTTAACAAACGGATGACTAAAATCAGTAAAATCGATTTCTCTTAAAATATCGCTTGCACCACCTGTATGTAGCGGGGTTGAGTTTGGATTCCAGCAGTCTGCTTCTATAGCATGACCGCACCCACCATCTTTGTTTTGATAATATGATAATACATTAATAACTGCTTCCTTGCTGCCATTTTCAAAGTGATATTGAAATCTTGCTAAATCAAGAGGTCTAGCATTACGATACATAAACTCACTTGCTCTTTCCAAAGTTGTTTTCATAAGTTATGACTCCTTTGCTAATAGTTCTGCGCTAAAACAATTCAAATCTCTATATCTCATTTTAGCACACTAAAGCATCTTTGAAAATATATAGCAAGAAGGACACTTCTCTAAAATCTCTTTTAAAAAAATGTCCTTATAATATGGTCTGGAATCTTAATCTTATAGTAATTGAATTTTTGTCTTCTCACTCAAGCACAGAATCTTCAACTATGTACGTTTGCAAAACATAGCAAAGAATAAACATTACTCTGGGGCCTTCTGTACAGTAATTATTTATTATTCATACATAAATATATTATAATACCAATTCTCATCAAGTACCTGATAATATTTCATATAATCTTCAGGATTTTTTGAATATATTAATTCTACTCCATATTTTCCCTTAGTATGCTTAAATACTATATTATCGTTATTTTTAATTATTGAGGTAAAGTGTGACTTCTCAAATATGCATTCATATGCCTTCTTATCCTGATCACTACTACTATGCCCCACATAGTTATTTTTATTGATTTCTTCTAAATTACTAGCATTAATATCCTTACAGATGATTTCAAAAGAATCTCTATACTTTAGGAAGTCCTGAATCACTTGTGTTTTCATCTTATCATGACTGCTTTCCTTTGTTAGAAGTAATACTACCAAAGCAAAGGCAAAAATAATGGTAATGCATATAATAATTACTTTCTTTTTCATAATCACCTTTCTACTTAAAGCTTTGAGTATTAATTCTGCTTTTATTGATAGATAATATTTTACTCTAATTTACATAATTATTCAACGTATTCTACTAATATATCATTAAGGTCAATTCTCCCTCGAAATTCAGTCAATAGTAGAACCAATGGAGATACATCAGCACATTTTCTATCAATTTGCTACTGTGAGCTGTTCGATCGACCTTCCGTTCGCATGCTGCATACAGTACACAGTGGTGCATTTCTTATATTTCGCAAAGGTTTTCTGTGCCACTTCTGCATCGCCGTACACCTTCCAGTTACCGACACATTTGCAACACTCCGCCTTATTCTCGATAAAACCACAGACATCCTCTGGGGGATATCCAAGAAACAGACCAATCTCATGTGGAAATTCCTCATATTCGCCTAAACGTTTCATAAGCTGTATAACACATTTTTCTGGCGTCATCATACAGTACCCACGTTCCCGCAGTAAACGGCAAGCTGTTCCGTCCTTCAGATCCTGCGACAATTTTGCCGGACGGTATACATAAATCAACGCACGGTTATTGTGGAATTTAAGTGGTAGCACCCGCAAGCCTTTCTTAGTAAGCAGTCGGTTCCAGTGTCGAATACTTTCCCGCATATCATTTTCGCTTGCATAGGTATAGGCGAACATACTTCCAGTCTTCATTCCTGCAAGCGTAGGCGAACAATGCCTAACAATCATTTCATCCGACATATCTACACCTCCTTATGCAATATGTACCTCTAGAATACTTTCCTTTTAGGTTAGTTATGCCTAACCTATTGTTAAAAATATTAGGTGATTGTTCTCACCTTTGAAGTATTATAACCAAAAAAAGGGCCTTGTTCTACTCCGAAAAGATAGAATAAGGCTCCATTTGGATAGTGTTATGTAATTTTTCGGTGTAGGGCATTGCGGTATTCCGTAGGGTTCATACCCTTTACCGCACGGAAAGCACCTGCAAATTTGCTGCCGTTATCATAGCCGTGTTCACCGGCAATCTCTAAGATAGACTTGTCGGTATATTCAAGCATATATGCTGCCGATTCCATCTTCTGTGTTCGGATGTATGCTCCAACAGAAACACCGTACACTCCCTTAAATGTATTCTTGATGTGTGCTGCAGACACATGGAACTGCTCGCAAAGCTGATCAATGGTAATTCGGTCGTTCATGTGCTCGGTTAGATACCGCCCGATATCTTTTGCCAGTTTTACCTGTGTTTTGGTATAAATTCGTTCTTCTATCTCATCCTGTTTCATATCTAGAACGCTGAGAAACAATAGCAGCTCAAGCGTCTTTAATTTAAAATATCCCTTCTTTATCGCAGAAGGTACGGAATAAAGTTCCGAAAAAATATGCTCAAAGGAAGGATTAGCACGAGCAACAAATGCACCGTTTGAGCCACAGAATTTATCAGCGATTGCTTTTGGCTGTACCTTAACATCATCCAACAGACAGGAAAGACATCTTGGGGCTTGCTCTAGGTCTATTCGTATGGTGACACCATGATAGTGTCGCAACGGAAAATATGTATCGGACGAGATGGTGTTTGTCCTGACAATCGATAGATCGCCGGGAGTCAGATACCAAAATTCGCCGTTTACGTTGCACTCAAGGCGTCCTTCACGGCAATGACTGATTTCAAACACATTATCAGATACCGCTGGTCTTTCCTCAAAACAGACACTTTGTATATGTGCGTCACCGTAGATAAACTCAACACCTGGAAATACTTGATAAGTGGTCATAACATACCGTCCGTTATCATCGGATATCTGAACGGTCGTGCCGTTCTTATTCTCGGAAGGTATCTCTACTTTACAATTGCAGTTTTCTCTGTCACATTTCTTCTCTTGCATTACTTTTCTCCTATATTAAAGCTCCATTTCACTTAATGCTCCTCAGAGCCATATTTCTCATATAAAGCTCGTCCCATATCTGTTAGTTCCGTGTACTTGCTAATAAACCCTCTTTCCATAGCTTCTATCAGCAATAAGGGCTGTATCAATGGATAAGTCCAATTCTCTATCAATTTATCCGTAATCACAATTTTTTCAATTTCACTATGCAGCTCCTCGAATTCCATAATGTCTGCCACATATAACATCCCGAATACTTCTTCATCTAAATTTTCATTTACTCTTGTCTTTCCAATAACAGAATAAACACATACAGGTTTGATATTGAATTTCGTAGCTCCTGTTTCTTCTCTTAATTCACGCTTGGCAGTATCTAAGATACTTTCGCCTTCTTCTCTATGTCCTCCTGGAACTTCATATGTATCTCTTTCTTTATGTTTGCAAAACACCCACTTGCCGTATGACATTGATATAATAACAGCAAATTTTAGCTTTGAATCCTCGATAGAATCATAAAATTTCACTTTTAACATACTATCTGTTACCATCCCATTCTTTCAGAAATCAATCCTCGACTGATTTGTATGCTTTAGCACTTAAATCCGCATCTACACTTCACCAAATTGGATTTGTTATTTCCTTTGCAATCGAATCATTTGAACCTTACCATTAATTTCGACACCACTTGCAACAAACCCTTGATTTTCAAACAGCGAAATAATCTCATTTGTCGAATAGAACTTAACATCTCCAGCCTTCGAAAACTTAACAAATGGATTACATATTACTCTTAAGATAGTAGGTAAATAAACTTCTGCTATGTACAACTTACCTTGCCTTTTAATTACTCTACCTGCTTCTTTAGCGAACTTATGAACATCTGGAAAATGATGAAAAGCAGCACAAACAGTCATTACATCGATCTCTCCTTTTTCAAAAGGAAGGTCATCACATCCAGCAACATAAAACTTCATATCTGGGTTTAACTTTTTTGCCTGTTCTATCATATTTTCAGATATATCTACTCCATATCCACAAAAAGATTTATTTTCTGCAAGTTTATACAACAAGCGACCATTGCCACAAGCAATATCCGCTACGACATCATTAGAATTAACACTAACCGTTTTGTACATCATTTCCTTGAATTTAACGGTAAACTTTCCATCAAAAGTCAAATCATAATTTTCAGCCTTTTTATCATAACTACTTTTTGAGCGTTGTTCAAATTTATTCACAAAAATAAATCCTCCACAAATCAAATTTTATTGCTCCAACATCGCCATTATACACATAATCCACTCTCTGCGTCAATAAAATTGCTCTCCTTCTACCTCTTCTCGAAGGTGTTTATATAGTATCATTTTCTTCTAAATACTCACTTTCTTCCTTCAATGCTCCACATACCTTCACCCTGCTCTGCAAGAACATGTCAACAGAAGGGATTAAAACACTCAATATCATCGCAATCAAAAGCATCTGTATTGGAAAAGCCGCTAAAAACATAGCTACATTGAGCAAATATATGATCGGAATCAGTAAGATAATAGAAGGTGCTGATAAAAGTAAAAATACAATATATTCTACTTTTATTTTTATAGACTTCTTTTTTATTAGTAACACTATAAAAATACCTGGTATACTTAAAAGAAATGGCCAAAAAAACAGATAGCTGACACCCTTCATTAAAATACTCGTTATTATGTCTAGAAAAATCCAAATAAGTAAACTTCCCATAATCGATTCAATGTTCGTGCAATTTTTATTGTATCGTATGTAAAAAATCACAAAGCTTAAAGATGCTATAACAATCAAAGTAAGCAAATAAAAATTCATAATGGCTACTTTATCTAGTCTCAATGAAAATACTAAAGCAATAATACAGATTATTATAGTAATGATCAATGCGAGAATTATAGAGATGAAAGTACATAAGATTAATTTAAAAAAGCTTTTCAGTATGTTCTTCAATTTCATCTCTCCTGATTTTATTGCATATATAATAATAATAAAATACAAAATAATTACTATAACAGATAATGGTAATACGATACTATTGGGATAACTTACAACCACTGAATGAATAATACTGAAATATACGCAGTCGGTACTACTGGTATTTAATCTGTTTAAGTCAATATTACCAAAGTGCCTGGCCATATTCAGTACATTCTCTCCCTGATGCTGTAAACTGTTCATACTCAAATTACTGATTGTGTCTTTTTTTGTATGATACACGGAAGGACTATTAGCAAATGCAAAATTTATACCTTGAATTCCTGCATTTTTAAACACGGATAAATCCGTATCATTTGGCATCATTTTATACATTTCATTAGTCAAGGAAAATGTAACAGGGAAATCAGCAGCCTTTATATATTCATTTACAATTGCACTATTATTAGCACTGGTTTCAAACATAATTGAAGGTCCTGAACTTCCTTTCGCCTCAAAATTGATCACAATACCCACATCTTTAAACCATGGATGATATTGAACAAATCCTCCAGCTCCGTTTAAATAAATCTCTTCAGCATCTGAAAACAGTACAATAATGTCATTTTTTAGCGGTTCTGAAAATTTCAAAGCTCTCACCGTTTCAAGAATACATGCAACAGATGACGCATTATCTGCAGCACCCGGACCTTCTTTGGCAGAGTCATAATGAGCAACGAGTAGCACTGCTTTTCCTTTTTGCGTTCCTTCTATCCTTGCAATAATATTTTCAGCACTGCTTGTTTCTGCTCCAAATTTTGTTTCTACTTTAAAATCACCCTTCTGTATCTCAGGCTTTAACCCAAGGTCAGTCAACTGTTCAAATAAGTAATCTCGCACCTTGTCGTGTTCTTTAGAACCCACCGGGTGAGGTTCTTTGGCAATATTTTTCAAGTAGTCTGTAGCTCTAATTGAAGAAAAATCCGATAATTTAGCATTTCTGTCCTTTACAGAAGGAGTAATATAAATGCTTAAACCTAATAAAATACTTATTATTAGGACTAAGATTACATATATCTTTCTTGTTCCACTTGATTTTGTAATTTTAAACTTTTTCTTCTTCCTAATAAATAGCCGTATACTGCTTAAACTTTTTGTTGATGTTAACCTCTTTAATAAAATCTTACTCATTTTATACTCTCCTTTGCCTTCCTATTAATTCAATCTATTCTTACTCTTGATGTGTACCTTAATTGATTAAATTGTAAGATAAATTGATTAATTAATCGCAAATCAAAATTAAAGAAATGTTAAAGATAACACTAAGAAAGTATAAATGATAACGATCAATTTAAATGAGTTCTCCTTCTTAAGCTGACTGTACAATAAAAAAAGTCCCAACCCCTAAGGATTAGGACGAATCTGGCATTCTCATACCTACAATAATTACATCATAAGTACACTGTTTACATATTATCACTACTGACTCAGTGTTCGCACTACCTCTTTATATCGTTTCGATTTTATTCTTATATCCTCTGTTGTCACTCCATAATATCTATATACATCTTTATATATATGTTGATATCTCTTAACTATTTTCTTATCACCAGAAACTCCGCCACCAATATATGCATAATTTTTCTCTATCACAATATGCATATTATCATTTTTATCATCCAATGACTTTTTGTATTTATGAAAATCTATATCAAATTCTGTAACAGGGATTTCTAATGCTTTTTGCATCCTTTTCTGAATTTGCTCGAAATGTGCATGTACAGCTTCTTGTGATTCACTTTTTAACTGAGGCATTACAGCGTACTCCTCTAATAGTTCTGGCGCATATTGCATAATAAAAGATGCTCTTATTTCATTATACTCTTCAATAACTTCATCAGAATTCTTATCTAGTTCAATAAAACCATGTGTATTTACGATATACTCCATCACTTCGTCAATCGTATGACTTTCAGATTTTAGAGTTTTTTCAATATGTGCTCTTCTAATTTTATGTTTAAATCTTTTAAGTCTATGTTTCAATTTCAACTTTGAATTCCTCTTAAGAAGAAATACTGATGTTGGTCCATCAGCTCCTCCTATTATAGAAACAGCACTTGCACTCTTTTTCATAAATACTTACATCCTCCGATTAACGCACAACTTCAAATTCATTAACTCTTAGCATTTTTTCACCGTCTACAACTGCAGTGATATGTAACAGATGAAAACCATTTTTACCTCTCCAAATTGAATATGGTCTACTTTATGTTGAATAAATTTTCCACAAATAAAAGTGTTTCCTCGATTGTTCTTTCTTCATTTCTTAAAATGACGTTAAAACCAGAATTCAAAAAGTGATTATATATCTCCTTTGAGTTAACTCGCATCAAGCATTTTCTAAAATTTTCTAACGCCTCATTGGGCCTTTCTTCTTTCAATAATAACAGATATAAAAACTGTTTTTCTTTGTCTGGTCGCTCGAAAAATCTATTAACAGATATGTCTGGATCTGCCAACATAATTAAAACATGGTCTTTATCCGATATGTCTGTTAACACTTCGATAGGTATATTGGTATCTACGAATATCAGTTTATCTTGCTTTGATAATTCTTCAAGAATCTGCAATTCTAAAATAGTACATTCTTCTGTAGTCCTTTTAATCCATGCCTCATACTCATCTGGAGTTCTTCTAACAAAATCACTCCAATTTTTCAAATCCCTTGTATATGTCAAACCCGGAAATTCACGGCTATCTAAGTCTGCAATAACTGCATTATGATAATTTTCTTCGCAAGCTATACCATTATGTTTTTCAGCCAACAATTTTACCATAGTTGACTTACCCGCATATGCAGTTCCATTAATAAAATATACATTGCTAAATTTCATATTTTCATCATCTCCTCTAATTCAAATCTACCACTCTAATAACGCCATTATACTCATAATCTGATCTCTACGTCAATAACATAGCTCTCCTTCTACATTAAGGGGACTTTTTACTCTTAGTGGATTCTCATCCTTATAAAAGAATTAAGAGTCCACATTTACATGCGAACTCCATTACTATCATTCTTGACTCTTAATTACAACAAATTATTTAGAAATATATTAATTAATTCTTCTAACGTTATTTTGTATGCAAGATTCTCTTGTCCATTTTTATTTATGTACCCTATTATTAATTTGGCTCACAGTAAATAGAAAAGCTATAGGATATGTCATAATTAATAGAATCCTGAATTGGTAAGGCAAACACATAATATGTCCCTGGTTGAAGGGTTTTGATATAACCTAAATAACTATATCCATTATAACTATAAGGTTCTGACCATACTATAGCTTCACCATTCGAATCAGCTAATCCAAAACAGAAATTACCTATATCATTGTTGTCAGCTGAGTATCCGGATAAACTTACCAATGTGGCAGTTGATAATGTTAGCTTATAAAAGTCTACTTTTTTAGGGTTAGCAGCACCATACATAGTAGTGGCCATCTGTAATGATTGAGCAGTATCCATTCTATTGCTTTTGATATTGTCTTCATGCATTATTACATAATTATTGTCGCTACTACCTATGATATTTTTCTGAAACTCGTTTACAGTCATAGGTTTAGCTGTATTTACTTTATATATTTGAGATATATTAATTGCAAAATTTAAATTTTGACTATCTTTTAAAGACATTGTATTAATGCCTATCACTTCTCCATACGCATTAAGTAGTGGCCCCCCGCTGTTTCCTGGTGATATTGCAGCATTTGACTGTATATAATTCACTCCATCAATAATTCTAGAATCATTTGTTATAATTCCATTTGTAAATGTATCCGTTAGTCCTCTAGAACTACCTAAAGTATATACGTTTTCTCCTATAGATAAGCCATGCCTATTTAAAGGTAATACATCATTCACTGTTGAGATCTGTAATATCGCTATATCTAACTCTTTACTATAACCTAAAATAAAGTCAACGTTATATTTATTTCCATCATACATAAGTACATCGATTGAAGATGCTCCTTCAATTACGTGATAATTAGTCACAATCTTTCCGTTATCAATAAAAAACCCTGAACCTAATCCCGTATCAGTATTAATTTGAACTGTTGAAGATTCACTTTTTTGGTACACTTCTTTTGCTGTCAGTTCATTTTTATCTGATTTTAATTCGTTTTTTACTATTACGTTAATAGTTAATTTATCATTTGTACAATTTGAAGTAATGGTTATTTTTGCTTTTCCAGGCTTTTTAGGGTCGATAGTTAATAGAATCTCTCCATTTCCAGCCCACTCTCCCCATGTTAAGTCTGCTATACTAGAGTCATCAATATTGCTAGTTAATACTTCTTCTTCATTTTGATTATCAGTTTTGATTAGAATAGCAGTTTCTTGGTAGCAAATGATATTAGTAGCATTTGCATGCAGTGAATTATCTTTAACAGTAATTTTACATTTAAAAGACTTATTGTTGTATGTACCTGTTATCGTAGTTTTTCCTAAACTTCTTGCCAATACTAATCCATCTCTATTGATAGTTGCTACATCTATATTGGAAGATGACCATTTGACACTTCGTACACTACCTTTTATTGTAAGAAGACTAGCATCTGCCACTTCCATCTCAAGAGTTTTAATGTTAATATCAGGATCTTTTACCGTTACTTCACATTTATAAGATTTATTTCCAATCGTTGCTGTAACTATTGCTTTTCCTTTTTTTATACCTGTTATTTTTCCTTTCGAGGTTACCGTTACAATCTTTCTATTACTTGATGACCATTTTGCAGATTTTGTGGTTCCATTTAGCTTTAATGCGTAACTATTTTCTACATAAACAGTTATTTTTGATTTATTTAATTTTACTGAAGTGGCTGCTTCTACTGTTTCATATTGAAAGAGTGTAACAGTAAAAAACGATGAAGCGAATATAGTTACAAATAAAATCATTAAAAAATTCTTCTTAAGTGTCTTTAACATTCTATTCCTCCAATATAAAGTAATAATTCCAACAACTAAAAATCATATCAATCATGAGATGATTTATCTTATCTTAGTTGTAGTCTAATTCAATTCTATTACAAAAGTAGCATAAAAGCAATGAATTCGAATACTAATTTACATATTTCACTGTTAAAATACATTTTCCCTCTTCTATGTCAACCATGCGCCCTCACTTCTTCCAAAAGTGTCACAGAAAAGCAATTAGAATTCATTGATAGAGTAATTGAGGTTGCTGAATCTTACGAGAATTTTGACATTACCAAAGAAGAAGCCATAAAAAAACTTAATGACTTAAAATTTCAATTTGATAGATTACCAACTAAGTCATCCAAAAATAAAACAGAGCAAAAATTACACATAACTGATACATCACGCGTAAGTAACAAAATTGAGGTGTTAAGTACTCTTATTTTGTTAGATAACGATTTAAGTGATAGCATAACATATCTCAAAAATATTAGTATAGTTTATTAATCAATTAATAGATGAACGAAACAAGGGGCTGTCGCACTAGCTGAATATTGTATAAAAGAATGAAGGACGATGGTATTATTCGGAGTGCCTTACAAGTCCCCACACGCACTTTGTGGGGCTTGTGAGCGTAGCTCGCCGAAGAAAATATACCATCGCCCTTCATTCTTTATTCATACTGCCCTTAGTGCGACAGCCCCTTATCCATTTCTTAAACTTCTTATTCTGTTACTAAAGCATAAGCTGAGATTCTTCGAATTCTCCATGTAATCAACATAGATAATAAATAGGAAAATAGTATCGTTGAAAGTCCAAAAACAAGAATCCAAGAGTAATCTACAATAAATCTTGCTTTCATAATACCCATGCCACTCATAGCAAGTGACATCATTGGATTGGTGTAGATGGCTCCCAGCAAAGCTCCTGATAAGACACCAACTACAATCGGAACCGTAAAGCCAATAGAAAGCTGGTTCATCAATTGAAGAGTAGTAAAACCAATTGCTTTTTGGATACCAAGCTCCCTTTTTTTCCGAATTACAGATGAGCTGATCACGAAGTATAAAACCAAAGAAACTACAAGTAAAGTAATGATAAGCATTGCTATACCCATTGCAGCAACAATTGTCTGATAAGATGCCATTCCCTCTTCCAACTCCTTATCAAAATTAGCTGTAGCAAGCAAGATACTCTTATCTAACTTATTTTCTAACGTTGCAACAAATTGTTCGGCATCCGTACCTTTTTCTAAGTAAATATACAAGGATTGGTGCTTAAAATCTGGGTTGATTCGTTTATAATCCTTTGCGAGAATCGAGAGATTTAGACCACCCATTTGAGCACCATTCGATAAACCCACTACTTTAAACTGTTCGTTTTTCTCACCATGACTTACTGTGATTGTATCACCTACATTTTTTTCTAGACGTTTCGCTAAGATACCTGCAAGGGTTATTTCATTGCTATTTTCAGGATACCGGCCCTCATACACTAACTTTGTCTCTTTCTTATCATAATCATCCATGACATAGGCAGCAACCTCCATACCTTCAACACTTAATTTTACTTCATCAAAAAATTGTACTTTCTTAACCTTATCCATAGATTCGATGAATTTTACTGTTTCTGTTTGATCCTTTTCTGGATTAAGTACAGCGACTGCATTACATATTTCCATTCCTGGAATTTCTGAAAAAGCTTTCGTGTCAACTGTTGTATTATAAAACATAATTACACCAAATGTACCACAGAACGCAACTGCAATAAGAATCACAATAATCATTAAGTTCTGCTTCATGCTTTGCAGAATAGACTTTAAAGCTAGTATAAATGGTAATCTTCCAACTGCATTCTCAAGTTGTACATGATTTTTCTTATATTTATGAGCAATGGTTTCTCCACGTAATGCATTGATTGGATTTAGCTTGTTAATATGACGTGCTGCGATCAATGCAATGAATATAACAACTAAAAGTAAGAATATAAATGCTGCTCCCGTAATGATGCCATCAAAACCTTGTTCCCATTTAAGCCCTGATTGTTGCTCAAAAACAGCGGAGATTGCAGGGAGAAGAGGATAAGAAAGGAAACAGCCAATAAGGCTACCAATTGCTGCTATCAAGGAAAACTGCAATAATATAGACAAAATAATTTGTCGACTAGTATAACCAACCGATTTCAAAGATCCGATTTTCATCGTATCCTCTTCCATACTATTAACAATTCGAAATCGAACAACTAATAAGCAAACAATTACTATAATGAAAGAAAATAGAACCATCATTGCTGATATCATAGTTGCCATCATACAACGCGATAGCTCAATCAACTCAATATCAATCACTACTAGCATAGTAGATTGATCACCCGCCATTAATGAAGCTGAATTTAAATTCAGTATTTCACGAATACCACTTTCAATGGCTGATGTGTATTTCACATCATCAAGATTAGCATATACCACATGAATCAAAGATTCTTGTTGACTTAATGTATCCTTCAACTCTTGATAGGTATCACCTGGCACGTAAAAACTAATGTAACCAGTGTCGGATGAACTAAAGTACATATCCTCCGTATAGCCCTTTACTGTAAATGAAAGAACTTTTTCTTCCTTGGTATCTCGATCTTTATATGTTATCTCCATTTTGTCATTTAACTCATAACCACTCACTGCCTTAAAAATATCCGGAACATACACAGACATCTCTTCAGCAGGTAAATGTTCACCAACATATTTCCACTTACTTATTTCCCTTGTTTCATCCATATTGGTAAACTTAATAGGGAACTGTTTTTCTTCCCCCTTAGATATAATACCAGCATCAAGCACAAGTCCCTCATTTACTTGTACTTGCTTCACATGCTCATTATGAATAAGATAAGATTCTACTTCTTCTGTATATAGCTTATCTGGTAGCGCAAAGTAAGCATTGGAGGTATTTAGCTCCGATTTCAGGTCTTCATAAAAATTACCATAATTAAACACAACCAAGAGTCCTGTATTTAAAAGAAGCGCTGCGATTATAAACATAATAATCAAAGTGGTTGAGGCTGATTTTGTTTTTCTAATATTTGCAAAAGCAAGCAACCATAATTTTTTCACATTACCACCCCATTTCCATAAGGAAGGATTGAAGCTTTTCGTGTCGTTGCTTATCTCCACTCACATACTTACCTAAGTTACATTCGCCACCAATAACACCATCTTTAATATAAATAATTCGGTTACCACGTCTTGCAGAACGTAAATCATGCGTAACCATAATAATGTTTTGTCCTTCCTTGTTAATGTCACTTAAAGCATCAAGTACTGCATTTCCCGCTGCTGAGTTCAAGGCTCCTGTTGGTTCATCTGCAAATACAACTCTAGGTTTGTTGATTAAAGCACGAACAATCGCAGCACGTTGATTTTCTCCACCTGAAAGCTGGTTCGGAAACTTTCTCCATATCATTTCAGTTAAACCAACCTTTTGTAATAATTCTTTTGCATTTTCTACAATAGATTTTTTATCACCACTAATTAAATAACCACTAGCTAGAATATTATCCAAAATACTCATATTATCAAGCAAGAACATCTGCTGAAAAACAAAGCCACAGTTTTTTCTTCGAAAAACAGCTAACTTATCATTATTCAAATTAGCTATATCTGCATCAAAAAAACGAATATCTCCACTTGTCGGTCTGTCCATACCGGATAATGCATAAAGTAAGGTGGATTTACCAGCACCCGATGAACCCATAATAACAGTGAAATCCCCCTCATAAAATTCAATATCCAGATTTTTTAATACCTGTTGCTCCTGCGTTCCTGATTTGAAACTTTTGTTTAACTTTTTCGTTCTCAATATTACGTTGCTCATTTCGTCCTCCTATTTGCATTTGTACTAAAGAAGGTCATCACAATAAAACTTCTAAGGAACTCTGCTTCTTTAATTCAAATGCACAATTCAATTTTTCCCCATTATATTCCATTGAAGAATTTACTTCTATGGGGATTTCATTGAATTTCTATTAATGTAGCATTAAAAAAGTCAAACGAAATTTTAATAAAAAGAAAAAACAGTCTGATCATCTTTGTAGTGTCTACAGCACTTGAGCGCCTGATTACAAAACAAAGCCTTCTTATATTATCGTATTAGAAGGCTTTTCGTAATTTATTCAGGTGGTTGATCCCAACCATTTAGTTCTTTGAATTCTATCAAATGAATGATAAATGCTCGTTTCTATATGCTGACGATATCCACTACCACAAGACCAATCTTCATGCCTGTCGTAGTGAAATGTAACGTTTTCACCATCGTAGTCATTAATCCTTGAGTTAGCGATTACCGGTCTTTTTGCAGGAATTAAATGAAAGTAAAATTGGGCTTTGCAAGAAAAGGATGGGATAGTAAAGGGATTATTTTTTTTCAACCAATTTAATACCTTTTTCATAATTTTCTAACCACCATTACCCTCTCATAACCTTGAATAAAGGCCTATAAATCCTTTACACACAGAGTAGCAAATTCCTCATGATTCTTTTCTAACTTTGCCTTTTACAACTAGCCAATGCATCACAGTAAAATACACGAAATTTCTGTCATTCTCAACTTTTAATTACTGCTACATTCTTTGGTAAAATCTTGATTAATTCTTCTAACATATATTTAGTCGCAGTGATGCTATACTGATTTTTATCAACTGATATAAATAAGTCATATTTTTCATTACGTTCAACGATTTTTATATCTTCTATCTCATTTATTTTAAGTGTAAAATTATAAGTCTTGAGTTCGCTGTCTGTACAAATTATTTTATTAGTGCTTACTATCATAAACAGAAATGCATATAGTGAAGTCAAGGGTAATATTATAAGTAAAAGATTTAGATTACCATATAAAAGCAAAATGCTTTTTAAAGTATAAAATACGAGTAATAAGCAAATAGCAATTATATAACATAAACTCCCCTGTGAATGCGTATATATAATCTTTATTTGACCCTTTATTCTAAACTTTTTTTCCTGTATCAATAATATAATTACAACACATAATAATATATTTAAATAGAAGTCTAATAGAACTACTAAGATAATAATAATATTAAATTTAGTATCGCCTTTAAATATTGGATAAAAAAACAATGCCGACATAATGTTTAATAAAGAAAATATGTATATTTTATCCTTCATCCCAATCCCCCATCTTTATAAATTCCCCCTCATATGCCATACAGCCAATAAATTTGCAATCTACCACTTGTGAGCATATTCCATTTTTACTGAGATTAGAATGTATCGCAATCAGATTATCTTGTGCCTTACAGTTGATAAATGTACAGTTTTCTATTTCACTTATAATATGCTGTCCAAAACTAGCTTTTCCTTTTAAAGAAATTAAGTCACTTGAAGATACACAGTGATTTAGTTCACAATCTGTCATAAAAATACCGTCTAGCTGGATATTTCCATTACACTTTACAAACCTGCAATGATCAAGATAAGACTGTTCATTTACGAGCTCTCCGATGTTACCAATCGAAATACCGCTTATCTCATCAAACACACAATTACTGATTAAATTAGTGCCTCCACCAGTTTTCAGTACAATCTCATTATGATAACCCAAAAAAATCTTTTGGAAAGTACAATGTCTGATACCATGATTACCATCACAAGCATCGCCTATTAAAACAGAGTTGTTGATATCTGTAAAGGTACAATTCAATAAGTTATAAGAAGAATACTGAGTATAAATTAACGCATTTTTTTTATCATGATTGCTGAATATTTCATTCGCATTATAATCTGTGAGCATAGAACAACCCTCGAAATTAGTATCTGCTACTAGAATACCTTTATGATTTAAATTAGAAGATAGGAACAGAAAATGTCCCTTATGTTTCTTTATCTTACATTCTGTTATTTTTACCTCTATGTTTCCCAGTAATCTTAAAATCGTATGTGAACAGTTAATGAATTTACAATTCATTAGTGATGCACTTACTTTTTCATTTTTATAATAATTATCTACGGAAATAAAACAAGCTGTATCGTTATCATTCTCTATATCTTTAGAATTTATTAGCCTCGCATCTTCCATCCTACAGTTTTTTAAAATGATATCTCCACCAACATTATTAATCACAGGTCCCCTTACTTCTTGCTTTATAACAATATGACAGTTATGTAACAGAAGCTTGCCTTTATCTATCCTAATTGCAGTATAGTTTTTGCATTCAAAAAAAACAACACATTGATTAAATACCACATTGGATCTGATGATAATTCCCTCTTGAATTCTTATAATCTTTGACGTAAAAGTTGTTTCTTCTCCTTTAGCTATATCACTCTCATTCGTCATGAAAATTTCATCTACAGGTTCAATAAATTGTTCTGGAACAGTCTCCAGATCAAATCCGTGAATGCTATCACTTTTTTTATCTCAACTACTTTTTCCTGAACAGAAGCAATTTCTTTTGCTACTTCCTCCTGATTTCTCTTTCTAATTCCTGCCATATTTTCCTCCCCTACGCATTTTTTTATGCTTTAACCTAAACTCCATCTTTACATTACATTCCACATATCTACCGATCTTTTAGCGTAAATAAGGTCGAACATACACTGTCCTACCATCACTTTATCTATACACCCAACGTTATGAACGTATAAAATAAAAATTTTCTCCTCTAGACCTCTGGTTTGTTATCAAAAAGTGTACCTCTCCACTATCGTATGTATTAGAGGAGTGACCAAAATACAATATCATCATCTGATGGTATCTCTTCTTTGTCAGGTCCATTATAATAAAATTTATCTGTCTTAGGATCATAATAAAAATAATTTATTGTTGTATCCGTATACCTATTAAGACGAATCACGTACATATCCTTTTCCTCATCAAAATAATCGAGATTAACTGTATATAAAAATTCAGTAGGAGCACCTTTTAATGCGTAATGGATACTGTCCGTATCTGGACTCTCAATTAGATAGTGTTCTATGAACAAGTCAAGTATTTTTTCATCAATCACTGTCTGCTCTTCCAAAATCATTTCATGAGATTCTGATATACCTGGAGTTTCAAAAGATTCCAAAAGATTTTGTATAACTTCGTCATAATATTCCTGTTCAGTCGATGGATACTTAATTATAAAAGTATTGATAGATCCAGTTCCAACAACTACTTTTTCATACAAGATATTGTCATCTTCTAACCATAATGCTACAAACCAATTGTCATTTTGCTTCTTATACGATATCTTCTCATGACTTTTGATAAAGTCATCATAACAGGACTCAGCGGTATCCCCTAAAAGATTATTTATGCCACTTACTGTTAATTCTGCGTTACCATCCAAGTTCTTCAACACAATACCATCTCCATTGGCAGGAAGAGTTTCTGTTATAAAATCGTCAGGATATTTGATAGAAAAATCAAATCTATCATTATAATATACTTCATATGAAATATCATTAGCGCTATTATCTTTTATATCTATATCAGAATTTATTGGTATTTCATTAGGCTGAGTTGTTGGCATAACTGTTGGTGTTATTGTTGGTGTTATTGTTGGTGTTATTGTTGGTGTTATTGTTGGATATTTCTCTTCTTCTACTTTCAATATTTCCTTATCTTTTATACCATGACTGTTACTATTTTGTGAAGAATGGCTACATCCACTCATGGTAAAAACTACAATTAAGTATACAATTAATAAAACATTCTTTTTCATAATACTCCCCATTCAATTAATTTGTTTATAGGCCATAGCAACCAGATTTATATGATTTTGAGTTCCACACAAATCGGAATTTATTAGTCTTCCACCATTGTATCTTAAGTTTAGGTGTCCAAGAGTTAATATTAAAATTTATATGCTTCTAGACGTTCTTTACATACTTTTATATCACTATCATTAAAAAGGCGAGCATATTTAGGCATCATAACAAAATGTTCAACAGATAAATCTGTTCTACGAAGTACTGCCAGCTTTTCAAAACCAGAAGTTTCTTTAACGATTAACTGTCTGCAATATCCACTATATCTCTTTGTTCACTTATCATTCTTAAAAAGTATGAAGGTCGATAGCCAATCTTGTAAGCTTCACGATAAATTTGAAACATATCATCGCGAAATTGCTTTTTTAATTTCTCAATTTCAACCTCTTCATCTTGTCCTTCTAATAATTCAATCAACACTCCACATTTTATACAGTACTTACTGTTGTCTAAAATTTTGGTACCACATTGAGCACAATACATAGCCGTCTTCCTCCTAAATTAGAATTAAATTTTTAACCGATTAAATATTTATAAGGTTGTACACTTAGACTTATCCTCAAATAAACATAGTGGGAAGTTGATTTACCTTCTCATATATAATATTTTTTAAATGTGTAAATCAATCATGTTTAGCAATACAACCAATAACATTCTTTATATCTAAGGTGCAGAGTTCCCAAAAATAGCTGAGCGGTGCATACTGTTCCAGCTCACCCGGATGGAACATTTCTATCGCCCATGATTCAAAACAATCAACTACCTTCTCTGCAAACGAAAAATAAGGTACAGGCTTATCAAATCCATTTTTATGTGCAATATATGTATTCCGGAAATCAATTATCGCTTTCCACTTTGTCTGATACTCACTTTCGCTAATCCCAGTTTTTTCAACGACAAAATTTTTAAGCGTTGATGCATATCTTTGTGATAGGTTTTTCCAATGTGTAGGGTTGCTGTCCGTTCCGAAGACCATGCACCATGAAATAGCTGCCATCTGGAGGTGAGCATCACATGTATACACCCAAAATTCCCGTTCACCTGGTAAGCTATCTATCTTATCTGACAATTCTCTATATGAAATTATGTGATATTTAAAATTTTTTAGTAATGAAATAATATTACTCATTAATTCTTCATTATAAGGAATGCTCATATATGTTCACCTTTCTATCCTGTTACTTCTTAGTATCTATTTATACAGTATATTGGAATTGTTACTTTTCTAGCTGTGTCTAGGATCATAGTCTTGGAAGATCAGATCTGGATTTTCTGATTTATTCTTTTGATACACCGTATAGTCATGACAGAAAATCCATCCCTCTTCCTTCGTTTCCAGATTTCTAAGACATAACCAATACTCAAATGCTTCGTAATTATCCGGAGCATACGGTTCTTTCGTTATTAACGCTATCGGTTTGACTTTTGTTCCTCGTTTCCAGCTAATGCTATCTTCCTCATCACCAAGCTTTGTTCGCAGATCAAGATCTACATCCAGCTTATACTCTACATCTAAAATATCAAGATCCGTTTCGTTTTCTGTAATTGGTAAATAAGTACATTCTATTTTACCATCTTTAAAACAATTATTTGTTGGCATTTTGAATGAATTCAATATCGTATGCTGCTTAAATGAGTACCCTATATATTTATGGTCGATTATTTTCAATTGATTTCTATCACAGTATAAATAATCGATAAAATTAAATTTATGATCTTGGTAACGATAGATTGCATCCTTTTCACATATTTCTCCGTATAACTGTCCCTCATTTGCAAATATTACATCCACATTATCACCATCAATACTTGTGACTAAAATGGTATCATCCAATTGAGGCCCTGCTGTACATTTATATTCTCCATTTACATAAATATCATAATAATGTTCCCACATTGACCTATCTCCAATTTCAAAATGATCCGCATTGTATTCCTTCCATTGACGAATAGAGATTTCTTCACAGATTCCATCCTGATCCAAATCTATACTACATGCCCCCTTAAGAGTTAAAACCTGACCTTCTTTTACATTGAGTTGTACTTCATTTGTAGGTTCTTGTCCTTTTGTAGGTTCTTGTCCTTTTGTAGGTTCTTGTTCCTTTATAGTGGTTGTAACTTGTTGTTCTCCCCCCTGAACCTGCTTATACTGATTTGAATTTTCATTGCACCCAGATAATAGGATACATAATAAAAAAATGTAACATAATTTTGATTGCATCAAATACTTATATAATTTCATTGAAACACCTCCATATGTACTACACTTATTCAACTACTTTAGTTAAAGATGCAACAGAGTTCCCAAATTTATTTAGTAATTTGTTTTATTTTTTTAATTTTTGCAGTTGACAGATTAATGCGTTTCCTTTGCTCCTCATTTTCAACAATTATAAATTTATCATGAATTATTACAGAATTATATTTTTCTTTTTGAAAAGGAAAAGAGATAAGCGTTAAATATTTCTGATTATAAACTAGGATTTGATTATTAAATATGAAAATAATAGTTAAAAAAATTACAGTTAAGAGAACAATTGTATCTGAAAATTTTATAGAATATACAATAAAAAACAATGAATATATAATTAATAAATGAGGAATATAATCAAACCACAGATTAGTTACCATATGTAGTTCATTATTTTGACATTTAGTTTTATAGTATATTATTTCAAATGAAACTATTAATTGTGAAACAGCTGAAAAAATCATAAGAATAATTATTATTATGTCCAATATTCAATGCTCCCTTCATGATGTGAATTATGCTAATGGTAACATTATACTACTTCTGTAAAATCTAATTAAAAAACAATTCCGCTCAACTACTAGATAAAGAATTCTATATATACTTATCGTTTAGAATACATCCTTATTGTAATAATATACCAGTTTACATTTTTTATCAACTGTGCAGTTTCTGTACGAACGGCTGCAAGGAAAGTTCTATTTCATACAGCGTCATCAATTAGTTCAACAGCCCAATTTAGAGATGTTATACTATCATTCCACGCTCTTCCTTGTATCTGCTAATCAGGTAGTCAATAGTTTCTGTACCTCTGATTATCATTCTATAAAGTCTTATGATATTTATCTGAATATGATGATAGTTTTCTTTCAAGATGCCTGTCAGGTGCCCAATACCCTGCCATTAGTAACCTCCCACCACCAACACTTACCTTCATTTGCCCATTCAAAATCATTCCAATAATGAACCACATCTTCCGACACTCTCTTGGCTCTCCTGCAACTTCCCGACTTTCGCCTTAAGATTCTCACAAGCAAGATTCAAAAAAAGTCCCAACCCCTTAGGATCAGGACTAATCATTATTAAGGGAGACGGTGGGATTCGAACATCCTTAAGGACTAAATCATTCGTAATTTCAAGCATTTCACTTGGTAAGCCGAGAGTCGGGAGGTGACTTGTAATCGCCTATAGCAATATTCATCTGTTACTATGTAAGTGTCCTCAAGGTGTCATTCCTTGTAAAATATAAGACTACGATTCCAATATACAAATTCCATGTAGCATGATAATCTAATTCTGTAAGTATGAGAAGGGATAATTATTGTTCTAACAGGGGGAAATATACCCGAAAGAGGGTGATTATTATATCCTTGTCAGATATAATTGACGTTATTACGTTAATTATCTGTATCATAGCGTTTCTAGGCCAACGCTATGCACGTAGAAAATAAACATTCATTATTGCTAATATCACTATTTTCTAAAAAAGGGTTGCCATAATGGCATTCTCATACCTACAATAATTACATTTCAAGTATTACCATTGCTTGAGCCTTTATACTTAACTGTTTCGAATCTGTTTGCTATCTCTCATTGATTATCTATTATTACCACCTGCATTTTATCTTCATGTTTCCTAATAACTATAGACAAAATTATTCACTAAAGAACCATCTTTCTTAATCTCTAAGTACTCCCACCACTTACCTACAAAAAGAAAATCACCGACTATCTGAATTCGATCTTCATTTAGTTGATTATAAATTATCTTCTGCTGTTTACCATCATAATCAAGGCAAGAAAGTTCAGAGCAGTCTGTAAAAAGATAAATTGAATTTGAATCTACATTATAATATCGAATACTTCTATCATACATACATTTCGTTTCCTGTGTTGTTCGATTATATCGGCATAATTTGTTATCTACATCTAAATAAAAAATATAATCATCCGTAAAGATTGGGGATTGAATATATCCTTTTAAGATGCATTCTTCTTTATCATTCTTTATTTCGTATAGTTTCTTTTTATCCTTCGATACAAAATACATCTCATCTTCGTTTACATAGATAAAAGAGCACATTTTATTAGTAACTTTAAGTTTGTTTTCTCCATCTAAAGTCATCTTAATAAAATGACCACCTTGATCTAGAACATACATATGATCTCTTGCGATACACATTGATTCATAAACCTGTGTAGTTAACAACTTCATTTCTTTTGTTGCTAGATCGAGAGATATAATTCCGAGCATATCATCTCCAAGGTAATAACCATCCTCCACAACATCGGATGTACTCTCATTGGTTCCCCGGCTGATATAATAAAGTTTATTTTTGTATAAATTAAGACTGTAGATATCTTCATTTAAGTATGTATATGGCTCACAGTTCCACTGTTTTGCCATCTCTTCTGTTACCAAACCACCAATATAAGTAATGGTATTCTGCTTAGTATTGTATTCTACTAGACTTCCATGCGCCATATCACATGTTGAATATAGCAGTGTATAGATATTAGTTCCGTCACAAGTAAGAAATCCATCATTAACTAAGTTTCCAGAGGTAATTCCCTGAACTGCATCCTCAGAATTTAGTTCGGTAGGTTCATAAATAAAAGACCAATAAATATCTGAATCCTCTAAAGACGGCAAATCCCGTAAATAATTCTTTTCTGCCACATTATAACCTAAACCCATGTAAAGTTGTTTCAAGCCTGGAAGATTCACTATTAATGAATAATCCTCGATATCATTCGCTTGTATATCAAGATATTCAAGATTATGAAGTGTTATAATGGTCTTAAGATCTCTCACATTACAGTCCCAAAGGATTAATCTTTTTAAGTTTGTTAACAATCCTAAATCCGTCCATTCTTTAACATCATAGGTAGCATCGTCTTCCTTAATAGTGTGTCCATAGTAACGCCCACCATTATTAAAAAATTCTTCTTTTGGCTTCAGCAGTAATTGTTGATTATATAAGCATAAAGTGTCTATTGAATCTAAATCCTCCTGTGTAATCTTCTCTTTTCCCAAATATACTCGAATAAGAGCTTCAAATTCCGGATCTTGAAATTGAATTTCTTTTACTGGTTCCGGTGTCGATGTTGGTTTTGGAGAGGATGTTGGTTTTGGAGAGGATGTTGCTTCTAATGTTACACTTGGTGTTGATTCTGTAATAATCGTAGTAAGTTCAGTTGGTTTATCATTATTAACAGTCTTATTCCCTTTTTCACATCCTGTGCTCATCACACAAATCAAAATACAGCTCTGAATCAATCGTTTTATGTATATTCTTCGTGTTCTCATTAATAATATTTTCCTCCCCTTAAAATTCTATTTCAACCTTTGAAAGAATTTCCCATATAATAGGTATGCAGAAACAAGCGTTATTTGAACAGAATCTTTCTAATGTTAATTTATTACAATTATTATAGTATCGAGGAAACATGAAGTCAAATTAACAGATTATTACATTTTATTTACAATAATATAGATCGAACTAAACTTCACACTTTCGCTACTTTTTGTCACTCACTATACTTCTTGACTCTCGTAGAAAGGTATGAGAAGGATAATTATTCACTGACGGGGAAAATAATCCGAAAGTAGGTGATTATGATTAATGCTTCAGAGATAATGGATCTGATTACTTTAATTCTCTGTATATTGATATATCTCGATCAACGATATAAAATCAAGAAATAATTCTCAGTTATTTCTGTACAACTAGATTGTTTGTAGCCTGATTTTACTTGTTTTACAGAGGAAAGAGAACGTGTAGATGATGCAATTGATAGCTACTTTTCAGATATTATGCAACACGAAATGCAACACAATAAGAAAAACCCTAGGGTCTTCTAGGGTTTAGAGCGGAGACGGTATGTTTGTCCTATATGTATACCTGGTTTATTAAGACATCCAAGATTCTCTTGTTCTCTATTATTTATATAGCCTCGTTGTCTGCTGAAATTATTAAGGGGCTGTAAAAAATCAAATAGAACGACGAGGAGAAAGGTGAGAAATCACTTCTCACGCTCGTCTCTTTTGCAGTTTTTCACAGCCCTTTTTTTAGAGAAAGAATTCTACCAAATTTATTTCTCAGATTTATGGCATCACAAAATAAACTTTCTCTTTGTCATATTGATCGACTTTCACTTCGATATAACATAAATCGCCCGATTCTATCGAATGTACATCGTACAATAAATTGATCAGATCGACTGCGTCCATTTTCTGATAGTTATCATATTGTTCTTTGCTGATATACTCAGTCTGATATAGTTCTTCTAGCTGCTCCATTACCCAGTCTGAACTTTGTAGATAATCCTCTTTGGTAAGCATTCTGTATTGACATTCCATACTCTGATTCCATTTTAGTGTAGTGTCCGCATCATAGTATTTCTTATAGTCATCCTCAGGAGTGATATAATTGCCCGTCTTCCACTGATTATCTTTTAAGACATAAATACTGTCCGAAGTGGAACCCACTTTGGTATCCGTCTTGTTCCAAATCTGATTGGTGAGCGTCAGCTTCAATCCATCGCCTTCTAGCTTTTCAGCTTTCGGAGTTCCAAAGTAGTATCTTTGCTCCTCTGGAATGTCACTCAATTTGAAATCATAAAAGAATTCCTCATTCCCCATATTTAAAACAAGGGTATAATTGCCTGCGTCATAGACTCCATCAACCATCTCTTTTGTAATGACCAGTTGTTCTTCCCTGCCACTCTCAATGGATTTGATCTCTGTTATATCCACCAAGCTCAACAGCTTTCCATCTTTTAAAAGCTTACCACCACTGATTCTGGCTGTGGTCACAGCATCGTTTTTTACATGAAAGGTCAAACTGTTTCTCTTAGCTGGCTGTTCTTTCTCGCAGGTAATGGAAATATCATGACTTTCTTCATCCCCCATATAAAAGTTACCATAGATCATCTTTCCATTTACTTTCATCACAACACGGTATTCACTCTGTTTTGCATAGGTAATCTTTGATGTATTGATGGAAAACTGACTCATGCTGCCCGCTTTGATATCCTTACGTTTACAGGTACCGCTGGCAACTTTCTTCCACTGATCGCCGTCCAATCTCTCAATCCGGTAATTGCCACCCGCTTTCACCTTGGTTTTTGTATTATTCCAAAAGTCAATTCTGATACTTTTGGTTCCAATGGAATAATACCGTAAATCATCCGGCATATAAGAACGTTCCGAATACATGCGGTAATTGTCAATTTTATCATAAGTCTTGGAGTAATCGCCACTAAAGATATGATTCTCAACTAGCTTAACTCCTTGCTGTGTCTTCGTCGGTACTGCAATCACTCCACGATCCAGCATCTGAAGTCTTAAACTGTCTTCAAAATGTCCTGCCACATAAACTGTATTATTAGCTTCCCATGGCCGGCCATCGTTTCCCATACATCGCACATCATATGTGCTTCCGTTTTTATCTTCACTGATCTTAACTGCATAATCAGGATTGCCATCACCATTATAGTCATCAAATACGAGTTTAAAATCTGGTGTAAACCACAGTCTTTGGGGATCCATCTCGGCCTCATTATAGACTACAGGAGAGGAATACGTCGGATTAAATTCGTCGTGGAATTCCTGCGTCATTTTGGCATAAACTTTCCCGTTTTTCTTTTTTACATCACTATTATCAATATAACTGTCATTTCGGTACCCAATGTCTGCGTAAAGGATCGTTCCATCTGACAACATCATGACATTATGACTAAGTACCTGCTCCATAGGATAATCGCTGTCATAATGAACATTGAGCAATGACTTCACCTTTGCTTTATCTGCAAGGAAATCAAAAAAGGTTGGATACTGAACATTTGCAGTTTTGATTCCATGCAGCCCCTCTTTTAGTTCATCGGATACCTGTAGATCATATGCCCTGGCATAATCAATCAACTGACAGACTCCATCTTTCCAGCGATACCGCGCATATATGCAAGGTCCGAAATAGGCATGGTAAAATGTATCATACGAACTGTTCGAATTAAATGCACTATCGACGGTATCCTCGTCTGCAGTCTTTCCGGCAGTAAAGCAGGCAAAAACAACAAACTCTTTCGCTCCATTTACCATACCTGCAGCGATGAAACTGCTATGATAATCTATTTTTTCAAATTGATAACTGCCAAGATAATAACGGCCTTTTTCCGATTTTAAAGAATCTAACCAGCTGCTGATCGTTTTTTGTGCTGCTTTTATGTACTCTTCCTTCGTAACGGGTTCTTTACACTTACAACTGCAGCTAAACAGCCTGTCCTCTACCGGGCTGCCTCCTATTCTGTCCGCTTCCGATCCTTCCTGCTCCTCACTATCAAGCTGTTCAACGAATGTATCCAAATCCTTGCTCCAAGGATAACATCCAAAGTCAGTCCGAAAATAGCAGGTATAACCATCCGACTCTTTACTGATATCTAATACTTCATGATATGATAAATCATCCTGAATCTCATGAAATACAAGATCCGCAGCAATTGCATATTCACTTGTTGACTGATCTTGCGATACTTTGATGAGTAAAGGCTTCTGCGATATGATGTTATAGTAAATGGACCGAAACTTATTCCACTGTTCCTCATCAAGACCCATAGAACTCATTAACTTACCTTTTTCCCTAAGGCAAAATGAACTGTCTTCCAGTGTATCAGGATCAAGTGGAGGCACTTTACTGCTTTCCTTGAAACAATTTTCTGTTACTGTATTATCTCTTGCGGCTTTCCTGTCACTTTTCACTGTTGTACAACAATCTCCCTGATATCCGCCAACCAATAAGCTAAACGTGAGAAACAGTACGACCAGGCGATTTACCATAGCATTCTCCTTTCAATTTATCAGAAATTGCGCTTTTATTTGTAATATTATTACATTATATCATAGATTATCCACATGAAAATTGCAAACGCTTTTTATTAACGTAATGTGAAATTTCAAATTCCAGTTTGCACCCCCTATGCAAAAAAGCCAACGCTTTGGGCGTTGACTTTTCTGCATGTTAACGGAGACGGTGGGATTCGAACCCACGTGCCCTTGCGGACAACTTGATTTCGAGTCAAGCTCGTTACGGCCTCTTCGATACATCTCCAAATATTTAGTGAGAAAAAATTCTCACTCGAATATTATACATGATGAA
>JAEXOU010000006.1 GCA_023439125.1 Bacillota bacterium | reverse complement strand
GTGTTACCTCTGGTGTTACCTCTGGTGTTACCTCTGGTGTTACCTCTGGTGTTACCTCTGGCGTTACTTCTGGTGTTACCTCTGGTGTTACCTCTGGTGTTACCTCTGGCGTTACTTCTGGTGTTACGATTGGTGTTATTGGTTGAGTAATCGGTAACCAAGGATTTCCGGTAACAATCGAGCCAGCAATCTTGCGTGTCGTTGGGATATTTTGAGTTGACGAATTAGAATCTTTATATATAAGGTTACAACGATTGTTTGTAGGAACAAACTCACCTGACTGTGACTTATCATATGTCATAAACAACTCAATTGATTTCGAAACTTTATCTTCCCCTTCTGGTACAATCATATTTCCAATTGTCCAGACAACACTACGGTCAGTTGGATTATAAACAACATTTGATGGTAACTTACTTACATCTAGTGTAAAGAAATCTGGTATATAATCTACCACTTCTGCATCATTAGCTGAATTAACTGTAATGAACTTATCAGTTGGGAATGTAGGAATAAGTGAAGCTGGATCAGGAAATGGGTTGCTATATACATCTGCAGAAAAATAGTGATCGACATCCGATGCAATTTCTTTTGTAACATATTCTGCATCGGTATTTCCCGTTATTCCATATCCAATGGAATAAATACTTAAGTTCTCTACTTCATCTAACCATTTAGCTTGATGAATCGTTGCCTTACCATGGTTCTCAAGCGGTATCGTCTGTGAACCACTACTATCACTATATTCAAATATATATATTGCCTCCATAAGGTCACCATCTTCTACGGTTGTCATAACATAAAACTGTCCATTTCCGAATGGTGTAGCTGAAGTATCACAAATCAGTAAATTATTTCTATAATCTATAGGTTCGTAGCTATATGTCGGCGCACCATCCGATAGAACGATAACAATTTGCTGTAAGTTGTTATTTCTTGCGTGCTTTTCCCTTGCAAGATCCTCTGCCATTTTAAGTGCAGATTGAAGATTTGTACCACAATGTTCTGTAATCTTAATACCATCAATCGAAGTTTTAATTTGATTTGCATCTTTGGTCATATCCTGAAGCTTTGTAGCTGTTCTATTAAAACCAATAATACTAAAGCTAACATTGGAATAACACTTCTGGCTGCAAATTTCATCAATAAAGTTTTTCACAGATACCTTCATCTTTGCCAACTTTGTATCCGAAGTTTCTACCAAATTAAGTGGATCACTCGGTAATTCGAGCATACTTGAAGATGTATCAATAATTAAGATAATATTTGTATCTACTGCAGCGTATAATCTCTCTTCTTTTCTATTCGCTGTTATTTCCATCGTTACCTTAGCTAATTCTTCATTTTTAATCCACTCTGCATACTTCTTACCATAGACATCACATTTATCATCTGCAAAGGAAACATTCGGAGTATGTAATTCATCTGTTTCTGCATGAACATTAAGTGTTGTAAATATTTGGCCAAACAGTAAACCAAACATAATTGCAAAGCTTATTAGTCTTTTACTCTTCCTTTTAAACATAATCTTCTCCTCTTAATTTCTTAATTATACAACCGATACTGATCGATTATCAAATTCAAGAACATCGTACCTCTCATTGATAAAACAGCTATCAATTAAACTCATTAACTCAAGTACACTTCTAAAATGTTCCTCTTTTCCTCGTTCTCCCCACCGAAGAATGCCTTGCCAAGTGGCATTCTGTCGATATACAATTCGTAGTCTAAAGGTTGCTAACATACCTCGTATCCATTCATTCGAAGTAGGAATATTATCATTCCTCTCTTCACAAGTATTTGTACTTATTTCATTGATAACATTTACCTTAAATGCTCTAAGTTGCATTCCAACCTGTGGGAAGTCATTACAATCCATAAGATAATTTAATTGCTTTAGTAACGACATCCATCCGATGAATGTAAGAGGTATCTCCTTTGACATATGATAAAGTCTTCCTTTCGGAATTCCCTCGTCATAACTGTCAATACAAATGCGTGAAGAATTGACATCATTAACTATATTTCTCATCTTTATAGACATATTCGTCATCCTTTCGCTTATTCCACTACATTAAAACACGAAAAGGTTACAAAATAGATACATTTTATTATGATTTCTACTTTTTGTATCTAAAAAGTGTTTTGCATGCAAAACACTCGCGCCAAGCGCGGTCGCGTAAGCGACATCTTCCTATCGCGCTTGTATGCATCATAACGTCCTTCTTTGGGCGTCTTTTTTATATACGTGGAAATTCAGAAGAATTTCCTCGTATATAAAAAAGACGGTTGCAAATTTACTTGCAACCGCCTCCTATCAATTCATAATATGTTATTTCTTTATAACCTCACCATCAGTATCTTGCTCTTTACCTTCGCCGCTGAAAGAAACCCAATAATTCCCATACTGGTCAATTCGTACCTCATCAACATTTGTTAAAATAGCAGTTCCATTCTCTGTACACTTTACATCTAATTCTTCTATCATAGGTGATTCCCAATTCTTCATAGATTAATATCTCCTCTCTTATTTTTTTTTATCATAACATTGATTTACATTTTATTCTATTTTTCTAACATTATTGTAATATTTTGCTTAGAACAGAAAGATTGACTTCCGTAAAAGACTGTTGACCTACTGGTCGATATAGCTGATACATTTTGACTTTCGACGCAATCTGTATCATATCTTCCATTCGCTTCATTGTAATTCCCATTTTTTCATACACAAGTCCACGATAAAGATTACTTGTCAGCACCTGAAATTTTTTAACTCCCTTCACTTCTTGTATCAAAACGGTTTGCTCTTGGTATGGAATTAGCTCAATCATACAGTGTAATTGCCTCGGTTCACTCACATATTGGTCGGTGTTGATCTTTCTTGCATACTTTTCCCTTAGCTCATCAATATATATTAAGGATTTCTTATCAAGATGATATCGTTCAACAATATCATGGCATAATTTTTGCTGTGGAAACGCCGGTAATGCTACAACTTGATCGTCTATGACTGACACTGGTGAAACATCATCTGATAAAAAGCTTCCACCTTGATTCATTAGTTCAAAAACAGTAGTTGATTTCCCTGAACCACTTCTACCAGTAATAATCACCGTTTTACCATCGATTTCAATCATGCTACCATGAATTGGAGTAAATCCCTTTTGAATTAATAATAATGCGAATCCTGACCCTGTCAGATAAGAACATAAATCTTGGTTTGACATATCTTTTGATAGCAATTCAATCAAAATCTTGTTTCCATTTGTTATATAAAAAATAGCCTTATTAGGAATATAAAACCACATCTGATCTTGCGTCAAGTTGTCCACAGTCCCTTGACGAATCTCTTCCTTAATCCATATTGGTACCTCTCCAAGTGTTACAACCACATCTGCTTGTCCCTGAAAATTGCTTTCCAAGGCACAACCAATGATAAAATCTGATGTAACTTTTTGATTGTAAATAATATACTGGTACATAAAACCCTCCTATTGGAATTGCTGAAGAAATAAGAATACAGAGTATAAATGCATCACTTGAATTAATATATCCTGCGATTCTGGAATCTTATCTTTTGTTAATGAGTTCTTTAACTGCTCTAATTTCTTAGCATCACAATAATGTAATATCTTGGAGTCACTAAACATAGGCATAATTTTTTCGTAAGTACTTGGCCAGTTTTTCTCCACACGTTGAGCAAAATCTGCACATTGTAAACCTCGATGTGCATAATCTGTTAGCAATTTATTTGGAACAATCCCTTGCATATAATCTCGAATCATTGCACGTTCAATACCATCATGAACAAAGCAATCCATAGGAATCGAGGCGCAAAACTCGAGCATACGCTTGTCCTTTGCCGGGTCACGTATCACCATCTTATTTAAGAGCCCAAACCTAGTATCATAAGCTCCTAACTGTGATAGACCTTGCAGATAATATAGAAATTGTCTTCTTTCCTTCGTAGAATCCATGATTGTACCACCACTGGAACGTACAATTTGTCGTATTGTACGTTTGATACCGGACTCTTTTAATAAGTTCTCCTTTAATAAGGTTTGACTCATTACATCCTTATTTTTATGTAATTTTCCAAATACTGCAGTAACACAACCATGAAGCGCTGCCTTCTTTCCAATATGATTACGTTTTGCAAACTTCTTAAATTCACGTGTAGCAGTTATGAAATGAAAACCATGACATTTCTTATTTACAAGGGTTAAGATATTTCCATAAGAAATCGTTGAATTTCCATACTGTCCCTTCAGCATAAGTGTTACCCCGATTTCTTGTGCTCTCTGATAGATTTCATTTAACCATACCATACTCTGACCTGATTTATACGGAACCTCCATGTCACGTACCACTTGTTCCATATTGAAAAAAGCATCTTTTCCTTCGCAAGCTATAAAAAATGGTATTAAATTAGGGTATTGTTTTTGAATCTCTTTTGGACCAAAGGATTCATCTACGATATAATAATCATCACACTGATTATCATAGTCTTTCATAGGAATTGAAGTAAAACTATATAGAAACTCATTTTTCTGTTGTAACAATTGAGTTGCTAGGCATGCAATCGAAGAGGAATCTAACCCGCTACTTAACGTAATTCCAGTCTTACCTTCTGATTGTAATACGCTCTCCACACACGTATAAAATAAGTTAAGAAACGCATTCTTCGCCTCTTGACCTTTGAGTTTAGCATAATTCTTTCTCTTACGAAATGGAGTCCAATAAGTAATCTGCTCGTATACATCTTTCTGAATTTTAACATAATGACCTGCTAAAACTTGATATACGTTCTCAAAAGGGGTAAGTGCAGGAATTATATACATATCAGGTGATAGGGTAGATAGACACCCCACAATAAATCTTGTAGAGATTTTACGTTTGTCCGATGTACAAGTAGTAATGATTGGTTGTAATAGAGTAGAAAAATAGACAGAATTATTTTCTTTTCTCACATAAAGACATCGGCTTCCTGTTTGATCCGTATAAAGCTCAATGTTATTACGATTCTTCTCATAAACAACAAAGGAGAAAATTCCACAGACATACTCTCCAAGCTGATCTTTCCACCTTGTATATGCATGATATAGTAAATCACTATCAGATATTGCATCCTCAGCAATGGATAGGAGTTCAAGCAGTTCCTTTCGATTATCCAGTATACAATCAGCCACATAATATATTGCTTTGTCTTCGTCATACTTTAAACCACGATCATATTTTGAGCTCTTCGTAACATATTGAATACCGCAGCACATAAATACATTCTTATCTGACAATGTATTGAAATCATCTATCGGTAACTCTTTTATTACACCAATCATCTTTTTTTTATGATCTTCTAACACTTGCTTATGATCTAAATGAATGACTCCACAGATTACACTCATGAACTATTCCTCCCATTATTTTACATTATTCATATTATACATCTATTATATCTATATGCACAAGTATATATACTAAATATTGACATAACTTGAGTTAACTTCTATAATTACATTAATAAACTTTTAATTAGTATATTTTACCAATGAGGAGGTATGAATGAACGATTTCTTAATCATAAAGACGTTTGCTGGATTTTCTATTCAGTATGGTAATTCTATTATAACTGATCAAGATAGTCGCTCCAAAAAAGTCTGGACGCTAATTGAATACATTATCATTCATCATAAAACCGAACTGACGATAACTTCCATCCTTGATCTTCTATGGTCAGAAGAGTCATCGAGCGATTCACCTATCAATGCACTGAAGGTTTGCCTTCACCGAGCTCGAGAAATATTGTCTCATCTCAACTATCCGAAAAAAAATCTGATTATTCTAAAACGTAATACAATTTATTGGAATCATGAAATCCCAATTAAGTTAGATTGCGAAGAATTTGATTTTTATTGTAAACAAGCTACTGAATCCACCATTTCTTCTCAAGAAAAGATGGACGCTTATGAAAACGCACTTGCTCTTTACAAAGGTGATTTTCTTCCAAAAACATCTGGTGATGACTGGGCTCTCCCAATTACCTCTTACTACCATACCTTGTACATAACTACAGCGCAAAAATACTTATCATTGTTATATCAGAATAATGACTTTGAGAAAATGGTTACCTACGGTTATCAGGCTGCTCGTATTGAAGAATATGATGAAAAAATTCAGTACTATCTTATCTTAGGCCTTTATCACTGTGGAAAAAGCCAATCCGCTTTAGCGCAATATGATCATATCTTGAAATTACTTTATAATGATTTTGGAGTTAATCCATCCGATGAGCTAAAAAACTTATATTTAGAGATTATTAAGGAAGATAATGCAACACAGATTGACTTAAATGTCATTCAGCAAGCATTAAAAGAAAAAGAGACACAATCACGTGCTTATGAGTGTGATTATGCTATCTTTCAACACCTATATCAAATTCAAGCACGTTCCATGGAACGAACTGGCCTAATCTTCTTTTTGTGTCTGATTACATTAAAGCAACGAAATCATCAATCCAAAAAGGATCCCTTACCAGAAGCGATGGACTGCGTCGCTAACCTCCTTGCCTTATCTCTTCGTAGTGGCGATGTATTCTCACGCTACAGCAAGAACCAGTATATTGTTCTGCTACCATCAGCTTCCTATGAAAATGCAAAAATTGTTGGTGAACGAATCTTAAGAAAATTCAATGAGGAAAAAATAAAATCTAAAGTAGAGATTTCCTATCTACTAAAGTGTATGGAGCCAAAAACGTTTGAGGGGTAATAGTTGTTTTTAGTAAATTTATGATTAATGCCTACAGACTATCCAATATACATAGTTATTTATACTAATAATAAAAAGCTATGAGTATTGGATAATCTATTTAAATATGCCTAGATCAATTATCAGAGTTATCCTTAATCCTATTTTTTTTCTTACCAAATATATAACTTACTAATAGAAGAAGTAGTGTGAGGTGAAATTTTAATAAGTAAAACACTAGTTTACGATTACCTGTAAGTAACTTCCCTGGATATTTTTTTATTACGTAGCGCACTTCTTTATCATTAATGTATCGATTTAGTATCTTATATACATTTATGAAGCCAATTAATTTTATACTATAGACACAATTCAATATATCTATTCTAACTCTAGTTAACAACATTCTCTCAACACTCAAGTTTACATCTTCTTCAGTGCCAAACTTCATCAATATATTTCTCGTCAATTGCACTAGCTTTTTATCTTTCTCAAAAATTTCTTCAGAAAATGTATGAGTAGTAGAGTTTCCATTATAACAGTAATGATATAGCCTATTCATAGAATATATTAACTTATTAGTATACAATAAATAATTAAGATTGAAAATTAAGTCCTCAGAACTAATCTCTCTTTCTGATAGGAATTCTATTTTATTCTCTTTAATGATGCTTAACTTAAATATAGAACGACAGACACTCATCCCGTAAATCATATCCATTTTAACCTGAGGTTTCATACCCACCATTCCAAAAGCTATATGAGCAATTTCTTTGACACCTATAAATTCAATATAATTTCCAGGTTTATAATCACATACCCCATTAGCAGAACTCATTAAGCAAGATACCATATCTGCATTATTATCTACTGCTAACTTATATAATTCTTCATACATCACTTCTTCGACGTAGTCATCTGCATCAACAAATCCTACCCATTCACCGGTTGCTACAGATAATGCTTTATTTCTTGCTTTACCTTGTCCTTCATTATCTTTATGTATCACTATAATATTCTCATATTGTTTAGCATAAGAGTCGCATATGTTAGCTGTTTTGTCTGTTGAACCATCATCCACAAGTAAAATCTCCAGATTATCACATATTGATTGGTTCAGAATTGAATCAATACAACGCACCAAAAATTTGTCCTCATTATATATTGGTATGATAATACTTATTATTTTCTTTTTCATAATAAATTATCCCTCAACTTTAAATATTTATATCCATTGACTATGAATTAGAATAAGATGACTTTTTATACTTATCGCCTGATTATTATCTTTATGAATAGGCTACAATGAACAAGAACACTGCACACATTTACTTCTAAGTATATATCAAAGATGGTACAGTTCACATCTTAAAAAATATTATATTCTCCAAGAGTATAACTTAGCTCTTACGTTACTCGATTAATAGATCCCTCAATCAGAAAATTCTAATTCATTCAAAGAAAAAGATAATCATACTCTTGAAGAAAATGAGCTAACTGACTTCGTAAACGCATTATCCAACTGGAATTACGTAATTCTATATCTGTATAAGCTGCATAATCTTAAAAAGTTGTACTATTGTTGTTGATAATTCACCACTACTTCATGATGTCTTTTGAGTTAATAACAACAAACTTATCAATATTATCTTTATTAGGTGAATAATATAAACTCACTTTATTCGGATTTATATATTGGTTATTCTCTACATTAAGTATACTAATATTTTCACTAGCATTTATACCATCATTTTGGAATATTGCAGTTCCATCTTCATAAAGTACTTTATTTCCTATAAAATTATAGGTTAGATAAATATTTTGTTGCATTAATCCATTTAATCTATTTTCTATAGTATTATTTTTAACATCTAATTTTAACATACTAATTGTGTTACGAATAACCATAAAAGTACTTGTTAAATTCAAGTTTATATCATTTTGATCAATACAAATATCTCCAGCTGAATTTTCCGCCCATAAAATACCATTACTTGTATGTAAATCAAAAGTATTATTAGTAATATTTAATTCAAGTTGTTTCACACTCAACAAAGTAAGAAAATTTCTATATTTTGTATTTTCTGTTCCAATTACTTTTAAGTTCTTAATTGAAATTACATTATTATCACTTGAAATACCTTCTATATAAAAAACAGATACATTTTTACTAATATCATTGATATCATTATTAATATTAATGCTACATTCATTTATATCCACTTGATAAGTATCTGTAGTTAACTTTCCAATAAACTTAATAATATAGATGCAAGATGAATTTATATTAAACTCATTCTTTTTAATCTTTAGGTTAGAAAATGAAGAACCGTTAAAAGCCAGTACATTATCACTTTTATTTGCAAATAAATTAAAATTACAGCCCTCTATTATAATATCCTTACTCGTTTTAGCTTTCCAAAAGGCAATAATCTCATCCGAACAATATGATACAAATTTACAGTCCTGTATAGTAATGTTACTTATTTTATCTCCTTCAGATAAACACGAAAACCATATACAACCACCGACAATCCTCTGTTCTTGAACATCTTTTCCTACCTCATTACTGAAATAAGAATTACTTATACAAATATTTTCAATATTACCATTTTGAAACCATAATAAATCAATTGGTGTAAAATGTCCGTTACTTGGAGATTGTTTTGCAATAAACTTACATTGGTCAATAATGCACTTTTCAGGGCCTTTAATACATAGTAGTAATGACTCCATACCTTTAAATGACTGTTTATCTGTTGTTTCAATTATGAAAGTTATATTTTCAAATCTATATTGACCTCCAGTTTTTTTTTCATTATACTCTTTATCATTAGTCATTATTAAGTTTCCACCACTTGTGAAATCATCCGATACCCAAATTTCTGTATCTTGCCCTATATAGTCCATTGCACATATATTAATCTGCTTACTAATTATATATCTACCTGGATTAAATTTAATACCCTTCGCATTATCTTTAGCATATGATATTAATATATTTAGTTTACTGGCTATCTCACTATCATTAATTTTTATGCCTGCTTGCATTACATTAATATAATCAGTGTTAATAGTTAATAGGTTTGCTACTAAACCATTTTCTAATTTAATATATCTAAATCCATCTTCATTAACTCTTTCATCAGTTATAGTATATATAGACTGCCCACCGTCATTTTCCATATAATATCCATCTGTAGAAATAATATCTCCAACTTTATAGTTACGTTTTCTCAATTCAAGTGTATTTTCAACATTATACATAATAGTTCCACTAGGAATCTGGATATTTGGCAAATCTATTACTTCTTCATTTATCTCAATATTACCAGGTTTACTTTCTTCATAATTATTCTCTTCAATATAATCAGCTTTTGGTATAGTGCCTTCTAACTTATCTTCTTCATCTACATCAATTTTTTTTTCGACTTGTTTTGTTACTTCAATTTTACTATTTGATAATTTACTCTCTTTCCTGATAATATCAGAATACATTACAAGCAAAATAAGCAAAAATATAAATATTGATAGTGAAGTCAATTTTCTTTTTCTCATGTGACCTCCCCCCCTAATAAGTAATATACATGCATATATGAGATATTAATTTATATATATTATGGAACATAAAGTCATATTAACCAAGTAAAACCAAATAACAAATAGTCAACTACAAACTAGACAACTTACTTATACTGATATGGAGTTTTGTATTTGAGTGATGAATAAATGGAATTATTTTTGATCACATTTCTTTTCATCCCATGAATAGCGATGGTTGTTTAAGCCTTAAAAGTTATCCAGTTTATTGTGATTTGTTTATAGTTTTACATTATGTTCTAAAATATTGCTTATTAATTCATCTTTATCATGATATTTATTTATACTTCTATCAACCTTATACAATTTATGATAATTGTAAAAAGTTGGGTTTTGCTCTTTTATCGCATCAAGAGTTTTGTAAAATGTTATATGTTCTCTCAATATATAATCATCTGGTTTACTACCAAAAGTATTGATATACTCTTTTACCAATAAACTTAAATTTTCTTGATGTTTATTTACCAATTTATCTCTTAAATCATCAATAGTAGCAATTATTTTGGCTGGAACTCCTGCCACAACAGAGTTATCTGGAATATCCTTTGTTACAACTGATCCAAAACCTATTACTACATTATTTCCTATTTTAACATTCTGTAATATAGTTGCATGTGATCCTACAAAAACATTATTTCCAATTGAAACAGGACCTAGTGAAGGATAAATCTCACCCGGATATTTATTTGCAATAACTGACCATGAATAATCATGAGTCAAAATTGTTACATGATCTGAGAAAGTTATATCATTTCCTAACTTAATCAAAAAGGGTCTTGTTAAATCTATACCAAAATTTATTGGATCAATAATTTTAATATTATCTCCTACCTTAACACCCACTTTTCGTAAATATTCTAAATAGCGTTCAGAAGATACCCTTTCTCCGTATACTATCCTTTTTACATAATCTTTTATTTTTTTTTTCATATTCTCCCCCTAAAATTTGAACTTCAGTAGTCCATGCTAAGTATATTTGTAATAAGAATTTTAAACATTCTTGATACCACAATCTCTAAAGTACTGGTAAACTTTTTCTCTTTCTGAATCTAGTATATCCTTTACATGCTTAAAGTTACAATTAAATACATTATCCATGTTTATATTAGAATACAGTCGATCTTCAAATTGATATTTCTTTAATATGTTCATAACCCTTGTATCAGCACTAACTAACTTCGTAATTGGATTATATCGGGGAAATAATATAAATGGTTTTGAATAAAGTATTGAAAAAATAACAGCATGAAAGGAATCTGTACAAACAAGTTGAGCATTTTTAATATACCACAAAAACTCTCCAGGTCCAGAAATATATTCATTTTCATATTCTTTTTCTGCAATACATAAATTATCTAATTTGTTTTCTTTGGCTATATCATATATAAACTCTTTGTATTCAGGGATTTGTCCACTTAAAAAACAACTAACAATAAAACGACTTTTTTTAACTCTTTTTGGTTTTTTTATTAAGCTATTCCAAGTTTCAACGTCAATCATCATAGTTGGATCAATTAAGAGTATTGCCTCCTTACCTGTTAAATCTCTTACTATATTTATCCCAGTTTCTTCTCTAACAGAAATATTATCTATTGTTTGAAGTCCATTTTTAATAATATTCTCACTCTCTTTAGGTATGGTTGTAAATCCAAAACTTGGAGAAAAGCATACTTTTTTAGAAGGTAAAGTAAATGATGCAAAAAAAAGATTTGGTGTTTTTAAGTTTATAGGATTCCAAATTTGATCACTACCCAAAATAAAATAACTAAAATCTTTATTCAATTTGCTTTGCAAAGAATTACACCATGTAGGATGGTATTCAATATTTAAATATCGCGCACTAAATTTCTCAAATTTTAAACTTCTTTTAGCTTCCAAACAACCTTTATGAAGAAGGTTATAAAGAAATATAATGCCGAATAATCTATATTTTCTTAAAAATATTTTTTTTCTTCTTTCATCATATAGGGGGTAGTCTGGATCATTTAATTCTAAGGTTCTGGTGTTATATCCCATTTTTTTAAACACATACATTACTGCAAAATTCTGTAGCCTATTACCGTAGTTGTCATAATCCGGTATAGTAATTATTCCTACATTTTTTTTATTATTTTTTTTCAATATCATCATCCTTTTTATTATGTAAAGTAAAAATCACCTTTATTTCTTATTTATTTATAATTAGAAAACAGAAATTATGTCAATGTTTAATCGAATGTTTAATTTCGATAAGTAACTTTTTATTGTAAATTAGATATATTAATATGCTCAATATTATATATACTACAGCTCCAATCATAATCTTTATCGACAAAATAACTGTAGGAGACTGAAATGGTAAACTAATAAATTTTATACATATATACATGATAATACCACTTATTAAAAATGGGATTGCATCAAAGAGATATTGTAGTACTCTTACATATTTTGATGCCATAATACTTTGCAGTAAAACTATTATACACTCAGTAAAAAGTGTAGCAATAGCCGACCCTTTTGCAGCATATATTGGTATTAAAACAAAATTTAGAATAATATTAATTATTGCACCAACTAAAAGTGTGATTGTAAACTGAATATCCCTTCTGTTTGGCAAGAAATAAACAGATTTAATAATGGATGACCAAGAACTAAACATAAGTGAAATTGCTAACAAAATAGTTATATCAATGCACTGTTCATAACCTTCTCCAAAGAAAAATGGAATGAATGTATCAGATACTGCTACCAATCCTAAAGTCATAGCAGTTGCTAAAAATGAACTCACAATAAATGCATATCTAGAATATTTCTCGATTTTCTCAGTATCCTTTTTTTCATATAGAAAAGACATTCTGGGTAGCATTACAGTACTTAATGCTAATATTATACCAAGACAAATATTAATTATCTTAGCACTATTATCATAATACCCAACCTCCTTAATATCAGACATACTACCTAACATTGTTCTATCAATATATTTATATAGGTATATTGCAATCATTGGTAAGAACAATATAATCATAGGCTTTAAATGAACTATACATTCAGAAAACTTAACTTTAACTATATTTACATATTTCTTAATTCCAAACCACAATACTAATTGACTAACAAATTGCGTTAATGATAATATTAAACAGTATATAGTAAGATTGCTCTCGTTCTTAACAAAAATAAACATGCTTATTACTGAAATTAATTTGAGACAAATATTTCTCAAAGTTATCTTTTTAAATTGTTCCAATCCATAATAAAGCCAAGTAATATCAAAGATAGATGCATATATATATATTCCCTGAACCATAAATATATTAAAATACTGTTTAACATAAATAAAACAATAAATAATATACGCTATACTCATCAATAGGGATAGTATAAGATGTAACATAAAAATTGAACTAAAGGTTTTTGATATTAATTTTTTATCTGTACGTATTGTTGAGATAGAACGGTTTGCGTAATTATTAACACCTAAACAAGCTAAAATTAGAAAGTATCCAGCAATACTATATGTATATGACGCTATCCCAATGCTAGTTGCTCCTAAAACTCTAGATATATAGGGTGCTGTTATTAATGGAGTGATAACTACTAAAACCTGATACATTATTTGATATACGAAATTCTTCTTTAAACTCATACTATGACTTGTCCTTCCATCATCAAATTAATACTTAATCTCACTTAGATTTCTCTTGAAATAACTTTGTGTTTTGCTTTGCTGTGATTCAATAATTTCTTTAATTTTTATTGAATCAATATGTAGTGAATCAAGTTGTTCATTGTAATTCTCAAAAAAGTGACTTTCTAAATCAAATAAATTGAGTAATGTTTCAATCCTCGAATGCATCTCACTCTTTTCGGGCATCTCCCGTCTGAATACTAAAAACTTCTTTGAGAAGATAATTGAAAAAACAGATGCATGAAATGAATCTGTTAGAACAAGTTTTGAATGACTAATCGCAAACAAAAACTCAAATGGGTCAAGTGAAAAATATTTTAGATGCTTTGTAGAATTTAGATCTACTCGTTCCAATGCATTCTCCTTACAGATAGTATTTATATAATTATCAATCCTATCAGATAAGTCACCCAAAAAATAGGTTACAACATAGCTATCCGGTAACTTAATATCAGGCTGACTTATCATATTTCTCCATGTATCTTCTGATAATAGAAAAGTTGGATCAATATTTACTTCAGTGTTATCAAAGCCTAATTCCTTACAAATAACTTGTCCTTGCTCTTCTCTTACTGAAATCGCCTGTAGATAATTTAATGATTTCTTAAAATTATCAGCAAGGGAATCATCTATTTTACTAACTCCAAAACTAGCAGCATAAGATATTGATTTTTTCCATACTTTTAGTTTTCCAACAAAAGGATCAATATTTGAAAAATAACTGGGATTCCAAATCTGATCACTACCACATATGAACACATCAATATCAGTAAAGTTATCGGTATTGCTATATAGTTTCTTCTTTGTAAAATCTAGATACTTCCTATTAAATTTTCTGAATTTATATCTACGTTTAGCATATGAAAAATGTTTTTTAGTTGGTACCAAAGATTTTAGTTTAATAATAACTCTATCTTTTGTACTCATTGTACTTATATGATTATTTATAGTTTTCACAGTTCCATAATTACACTCTTGAAGATATCTTAACAAAGCATAATTTTGAAGTTTATTACCATAGTTATAGCCCTCTGTTAAGGTAATAATTCCAAGCTTCATCTATGAAACCTCCTTTGCTGGTATTCCTATAAGAGTAGCTCCAACGTTCATACATGATTTAACAACAACAGCTCCGGCTGCAATTTTAACATCATCTGCTATAGTAATCCCACCAATTATGGTGGCTCCAAATCCAATGTCCACATTATTTCCAATATGAGGTGAATGGCCGTCTGACCCCATTCCAATACAATTATTTCCCCTTAACCTGCAATTTTCACCTAATTTTGCTTCTCCATTGATAACTATACATCCAAAATGCTCGATTATTAAGCCCTTACCAATCGATTGTGGCTCCATTGTAAATCCTAATAATGTGCCTAATTTCATTCTTTTCCGTCTTGTCCAAATATATAATAAGCTGCATACTAGATTACTTCTTTTATTAAAATAGTAAGCCTCGCTTCTTAATTTCTTAATATACTTTGTTATTATGTATAAGTTAGAGTTTGTTAGCTTATCAATAAGTTGTACCTTTCTAGAGAATGACTTAAAATACTTCTCATCTGATCTCTTCCAATCTCTCAATTCTTTTCTACTATTAATCACTTTATTTACCTTCCTAACCGATTAATTACTCGCTCAACAAATAGATGAAATCTAAGTTTAATATATGGTATACAGAAGCTCTTACTATTAATCAATGACTCAACTTCTTTGTCGTAACCTTTTCTCTTCTTTACAGATACACTATAAACAGGATTATAATTTAGTGCTTCATCAGTATATAACTCCTTCAGCGATAAATCCGCTTTGCCTATCAACTCGTTTCCCTTAACACTATTTGCAATTATTAAAGAAATACCTTCATCGTTCTTTGTACCTATAACCTTATCTGCACCCCAAAAATCTGCAAGTGTTAAATCACTACATCTATTTCTCCCTTTAAAGTTACAATTATAACAAGATGGACGTAAAATAAAATTGCCCGAATATAATTTCATAAAACGATCTTTTGTATGTTTTCTTAAATAAGTTTTTTTATTATTAAATTCTATTCTAATACTAATGGAATGCCAACCCTTTGCCTTGTCTCTAAATGAAACCTTTTTTACCTTCCTGCCATGAGAAATACTTCTTAAATATTTTTCAAATATCACTTTACTTCCTACACCATGACATATAATGTCTTGAGTAATTAAGTTGGGATATTCAATATCTAAATATTTTTTTAGAGCAGCTACCTGACATGGTGTTCCTGAGAAATACACTATTTCTCCCTTTTTAAGTAAATCTCTAACATGGTTATATTTATCAAATGATTCACACTGAATATACTTTGAACCCAATGCATACCTTTCTAATTCATTCGTATCTAAAATAAACCTTCTAACGACTCTATTGGTTTCATATACTGGAACACATGCAGTACTACTTCTTTTCTCTATACAATATTTACATATTTCAAAAAAAGCACCACCAGATGAAGATTGCTTAACAATCTTTATATCATTTGAATTGCCATAATATATTCTATAAGCACTTTCTTTATATTTTTCTTCTTTAGAACAGTAAATATTGCATTTGTTACACTTTATGCATAAATTTACATCTACTTCAGGATATTGAAAACCATTCTTATATACCATTTTGATAGCATTTGCCTGACATACAGTAGCACAAACACCACAGCCTGTACAACTAAAATCAACATTTATCATAACAATTAGTCTCCTTTTTTCTTATGAACGGAATTGATAATACGATAAACGTTAAGTATCCACAAAAATCCGACTCTAGTAAATTTCCATAGAATGTGAAATATAAACATATCATAGAAAAAATTATTATCATATTGGAACTTAACTTATCATTCTTTCTATTCCTTATTGAACATACAATACTCCACATAAATGGCATATAGTATAATAATAATCCCACAATACCACAGTCAAAAAATACTTTAGCATACGTAAAATAATTTATATTCATATCTTTGTAATTACGTAATATATAAGAAGATATTGAAGAACTAAAACCCATTCCAAATAAAACCTTAGTTATATCATTGTGAAAGAACGTATCATTTATCTTAGTAAATCCATCAATTCTACCAATACCTTTATCATTAGCGGCATATCCTCTAGACAAGTATCCCTCTATTTGGTCAAATGAAAATAAATCTATGTGAAAGTACTGATTCATTTTATCAACAAAAATAATGCTTGCGATGCTTAAAAATATTATACAAATTAGTATCTTCATATTTATTTTCTTTTGTGTTATAAGTAAAAAAAACACAATAATAAAGGCTTCAAAAACAAATGATTTCATCTCAGTAAGTAATGCTATTGAAAACATCATAATCAATTTCGTTAATAGTTGAAGAATTTTTTCATCTTTTGAAATATAATTTGACATAGAAAATATTAAAATGAAGACAAGTAGAAAATGACTAGCTATATTGCCATAGCCAAATCTAACTCCGAATATCCCTCCAATTTCATCTCCATTACTGTAGCCTTGAACAAAAATCTGAAATAAAACCATTAGGAAATGTATATAAAATAATGTATTTAATCTCTTATATATTAGCTTATAATCAATCGACGTTAGTGCAACTGAGGAAGCTACAAAAATAATTAATGGCCTAATAAATATTCTAGCCATCTTTACATAATCCGAAAAGGTAGAATACGATCCTAAACCAAAACTTATACTCCAATAGAGTATCTCTATAATGAAAATTAGTAATAAAAGATTTAGTTTCTTATCTAAAATTAATAACCTATGATTAATAATAAGATCAATAAAAATAATTATATTAACAATATCAGTTATGTATATGATCTGCGTTAAGTTTGTTAATCCTATTAAAATAACACTAACCATAAGTATAGTAATCTGAAATAACACAAGTTTTCTTAAGTTAATTTTAAATTCTATCATAATCTAATCACTCTTTCATTATATGTGCAATAAATCCCAATGGATAGAATAGGATACACAATAGTCTCTTAAACAAACCAGTTACTTCTTTTAGTGACTTAAAGAATTTCATGTTACAATTAATTGAATCCATAGAGAATCCAATATAGGATTTGATAACCATCTTTGGACTGTAAATTAAATATTTGCTATTCTCATTAATATTGTGAATCCATAAATAGTAATTTTCATTATATCTAATATATGTATTTGCTTTAGTTATGCTATTTTTCGCATCTCTATGATAATAACGTAATGGTTCATTAATATATCTGGTTATATACTTATTACCTATATTATCCCATATAATACTTTCTGGATAAAACTTTGCATTTATTATTTCCTTAAAAGGAAACTCTAAAAGAACATCTCTTTTAACCATACCCCATAGTTCCCCTGTTACTTTATACCTATATTTCAAATCTGACTCACGACAATCAAAAATATATTTACTTTTTGGAAATTCACTTCCCAATATTGATTTTTGATCTTCACCATAGCATCGACACGATACACCACAATAATCTAGTCTTGTACTTATATCAATACTCTGATTAATAAAGAATTCAAGTGAATCAGCTCTAAAACTATCATCAGAATCGGCGAGTATAATCCAATAACCTTTAGCAAGTTTTACAGCTTTATTAACCGCTATATGCTTCCCTGAATTTACTTGATAGTTATAGGTTATTCGAAAATTAGAACTACGAGTCCATTCTTCTACTAAAGTCCTAGTATTATCTGTTGAACCATCATCAATGATTATCCACTCGAAATTATGGTAAGTCTGTGAAGATAAACTATTAAAAACTCTATGAAGAAGTAATTCTCGGTTATAGGTTGGTGTTATAACACTGATGAATTTATCGTCCATATAACCTCCCCAATACAATAATAACTCTTACCATTTTATTCCTAGTCAATATATTAAAAATCATATTCTTAAGGTTTAGCTTTCTTGTCTTTATTTCGAGAACAGAGTTTTTATATACTTCAAGATCAATTATCTGTTTAATATACTTTATTTTATCCTTATGATTTACTTTGCTTTGAATAATTTTTAAAATATCATTATTAAAATACATTAAAATTTTTCTATATATTCTCTGCATCATTTCATCCATTTGCCAACTAGGACTAATACGATTTACTAATTCATTATAAAAAGCTACAACTAATTGACTTTTATTACTATAATACCTATGTGAAAGGGAAACATCAGAAACTGTATAATGATATCCTGTGTGAGGATATAATCCAATACGGGTACAACATTTTAGATAATCTATCTTAAATAAAGTATCCTCTGACAATATCTTTCTCTCAGATTGAAAATGTATGTTTCTCTGCTTAATTAATTCATACTTAAAACAACATCCCCAAACTGCAACACTATATTTTTGAACTGCTTTTCTATCTGGATATGAACCAAATAACTCAAAAATGAAATTATCAATATTTAAGCCCTCAAGAATAATCTCTCTTTCGGGATATCTATACTTCTTGCTTTTTTTTTCAGTATCCATGAAAAAAGAATATTGACAAAAATCTAGATTATCTTTCTCCATAGACTGAGTTAACATTTGTAGATAATTAGGTTCAATATAGTCATCAGAATCTATAAAAATAATATACTTGGTTTTCTCTTCAACAAACTGCAATCCATATTCTCTTGCTAAACTTGCTCCCTCATTTTCCTTTCTAATATACAGAATATTTTCAATGTTATATTTTCCTATACAACATGCAATATCTTCTTTCGACCCATCATCTACAAGAATTATCTTAAAATTCTTATAAGTCTGTAACTTTAAGGATTCTAAGCATCTGCCCAATGCTAATATTCCATTGTAAACAGGAATAATAATTGCAGTTTCCATCTGTTCCCTCCAATAGTCAGTAGTAGCTAAATAAACTTCTCTTCCTTCAACTTATATCCCTTTATCTTATGCTTCAAAACCCAAGCACTTGGTACCCAGATTCTCTGGTGCATTGCTGGAGAGGCACTTCCAATCATCCAACAGTTCTTATTGCATGTTTTCACTGCTGCGCGAACGGCTTTTGCTTGGTCAGAATACCATATATCATCAAAACTCTTCTCATTCAGATTGCCCATCGACATCTTTTCGGTCATGCCATTGCATGGAACGATATCTCCATATGGATCTAGGAAGAATGCATTCGTACCCATTTCACAAGGAAGTAATCTTGGTTGTCCATATATGTAGTTAATCAGACCGTGATTAAAGTAAGCTCGAAACCACTTCTTTGGAGATTTGGATTTTAAAAGCTCGTTGATTAGCTTTTCAAATTCCTCAGCAACTGTATGTTTGTCTACGATTTTATTATCATTCTTTCGAAAATAGAAGGAATTATGTAAAGTAGCTGTTGCAAACTCCATATTTAGCTCATTCGATAGCTCATAGAGAGGTACTAGATCCTTACAGTTCATATCTTGAACGGTCATGCCAAACCCGACATCGGGATGACCCATCTCAACTAATTTTTTCAATGTTGTATAACCACGGTTGAAACCATCTGGTATGCCTCGAATCGCATCATTCGTTTCCTGTAAGCCTTCGATACTAATACGAATTCCGATCTTAGGAAATTCCTCGCACAATGCAAGAATTCGATCGGTAAAAAAACCATTGGTTGAGATGACGATTCGGTCGGTCTTTTTCTCAACTGCTCGTATAATTTCAGGTAGGTCTTTTCGTATAAAGCTTTCACCACCCGTAATATTCGTAAATGCCATCTCTGGTAATCGTTCAATAATATCTACATTCCATTCCTCTTCTGGTCTCGTTGGATTCTTAAAGCAGTCACACATATTACATTTAGCATTGCAGCGATAGGTAGTAATTAAGGATGCATGCAATTTTCTTTTAGCCACGATTCAGGTCCTCATTTCTATATATTTTTAATAGCTTTTCACAATACGTTGTTACTGTATCAAAGCTGATTGATTTGCAATTTTGATGAAATTGTTCTAGTAGTGCTTCATTTTCCCACAATGTAGTTACTTTCTCTACGAGATCCTTGCGGTTTCCACTTTCGAATAACAATCCGGTTTTGTTTTCTTGAATCAGTTCTGGAATACCTCCAATATTAGCACCAATCACTGGTGTTTGATACATCTGAGATTCCATTACTGAGAACGGACAATTTTCATACCATTCGGAAGGATATAAACTAAACTTTGCTTCACGAATCAGCTGTTCTAATTCTTCTCCCGTTTTAAAACCAACATTGTTAATATTGTCTACCTGATTGATTTCTTCCTCTAATGGTCCTTTTCCTGCAAAGATAAAAGGAATATGAGGAAGTTCCTTTGCCATCTGAATTAGTGTATGGATTCCTTTCTCTTTGGAATAACGTCCAAAATATAAGACGTATGGCTTCTTTAACACTTCTTTGGAAGCTACTTCATCAATAAAGTTATGTAACACAATTGTCTTTCCGTAAAAGATTGGATCTGTTAACAGTTTCTTCTCTAAGAATACACTTGGACAAATCATCCGATCAACCATACGATAGGTCTTACGCCTTGCATAATATTTTGCCTCTAATGTACCAAGGAAACTTTTAATTCGAGAGCCATGAATGCAGCGGTTTTTGGAGCAATTCTTATATTTTTTAGAAAGACACTGCTCACAGATTTGCTCTGATTCTAGATTGTACAGCATATGATTTGGGCATACAAGCTGGTAATCATGAGCGGTCCATATGATCGGAATATGGCGTTTCTTTATCTCATAAAGGATTGAGGGAGTTATCTGAAAATTAATATTATTCAGATGTACGACATCTGGGTGAAAATCATCCAGTACCTTGCGTATTTTCTTTCGGGCTTCTTTGGAGTAAATAATCTTAATTGGATATAAGAGCTTTTGTAACTTCCCTGTATGGAAATTCATATTTGATGTATAAGCATTTGCACGATTGCCAACAATATTGCGATCATCCTCCATGCCAAAGAATTGAACTTCATGACCCATTGCAGTCAAGCAATCACCCAATTTGAATATATAAGTCTCAGACCCACCATTTGGATACAAGAACTTATTTACCATCAATACTTTCATGTTTGTTCTCCCAATCTATACTCTATCTTTTCCATCTGCTTTCTTGATATAATCTTAGGTGTTTTTCCACAACATCATTCCAGTTAAAGCGTTTTTTACACTGAGCTGATATTGCTTTCACATCGATAGCTCTCTTATCTTTTAATAACCGATCTAGAACATCTCGTAGGTCGCTAACATCTGACTTCTTGAAATGATAACCTAGACCTCCTACCACCTCTAAGTTTTCTTCAATATCACTTACCACACATTGTCTTCCATAGCTAAGTGCTTCTAATAAACTGATTGGCATACCTTCCACATCACTTGGCAGCACATATGCAAGGCAGTTACTAAATAGCTCTTCTAACTCTTTCCCTTGTACAAAACCAGTCATAATAACGCGTGGATCGCATTTCGCCATGGATTCAATCTTAGTTAAATAATCATTCGAATGAGAACTTCCTCCAGCTACTACTAGCTTTCGTTTTGTATCTATCCCTTGAAAAGCTTCTAATAAATAGTGCAGTCCCTTTTCAGGAACGATTCTCGCGAGAAATAAGAGATAAGAGTCTTTCTCCAAACCATACTTCTTCTTTATAATATTTGGTGAGATAATTTTCGGTAAATTCACTCCGTTCGGTATGTATACTACATCACGTTGATATGTCTCTTTAAAATATTTCTGTACATTTTTTGATAATACAATCACTTGGTCAGCATATTTTGCAGCAACTTTTTCACCAAATTTCAGGTACTTTGTTGCAAATCCACCCCATTTTGCACGTTGCCAGTCCAACCCATGAATCGTTGCTACTGTCTTCTTTCGAAAAAGATGTGCGATTAGGATCATAACACATGGTCCCTCCGCATGATAATGGATCACATCGTAGTGGCCAAAAAGTGCACGAATCGTAGCAAAGAAAGAATAGAGCATGGCATCAAGACTTTTTACATTAATCGTTGGTATTGTAATAATACGAATTCCCTTGTACATTTTCTGATGTTGAATCGTTTTTGACTTGTCTGCAACGTGTTTTCCTTTACGATTATATACATGTACGATATGGCCTTTCTCCACCATTCGCTTCGAGAGTTCCTCTACAACGATTTCAATCCCACCCTCACGAGATGGAATTCTCTTATGCCCAATCATCGCTATCTTCATGCCTCTATTAACTCCTTGTTCATGACTTCATGTTTAACTATCATTCGATTATTTCATCCATCACTTTAAAGCTCTTTAGAATTTACGACGATTCTTCGCATGAATGATTGCAATGATAATGATAATAATTGCTACGATTCCACCAATCATTAAAACAACCTGCCATAGCTCTAGCTCTTCGAACAACGTTTGATTCGTCTCTGCTGTTGGTACTGTGGCGCCGGAAGAGTCAGTTACAATTGGGTTTACCATAGTCGTAAACTTTTGTTCTGGAATTGTATATACAACACCATTCGTGTCTTCATAGGAAAAAGAGATCGATAAGTTTTGCTCTCCTTCATGTTGGAAATTTACATAACAATCCTTGGAAGCCTGTGCCCCAATTAGTAAATCACCTAGTAAAACCTCTTTTTGCTCCTCTAGAATATCACCCTCTAAGATCATTTTCGCATTTCGAATATCAGCTGATCCCGTATTAGAGTAGGCGATGCTTACAAGAGACTTCGAACCAAGCATCGATGACTGCGCAACGGATAAGGATCTTATTTCCATATTACAGCTTGCACTGATTGGTAGAATTAGCCCTGAACTAGAGATTGAATTACTGGAGTTATCGCTAGAATAGTCCATTTGTATGGAAACCGATGCAACATTCGTATTAGCATTCTCTAAAACTGTCATATGTAATTCTACCACTGCTGATTTACCAGCTGAAACCTTTTCAATAAAGCTTTGATTCGACTCACCGTATACTGGGTATACAACTAAGTTACTTGAAGAGTACGAGATCATAACATTATGTGCGTCAACGTATGGATTCGTATTTTTAATTGTTAACTTTAAGGTAAAATCTTCTCCTGGGATGAGCTGTTCACCTTCTACCTGATACGACTCAATAATTAATTTCGGTGGCAAATCCTGCATCCCAATCTCAGATGCCATTACCTTCGCCTGATATAATGGCATCAGTAATAAGATGATACCAAAAAGGATGGAAGTTATTTTTTTCATGAATTGTCCTCTTTTCTCATTTATTAATAATCTCAAGTTCTTTTAGTAGTTTCAACCTGTATTTCGCTTGTTCCAATGTCTTGTCCCCATAAGATTCTTTACTCTTACCAAAATGCTTTTTTAATAAATAACAATTTCGTTGAATCCAAGCAAATGGCAGTAATATTCCATGCTTTTTTGCATAGGGATATTGAGATTTTAATGTTTCATTACCTGGAAAAATAATTCCAATGACTAATCTCGACTTTTTTAACTCAATTTTTTTCTGATTATTTAGATAAGGCTTAATAATATTACGCGCATGAAACCGTTCCGTGCTGGAATTCCCGAATACTCCACCATCTATAATATCCTCAATCAGAGGTTCAAGATCGATATTAGTTTTTATTTTACTACCTTTCATTGCTTCTTTTCTCATTCCAAAGCAACCCACACAGATCTTAAAAAAGTAAGAGCAACATACTGAGTAATTTAACATCTCCATTGTATTCCAAAAGTCAGCAAAATTTATCCTGTCATAATATCGATTTACATACAAGGTTAAATCAGTTAAATGCCTGACCCCAATTCCCGATAAAGAAAAGTGTTTGATCATGTGATATATTTGATAAATAAGATGTTGCTCATAGCCTAATGTATGGAATGGAATGTCACAGGCAGTTACCTCAATTAATGTACTTGGATTTGTTAAATCCAGTTGTTCGAGCAAAGTTTTACGTTTACCGATATATTCTTCCCACAAACTGATATGTAACTCAACTGATAAGACTCCATGTCTTTCGTAGGTGAAAACCGTTTCTGTTGTTTCTCTTTGATCAAGCTCATATCCCCGACCTACTAGAATCTCAATCATTTTGTCCTTATCTTTTGGTGAAACTAAGATATCAGCATCTCCGGAAGTTCGCATGAGCGGTTCTGGATATAGTTCAGCTAATAAAAGGCCTTTAAATGGAATACACAAAATCCCTTGTTTTTTTGCTTCAGCTAAAATCAGGCTTTCCTCCTGATTTTGTCCAAACTGGTGAAGTCCATAACGAAAGGCTTCTTCTTTCCAACGATTTAATAACACTTGACTTGGACGAAGGTTTTCAGGCAATAGGCTAACCGTTTTATATAGAAGCGCACTCATATTATGCTTTCTTGCTAACTGTAAGATATTCTCCCAATTCATATGAACTGGTGTAATTGATGTAGCATCTTGATTATAGATTGCACACTTGGATAACTCCAAGAAATACTTTAACTCTAAACTCATACGATATCCTCTGCTTTCCTTCTAACAATCAAGCTCTCTTTCCATGATTACCTTTTGCATAACGATACTTTTTAAAGTAGTCAAAGTTTTTCATATGTTGTTTATATTCACTCTTGTCCACTTTATTCGCGATTACACCAATCGTATTCGCACCAATGTTATCCAGTGTTTTTTTTGCTTCTCGTAGGCTTATCTTCGAAGAATCATTAAGAGAAGCTACCAAACAAACGGCGTCTGATTTGGCAGCAAGTATATGGGAGTCGACTGAGGAGTTCAAGGAAGGTAAATCAAATATAATAAAGTCATACTCCACTTCAAGTTCTCTTAGCAGTTTTTCCATCCGTGAGGAACATAATAAACGAACTGGACTCTCCTCTCTTCCGACACATGGTATGTAATCAAGAAGCTCCCAATTCGTATCATAAATTATCTCTTCTTTCTCTGCATCCATGCATAGATAATCAGAAAGATTTTTTTCTGCATCTTCGTTTAATCTCTTATATACTACATTCTTTCTCATATCAGCATCAACTAAGATTGTCTTCCATCCTGAAACAGATAAGGAGATTGCTAAATTAATTGCAATCGTCGTTGTGCCTACCATTGGTTCTGTTCCTACTAATAGAAAGGATTTATATCCATACTTCTGCTTTTGCAAATGAATATTAACAACGATACGATCAAATGCGTCATTGAGTATTTGGTTTTTATGACGATAAAGGTCTAATAATTTTTTCATGAGTTCTCTCCTCTCCTTCTCTAATTCCGATAAATTGGAATAACACCAATAACTTCAACGTCTCCACCTAAGGTGCATTCACGAATTGTCTTTAATCTTGAAGTGAAAATCTCATTTAGGACGATATATGCGCAAACAATAAATAAAGCAACTACAACAAATATTACTCTCTTTGTCATTGGACCTGAGTCATTCATATTATATGGATAAGACGTAAATGCTTCATCTAATAACTGAACATCTTCCCCACCGGTAATTGTTCTCATCTCAATTACAAAGGCATTGGCTACTGCATTCGCTATTTTCATTGCTCTCTGCGAATTTGTATCATAAGAACTAATTGTTAATATCGAAGAGTCATCCGTATAATAAGGCTCTATGCTTCTCATCACATAATAACCATCAATGGAATCATCACCTAAAAGTAAAGCCGCGCGTTCACAAACCTTTAAAGTTGTAATAATCTCAGAATAATCCTTCATTGCGTTCGTTCCCTCTAGGGACAACCGATAAGAACCATTGGCAACACTATATACCGTAGCATTCGCTTGATACATTTGCTCTCGCTTTACATCCTTAACAAGGACAAGGGAAAGAGCAAATGCTAGAGCAGCTACAATTGCGATCACCCAGAATTTACGTAGCAGTGTTTTAAAAATTCTTCCTAAGTCAATTTCTATTTCCTTATGTTCCATATAATCCTCCTGTCATTTCGCTTCTTTTTTTTACCATGGCATTGCATAAATGTCCTTTTTTCGAAAAATTTTCCGTATCTTTCTCCAAAGCTTAATTAGCCGTACTCGAAAAATACGAACTGCAAACCAGAGATGAAAGGATACTTTATACCAAAAAGAATCCACGGATATCTCTTTATGATTTCTTATAATGGTCACTGCAATTGCCAGTAACTGTTCCCTACGCAAAGGCCCCTCTATGTTCTTTTGACTATCTCCAAGCATGTAGTACTCTTTATGGTTTTTACTAACATGATGGACTCTATGTAATACGTATAAACCTGTATCTCTTCGATACAATGCGATGTCACCACGCCGATATTCACGCTTTGGTGCCTCAAGAATGACTTCGTCTCGATCGCTTACGAGGTATGGATACATGCTAAAACCATGTGGCGAGATCTTGATTTGCTTGCCCTCATTTAACATCTCAAGAAATACAGGTATCCATGAATCTGCTGGGATAAAATCATTTTCTAACTTATCATTCAAGTCAGATACCTCCTTACATTCTTGGTACTATTTTGCTACATATTGGATGTTTTGTCAACAAAGTTTCACTGTATCTCTTACAAAAATAACCAATTGCATTACATTATTTGTCGAATTATCGTCTTTTTCTTGGTTTTTTTTTAATCCCAAATAACTCATAAAGCGTATCTTCCGTTGACTTTTATGTATTAAAAAGGTATATTGTAGTAAGAAGTTTATCAGCAAAACTTCATATTAATTTGATAAGAGAGGTACATAATATGAGGATCGCAGATGGTTATATGCTCAAAGAAATCGCTGGTAATCATGTCGTTATCCCAGTTGGGCAAAACATCGTTGATTACAAAAGCATGCTCCACCTTAATGAGACTGGAGCCTTCATCTGGCAACAACTTGAAAATGAAACTACATATAATAAAGTTATTGAAGCACTTATAAAAGAATACGAAGTAGCTGAAGAAGAGACAGCAATTATCAAGAAAGATTTAGATGAATTTATCGCTCATATGAATGACTTGCAACTTCTCATGAATGATTAAAGAGAGGTGGAATATATGAATTTATATGAAATAGCTGGTAATGTAATCGCGCTTTGTTGGGATTCTCAATTCATACATACCAATATGGCAGCATTTTGTTGTGATCCTACCAAGAAGATTGATCTAACTTATGAGTTACAAGAGAATACTGTGGCCGCTGCCCCAAACAAAGAACCATTAATTTATTCTACTTACCTTACTGTGTATGCTGTGGAAGATGGATATTTCATCTCTTACCCAAACTCTGGTAAAGTCAATGCATGTTATTATAATCAAAAACAGTCTCATGCAACCATCTATCTCTCCAATCAGCTAAATGAGGCTTCTCATTCTGAGTTGACAACATTAGCGAGTGGCAACCAGCTAAGTACGATTGATTTTATCTTTTACGTGATCCGTGATATCTTTTTTACTTGGATGCAGCAAAAAGGTATCTTACCAGTTCATTCTTCCTCCCTTATTTATAAGGATAAGGCATATCTATTTTCTGCTAGTTCTGGTACAGGAAAAACAACACATACGAATATGTGGGTAGAGCGATATGGAGTTGAGATACTAGATGGCGATGTCACAGCAATCTGTATTGAGGATGGAGAACCAATCGCTTATGGTCTTCCTTGGTGTGGAACGTCCAAGCGCTATCTGAATAAAAGAGTCTTACTCGGTGGTATTATTTTCTTGACTCGAAGCTGTCATAACAGTGTAAGTAAATTAACCCCATTTGAAGCGATATTACGTTTGGCTGCTCGTTGCTTTACACCAACTTGGACAAAGGAACTAACAAATTTAAATCTTTCCATTGCAGAAAACTTAGTAGCTAAGACTCATTGTTGTTTACTAAGTTGTTTACCAAATCAGGAAGCAGTCGATACGATGAAAGACTATATTGATTCCAAACAGTAGGAGTTCACTATGATAAAATCTATACTTGAATGGTTTAAGAAATTTAAAGGTACCTCCGGTTACGCGAGATGGCTTGCAGTCTATACCAAACCATACATACCTTCTTTAGCACTATTAATGCTAATTAATGGTGCATCTTCTGGTATTTCTGTTGGTATGGCAGTAATAGGCAAGGAGATTATTGATAGTGCTACAAATGGTGGGGAATTTAAAAATAAAATACTACTTTACTTATTTATCATCATTGTTGTACAAATCATTAACATATTAGGTTCTTTACTTTCTGTAATGATCAATGAAAAATTTTCATTTGGTATTCGTAAACAAGTATATGATAAGATTCTTACAACCTCCTATCAAAAGATACAGAAGTATCATACTGGAGATTTAATGACACGTTTTACGAGCGACTGTGGAAATATTGCGAATGGAATTGCTACTATCATTCCATCAATAATCACGTTAGTTGTAGAATTCGTTATTACTTTTACTGTGTTACTACAATACGATGCTGTACTTGCACTCTTTGCTGTATTGATTGCTCCAATTGGTACAATTGTGAGTTTTTGGTTCGGACGAAAACTTAAAAAGTTACAAATCAAGGTACAAGAATCTGAGGCAAATTATCGTTCCTTTATTCAGGAAAGTTTAAGTAATATATTAATAATTAAGTCATTTTGTGCAGAAGAACACTCTTCCAATCGATTGTCCGATTTACGAAATGAGCGTTTCTATTGGGTTTTTAAGAAAACCAAACTCGGCTTAATCGCTTCCTCTGCTATTGGTTTAGGATTTCAAGGGGGTTATATCCTCGCCTTTGCTTGGGGAGCTGCAAAGCTTTCTGCAAAGACGATTACGTATGGTACGATGAGCATATTCCTAACCTTAGTTAATCGTATTCAGAGTCCTATTCTAGGCCTAGCCAGTACGATACCAAGTATTGTTTCTGTCCTTGCTTCCGCTGGGCGTGTGATGGAGCTTCAGGAGCTTCCGATTGAAACGCGGCTAGAAGGAAGCATCGAGCCAAAGCATATTGGAGTTGAAATTAAAGATCTTTCTTTTGGTTATACCGACGAACTTCTCTTAGAACATACAAATCTTTCGATACGTGCCAATGAATTCGTTGCAATTGTCGGCGAGTCTGGTATAGGTAAAACGACATTAGTCCGCTTAATCATGGCATTTATGAATGTAAATGACGGTACTATTACCTTTCATAACAAAAAAGGAGAAGTTCAACAATCCAATGGCAATTCGCGTGAGTTTTTATCCTATGTACCACAAGGAAACACTCTATTTAGTGGCACAATCAAAGAAAATATCCTAATGGGAAAGCGTGATGCTACAGAAGAGGAAATCATCTTAGCACTAAAGGCAGCATCTGCCTACAATTTTGTTAAGGAACTCCCAAAAGGAATGAATACCGTGATTGGTGAGCGTGGATACGGCATTTCAGAAGGACAAGCGCAACGTATTGCGATTGCTCGTGCCTTAATTCGAAATGCTCCTTTCCTAATCCTTGACGAGGCAACCTCTTCTTTAGATGAGAAGACAGAATTAGCCGTTCTTCAAGGAATTCGCGACATCGTTCCACGTCCTACCTGTTTACTTATCACTCACCGTCGATCCGTTCTAGCATACTGCGACCGAGAAATCAAAATTGAAGATAACCAACTAGTAGAAATTAAGCTAAAGAAACAATAAATCACAAACACTCAATACACTTCCAATTGTACATTGTGTTTGTGATTTTAAACTTAACATTTAAGAAAGATTGGAACGGTATGTTTTCGGAGTGCCTTACAAGTCCCACATGATTTCTGTGGGCTTGTGAGCGTAGCGCGCCGTAGAAAACATACCGTTCCAATCTTTCTTAGCTATACCTTTCTAATCACAAACACTCAATACACTAAATCTGGCACAAATCGAGTGTAAAAAAGAAGCAGCTTCCAGTGTTGGGGGTGCTTTCGCACCAGATGCGTCCGCCGTGCTTCTCTATGATTGATTTTGCGATGGATAATCCCAAACCTGCACCAGTTGCACTAGCTGGTGTTCTTGCCTCTGAAACAGTATAGGTTCGTTCAAATATCTTCTCACAAAGCTCTGGTTGAATCCCGATTCCACTATCCCTTACCCATATCGTTACTTCATTAGAGGATACCTTCGCACCTAATGCAATTACATCCCCTTTCTTCGAATACTTATAAGCATTGGTAAACAGATTATCGAGAACTCTTATTAATTTCTTAATATCTACCTGTACGATATAATTCAATTGCGTTGGCACTTCTAATTCGAGTTTTCGATTACTATATTTACTATCTGCCTCACAGCTATAATAATACTCCTCGAGTAGTGCGCCAATATTAACTTCCTCGAAATCCATACTGAGCGTATTACTATCTAGTCGAGTCATCAAAAAAATATCATCGATTAGCCCTTCTAAACTAATAATGCGAGTCGTTAATAGTATGAAAGTAGATCTTAGTTCCTCTTCATCAATTCGATCCAGCGATATTAAGTACTCGATCGCACTTCGAATCGCTGTAATTGGAGAGCGAAGATCATGAGATATATTCGCAAACATTTCAATTTGTGAGTTCTGTAAGGCTAATAATTCCTCATTCTTATGTTGAAGTTCTTCATTTGCACGATAAAGTGCAGCTGATAATTCATCTACCGTCAATTTTGGTTTCTTGTATTTCTTTTCCATCTTCCTAATACCCCTTTACGATTGATTGAGGCTATCGATAACTGAATTTATATCCTTTGGACCAAACTGTTTCAATCATATTTTCAAGGCCTGCATATCCTTCCAGTTTCTTTCTCAAACGGCTTACATTCACCATAATTGAACGTCGATCCTCTTCGCTATAAACACCCCACACCTTCTCACCAATCTCTTGGAAAGTAACTGATTCATTTTTACGATTCACTAAGTAATAAAGTAATTGAAACTCACGATTAGATAATGGAATTTCTTCTTCATGAAAATAGGCTTTATGTAATGATAAATCAAGGGATAAAGGAGGATATGAGATTGTAGTTGCAGTGGCACTAGAAGCCTTATATCTCCTTATGTTAACTAATATTCTTGCAGCGAGTTCCTTTAAGCTATATGGTTTTACTATATAATCATCTGCTCCAAGCATTAATCCTTTGATTTTATCCTCTTCTGATGTTCTTCCAGTTAAAAAGATAATTGGTACATCCACATACTTTCGTAACTCCCGACATGCAGTAAAACCATTCATATCTGGCATCATTACATCAAGCACGATACAATCAGGTGAAGCTTTTTGTACTATCTTTAGTGCAGTTGCTGCATTCTTTGCCGTTTGTACTTGATAACCATTCTTATTCAGATATTTCATATTAAGTTCAAGTACTTGAACATCATCATCAACTAATAGTACTGTATGCATGTGATTCCTCCCAACTCTAACTTAGCATGCTCCCTTACGAAAGATAAGTTGCACCGCCGTCTTAAGCATTATCTTAAAATCCATTAATACACTCCATTTATCAATATATTCGGTATCCAACTCTACAATTTCATCGAAATCAGTAATCTGATTTCGCCCACTCACTTGCCACATTCCTGTGATCCCCGGCTTAATACTCATTCGTCTCCAATGAGTGCGTTCATATGTCTCAACCTCATCCACAGTTGGTGGTCTCGTTCCAACTAAGCTCATATCACCTTTCAATACATTAAAGAACTGTGGTAGCTCGTCCAAACTTGTCTTTCGAATTAATTTACCAATGCGAGTAATACGTGGATCGTCATGAATCTTAAAAATCTGAGTAGAACCCATCTCATTCATTGACAATAATTCCTTCTTCTTTTCTTCTGCATCAATACACATGCTTCTGAATTTATACATATAAAAGCGTCGCCCATTCTGTCCAACTCGACATTGCTTAAAGATAATTGGTCCTCTCGAATCTATTTTTACAGCAATGGCAGTTAAAATCATAAACGGAGAGGAAAGTAAGATTCCACAAATAGCTCCTATAAGATCAACTACACGTTTGACTGCCCGTGAAGTAGTATTCAACGATACGCGGTGAAATGTTAAAACGGGATAAGTACCAACACTGCTCACATAACTTTGTGCTCCATGTCCCTTATAGTTATTTACAATAATACGAATGGTAACTCCAATATCCATACACAAATCAATCAGAGGTTGAATCTCTAGATTATCTTTTCTCTTATGCATGATATAAACCTGGTCAATTCCATTATTATGTATAATTTCTTCCAACTGTGTTATATTCCCAAGATATCTTGGATCGTTTTCTTCTTCTACACTTACGTATCCAATCATACAGATATCCATATTGGATTTCTTCAGATATCTTTCAAATTTACTGTAATTTTCAATCTGTCCAATCAATATGGTACGTGGTGCAAACCTTCTGCCCCGCTTAATGACATACCGAACGATGAACGAACTTGTTAGCATTAATAAATAGGTGATAATTAAGAAAAATATATAGAAGTCCTTATCAATATCTGCGTTTCCCACATAAAATAATAAAGTGGAAGAAACGCCCGTTGCAAGGATAAATGATTTGCTTACACATCGAATAATTCGATCCATATAAAAGAAAGTTGTTACATTATAAACACGAGACTCTTTGTTTGATAGAATATATATAATCATAAATGTGATACATGCAACTAAATATGCATCCATATTAGTCAAATTAATTGTATGTTCTGTAAAAAGTACAACAATAAAAAAGGAAAGCAATCCAAAAATGCAGTCACTTATAATATGTATTAAGTTGGTACTAGCGCCTTTATTATATTTCCCCATAGCTCCCTGCCTCTCAATGATATGTAAATAATATGGTAATCTTTGACTTTTTTAGTATATCATCCACTGTTTATCATGTAAAGCATTCGTATGTTAATAGTTATTTGTCAATCTATAGTTATGTAATGAAAAGGCCTGTGCAGAAGCTGCTCAAGCCCTTTCATTAATATAAAACCTTTAGGTCTTTATCTTCTACGCTTTTCCTACAGAACCGAATAGTTCCATCTTTTCCTTTACGGTAGCTTTGATCGCTTCAAAACCAGGAGCCAATAACTTACGTGGATCAAATCCCTTACCTTGTAAGTCTTTTCCCGCCTCAATATACTTACGAGTAGCCTCTGCGAATGTTAATTGACATTCTGTATTAACATTAATCTTTGCAACTCCAAGGGAGATTGCTTTCTTAATCATATCTTCTGGAATACCAGTACCACCATGAAGAACTAATGGCATATCACCTGTTAACTTTTGAACTGCATCTAAAGTTTCGAAGCTTAAGCCAGCCCAATTATCAGGATACTTACCGTGGATATTACCAATACCAGCTGCAAGCATATCAACACCTAGGTCGGATATCATCTTGCATTCCTGAGGATCTGCACATTCACCTGCACCTACAACACCATCTTCTTCACCACCGATAGAACCAACTTCTGCTTCAAGAGACATTCCCTTTTCTGCACACACTTTTACAAGTTCTTTTGTTTTTTCAACATTCTCATTGATTGGATAATGAGAACCATCAAACATGATAGAGGAGAAACCTGCTTCAATACACTTATAACATCCTTCATATGTACCATGATCAAGATGAAGTGCAACAGGTACTGTAATCTTTAATTCTTCGATCATAGCTTTAACCATAGCTGAAACTGTCTTAAAGCCAGTCATATACTTTCCAGCACCTTCTGATACACCTAAAATAACTGGTGAGTTTAATTCCTGTGCAGTTAAAAGAACTGCTTTTGTCCACTCTAAGTTGTTAATATTGAACTGACCTACAGCGTACTTTCCTGCTTTTGCTTTATTAAGCATGTCTTTTGCGGATACTAACATAATAAGTCCTCCTGTATAATATGATTTTGAAGTCCCTAACCTCTTGTATTATACATGACATTATATAAAAAAGGAATAGTTTTTTAGAAATATAGTGAATTATCTCGATTTCGTCTTACAAGAGAGATGATTAGACGTGCAACACAACATCCAACGATACCGCCAAGTGTATTCAAAATAATATCTTCTGTTTCAAAGTAACCTAGCTTCGCAATTCTTTGTATCATCTCAATTACGGTGCTAAGTAAAAAACTCTCTAATGTCACATAAAGAAAACAACGTCTCGTTTCCACGTTTTTTTGTAGAATCGTAACAATTGTCCCAAAGGGAAGAAATAAAGTAAGGTTAAACCCTGCTAAAATCCAAGCTAAAACATTAGGCTGTCCATTGTCTAGCATCAGATAGTCAAATGGAATCCATCTCACATCGTCCCTACTACCTAACTCGCGATTGCCTAGTGTCAAAAACATTAGTGCACATAAATAAATGGTTAAACATAACCACATAAATATTGATAGCCAGGTGAATTCCTTATGAAAACATAAAACTAGTATTAGTAATGCAATTCCTACTAAAACACAAGCCCATATACAGACGATAACTAGATTAATAGCTGAGATTCCCTCGACCTGTTGTTTTAATACAGTAATGATTTGCTGAATCATACTTTTCTCCAATCCTAGTATCCTAATTCTATTCGATTATGTACGTATATCTAAAATTATATTGTATATTCATCGAATTAAAACTGATATTTGGTATCATTTTACACGATTGAAGAAAAAACCACAAGGTACAGATTAAATCAATCGTTCTTAACGAGTTAAGTATCTCCAATGTGAAATTCTCTCAGAACATTGTTTTAATAATCGAAAACGAGTAAATAAAAGTACGGCAGCCGCTATATAAGCCCCTATGGTTAGCTTCGTAGTAGCCAATTCAATTCCTTCTTGGAATTTCCCTTCACCATAAATTGTCATTGGAAGAAATGTGTACAATAGAATGGATGAAATTAATGAGACAAGTGCCGTATTCAATGCAATTCTTCCAACATCATATGTCTGCATGTCATCCCTATGTAAGATTAATTTAAATATAAAAAAAACAGTAAGAATTACGGAAAGAATATTTAAACCAACTAGCAAACCACCGAATAATTTCATCTCCTCAGGTATTACCCCTTGCTTTCCATTCAATTCATAGTTATCCTTCAAGCATGTCATTAACTTGCTTGTCATATAAGTCTGAGTTGTAGTTTCTTGATTCACAGGCTTTTTTGTAATCTGAAACATTGGATTAAGTAATAGGATTATAGCTAGAAAACAAAAAATTACTAAAATATAGTAGTGTTCATGAAAATCACTACTAATTCGATTTATGAACCTAATTCTTGGAATTTCTCTTTCACCATTTTCCCCAGAAGATTCCGCTTTCTTTATCATCTCCATCTTTGGTGTCTCCTTACCACAGAAGGTGCAATAAATATACTCTTCTCCAATTGTTCGTCCACATGACTTACATCTCACCATAATATCCCCCCTTAACTACCAAAATGTATTACCATTATAGTTTCTTTTTACATATATTGTCAATCTATTCGACTTATAATCTTTCTCATAATCACTTTTTTATTCGACAAAAAAAGAAAGAACTTTGTTAATTACGACAAAGTTCTTTCTTTTTCATATTTTTGCATATTCACAGACACTTCGTCTGCTAGTACTATATTCGTTTCTGTTGTCTTTTTATACGAATGATCTTAAGAAAATCATGTAGGTTATCGAACCCATAACCTCGAAGGAAATGCTCAAACTCTTCAGAAAATTCAAACTCCTCGTTCTGCATAAATTCCCATACTCTTGCATCAAACTCCTCTTCATCAAAGGATCGATCATATCCTTCCATAAACTCATAAATGTTCAATTTATTGCTCCTTTTTACTTAAAAATCTACTAAAAATCATAGGATACCCAATAAGTATCCACAATACTAATACAAAGTTTGTTATTCCATCAACAATAATTATATCTGGTAGTGTAAACTTTGTTAACAACTTAATACTGATTGCTATTCCGATTCCGATTAAATACTTGACGATTTGCGTTCTTGAATTCTTTGTCTCAACACTAAACTGAATATATTGATTCTCGATATACCAACCAAGTGCAACACCAAGTCCTGCGAACGCTGCCTGACAGCTATCCGATGCAAATTCAGCTGCGATAATGTCCTGATGGTTTAAGATCAAGGAATATGTTAGCAACCCTATAGAAGCAGCTCCTACAAAAATTGCGATTATCAGCCTCTGTCTTTTTGTCAGTGTGACTTTTGATATACGGTGAATGATGATTACAACCGCCAATGTAATTAGAAATGAAGCCATTACATCTTGCAGTGTATGCATTCCTAGATACATTCTGGAAAAACCTACTCCGATAATTACAACTGCACATCCGATTTTTGTAATTAAACGTTCTGATTTCAGGGCAAGCGCTGCATATAAAGCAGTTGTAGCTTGCGTATGTCCACTTGGAAAAGAATATCCTGTTGCTGTCTTAATCACTTCTCCAATTGGATTTAAACTTGGATATCTAACCCACGGTCTTGGGATTCGAAAGGTTATTTTTAATCCTTGCACAATTAATGATGATAGAAACAGCCCAAATGATATATAATATGCGAGTTTTTTGTTGTAGCACCAGTAAATTGCGCAGATAATTGCAATAACTACAAGCTCTCCTCCAATTTCAGTAAACATTCGAAATATATATGTTAAAAACGGATTTCGAATTTTCTCAAGTGAAGCTAATAAATCCATAATTAATTCCTCTTTTCCGACGGATTGAATGAAACGATTAGGGTGTCAAAAACGCTTTTCTGAGTTTCCTTTGTCATTTTGCACGCAAATAACTGGCTGAGTATGGGATAACAAACATAATTTAGGAGCATACTGAAGTCGTCGTTAGTACCGTTACGAACGTCATTCAAGCGAAAGCGTGTTGCGGATAAATTATGTTTGTCATCTCATTCTCATAACATTCCTATGTGCAAAATGACGTTAGGCTTCTTTCTTAAGGCTTTTGACACCTGAAAATTTAAAAAGGAACCTACAATCATGTTCAATTGTAGGTTCCTTCTATGATATCATCTGACAGCAACTAAAAACTACTTATCATCCTCTAGCATATCATCCAAATCATCACTAGTGAAGCTAAACTCATCTTCATCATTGAAATCATCAGAATCTTTGTATAATCCATCAAAATCATTCTTTTCATTATCGTAGTTTCCAGCGAATTCGCCTTCGTAGCTACCACCGTTAAAATCATCGGAGAACATAATCTCTTGATCGTTATCCGTATCAAGCTTTACATTTCTGTACTGCTTCATACCGGTTCCGGCTGGAATCAACTTACCAATGATAACATTTTCCTTAAGACCAATCAATGGATCAACTTTACCTTTGATTGCTGCTTCTGTAAGAACTTTTGTAGTCTCCTGGAAGGAAGCTGCAGATAAGAAGGAGTTTGTAGCAAGAGATGCCTTTGTTATACCAAGCATTACTTGTTTACCTTCTGCAGGCTCTTTTCCTTGAGCAATAAGCTCTGCATTTGCATCATCATAATCTAAAATATCAACCATAGTACCAGGTAAGAATTCTGCATCACCGTTGTTTTCAATACGAACCTTCTTCAACATCTGACGAACGATAACTTCTACGTGCTTATCATTGATTTCTACACCTTGTAGACGGTATACTCTTTGAACTTCTTGGATCATGTAATCCTGAACTGCACGAACACCTTTAATCTTTAAGATATCATGTGGATTTACAGAACCTTCCGTTAATTCATCACCAGCTTCGATTTCCTGGCCATCAATAACTTTAATTCTAGAACCATAAGGAATCAAATATGCCTTAGATTCTAAGGACTCTGAATTGGTACGAGTAACAATTACTTCACGCTTCTTCTTTGTATCTTTGATTGAGACAATTCCACCGAACTCAGCAATGATTGCAAGTCCCTTAGGCTTTCTAGCCTCAAAAAGTTCTTCAACACGAGGAAGACCTTGTGTGATATCATCACCCGCAACACCACCGGTATGGAATGTACGCATTGTTAACTGTGTACCTGGCTCACCGATTGACTGTGCCGCAATAATACCTACTGCTTCACCAACCTGAACAGCCTCTCCTGTTGCCATGTTAGCACCGTAACACTTAGCACATACACCAATGTGGGAACGACAGCTTAATACAGTTCTGATCTTGATTGAAGCACTTAAACCTTTTTCTTGGAAGTCCTTCGTCGCCATAATACGAGCAGCACGCTTCGGAGTAATCATATGATTTCTCTTAACAATTACTTCACCATTATCATCATAGATTGTTTCGCAAGCATAACGGCCAGTCATACGATCTTCAAGGCTTTCAATTACTTCTTTTCCATCTGAAAATGCCTTGATTACCATACCTGGAATCTCAGCTGCACCTTCACAACAATCAACCTCACGAATAATTAAATCCTGAGATACATCTACAAGACGACGAGTCAAGTAACCGGAATCGGCTGTACGAAGAGCTGTATCGGAAAGACCTTTACGAGCACCATGAGCAGAGATGAAGTACTCAAGTACGTCAAGACCTTCACGGAAGTTCGCTTTGATTGGTAATTCGATTGTCTTACCTGATGTATCAGCCATCAAACCACGCATACCAGCTAACTGCTTAATCTGCTTATCGGAACCACGGGCACCAGAGTCAGCCATCATAAAGATATTATTATATTTATCAAGTCCACTAAGAAGTGCCTTTGTAATCTCATCATCGGCTTCCTTCCAAGTTTCAATAACTGCTTTGTAACGTTCTTCTTCCGTCATAAGACCACGTCTATGGTTTTTAGCGATTTCTTCTACTGTTCTCTCAGCTTCTGCTATAATAGTCTTCTTCTCATCTGGGACAGTCATATCTGAAATAGATACTGTCATCGCAGCACGAGTAGAATACTTGTAACCAATTGACTTAATCTTATCAAGTGTCTCAGCTGTACCAGTAGCACCCTGAGTATTAATACACTTCTCAAGAATCTTCTTTAACTGTTTCTTACCTACGTGGAAATCAATTTCTAGCTTTAAGAGGTTATCTGGATTGGTACGGTCTACAAAACCTAAATCCTGAGGAATAATCTCATTAAAGATAAAACGACCTACTGTAGATTCAATTACTCTACTTACTACTTCACCTTGCTCATTCTTTGCATAACGACGAATCTTAACAGTAGCATGAAGAGATACAGCACCATTTTCATATGCTAAAATTGCTTCATTGATACTTTTAAAGAATTTGCCTTCACCAAGATCGCCAGGTTTTTGTAATGTAAGGTAGTAAATACCAAGAACCATATCCTGAGATGGAACTGCAACAGGACCACCATCAGATGGTTTTAATAAGTTGTTTGGTGATAACAATAGGAAACGACACTCTGCCTGAGCTTCTACACTTAATGGTAAATGCACAGCCATCTGGTCACCATCGAAATCGGCGTTGAACGCAGTACATACAAGTGGGTGAAGTTTAATTGCTTTACCTTCTACTAGAACTGGCTCGAATGCCTGAATACCAAGTCTATGAAGAGTAGGTGCACGGTTTAACATAACTGGATGTTCACGAATAACCTCTTCTAAGATATCCCATACTTCAGCCTGTAATCTCTCAACCATCTTCTTTGCAGACTTGATGTTATGAGCAGTTCCCTTTGCTACTAATTCTTTCATTACGAAAGGTTTGAATAATTCGATTGCCATCTCTTTTGGAAGACCACATTGGTAAATCTTTAATTCAGGTCCTACTACGATAACAGAACGTCCGGAGTAGTCAACACGTTTACCAAGTAAGTTCTGACGGAAACGTCCTTGCTTACCTTTTAACATGTCAGATAAAGATTTGAGTGGGCGATTACCAGGACCTGTAACTGGTCTACCTCTTCTACCATTATCGATTAATGCATCTACTGCTTCCTGTAACATTCTCTTTTCATTACGAACGATAATGTCAGGAGCACCTAATTCAAGAAGTCTCTTCAAACGGTTATTACGGTTGATGATTCTTCTGTATAAATCATTCATATCGGAAGTCGCAAAACGTCCACCGTCTAACTGTACCATCGGACGTAAGTCTGGTGGAATAACAGGAACAACAGTTAAAATCATCCATTCCGGTTTGTTATGAGATTCACGGAATGCCTCTACAACTTCTAATCTCTTGATAATTCTAGCTCTCTTCTGGCCTGTAGACTCCTTTAAGCCGCGTTTAAGCTCTTTGGACTCCTTTTCCAAGTCGATTGCCTGAAGTAATTCCATGATAGCTTCTGCACCCATGCCGACTCTGAAGCTGTCACCATATTTATCATAAGCTTCACGGAATTCTTTTTCATTCAATACCTGTTTGTACTGTAAATCTGAGTTTCCTCGATCAAGTACAATGTAGGATGCAAAGTAAAGTACTTTTTCAAGTGTTCTAGGAGAAAGGTCTAAAATTAGACCCATTCTACTAGGAATACCCTTGAAATACCAAATATGAGATACTGGAGCAGCAAGTTCGATATGACCCATACGTTCACGACGAACGCTTGCCTTGGTAACCTCAACACCACATCTATCACAAACTACGCCTTTATAACGAATTTTTTTGTACTTTCCACAATGACACTCCCAGTCTTTGTTTGGTCCAAAAATCTTTTCGCAAAATAACCCGTCTTTTTCAGGCTTAAGCGTTCTATAATTGATTGTTTCAGGTTTTCTAACTTCGCCTCTTGACCATTCTCTGATCTTTTCCGGTGAAGCCAAACCAATCTTTATCGCATCATAAGTGATCTCTTTGACGCCTTCATTTATCATCTCTGTTGACATGTGTTGGCTCTCCCTTCAACTATTCTTCGAAATCATCAGGATCTGAATCCGAATCGCTGTAATCCATTACGCCTTCATCTTCTTCAAATACATCAAATGTGTTTGCATCTTCTTCATCCGGTTTCACTTCGCGATATCCAGCATCTTCGAAAGATTCTTCATATTTGAAGTTATCATCTTCAATATACTGCGTAAATTCTGTATCACCGTAATCAATGTTTTCCGTCATCTTCACTTCGTTGCCTTGTTCATCAAGAACAGTAACATCAAGTGCAAGTGACTGAAGCTCTTTAAGAAGTACCTTAAATGACTCTGGAATACCAGGTTCACTAATATTTTCTCCCTTAATGATTGCTTCATAAGTTTTAACACGACCAGTAACATCATCAGATTTAACAGTCAAGATTTCCTGAAGAATATGAGCAGCGCCATAAGCCTCAAGAGCCCAAACTTCCATCTCACCGAATCTCTGACCACCGAACTGAGCTTTACCACCAAGTGGCTGCTGAGTTACTAGGGAGTAAGGACCAGTGGAACGTGCATGAATCTTATCATCTACCAAGTGGTGAAGTTTCAAGTAGTGCATGAAACCAACAGTAACAGCTCCATCGAAGTATTCACCGGTTCTACCGTCACGAAGATGTACCTTACCATCACGATTGATCGGAACGCCTTCCCATTCTTTTCTATAATCCTGATTTGTAATGAGATAATCCATTAAATCAGAATCAAGGATATCTTTATATTTTGCCTTGAATTCATCAAGTGGAGTATTAACATAATCATTCGCTAACTCTAAAGTATCCATGATGTCGAATTCGTTTGCACCATCAAATACAGGAGTAGAAACGTTAAATCCAAGTGCCTTCGCAGCTAGACTCAAGTGAATCTCAAGTACCTGACCGATATTCATACGAGAAGGTACACCTAATGGATTAAGAACGATATCAAGAGGACGACCATTTGGTAAGAATGGCATATCTTCTACTGGTAATACACGGGAAACAACACCCTTGTTACCATGACGACCAGCCATCTTATCACCAACTTGAATCTTTCTCTTTTGAGCAATATAAACACGAACTGTCTGATTTACACCAGGACTTAATTCGTCGCCATTCTCTCTTGTAAATACTTTAGCATCTACAATAATACCATATTCGCCATGAGGTACACGTAAGGAAGTATCACGTACTTCTCTTGCTTTCTCTCCAAAGATAGCACGGAGTAATCTTTCTTCCGCAGTCAATTCAGTTTCACCCTTTGGTGTAACTTTACCAACTAAAATATCTCCGGCACGTACTTCTGCACCAATACGGATAATACCTCTTTCATCAAGATCCTTTAATGCATCATCGCCGACACCAGGAACATCACGTGTGATTTCTTCTGGTCCGAGCTTTGTATCACGAGATTCTGCTTCATATTCTTCAATATGAACAGAAGTATAAACATCTTCTTGTACTAATCTTTCACTTAATAATACAGCATCCTCGTAGTTGTAACCTTCCCAAGTCATAAATCCGATTAATGGGTTTTTACCAAGAGCTAATTCACCCTTTGATGTAGATGGTCCGTCTGCAATCACTTCACCTTGTTCTACATGATCACCCTTAACTACAATTGGTCTCTGGTTTATACAAGTACCCTGGTTACTTCTTGCAAATTTCACAAGACGATAAGTGTCTTTCGTTCCATCATCATTCTTAATAACGATTTCACGGCTTGTGGAACGCTCGATTGTACCAGCTTTCTTAGCAACAATACAAACACCAGAGTCAACTGCTGTTTTTAATTCCATACCTGTACCAACAACCGGTGCATCTGCAAATAACAATGGAACTGCCTGACGCTGCATGTTAGATCCCATAAGAGCACGGTTCGCATCATCATTCTGTAAGAAAGGAATCATTGCTGTCGCTACAGAGAATACCATCTTAGGAGAAACGTCCATTAAGTCAATCTTCTGTTTTTGATAGGAAGATGTCTCTTCATGGTAACGTCCGGATACGTTTGTATTTACGAAGTGACCACTTTCATCCAATGGCTCATTCGCTTGTGCTACGATATATTTATCTTCTTCATCTGCTGTAAGATATACAACTTCATCAGTTACTCTTGGATTTAATGGATCTGTCTTATCAAGTTTACGGTAAGGTGCTTCAATAAAACCGTATTCATTGATTCTAGCATAGGATGCTAAGGAGTTGATCAAACCGATATTAGGACCTTCAGGAGTTTCAATCGGACACATTCTACCATAGTGAGAATAGTGAACATCTCGAACTTCGAATCCGGCTCTATCTCGGCTCAAACCACCAGGTCCAAGTGCAGAAAGACGTCTCTTATGAGTCAACTCACCAAGAGGGTTGTTCTGATCCATGAACTGTGATAACTGAGAACTACCAAAGAATTCTTTTACAGCCGCAGTTACTGGCTTTATATTAATTAAGGACTGAGGGCTAATACCTTCCAAATCCTGAGTTGTCATTCTTTCACGAACAACACGTTCCATTCTGGATAAACCGATTCTGTACTGGTTTTGTAATAACTCACCAACCGCACGAATACGACGATTTCCTAAATGGTCGATATCATCTGCATTACCAACACCATATTCAATATGCATATTATAGTTAATGGAAGCAAAGATATCATCTGGTGTAATATGCTTTGGAATTAAATCAGGGATGTGTTTTTTCACTGCCTGAGCAATCTCGTCCTCTGTTGTACATGAATCCAAGATGGAACGAAGTGCTGGATAGTAAACATCTTCTGTAATTCCAAGTTCTTCTTTATCTAAATTAACGAATTCATTAAAATCAACCATTAAGTTTGAAAGAATCTTAATATTTCTTTCCTCACCCTGAATCCATATAGATCTTACTGCTTTATTCTGAATACGAATCGCTAAGCTCTCAGTGATTAAATCACCTGCTTCTGCAATAATCTCTCCAGTTGCTTCATCAACAACTGCTTCCGCAAGATGGTAACCTACAACACGGTTCTTAAACGCTAATTTTTTATTGAACTTATAACGTCCAACCTTAGCCAAATCATATCTTCTTGGGTCGAAGAACATTGAATTGATTAAGGACTCTGCACTATCAACAGATAGAGGTTCACCTGGACGAAGTTTCTTATATAATTCGAGAAGACCATCCTGATAATTATCAGAAGGATCTTTTGTAAAGCTCGCTAAAATCTTTGGCTCTTCACCAAACATATCGATAATCTCGGCATTGGTTCCAACACCAAGAGCACGAAGTAATACAGTGATCGGCACTTTTCTATTTCGATCCACACGCACGTAAAATACATCGTTAGAATCTGTTTCATACTCTAACCATGCACCACGGTTTGGAATGACAGTACAAGCATGTAAGGTCTTACCAATCTTGTCATGTGTAATTGCATAATAAATTCCAGGGGAACGTACTAACTGGCTTACGATTACTCGTTCTGCACCATTGATTACAAAGGTACCTGTTGCAGTCATTAATGGTAAATCACCCATGAAAATATCATGTTCATTGATTTCATCGTTTTCTTTGTTACGAAGTCGAACTTTTACTTTCAACGGAGCCGCATATGTTGCATCTCTTTCCTTGCATTCTTCAATCGTATACTTGACATCATCTTCGCATAGCTGGAAGCTAACAAACTCAAGGCTTAGATGGTCACTGTAATCTTCGATTGGCGAAATATCATCGAACACTTCATTAAGACCTTCCTCCAAAAACCACTTGTAGGAATCCTTTTGAACTTCAATGAGATTTGGCATTTCAAGTACTTCTTTTTGCTTTGAATAGCTCATTCTTACGCCTTTTCCAATCTTAATAGGACGTATTCTGTTTTTATCCATTGACGTTTTCACCCCTTGAAATTTTTTCTTTTATATAATCGAATACCCCTTCTGCTCTTTCATTTCCCAAACTTCTTCGGTTGTATCCGTAGCCTTGCTTACAAGGCGTGCCATAATTATGGCATGCGCTAAAAACTCACAAAATATATGAATTTTCTGCAATATTATGAGCACATCTTGTGTTTTCGTGAAACTTTCATATAATTTTGTTTAAAATGCTTTGCATTTATAACTTTATGTGTTATAATAGATATAAATGGGCATATCAAACCACAATAGTGCACATTTCATATTATCACATTGAAGTCAAGCTGTCAATACTAAATTGTACAGCTTTTTTATATTTTTCACAAAAATACATCACTATTTTCTTTAGTATACCCTACATATTGGTAAACCATACAGAATAATGGAAACGAACTAGAGATTCATTGCTTCCTCTGTATGTGACTAGTTAACCTTGAAGTTGTTTTAACTTCTCAAGCAATTCCAAATCAGATTGAGTTATTTTTATATTTGTGCAAATAGATTCACCAGATTCAGATTTAACAGTAATTTCAATGATTGAGTTTTCTTTAATATTTTGGCGAGCTGCATATAAAAACGGTTGAAAGCGTGGATGATTCTTATCAAAGGTTGACCACGCTTTTTTTAATTCAAATATTATTTTTGGATTTACCATGATTTCTCCTCCTGTACGACTGGACTATACATAAACTAACACACGTGAACATTCTTGCACACGTGAAAGATTTACACTTTCATCATTATATCACCTTGTACAATAAATTGATAGTTTACTGTACCTAAAAATGCGAATCAAAAAAATTTCTTTCATTTATTTCAAGTTTGCAACATTTATTGTAAATATTTGGAAACTGCGTATAATGAAGCTATGAAAAGGAGGTATGATTATGAAAGCATATTCAAAACCATTATTAGCAAAATCAAACCAAAGTTATGAGAACGTACAATTAGAGAGTGGCGATTGTCCAGGAAATTATCCTACATTATGTAGTGCATATGCAGATAACGGTAGTAAATGTATCAACAAAGTATTTACTAACAGCGATGACTGTCAATTTTTAAAAATTACATCTTTCGGATATGAATGTATATATCCTTGGCCTAAATAGTACAAGTAATGTATTATTATTAAACAAGAAACACCAACTGTTTTTATCTAAGCGCAAGCTGATAAAGACAGTTGGTGCTTTTTTATTCTTTCGCAATTAAATCTCCTGCATTCTTGCTATAACCTAAGTAAGAACTTCCACTACCAATCTCATATATCATCGTTGCAAATTCACTATTCGCTTCTTGAATCTTATACTTCGTCTTAACTGAAGAATTACTTTCACATAATATCGTACTTTGATTGGTCATCGTAATGTTTCTTCCAAAATCTAGCGTGCTCGCCATAATACCCATTGATAAAACTGTACCTAAAAAAAAGTAATAGAGATTCAACTTAAGTCTTCTCACTTATGAAATAATATATTTTTACAATGGTATAATCGTTATGTTTTTTGCATAATTATTTCCTTTAAAATAGAAAAGTGTTTTGCAAGCAAAACACTAGCGTCAAGCGCGGTCGCGTAAGCGATATCTTCCTATCGCGCTTGTGTGCATAATTGCGTCCTTCTTTTTGGACGCTTTTTTATATTTAGGAAATTCATCTGAATTTCCTAAATATAAAAAAGGTATTATCGCTGTATGCAATAATACCTTTTTTGAAATCATCTGAGAATTACTTAAGAGTAACCTTAGCGCCTTCAGCTTCAAGTTTAGTCTTGATATCTTCAGCTTCTTCTTTAGAAGCAGCTTCTTTAAGAACCTTAGGAGCGCCATCTACAACGTCTTTAGCTTCTTTTAATCCAAGTCCTGTTACTTCACGAACAACTTTGATAACCTTAACTTTGTTTGCACCAACTTCTGTTAATTCTACATCAAACTCTGTCTTTTCTTCAGCTGCTTCAGCTGCACCAGCTGCTGCTACAACAACACCTGCTGCTGCACTAACACCAAATTCTTCTTCACAAGCTTTAACTAAATCATTTAACTCTAATACTGTCATGCTCTTAATAGCATCGATAAATTCCTGAGTAGTCATTATTAATTACCTCCATTAAATTAATTATTGAACGGTTCACCTGTAAATTGACATTCACACTGCGATTGCCGTTAGTTTTAAATTGCGTTTATGCTGCTTTGGATAATCCGTCTGAATTATGCCTCTGCATTCTTCTCTGCGATCTGTTTGATAACACGAGCGAAGTTTGTGATTGGGGACTGAAGGCTTCCAAGTAACTTGGAGATAAGCACTTCTCTTGATGGGATCGTAGCGATCTTTGCAATTCCCTTCACGTCATAGTAGTTTCCTTCAACTACACCAGCTTTTAATTCAAGTTTGTCTGCTGTTTTAGCAAACTCAGCTAAAATTCTTGCTGGAGCTGTTTCATCTTCAACACCGAAAGCGATTGCTGTAGGTCCTTCAAGATCATTTTCTAACTGAGCGAAATCAGTTCCTTCGAATGCCATCTTAAGATAAGTGTTCTTGTATACTTTATATACAACACCAGCTTCTCTTAACTTCTTACGAAGAGCTGTATCCTGCTCTACTGTAAGTCCACGGTAATCTACTAATACAGCTGATTTTGCATTTGCTGCATATCCTTTGATTTCGTCGATGATAGGTTTTTTTAATTCAACCTTTGCCATTTTTACGTACACCTCCTTATAGATTCTTGTGGGATGTCCCACGTTTACCTAAGAAGACGGATAATAAAAACTGCCTCTCGTCAAAGACAAGAGGCAGAGTATTAGTCTAGCATATATTGCTTGATTAATTATCCCTCGGTAGGCGGTTTCACCTTATGCCATCACGGCACCTACTGTCTTCGGCAGTGTTATAATGATAACTCATTACAACGGTATTGATTGTAACATAAATCTATTATAGTGTCAATCACCAAATTAAGCTAATTTTGCTGTGTTAAGTTTAACACCAGGTCCCATTGTAGATGCGATTGTTACGCTTTTTAAATACTGGCCCTTAGCAGATGCTGGCTTAGCTTTGATAATTGCACTCATAAGTGCTTGGAAGTTGTCTGCGAGTTGTTCCTCTGTGAAGGAAGCCTTACCAACTGGCACATGGATAATGTTTGTTTTATCCAATCTGTATTCGATCTTACCTGCTTTAATATCGTTAATAGCCTTAGTAACATCCATAGTAACTGTTCCAGCCTTAGGGTTTGGCATTAAGCCCTTAGGTCCAAGTACACGACCAAGACGACCTACTACACCCATCATGTCTGGTGTTGCAACAACAACGTCGAATTCAAACCATCCTTCATTCTGAATCTTTGGAATTAATTCATCGCCACCTACATAATCTGCACCAGCTGCCTGAGCTTCTGCAACTTTATCGCCTTTAGCGAATACAAGTACACGTACAGTTTTACCAGTTCCGTGAGGTAATACTACCGCACCACGAACCTGTTGGTCAGCGTGACGTCCGTCTACACCAAGTCTAATGTGAGCTTCAATTGTCTCATCGAATTTAGCTACTGCTGATTTTTTTACTAAGCTGACTGCCTGGTCAACATCATATTGAACACTTCTATCAATAAGTTTTGCAGCGTCAGTATATTTCTTACCTTTTTTCATGATTTACCTCCTAGTGGTATTATCGGGATTGCCCTCCCACATTCTATAAACATTGTAATTTCATTGTGAAACTACGAATTAGTCTTCAACAACAGTGATACCCATAGATCTTGCTGTACCAGAAATCATACTGATTGCAGCTTCTACGGATGCAGCATTTAAATCAGGCATCTTTAATTCAGCGATTTTCTGAACTTCAGACTTCTTAATTGTAGCTACTTTTGTCTTATTAGGAGTAGCAGAAGCTGATTTCAAATTACAAGCCTTCTTAAGCAATACTGCTGCTGGAGGAGTCTTTGTAATAAAGCTGAAACTTCTGTCTGCATAAACTGTGATAACAACAGGAATAATCATACCTTCCTGGTTAGCAGTTCTAGCATTAAATTCCTTAGTGAACTGTACAATGTTTACGCCGTGCTGACCAAGTGCTGGACCAACAGGTGGTGCTGGTGTTGCCTTTGCAGCAGGAATCTGTAATTTAATATAACCTGTAACTTTCTTTGCCATGATAGCATACCTCCTAAAATTGTGGTTTTACCGGGAGCAATAGGCGACCTATTTACCCTCCCACTGTCCGTACATAACGGACTTTTCAAGTTCCTTGCGTGAGTAACTCACGTCTTTTTTGTTAGAAACTAAAATATATTATTCAAAATAATAATCCGGTTTCTATTCTTCTACCTTTACATCTGTGAAACTGATCTCAACAGGTGTTTCTCGACCGAACATGTCGATGTTAATAGTAACAATCTGCTTATGTTGGTTGATTGCCTTGATGACTCCTTGAGTATTTTCCCATACTCCGGATACTACCGTCACGGTATCGCCGACTGCAAAATCAATTACTACTTCCTCTTTTACGATTCCCATTGTCTTCATCTCGAAGTCTGTTAATGGAACCGGCTTAGATCCAGGTCCTACGAAACCAGTAACCCCTCGAGTGTTACGAACTACATACCAAGTATCATCATTCATGTACATGTTAAGTAATACATAACCTGGGAATAACTTTTTTTGTACCTTTTTCTTCACACCATTCTTCACTTCGACAACATCTTGCAATGGAACTGAAACTTCGAGTATCTGATCTTGAAGCTTTCTGTTTTCGATTGTTTTCTCAATGTTGGCTTTTACCTTATTCTCATAACCCGAGTAGGTATGAACAACGTACCAATTAGCCTCTGACATATAATCACCCTATCCTAAAATTAGTTTGATACCACTGTTTACGCAGAAATCAACAAGCGCTATAACGATACCAAGGATGATAGTTATGACAACAACAGCTACTGACTGCTTTGCAAGCGATTCTTTATCAGGCCAGATAATCTTCTTGAATTCAGACTTCAAACCCTTGAACCAGCTTTTTTTTGGAGCTTTTTCTGTAGTATTTGCAGTTGTTTCTCCCATAATCTCACTTTCCTTTCTGTTATAAAAAGGTATCAATTATTTAGTTTCTTTGTGTAATGTGTGTGATTTACAGAATTTACAATACTTCTTGGTTTCCATTCTGTCAGGATGGTTCTTCTTTTCCTTCGTAGTGTTGTAATTACGTTGTTTGCATTCTGTACATGCCAATGTAATTTTTACTCGCACAACTTCCACCTCCGTTAATTTTTCGTGGTGAACAAAGCATCTAAGGCAATTAAATATGCCAATTTAACAGCCTCGCCTTATTCATGTGTTAATATGGCCTTTTCCATTTTTAAGCATAAAAAAAAGACCTCTTCCATAGCTGTTTTACTATATCACAATTTAAAAAGTTCGTCAAATACTTTTTTATCCTTCTCTTTTGTGCATTTCATACTTACTTTATTTTTTCTTCTGTACCTTATACTGCCTTGGTGTAACCCCTGTTGTTTTTTTAAATACTCGAGTAAAATAGTTTGGATCACGGTAACCTACTTTAAAGCAAATTTCTTGAACAGTATTATTCGAATAGGCCAACCATTCCTTTGCTTTGCGTATCCTTACGTGAGTTAAGTAATCAACAAATGTAATGCCTGCTTGCTCCCGAAAAACTCTGCTAAAGTACTGAGGGCTCAAACTAATAAGTCCAGCACATTCTTCTAATGTAATATCTTCATCATAATGAGAATCAATATAGCTTAATGCTTTACGGATGTCAGCATACGTAGTTGTGTTCTGCAAATCGCGAACTGCTCTTAGAATATAGCCAACACTTCGATATGCCCATGCATTGATATCTTCCTCCTCTACATGATAGAGTTGCCGACTTAAGTCCATGTAATTTGTATACTCACTTTCATTCTTCCCATCATACCGTGCGATATGCGAAGCCATTACCAAAAGCTCAAATATTTTATTTTTTTTATCAGTTAGAGAAAAGGTTTGCATTAGCTCTAGCAATGCTGTCAAATTATTCATTGCTTCCTCGCTACCCTCTCGGATATGTGTCAAAAACTTTTGCTCTAGCTCACTATAAAATTTAAGGTCTCCTTCTATATTGGTAGCTGTATTTTTACTTAATATTCCCGTACCTGAATCATCATATCTTAAATTACGAAGAGCTTCCTCATAGGATATCGATAGTTTGTTAATTGGTTTTTGAGAACCAATCCCTATTTTGGCATCCAATGAGAACGTATCCCTAAATACCTTACGAACATGATTACCATATCGTATTTGTTCTGTAACTGAAGCATTGCTTTCCTTTTCCAAACCATACTTCGCCATGATGAAGAGAACGATTCTTCTCGAAACCTCTCGCCCTACGATACAACGATAACCTTGAGTAACATTTTTCTTAAGCAATCTTGAATATCGTTCATAATTTAAAGAAGAAACACTATCATTTTTCTCCAACGAGATATAAATCACATAGCCATATCCGCTAATATTCAGTAAATGCTGATATCGTTTCCACTCCCAGTTAAGATCTCCATTAAATAGTACAGAATATATAAAAGAGAACTCTATTAGTTCATCGGCTTGTTGGGCTAGCATTTCTCGTTCTCTAAGCAATTGAATTCTTCTGTCATTCCTAGCACGTAAAACGTTATTAATAATAACTGCCAGCTTTTCTTTACTTACGGGAAGGTCTAAAATATCCAGTACTTGACATTGAATCATCTTACGATAATCATCTTCGTTGAAATTATCTCCATAAACTACTGCATGGATATCACTATTTATTTCCCTTAACCCATTGATAAGGGAATAACCATTTCCACCTCGATACTGCGATGCAACAAATAAAAGATCATATCTCTTTTCCGAATATAGATTTAAAGCCACATCAGACGTATTAGCTGTATCGATACATTCAATCTCTTGTATAAAATCATGTAGCATCGATGATAGAATCCGATATGTATTTAAATTGCTATCTACAACCAAAATCTTCATTTATCCCCCAATAATTCTAATAACATATATATTCGTAATAATTCTCTCTAAACTAATACTATTTTCTATTTTGCCATATAACTGCCATTAAAACAACATAAAATTTGTATAGATACATAATTCTTTTCTGCGAAAAGTATGGTATTATTCCATTATAATACAAATAAAGCTTATGCTAACATTCTTAGGGAGTCCTTACGATATGAAAAAGAAAAGTAAAAAAATTGAATATTTGATTATTGGACTCGTGCTTTCGTTAGCGATCGTTCCGCTTCTAACGTCAGATGCTATATCAGATACTAACACGAGTAACGAGCTTATTATATTATGGCAAGATGATGTTTCAATCGAAGAAAAACAAGAATTACTCTCTACATATAACAATAACTTCTCTATTATCTCAGAATATGAGAATGTTATGCTGATTACTGCTAATGACATATCAATTGCTAAAAAACTTCGAGAACATCTTTCCTCTAAGCCATCACTTTGCACCGTTGATTATAATTTAGAGATTGATTTATGTAGTACCAAAGACCCCTATACTGGAACTCAATGGGGACTACATAACCCAGGATATTATGAAGAGTTAGTAGGCAATAACTTAGTTAAAGTATTCTCTACTAATGATGTTGATATGAACATGCCAGATGCTTGGTCACTGTATAATAAGGATGATATGAATACAAGAAAAGTAGTGGTAGCTATTATTGACACTGGCGTCGATAACAACCATCCTGATTTAGTTGACTCAATGTGGATTAATGACGGAGAAATCCCCGAAGATGGAATTGATAATGATAACAATGGTTATATTGATGATATTTTTGGTTGGGACTTTTATAATAATGATAATACCATTTGCCATTACGAGATTGATGCAAAAACAGATGAGATCAGTTCCTCAAAGGATGATTGTGACGACCATGGTACCCATTGTGCAGGAATTATAGCTGCTACAGCTAATAATAACATTGGTATTGCAGGTGTTGCTTCCAATATTGATACGCGGATTATGTCATTAAAGATTCATGGTGGACCAAATGGAAAAGGTACAATTGCAGATGCAATTCTCGCGATTAAATATGCAACGGTTATGGGTGCAGATATTGTAAATATGAGCTGGGGCTCCACTACAAATAATAAAGCACTGAAACAAGCCATTTCGGAAGCTCCAATGCTATTTATTACTGCTGCAGGCAATACGGGTGATAACAATGATAAAGTGCCAGTTTATCCTGCTAGTTATGGATTACCAAATGTTATTTCTGTGACCTTTATTAACCAATATGGGTATTTGACATCGAAGTCAAACTATGGAAAAAATTCTGTTGATATTGCAGCACCTGGAATGGATATTATGAGTACTTCAGTTGGTTCCTACTCTACCATGTCTGGCTCCTCCATGGCTACACCTCATATCACAGGATTAGCAGCAATCCTTTACTCTTGTGGTGATCATGTGACTCCAGACAGTGTTAAAAAATTAATTACTCAGAATGTTAAGACATTAGTAGGTCTTAATGAGCTGGTTAAAAATCCAGGTATTCCAGATGCTCATCGCATAATCCAGAAGCTTCCATATTTGAAATTTGATACTAGTGCCCCAATACTAGATATCAACACCTATTACGAAAAAGACAAAATTATGTTAGGTATCTATGGTAAAGATGAGCAAGGTTCTGGTATTCGAGTAATAAAATATCTCTCTGGTAAGAAAAGTAAAAGTGATTTTAAGAATGGAACTGCAGGTACATCAATTACTTCAAATTCGCTTGAATTAAAAAAAGGTGGTTATTACACCTTCTATGTAAGTGATTACTCTGATAATGAAAAAACTGTTGTATACAATGTAATGGATGATAAAGATCCACCTTTGATTTCTTCGTCCTATCATTATTCCTTGGATGCTAGTACGATTACAATAAATCTCAAAGTAATCGATGCGTTAAGTGGAGTCAAAACAATAAAATATACAAAAGGAATTCGTACTGAGAAAGACTTTGCAACTGGTTATCTTGGCACATTTATTACTTTAAAAAACAATTCCGCTACCATACGATTAAAAGATCCTGGTGAATATACGTTCTATGCTACTGATTACCGTGGAAATAAAGTAGTACACGTTATCAATATTGTAAAAAAACCAATCCGAAGCATCACCGTACCTTCTAACTCAATTAACGTCTCAGTTGGTGATCTACAAAAACTTAAAGTAACTTATTCACCACAAATTACAACAGATAAACTTTATTATTCATCTTCTAATCCTAGCATCGCAAGTGTAAGTCAATGGGGAGCTTTACATGCCAAAGCAAAGGGAAGAGTTATAATAACCATCACCTCGACTTCCGGAGTCTCAGAAAAAATACTGGTAACCGTGGAATAGAGGTTTTGAGAGAATTTAGACGTCATTTTGCACAAGGAAATGCTTAAGATATGGGATGACAAACATATTTTATACGCAACACGCTTTCGCTTGAATGAAGTTCGTAACGGTACATAAGCACCTAAAATACAGGCCCTAAGTACCGACGACTTCATAACAGTATGCTCCTAAATTATGTTTGTCATCCCATTTTCAGCAAGTCTTTATAAGTGCAAAATGACATATTAATTCAGAGGAATCTATAAAAAAGCCTGATGATATATTTTACACGGTGCGCGACGTCACTTAGAAAATATATCATCAGGCTCTTTTTTTTGAATATTATTTTGTTAATAACGCTTCTAATTCTGTAATCAAAGAATCAAAAAGCTTTAATGCTTCTTCGATTGGAGCTGGTGTACTCATATCAACTCCTGCAATCTTAAGAAGGCTAATTGGATCAGTGCTGCAACCACCACTTAAGAACTTTAGATAATCTTTAACTGCTGGTGATCCTTCCTTAAGAATACGATTCGATAAAGCAATTGCTGCTGAATAACCAGTTGCATATTGGAACACATAGTAGTTATAGTAGAAATGCGGTATTCTTGCCCATTCCACATCGATTTGTGAGTCTATTACAATGTCATCTCCATAATACTTAATATTTAAGCTATGATATAGATCAGATAACAACTGTGCTGTTAAAGTTTCCGAATCTTCTACTAGCTGATTAATTAAGAGCTCAAACTCTGCAAACATCGTCTGTCGGTATAAAGTAGCTCTAAATTTATCTAGAAAATGATTGATGAGATAAGCTCTCTTTTGCTCATCCTCTGTATTCTTTAACAGATATTGCATCAACAGTGACTCATTGCAAGTAGATGCGACCTCCGCAACAAATATCTTATAGTTTGAATATATATTTGGCTGATTGCGATTACTAAAATAGGAATGCATCGCATGCCCCATCTCATGTGCAAGTGTAAACATACTATCAATTGTATCTGCATAGTTCATTAATACAAACGGATGAACTTTAGCACCTGCAGAATATGCTCCACTGCGTTTTCCCTCATTCTCATAAACATCAATCCATCGATTTTCGAACCCACTCTTAAGTATCGATAGATACTCTTCGCCTAAAGGTGCAAGCGCCTTCAGTATAGTATCCTGCGCTTCCTCATAGCTTATTTTCACATTCATCTCATGAACCATTGGGGTGTAAAGATCATACATATGGAGTTCATCTACATCTAAAACTTTCTTTCTAAGCTTAACATATCGATGCATTGCAGGTAATTGGTTACTCACCGCTTCAATTAAGCTATGATATACGGAAACAGGAACTTCTGTTTCGTCAAGTGATGCTTCAAGATTTGATTCATAATTACGAATTTTCGCATTAAATTGAAGCTGTTTTATCTGTGCATGAAGTGTTGCTGCCAAAGTATTCTTAAATTGATCATAGACCGAATACAGTGCTTCAAAAGCATCTTTACGTACTCTACGATTCGAGTTCTCCATAAAAGGTATAAAGTTTCCATGTGTAATTCTTACTTTATCTCCATCCTCATCGACGATTTCAGGAAAAATAATATCTGCATTGTTCAAAATGCCATAGATATCTGCTGGTGCAGCTGCTAAATCAGTTGCTGCAGCTAATATTCTTTCTTCTGCCTGTGATAAGATATGACCTTTTTTTCTACGCTTAACATCAATATGGTGTTGATATAGTAAGAGAGCTTCTTTCTCTTTATAAAAGCGTTGAAGTGTTTCTTCTGGAATTGCAATCAATTCTGGGTCCTCAAACGATAGAGCTTCCGAAATTTCTACATATAGACTCATAAAACTGCCATACATACCTTGGTAAGTTGCATTTTTTGAATCTTCATCTCTTTTTCGTCCAGTATATTGTGCTAAATTATCAAGCAAGATATCAATTTCGTCATAGTATTGATAGAATCCAAGGAGATCACTTGCACTATTACCTAATTTACCTTTATATTCAAGCAAATGAATTTTAAGATCTCTCGCTTTCTTTAAATCCTCATACCATGCTTCGTCAGTAAGGTATAAATCTTCTGTCGCCCAAGTGTATTCCCTGTTAACTTCACTTCGCTTTTTTAGCTCCTTACTCATAAATAATTCCTTTCTCACACTTAGTTAAGTAAAGATAAATCTTTATTTCATCATAGCATTATCTTATGTCTAACTAATTATTTTTATCTCTTGTATTTGGTCTATTTTACGTACAGATTCTCCTATCACAAGTTCTGATTTTAGAATGATACGAGTCAGTGGTGTTGTCATAGGACTTTCCATCAAGCTAATCAAGCTTCGTGCGGCTTCCTCGCCAATCTTGTCAGTATCCTGTTTTATCGTTGTTAATTTTGGTTCTAGTGCTTGAGATACTGATATTCCATCATATCCTGCCACTGATATTTGTTCTGGGAATTTCAATCCTCTTCTCTTAATTGCTTTGATAACACCAAGCGCTGCGTAATCATCCGGTGCGATAATGCATGTTGGTCGCTCCTTACAATCTAACAAATGATACGTATATTCCTCTGCAGACTCTGTTACTCGGTATTCTCCCTCTAAAAAGTAATAGTCTGGAACGTGGATTCTATGTTCCATAAGAACTTGGTTGAAAGCAACCAAACGATTATGTGTAACTGCACTCTTGTTACCATAAATATAAGCAATTTTTCTATGTCCTTGTGCTATAATATACTCGGCCAAATCTCTCATACCACTAGAGTTATCAGAGATAATACTAATAGCCTCATTAAATGAATGATCTATCGTTACTACTGGGAAATCACTATTAACAACATCTAATACTTCTGGATTCGTAAAATCAGCACAAACAATACAAATACCATCAAAATTTCGATACTTGCAATGTTCGAGATAAGTCATTTTCCGATTACCAATATTGTTTTCAATAAAGGTTATATCATAACCACTCTCACTTGATTTCTCACGAAATGCTGCTAGTATATGTGCAAAATACTCATTCTTTAACCCATAACATGACAGGGTATCAAAAAGAACCCCGATGTTATAGGATTTTTTTAATTTCAACTGACGAGCATATGAATTCGGTACATACCCAAGTTCTTCCGCTGCTTTAAGGACAGCCCTTGTAGTCTCTTCTCCAATCTCACGATATCCATTTAGAACTTTACTTACTGTAGAAACTGAAACATTACACTTTAAAGATATGTCTCTAATTGTTGTCATTTTCTTATCTCCCAATAAATTTTGCTTCCCAAAACTAACCAATCTTAGTCAATACTCTTAAATATTGGCTTTAGTTTACTATAAACAACTGCTCCAACAATACCTATTGCCATTCCTGTAATTGTGCCACCAATAATTAATATAAATAAATAGTAAAACATAACCTCAGACATTACAATCATTGCTACAACAATTTGTCCAATATTATGAGCAACACCGCCTGCGATCGATACACCAATCATGCTAAAGCCTTTTATCTTTTTCATTAGATACATTGTAAGAAACGCCAAACTTGCACCAGCAATACTGAACCATAACATCATCATATTACCAAATGTCATTGCTGATAATAATACTCTTACAATGGATAAAACAAAGGCTGCTTTCGGTCCAAGTAAATAAAGTGCAATTAATACAACAATGTTGGCTAGTCCCAATTTCATACCAGGTACACCGAAGGAAATCGGAATTAGACTTTCAATATAACTAAAAATAAATGCAAGCGCTATCAACATACCGTAGGTGGCTACTCTCTTTGTAGAACCTTTTTGCATACAACTACCTTTCTTGCCTTTCTCTTGCTTGATTATAACGCATGATGAACTTAATCGCAAACAGTTTTTCACATATGTTACAGTATTATAAGTATTCTATGTAAAATATGAAAAATAACAAAATAGGTCACTTTTTTTAGTGTAAAAGGAAGCTCATTTCACCTCCTATCCCAAAGAAAGAGTACAAACGCCAAGCAAACAAACAGGGTTGTTGCATTATGCAACAACCCCACGATTAACTTTCTGTCTTCATTGCTTCGATAGCACTAATCTTTGTTGCTCTTCTCGCTGGAATATAACCTGCTAGAACACCAACCACGATCGAGAATAATGCTGCTACAAACGGAAGCCATATTGGAATCTGAGAAAACTTGGCTCCAGTAGAATCAACATACCAGCCATTTCCAGGAATAATTGATGAAAGTAAAGGACCACCATATTTATTAACTGCCCAAGAGGCTATATAACTAAATCCAATGCCTATGACACCACCAATTAGTCCGATCAGACCAGCCTCAAACAAAAACAGCTTTTTAATATCTTTGATTAGACAACCCAAAACCTTCATAACACCAATCTCTTTTGTACGTTCGTAAATTGACATAACCATTGTATTTGCGATGTTGATTGCTGATACTACCATCGCAACTGCTCCAATCGCACCGAATACCATTTTAAGCATATTTGCTGTTTCAATCATAGGATCAAGCTCTGTCATTGCACTATAAGCCGTAACCCCCATTGCAGTTATTTGCTCGACTACCTCAGACACTTGACGAATATCTTCTACATTAACGTAAAGCTGATCATAGACTGTTAGTTTTTTTAACGCTTTTTTTCGATCTTCTGCTTTTAATGTATTTGCATACTTCGTATACAAATCTTTAAAGTAATCGACATCCATGTAAGATGACCAACTATATTGTGAATCATCACCCTCTTCAAAATATACCACACTTTCGTTAAGCTTAAAGTTGAAAGTTTTCTTACTCTCTGATGGCTGATAATCCGTAAACCCAGCCATAACTTTATCTTTTTCAATATCGATTTGCTTTGGTTGATTCGAACGTCCATTTGTACTCCAAAAATTATTCAAGTCCTGTTTGCATAAAATAATTTTATTCTTCTGCTCCTTTGTTAACGCGGTACCATCGCTTAGTAAGGGATATCCAAAATCACTTGCCGAGGCATAATCTATTACATTGATATAAGTATACCCTTCATATTTGCCACTGGTCATACGTAACATAACTCCAAATTGTGGAGATACATACTTTACATTCTCAATTTGCTTAATCTGATCAATTAATTCATCATTCAGTTCAGCACTCTTTGTTGTATTACCCGTACTCTCATCATAGTTATAACTCTGGTAAACATAAATAAGGGAGAGTCCACCATTTTGCATAACTGCTTCTGTAAATACATTATTGATACCCGTACCAATAGAAAACATAACTACAATAGAGATCGTACCAATGATCATACCAATAATTGTAAGAGCAGTTCTTGCTTTACGACGAAACAGATTCCTTAATCCCATTTTAATTAAGTCGCTAATCTTCATACAGATCAAATCCTTTTTTGATTCTCTTTTTTGCTAATAAAATAGCAAAAACAATACTTATCACTAGAGTGACCGCTGAAATTCCAATCACAAATAGCCAATTTGACATCAAAGAACCACTGGTTTTTGTAGTGGAACCATCCATCCCTATCATACCATCACCACTCATATAGGACTCATCAAATTTTCCACCCATATCTACATTACTCATAGCGTCCTCACTTATGATTTCTCCTTCGGTTGTAGCTTCTCCCTCAATTGCTATATCTCCTTCGGTTGTAGCTTCTCCCTCAATTGCTATTTCTCCTTCGGTTGTAGCCTCTCCTACACTTGTGCCTTCTCCTCCTATTACAGCCTCGGCTTCAACTGTGGTGACCGCTTCACTATTTATTACGATTTCAGCTTTATTTGATGCTTCTACCTCTGATGTGGCCTCTTCTAATAATACATTGGCATATCCTTGCTGATTCAACATCACTTTCATCTTTATTCCTCCCCTTCCTATAAATCTTCTTCTTTCTTACGAAGTTTCTTTTTATAGCATCTGATAATAACAATACGAACTACCGGAATAAAAATTGCAAGAATAGCGAATTGAATTAATATAAATAACCAAACCGGCATAATGTCTTTTTTCGCTTCTGTTCCTTCCCCTTCATTAAAACTAGGCATACCAGGATCAGTGTAATCACCGCCAAAATCAGGATTTACAAATTCGCCAACATTAATGTCACTAAATTCATGCCGAAGTTCTACCGGTTCCCCATTACTATCTTCAAAAGATATAATTAAGGTACCACCACACATACCAGCCCTCGTTGGTATTACCATAAGCTCCACAAATTCAGGATTCCCCGGCTGAACTGTACCAAAGTAATAAGAAGCTCCCGATTCAAGAGTGAAATCGCCCTCCAAGGAAAAACTTACATTATCCAGTTGCGATTTTCCCATGTTAATAAGTTCAAACGATAAAGAAGACGATTGGTTCACATATGGCATTTCACCATATAGTCCTACAGAAAGATTTTGAATGTTAAAGCGAATTTTCTCAATTGCTCTTAGCTTTAACTTACTTGTTTCCGTTACTCCTCCTGCTTCTGTATCAGTCTTGGACATGTTATCATACTCATATTCGACCTTAATCTCAAGTTCGTACGCACCAGTCTTTACATCTGACTTTACTCTCATTTCAATACTATTTTGCACCTCTTCACCTGCATCGATACGGTCAATGTATGCTGTATTAGTGCCTTGTGTTGCTGAAAAGATATCCTCTGCTTGACTAATTGTTACCTTTATATTCTTTGCTGCCTTAGTAGCATGTGTATTCTTTAAGGTATAGGTAAATAAAAAAGTAGAACCTGCATTTAGCTCGTCAGTATCTTTACTAAAATCGCTAACAATTATTTTGGGTTTTGAATTGCTATCATTTATAATGTCTAATATGTAAATGTTAGATGTAGTTGATTGTTTTTTTTCATTTGCATCAGTATACTTACAGCCAATTGTCATTGCATTTAATCCCTCGACTGCATTCGAACCAACTTTAAAGTACATCGTTACTGTTTTTTTAGAATTTGCCTCAATCGTACCAATATCTTGATAAGTTTGAGCTGTTAATGGCTCAAACCCAGAAGTCTCTAAACTTTCTCCACCAACGCTAACACTCGTAACTGCTTTATTACCTCGGTTTTCAACATCAAATGTAATAGTGACTTGTTCCCCAACCAATGGAGTCGATGGACTCTGTGAAACATTGGAAATTACAATGTCACTACTTTCTACTTTGTCCTCCGGCTTAATAACAGTTACATAAAATGGTGCAACTGTTATTTTGGAATTTCCTTCAATATCTGTATAGGAAACCTGGACTGTTAACTCACTTAACCCTGCAGCAGCAGTATCTGTTACAAGCAATGGTAAATTAAACTCTACACTCTTGCCTGCTCCTACATTATCTAATAATACCACCTGAGTATCAAAATTAGGGATAATACCAGTCGTCACACCCGTTCCGGCTTGAATTGATACTTCTACATTCGACGCCTTTTCCATGCCAACATTCTTTATAATACCTTTTAAGTTATATTCATTACCAGCATTCACTTCATTATTAGCACTCGTACTGCTAATGACAAGCTTTGCCTTCTCAGAAGCTTGAGTACTTATTTTCTTAACTGTAATCAACATTTTTTTAGATGAGGTGTAGGATCCTCCATCTGGGTCTTTATAGGTAAAACCTGCTTTTAAAGTTTTAATTCCCTCAGTAGCTGTAGTTAATATCTTCATAGAAAGTGTAACCTTCTTTGACTCTCCAGGCTTTAAATCTCCTATTTTGATATTATCATTAGAATAACCTGCAATGATATTGGTTTCATCATAGTCAATTACTAAATAAGAGTTTAAAGCAGTAACCTCGCCTTCATTCTGAACGTCGAATGTAACATCAACATCATTACCAATTGCCGCGGAATCTTCATCATATTCTAAATTCTTAATCACTAGCTGTGACGGAGCCTTTTCTTTCGTTATCTTAGCAACGATTGTCAAGCTCTGTGTTGTCTCAACATTTTCAAAAGAGCCATCTTCTGTAACACCCATTGCCATAAATTTAATATCTACCTTAACTGGATATTTCCCAATCTTTGCATTTTCTCTTGTCATGATGTCAAAATTAATGTATGTAATTCCACTAGTTTCAATTGCAAATGCACCAAGAGGCAAAGAAGATGTTGTTAGCTTTGGCGCAGTAAAAGTGAATGGTGAATTTTCATCTACAGCTGCTACTTCAATTGTTGGATTATATATATAAATAGCGGTTGCCTTAACTGGTATCACAACTGATGTCGTTGTTCCTGGTGTTGTCTCCCATTCCTTAGCTGATGAATCCACAATTTCGACATAGGTTTTCGTTGTTTGAGCTGCATTTGCAACTCCTACATCTCCAAAACCTACTATGGTAATTGCCAGTACTAGCAAAAATGTCAGTATTTTTTTCGTACTCATTTAATCTTCCTCTTCTTTCCTAAAATTCTCTCATTTCTTCGCTCTCATCACCCGAAACATATTTTTTTGTTGATCTACCTTCGTTGAAAATATGTTCTCCTGTGGCTGAACTTTCTCCATAAACAAATTCTCTTGTGGCTGTACTTTCATCAAAAAAATATTCTCCTGTGGTCGTACTTTCTTGACGATTATATTCTCTTGCAGCTGTACTTTCACCGTAATCATAATCTCTTGCTGTTTTACTTTCTCGAGGATTATAATCTCTTGTAAGTGTACTTTCACCGTATAATATGTATTTTCGAGTGTCATAATCTATGTCAACCATTTCTGATGTTTCCTGATTCAGTTGTTTTACTTCTGGCTGTTCTGATGCTTCCTGATTCAGTTGCTTTATTTCCATCTGGTCTGATTCTTCCTGAGTTAGTTGATTTACTTCCATCTGTTCTGATATTTCTTGATTCAGTTTTTGTATTCCTATCTGGTCTGATTCTTCCTGAGTTAGTTGTTTTACTTCCATCTGTTCTGATGCTTCTTGATTCAGTTTTTGTACTACCATCGGCTCCGATGATTTTAATTGTTCCTCTTCAGGCTGTTTTGCTGCTTCAAACGCTTCTGTCAGTGCCAACTCCGCTGCGGCAACCTGTTCTGGGTCTGTAATATCAGTTATGATATCAATACTTTGTATCTGACCATCCAAAATACGAATAATCTTATCTGCAAACGCTGCAAGACGAGGATCATGTGTAACCATGACAATGGTTTGATTATTCTCCTTTGCAATTTTTCGGATAATCTGCATAACCTCCATTGTTGTTTTTGTATCAAGGTTACCAGTTGGTTCATCTGCAAATACTATTTCTGGTCTTCCGACAAATGCCCTTGCAATACCAACTCTTTGTTGCTGTCCACCACTCATCTCCTTTGGTTTATGTCTCAATCTTTTCCCAAGACCAACCTCTGTCAACATTTTCTTAGCAGCTTGTTTGCGCTTTTTCGCACTTATCTTTTTAAAGACTAAAGGAAATTCAACGTTTTCAAGTGCTGTCATTGTATTAATCAAATTATAGGATTGAAAAACAAAGCCCAAGTAATCTTGGCGAAAACGTGCTAATTGGTTTTCTTTCATTCTTGGTATGTTCTTTCCCTTAATTAGAATCTGACCGGAAGTTGTCTTTTCAATTCCTGCCATTAAATTAAGTAAAGTTGACTTACCAGAACCGGACGTTCCAAGTAAGCAGCAAAATTCTCCTTTCATGATTTCAAAACTAACTCCATTAACAGCAACAATACGTTCCTTACCCATACGGTAAATTTTTTTTACATTTTTAACTTCAATTATTTTTTCTAACTGCTTCTTTAGGTTTAATTGATCCACACTTTTTTCTTCCACTCATACCCCCTCTTTCTGCAATTATTATATTCTTTTACGAAATATATTAGCGAATATTTCTTAACAGTAATCTATTGTAATTCTTACTTTTTTATTAATATTGTGAAGTGAACTAAGAAGTTCGAAGAACTAGAGGAAATTACTATTATGCTTAGGGGTGTCAAACGTACTTTTCAATAATTTCATTCGTCATTTTGCACATGAATACACTTGCTAATAATGTGATAACAAACATAATTTAGGAGCATACTGAAGTCGTCGGTACTTTGGGCCTGTATTTTAGGCCCTTACGTACCGTTACGACTTCATTCAAGCGAAAGCGTGTTGCGGATGAATTATGTTTGTCATCACATACTCATAACATTTCTTTGTGCAAATTGACGTCAAACCTCTTTCTAAAGTACTTTTGACACCCTAATTAAATTACTAAAAAAGGTGGCTGTATTAAACAACCACCCAATAATTCATTCTAGCTATGGTTAACAAACTTTATGATTAAGTCTACGCTGTTGTCAATACCAATCGCATTACTCTTAATGGAGAGATGGTAGTTCTCTGCTCTGCCCCACTTTTCACTTGCATGATAATTATAGTAATTTGCTCTTCTCTTATCAATCTTTAAAATGTTTTCTTGTGCTTTATTAGGTGATAAATGATCTACCTCAATCGCACGTTGTATACGAAAGGCAACATCCGCCCAGATAAAAACATTTAATACATTCTTCATATCCTTTAGGATGTAATCTGCACATCGTCCTACAATCACGCATGGACCTTCTGCTGCCACTTTTCGAATCACATCGGATTGTGCAAGATAGATTCGGTCATCTAAAGATAGATGAGAAAATCCAAGCTCTTGGTTTCCATAGGAGTTCATCCCCATTGCAATTGAATATAGTAAACTGTTTGTTGCTTTACTTTCTGCATTCTCAAATGCTGCCTCAGCAAATCCACTTTCTTTTGCTGCTCTTGTAATAATCTCATTATCATAGAATGGTATTCCCAGTTTATCAGCAAGTTTTGAACCAATTTCCCGTCCACCGCTGCCATATTGTCTGCTTATTGTGATAACCTTGTTCATAGTAAACCTCCATTCCCAAACCCTTTGACAAGTGTAACAAATAATTATGTAAAATCAAAGAAGTTGTCAAATCAATTATTTATCTGTCAGAAGTATCTGTAACTACATTGTATCATAAATAAAATATAAATTATACCTTTTTTTATATTACTTCCCAATACTTTAATAGAAATTGCTTTTTCTTTGACTGGCTATTATAGTAGTTGTTTCGGAATTTATGATAGTATTCATACATACAATTTCTATCCTGTATTGTGATCTCCTCTTTTGAGAAATTTGCTTTTAACGCAAGTGAAACTATATCTTGAAAAGTCTCTGGTAGTAAGTCACATTGAATTAACGCTTGCGTTGCAAACTCTTCATAAGTCTGAGCTTCTGCTTTAAATATCTTTAGCATTTTTAGAATACGTTCGATTGCAAGATAATTTGCAATTACCTGCTGGCTTGGGGTTCCCTTTGTTAATAACTGTAACCGAGTTCTCTTTCGAACCTGATATCGAACATAAAGGCTAGTGATTATCACTGCAACACTGCCAAAACTAAAGATGAAAATCATAAGTCCGATTGGAATTGAGTTATCTCCATCTTTTTCTTTAACTTCAATTACTGGAGTTATTGTTGGAACTATGCTTGGTTTTTGTGTCGGTATTGTCGTTATAGATGGAGAAATCGTTACTGGTGACTTTGTTGGCTCTTCAGCAACTACAGTTGGTGTAGCCTCATCACTCTCTTCAATTTGAGGCAGCAAATTCATTGTTCCATCTTCACTATAACCGTTCGTTACTTCTACTGGTATCCATCCAATCCCATCGAAATAAACCTCAATCCACGCGTGTGCATTATAATCTCGAATAGTTGCAACACTATAATCAGTTTTCGTTCCTAAATCGCCTTTTCGAATGTCTTCTCTTGTTACAATATAGCCCTCGATATAGCGCGCAGGCACCCCATAATTGCGCAATAACAGAACAGCAGCTGTTGCATAATGAGAACAGTATCCCTTTTTTGCATCAAATAAAAAGTACTCTGCAAAATCCTGATTTGTATGAGGCACACCCGGTGAAAGTGAGTAACTTGTATTCTCTCTCAAATACTCAATTACTTTCATAATCGTTTGATATGTATAATCATTATCTGAATCAGAAACACCTAAATCCACACTCTTAAGCTGTTCAAGACCTTCTTTTGGAAGTCGTGTGTACACGTCATATACAAAAGTGCGATAATTACGCTCGTATTCACTAAAATTACTATAATAATAGTCTGGTACTTCCAATTCATAATTACGCTGGTTGAATGCCATGAGTGACATAAAATCATTCATGTTTGTACCCGTGTCATAACTTACAAAATTGCTGGTAAATACATAGTTATCTAGCTTATCATTTACTGGGCGGAAGTAAGAAGCCCCAACATATTCTAACTCTCCTACATCCTGAAAATTGCAGATATAGGGAGCATATAAGAATTTTTTATTTGCATTTTCATATTTAACGCTAATATCACTTTGGTTCATTGAAATATTAGGAATAAGATTATCCATATCATCAGATTTCCGGCGGACTCCATAAGTTTTAGCTAGATGTATCCAATGATATAACAGTGTTTCTGCATTCAGAGAAGAATCTCCAAACTCCTCTTGGATACTTTCATACTCTTTGATATCATTCTCGGATAGCTGAGCCCATTCATCACTTAAATATACTGAACCTGCAAACCCCTTCATATACAAATAGTTAATATTAGAGTTTAACGCAACCTTTAATGCAACCTCCCCTGTAAATGATATGCTACCAACATCTCCAAGTTTCCCACTATCTAATCCACCTGAGAAATTTGGTTTTGATGACTGGAATGGATTCACTTCATTCCATTTTTTCTTTGCATCCTCGATCGTTTCTGAAAGCGAAAACTCTTTCATCGCCTTTTGCAAATCTTTCTTTGTATCCACTAAATTGAGTTTATTGTCATAAAAGTATGGCGATATCATGATACGCGCTATCAAAAAAGCAACAAGAAAAATAGCACTCATGGCAATTGCTGAGTGTATGCGTATTCGAAGTTTTCCATCCGCATTAGCTTCTTGTATTCCACCCCTATGTAAGAATCGGTGTTGCATTCCACTCGAAATTCGGTCCATCGTTCTCATACATGAATATACAATAACCAAAATAATCATCCATACACCATTCGGAATGATACCAAGTGCTAGTAACGTACCATAAAATAAAAAGATCAAGAACATATAGATGGATCTCATATAATGCTTATACACTTCAACAGACACAATAAAACCTACCATCTGAGTGATCAGTAGAAGTAATATCGTAGTCGATTTATATGGGTCCAAAGAAACAACATATCGAAATGGATTTACGTTATAATATAGAGCTGCATACTTTATAAATGCATTCTCCAAACAGTAAAATCCATTCTGAAGATATTCCCAATAATGATAGCAGCTAACCATCAATAATACTAAATAAATGAGTGAAATATATATTTTAGCCTTTGGATATTCCTGCATCAGTGTAAAAATCATAACAGAAATGATTGTCACAACTAAGAATGTTCTCTCATCAATATATAAATCCATACCGATAATCCAACTATAAAGGATAGCTAAGGTTCCAATCAGTATGAAAATAAACTTAAATAAAAAATATAGGAAAGGGTGACTACTAAGAAATCCCGATGTAATGCGAATTCGATTGTCAATTGTAACACCATGATCTATTTTAACTTTACTCAAGAAAATTCTCCCCCTATGATTCGCATACTAAGTCGTCCGATATATGTGAAAGACGTAGTAATTGTGTCTTTATTCCTAATCCCTCACTATATTGAAGTAATGCTCCTTGCTCAGAATCTTGCTCTGACAAAAAGAATAGATATGTAATAGCTGACTTTCTCTGATTATTAAGCCTTATAAGCATTTCCTCAGTGAGAAAACTCGTGATATAGAAAATATTTGTATATTGCTCTTTGGCATATTGTGCTTCATGGTATGTAAGTAAATCATGTGACATCCCATTCAATTTGCAACCATATAAGATGGAAATTGCTTCATAACAGTCTTCTTCCTTTTCAACACGGAACCTCTCACAATTTTCTTTATGTTCATCATACCAGATTATATAATGAATCTGTTCTTGATACACTAAGGATAGGGAAAGTGTGAGTGTTGACTCTATAATTCCATCCAACTGCCCTAGTGTTAGTAATCTTTCGCCGATATAAAAATCTGCCATGATTGCAACTGCACAATTAATTGGTAAGCCCAATTGTTTTACCATTAACTCATCCTGTTTCATACTAAGTTTCCAATGAATATGATTCATCTTGTCACCTTGTTCATATGTTCGAATTCCATATAGCTCCGATGGATCATCTCCACTTTTAACAGATGAAAATATATCGGATTCAACGAGTACATTTGAATTATTTATGGCTAAAGTTTTTTCAATGACATTGATATTAGGTAAGATTGCTACACTCAACCGCTCTTCACTCTTTTTTCTAAATTGAAAAATTGAAAGGTAATCATAAATCCTAATTTTTCTTATCCAATACTCATGCATACCACAATATTTTGAGGTTGCTGATAGTGATAAACATATATTTCCCTTCGCATCAACTGAGTTAATGATCGTTTCTGTCGCTCGCTCGGAAAGAAAACAATTACCAAACTCAATCACTATTTTTATCATAGGTATAGGAAAAATTGATCGATTTGATATATATAAATTAATATCGTATGGCATCCCTCTCGTATAAACAAGTTCTTCTGTACTAATATGAATATCCACATGGCTCCTAATATACATAAAGAGTATCCACAAAAGGATTGGTACTATCCCCATAATGATGAATAAGATAAAAGTTAAGTACTTATTGTAAAGAATAGAAAAGACGAGAAAAAATAATAGGAGACCACAATACATTATTTTTGTTCGAATCAAGCTGTCCTCCTATTCTACTTTACAATCATCCTTGGAGCCGGAACTATCTGTAAAATCTGATTGATAACCATATCTAGCGTTACATTATTTACACGAGCTTTCGGTTTCAGAATTAATCGATGCATCGTAACATCCTTGAATATTAAACGAACATCATCGGGTATTACATAAGTTCTTCCACAAATAAGTGCATATGCCTTCGCCATAGAAGTTAATGCTAGTGTACCACGGGGTGATACACCAAGCTGTAATAAATCATGTTCTCTTGTTTTCATAACTAATGCTGCTATATACTCATAGATTGCATCATGAACAAAAATCTGATCTACTACTTGTTGAAGTAATAATAAGTCATCTCGTGAAATAACCCGAGCTACAGAATCCATCGGGTCTGCCGCATTTCGTCCCTTTAATATCTCTACCTCACTTCTCATGTCTGGATATCCCATACTCAACCGAACCATAAAACGGTCTAACTGTGATTCTGGAAGAAGCTGCGTACCTGCAGAACCAATCGGATTTTGAGTTGCAATTACTACAAAAGGTTTTGGTACCTCTCGAGTAACAGCATCCACTGTAACGCGACCTTCCTCCATAACCTCCAATAATGCAGATTGTGTCTTTGAGGAGGTACGATTAATTTCATCAGCTAAAAACATATTGCAAAAAATGCTTCCTGCTTTAAAATAGGTATCTTGTCCATTTTTATCAAACACGTTAAAACCAACAACATCAGAAGGTAGAACATCTGGAGTAAACTGCATTCTATGGTATTCTAGCTCCATTGCCTTTGAAAATGCTAATGCTAATGTTGTCTTCCCAACTCCTGGAATATCCTCAATTAGTATATGTCCCTTTGCCAAGATTGCAGTCATAACTTTTGCAATAATCTCGTCTTTTCCAATGACTACTGTTTTAATCTCTGCAATAACTTGGTTAATTTTTTGCACGTACTCTTCCATTATCTCCTCCCTGAATCCAACCTCATAGGTATTTACTAAACTTTATCACATTTTACATGTGATATCAATTTATCTCTTACAAAATTTCTCATATTTTTTTATTCCTTCAAATCCTTGCTTTTCTAACACTATTTCCAACCTTTCATTATTGCAATAAAGGCTTGACAAAAATTGTTACATGAGTAGTGCACATTATAATCACTTAATATATTCATTCAAATCTGGGCATAATAAATTTTATAGATAGAGTGTAGGATATGGGAGATTATGTGGAAAGAAATTAAGAAGCAGTTTATACCAAATACAATTACATTTATCTCTATTGTCTCGTTCATCACTGTATTTAAAACTTTTTTTGGTGACGAAAATAGTTTGGTTGGAGTTACCATCGTAACTGCTTACCTAATATTATTAGGCACGGACTTAACGAAAGAACCATGGAAAAACTTTATTGGGCTCCTTGCAATTAACGTAATCATGGGTGTAATGGCCCATTATGCTAATAAGAATCTCTGGCTTGGTGTCATATTAAATTTCATAACACTTTTTACTGTCGCATATATTTGCACAGAAAACTTAACGAAACGCTTTTTAATACCCTTTGGGCTTGAGTACCTGTTTATGCTCTACGCTCCTGTTGAGGGATATGTTTATTATCAACGGATCGAAGCATTAGCATTTGGTTCTGTTTTCATCATGTTGCTTCAGTTTTTTGTACATGGACTCAAGAAAAAGAAAGCAAAAGCAACTCAAGATGTATCCATACAAAGCTCATCCTCTATAAAGTCTCTCAGTCATCAAGAGATACAACAGCAAAAACTCGCTAGAATAATATTTGCTTTAAAGTTAGCGGTACTTACAACAATTGCTACATTTATCAATCAGCTCTTTGGATTCGTAGAAGGACGTTGGATGGCATATACCATCTTTTCTGTAACTGAAATCACGATAGAACAGACCATACACCGTGCAAAAATCCGTGTCAAAAGCACAATCATCGGTATTATTATAGTGTTTCTTTCCTTCCTTTTTATTCGGGATTCTCAAGCTCGTATGTTAATCATGCTTTTAGCTGGATACCTGAATTCCTACTTTAGTGACTATCGATATGTAGTTGTTATTATAACAATATCTGCAGTTGTATCGGAATCTATGACATATAATAGTGTATATGTTATGCTTATGAGACTTCTCTTCATTTGCTCTGGTGTTATAATTGCATTAATAGGCAATCACTTTCATCGTTTAGAAAACCGATTACTATCAATTCAAAAAAGTACAAGAAAACGAAGATAACTGATGTACTATCTTTGTTTTCTTGTACTTAATCCTCTTCACTACCCAAGTCCACAAATAAAAACTTGCAGAACCTATTAATCAAAGCTACTAATATCCATATCAGTCATTACCTGATTCGTATCATAATCAACAAAAATGCTCTCAATCTGCTTGGTTTTATTAAAATAGTATAGATCCATAGTAAACTGATTATGGGTTATCGTTCTTGTAGATTTTGTGTCCGTCTAATATTGATCTTCTGATTGCTTTCCATACTTCTCATCTATTGCATCAACAGGATCACCAATTTGAACACCACGTATCGTTGATCCCTTGTATACTTATTTATTCTCCTCTAAACCTAGTTGTCTTTTCGTACCAATTGTAACATATTCCCAGTGGTCTGTCGATGATCTACATTTACAATCTGTTACTGTAGGCTGGACACTCTTCTGGCAAAGTTCCAGTAAGATTTGCTTGAATTTTTCACTATTTTAAGTATCTTTCATTCTTTTAAACTAAATTAGAAAAAAATCTCCTCATCATAAAGTGTGGCAAATTACAATATAATCTTGTTAATAACGCAAATCACAGTTTATGAAATATATAATGCGACTAGATATTGCATGATAATTAAAGTAAGTCTATAATAGCAGATAGAAGATAATGGAAATTATAGTGTATAAAAACGAAATTTGTAGTATAATAGTAAATAGAACTTAATGGAATACAACACAAGAATCAGTATGACTAAAGAAATGGAGGGAGAACATGCTTGTAAATAATAAGAAAACTATTGGGGTATTAATAAACAAAATAGATAATTATTTTCAGCAGATTGCTTATCGGGTACTTAAAGAAAAAGCATTGGAATATGGTTATAATCTAGCCATCTTCAATTCTTACATAAACCCAACTAGCGATAAAGCCTATGATCTTATGGAAGAAAAGATTCTTGATTTTACTCCTTTTGATAATCTAGATGGTATTGTTGTGGTTCCAGAATCCTTTAATAATAATCGCATACAAAATCATCTTGAGGAACTTCTTGTAACTCGTTGTAAGGCTCCTGTAGTCTATATTAAAAGAATTAGTGAAAAATTTTATAGTATCGGAACGAATGAGCAAAAAGCGATTCGCTTTATGATTCGCCATTTTATTTATGACCATAAATTTACGAGAATCAGTTTTCTAGGCGGCATACCTGGTCATCCAGATGCTGAAAGCCGTTATCAATGTTTCCTTGAAGAAATGAAATCGGCTAATTTAGAAATTTTACCAAATGCCGTTTTTCATGGTGATTTTTGGCGTACATATATCAAACAAGCTGCAGAACATTTCGTATCTGATCCTGATCATATTCCACAGGCTATCATATGTGCAAATGATTACATGGCTGTAGCTCTATGTGACGAACTAAAAGAATTAGGCTACCGTATACCAGAGGATATCTGTGTAAGTGGTTATGATGATACCAAAGTGGCTCGTGAGTATAATCCTTCAATCTCTACTGTATCCATTGATTATGAGAAAATAACAGCGAAAGCAATGGATGTTCTCCATAACTTAATCAATGGCGGTAAATCGGAAAAGATTGTTTATTTAGAACCCACTCTAAAGCTTAGAGCCAGTTGTGGTTGTGGTGATCAAGAAAAAAAACCTGCTGACTTTGATATCAATTTACTAAACCACTCAGCAGCCTTAATTGACAAACAAATTCAATATAATTATTTTACTGTTGATATGGCCAGCAGTAGAAGTTTCGAAGAAATGCATAATCTTCTTGCTCAGGATCTTGTACATATTAATGGACTTCAAAAGTTCTACCTTTGTCTGTTTGGACAAGAGGATGATAAAAATGAAGTTAATTTTACTTCCAACCCTTTGAAACAATGCACCCTTCGTTTTGCATTTGAAAATCATAAAGATCTAGGCATTCAAAACGTTGTGTTTCAGTCAAGAGATATTCTCCCTGGCGTCATCAAATCAAACGGGGTTGATTTTTATTATGTAACTATGCTCCATAATAGTGAAAAATGTTTAGGTTATACTGTAGCGACTTTTGATTCTAATATAACATTTGATGTTCTCTTCCATAGCTACAATATAACTTTGGGTATTACAATCGATGAGTTATATTCGAGAATTCGTATCCGTAATCTAATGAATCAGATTGAAGTACAAAGCATTATTGATCCTCTGACTGGAATATTCAATCGACGTGGTTTTGAAATTATGGTTGAAAAATTTTGGAAAGCAACATGTGATGCAAAAGGTAAGGCTGTATTCATTGGTATTGATTTGGATCGTTTAAAATATATCAATGACAATTTTGGTCATCCAGAGGGTGATTACTCTATTTGTCTTATTGCTGATGCTATAAAAGAAGCTGCTGCAAAAACATATGCAGTAGCAGGCCGTATGGGTGGTGATGAGTTCGCTGCAGTCATATTTAATGGTGATCGAAAAGAAGAACAAGTTTTTGAGCAAACATTTTATGATTATATTGCAAAGGCTAATAAATCATCGGGAAAGAAATATGTGGTTGACGCTTCTCTTGGCAACTATATTACCACTCTTACCCCTAACGTTCGTTATGAAGAATGCATGTGCAAGAGTGATAAGGCATTGTATAAAGTGAAGCAGCTTAGAAAATTACGCTGAGTATATTGGCAAGTGCCTCCTCTTCGAATTTGAATCTATACTTAGTCACTAAAGAGACCATAAGAAATCATTCTGAAATTTTGTGAAACTAAGTGTACAAAACGTGAATGAATGGCGAAAATATGATATCCTAGAAAAATGGAGTTATTAGCTTAAGCTAATAACTCCATTTTATTAAGTACAATTTTTCTATATATTAACCTATACTTCCATAAGAGAAAAGTTCCACATAATGACCCATATCCTCTGCTACCTTATTAGTATCTTCCCTGGTAATCTTATTCTCATTTCCTATAAGCGTAAAGCTATCTACCTTGGTTCCTGCAAAGACTTCAAATGAGTGCCCTGAATTCAAGACAAAACCTGGATTTTTCAAAGTTGGATGATCTCTATAAATTTCAAGATTTCTAACAGGATATATAAATTCCTTAAGTTTAGTTAACTTAGGAACAGCTTTTAAGCCTTCCTCATCTAAAGCAACTTGTAATAATTCGAAAACTTCCAACTGCTCTAAGTTAAAAAGAAAGTCTAAATTCTTTAATCTATTCCTACTTAAATTAAGTTTCTTCAATTTGGTCAATTTGTTAATGAATGAAAAATCTTCAATCTCCATCGTGTCAATTTTTAAGGTAATCAAGTTCTTAAAATCACCAATGATAGTTGGATCAAAATCGGAAAGAGAGCCGATACTTAATGACTTCAACCTTGGAAGATTCGTGAGCTTGTACAGGTTTTGTGCGTTTGCGACATCCGCAACTCTAAGTTCTTTTAATGTCTGACAATCCTTTAATAAAGAAAGATCGCCATCTATAATGATACAACTACCAATACAAATTGTATTTAGGTTACTCATCTTAGCAATACATTCAAATTGGTGAAGTTCACTATTATGTATTATAACCTTTTTGATATTGTCCATATAACGAAGAGGCTCACATGACAATATTTCATTCTGGATTAATATATATCCCGTTTCTCGTGTTAAAACTTTGTTAGAAACACAAGTTTCTCCTAACTCATCTTTCTTGAGTTTTTGTTCATATCGTTTCAACCAGAATTCATCTTTTATTGGTACAAGAATCTCCGAATCAGGTTCATTAATAAACGCATAGTCAACGATATCATTAAACAAATGTCCCGATTTTTCAGTGATATAAGGGGTTTCTTCCTCTTTATTAACAATGAGTTTTCCTTCTTGTAGCCATTTCGTCACCTTTTTAAAGAAATCATCTAAGCTTTCTGCTAATAGATAGCTATGATTATTATCAAAATCGATGCTAATAATCTGTCCCATTTTACCAGTATGAGCAGGGCTTAGGTCCATAGCAATATAGCATCTACTTGCATCAAAGGCTAGTGGAACCCATTTGCATTGCGCTATGGGTTTTTGCTGGATATAATCTGTACCAATAATATCAAGCTCCTCTTCTACATGGGCAAGAAATGCATATTCATTTAGAAGTTTCTCAATTGATAAGAATTCAAAGCCTGCCATAAATCCTAAATCTTGCTTTTCTCCGTTATATAAAGTATATAACTCTACAAGTGACTTGGGCACTTCTACTTCTAATCTTTTTGTTAGTTCTTTAATCTGATTTTCATCTGCTCCCTTTTCTAAAAGTAATGTCACTTCTGGTATTTCCTTACTGATTTCCTGAATAAGTACATGCAATGAATCCATAATATCTAATCCCCCTTTAAACATCATTTCTTTCGCATTATCGTTTTTACAACTGTTATATCTTATTACAAATATTGTATCTCTAAATCATTGTATTGACAACCAAATCCGACGTTTTACCTATTACTTAACAGGTGTTGATAGTAAAGACAAAAAATAACCAAGACTCTCCTCACTTCCATATGTACATTTGGTAAAATTAAATTTAGATATTGCTTTTAATCTTATTAATCATTAACTTATCTATTCGTGATGCTACAAATGATACTAATATAGATGTTAAAATAATTAATGCTAATTTTATATAGTTGTTGATTTCAGCAGGCAAAGATAAATACAGTAATATTATAGAACCATGTATCAAATAAATTTCATATGATATTGTCCCTAAAAAACTGGTAAACTTGTTATGTACTTTTATTTTAGTTGATAAGCTTAATACAATATAAATGAATGACAATAAGCAAATCTGATTAACTAAAAAACTAACTATAGTATTATTTATCTTAATCAAAAAAGTACTAACAAATAATATGAATGAAATAACTAAGCTTGTAAAATAGTGATTTTTGAATACATTATCTAAATCTTTTCTTCTTAATGCGACTAATTGACCTACTAAAAATATCATAGAAGTTTTGTACCAATAATCACCCCAACCAATCATTTTCAACAGTATTATGTACAAGATTATTATAATTGCTTCAGTAATAACTGCTTTTTTAAGATTAAGATATTTAAACGTAATAAAAAACATGATGTACAAAAACATAATGCAAAACACATACCAAGAATACATAACATAAGTAGATCCGTTTCTATTAATTATATAAAAATTATCAATGAAATTTTCATTATTACATATACTTTTTATTACGAAGCATATAACGATTGATAATAAATATGGAATTATAATAGTTGATAATCTCTTGTAGCAGAATCTATTTAAGTATTTCTCATTATTTAAGTAATTTATTACTAAACCAAATCCAGAATAAAACATAAATATAGCAACCATTGGAGAACCGATTTTTTCAAGTAGATTATTTACTGTGCTACTAAAGAAAAAATTTAGACTTATGTGATGTAAAACAATTAGCAATGCCGCAATTCCTTTAATTGAATTAGTGTTACCTTTTGATAAATAGTTAATATTCATATCACATTCCTCCCTTTTTCTATATTATAACACTGATTTAATATTTTTTACATATTTTTACTGTAATGGTATCATAATACGACCACCAATTTTCAAAGTCACCTTAAAATTCTCCACACCTTTACCTACTTGTACACACTTGCACAATCTCTCAAGACTCACTTCACATCCCAAAGAACCAATAAAATCATACCTTCCCTCCACCTGTCAAGTCCATTCTCAACAAAAAAAAGACCAGAACCGAAGTTCTGATCCTAATCTTTCTTGGTGAGTGCTCTCCTCACCATCCTGCAGTCGACGGGACTTGAACCCGTACGAGCGCAATGCTCACTAGATCCTTAGTCTAGCGCGTATGCCAATTCCGCCACGACTGCTTAACTTTGCCCATCTAATTTGATGGGCAGTTATTAATATATCATGAAATTAATACAAATGCAAGTACCAAATTATAGTTTTTTGAATTATTCAAACATTTAGTTCATTTTAATTAGTTACTCTTTATAGGATAAAATATATGTTCCAGGATTGTAGATTGTTACAATAATTATATTTGGCTTCACAATATCTATATTCAGCAAACCAATAATACTCTTTCGGTTTGGTGTATAATAGAGGGAAGTATTCTCGAGTTTATATTCACTTGGTACCGTGATTTTCATTGTTAATGGGAATTCTTCAATGATATCCTCATCAACAGCCTCCACCTCAAATGCGATAAAATTGCTTTTACGTACTGCTTTTGATAATACTTTCGTTACAGTTGCTGAAGCTAAATCATTGCCTTTCAGTGATTCCTTATTTACATTCGTTGGTATAGCAATAGATACCTTCCCTGTTTCTGTCCCATTCGTAATCGTAAAGTCACAACCAGTTGTAAAGTCAATCTGTTGCTCAGCAATGCCTTGGACAAGAAACTCAGCCTTCAATCCATTAACCTCAGCTGTAACAATATGGTAACCTACATATGTTATGCTAGAGCCCAATAAATTGAACTCCTTAATTACTTCCTTCGTTCCATCATTATAAGTTCCGGTCACTTCAACGTCACTTGGACGTACTGAGTAACCAACCCCAACCGGATCTCCTATATATTTTGCAGATAATTCCTTCAGCTCTTTATGAGTACCCTCAACATTAAAGGCTACGGATAATCCATTATAGTGTGCTGCAACGGTCTGTGTACCAGTGGAACCGATCACATCTGGAAACAACACATAATTATTTATAGTTTCCGAGGTTCCATCCTTATAGGCCGCAGTAATGATTAATTCATCACGGTTAACGGAACTTCCAACAGTCACTTTTTCTCCACTATATGTTGCATATAGCGCTGAAATACTTTTTGGTTCCATACCATAAACTGTAACTGGAAATACTTGATTTTGACAATAGACGTATACTGTATTTGCACCGACTGTCTTAATCTCATCCTGTGCAACTTGATAGTTAGTTAGGTACCCATTCGTACCATCTTTATAGGTAACATACACCTTAATATCCTTTTTATTAATGCTATTACCAACACTAATTGACATACCACTATAGTATGCATAGATTGATTCTAGTTTTTTACCAGTTACATAAAAGTTTGCCGTCTTGCCCTGATAAATCACCATCAATAGATTTGTCCCCTCTTGCGATACTTTCGTTGAGACAATCGTATAATCCTTAATCTCTTCCGTTTCCCCATTCTCATAAGTAGCTGTCACTTTTAACTTACTTTTATCAATATCTTCCCCAATAAGAACAGGTTCTCCTGAATAGTTAGCACTTATGGATACAATCTTTGCTTCATCAGCATAGGCATTTTTTGTAGGCATACCGAACATCTCAATGGAACAGATAAAAAGTACGAACACTATAATTAGACTAATTAGCTTTTTTATGTAATTATTCTTCAATTTGCTCTTCATATTATCCTCCTTATTTTCAAACACGGAGTTACTCTATATCTTTATCGGCCAAAGAATAAATTTTCTTTACTACTAATTATTCTAGAGGGCTTAATTTACTATATGGATTAGTGTCAAAAGTACTTTTCTAACATTTCATTCATCATTTTGCACATAAATAGCCTTGCTAAAAATGGGATGGCAAACATAATTTAGGAGCATACTGTTATGAAGTCGTCGGTACTTAGGGCCTGTATTTTAGGCCCTTATGTACCGTTACGATACAAAAAAGTCTCAACTTCACTAAAGCATCAGTAAAATCAAGACTTTCCTTAAACAAAAGATGCAGTTGATGGGACTTGAACCCACACTCAGTTACCTGAACATGAACCTGAATCATGCGCGTATGCCAATTCCGCCACAACTGCATGTAATTTTTACGACTTTCATATTATAGCACGGCATTGTATTTTATTCAAGAGTTATCCAATTATTTCGAAATCGAATTTGCAATTTTTACTATATTTTGTTATAATATGGAATTGGAGTGTAAATTATAAAAAATTATGTTTCATTAAGGGAGAGGTATACACAATTACAAATATGTATGTTAATCAAGAGAGCAACTGGGGGTGGTACCAATGGACGTAAATAAATATGTACAAAGTGCAAACGCAATAATCTGTTCGCTAAGATTAGACGACGACGGCTTACATCTAATTTATGCGAATGAATATTGTTGTAAACTAATTTGTGCAGAATACCCATACAAGAGAAATGAACTTTTTTCAGTTTATATTGATTCTAAAAATTATCAGTATCTACTACATACTTGCGAGAAACTTGGAAGCAATGAATCATTCGAAGCTACCATAGACTACAATCACAAAGGTATGATTCTTTTACTAAAGATTCATATATTTGCAATTGATCATCAAGACTCCAAAATGTATTTTTTGATTGCTACAACTGCCAAGGATGAAAATGTTGATAAAATCTTTCTAGATGAACTTAACATAAACAAAGAACTGATTGATACAACGATAGAGTGTATTTTTACAATTCAATTATCAGGTAACGATAGTGCTATATTGTTGAATTATAACAAATACTTCTTAAATCATTTTGCACACCCAGAGTATACGCTTGAATCAAAAGATCTACGAGGGCTTTTTCCATCATATGTTGTTTCATTTTTAAGGTCAAACTGTGAACAAGCACTTAACCAAAATAAAGTAATCCGTAAAAAACTAAATTACAAATGTACTTCAGACGATACACTCTATCCTTTTATACCTAAGAATCATTTATTTCATATTCAAACTTCTTTCATACCATTTCGCCAGTTAGAACTTCGTACCGTGATCTGTTGCGTTAAGGATATTAATAATCCGATAGAAATTGAGAAGGAAGAAAAAAGCTTAATAGAGGAATACAATGCACTATTTAGCGGAACAGTGAATGCTATTGCTGTCTTTAATTGTGAGAATACTGCACATCCAATGCTAGAAAAGATCAATGTGAAGATGTTAGAGTTAATTGCTCGAACTTCAATTTTACAAGAACCATACTTTTTTGAGACTAGAATATTGAATAAGATGCTAGCAACTCATGAAACAGTAGAAGATCTAATCACCATACATTATAACTCCTCTACCTATCATTATAAAATAATTATGATTCCCGTGATACGTGACCATAATATAAAAAGGGCAATGGTTATCATTGTAGATACTACAACTCAGGTAAATAAGAAAGTAAGGGATGCGATTCATTTAACACCACGTGAAAGCGAAATTATCAATTATGTCTTAATGGGTGAAAAAAATGAATATATCGCCCAGAAGTTAAATGTAAGTACTGGTACTGTTAAGCGAACCCTGTCGAATGCCTATAATAAGTTAGGTATTTCTTCTCGAGTTGAACTTATAAACTATTTCCATTCACTTGATTCTGGAGACCTCAACTAAAAATTTTGTAACAAATCAACTAAAGTTGTATTTTTATTCCATGCTAATGCTGTTATAATTGGTTTTGGTCAACTAACAAAAATAGTAAGGGAGAAAGATATTATGTCAACGCAATTTACAATTAAGCAACAATGGACTGTATCAGAGAATCCGTTCATTCTAGAGTATGAGATGATATACTCCATTAATCCAGAGTTTGAAGACTTCGAATTGTGGGAGTACGAAATCCGTTGTAAGCTATTTGATGAGACACATACCTTACTATCCGAGGCAGAAGTAATACATATCTCACCAAAAGAATCCTTTGTCACTTCGTTAGTCAATACGATGTGCCAATACAAGGTGTTTCCTGTACATATCCTTGACGTTGTTTATGATGAGCTAGCAAAAGATTTAGAATAGTCTAGCAGAATATGTTATATCAAAAATGCTCCTATATCTATTCAGTTATGAAACTGAATTGATATAAGAGCATTTTACTAAGTCAAATTATCTAAAACAATTGTAAAAGGACCATCATTAACTATACTAACCTTCATATCAGCGCCAAATTCACCTGTTTCGACTTTAGGTACGATTTCTCTTGCTTTCACGATCATATATTCATAGATCTCATTTGCATGTTGTGGCAATCCTGCATTAATAAAGCTTGGACGATTTCCCTTTTTACAATCTGCATATAGTGTAAACTGAGATACGAATAATAGTTCTCCTGAAACATCAGCTAATGATAGATTTGTTTTTCCATTCTCATCCTCAAAAATTCTTAAATTGATAAGCTTCTTTAGGTAAATATCCGCTATATCGGTTGTATCATCATTCGAAACACCGATAAATACAAGTAATCCTTTCTGTATACTACCAACTACCTGATTCGATACAGTAACACTTGCATTACTTACTCTTTGTATTACAAGTTTCATTGGTAATCCCCCTTGATTTTCCTATTACTTCATTATCTCTGGTAATAAGCTCTCTCCTGCAATCTCTTTCTTAATTCCAAAGTAATCAACGATTGTTGCTCCGATATTCGCAAATGACTGTTTTGTATAAAGATTATTATTTGCCTTTATCTGCTTTCCATAGATAATGAGTGGAGTATATTCCCTGGAGTGATCTGTTGATGGCGTACTTGGATCACATCCATGATCAGCAGTTATCATTAAGATATCTTCCTCTTGAAGTCCTTCCATGATACGTGGAAGCTGTTCATCAAAGTAGGTTAAAGCCTTTGCATAACCATCAATATCATTTCGGTGTCCATACACCATATCAAAATCAACTAGATTGATAAAGCATAAACCTTCAAATTCTGTTTTCGTATATTTTATTGTTTCCTCTATCCCAGCAGCATTATCTTTCGTACGAACCATTGAAGTAACACCACTACCTGCAAAAATATCATTGATCTTACCAACTGCAATTACTTCATAACCATGATCCTTTAACTGATTCAACATTGTTGTCTTCGGTGGGACTAATGAGTAATCATGGCGATTAGATGTTCTTTTAAATTCTGGGAATGTACCTACAAATGGTCGAGCAATTACACGTCCTACACCAAATTCTCCTGTGCAAATTTCACGTGCAATCTCACAATAGCGATATAATTCTTCTAGTGGAACTACATCTTCGTGTGCAGCAATCTGAAATACGCTATCAGCAGAAGTGTAAACAATTAATGCACCTGTTTCTACATGCTCCTGACCAAAGTCTCTAATAACCTCTGTACCTGAATAAGGTTGATTACATATTACTTTACGGCCAGTTCTACCCTCAAACTCCTCAAGAAGCTTCTGAGGAAAACCATTCGGGAAGGTTGGTAGAGGCTTTTCTGATATCACACCAGAAATCTCCCAGTGACCGATTGTCGTATCTTTTCCTTTCGAAGATTCCGCCAATCTAAGAAAGGTTGCCTGAGGATTCACCTTGCTATCTGACATATCAGTCAAACCATCAATGTGGAATAATCCTAAACGTTCCATATTTGGCATAGAGAAATATTTACTAGTAGCTGCTGCTTTTAGTGTATTACTTCCCTCATCACCATAATCTTTCGCATCTGGCATCTCTCCAATTCCAACGCTATCTAGTACGATTAAAAATACTCGTTTCATTATACTTACCTCCATAAAATAAATTCTAAAGAGAATCTAATTTTCTAAATTCTATTGTTGTCTCGTTTTGAATGTGTTATAATCACATGGATTTGTTCAATTTTATTACTAAGTTGGAAAAGCCCTACAACAGTTTAAGAAGAAAGGTTGTGTCTATTTGAAATCATTAATTAAAAGATATAAACATGCTTGGGTATTGTTATATTTCTTTCTGTATGCCCCTTGGTTTACTTTTTTAGAAAAGACAATTACAAATAACTACCATGATGTACGTATAAAACTTGATGATTTTATTCCATTTAATGAATGGTTTGTTATTCCTTATTACGTATGGTTCGCTTTCATCTTCTTGACAGTCCTTTTTCTTTTCTTAAAGGATACCAAAGAATTTTATAGAAGTACAGCCTTCCTATTTATTGGAATGACAATATGTCTAATTATCTATTCCATTTGGCCAAATGGTCAAAATCTCCGCCCAGATTTAGATGCCCTTGGTCGTAATAATATCTTTATTGATATTGTAAGAAAATTATATTCTACCGATACCAATACAAATGTTTGCCCAAGTATCCATGTATTTAATTCGATCGGTGCTTGCATTGCTATCTTTCATACAGAACTTTTTAAAAACAAAAAGTGGATTAAAATTACAACTTTTATTTTAACAATACTTATATGTTTGTCTACTGTATTCCTAAAGCAACATTCTATCGTTGATGGAATTTGTGCTTGTGCTCTTGCATGTGTAATGTATTTAATCGTATATGTTCCAGATTATGAAAAGATAACAATCAAACGAAGAGAACGAATCAAATCCACAACACAATACTAAAAATATTAGAACTCAAGCTATCTTTCTTCTAATATAGCACCTTTTAAAAAAGTCGGGACGATATAAAGCGAGTTTTATTTGCTTTTATATCGTCCCCCTTTTATTAACCAAATTTAAATATCTTTTTAGAGATATTATAACCAGCTTTTACAATAGTATGTCCAGCTTTTGTATTTAGCTTCATGCTCTTGCTCAAAATACTTGAGCCTACAAGCTTACTAAACTGAGGATTTGTTTTCTCAAGATAATCCCAAAGTTCATCTCTCTTTTGTAAACTTTCTGCGCTTCCCTCCTTGATTAGATAGACTGAAGATACTGTCATCATAATCCCCATATATTTAACAAGATACATACGAAGCTTCTTATTCTTAATTTTTGTTACGTCACAGCAATTGATCATATATTTTGTAACACGAATCTGCTGATCAATTCTCTTAATCATATTTTCTTCTGTTACAGATTGATCATCGCGGCCAATAAAGTAACGATATAAATCCACATTCATATAATACATATATTTTACTTGGCTCAGCGGCTGATATACGAAGATATTGTCGACATAAAAAGTATGTTTCGGCAATTCTAATTTACAATCACGAAGTAACTGAGTACGGTAAATAACAGAATGCATTAGAATATATTTTCCCTGTTTAAAATGTCCTACTTCATCCCAAGTAAATATTTTTCCTTGAGGTAGTACACCATCATAATCAATTACCTTCTGACTATTTTCACTAACCTTTTCATATACATAGTTAGCAATTAACATATCTAAAGTCTGGTCTTCTTCAACAATTTCGCGTAGAACCTTTAATACTTTCTTAAAAGCCTTTTCATCTAACCAATCATCACTATCTAATACCTTATAGTACAAACCTGTAGCAATTCTAAGTCCAGCATTAACTGCCTCCCCATGTCCTCCATTTTCCTGGTGAATTACTTTCACGATTGTTGGATATTGTTTCGCATACTCATCTGCAATTTTAGCTGTATCATCTCTTGAACCATCGTTAACAATAATGATCTCAATATCCTCACCTGCAACAAGCAAAGAATCGATTGCCTTTCTCATATAAGCTGCTGAATTGTAACACGGAACTGCTGCTGAAATAAGTTTCATACTTATCCTCCTAATCTATATACGTAATAAAAATATTGCCTGCTTCTGAAAATATTGTGCTGGCTTCTTTCATATTAATCTTTCTTTCAGTTGCACCAACAGGATCTGCTACGGTGATAGTTGTACTATCATAGCCTGTAATCAGAACTGCTTCTCCTGATTTTTTAAAGGCAATGACCGGCTTACCTTTATAAATAAAGTAAAGCGCTTGCTCTAAAGATATATTTTCTGCTTTTACTGGCACTGCATTCATTTCGTTACTTAAATATTGAACGACCGACATCACACTTCTATTATACTCTGTTACTGGCGTGGTATTGCGATATGCCAATAACATTCTGATACAAGCCTGCAAACTCGTTCTCCCATCTGTTTTTCCAACCATACTTATTCCGGTTATCTGGCTCTTTGTTGTTTTTACTCCACGTTCCCAAACAACCTGACCATTCCCGCTAAGTACTACACCCGAATATTCATCTGCTGCTTTGATTGCTGTTCCAATATCACTGGTAAGCGCTTTAATATTTCCAAAAGAATAAGTGATAAATTGATTTTCATTGGTTTTGGCTTGATTAATGCGAACAGTTGTATCCTCGGTGATAATCTTATTTTGCGTGCTTGATAATTCTGGATAATCTTCCATTCCTGTCGTTAAATTCATCGTAATGTAATATTCCGTTAACATCATATCCGTAACACGCTTTGATATTTGTATTCTAGAAGCTTCTTGTGTGGCAGTGTTCAAAATAAAATCTGAAGCCACCATTTCATATCCTAAAATAGGATCTTGATTTTTTATCAGTCGCTTTAATTCTACCACATTTCCACTAACATTAGCATCAATAATATAATAATCATCTTTTCTATATTTTTTTTGAATTACGTTACTACTATTAGCAATATAGACCTCCTGCATAGGATATAAGATCGATCCATCCATGCTAATTATATTGTCTCTATCCTCAGCGATTCCATAAATAATATTCTGATCAATTAAACCCAATAAACGAAGTGGTTTCCCCTGAGCTGTAATATCTCTTTTCTCACCACTTTCTAAATTTATGATTTGAATTGAGTTTGCCGTTGCTTTATCATGAACTTCCTGATAGGCAATAAATTTCCCTTCCTTTGAGAAAACAATAGAGTCATTTGTTACTCCATGAGCAAGTTCTCTCAATGATTTAGCAGTCAGATTATAAGAATATATTGTGTCAAAAATATGAAGATAGAATACCTTATATTCATTGCTATAGCAGAACGAGCCCATCTCTTCTTTCAATAAACCATAGGTTGTGTTAATTGGAATATAAATCAGTTCTTCCACACGTTGCATTACTCTATCATAATGATATAAGACAATTCCAACACGACCTTCGTATTCTCCTCGGTTCATATATCCATAAACTATGAAATCAAGGTTTCCGATATCATCCATCTTTAAGATGCGAATATCATGATTATCAAATGTATCTCGAATAAAATCTGTCTTTCCTTGGTAGAAGGAAAATACCTCTGTCATTTTATTTTCAGCTACACTGTATGACCATAATACACGTTCACGAACAAATGCTATTGTTGATTTATCTGAATTTGTTACCAAATCGATATCCGGATGATTCGTTATTCCAATCTTAAACTCACTCTTTGATAAACTTGTCAGTCCAACATCGAATACAGATTCCATCTGGCGATTATAGTCATATAAATAACTCCGGTTTGCGGTATACATAAACCTATAATTTTCTGTCACCTGATAATATTCCAACCCAGATATTGTTTGAACAGTTATCATAAATTGCAATGTAATACTTGCTGTTGAATCGCCAATTTCTGAAATTGTTGGTACCTGCCGAAAGATCTCTTGTGGATTTAAACTACCATAGGTCACAGTATCATAATCATTTTTAATTGTGACTTTTGCAAAACTTGATGCAGCATCATAAGGTCTTTCTAGATACTTGCCAATTATTCCTTCCGTATCCTTTGAGAACGTTGCCGTATGGAATTCCTCCACGAATGCAAGCTTTTCAGGTAAATAATATTTATCCATCACTTTAACTCGTGTATAAAAATAAATTCGCTTACTCGTATCAGTAATTAATGTAATGCGAAGTACATACTCTCTATTTTTCGTAAGACCTTCCTTAATTTTGATTCTTGCCACTTTATAATCAGGTTGAGTATCAAGCGCATTAATAGCACCTTCTTCTACTGTCTTACCATCAGAAATATCAATTACTTCATACTTAACTTTCTTTACGACGCTTTCATTTTCCGTAATCACAATAGAAAAAGCTTGTTCCACTGATAATGGTGTAATAGATTCCCTTACTGTTAGTACATCAAGGCTAGAACAATATCCATGCAAAAGATTAATCTCCTTCCCATCAACAAGCAAGGAGATGTATGGAAGTGTTGCATCTTGCATCTTCATTGACTTTTCATCAATACTAAATACTTTTTCTGTCATATTAGTTCCAAAATAATATAAGGAACCAATAAATATCACTAATAATATTAGGATTCGATACACTAGCTTCATTCTAGTTTTCCCTCTCTCGATTCACAAGTTCATAAAATGTTGACTTTACGTGCAAATAATCAAGACATTCTTTTACTTTAAAAGCAGCTTTCTCACTCTTAGCTTCAGACTTTTGATTTGATTTTTTTACTGCACGCAATAAGATATTTTTCGGAGTGTGTTCCATATCAATAAATTCGAGAATCTGCACTTTATATCCTAACATCTCTAATATATTAGCACGTAAGGAATCTGTAATAAGTGCTGACATTCTCTCTTTGATTAATCCATATTTTAATATAGATTCTAACTCATCACATTGAATCTGTTTATTGAACTCATGTTGGCAACAGGGTACGGATAGTATCACCTTTGCACCCCATTTATGAGCTTTATAAAGTGCATAATCGGTTGCTGTATCACATGCATGTAATGTTACTACCATATCAACTTGATTACAACCCTCATAGTCTGCTATATTGCCATGCAAAAATTGAAGCTTTTCATAACCATATCGATCTTTTAACTCATTACATGTACGAATAACATCATCCTTCAAGTCAAGTCCAGTTATCTGTATGTTATACCCCATCATCTCATGAAGATAATAATACATAGCAAAAGTTAGATAAGATTTCCCACAACCAAAATCTATAATTTTAATCTCTTTGTCTTTTTTTAAGTTTGGCAAAATATCTTCAATAAATTCTAAGAAGCGATTTATTTGCTTATACTTATCATACTTGGATCGGATAACTTTTCCTTCTGCGCTCATAATCCCCAGATCCTGCATAAATGGTATTGGCGTACCTTCTTGTAGGATATATTGCTTCTTTCGGTCATGTTCACTGATTGTTATCGGTTGTATTACCTGTTGCTTTTTTACTTTAACGGTTGCAATCTGCTTTTTACTTATCAATATGTTTGTTTGAGCCGTTAAGCTTTTAATTTCAACTTGTTTAAATAATCCTTCAAACCATTGATCTAAATTATCAAGTAATTGCTCTTTTGTATAATTCTGATGAAATACCTTTGTTCCACGGTATTCTGTTACTTGAAATAATAATTCTTTCTTTATTAAAATTGGGCGGATTTTTATTTTCGTAATCAACTGTGCATCAGTAGAATTACTAATAATAATCTGTTTTAGCTCTCCGTTACAATTAGCTTCAAAAGCCTTATATATTTTTTCATCCATTCGGGTGTCATCCTTCTACATTTTGTTAACATTGTACCCTTTTTTTCATGTTTCCGCAAGGTTTCTAAGAAAAGCTTAATCTTAAGATTTTCGGAACATTGATTTCATACTTCGCATATATTATTTATGAATAACTAAGATGAGGAAACAGAATGCCTTTTCCTAATAATAATAGACAAAACTATCGAATGCGTCCAAACAACACGCCTCCACCAGTCAAAAATCCTTACTTATCTCATCAGGAGCTTAAGAAAAAAGCTCAGGAATATAGAGCAACTCAATTGTCTACTCAGGAAGATAATGCTTCTAATTCCAGCACAAAACGTCAAGTAACTCGTAAAGAAAATCAAGAGAATATATCCTATACAATGCCAGACAACGAGACAGAATTACCAAGAAGAAATATGGATTTTAATAGTTATGATATGCCATTAAGACGTAGGGATAGTATGATTATAAGAGATAGTGACAGTATGCTGGTAAGAGATATTAACAAAGCAGTGCCATTAAATAATGATGATACAATGCAAAATCGTAATAATGGTAGGATATCCAATGATTCAAATCGGATGCCTATGAACAATGATTGGGCAACGAATTCTACACGTTCATGGATGGAATCCATGGACAACACTATGTCTGCTCCAATGCCAGATGAGGAATCAGATGAAAGACTAACACCGAAATCGAATCCATATGATAACAATCGTAGTTTTCCTTGGATGAATCCACGTGGTGATGAGCGCTTATCACCTAGCACATCAAAAGATATTAGTAATAGACCGCCTTGGCTAATGTACAGTGATTATGACGATAGAAATCGGATGAATATGGAGAATCAAGATCGGATGAATATGAACGAGCAGAACCGTATGGACATGAATGATCGTAATCGCATGAATATGAATGACCAAAACCGCATGGACATGAATGATCGTAATCGTATGGACATGAATGAACAAAGACGTATGGACATGAACGAGCGTAACCGTATGAATATGAATGAGCAAAGACGTATGGACATGAACGAGCGTAACCGTATGAATATGAATGAGCAAAACCGCATGGACATGAACGAGCGTAATCGTATGGACATGAATGAGCAAAGACGTATGGGCATGAACGAGCGTAACCGTATGAATATGAATGAGCAAAACCGCATGGACATGAACGAGCGTAATCGTATGGACATGAATGCGCAAAGACGTATGGACATGAACGAGCGTAATCGTATGAATATGAATAATCAAAATCGCATGAACATGAATGAGAGTAATCGTATGGACATTAATGAGCAAAACCGCATGGACATGAATGAGCGTAATCGTATGAATATGAATGACCAGAACCGTATGGACATGAATGAGCGTAATCGTATGAATATGAATGACCAGAACCGTATAAATATGGAGAACGAAGAGCTTAATTTTCTTCCAAGAAATGAGGAAGAAAATGAAGAATACATGAAAATGATTCGTAGGCATCCAGAAGCTGTTCGACGTATATATACAGAGGTGAAAAAAGCATTTGATCGATTAGACTATAATGGTAGCTGGATTTATGACGAAAATCCTGATAGAGCTACCCTATTAAGATTATCAGAAGATATTTATCGTTCTCTGATACCAATAACCCAAGACTATAATCCATCTACTGATCAGTCTGGTAATATAGAAGAGGAGAATAGGGTGCCTGGATTATTACCAAACAAGAACTCGCCTCGTTGGATGCTCTACGTAGTATTTGTGCTTGTTCAAAATGAGCTTATGCATCGGCGTGCATCAAAATAAAAAAGTTCTTACCATCACTACATGAACTTTCCCTTATAATGAATAAAAGAAGGGCCTACTGCTAGGACCCTTCTCTTAATGTATGTGGTTTTTTATGCTACTTCATTCTTCTTAGTTGTATGTAATCGTTTCTCATATGCACTTAATCGTTTTGCCATGGCATCCATATCTTCATTGATTTCATCCCAATGTTCAAACAATTTTGCTTCAGGATGTTTTACATCGATAATCTGTTTATACGCTTTCATGAAGGTTAATAAATCTCTTAATTCACAAATCGTCTGTATGGCAAGTTCTATCTGTACATCACCGGTATTTATCATGTTGTTTTCACTTTTTTCGTTCATTTGTTCTTGCTTAAGAGATATTTCGTCAAGACTACTTATAAAAGCACCCCCTTTACACTACATATTGTACCTCATCACGACATAAAACACAAGGAAAAGAGTATGACAAAAGGTGACAGTTACTTATCTTACTTTCGCTTTTATTCGACATGCATAAGTATTATAATAGATATGAAATTTATACTTTGTTAACTAGGAGGAAATAAGAAATGAGTGATTCCAATTGTATCTTTTGTAAACTTGCATCTGGTGAGTTCAACTCTGCTACTATTTATGAGGATGAATTATTCCGTGTCATTCTAGATATATCACCTGCTGCAAAAGGACATGCCCTACTGCTCCCAAAACGGCATATTACTAATATTTTTGAACTAGATGGTGCTGAAGAAACAAAAGCATTAGCTGTTATTAAAAAAATATGTACTGCCATTAAAAAAACACTTAATTGCGATGGTATTAATGTTCTCCAAAATAATGGTACTGCTGCTGGTCAAAGTGTATTCCATCTTCACTTTCATATGATTCCTCGCTATGATGGTGATCAGATTAACATTCCTTGGTCTACCTTGTCCTATGCAGATGGAGAGGCCAATGAATTAGCTACCAAGATAAAGGCCAACCTATAAGTACCAACAAAGTTCGTAACGGTACGTAAGGGGCTAAAATACAAGCCCTTACGTACCGTTACGAACTTCGTTCAAGCGAAAGCGTGGTGCGGATAATTTATGTTTATTATCTCATACTCATTACATTTCTTTGTGCAAAATGACGTCAGACTTCTTTCAACCAGATGAAACAACATCATCAAGCATTTAAAACTGCGTCTTCTATTAGTTTTACAATTGCTAAAGTTGCATCATTTTGTATACTATTGTTCATCGCTGATTTATACTTTTCACGATTATCATATACATAATTTACTCCAGCTAATAAAGTTTCATTTGTTAATTCCTCTTCCTTAATTACATAACTATAGCCCTGATGTTCAAAAGATTCTGCATTCAGAATCTGATCTCCACGGCTTGCTGCTGCAGACAAAGGAATTAGTATATTTGGTTTCTTTAAGGCTAAAAGTTCACAAATTGCATTTGCTCCAGCTCTTGATATCACTAGATCAGCTGTAGCAAACAAATCACTTAACTCTGAACTTATATATTCAAACTGCACATAACCTTTCATCCCTTGATAATCGGGATCCATCTTTCCTTTACCACATAGATGAATTACTTGAAAACGCTTTAATAGCGTTGGTAAAAGATTTCGAACAGCTTCATTCACTTTAAGCGCTCCAGTACTACCACCAATTACTAAAATAACAGGAATATTGGCAGTAAATCCACAAAAGTCTAAGCCTTTGATTCTATTTCCAGCAAATAATTCCTTTCGAATTGGTGTTCCAGTAAGGACTGCTTTCTCCTTTGGAAGATAGTTTAAAGTCTCAGGAAAGTTGGCACAAACTTTAACTGCAGATGGAATGCATAAACGATTTGCAAGTCCAGGTGTCATATCCGATTCATGTATGATTGTTGGAATCTTTCTCTTCTTTGCTGCTAGTACAACAGGAACTGCTACAAAACCACCTTTAGAAAATACAACATCCGGTTTTAACTTCTTCATCAATTTTTTCGCTTGACTGATTCCTTTAAGTACTTTAAATGGATCAGAGAAATTCTTAATGTCAAGATATCGTCTTAATTTTCCTGATGAGATTCCATAATACTTAACGCCCAGCTTTTCGATTAAATCTTTCTCAATTCCATTATAAGAACCAATATAATGAATGTCATAGTTTAATTCCTGTAATTTTGCAATTAACGCAATATTAGGTGTTACATGACCGGCAGTTCCACCACCAGTTAAAACAATGCGCTTCATATCTGCCTCCTATTTCGCCTGTTTTAAAGCTTTAGCTAATTGATCGGGACATGATGTAGACTTCATTCCACAACGTATGCCATCAAGTCTAGCAATTACGTCATCAATCTTCATTCCCTCAACAAGTTTTCCAATACCTTGTAAATTTCCGTTACATCCACCAATGAATTCAACGGACTTAACAACCTCTTCCCCATTTATAGTTTCAAGTTCAAAATTAATTTCTCGTGAACATACACCACTTGTCTTGAACTTCATAATTACCTCCTAATTTCTTACTCTTGTATTACATTCATCCCGTCTATGTATATACTTCCCAAATTTGGTCTTCCCTATTTTATACTATATTAAATGATTTTGCAATTAATTCTTTTGTTTATGTATTGAAAAGTCAGGGTTGTGGAAAAATACTTGTTTGGTTATAATAAATGCAATAGAACACGGAAAAAGGAGAATTTATATATGATTGGTATTATCGGTGCTATGGAAGAAGAGGTTACAAAGTTAAAGCAACAGATGCAAGATATTATTGTTTCCAAAAAGGCTTGCATGGAATTTAACAAAGGAACCTTAAGTGGAAAAAATGTAGTTGTTGTACGCTCTGGTATCGGTAAAGTAAATGCTGCCTTATGCGCACAGATTTTGGCAGATGATTATCATGTAGATTATATCATTAATACAGGAATTGCAGGCTCTTTGGATAATGAAATCAATATCGGTGATATCGTTTTATCAACCGATGCATTGCAGCACGATGTTGATGCTGTCGCTTTTGGTTATGAATTGGGAGTGATTCCACGTATGGAAACCTCAACCTTTACTGCGGATGAGAACTTAATTGCATTAGCCAAAAAATTATGTGAAAAAGTAAACCCTGATATATGCGTATTTACAGGACGTGTTGTCAGCGGGGATCAGTTTATCGCTGATAAAACAGTAAAAGAACGTCTCATATCAAATTTTAATCCTTTATGTACAGAGATGGAAGGAGCAGCAATTGCTCAAGCCGCTTATTTAAATGGAATTCCATTTTTAATTGTACGTGCAATCTCTGATAAAGCCGATAATAGTGCTAATATGGATTACCCAACCTTCGAAGCAAAGGCAATTGAGCATACCGTTAAATTAATGACTGCTCTTATTGAAGCAATATAAACTGGAGGATTTTATGGAGGGAACCGAACGAAGAGAAAAATTAATTGACTTACTTACACATCATTCTGCCCCTATTTCTGGTACGGAACTAGCAAAACAATTAGGAGTAAGCAGACAAGTTATTGTACAAGACATTGCCTTGTTACGAGCTACAAATAAAAACATCCTCTCAACCACAAAAGGCTACCTTCTTTACCATCAAGAGCCCAAAAAAGTGAATCGTTGTTTTTATGTAAAACATACAACAAATGAAATATACGATGAACTCTCTACGATTGTTAATCTGGGTGGGAAGGTGCTTGATGTAATCGTTAGTCATGAAATCTATGGAACAATTCAGGCCGATTTACTCATTTATAACCATCAGGATGTAATTGACTTTGTTGATAAAGTCAATCAAAAAAAGACGGTACCACTAAAGGAACTAACAGGTAGCTACCATTATCACACCATAGAAGCCGATAGTGAAGAGACTTTAAAGCGTATCGAAGAAGCCTTAAAAAAGAAAGGCTATGTATTCTAAATTAATGTTGACATATTAAATTTCATATGATACATTTACTGACAAGACAGCTGTATATACAACAATACGCAATGTCTTGTCTTTTTTACAGCTTTATGACATGTTTATTTAGATCGGAGGAGTTATGAAAAAATTAACGAAGATTTTGAATCGAATCTTTATTGAAGGTCTTAATGGTATGGCACTCGGCTTATTTGCCACCTTAATTGTTGGTACCATACTATGTCAGATTGCTAGTTTTATTACTGGTGACATTGCTACATATTTAAAATTTATTGGTAAAATTGCTTCTCTTCTAACAGGTGCAGGAATTGGATGTGGTGTGGCGTACAAGTTTAAGGAAAGTCCACTTGTCGTTATTTCAGCTTCTGTAGCCGGTATGGTCGGTGCTTTTGCTACTCCAATCTTAAAAGGAAATATTTTAGAAGGCAATATTATGTCACTACCAATCCCTGGAGAACCACTCGGTGCATTTGTAGCTGCATATATCGCTATCACAATTGGCCACCTCGTAGCTGGGAAAACAAAAGTTGATATTATTGTAACTCCAGTTGTTTCGATTCTTTCAGGTTCAGCTGTTGGTCTTTTCGTAGGACCAGGAATCTCAAAAGGTATGACTGCCATTGGTGAATTAATCAATTGGGGTGTTGATCGCCGTCCTATTCTTATGGGTATTATCGTTGCTGTTATCATGGGTATGGTGCTAACATTACCAATTAGCTCTGCTGCCATCGGTATCTCCTTAGGCTTAACCTCGATTGCTGCTGGTGCAGCTTGTGCAGGATGTTGTGCCAATATGGTTGGTTTTGCTGTTGCAAGTTACCGTGAGAATAAAGTAGGTGGTTTAGTTGCACAAGGACTTGGAACGAGTATGCTACAAGTTCCGAATATCATGAAGAAGCCTAGCATTTGGCTGCCTGCAATTATATCGAGCGCCATTGTTGGACCAATCTCAGCAGTAATCGGTATGACCAATAACCCAGTTGGATCTGGTATGGGAACTTCAGGTCTCGTTGGCCAGATTAATGCATACGACAGCATGGTACCAACCTTCGGTACTGTTCCTACAATCTTACTTATTATCGGTATACACTTTGTTTTACCTGCAATCCTTTCTCTAGCAGTATCCGAATTCATGAGAAAGAAGGGATTGATCAAGGCTGGAGATATGAAGCTTGCTAACTAAGAGGTTTGTTGTTTTGCTTGCAGAACACTTGCACCAAGCGCGGTCGCGAATGCGACATCTTCCTCTCGCGCTTGTGTGCATGGGGCTGTCGCACTAAGGGCAGTATGAATAAAGAATGAAGGACGATGGTATATTTTCTTCGGCGCGCTACGTTCACAAGCCCCAAGGAAATACTACCTTCTACTCCGATAAACTATACTGAGTAAATTCACCATCTTCTAATATCATATACCCATGTACAGTTCCCTCTTTTGGTATAGATACAGAACCTGGATTCACATACTGAATCTCACCAATGCTACGATTCGCAGTTACATGAGTATGTCCATGTAGCAGAATATCTCCCTTTTTTAATGGTGGTAGATTTTCTTGATTAAAGAGGTGTCCATGTGTGGCAAAGATTGTCTTTCCATCAATATACAACAGGATGTAATCTGCCATACAAGGAAATTCTAGTACCATTTGGTCTACTTCTGCTTCACAGTTTCCACGTACACATAAAATCTCATCCTTCATACTGTTTAACATCGTGATTACTTGTTTTGGATTATAATCTTTTGGTAAATCATTTCGTGGACCATGATACAACAAATCCCCTAATAATAGCAGTTTATCTGCTTTTTTTGCTCTATATTCTTCTAATAGCTTCTTACAATAATATGCGGACCCATGAATGTCCGATGCAATCATTAACTTCATCCCTTACCTCCATTGACCTGTCACACCTCATGTGCTAAACTTAGACTAATTGTTTATTTCTCAAAATAAGAACTCACTGTAGTCTTAATTCATTAGCAAAGAAGGTTATTGTTATGATATCAACTATTATTTTAATTGTAAATATTATATTTATACTATGCTTTATTGCTGTTCTTATTGCTCCTGGTAAAAGTACGAGTAAAATGCGTGCACCATTTTTAAATTGTAACATTGCGCACCGTGGATTACACACAAAAGATAAAAAGATCCCTGAAAATTCTATGCTCGCATTTCAATCTGCAATTGATGCTGGGTATGGTATCGAATTTGATATTCAGCTTACAAAGGATGAGCAAATTGTTGTCTTTCATGACGATACCCTAAACCGTGTCTGCAATGTTGATGGACGAGTTGATGATTATACGTATGAAGAACTCCAAGCTTTCTCACTATGTAATACCGAACAGAAAATACCGCTTTTTTCTGATTTTCTAAAGCTTGTTCATGGCCAGGTACCGCTCGTTGTAGAGTTAAAAAATGGACATAAAAACGACATATTATGTGAAAAATCATATGCAATGCTGCAGGAATATCATGGAGATTATTGTATTGAGAGTTTTCAGCCACTTATACTTGCTTGGTTTAAACGAAATGCACCACATCTTTTACGAGGTCAGTTAAGTGCTGGTCCACAGGAGTTCAAAGGTAAGTTATCACGTCTACAGGCTTTTGCCTTAAGTCGCCTGTTAACTAATTTCGTTACTCGTCCACATTTTATATCCTATCATAAAGAAAAGCGTTCGTTACTTGTAAAGCTTGTTGATCGAATGGGTGCAATGAGAGCTGTATGGACTGTCCGTGATGATGATGATATTCATGAAATCGAATCACGTAATGACATCGTCATTTTTGAGTTTTATCGACCACCAACGAAATACTAGTTTTTCAGTGTTTTGCTTGCAAAACACTCGCGCCAAGCACGGTCGCGTAAGCGACATCTTCCTAACGCGCTTCTGTGCATCATAGCGTCCTTCCTTTTGGACGCTTTTATTATGTAATAGGGAAGTTCGAAGAACTTTCCCATTACATAACAAAAAGCAAGGGTTGCTACGAATATGATTTAATATATAAGTCATATTCACAACAGCCCTTGTTTTCTTTGGTTTATTTTGATGATTCTGTACTTGGATAGTCGATTATTAATTGAGCTTCTTTCGAAGATAATACCAAACTAATTCCTTTATTTACATTCTCATTTATTCCTTGCTTACGGATATATATAATGCTACCTTCTGGTGCCACAGACTGTGAAAGTTTTTTCACTTTCGTATCTTTTACCAGTTTCCAGTTGGCTTTTGTCACATCAAAATCGTCTGCATCTGGCTTAACAACGCAATAACTATAAATATCTGTTTTCGAAGCCTTATTAAATACAAGGCAAAGCTTATTGTTCTCATAATAATGTGAAACTTCACTTGATACTCCTAAAATCGATGGTGCATCAGCTTGTCCATTAATCGTTATATATGCTGTTTTGGAGTAAGTCTTACTAGAAGTGGCCGCAGTACGTATTTGTAAAGTTACTGACTTTGCTCCATTTTTAAATAAAGTACTAGGAGCAATGTCTTCCACTGACATTGACTTATCACAATCGATCCATACCTTAGCTTCTTCGTTGTAATACTCCATTTTTGTTGTTGTATTTAAGGTCAATTTAGATGCATTTACCGTAATAGAAGGTGCATTTGCACGTTTTGTTAATGCTACGGTTACTTCTTTACTAGGTCTTTCTCCCGTATTTACTGCATCTTTCCCTGGTGTCTGAGGAATACGTATCACAATCTTTGCACCCTTAACAAGCATACCTTCTACTGTTTTCATGAAGTCTTGATATTCGGCACTATTCGTATCCATGGATACGTTATACCAATGATAATCGGTAGTTTTTCTCCATTGAAAGCTCTCTGCAGTATCACAATTTGTGAATGTAAAATCACAATCTGAATTACTATAGGTTACTTTGATTGAATTATCTTTCGCTGGTAAGGTAACAGGAATAACTGTAGTATCCACATCACCCTTAAAGTATAATGTCTTATCTGCTGAATTAGATACCCACGAGATATCCATCTGATAAGCTGTATTATCAAGGACTTTCTCTCCTTCCACTTCATCCCAGGTCTTCTTATCTGTCGAAAGATAAACAATAGAGTTATTGTTTGTATAGATAATCATAGTCAAATCATCATAATCGATTGTTCCAATCGTAATTGCTGAAGCTGTTGTTTCTGCCAAAGCTTTCTCAGTTGGTGCAACAATCATTGCTGTTAAAAACAAAAGTACCGCAAGGATGGATTTTAATATACACTTTTTCATCTTTGGCACCTCCCTAATCTTTATCAATTATGGTTAACTTGCATCCACTCTTGATTACATACCCATTGCTTAGTGTAATTACGATATTCTTCGTAGTTGTTGAATCAGTTGACAACTTATTAATCTTTGAATTTGATAAATCAATAGTTGCCACTCCACCTGAAATCGTTGCAGACTTCATTATGGATATACCATCCCAAGTCACATCGGAAACGCCTACCTCATAGGTTGGACTGAAAATTTTCAATTGGATTGAAAATGTAATTACTTCTTTACTAACCGTAGTTGTTGTATTATCTGCATTCGTTATTGTTTCTGTCTTCGTTTCTTCTAGACTTCCTTCTGTTATGGAATAAGCGATTGGTGCATCTACAATTGTTGCAGTTTCAATTAAATTAATTGTTACTGCATTCTCTAACTTCTCACCATTGTTTAAATTAATAACTAAAGATTCTGCTGAATTTCTCGTTGTAATTATGTTATCCATTTCAAAATTATTCACATTAACAGTGACAAGAGCAATTCTAACAGATTCATGATCATCATTTAATCTCGTTCCATATTCAACACTGTAGTCTCCCTTGTCCGAACTTAGTTCATAACTATCATAAGTCATGCTCTTAATGGTAACCACTTCTTGAGTAAACTTGTCAATTTCTGTTTTATCATATACATAATTCTTACCAAAATCTAAGCTAAACTGGAAGTTAGCATCATCATTGGCTGTATCTTTGGAACTGTATACTCGCTCAAATTTATCAGTTGCAAACTTATGATCCTGGTTATTTACTACAGTCTTTGGATAAATATATAGTAATAAGCCTGAAGTTGTTGTACTTTCCACTTCATCAGAATTTGCTAATATAATAGTCCCGTATAAAGCCTGTTCTAAAATATGATCGATGCTTTCCGTACTAGTTATCTTTGTTGTAATAATATATTCATTTGGATTATCTTGGGAAGGAACAACTGTGCTCTTAACGTTGGTAAGTGTTCCCTTTAAATTACCATAGATATCCTTTAATTTAATAGAAGAGACTGTAGTTTTTGTTGGGCTTGAAATCGTAAATGTTAAATAACTAGAAGTATCCTCTTCCTTTACTAGTCCCGCAGTTGTGACTAATGTAGTTAAGCTGTTTGCTGAAGCTGAGTCTGGATATTTAACACCTGAACTACCTGTAACATCAAGTTCTTTTGAAGCTAGAGCAAAAGCTACCTTATCAGCTGCCGCCATTGATTTTTTCCTAACATAAATGTGGCTACCTTCTTCGGCTTTTGACTCTGTAATCGCAATACTAGCTGAAGATGTTATACTTGTCCAAATTGCTTCTTGATAATTTAAGGTATCGTCTGGCTCAACAATTGTATATTCAAAAGGTTGTGTTGAACTTGCAGACTTTACAGATAATTCTAAACTTGAAGAACTTGTATAATCAAGACTTATTCCATAAGTAGTCTCACTTGGCGGTCCTGCTTGAACTGGTACAGTAACCGTTGTAATACGAGATGCTGGAGCTGAACTTGTTGCGTTTGTTCGAAACTGTAAAACTACCTCATTTTGTGTTGTTGAATTATTTATATATAGGGTACTACCTGCAATTTTACTTAACATTAAATCTGTAGCACTACCTACTGTAATCCATTCACTTGTAGTTCCGTCTGAAAAAACTACACGGTATGCCGAATTCTTTTTCACTGGAATTAGGAACTTTGATCCATCGATTGTAATGGTTGGAGCAGAAGCTTTCTTTGGAATCGTGATCATAACCTCTTTACTCGGTCTTGACCCAATACTTAACTTTTCGTTTGTAGTTCCTCCATTGACAGGTGCCAAACGAAGATAAACAGTAGCTCCTTGTGAGCTTAATTTCTCCAGCTCATTAGCAAATGTTGAATCATTCACATCATACCATATGTAACTGTCCTTCTTCCTCCACTGAACTGTTCTATCACCTTTATTTGCATATGTAACTGATTGTTTTGCACGGTTATATGTTGCCTTAAATGTAGTAAGCTGTTTTGGTATTACTACCGTTGTGACATCCTTAGAATAATCTCCCTTAAACTTAATTGTATAATTCGATGATGTTGAAATCCATGAAATATCCATTGTTATTTTGTGATTATTTCCTAATGTCTCCGATATTACTTCCCATGTCTTACCCTTCGAATCAGAAAAATAAATCTTACTGTCTCCGTCATTTCCTTTTAAGGTAATGGTACTTTTCTCATAATCAATTTCTTCTACTGTAATACTTGCAGTTGCCGCCTTAGCATTTGACGCTTTTAACGTAAGTATTGAAGCTAACGCAAAAAAAAGTACCGCAACACAAGCAATGACAGCACGTAACTTTAATGACTTATTCATTAAACTTCCTCCTTTAAGTTATATGGTCCATCAGGCATTCAGGGCCAAACCGTTTCTCATAAAGAGGCCAACGGCAATTTTCTATACATATTATAACCTCTAATAGCTTTATCGTCAAATAGCGCCAAATTATTTACCCATTATTTCATTTTTCATAATTTAATCTCAACTGCCGATACATTAGGCTTGTATTTAGTACCGTTATGAACTTCATTCAAGCGAAAGCGTGTTGCCAAAAGGGACTACCCTTAATACGGTAGCCCCTCTAAGTTAACTATTAATTTTTTACCAGTCTCCTGAGATGATAGGTGTAGCAAGATAGATCTTTGTATAATTATTTGTCTCATCGTACGTCATTGCAACCTGTATATTGATTTTTGCTTCATTAACGGTAATGTATTCTCGAAGCAAGCCAGTATAAGCATAAATGGTATATAACTCGTCTTCACGATTTTCATAAACAATTTTACCTTCAAGAGAATCGATCATCTTGTCAGCTAATTTATTTTTTGTATCAAGTAACAGATTCCCAGCAAATGCACCACATAGTTGTAATGTCTCAGAGATTCGGTTTTCTGTAATGTTAAGGTTTTTATACACCTTTTCTATTGTATCTTTAAACTTTAGTATGTCGTTATTGGCATCCTCGTAAATTACGATTCGTACCATCACATACTGCGTAACACCAACTTTTTTCTCTAAGCTTTGCTTGAATGCATCCGTCGTTTCTGTATTTTTTAGTGTTACTACCTTAATCGTTGTTTGTGCTCTCGCTGCTTGCTTTGTAAATACAACCTCTTGACGATTTTCATTTTCATATGTCCTAAACTCTGAATCAGTCTTGACGCCAAGACCAGTTGCGATATAAGAAATTAATGAATTTTTATCTTCTACCGTTAAGTACTGATTACCATAATCCGCTGTCACCTCAAGAGTACTTTCCATAAGTCCAGAATTTGTCGTAACAAATGCACTTAAGATATCACCTTCTCTTGAGAACAAACGGTCTGCTACGATTTGAGCTCCTACAGCGATCCAAAGTAAGATCACAATTGACAATAGAAAACGCATCTTTTTGTTAGCTAGTATTTCTTTATATGGTATATGATATTTTTTTGTAAGAACTGTTTGATTTGATGATAATGTATAACGTTCCTTCCACATAGCAATACCTCCATTCTAGTTGATAGTATTGCCATGATTTTTCGCTTTAAACTTCCATAATTGCTATATAGGACGGAAAATGAGTTGTCGTATAAGTTTTCTTCGGCGCGCTGCGCTCACAAGCCCACAAAGACCATGTGGACTTGTAAGGCCTACGAAAACCTATACGACAACTCATTTTCCTGTTTATGTGTCAAAAGACTTGATTAAGTTGTACTTCTATAAAGGAAGTTTAATCTCGTAAGATTACTAGTGATTGCAATACTTTCAACGTGCCATTCTTAATAACACAAAACAGAGCTTTAGCAAACTTATAGTTTGCTAGAGCTCCGTTCTTATGTTACTTTTTATAATTTTGTGCAATCTCTATTCGAGTTAATGACCTTCTGAGTGCCATCTCCGCTCTAGTTTCATTGATTTCACCATCATCACCTTTTAATCGACGTTCTGCTCGTAGTTTTGCTTCTTCTGCACGATGCACATCAATTTCTTCTGGCCATTCACATGATTCCGCCAAAATAATAACACGGTCCCCAAGTACCTCAACAAAGCCACTAAGTAGTGCTGCTACCTTTTCATCTTTATCATTGATAATCTTGAGCATACCAGGTTCTATAATTGCAGTCATAGGAATATGTCCTTTTAAGATACCTATATCACCTTCTGTTGTTTTAACTTCGATCATGTCGGCCTCTCCATCAAAGAAGATACGGTCTGGAGAGATTACTTTCAAGTTAAACAATCTACTATTGTCCGCCATATCCATCTCCTATCTCATATTCCTAACTTTTCTTTGCTCTAGCTACGACATCATCAATGTTTCCAGCATTTAAGAAATAGCTTTCTGATATATCATCGTGTTTGCCTTCAAGTATTTCTTGGAAACTTCGAATTGTTTCTGTTACTGGTACATATTGTCCAGGAAGGCCAGTAAACTGTTCTGCTACATGGAAAGGTTGAGATAAGAATCTTTGAACCTTTCTCGCTCTAGATACAAGAGTCTTCTCATCCTCAGATAATTCATCCATACCTAAGATTGCAATGATATCTTGTAATTCTTTGTATCTTTGTAGAATCTCCTGAACACCACGTGCTACTTTATAATGCTCTTCTCCGACAACACGAGGATCAAGAATTCGAGAAGTAGATTCCAATGGATCAACTGCTGGATAAATACCTAATTCAACAATGGAACGAGATAATACAGTAGTCGCATCCAAGTGAGCGAATGTTGTTGCTGGAGCTGGATCTGTTAAGTCGTCTGCTGGCACATAAACTGCCTGAACAGAAGTAATGGAGCCATTCTTCGTTGAAGTAATACGTTCCTGTAATGCACCCATTTCGGTCTGTAAGGTTGGCTGATAACCAACTGCGGATGGCATACGTCCAAGAAGTGCTGACACTTCAGAACCCGCCTGTGTAAAACGGAAAATGTTATCAATAAATAGTAACACATCCTTACCAGACTTATCACGGAAATATTCAGCCATTGTAAGTCCAGTTAAACCTACTCTCATTCTAGCTCCTGGTGGCTCGTTCATCTGCCCAAACACCATCGTAGTCTTATTAATTACACCAGAGTCAATCATTTCATGATAAAGATCGTTTCCTTCTCTTGTTCTTTCACCAACGCCAGTAAATACAGAATATCCACCATGTTCAGTTGCAATATTTGTGATAAGCTCCTGAATCAAAACGGTTTTACCTACACCAGCACCACCGAACAAACCAATCTTACCACCTTTTTGATAAGGACAAAGAAGGTCAACTACTTTGATACCTGTTTCAAGAATTTCCGTTTCGGTTGACTGTTCTTCAAACTTTGGTGCTTTTCTATGAATTGGATAATATTCAACTCCTTGTGGATCGGGCTTTTCATCAATTGGCCTACCTAGTACATTAAACATTCGACCTAATGTATTTTCACCAACTGGTACTGAAATCGGGGCACCAGTATTTTCTGCATCCATACCACGAACCAAACCATCGGTAGTTCCCATTGCAATACAGCGAACCGTATCATCTCCTAGATGCTGAGCAACCTCAACAACTAAGACTTCTCCATTATCTCTAGGAATATTGATTGCATCATAGATCTCTGGAAGGTTGCCTTCTTGGAATTTGATATCAAGTACCGCACCGATAATTTGAGTGATTTTTCCTAGGTTTGATGGATTCAAACCCTTCTTACTATCTGCCAAGTTCTTGTCACTCCTTTTCTTATGGGTTAATTTATAGCATTCGCTCCAGCAATAATCTCTGTTAATTCTTGAGTAATCGAGGACTGACGTGCACGATTATATCTTAATGACAAATCAGAAATCATATCCTCTGCATTATTGGTCGCGGATTCCATTGCCTGCATTCTTGCACCATTTTCACTGGCGATTGCTTGAACTAAGGCACCATAAATTAAGCTATTCATATATTTTGGAATAATAATATTCAATGCCTCATCTTCTTCTGGTTCATAATTCATTAAGGTCAGGCGTTCATTCACATCTTTACTTGTACTTTCCACATTACTAGTATCTACCGGTAATAATTTAACTAGGGTTGGAACCTGAGTTACGGTATTCTTAAATACCGTATAGGCAAGATAGATCTCTCCCACCTCTTCGTTCGTAAATGCATCAAGTACAGTTTGCCCAATATCCATCGCATCCCTGTATGTTGGTGCATTCATTACCTCAGAATAGTCCTTTGCTATCGTAAACCTGCGACGAGCCAAAGCATCCTTCGATTTACGACCTACTGCATAAATTATTGTATTATCACTGTTAAAATCTCCAGAAGTAATAAGCTTAATCACATTCTGATTATAACCTCCTGCAAGTCCGCGATTCGATGATACTACAATTACTGCTTTTTTATCAGATTTACCAGCTAAAAGGTATGGATGTGACATAACACCAGATTTACGAAGCATTGTATTCACAGCTTCAAACATATAGTCAAAATAAGGCTTAGATTGCTCAGCTCTTGACTTTGCTTTTTGCAACTTTACAGTGGAAACTAACTTCATAGCCTTTGTAATCTGACCGGTGCTTTGAATACTCTCTTTACGCCTTTTAATATCTCTCATTGAGGCCATAGCTTCACACCCTCTCTATTTACTCGTAAATTCTTTTTTGAATTGTTCGATTGCCTGAATTAATTTCTTTTCGCATTCCTCATCCATAACCTTATTCTCACGAATACTCGTTGGTATTTCTGGATACCTCGTATCAATATAATCGAATAATTCTTTTTCAAATGTTTGGATTTCAGACACTTCAATATCAAGTAGATATTTTTTCGTTGCTGCATAAATAATAATTACTTGATATTCTACAGGCATTGGCTTGTATTGAGGTTGTTTTAGGATTTCTCTAATTCTTTCCCCTTGTGCAAGTTTTTCTTTTGTATCAGCATCCAAATCAGAACCAAACTGTGAGAACGCTGCTAACTCACGGTATTGAGCTAACTCAATACGGATTGGACCTGAGATCTTTTTCATTGCTTTAATCTGAGCAGAACCACCAACTCGGGATACAGAAAGACCTGCATTGACTGGAGGTCGAAAACCTGCATTGAACATCTCTGTTTCAAGATAAATCTGACCATCCGTGATAGATATTACATTCGTAGGAATATAAGCAGATACATCTCCTGCTTGTGTTTCAATAATAGGAAGTGCGGTTAAAGAACCACCACCTAATTCATCCGAAAGACGAGCAGCACGCTCTAACAATCTTGAATGTAAGTAAAATACATCACCTGGATAGGCTTCACGCCCTGGAGCTCTCTTAAGCAATAAGGAAAGCGTACGATAAGCTACTGCATGCTTACTTAAGTCATCATAAACGATTAATACGTCCTGGCCTGATTCCATCCACTCCTCACCCATTGCACAGCCAGAATAAGGTGCAATGTACTGTAAAGGTGCCAATTCACTCGCTGTAGATGCAACAATAGTCGTATAATCCATTGCACCATACTCTTCTAGCGTTTTAACAATATTTGCAACTGTAGATGCTTTCTGTCCAATCGCAACATAGATACATTTCACATTCTGATTTTTTTGGTTAATAATCGCATCAATTGCAATCGCAGTTTTCCCTGTCTGACGGTCACCGATGATTAACTCACGCTGACCTCTACCGATAGGAACCATAGAGTCAATTGCTTTAATACCAGTCTGTAATGGCGTATCTACTGATTTACGAGCGATAACACCAGAGGCTACACGTTCAATTTGGCGGTATTTCTTCGTCTCAATTGGACCTTTCCCATCAATTGGCTGTCCCAGTGCATTTACAACTCTGCCAAGCATAGTATCGCCAACAGGAACTTCAACTACACGACCAGTAGATTTCACTGTATCTCCTTCGTTGACATTGCTTGTATCACCAAGTAATACAGCCCCGACATTATCCTCCTCTAGGTTGAGTACCATGCCATAGATGTCACCTGGAAATTCGAGAAGCTCACCTTGCATAGCCTTCTCAAGACCATGAATACGTGCAATACTATCAGCCACCTGAATTACCGTTCCAACATCGGATACTTCAAGTTGCGTGCTGTAATTCTTGATCTGCTCTTTTATTACTGAACTTATTTCTTCAGGTCTTAAATTCAAGAGATAAGCACCTTCTTTCTATAATTTCTTTCAAAACGTTTTGCTTAACATCGAAGCAATTCTCTCGATAAAGTCTTAAGCTTTGTTCGAATACTGGTATCAACAATATGATCACCGATACGAATGACTAGTCCGCCTATCAATGCTGAATCGACACAATAATTTATGTCAAACTGTACATATTTGGTTGTAGCTAAAAGTTTATCCTCTAACTTCTTCTTCTGTTCTACATTTAAAGTAACAGCGGATGTTACTGATGCTTCACCAATTTTCTTATATTCTCGGACTTTATCAAGAAAATAATCAAAAATCTTATTGATATCCTTATATCTGCCCTTTTCCACAATAATCACAAGTAATCCTGTTACATCATTAGAAACTCTGCCCTTTAGCACGTTCTCTACGAATGCAATTTTTTCTTCCTTCGTGATTTTGGGATGGTTCAAAAATCTAAAAATTTCCGCATTCTCTGCAAATGCCTCTTTGACAGCTTTAATCTCTTCTTGTGTGGAGTTTAGTGTTTGTTTTTCTAAGCAGAGGTCAAATAAGGCTTCACCATATGGTTTGGCAATCAATTTTTCCATGTATCATCACCCATTTCACTCAAAGCTTCATCTACTAACTGTGCCTGTTTTAAAGAATCGATATTGCTTGCAAGGATTTTTCCTGCCATAGCAGATGCAACAGAAACCATCTCTTGCTTTATTTCATCTTTAACTTTACTTTTTTCCAATTCGATTTCTCTATTTGCTCGATCTAAAATTCTTGATGCCTCAAGCTTTGCTTCATCAACAATTTCATTTTCACGTTTTAATGCCTTTTTACGACCTTCTCGTAAGATTTCATCTACTTCCTGAGATACATCCTTTAGCTTTGTCTCATAATCACTTTTTAGCGCCATAGCTTCTTTCTTTTCTTGAGCAGAAACTTCTAAATCTCCTTGAACTTTCTGTTGGCGTTTTAACAACAGTTCTCTTGCTGGATTAAATAGAAGATAAGATAGTGCCAAGAACAAGATGAAAACTGCTAATGCTACAATCAAAGCATCTGCTAACATCTGAAAATCCAGCCCAAAGATACGATTGGTAAGACCTTCTTCGGTAACATTTGCTCGATCCGTAGCAAGCTCCTGGGCAAAGACAATTGTCGTAAGTCTTAAGCTTGTAATAATGTTGACCACCTTCTCGGCCTCCCTTCTAATGTTGATTTGTTAGTTGGGCCGATTATAGTTTACCAATTAGTGGGTTAGCAAATAATAAGATAATAGCTACGGCAAAACCGTAAAGACCTGTGGTTTCCGCTACTGCTTGTCCTAAAAGCATGGTAGACATAATATTACCTCTTGCTCCTGGGTTGCGACCTACTGCTGAAGCACCATAACCTGCTGCAATACCTTGCCCAATTCCAGGGCCGATACCTGCAATCATTGCTAAACCTGCACCAATTGCTGAACATCCTAATACAAAAGCTTCATTTGACATATAAAAATACCTCCTTAATCATCTTACAGTTAGTTAACTTAACCACATAAAAATCTGTAACTTTTAATAAATTCTAGTCTTCCTCGAAAGTATTTGATATAAATACCATCGTTAACATACAGAACACATAAGTCTGTATTGCACCTGAAAATAAATCAAAATAAAAGTGCGCTCCTGCTGGCCATATTAATTTTGCAAACCATGGAAGCAATCCATAAACTAATCCTAGCATTACAGTACCTGATAAAACATTACCAAAAAGACGCAAGGACATTGATATTGGTGTCGCAAATTCTCCTATAATATTAATTGGCGATAAAAATATCGGTTTAAACAAACTAGTAACATGCTTTGACTTTTGGTACTTAAAGCCATTGTAGTGTATTAATACAAATGTAATTAATGCTAAGCTTAAAGTAACACCATAATCAGCAGTAGGTGATCTTAAACCAAACAAACCAGATATGTTGGCAATCAGAATAAATATAAATATCGTTCCAATATAGTTTGAAAACTTATATCCATGCTTTTCACCCATGTTCGCTTTTGTTAAATTATCAAAGGTCTCTACAATGTACTCAATCGCATTCAGAAATCCTCCAGGTTTCTTATATGGATCGGCATGTCTTATCACATAATTTGCTATAATAGCCAAACCAATGAGCAAAACCATGATTATTAGTAAACTAACATGTGTTGTTGTTAGCCAAACCTTATGACCAAATAATGTGTACTGATAAAATCCATCCACACCAAAGGTTACATCATCACTTGCTTTAGCTACAACCTCCGGATTTGTTACACTTTCGGAAAGCAATGTGCTAACCAAACTCACTTTCTCACCTTCCTTTATTCTTTTTTTACTAAAAATTTATGCGTTAACGGCTGTAAAAAGGCCGAAAACTTCAGTGTTAATGCTCCAAACAGAACGCTTAGTAAGGAGATGTGTTTCGAATATGCTGCGATAAAAAAGACTATAATCACAATTGCTAAACGAATAATCACCTTTTTTTGAAAATACGAGTTTGCTGCTTTTTCGTCTTTAGTTAATCCCTTTAATATGGAACTGTACATATCGTATGCTAAAAATATTGAAACAATAATTCCTACGACCAACCCGATATAATAAGCGGTCTTACTCGTAGTCCAAAATAGACCTGGCAAGATAAGGAGAACTCCAAAAATAACTATTCCAACTAGAAGTTCCATAAAAGTCTGTTTACCCTCATTCATAAATTTGCTCCTTTAAAATAAACTTTACCGCCAGCTTCAAATTACCGAATTACACAAAAACTACTAGCGTATATTTATCTACATATGTTGCTAATTGTTATTTTTTTCGTCTATCTTACTATGCTTTAAGTCTTCCATATACTTTAGCATAGCATCCTCTTTTGCCTTATCTTTTGCATAAAATTGCTTTGTCATCACAAATACATTGCGAAATGCCGCCATAATTCCAACAATAATACCAATTACTGCAATAAAGTTAGTTTTCAACCATTCATCCAATTTAATACCTACAAATAAGCATAAAAAAATTGGTACAACCATAGTAATTCCAATCTGAGTAATTAATACAAAAGACTTTAGTACCTTTTTATCAGCTTTCATCTTTCACTCCAATGTCTTACCTTATAATTTCATCTGCCAATTTGCACAATAATTAGAAGTAAAAAAACTGTTATAATGACGTTGCACTACGAACTAAGTATTGCCTAGTAAGTATATGCATTTTTTCATCATTATAACAGTTAATTTATAATTAATTATGATTCAATCTTTTGCCGATTGCTTAGGATATTCTATTCTGAATCAATCATCCCAATTCTTCGTATATGTCTTTCTTCATTCGAGAATGGTGTATCCAAGAAGGTATCAACAATTTTAAGAGCAAGTCCTGCTCCGATTACTCGCCCACCCATTGCTAAAATGTTTGCATCATTGTGTAATCTAGTAGCTTCTGCGCTAAAAACATCATGACATAAAGCAGCTCGAATACCTTTAATTTTATTAGCAGTTATTGAAATTCCAATACCTGTTCCACAGATTAAGATTCCCTTTTCACATTCTTTATTTAGAACTGCATTTGCTACTTTCTTTGCATAAACTGGATAATCAACTGACTTTTTCTCCTCAACACCAAAGTTTTTAAACTCAATCCCTCTTTCTTCTAAATGCTTTATTACCTCCTGCATTAAATCATATCCAGCTTGATCACAACCTAAAGCTATCATACCAATTCCTCCATTTGTATATCTTAATAAATTTATATTAACATTCATACATAGAATGCTCTACAATTAACCATCTAGCTACTGCTTATGGTGATACATAATTAGGACGAATGTTTATCAGCTCACTGTTCTAATTGATATACTACCTTTTTTACTAGTCGTGCGAGTTCTTCATAGCATTCTTCATATGCTAATAATGTTTGGCCATATGGATCAATACAATCTCCATCCTCACCGGTGAATTCCTTTATCGTAAAAACATGATTAGTAATCGAATAATCTCTCATAACCTTCTGCTTTTGACTCTCTGTCATCGTTAATAATAATGTATGCTCATTGGCTTCAATACGATGAAATTGTGTTGAAAGAAACTCTGGCATCTCGAAACCATGCTCTTTTAAGGCAAATACTGCTTTTGGATTTACAGGCTCTTGAAATAACACAACGAGCCCTCTCGAAAAGCATTCTATTTCCTTCGACAAGGTAGTTGCTCTGAATAGTGTTTCTGCAATTGGGCTAACAATTGTATTGTCCATACAAATAAATATTATTCGACAATAATCAAAGTGCTGCATACGACTACCTCACCATACTAATCACAGCGTACCACTCGATAACCAGCTGCCTTCAGCAAGCGATTCATAATTGCTTGACTTAAGGAATTATCATCAAAACTTTCAGAATAAATATAAGATACTCCGATTGAATCAAAATCTCTTAAAATTCCAAAAAGATGAGCTGCTATTACCTGTTCTTCCTTACGTGCTCCAATACTTTTAACAGTTCCATACAAATATCTTGATTTTGTTTCATCTGTTGCTAAAATACCTACCGAAACATTCTGAGCAACTTTCTCCTCTGCTTTTTTATTTATTGTTGCAATAACACATTCCATCGGTCCTTCAAAGATTGTCAATTCACCTTTCGGCGCATAATGTCGGTATTTCATACCTGGTGCTTTTGCAACAAGATTCTCATTCTTCTTACCCGATATAACTGCGGGATCATATTCGATTTGAGGTAAAATATCTTTTAAGCTTTCGTAAGTTATAAAACCAGGGCGCAAAATCATAGGCTTGTCCTGTGTCAAATCTACAATTGTTGACTCTAATCCAATCTGTGAACTTCCACCGTCAATAATCATAGGAATTCTACCCATCATATCCTCAATGACATGCTCTGCGGTAGTTGGACTTGGCCTACCAGATAGATTAGCACTTGGTGCTGCAATATAGACGTTAGATTCGGCAATCAGACGCCTTGCTACTGGATGAGATGGCATACGAATTGCAACAGTATCAAGTCCTCCTGTCGTACCATAAGGAACGATCTCGCTCTTTTTTAATATCATTGTTAAAGGGCCTGGCCAAAACGCATCTGCCAAATCATAAGCCTCTTTGGGCACGTCCTTTGCTAACACGTTAAGTGCCTCCACAGATGATATATGCACAATTAATGGGTTATCCGATGGCCTACCTTTTGCTGCATATATCTTCTTTGCTGCCTCTTCATCCAAAGCATCTCCACCGAGACCATATACAGTCTCAGTAGGAAATGCCACTAATTCTCCGTTTCTTAGAAATTGTTTCGCTTTTGCAAAGCTGACCTTTTCTAAATCAGTTTGGTTTACTTTCTGTATTATTGTCTTCATTCTTGCCTTCTTCTATCGATAAGTAATTATCAATGCCTTGTTTAATCGCACTTGCCATTTTCTTTTGATAATCATCTGTTATTAATAAATTGGCTTCTTTGCTATTCGATAAGAATCCACACTCTACTATAATTAATGGACAAGTAGATTTCTTTAACATGTAATATGATGTATTTGACTTTTCAACTCGATGATTCCCATCAGCAATCACATCCTTGATTGTCTGCTGCATTATTTTTGCAAGCTTTTCTCCTTCTACTGATCCATCATAATAAAACACTTGTGCCCCATGACTTGACTCTTGTGTAAAACTGTTCTGATGAATGCTAACAGCAAGTAATGGCTTTATTTCTTCAATTAGTTTAACACGATTTCTCATGTCTGTCGACTTCTTATTTGAATCTGTCTCTTGATATAAACCACAATCGGATTCTCTTACCATAACAACCTCATAGCCATCGGCCTTAAGTAAGTTTCTAAGCTGTAAGGCGATAGCAAGATTGATATCCTTTTCTAATGCTCCGTTTACGCCAATCTTTCCTGGATCAAATCCACCATGTCCAGCATCAATTACTATAATTCCTTTATCCTCATCTGTATCTACAGGCTGGAAAATTCGTTTCATAACTGCAGCGCTCTTATCAGAAAGCAAAGCAATTGACAGAAAAACCAAAACTGCAAATATCACATTAAAATATTTATGTTTCATATAGGTAACCTTACACGTTGTCTTTACCTATATTTTATGATACTCCTGTATTTATCATTCATGAAGTTAGTTCACATATTTTAAAATGATATCCCATACTGCTGCTTTTTCAAAGCCTAATCTCCAGCTTGCAACTCCTGCTAATTTAGCATCATAAATTAACTTCATTCGAGTGTCAACAGACTCTTCTTCTTCCAGCCAGATTTTATAAACCGCATCATCTTTTTGATACTCTCCGTAATATTGCCCTGTTGCTTCATCTATCTTAGGTTCTACATTATTCTTTGCTAAAACCTGTTCTGCTGCAGTCATACCAAGTGCCTCTGAAGAAAGCTTGCTTTCTCCAAGCTCCACACTTTCCTTCCAAAGTCTTGTATAGAATGGAATACCCATGATAATCTTATCTGCTGATACCATCGACATTGTTTCGTTGATAGCATTGGAAAAATAGTTGATTGAAGATACAGAGCCAGCTTCTTCTGAGTTACCATGATACTCATCATATCCCATAATAACAACATAATCAACAATAGTACCTTGTTCTACATAATCATAAAACTTGTTATATGCTGCTGGTACATAATTATCAACGGATAGAATAATCTGATTACTTCTGCATTTCACTGACAATTCACGTAGAAATTGAACAAAATGAGGGCCTGTCTCTGTTTTCAGACTTTCAAAATCAATATTAATTCCATCTAAATTATACTTAATGGCCTGTGCAATAATTTCATTCACTAGTTTCTCTCTGCTAGAAGTACGAGATAATACTTTGTGTGTATCAACTTCTGGATCAAAATTATCAACAAGTGCCCAAACCTCAATATTACGATTATGGCAATACTCTACATAACTTTCACTCGCTAACGAAGATAATGAGCCATCTTCAGAGTTTACACGAAACCATGTTGGTGAAATCGTTGTAACACCCTTTGTTGCCTCTAACATTGAATTAACATTACTATTAGCCTCCGGAACGGTTACTTGATGCCAAGTTAAGTTAATTGTATAATCCTTAGTTAGATTCGTATATACAGGTGTTTCAAATGTACTTGCAACATTTTCATAATAATTCTCACTTAATGCTTTTTTCTGAACATATCCACGAACACCATCATTCGACATTACACTAATGAATCCATTCTCTAAACTACCACCATTGTTAATAATCATTACTTTATCATCGGTAGCTAACTGTTTGAGTACCTCTGCTTTTATCGATGTCCCAGTACGTATTTGAGTAGGAGTCTTTACTGTTGCATATAAATAATCTCCCCATTTGCATTGAATCATTACGATGTCAGGATTCTGGAAGGTCTGGAATCTCATATCCGAATACATTGCAACAAAATCAAGAGCAATATAGATATGATCAACCTCTCTTTTAACAACTGTATATGCAGTAGACACTTTATTCTTATTTACTGAATACTCTTTGCTTCCTACCTCTGCCTTAATCACCTCTGTAGGAGTTGTATGAATCAAAATGTTCTCATTCGAATCAAAATAAAACCTTTTATTAAAATAAGTTTTTATTGTATCTAAGTCCATATAATAAAAGCCATCAAATACCTTGGCATATGTTTCAAACTTAATGTCATCCATAATTACCAGTGCTTCTCCTTCTGGCACTTGATAATACTCGGATAACTCTTTTACTTCTTTGTTCGGTGTCAGTTTACCAATTATGGTTGCAGCCACCACTATAATAATAATCAATAGAGCCATAGCTCCACCAATAATACCAACCTTGGCATTTTTATCCATGTTATACCTCTCTTTTCTTTATCATTTCAGAAAATTATACAAAATTTTATACCTACTGTACCATATGGTAATTATAACATTATTCCCTTTTACCGTCACCCCTAAAATTAAAATGACGGTTTATTATAAATTTTAATTATCCTTTGGAACGACTAGTATTTCTTTCTGATAAGTTAATACTGGTTGAGAGTACAGTCACCTATAAGTAATATCATACTAGTCGTTTTTCAATCCCTCTATTTACAACGATTACGCGGTGCAATCATTTTTCATTTCCTACAAATGTAACAATTATCGTTCATCTGCTTCATAATCATTCGTACATCATGCATGTCTTAGTTTCGGATAAGAAGATTGTGATATGCATACTTAATCCTACTGGGAACCTTTGCATAAGTTAGGATATCCATTTTTCTTATGGATTGCTCCTAAAAAGAAATAGAGAGTCTCAATAATTCCAAAGAATATTGTGAAATACTTGAATACTTTGTCTTGACGGATGAAAGCAATCCGGTTCATAACCTAAAAATTCAGAGTTTTTAAATAACTTCCCCGCAAGTTTTCTTCCTTCTTTTGTTACCATATTGCCAAGAAAAATTACATGTTCAAGTCTACCATAATCACGTTCTAAAATCGATTCTACCTTTGATTGGTTGAGATACCAAGGAGTCATCTTATATAGAAACAAAGTTTTATTACAAGTAAGAATGAAATCTCTTGATTTTGCATAATTGCAGCCTAAATCATAAACAAGACAATCATACGAGACCTGATTAAACTTATTCATAAGCAATTTCTCACCTAGTAGACTATAAGTAACCTTATGTACTTTAAAAGGTTCCTCTTCTGGTTGTTTTTTATTGGAAGACAAACATACTAAGTCTCTTTTCTGACTATTCTCTATTACTGCCATTTTTAGACCACAAATATTCGCCAGATACTCAGCTAAGAGTATCGTAATCCATGTCACACCAGCATGTGGATGAAGACCAAATACTCCAATTCTCTGTAATTTCTGTTGGTAAAAAAAAGACTCATATTGCATGTCTATCCCCTCCTCATAAATATGTATGTAATATTTGCGAGAATATCACCTCACATTTTCCAAACTTCCTACTTAACTCAGGTTCAAAAGGTAATGAAAAACACTGTCCCTTTGGTACAACATCCAATAGCTTCTTACTTTCCTTGGCCGTTTGAAAATTTTTAAGAAAATAAGTATTTCTAAATGATGTCATACTTTTTAAACATTGTTCTGTTACCGGCAACTCATAAACCTTTTCACCATATACAAGAAAGCGCAAATCACTATTTTCAAAATCTATCATATTTTGACTAGTTAAAATGCCATAATCAACAACAATAACAGAATACTTGTTTCGGTATTGTTCTAAACAGCTTAAGTTTTCAACGCTTGGTAATATAGGTATGTGTTCATATTCATATATTGCCTCTTGATTCAGTATCTGTTCCTCCATGATCATATACTTTGCAGCCTGTGTATTATTCAGCTCTGCATATAAGCATTTTTTCTTCTGAGCAATTAGATAAGAACAGATTAAGAGTGAAGTATGAGTGGAACCAATATGGCTTTGTGTTCCCGCAATTGCAATTAATAATTCTTTCTCCTTTTTTTGTCCAACTTGTCGTTCCAATATCTGAGATAGCAAGCTGCCAACTTGTTGTACTCTTGAATACCTTTGAGTTCTTCTTTTTCTCCTACATTTACGAATAATCTGATTCAAAGATGCATATTCTCTATTCAACTCTCTTGAATTCGATGATGAATTTTGGTCTAGCATATACTTGATTGTACTACCAATTCCATAGATATCAGTTCGCTCATCCAGTGGTTTGTTACAAAACTGCTCAGGAGCAGCAAAACCGATTGTTCCATATCGACTAATACAACGGTTTGTATCCTTCAGAACAATAGCTGCACTAAAGTCAATTAAAGCAAGCCTGGATTGATTTACAATAATATTATGTGGATTAATATCAAGATGTAAAATCGGATTAGGTAAAAGATGAAGATAAGATATAAGATCACAAAGTTGAATACTATAAGATAAGATTGTAGAGATTGGTAATTGTTCTGATTGGCAGATAGAATGTAGCGAATCTCCCTCCATATACTGTTCGACAAGATACAATGCATCCTGTTCATCAAAAACACTATATAATGTCGGAATAAATGGATGTTGCAAGGATTGTAGGAGTTTTGCTTCCATTATCGCCTGTTGATAGGCGAAGGAATCTTTTTTTATTCGTTTGATTACAAATTTATCTAGCAACTTGACGTGTTGTGCTAAATATACTATAGTATCTTGGTGATTACATAAAACTGTGATTTCACGATACTCTTGAAACCAAATTTGACTGCACATATTCTCCTTTCTTTTTCAACACGAATAAGTAAGACATGAATGGATAAGAATTATATAAATATTATAAGTTCTCAAATCCAATTTAGCAATTATAATTCCCAAAATACAGAGAGAAACTACAGCGTATATTTTGTTGAAAATCACGAGAAAATTCAGCATTTAAAGGTATAGGATGACAAATGACACTATTGACTTTGCTAAGGAATTACATTATACTTTTTATACAAAAGTAAATATTTATCCGTTAATACGAACACACGTAACAGAAAGGAGTGTGATTCTATGAAGATTGAAAAGATAAGTGATACACAGATTCGTTGTACATTAAATAAAGAGGACCTCATTGATCGCGAACTTAGAATTAGCGAGTTAGCTTATGGAAGCGATAAGGCAAAACAGTTATTTCGAGATATGATGCAACAAGCCGCTTATGAATTCGGTTTTGAAGCCGAGGATATTCCATTGATGATAGAAGCTACTCCTATATCCGCTGATTGTTTAGTACTAATTATAACGAAAGTAGAAGATCCAGATGAATTAGATACTCGCTTTTCTAACTTTACTCCTTATGCGCAGCAAGATGAGGAAATACAAGAGGATGAGGAAGATGACGATGATGATGCCTATGCAGATGAGATATTAAACTGTTTTGAGCATCTTGGTGAGCTTCTTGGAAAGAGGGAGAAGAATGATTCTTCCGATAATGCAGAAAAGACGAAGAAAACAAAATCTTCTGATAAAAAAGCGAATGAGGCTGAGGAAGATTCCGTTAAGCTTCCAACCAATTTAACTAAAGTATTTACATTCTCTACTTTGAGTGAATTGACAAAACTTGCGAAGATTATTCATCCATTTTACCATGGAGACAATATGCTCTTTAAGAATCCATCCAATAAAAGATTCTATCTGATAATAAAGATATCCAAACATACTCCGGAAGAATTTAATAAAGTATGTAATATCATTTCCGAGTTTGGTAAAACTGAGCGCACAAATTATGCAAGTATCTCTTACTACAAAGAACATTTTGAAACAATTCTACCAGTAGGAGCAATTGAACGTTTAGCTAGTTTATAGTTAGAACAAGGGGGCTGTTGCATAATGTAACAGTCCTCGCAACTTAATTAGCGTTTGTAATTTCACCTTCTATCCCCAAGAAAGAGGACACATGTATATTTTCGAAGGCCTTACAAGACCCACACGCTCTTTGTGGGCTTGTGAGCGCAGCGCGCCGTAGAAAATATACATGTGTCCTCTTTCTTCTACATAGAAAAAAAATCACAAACGCCTAGCAAGCAAACAGGGTTGTTGCATTATGCAACAGCCCTGTTTGTGGCTTGATTGTTATTCAGCGCTTAAATAAGCATTGATTTTATTTTCAAGTTCATCTGAATCAATTCCATGAACCATACATGCTTCTTCTAATGATTCACCCTGAGCAGAAGGACATCCGATGCAATGCATACCTGCATCTAATAAAATTGGGATTACTCCCTGATCTTGTTGAATAATTTCAGCAATTGTCATGTCTTTAGAAATTTTCATATATAAAACCTCCTAGCACAATATACTTTTATAGTCTCTTCATTATAATTGATTCATATATCACCGTCAAGTTTCTTTTATAGTGATTTAAAACTATAGGTCTTTTGACTCCAGCAATTGCTCAGCAGATAAAGTTACACTAAATTACTTTCATGATCCAAGCCTAACGATTTTTTACTTGTATTATTTCTTAAGATAGAGTAAAATAAGATTAATATTTATAAGGAGGTATAATCCAATGGCACATGTAATTAATGATGGTTGCATCAGCTGTGGAGCTTGTGCAGGCGAATGTCCAGTGGGCGCAATTTCCGAAGGTGCAAGCCAATACGAAATCAATCCAGATACATGTATCGACTGCGGCGCTTGTGAAGGTGTATGTCCAACAGGATCTATTGAAAGCTAATTAAACATATTGGTCCCACGTGGATTCACATATGAAAAGGCTGTTGCTTATGCAACAGCCTTTTGCTTTCCTAATAGTAACGAGTCCCTGAACTATCGATCAGTGTTTATTCACTCTATATTCTTACTTTATGTTTGCGAAAAAACTTGCTTTGCTTTTTTTTCTTTCCTTCTTTTGTTGCCGCTGCTTGCTGCCTCTGCAACTGGGTTTCTCTTATGGTGCGATCTAACTGCCGGAATCGTTCTTCTTGGCGTTCCTCTCTAATCCTCATCATATAATCCATCTCTTTTACGACCGATTGGGTTACCACTTCGTTAATGTCGTTCGTTAAAGTTTGGTTATTCTGGCTCAATGCATCCATTACAATTGAGCACATTATCTCACGAAATTGGACTATCTTGTCCTGACTAACTCTAAGAAGGGAAGTATCTGCTTTACGCTCCAGCATCTGTTTTTCTTGTATCGCGGGTTGTTCCAACGAATGACTTTTTTCACTCTCCTGTACCAAGTCTACAGCTTTCATCTTCTCGTTGTCTTGAATGACTTGATTCCTTTCTATGTATCCCTTTTTTGCTACTCCGATAATTCTTGGTGTCTTGTTTTTATTTTTCACAACCTCAATCTTAGCTGCTGCAACTTCTTCTTTATACGATGCCTCTTTCTGCTTGTGGAGTTTTCTAAGATTGTCCACATCTTTAAGATTCCCGATATCCCTCTCAGATACATTCGAATTAATTACGGATTTTGGCTTGTCCGTCTCTTGAATCATATCCGACTTCTGAGGTTTCCCTTTCTCTTTCATCTTATCGATCTTCTTATACTTATTAACCTCTTTTATCTTTTCTTTTTCTTTTAACTCTTTTGCTTCTTTCGGTTTATCCGCTTCCTTTAATTGATTCAACTTTGACTCAAGATTTAACTGAGCATTCGCTTCCATATCTTTCTGCAAAATAGTTGTTTGCTGAAGCTTTACCTCGATTGGGTCACAAACCTGTTTTGATTGGTCCACTTTTTTGAGTTGATCTGCTTCTTTTGATTGATCAACTTCTTTGATTTTATCTACTTCTTTTGATCGATCCACTTCTTTGATTTTATCTACTTCTTTTAATTGATTCGCTCCTTTTAATTGATCCAAGTCTCCTGATTTATCTTTTTCCTGTAATTGGTCCGCCTCCTTCGTTATCGGCTGCGTCCTCAGATTACTCGTAGTCATCTTTACAGAACTCAGGCGAGTTCTCTGCTTTGTGGCAGGATCTTTAATTATAAAGTCTCCTTCTTCCATGTCAATATCAGCTGCTTTTCCATACTGCGCTTTTACTCGTTCCTGAGCCTCTATTCCAGATAATCCAAGAGCTGCCTCAAGCCGATCTCTAAGATCGTTAAGTTTATCTTCTTCTAAATCTCTCACTTGGTTGATATACGGAAGGATTGATTTAATAATCTTGAGGTGGAATCCCTTATCTCTTAATACCTTGACAGCGCGAAGTAAATCAATATCCTCTTGGAGATAGTAGCGATGTCCTAATTCCGTTCTTTTAATATTCAAGGATAAGTGGTACTCTAAGTAACGAAGTACATTCGCTGGAATATCAAGAATTCTTGATACATCTGAAATCATATAATGAATCTCTGTCATGGTAGTCCTCCTGCATATATGGAAATTATTTACATATCCATTATATCATGTGGACAACCATTTGCAATAACTCGATTCATTGTAGGTTTATTTTTCATCGACACTCTCTGACATGCGGACACATTTTTCTTATTTACTTAAGTTTATAATGATTCATATAAGCTTCTTAAAAAAATTATAGTCCTCTTCCTTAACTCAAAGGGACATCCCCCCTTGATAACGATATACAATAAATAGGATACTGCGAATTCATCATTCTAGTATCTCAAATAGTCTAATATAACCAACAAATAACAACGCACTTACCAATATAGAGTAGACGGTAGCACCGATGACTTTTCTCATTCTTTCCCAAAAAGAATCCTTAATATGTTCGATGTTACCCTGTTTTGTCTTTTCTTTCACTTCTTCCATGGTTATATTCATCGCACTGATTCTTGAGGAAGATAACAGATAATCTTTCTCTTTTTTATGATACTCAAATAGCATACCTGTGTTCTCTAAAATGCCTTTAGCCTCAACAATTATCTTTGAATACTTGAGATATTTTATTTTTATTATACTTTGAAACTGACATCCTGGAATAAAACCACGTATTTTAAAGACATAATCTGTTTTTCTTCTTGGTTTAAGAAAATATGTTCTCTTATTCCTGCCCACTGTTGTTCCTTCAAGGACTCGACCTAATATCTCCCGCACGTCGGGTTTACTTGCACTTACATCCAACTCAATAATCGTAGCTTCATACATATTTTTCTTCAGCACGTCATAAAGAAACCGATAATAAAATCTCCAATTCAACATAATTATAGGTACTATAAAGAACAAACTGTCTTTTGGAAACTTCCCAACCTTATAATCTTGATCATAAGTCATTGTAAGTAAAAACATCAGTGAATTAACACTGTAGATATGAAATAACAGGTAATTAATTGCTCTCCTCAATATCTTTCGTCTGGTCATCCTAATACTCCCTCTAATTGGTTGTAAATACATTAAGAACTGCAACCTGATTCTAACATTCATCCGTGATGCCAATACTTGTAGAACCGTTACAGACAAAAATATCTATCTGAATAACACTATTGGTACAAGCTCCTTAATATATGAACATTATACCAAATGAATACATCTTGTAAACTCAAAAAACTTTACTCTGGATGTGATCGTACTTCCCTAAAAAGCATAAAAAAGTGTTTTGCTTGCAAAACATTCGCGCCAAGCGCGGTCGCGTAAGCGACATCTTCCTCTCGCGCTTGTGTGCATCATAGCGTCCTTCCTTTTGGGCGCTTTTTTTATATCATAGGGAAGTTCAAAGAACTTTCCTATGATATAAAAAAGAACCAAGATTTTTCTTGATTCTTTTTTAATAATAATTTATTTCATCTCATATATTCTCGCTTCGTATCTCATAATCAAGCATTATCTTTCGAGATTCGCAAACTTGGTAAACTGAGATAACCAAGCTAGTTTTACTGTACCCGTTGGACCATTTCTTTGCTTACCTATAATTATTTCTGATATGCCTGCTTCCTCGGAATCACGATTATAATAATCATCACGATAAATAAACATTACAACGTCAGCATCCTGCTCGATTGCACCAGATTCACGTAAATCAGATAACATTGGACGCTTATCAGGACGTTGTTCCACCGCACGTGATAACTGTGATAATGCAATAACTGGACAATTAATCTCTCTTGCTAATGCTTTTAGAGAACGTGAAATTTCTGAAATCTCTTGTTGCCTGGATTCTGCCTTCTTGCCACCTGACATCAACTGAAGGTAATCGATGATGACTAGTCCTAAGTTATGTTCTAACTTAAACTTTCTACATTTGGAGCGCAATTCTGTGATTGAAATACCAGGAGTATCATCAATGATTAACCCGGATTCACCAATCGTTCTAGCACTATCCATCAATTTTGCCCAATCATCATCATTTAAATCACCACTACGAATTGATTGGGAATCAACACGTGAATTCATCGCAAGAATACGATTTACAAGCTGATTCTTTGACATTTCCAAACTAAATATTGCTGTAGTTATTTTCGATTTCACCGATACATATTCTGCAATATTTAAAACAAATGCTGTTTTACCCATAGAAGGTCTTGCTGCGATTAGTATTAGATCAGATGGTTGGAGACCTGCCATCTTATAATCTAAATCATAAAATCCAGTAGCGATCCCCGTAACACTACCCTTATTCCTAGAAGCTGCTTCTATGTTGTCTAGAGATTGTATTACGATATCTTTTATATTTACAAAATCTCCACTTCCTCGATTTTGAATGATATTAAAAACTTCTTTTTCGGTATCTTCCAAAATGGAATCCACCTTCTCCTTATCAAGGTAGCACTGGTTTGTGATGCCTTCTGTAACCTTAATTAATCTTCGCAGTAATGCCTTTTCACTCACAATATTAGCATAATAGCGTATATTGGCTGAAGTAGGCACAGATCGTATCAGATCACTTATGAACTCAATACTGCATAATTCTGGTGGAACTTCTTTTTCTCTTAATTTATTTTGAAGAGTAATTAAGTCAACTGGTTTTCCTTCATTAAATAACTCCATCATTGCATCATACAAGACACTATATTGGTGCTGGTAGAAATCCTCTGAAGTTAAGATTTCTGAGGCTGCAATAATGGCATCACGATCCATAATCATGGATCCGATAACCGACTGCTCTGCTTCTGCACTATGCGGTTGTATTTTTTTTATAAACGCCTCATCCATCGAAAGTTCCTTTCTATTGCTCTACAATAAATCTACTACATATATAAACTATAGTGTATCAACTTTAACTTTTAACTCAGCCACTACATTTGGATGTAATTTAATTGGTACCGTATAGGTTCCCATATTACGAATTGGATTGGTCAAGTTGAATTTCTTTTTGTCAATGTCGTAACCTAACTGTTCCTTCATAGCTTGCTGTATTTCCTTTGTGGAAATTGAACCGAAGGTACGTCCACCTTCACCAGCCTTAATTTTTAAAATGATACTTTTCTCATCAATCTCTGCTTTTAGTTTTTGAGCTGCTTCTAAGATTTCTTGTTGCTTTTTCAACTCTGCCGCTTTTTGGAGTTTTAAATCATTTAGGTTCTTTGGAGTAGCTTCTAAACCTAGTTTTTTAGGTATGATAAAGTTTCTAGCATAACCATCACTAACATTGACGATATCGCCCTTTTTTCCATGTGATTTTACATCTTCTAATAAAATAATCTGCATTATATGTCACCCTCCTGTGTCATTGTGTTTAATATATCCTTCACTTTATCCATTGCTTCTAAAACTGTACAATCAACTAATTGTGCACCTGCTACACTCATATGACCACCGCCACCAATTTTCTCCATTACAACTTGAACATTTAGTTCATCAATGGAACGTGCACTAATAAAGATTTTCCCTCCTAAAGAAGTAAATACAAAGGAAGCTACAATATTATTAATATTCATTAATTCATTCGCAACCTGTGCACAAAGTACAGTTGGGCTTTCGATTCCTTCACTTGCACATTCAGCAAACGCAAACTTTCCAAGTACAATTTCAGTTGAAGTAATTGCCTGTGCCTTTGCCATATATTCAGTCATGTCAGTTCTAAAAGATTTACGAATTCTTGTAACATCTGCACCACTTCGTCTTAAATAAGCTGCTGCTTCAAAAGTTCGGACACCTGTCTTTGTTAAAAAGTTATTAGTATCAATCATGATACCTGAGTACATTGCATCCGCTTCAACTTGGCGAAGCTTCAAACCATCACCAATGTACTGTAAGATTTCTGCAACCATCTCACATGAAGAAGAAGCATACGGTTCAATATAAGATAATACAGCGTTCTCAACTGCTTCTCCTGTTTGTCGATGATGATCTAATACAATAATTGTTTTCGTCAGATTTAGTAACTCCGGACACTCTGTATAATTTGGTCGATTAACGTCTACTACGACCAATAATGTATTCATATCAACTACTTCAATAGCAGTAGCACTATTTAATATCATATCCTCTTCATAGTCTGGATTATTCATGAATCTTGTTAAAATAGGACGTACAGAAGTTGTTACTTCATTTACAACAATATGAGCCTTCTTACCCAATGTCTTTGCAATACGATAAACACCAATTGCCGCACCGAAAGAATCCACGTCACCAATGGAATGTCCCATAATTACAATCTTGTCCTTCGCCTCAATGAATTCCTTCAAGGCATGTGCCTTAACTCTTGCTTTTACTCTTGTATTTTTCTCTACAGAGATACTCTTGCCACCATAGTAATAAATCTTTTCGCCTTCTTTAACTACAGCCTGATCACCACCTCGGCCGAGAGCTAAGTCAATGGCTGCACGCGAAAGATCATAGCCTCTTTGATATGATTCAGCATTTACACCGAGTCCCATACTGATTGTTACAGACATCTCATTTCCGATATTTACGCTGCGAACCTCTTCGAGAATCGAAAATTTATTATTCTGTAGCTGTTGCAAATATTTATTTTGAAATACAAAGATATACTTATCTTTTTCAAGTTTCTTAATTACTGCATCTATACTTTGCATATATTTATTTATTTTTCGATCAACCAAAGCAGTTAACAACGAACGTCTTACTTCATCTATGCTTTCTAGAGCTTCTTCATAATTATCGATATACAAAAGACCAACTATCATCCTCTGTTCACGATTTTCCTTTTGAAGTGAAACAATTTCTGTTTCATCATGCAAATACATCGCAATCAGATAAGCACTATCCCCATTCAACTCTTCTTGTATATAAAACGAATCTTCATCAAAGTCTGGTATAGCTACTTTTCGCAGTACTACACAATAATTGGATTCTTTAAATTCAAGATGTACTTGCACATCCACTTCACTTACTGGTAAAATGTCGCCTGTTATCTCAGGAAATATATTTGTAATTGCGTGCTTTGCTCTGCGTTCAACACCTATAACATCGCAGAATTCATCATTTGCCCATAGCATCTTTCCTGTGTTATCTAACACAGCATAAGGTATAGAGAATTCTTTTAATAATTTACTCTGTACCTGTCCGTAATTCGTTGCAAATCGTACCATGTCACCCATGATATTTGGTCGTTTCACAAAGTATAAGGATACAGCGATTACAAAATAAAGAAGGACAAAGCAAGCCATCACGATACTTGCTTTGCGATCAATTACATATATGCACAAATTCATCGAAACAAGTAAAGCCGTAAGATATAATGGCCATCTTAAATATGCTTTCATTGGTCCATAAAGCTTTCTTCTATTTTTCATTTTTCTGCTCCTTTTTACAACCAAAAGTATTGCATTGTAAACTTAATTATAACATTATTCCAAGATAAATAAAAGATAAAATTATTCTAAGCTTCGTTTCATCAAAAGACCATAATTCCACCTAGTAGTTCTAGTAAAATTATGGTCTCATCTTCTAATCTTTAACACATTGTACTAAAAATGTTCCAAAATCTTAATTACTTATAAATCATACTCTTCAAAGCCTATCATTTCGTCTGCTTTTATCATATCTTCTTTTACTCATATCAGATATTTCTCTAGCAATTTTAGAGCGGCCTCAACACTCCCTGATGCATCAAATGACTTAGGATAGTCTTCACCTGCGTCGATTGCGGTCTTTAAAGCTTTTGTATATCGTTCTGGTCCATACTTATTTACAAAAAAAGCAGTCGCCTTGGCAACATATTCATTCGTATTACTATAATACCCTTTCGTGCAGGATGCTAGTTCATCACAATCATAACAACCTTTTAATGATTTTGACTTTGCACATTTTACGTTTGGACAAATGCCATCCTCACTTATTGTTGCATAAGAACAGCAATTATAATTACTTAGACAACCACCACACCATTGCCCCATAAAGCAATAATCACAATGGTGGCCACAGACACTGACTGGATCAACACCCTTACGTGCTTCGTTTACTAATGCTAACTTAATCTTTTGACAATTCTCGATTCTTGCACCATTGTCACCATGTTCGAGATCAAAAGAATACTTCTTAAGAATATCACAAGGTATTTCCGAGCATTCTCCACAGAATCTGCGATTCTTTGAAATTGCACACTTTGCAACTTCACAAGTCCCATGATAAGGATTTCCTTTGGTTGCTATGCATCCACCACACTGATTCTTTTCTTTCAACTCACAAGTCGAACAAGAAAGTCCACAATATGTATCAAATTCCACTGACATTTATCCACCCCCTATTTAGTCTTTACTGGAATCCAGACTTCAACACTACTAAAATCTTCTAATTCATTCCATGCTACATACTTTTCTATCGTTGGAAGGCCACATTTACTATATTTACTCTGCGGCAAGAATTCCTCATTAATCTGTCTCCATAAAGAAGTTAAAACATTGTGCTGAATTGACCCACTTACTTGAAATCTTAGCCAAGTAGCTTGAGGATACTCATAGTAATCAAAATTACCAACTGGTTTCCCACTCCATTCAACAGCACACATGTAATCATTAGCACCTTTTTCATCGAATCCAAAGCAAAGACCTAAATCAAAAAATTTACCACTAATTGCTTTCATGGCCTCATTACTTCCATCTTTTTTGACTATTACCCATGTACCACCACCATATGGCGTGGTTCTTCGAATTCCAAGCACACTAAATGGCTCTCTTTCTACTATCTCATAGTTCATTTTCTGCACCCCTTTAATTTTCACTTCAAACTGGAGGCGACAATAAAAAGATAACAACACACCTTGTTTGCGAGCATCTGATGGCGTCATTCCATGCATACGTTTGAATGCAATACAAAAAGCATCCGGAGACTGATATCCATACTTCATCCCTATATCTATAATCTTTTCTTCCGTATTCTGGAGATCATAAGCTGCGAGAGAAAGCTTCCTTCTTCGAATATATTCTGTAAATGATAGTTCTGTTATTTGTGTGAATGATGATTGAAATGCAGCATATGAACACCCCATAATGCGAGAAACATCTTCTTCCTTAATGTCCTCGTTCAAATGTGTATCAACATACTCCATCATATCATTCATTCGGCTTGTCCAGTTATCCAATTTACCTCACCTCTAATCTCATTATAATTTATGTACTTAGAAATAACCCCTTTTTTTCAAGTGAATAAATAAAGGAATATAACATAATCATAATTATAAACTTTTTATACAATCATGTCATCATTATAAGATTTAATCGATAAAATAATCCTCACGTTTACATAAAAGGCTTTTTTACAATATAATAGAGGTAACTGGTGAATACATACCAGAAGAAGGTGAATTATGTGAATAATTTTATATGTGAAGGCTTCGCGAACTTTTCCTTGTCATGAAGCAAAAAGACCACCAAATAAACTAAAGTTTATATGACGGTCTTAGTTAAAGTCGTGACACTGTGGTATCACATCCTACTTTTTTATGGTTAGAAAGCCAAAGCACAGCTTTTGCTCCACGCTGTAGCGTAGCGTAGTGCGCATCCTGTGGAGCACTTTTTATATATAAGGAAATTCACAGGAATTTCCTCGTATATAAAAAACTACCAATACGAATATTGATAGTTGGTAAAAATTTTTAACAAAAAAGTTTACTATATACTGACATCATTGTTTCATATGTTTGAAGCAAGATCTCTTTTGTATTTTTTTTGTCTACACCATTAACTATTATTCCTTCAATGTATATAAATAAACCATGGAATTTTGCTTCATTCTTTGTGTCAATTATACTATCATAATTATAATATAACTTATTGTGATGATTATACGCTATATATCTCATAAAATGATACATTACATTAATGATCCATGAGATTGTATTATTACTTAACTCATCGTTTAATAAATCAATTAATATTTCTTTCTCAAATTGATGTGTAATATTGTATGGTATATTGTTTTCATCTGATATTTTCATCATAAATCTGTCCGCATTATATTCACTAATATTGTTTTTCGCCATTAATATCCCATACCGCTCAGCATCACTTTTACCAAGACATAACATATTTTCAGATATGTCAAACTTATTCAAGACTTGTTCTTCAACCACTTGGCCAATCTCATGGAATACTGTACTAAAACCAATTGACGAATCATTACTACCGATATTTTCATTATTATGTATATACTTATCAATACTATAAACCAAATTTTTAAAAATGAATAGGCGAATAATAACTACGGTATGTAATTTTCCATTTCTATAACTACTTAATGTCTTTCCAACTGTTTGCTCCGAAATAGTCGCTTCAATACCTAGAAGATTTGAATAGTCATTAACTTGTTGCTTAAAATCAGAATATGAGCTATCCGAAATTACAAAGTGAAATTCCGAAGTAATAATTTCATCAAGCTTATTTTTAAGCCATGACATATCATTAAGTACGCACTTTATTTGTTCTTTATTAGAGATAATATTGCTAACCTTATATGTTAACATGCACATCCTCCATGGATTTGATTTGAGCTTATTGTAATACATGCTGTTCCAACTATCAATATTAAATTGTGAATGTTTTACATTCTTTACACAAATTTTAATTTTACTCATGAACTATAATCATATATCACAACTAAAAAACACATCCATTTTTGCTTCGAATTACGAAATAGATGAATGTGTTTTTTATGACAAAGAGCCATAAAACAAAAGCACCCTATACTATTTCTAGTATACAGTGCTTTATTTTAAAATTATATCAAACTTGTATCAAATACATTGTTTGCTTACTGAATCCCTTGATTCTACTGGACTTAGTCCATTGTGTATGGCATTAAAGCGATGTGACGAGCACGTTTGATAGCTACTGTAAGAGCTCTCTGGTGCTTAGCACAGTTTCCAGTAATACGACGAGGAAGGATCTTTCCTCTTTCGGAAACGTATCTCTTTAATTTGTTAACATCCTTATAGTCGATTCCTGCGTTAGTCTTATCTGCGCAGAAAACACAAACTTTCTTTCTTCTACGGGTCATACGTCTCTTCATTGGAGCGTCGCCCTTATCGCCTTTATCTTGTTTATTAAAAGCCATTATTATTTCCTCCTTATCCGAATCATGCCAGGTTTTGCTCCTGGTACTTTACATTTCATTATCAAACAGTACTAATTAAATGGTAATTCCTCATCAATTCCATCTGGAATATTCATAAATCCATCACCAGCTGCTGCACTAGGGGTTGGTCTAGCGGAAGGCTGATAATTTCCTGATTCCGAAGCACTTGCCTTACTTTCTGCAAACTCTTGTTCATCAACAATAATCTGCACACTATATACTTTTTGACCTTCTTTATTTGTATAGTTATCATTCTGAATACGTCCTGAAATAAGCAGTTTCGTACCCTGTTTGAAATACTTCTCTGCAAACTCTGCATTCTTACCAAATGCAGTACAGTTAAAAAAGTCAGCATCCGGTTCACCATCGCGCTTAAACGAACGGTTTACAGCTAAAGAATATCTAGCAATTGCTAAAGAATTGGCTCCCTGAGAATAACGAATCTCAGGATCTCTAGTAAGTCTACCCATTAAAATGACTTTATTCATTTAAGGAAAACCTCCTTTAATTATGCGTCCTGTCTAATGCATAAAAATCTGATTACATTTTCCATGATACGAACTCTTTGTTCGATTTCATTTGGAGCTGTAGAATCAGCATCGAATTGGATGAAATAGTAATAACCCTCTTTCATCTTCTGGATTTCATAAGCTAATCTCTTCTTACCCCAATCATCAACGTTTGTAATTGTTCCGCCGAATCTTGTAATAAGATCTTTTACAGTTTCAACTGTAGCGTTCTTAGCGTCATCCTCGATTTTTGCATTTACAACTAAGGCTAATTCATATTTGTTCATAGTTGCGTGCACCTCCTTTTGGTCTCTGGCCCTTTTTTTAAAAGAGCAAGGAATTAAATATACATATCACAATTTGATATTATAACATACAAGCTATTGTTAAGCAAGCGCTTTTTGTCTGTTGGTTTCTAGTAATTTTTGTTTGAACATAAACACAGCTGCGCACTCAAAATCAGTACCACAGCTGCATTTAATATAATTGTTCTATTTATATTTTTACTTAATTGGCATTAACTTTCCACCACCACTGAGTGTATGTGTCTTTCCTTCTAACCACCCATTTGCACTATCTGAAGAATCATAGTATATAGTATTTCCGTTATCTACTATATTAGATAAAGATGTGTCTTCATTCATAAGTACCGTTAAGTATGCAGTTCCTTCTACAATCCATTTGGAAGACTTATCTATAGTCAACGAAATAAATTGTACCTTATTGTTGCTGTTAATTTCGCCTGTCATTACGGAAGAATTCCGTAACTGAATTTTTATTGATGATTTGTAATCAGGAGAAGTATTAACTGGTGAAATAGCGTTTCCATAGTATCCAACATTACATTTAAAAGTATCACTATCTCCAGTAATCGTAGTGTCAGTCCCTGATGGACTTGTGATCGTAATTGTATCAGCCGCATCCTTTCTTGCACATATCACATTTGTAGTAACTTCATTCGTCTGGGCATTAACATAGGTTTCAATTATGTCTCCATTATTCGGGTCTACAAATCTGCTAATTAAATTATCAGATATACTCGGAAGCTCTGGTTCAACTGGATTAACTGGAATTACTGGTGTCTCTGGAATTTCTGGAATTACCGGAAACTCTGGAATTACTGGTGTCTCTGGAAGCTCTGGTATGACCGGAATCTCTGGAATAGCTGGTATCGCTGGTATAGCGGGAATCTCTGGTATTACTGGGATCACTGGAGTAGGAAAAATAAATTGAGTTGTGGCGAAATTATTCTGCTCCTTGGCAGCTATACTAGTAACTGTTGCCTGTGCTTCTGAGGCTTTTGCTTGTTCTTTTGTAGCCTTACAAGCGGCTTCTGCCTGTTCTTTTGCAGCCTTACAAGCGGCTTCTGCTTGTTCTTTTGCCACCCTACTAGCAGCTTCTGCCTCCGCTACTGCCTTCTCAACTTCGAAACATACTTTCTTTTCTTGCGTATCTGTACATGCCTTTGCATCCCCACTTGTTCCAAGCAATGTTACTGCAACCATTGCCACTACAAATGCTTTCATCTTGATCATTATAACTTCCTCCTTATTTTTCGTATTATTTAAGACAAATATTTCATTTACCCTGTATTTGTCTTACATATATAATACGAATGAAAGACAGTTAACCTTGCATATCCCTAAAATTATTGTTTTTCTGCTTCGGCTCGCTCTTTTTCGGCTTTTGCTACCTCCTGCGCTGCCAGGGCTTCTGCTTCCGCCTTCTCTTTTTCCGCTTTTGCTGCCTCCTGTGCTGCTTGAGCTTCTGCTTCCGCCTTCTCTTTCTCCGCTTTTGCTGCCTCCTGCGCTGCTTGAGCTTCTGCTTCCGCTTTCTCTTTCTCCACTTTTGCCGCCTCTTGTGCTGCTAAAGCTTCGGATTCGGCCTTCTCTTTCTCCGCTTTTACTGCCTCTTGTGCTGCTAAAGCTTCGGATTCGACCTTCTCTTTCTCCGCTTTTGCTGCCTCTTGTGCTACTAAAGCTTCGGATTCGGCTTTTTCTTTCTCGGTTTTTGCTGATTCCTGTGCCGCTTGAACCTGACTTTCGGATTCCTCTTTCTCAACTTTAACTGGTTGTTGTACTACGAAAGGCTCAGTGGTATTACTAATTTTCTCATCTTCTTTTTGAAATTTCTGTGTGGATGGAACTTCGTCACTCACCTTTTGTGAATCATCAACTGCCTGATCAGAGTTATCATCCTGTACATACTCTTTTCCAATGTGGATACCACGATTCTCATTTACTTGGATAGAATTAATATAATCTTTTATACTTTCTTTTGTTTTATCATCAACATTAGTATTCTCATCTGAAACAAGATATAGGATATCATTCATTATAGATGTTATGGAAACATCCCTATAGTCTTCTACTGCAACTGACTTATCTAAGTGTTGTATAATTTTAATAAGATTGAGCTTTCCAAAACTTATTGAAAGTGAGTCAGCTTCCTTCTTTAAGTCTGTTGAAACTGTATAGGAAACAATGTTGATTGATTTAAAATTATAATCAACATCCTTAATACTCTCTTCCATTAGTTGTATTGATCTATCTACATTATTACTATACATTGCAATTGAAACAACAGAATCCGAACTGCTAGATAAATAACCTCTACTACTAACCTTATCCAATATTAGATTAATTGCCTCAGCTGGTTTAAGAGAATGTATCTCTTTTATTGATACTAGATTCTTCGCCTCATCATTAAAATAGACTACATCAATAACCCGATCAAACTTATTCAGTACCAACTCAAGGCTTGGATTCACGTCAATGCAAATATATGCCACAGGTTGATTATATCTATAGGTGGAAAACGTAAGTGTAACTAAAATAATTGATAAACAGGCTGCTATCAATAATTTATTTAGATGGAATTTTTTCTGTGAGTCCTTACTTTTTAATAACATTTCAGTATTCTTAATTAGATTTTCATCAGGTTGTATATTCTCAAGTACAGACCTAATACTCATAATCCTCACCTAACCTTTCCTTTAGCAATATCCTTGCCCTAGATAACTGTGAGTACACTGTATTCTCACTAGATTTCAAAATATTAGCTATTTGTGAGGCTTTATATCCTTCATAATAATGTAGATATATTACTGCCTTATACTTAGGAGGAAGCTCCAAAATTGTACTAAAAAGTGCACTATCCTTTTCATTCTCATAAGTAAGTTCTGGTATACTATCTAAACTAACAAACTTGTAACGAAAACTCTTTATAATATCTTTGCATCTATTAATTGTTACCCTACAGATCCATGCTTTTTCATGCTCATCATTTTCAAACTCTTGATTAACCTGCATAAACTTCAAAAAAACATCTTGAAAAGCATCCTCCGCCTCTGCTTTATTTCTTAAATAAAAGTAACAAATACGGTATACCTCTGCCGAGTATTTCTTCATAGCAATTAATGCCTTATCGCAGGCATTCGAAGACATTTTGCTCAAGTTTCACCCCTCCTTACTTAAGTAATACGATTATAAACGTAAAATCCTTGCATCGTTTTATAATTTCCATAATATCACATTTCAAGTTCTCCACAAACATTTTTTTCCATATTTCTGTCTAGTTACCATGTGAATTACAAAATACTATAATAGTTTTTTATAGGTAATATGTTCTACCCATTTTATTCTATAAATTCCATTATTATCTTGACAAAGATACTCTGGACGATATAAGGTGATTATATTATAGAATTTTACACCAGTTATAAATCTTACACTGTTATTAGGGAGGATTAAGATGAGAAAATTTTTAGCAATGTTACTAGTTACAAGTCTGGCTTTTTCAATAGCGGCCTGTAGTAACAAAAAAGAGGAAACTTTAAAAGAACGGTCTGTTGATCAGGTTCAACCTACCGAAGAAGCTCAGCCAACTACAGAGATTCAGCCTACCGAAGAGGCTCAGCCTACTGATCAAGAAGAAACGGTTGAGCTTTCCGAAGAGGAACTAAAAGGGAACTTGATTCCTGGTGGTTATTTTAATGAAGTTAATGGTCAATGGGGAGTTTACAAAGAATCTGGTGGTGAGGGTACAACAGCTATTACAGATGGCCAACTTATTGTGACGATATCTAATACTGGTTCCGTAAAACACGCTGTACAAGTTTATTGCGATGGATTTGAGGTACTTCAGAACGCTGAATACAAAATGTCGTTTGACATATCATCAAGTGTGGATCGATTAATCGATTGGCGTATCCAGATAAATGGTGGAGATTATCATGCTTATGCAGGTCAGGAAGACTTGTCTGTAACATCAGAATTAAAACATTACGAATTTACTTTTATTATGGAGGAATCGAGTGATCCTGCCCCAAGATTATGTTTTAACTTAGGCTTACACGAGCAGGATGGAGCACTTGCTTCTCATACAATTGTAATTGATAACGTCGAACTGATTGTACTGGATGATTCCAATGCTGATACTTCTAATTCTGGTGATCAAGGACCAGCCATCAATGTGAATCAGATCGGTTATAAAGTAAATGATAAAAAAATAGCCGTATTCCGTGACAGTAGTCTTGATACTAACTTTGACGTGATCAATGTATCTACAGGAGATATCGTATTTTCTGGTAACTTATCCGGTTCCGTTCAAACACCAAGTGCTGGTGAAACTGTGGCTTACGCGGATTTTTCCAGTGTGAATAAGCCAGGTACATATAAAGTAATAGCTAAAAATAGTGGGGAATCATATGAATTTGTAATTGCAGATGATGTTTATTCTGATATTTTCGCTAGTTCAATTAAAATGCTGTATTTGCAGCGCTGCGGAAGTGAACTTACAAAGGAATATGCAGATAACTTTGCTCATGAAGATTGTCATACACAGACAGCAACAATTTATGGCACAAATAAAACTATAGATGTTTCAGGTGGATGGCATGATGCTGGAGATTACGGACGATATGTAGTTGCAGGTGCAAAGGCTATAGCCGATTTACTGCTTGCTTATGAGGATTATGGTACACAATTTACTGATAGTGTTGGTATTCCAGAGAGTGGTAATGGTATTCCAGATGTACTTGATGAGGCTAGATACGAGCTTGAATGGATGCTTAAGATGCAGGACAAAAACTCAGGTGGTGTATACCATAAAGTAACAGGTTTAAATTTTGAGGGCACAGTAATGCCTGATACAATAACAGATGAACTTTATGTTATGCCTATTTCCAACTGTGCAACATCTGATTTTGCTGCTGTTATGGCAATGGCTGCAAGAATTTATGAAAAGCAAGATGCTGCTTTTGCAAAGACATGTCTCAATGCAGCAAAAAATGCTCTAGCTTATGTAGAAAACAATAAAGATAATAGTGGTGGCTTTAAAAACCCAAGTGATGTTTTAACAGGTGAGTACCCTGATACCAATGACTCTGATGAATATTTCTGGGCACTTTGTGAACTGTATAAAACAACTGGTGATGTTTCCTATAACAATAAATTAAGTTCGCTTGATATTAATTCTCTCGAGAGTGGACTTGGATGGCAGGCAGTAGATATTTATGGTTGTTATGCATATCTGACCTCAGAGAAACAAGATTCTAATTTAACAAGTAAAGTAAGCGATAAATTTAATGCTTACCTTTCTTTAATCGAACAAAATATTAAGAATGATGGCTACTTCTCCTCAATAGGTGAAACCTATCCATGGGGAAGCAATATGTCACTAGCCAATAATGGAATGGCAATTTTAATGGCGAATAAAGTTTTTGGCAAAGATACTAATTATGCAAAGAAACAGTTAGATTACCTACTTGGTGCGAACTCTACATCCTACTGCTTCGTTACAGGATATGGCACTCTTTCACCAGAGCATACACATCATAGACCATCCCAGGCTCTTGAACAGACCATGAAGGGCATGTTAGTAGGCGGCGCTAATTCCAATCTTGAAGATCCATATGCAAAGAATGTACTTGCTGATAAGCCAGCTGCAAAATGCTATGCGGATAATTCTCAGAGCTATTCATGCAACGAGATAACGATTTACTGGAATTCACCTTTCATATATCTATTAGCTGGCTTACAGGCTGTTAAATAAGATTATAGGATTAGGGTCTCAAACGTACTTTTCTATAATTTTACTCGTACACACTTCGTCTCATAGATAAAGAAACTGGGCTATGTATAAATGACATAAAATCATCCATACATAGCCCTTATTATTACTCTGATACATCGTCCGTTTTTCTTATGATCTCTTCCAATATTTCTTCGATTTTTTCTTCCGTTCTTTTTTCGGTTTTTTCTTCGATTCTTTCTTCCATTCTTTCTTCGGTTCTTTCTTCGGTTTTTTCTTCAATTCTTTCTTCCGTTTTTTCTTCGATTTTTTCTTCCGTTCTTTTTTCGGTTCTTTCTTCGATTATTTCTTCTGTTCTTTCTTCAGATTTATAATCAGATGTATCTTCAGTACACGCTTCTAATTCTTCTATTTCTTTTATTTCATTTTCATCAATTTCTTCTTCTAATAATTTCTGTTGAGTTATCACTAGACCTTCAAAATACTTATCAATTGCCTTGCTAACCCATTCATTTAAATTACGCAAGATATAACAAAGTCCAAAAACAGCACCTACAAATAATACAGCTGTTTTCACAAGATCAATTCGTAATGCAACTTCCTTTGCAAATGGTTTCGCAAATATTAGTAATTTTAATTGTTGTTTTAGATCTTCTATCATATAACCGTAATGACTAAAATCTGACCATTTCGATGGTATCCAACGTTTTGGAAAATATCCGATTTGCTTTCCTAACACAATAATAAGTACTAAGTTAATTGCTAAAAATCCAATACGGAATCCTTTACTTATCTTATATTGTTTTGCCTTCACGTCCATAAAGATTATAAAATATATCATAAAGATAAGAAAAGGAAACAAACATAAGTTTTGAGCAATTTTAACTAAATAGTTCTCACCAATGATAGAATCCTCGAAAAGTCCATAAATGCTTAGAAATTGCTTCGCGTAATACTCCCCATTTTCATCACTAATCTGAAATTCCAAACACTGAAACGTGTCTTCATCAAACCTTGCTTCATATAAAACAGCTTCAACATTCGAAGAAATGACTCCCCGTACTACATAGGTACGATTATTAATTATTACTTCTAATCCAATGGCATCGATCGTTCCAAATAGCTCATAAGCGGCATCTTTTGTTAAGATACAACCATTGGTATCTTCTCTAATTAATAAATTACCTGCAACAAGTGATAATGGTAAAACATCCTCAACCTTACCATAGACACAATATGCATCTATGTGCAACTGTCTTCCTAAGTCCTTCCCCTTTAATAAAACCTTTGCTTGGGAAAATGCTGTAACATTCTCAATCTTGCATAACTTTGTTTCTTCTTTCTCTAGGTATTTACATAACTGTTTTTTTGCAACATCTGTAGCAAGACGGACACTAACACAAGTATACTTTTCTTTCATTTCTCGAACCTGGAAGATAAGCAGGATATTGAGTAAAGCCATAGCTAATATTAAAAGAGCCCGTACTATATTTATCTTTTTAATCAATATCACCCCTCTCTTACCACGATATCTCATACTTTTATCCTGTTATTAGTTTTCGACTCGAATAACATCGCCTGCTTTGATAATCCTACTACTTCCTGTAATTACAAGATCTCCACTGGAAATTGGTCCCTCTATAATTGCGATTTTCGAATCTTTGTTAATAATTCTCACACTTACAGGATATGCCTTCGTTATATTACCAAGGATACTATTTTCCTCTTGTGGAATAAGTACATAATACTCGTTGTTCTGTTCACGAATTGCCGTTATGTCAACACATTTATCTGAACGCTCTCCTGATTTTTCATAAAAAAATGTACCTTCTGTACCAACTATATATTTTCCACTTGGTAATTTTGCTTCCAGATGTGCATTGGAATTGTTAACAGGATCCATATATACGTTGGTAACCTCGATTGTTATTTTATTTTTTATACCATTGAGCCCTAATTCTATCTCATCTCCAAGCTCCACATAATTTAAGTAATCTTTCAAGAAAGTCCCATAAAAATAACAGTCATTGGATGCAACAATAATCCGATCTTGGCTTGTTGTGATCGAATAATTAGAAACTGTTAATTCTGTAATCGTTCCATCGATTAATGCTGTTTGGATTCCCCCCTGATCTTTCAATTCTTGTAACTTTAAGATGTTATCTTCAATCATTGAGATTTCATTCAATGCTGCATTGAGTGAATGCTCTGAAAGTGATAAGAGAGAATTCTTATTCATACTTACTATTTCTTCCCGGGACAAGGCTGCAATTGCATTGTCATAACTTTCCCGAGCCATATCTGCCTTATCTTTCGCATTTTCTAACGAAACTGCTAAATTCTCTTCTCCATCTGTATCCTCATATACTTTTTTCATAATATCATTATATGCTTCTACTGCAGCTTCATAATTCTCCTTAATCGTATTAAGTTCCTTATCAAGTTTCGCTATCGTCTCATCGTAAATATCTCTTGCATCATTTATAACCTTCTCATAATCTGCATTAAGCTGGTCTAATGTTTCTTTTGCAACTGTAACTTTTAATTCCTTATCATGGCTCAAAACTGGACTCACTTCAAATGGTTTCACGACTAATTCATAAAGTTTCTCTCGAATCATTAAAATCTGTTGGTCAGCCTGATCAGAAGCTTGTGTCGTATTTGCATTATATTTCGTAGCAACAGCATTTTGATATTCAAAGAGCACAGTTACTATCTTGTTGTATTCTGGAAGAATTCGTTCATAAGTGCTTAAATCATTAATATTATTGAAGTACATCATATCATAGATACTCTGACCAAAGTATTCCACTAACAATGCCTTTTGTAATGACTGATCAGTATCCATTCCTTTTTCCAAAACGATATCAACATATGTAAGAAATGCTTGATTAACTCGATTAAAGTCCTTACAGTAATCATCATAATCTAGTTTTGCACTATCATATTCTCTTTGTGCATCACGAACTGCATTCCCATGATTCGTTGCTACGTCCTGTAATGTTTCTTCTGCTTTTTCTACTTCTTTCTCATAATCATCTTTTGCCTCTTCATACGCATCACTTGCTTTATCCTTGTTTTTTGTAGCAGTCTCATAGTCCTTGCGTTGATTGTCCTCTAATTGAGAAGTTAATTTACTCATTTTATCATCATAACGTTTCTGAGCTTTCACCAGGTCATTTTCAGCTTCATCTAAATCTTCTTGGGCCTGTCGTGCGATTTTTTGGGCTTGGGTTAACTCTGTTTTCTCTAAAGTATCCTCGTATTCCATTTCTCTTAATTGGTAATTTTGTTCTGCTGTAAGTAATTGCTCGTATTGATCTGTAATTACATCTTCAATTGAGCTAATATCGTATTCTACTAAGGCATCTCCTGCTACAATTTGTTTCCCGTTCTTAACAAGTACCTTATTCACTTGCAGCCCAACAGGAATATCAATTTTTTGACTATCACTTGCTATCAATTCGCCTTGACCTGCAATTTCGTAGATGATTTTTCCACTGGATACTCTATTTACTGTAGCAGTCGGAACTGTAATACTATTTGCCACCTTCGATATCATGGTTAACACTATCATAGTAATAAGAAATACTACTAGAACTTTCTGTGTTACCTTTTGAATTCTCTTCCTTTTCTTTTCATCCTTTTCCACTTTACATCCTCCTTACTGCTTAATACCTGAAGCAACAATTCCTTGTTCTAAATAAGTCTGTCCTCGTAAAAAAATACATACTGATGGGACCATCATAACAACTGAGGCAATAAATGCCACCCCAATATTACTGGCAGAAATCTCTGGTAGGTAAAGGGATAATGGCCAATATGTCTTTTCTCTTAAAAAAGTTAATGGTTGCTCTATCGCATTCCAATACTCTAAAAATGATAAAACGATAATAGATATGATTCCGTTACTTCCAAGAGGTATTCCAATATGAAGTAGTATTTTCCAGCGTCCTGCTCCATCTAGCTTTGCTGATTCAAGTAATTCCTCTGGGATTGACTTAAAAAATTTAGTCATAATGAAGATAGGGAATGTTGAAAAAATCCCTGGAAATATAATCGAATAATGAGTATTCAAAAAATGAAATTTATCTAATACAAGGTAACTCGATACCATCGTAACTTGAAACGGCATTATCATTAAAATAATATATAAAAAAAACAAAGGCTTTTTCCCTTTAAACTCGTACCGTGCAAATCCCCAAGCAGCCAGAACGCTAATCAATAACTGACCTATTAAAATTAAAATTACTTGCTTGAATGAATTCCAAAACATTACGAAAAACTTTGGTGAGTCAAACAGTAACTCAATGTAAGATTTGAATGTGGGATAATCAGGTAAAATCGTCCAACTGACACTTTTTTGAGAGCCAACTAACACTGCTCCTAACTTATCCTTTACCTCAGCTTCACTCATAAAAGTTCCGGTAATCATCATCCAAACTGGGATTAGGATGAAGAGTACAGGGATAAGGAGGAGCAAATAACGAACTGCTTGTATTACTTTTCTTTTCATATACTCCTCCTTACTCCTCTTTTGTTAATCTATTCAAAATAACAATAAATAATAGGATAACAACTGCTATAACAACTGCTGCCGCGCTCATTTTCTGTATATCAAGTGCAGTAAACCAGTTATTAAACAGATTTTGTAGCATATAGATACTCTCATGTGGATAGTTTCCAGAAATCAAATATGCCTCTCGAAATACCTTGAAGGAATTGATCATGGAGAGTACCGTTACAACAAAAATTGTTGATTTTAGTTGTGGCATAGTTATATAATAAAATTTTTTCCAAACATTCGCTCCATCGATAGAAGCTGCTTCATAAAGCTCAGTTGGAATACTATTTAAACCTGCGATCCAAAGCACCATGTCATAACCTATATTCTTCCATATATATGTAAGTACAAGAACACCAAAAGCTTGACTTGAATTTAACCAATTTTTCGGCTCAATTGACAATGCATTCAAAACACCATTTAATAGTCCCTGTTGATGAAATAGCATTTGCCATAATAACACGACGGAAGCCGCAGGTATTGCCATTGGAAGTAATAATACGCTTTTTACGAATTCTCGAAACTTCTTAATAGAACATAATAAAAGAGAAACAAGTAATGAAGTAATTAATAGTAGAGGAATACAGACTACTAAAAATTTGAATGTATTCTTTGCTGCCAATTGAAAGGCTTTACTTGTAAAAACACTTTGAAAATTAGCAACGCCAACAAAGTCCCTGCTCATTGCTTGTGAAAAGGAACGTCGAATTACATCTCCAAAAGGGATTAACACGAAGATACTTACACCGATTAAACTCGGAGCAATCATTAATCTACCAAACATAGCATCTCTTTTTTTGTTACTAATTTTCATAACTTTCACCTCTTAGTAAATATCAATTAACGTTCCAAAGATCCATTAGATACCGCTAACATATTCCGTTTTACTCTTTTCTCCTTTGTCATTCTTTAATTCCTAATTCAAACTATACGTTTGAACAATACATATTATATAAATTAATTCTTAAAAAAATCTCAAAAATAATTATTAGATCAAATTTATCCATCCTGCTAATAAGTGAATTTTATCCATCATTGACAAATTATATCAATCAATTATAATGAAAATACACTAGAGAGAACGGATTTGTAAATTACACACCTAATAAATACGCAAAGAAAAGTCGGAGGTATATGTATGCATATTTTGATTGTTGAAGATGATGTTGATTTATGTAATGCTACCAAACAGAGTCTATTACAGGATGGATATCAGATAACGACTTGCTACGATGGAGAAGATGCATTATCCTATCTCTCTTTATACTCCTATGATCTAATGATTCTTGATCGTATGTTACCTGGGCAAGATGGAATTGAGGTATTGTCAAAACTTCGCTCCAATAATATCCATATGCCTGTTATTATGGTAACTGCGCTAGATGGTCTTAATGACCGTATCAATGGATTAGATTCAGGTGCAGATGATTATGTTGTAAAACCTTTTGAAGTAACTGAGTTAAAAGCTAGAATACGTGCTCTTTTACGACGGCCACAAGCGTTCGAACCTAGAGATTGTATTATATTTGGAGATCTTAAACTAAATCCCTTCGACTTTACATTAAGCTGTAACAACCAGTCCATACAGATTTCAAAGAAAGAATCCTTCTTATTAGAGTATCTAATCATGAATCAAAATCAAACTTTAACAAGAGAGCAAATTATATTACGTGTTTGGGGGGAAGAAGCTGATGTAGATGAAGGGAGTCTTGATACGTACATATATTTTCTTCGACGACATTTAAAATCATTACAAAGCAAAGTATCAGTGAAAACTGTTCATGGAATAGGATACCACTTAAATTACTAAAAATCCACAAGTTGGGAGAATTATATGTTACAACATTTACGCATACATCTAATTAAAATATATACTATAATAGCAGGATTAATTTTAACTGTTGTTTTCATAATTTTAGCTCTATTCCTTAACTATCAAGAGATTCGACTTCAATATGAGCAATTCACCAACCACGTTTTCTTAGTACAGGATAAATTGCAAAACAACTCCATAATCTCAGACTCTTGGCTCTCTAATTTGGAAGTAAATAATAGTCTGATGATTCAGATTATTGATAATGGTACTCCTCTCTTCTTTCCGGGTGCATATTCCACCAAAACACCCCGCTCTGTACTTATCGAGCAAGTTTCTAAACTTGCAAAAGAAGACGGAATTTCTCTCAGCTCGAGACCAGTATCTACAGATTATATAAAAACTAAAACCTATACGATTAAAGGTCAACATTCTGATAAATATTATGGTTCTGCAGTAGTTATTGCAAAAAAAGGGGGCTACTGCTCCTTTTGTATTCTTCAATATATTAATGCAAATACACAGGATATAATTACCCAGCGTATTGTCCTTATCTTGCTCAATATCTTAGGAGTCATTGCTTTATTCTTCTTAATCCGAAAACTTGTCAATCGTTCGTTGCAACCAGTAGAGGAAAACCAACAGAGACAAAACCAGTTTATCGCTGCTGCATCCCACGAATTACGTTCGCCACTTGCAGTCATTCGAGCAAATAATTCTCTTCAAAAGTCAGGTCAAGAAGACTATCAAAATAGTGAACGTGTAATCGAAGCTGAATGTAAACGCATGTCTCGTTTGATCAATGATTTACTCTTACTTGCTTCTGGAGATGCAAATACATGGAATCTACAAAAAATCGATATTAATGTCGATACCCTTTTATTAAACTCATATGAAAACTCGGCTCCAAAGGCAAAGGAGAAGAATATACAAATAAAGCTTGATTTACCCGAAACATCATTACCTATTATCCAAGGTGATTATGATCGACTCCTCCAAATACTCACAATACTGCTTGATAATGCAATCTGTTACTCTGCAGTTGATTCCATCATTGAGCTTTCCGTTCGAATAGAAAAAAAATCTTTATCTATATTCGTAGTTGATCATGGCATTGGTATCCCAGATGAAGATAAGGATCGAATTTTCGATCGATTTTATCGAGTAGATAAGTCCAGAAAAGATAAATCTCATTTTGGTTTGGGCCTTAGCATTGCAAAGGAACTAATTAACTTACATCATGGGACAATAAGGGTTATGGATACTGCTTTGGGTGGTTCAACGTTTGTTATCATTCTTCCAAGAAAAGATAAGCCTACATGAAAAGGGAAGTTCGAAGAACTTTCCTTTTACAAAAAAAGGTGCTGTTGTAGAGAATTCAACTTCTACAACAGCACCTTCTCTATTAATTTATGATTCTTTGCTTGATGCTCCTCTTACAGAGCGAACTCCTTTTTCAACCTGCTTACGAGGAAGCATAACTTGATGGTTACAGCCCAAGCACCGTAAACGGAAATCGATACCTACACGTAGTATTTCCCATTCACTACTTCCACAAGGATGTGGCTTTTTCATTTTAATGATGTCCCCAACTTTAAGATCCATTCATTTACACCTCATTATTAATTCACTTTTTATCCACTCTTCTTATTATATCATGTATTTTGCTGTTATAAAATCAAAAAAAAATTTACTTTTTTTGTATTGATTTTACGATTTAAATATAGTATCATAATACCACGGATATAGTTTCGATAACTACATATAATATTTATGTTCACTATGTATGATGTTTTTTAAAACATTTAAAACTATAAAAGAAAGAAGGCATGGTATGATCGCGCTTATGAAACAACATTTATCAACTGGAAAGTTTAAGTTCAAAGATCCATTTAGTGCAATTTCACATTTAGTTTTTGCAATGATTGCAGTACTTGCGACACCTCCATTACTGTTTTTAGGATATCAAAAACATAAAACGTTGGGTCTAATATCAATGTTATTATTTATGCTAGGTGTTATTCTTCTTTACTCTGCAAGTGCTACCTATCACTCATTTGATATCTCTGACCAGATCAATACTAAACTTAAAAAAATTGACCATATGATGATTTATGTGTTAATAGCAGGCTCCTACTCTCCAATTTGCTTACTTGGTTTAAGTAATCGCGCAGGAATTATTTTATTTACAGTCATTTGGTCACTAGCACTACTCGGTATCTTACAAGCACTTTTCTTTATTAATGCACCTAAGTGGCTGAATTCGGTTATCTATATAGCGATGGGATGGAGTTGCATCTTCTCTTACGGGCAGATTAAGAGTTTACTTTCAACACCAGCTTTTGCTTGGTTATTCATCGGTGGTGTCATTTATACGGTTGGTGGTGTTATCTATGCTCTTAAAGTACCACTGTTCAATAAAAATCACAAAAACTTCACCTCACATGATATCTTTCATCTGTTTTGTATTGGTGGAAGTGTATCACATTACATTTTAATGTTATATTTACTTAAATAGAAAAACATCAAGGGGCTGTTGTAAAATAGAATTGATTGATAAAAGAACCAAACAATCGGTTGGAAACCTTTCATCAAAACAATTATATTTTGCAACAGCCCCTTGATGTCACTCTATGCTCATCGAAAGAGATGATACATTAATTTATGTCAAGCAGCCGCTAAAGCAGTTCATTCGACGAAAAACCTTAGAAAAAATCGTAGGAAGATATACCGGCCGCTAATTTTTGCAAAGACTTATGTAGTAAGTCACTGAGTCTTTGCTCTGAGTAAAACACTTATCATGTTTACTATGTAATAAATTCTCAATTCATGTGCCGTTTTAACTTCCATAACATATCATATGTACGAAATAAGAATTTGTTACAAAAAAAATGTTTCTTTTATAATAAATAAGAAAGTGTTTTGCTTGCAAAACACTCGCGCCAAGCGCGGTCGCATAAGTGACATCTTCCTATCGCGCTTGTGTGCATCATAGCGTCCTTCCTTTTGGACGTTTTTATTATTGATACCATCGCCCTTCATTCTTTATTCATACTGCCCTTAGTGCGACAGCCCCATTCAATAAAAAAGCCTCTAGTTAATATAAACTCCAGAGGCTTCAATTTTTTATTCAGCTTTTAACAGTGTCATTGGATTTACAGTTGATTCTCCATCATAAACCTGGAAGAATAAATGAGGTCCTTCTACAACAAAATATTTTGTAGTTTTACTTATCGTTCCGATGGTTGCACCGGCCTTGATTGTATCTCCAACCTTACATTTTACATTTTCAAGCTGTCCATACACTAATTTATAACCACTACCAATATCCATTGTTAAGGTATTACCTGTTCTAGCATCGTTGACAATTTCCGTTACAATGCCTTTTGCACTTGCTTTAACCTCTGTTCCAATCTCACTAGCAATTAAGATGGCTGGATTTGTCATGTATTGTTTTAAAGTTAAATAATACGTAGTTTTATCAATACAATATGGTAATATGATATTACCTTTGACTGGCCACTCTAATCCATCTTCTTTATTAAAGGTTAAATTTTCTGTGTTTGTTTGCATTACTGGTTTTGTTGTTTCGTTTGCTTCTTCTTGTGTTGTACCAGCCTCATTTGTTTCAGCTACATCGACAGTCTCTGTTGTAGGTTCTGGCGTAACTTCAACAACAGGTGTCGTATCCACATTAGGATCTTCTGCATCTTGTCCAGCAATATAATCCGTATCATTTTGACTGTTATTATCTGCTGTATCAGGAGTCTGAAGATCTTCGTCTGCATATGTGCTATCGTTATTAATATCATTTTGCTGAGCTGAATTTAGTGGTAACTCATTTAAATCAATTTGATTTTCATCATTGGTCTTTCCAGCATTATTAGTCAGCATAACCATGACAACAGCTACTACTACAAACACTCCCACCAAAAGTACAGCATATATGCCCTTTTTCTTTGCCAGATCACTTAACTTTTGTTTACTCACTGTTTGCACCCCTACCTTTCTAGGTTAGAATATTAAAGCCAAATCTATGCCTCGAGTATATTCTTTCCTATGAAGTGCTTTTTATACATATATTAGCAAGTCCTCTACTTATTTTCTATGAAATTACCATCACTAATTCACTATATTATGACAAAAGCTATTGCTTTTCTATAAGTACGAACGGAAGGTAAGCAATTTTGTTGTTGTTTCCTAGTAAATATGGTATACTATTTAACGCGATAAGCAGAAAATACCTAAAGTAAAGAAAGGTTTAATTTATATGAGAACAATTGGTGTCTTCCTATCACTAACTTTATTTTTAATCATTTCTCTACCAATTTATCTAATTTCATTAATTATTGGTTTGTTTAGCCGCCATGCAAAAGTAGCCTTTTCTCAGAAACTTGCAGCAATATGTTTTCGTTTTGTTTTGCTCTTCTCAGGTACGAAACGAATTGTATTAGGGCTGGAGAATGTACCAAAGGATGAAGCCGTACTTTACGCAGCGAACCATCGTGGATTTGCTGATATTCCTGTCGGCTATGTCACACTTCCAACACTAACAGGCTTTGTAGCAAAAAAGGACATTGCAAAAATCCCATTAATGAGCTGGTGGATGAGAAACTTAAATTGCTTATTCTTAGACCGAGATGATTTAAAGGCTGGACTCAAAACAATACTTCAAGGTATAGAGTACATGAAAGAAGGCTACTCTATGTTTATCATGCCAGAAGGCACACGAAGTCAAGGCGAAGAGATGCTTCCATTTAAAGAGGGAAGTCTAAAAATGGCTGAGAAAACAGGGTGCGCAATTATCCCCGTTGCCATAACCAACTCGGATGCTGTCTTTGAACGCCAAGCCCCTTGGGTAAAAAAAGCAACCGTTATAATACATTATGGTAAACCAATATATCCGAATGAAGTTGATAAGGAAACGAAAAAGCATTTAGGAGCACATGTACGTAGTGTTATTTCAGAAATGCTAGAAAAAGATAAGAATCTTATTACGAAAAAATAGTTAACGTTAGCTGTGTAAAAATTTTGTATTCCCTATTTTCTTTTTATAGAATTAATGTTAAAATAATATCCGTTACTAATTATGATTACATAGCGGAAGGAGGTAATGATATGTCAACATGGCAGATAGTTTTAATGATTATTTTATTGATACTGATAGCAGTATTTGTTGCGTTAATCATATATGGTAGAAAGATGCAGAAGAAGCAAGAAGCATCTCAAGCTGATATCCGAGCTAGTGCTCAGACATTTTCAATTTTAGTTATCGATAAAAAACGCATGAAAATTACAGAGGCTGGATTTCCTCAAATCGTAATTGACCAAACACCAAAATATTTGCGCAGAACTAAGGTTCCTGTAATTAAAGCAAAAATTGGACCTAAAGTTGCTACATTAATGTGTGATGAGAAAATCTTCGACCTAGTTCCTGTAAAAAAAGAAGTTAAAGCAGTAATTAATGGTATCTATGTAATTGATGTTAAAGGTCTTCGTGGTGGCTTAGAGCAAAGACCAGTCAAGAAGAAATTCTTAGCACGAATGAAGGACAAAGTTTCCAGAGCGAAATAATATAGAAAAAAAGTGTTTTGCTTGCAAAACACTCGCGCCACGCGCGGTCGCGTAAGCGACATCTTCCTATCGCGCTTGTGTGCATCATAGCGTCCATCCTTTTGGACGCTTTTTTTATATATAAGGAAATTCAGATGAATTTCCTTATATATAAAGCAGGGGTTGTTGCATAATGCAACAGCCCCTGCTTGTTTACTTAGCCTTCACTTTGATTGATAATTTGCAGTCAGAAACAAACTGATAATTCATATCCAATGCATAGGTCAATTCTACATCAATTACATCTTCCGTTTCAACAAGCTTAATTGAATTCGTTGTGATTCCGATCATCAGATCACCAAATGGCGTTGAATAGTAAGTCATATGATTTTGATCTATTTCAAAAATCATATGCACTGCTGCTGGCCCAGATTTGATTACTTCAATTTGCTTTTCCGATAGCTTTAAGGTACACTTTACCGTCTCTGTAGAATTATCCTCTTTATCCTCTAGTAGTTCCTCATACGTAACGTAATGCTTTCCATTTTTGAAGTGATATTTTCCTATACTTATTAATTCAATTGTTCCGTCGCTTTCGTTTTCATATTGCAAACCAGCGATACTAACAAGAACATCTTTCGTCATCTAATCCTAACCTTTCTAATCAAAAGTCTTAACATTAACATCCTTTGTTTCAATAATCTCACACGGAAGAATGGTATTCGCAAAATCACGGAATTTCTCAGCACCATCACTTACATAAAAGATATGCTCTGCACTTCTCTTATTCTCACAAGTCAAACCTTTATTGATTAGTCCAGTTCGAAGCGTACGCGCAGTCTCATAAGCTGGATTAACTAATGTAACTTCACTTCCTACTACACCCTGAATCGTATCACGAAGTAAAGGGTAATGGGTACACCCTAATACTAACGTATCAATATCCCTACTAAGTAATTCGCTAATATAACGAGTGGCCACTTCACGGGTAACAGGATCATCAATCCATCCCTCTTCTACTAAGGGAACAAATAATGGACATGCTTTCCCAAAAACATGCAAGTTTTCACTTACACTACCTAAAAATTCATTATAAATCCCACTTCGTATTGTACCCTCTGTTCCTATCACTCCGATATTACCATTCTTTGTTGTTTCCGCTGCTGTTTTTGCTCCTGGTTTTACAACACCTATGATTGGAATGTCATACTCTTGTTTTACTGTATCTAAAGCAAATGCAGTTGCAGTATTACATGCAATTACAATCGCCTTTACATTCTTTGTTAACAGAAAACGAATAATTTGTCTCACATACATTGTGACAATTTCTTTTGATTTACTACCATAAGGAACACGAGCAGTATCACCAAAATAAATAATTTGCTCATTTGGTAATTGCTTCATAATCTCTTTTGCGACTGTTAAACCGCCAACACCGGAATCAAATACGCCAATTGGTAAATCACATGACATCTTACTTCCTCCTACTTAGCATTACGGGTAAATGCTGATTGAATTAACTTTTCTACTAATTGCTGTTTTGCAATTCCCTTTGCTTCCCAAAGCATAGGATACATACTAATTGCTGTAAATCCTGGTAAAGTATTGATCTCGTTGAATACAACCTCATTCGTATCCTTTGTTACAAAAAAATCTACTCTCGCTAAACCGAATCCATCAACTGCCTTAAAAATTCGAACTGCACTTTCACGAACTTTTGCTTCTACACCATCTACTAACTCAGGAGATATGATTGTTCTGCTTGCTGCATTATGATACTTTGCTTCATAATCATAAAACTCACTAGCAGACAAAATCTCACCAACACCAGAAGCTTTTACATCATGACCACCAAGAACAGCACACTCAATTTCACGACCAATAATCGTTTCTTCAACTAGAATTTTGCGATCATGCTGTGCTGCTTCTTTTAATCCTTCCACTAATTCCATACGATTATGAGCTTTTGAAACTCCCTTGGAAGAACCTGCATTGGATGGTTTAATAAAAACTGGATAAGGAAGTGTATTTTCTACCCGTTCCACCACTGTCTCCATCTGATTTAATTCTTTTGAACTCACACCAACATACTTTGCCTGACGAATTCCAAGGGCATCCACAATTATTTTTGTATAAATCTTATCCATAGAAACCGCACTTGCTAATACTCCACAACCAACATAAGGAATTCCAGAAAGTTCAAGTAAGCCCTGTACGGTTCCATCCTCACCATTTAATCCATGTAATACTGGAAATACAACATCTAATTTACGTTGTGTCACCTTATTACCTTCAATAATTAATACTGCCTTTTGTTCTCTATCTGGAGAAATTACAGCATTCACTCCAACGGTTCTCCAAGTATCATTCTCAATCGACTCTATGTTTGGAACTAATAACCATTTTCCTTCTTTTGTAATTCCAATCAGAACAATATTATAATACTCTTGGTTTATATTTTTAATTACTGTTGTGGCGGAAACACAGGATACCTCATGCTCTGATGAACTTCCTCCAAACAGCACTGCAATTGTTTTCTTATCCATGTTTACATCCTTTCTGTCATTCCTAAGAAAATCGTTTTGATATACTTTATTCATTTTACACTTTATTGGTTAATTATTCAACTCAAATTGCGAAAAGGCATGTTTGGTGTTGTATACCCCTAATATATTTGACAATACTATAATTAACAAATACATAAAGGAGCTCCAATATGAAAAATATGAAGGATTTTTATTATAAACTTTTTCAATCTGCCAACTCACCGAAAAAAATTTTATTTACTATCCTAATTCCATTTTCATTAACCTTCTGTGCAACCTTATATATCTTAGCTGGTATCATGGTTGCTGCAATGGGAACAAAACCAATTACTACAATCGATACTACTCTTCAGACTGGAATCTCAGATAGCATATTACGTCTTCATGTAATTGCAAATAGTGATTCGAAAGAGGATCAAGAAACAAAATTAAAAGTAAAAGACAACATTGTTGCTTACCTTCAGTCCTATCTAAAAGATGTAAATACAAAAGAAGAAGCACTTTTCTTATTATCGAATCATACTACTGAATTAGAGAATATTGCAACTCAATCTTTGCGTGAACTTGGCTATACCTATGATGTCGATGTAAGTGTCGGACCAGCTTATTTCCCAATTAAAACTTATGGTGATATTACTCTTCCAGCTGGGCAATATGATGCCCTTCGTATAAAATTAGGCAATGCAATCGGTCAAAACTGGTGGTGTATTATCTTTCCCACTTTATGCTATGTTGATACTACTTATCAGGTTATTCCAGAGGATTCGAAGGAGCAACTACAACATCTTCTTACGAGGGATGAGTATAATTCCATTGTAACCAAAAAAGAGACAAAAGTAGTTGTGAAGTTCAAACTTTTAGAGTGGCTTGAGGATCTACTATAAGAATTATAACTATACGTAAGTAAAACTTGCAAATGTAATGCCTGCCTTTTATAATAAATGTAATCTTAAAATAGTTACGATTACATTTAGCTAGATAGTAAAAGCTAAATTAACAAAGGAGTTCCTATGGATTTTATTACTTTAAAAGCATATGCCAAAATTAATTTAGCACTAGATGTGATTGGCAAACGAGCAGATGGATATCACGACGTTCGAATGATCATGCAGACAGTTAAGCTTTATGATAAAGTATCAATCAAACGTACCACGAACACAGATATTGTTATTAAGACAAACCTACACTATCTCCCTACGAATGAGAATAACATCGTATACACTGCTGCTAAATTATTTAAAGAGACTTATCAGATTAATGATGGTTTATATATTAACTTAGAAAAGAGAATACCTGTAGCCGCTGGAATGGCGGGAGGTAGTTCTGATGCGGCCGCAACATTATGGGGACTTAATACTTTATTTGATATGAACATTCCGATGGATGAGCTCATGAAGTTAGGACTAAAGCTAGGTGCTGATGTTCCTTATTGCTTACTACGTGGGACTGCTCTTTCCGAGGGTATTGGTGAAATATTAACTCCATTACCTGCTGCTCCAAATTTTCATTGTCTTATTGTAAAACCTCCTGTCAGTGTATCAACAAAATTTGTCTATGAAAATCTTGAATTAGATAAGGCAGAAAGTCATCCTGATGTGGACGGAATGGTAGAGGCAATAAAGGCAGAAGATATGAATGAAATTGCATCGCGTCTTGGCAATATTTTAGAGACTGTAACCCTAAAAGCCCACCCTGAGATTATCACAATTAAAGAAGCGATGTTATCCTTCGGTGCACTAAACTCATTAATGTCTGGTTCTGGTCCAACCGTATTTGGATTATTTGACGACTTAGCAATCGCAGAAAAAGCTTTTTATGCCTTCAAAGTGGGACCATATGGGAAACAGACATATTTGACAACATTTTTTCAACAAAGCTAGACAAGTTATAAGGCTATTTCTTACTAAATAAAAAAAGAGCTTGATTGTATATATTCTCCGACGTGTTTCACTCACAAGTCCACACTTCGAAATATATACGATCAAGCTCTTTCTTTTCGATGAGATTTTATTAATCCCTTCTCAATGACTAGTATAGACAGAGGTTTGTGCTGACCAACTCTTTAGATATTAATCAGAATAAATTATCTGTCATATTGGTCAACTCATAGACATATATTATGTTAGACACATCGTGGGACACACGCAAAATGAATAAGACTAGCAAGGAGGGAGTTACTTGGAACTCATAACGAAAAATATACATATGAACAAATTAAAATGTAAGAGCAACTTACAAGTGACCTTTGATGATGACTTTAACGTACCGGATATGAAACCGGATATTAGTAAGTTGATTAAGACGCAAGGTGAAATTAAATTTAATGATCAAAAGATTAATAATGGGAAGCTTTACACAAGTGGTTTCTTATGTTTTCAGGTGCTATATTTGAGTGATGAAACTAATCGACCAGTTCATTGCCTTCAAGGACAGATTCCATTCGAGGAAATAATCAACCTTAATGATTCTTGTAATCAGGATACTAGCACGATCAAATATGAGATTGAAGATATCACAGCAAATATTATAAACTCCAGAAAACTGAGTTTAAAAGCATTAGTACGCCTCTGTGTTTCGGTAGAAGATATTTATGACGAAGAAAGTGCTGTCTCTGTCGATGCAGAACCAGATGTTCAATCCATGACAAAGCAAATTGATGTTACAAACTTGGCAGTAAATAAAAAGGATAACTATCGATTCCGTGATGAAATTGTACTTCCATCGGGTAAGAGTTGTATCTCCGAGATTCTTTACAGTAACGTAGAACTCAAAAATGTGGAAGTTCGGTTATTAACTGATAAGTTTTTAGCCAAAGGAGAACTCTCTGTATTCATTCTATATACGGGGGATAGTGAGAATAGCCCGATGGAATATTATGAAACCGAACTTCCTTTTAGTAGTACAATTGATTGTAATGGCTGCACTGAGGACATGACTCCTAATATCTCACTTGATATCGTAGGCCGTAATGTTTCTGTAAAGCCGGATTCTGATGGTGAAGAACGTATTATTGATTTAGAGGCTATTCTAGAGTTAGCAATTAAGATTTATGAAGAAACCCAGATGCAGATACTGCAAGATGTTTACTCTCCAATACGTGAAATAAAACCAGTATATAAAGAAGCTCAGTACGAGAATCTATTAATGAGAAACAGTAATAAAGCCCGTGTGACGGATCGTATTCGTATTGAGGATAATAGTCCTCGTTTGCTTCAGATTTGTTATGGTAGTGGAAATGTAAAAATTGACGGCGTCGAGATGATGGAAAATGGATTACAAGTAGAAGGTGTAATTGATGTCAGTATTCTTTATATATCAGCCGATGATACACAACCTCTTCAAGCCATTCAATCCTCAGTTCCTTTTACTCAGGTAATCGAAATAAAAGACATAAAACCAGACAGTGTTTATGATGTCACTGCTGATATTGAACAGATTAATGTGATGATGTTAGATACTCAGGAGGTGGAGGTAAAAGCTAGCATAGTTCTTAATGTCATTGTCTTTGATAAATTAACAGAGTCATTTATCGTTGATTTTAAAGAAGAACCTATGGACTTTGATAAACTGCAAGAAGAACCAGGAATGGTAGGCTACATCGTGAAACCAGGAGATACCTTATGGAAAATTGCAAAACGTTATCATACAACAGTAGGGGCAATCATGGATATTAATGATTTAGATTCAGAAACAATATATCCTGGAGATCATCTACTCATTGTCAAAGAGTTAGAACCAAGATTTGCTTAACACCATAATAGGGGCTGTTCTTAAGAACAGCCCCTACATATCTTGAAAATATCGAAAACGAATGAGTACGATTGTATACTTTCGGAGTGCCTTACAAGTCCACATGTCTTTGTGGGCTTGTGAGCGAAGCGCGCCGAAGAAAATATACAATCGTACTCATTCGTTTTCGTTCTATCTATTCTGCAATTCCGTCTTTCCAGTCTTTCATCTTCTGACGAGTTGCTTCTAATGTTTGCTTACAAATATCAGGAAGTTCATCTCCCCAAGCTTTTGTTGCTTGCTCAAAGCCTTTCTCAATCGCCGCAAGTAATTCATCTGCTTTACTAGAATCATTCCCTGCTAGTGCCCTTGCAAATGATACTAAACGTTCTGAGGTTTGCTCTACACCCCAATATCCGTCTTGTGCGATATCTTTTTTTGCTTGTTCTACAGTTTCGGCATCCACTTGTAGATTTCCACTACGTAACAGTGCAAATATATCGGTCGAAGTCTGATAAGTCTGTCCTTGTTTTGTCATCATCTTCTCAACTAAAGAGCGTAATTGAGCCATCCGTTGTTCTGCGTCTGCTTTTAACTTGTTAATTGTCGCAGTATCTTTTTTTCCTGTTACTTCTACTTCACTTTTCTTATACGTAGCTGCTACCGAATCTTCTGCTTTTTTTGCTGTACTTAATGTACTTGCATCCTTTTGCTTTATTGTCTCATTCTTACTTGTACTTTGAGCTTCGATCGCTGAATATGATGACGCTCCCTTTACTCCATAAATACTCATGCTTTACCCTCCTTGGTTCGATACAATCCATTAATAGAATCAGAATAGAAATATAATTCTAGTTCTACTTATTCTATCGGCATTTTTTCTAAAACATTAATGATTCTCTCTACTTATTCCACATAATTTGATAGTACATGTAAAATACCACTTCTTGTTCTTTCAGCAAATATGTGGTGAATAGGTTCGTTGATATCATAAAGTGTGTGAGCATCTGAATTAGAAATAACATTGCATTGTAGTATATATGGGTTAGAACGTTGAATCTCATGCAGCTTATCCATATTCTTCAGCTCTACACAAGTGAACTGACTATGAACTGGTATAAACCCAAGATTTGATAATAAGCTATTGGAATTCTTATCGATATGTGCAGGTATCATAGTACCATGAAACTCTTGCATTAAATGAAAGACTTCATCAAAAGAGATTTCAGTCGCATTAATTAGTAAGTACGGTTCACGTTGTAAAACTTGTTCCTCTTTGTTAACTACTAATTGTTCACCAAAGATTGTCTCATTATTCTCAATCTTAATCAGTTTTCCATATACATATTTGTCGAAATTAAGAGCATCTGAGAGTTCTGAAAAAAGACAAACGACATGAACTTCCTCCTCCGTCGTCAATTCCATACCTGGCATTACTATAATGTCATTTTCTTTGCCTAATTCCATGGCTGGTGCACAATTTCGACACGTATTATGGTCTGTTATTGCAATTACATCTAATCCTTTTAATTTCGCCATTCCTACGATATTCGCCGGTGTCATATCATTATCTCCACAAGGAGATAAACAAGAATGGATATGTAAATCATAAGTCAGAGGTTTCAATCAATAACCTTTGTACTAGAGTTGCAGCCTCAAAAATTGGTAACTCGGTAGAAAAAACAGTTACCCCTTCACTTTTGGCACGCTCTTGTGCCGGCGTATCCAATTGAATTCCTTCCGCAAGGATAACACAAGCAGCCTCTGTCAATGTAGCTACAGCAAGTGTATTTATATTACCCATAACCGTTACCCAAGCTGCATCTGTTGGTACTCTACTCATTGCGATACTCAGTAAATCACAACAAAATGGTTTGCTTATTGCTTGTGTAACTTCTTTGCCTTTGTTTACAACTTGGAATCCCGATTTCTCTATAAGTTGTTCTACTGTCATATCTCCTCCTTATTTAAACCACTGGATAGTCGAATCATCTTCTCTCTAAATATATGGATACAATCTGTTTCCTTTGCTACGCCTCTTACAATATCCTCTGCCAGTGCTTTACAAGTCGGAGCACCACAAGAACCACAGTCGAGACCTGGGAATGACTGCAATAATTCTTCTATCTTTGCCATCATGTTAATACTCTCAGTTAAGTTTTCGCCCAGCGTAAACACTGGTTCGTATTCCACTTCTGTATCCCATAATAAATCCTTTTCATCAATTGTTGAGTGATTTCTTGCAACAGGCAAATATTTACGAAGACGTTTTAACTTAACTTTTGCAACATAAGGATTCTCAACAGTTAATACACCTCCAACACAACCACCACTACATGCATTGAGTTCGATAAATTCAAGATTAGAAAACTTTTGGTCCTCCATGTCCTCTAAAACACGAATCACATTCTCGATTCCATCCGCTGCTAAATAACTATCGGATAACAGCCCACTTGCTTCTCCACCACTGGAACCCCAACTAATCCCAATCTTTCCACTGGTCACTAAGTCTTCTAATTCGTCCTCCTCCGCAACGTCTTTCATGTGCTTTATTAGGATTGGATAAACTTCCTTCATTGCTAGGACACCATCTACCTCACTATGACCATACCCAAGAGGATAACGTACTGCTGTAACTTTAGCTGGACAAGGGGATATAAAAAATATTCCAATCTTTTCAGAAGGTAACCCCGTCTTTTTTATTGCTTCTTTACGTGCCACTAAGGCAGCAATATCAATTGGAGGCTTTATAGGTAGTAGATGTTCTAATAAGTTAGGAAATCTTACACGTATCAAACGAGTAACGGATGGGCATGCCGTACTAATAATCGGCCACTTTTCCTTATGCTGTTCGACATAGGTTCTAGAATATGAGGACAGAACTTCTGCCGCACCACTAACTTCGTAAACATCATCAAAACCCATTCGTTTTAACGCATTTAATACAATATTAATGTCATCTAGATTATTCATTTGCGCATATAAACTTGGTGCTGGAAGTGCAATTGTATATTCAAACTGCTGTAACATATCTAAGCTGTCATAAATCGCTTTTTTTGCATGATGTTTACATATACGGATGCATTCTCCACAATCAATGCAAAACTCTTTTTTTATCATTGCTTTCCCATTACGTACCCGAATCGCCTCCGTAGGACATCTCTTGATGCAATTGATACATCCTACGCATAAATCCTCTTGTAAACGTACAGCAGTAAAAAACTTTCCCATACGATACCTCCTTCCTTTCAAGACTCTTCTTTTGTTATAGCTTAATTACCATCGTAACTGTTGTTCCTACATTAAGCTTTGATTCTATTTTCATGGAATCAGAATATTTCTTCATATTGGGCAATCCCATACCTGCACCAAACCCAAGAGCACGAACTTTATCTGGAGCAGTGGAGTATCCAGCTTGCATAGCCAAGTCGATATCCGCAATGCCAGGACCATGGTCTTTTAGTATGATTGTAATCTCGGTAGGGCTTAAGATAACATCAATCACACCACCATTGGCGTGAATCACCATATTAATTTCTCCCTCATACATGGAAATTGCAACCTTACGTACTGCTTCAGGATTCACTCCCATCTTTTTTAACTTTTTCTTTACATCGCTTGATGCTTCTCCAGCTCGCGTAAAGTCATCTGCTGATATTTGATATGTTAGCTTGATTGCTTCGTTCAATAAGATGCACCTCCACGGAGTCCTTGATCATAAAGCAGACCACAAGCTGAAAACATACGATGTCCCGTACAGAGAAGTGGAATTTCTCTCTCGCATGCTAATTCAATCATCGCTTCATCTGGTTTTTTACCTCGGACAAATACAATACAAACGACATCCATCATCTCTGCTGTTCGTATTACTTGTAGATTACATAATCCTGTCAGTAAAACACATTGATCCTTTACAAATGCAAGCACGTCACTCATCATGTCCGAGCCACATGCAGTATGTACTTCACGATTCATAAACTCTTCTCCACAAATAACTCTAGCTTTAAGTATGTCTCTTATGTCACTAACTACCATACACATCCTCCTTTGCTTTAATTTTTATTAATCGATACTTTATATGTACTATGAGTATGTATTCTTAATACATTTATCGTGGTGCTATGACCTCTATCAAAGTTAAATAACTGCTAGTCAACTTATACACCTCTTCTATATGATTTCATATTCAATAGTATAACATTGCCAAAATTCCTTTTCAACTATTAACAATCTAAAAACTGGATAAAAAATCAACTTTGACATGTTAACAGTTTAACATCTGTTATGAAGTAATTGTAGGCATACCATATAATTATCTACCTAATATCTGACTTATTGAAAATGGCACTCTTTATTGTTGACTTTAGGTCCTTATTTCCTCATAATAGTATATATAGCTATTTATCCTTTTGTTAAATTTATATCATTGTGGATTTTTACTGGATACTATGCTATACTATTATTGTTTTTCGACAACATGTCAGCCGAAAGATTGTTAAAAAACTATCAAGGAGGTTTTAGAATGGGCTCTCAGAAATCGACCGTCCCTTTTGCAGGAACAAAAGAGCAAGAGGCAGCACTTATGAACATCATCGATGAACTACAAAGTGATAAAGGCGCCTTAATGCCAATATTGCAGAAGGCACAAGAAATCTATGGTTACCTTCCAATTGAAGTACAGACTATGATTTCTAACAAACTAAATATTCCGTTGGAAAAAATCTATGGAGTTGTAACATTTTATTCTCAGTTCTCTCTCTATCCAAAGGGAAAATTTAAAATATCCGTATGTCTCGGTACAGCTTGTTATGTAAAAGGTTCTGGTGACATTTATGAAAAATTGCAAGAAAAGTTAGGTATTGAAAGCGGTGAATGTACTCCAGATGGAAAATTCTCTTTGGAAGCATGCCGTTGTATCGGTGCATGTGGTCTTGCTCCAGTTTTGACCGTAAATGATGATGTTTACGGACGTTTAACTGTAGATGATATTGATGGCATACTAGCAAAATATGCCTAAGTATTGAGGAAATTAATATGATGCCGGAAATTTCACTTAATATATTAGATGTAGCTCAGAATTCTATTCGTGCAGGGGCAAAACTCATAGAAATCACTGTAACTGCCAATACAAAAAAAGATTCCTTACGTATTACCATAAAAGATAATGGCTGCGGTATGACACAAGAACAAGTTTCTCGTGTTATGGATCCTTTCTATACGACAAGAACTACCAGGAAAGTAGGTTTGGGAATACCATTCTTTCAGTACGCAGCAAATGCCACAGGTGGTGACTTTCATATTCAGTCAACGGTTAATGTAGGAACACAGGTTACAGCTAACTTCGTATTATCTAATATCGACCGAATGCCGCTTGGTGACATGACAAGTACGATGCATACACTAATAACAATGAATACCGGATTAGATTTCTTATATACATACACACTAGATGATAGAAGCTTTACCCTTGATACAAGAGAATTTCGAAATGTACTTGGTGATTTACCTTTTGATAATTTTGATGTTTCTAATTATATTAAGGAGTATTTAAGCGAAAACAAAGAGGAAGTTGATAACGGATTTATCCTATAATATGAAGGAGGACGCAACATGAAATCTCTTGAAGAATTAAAAGCAATCCGAGAGAAAATGCAAGGTCAGATTAACCTTCGTAATGAAGAAGGTGCTACTACCCGTGTCGTTGTTGGTATGGCTACTTGCGGAATTGCCAGTGGTGCAAGACCTGTACTTACCACACTCTCTGATGCGGTTCAGAAAAAAGAGCTTCAGAATGTAATCGTTACTCAGACTGGTTGCATCGGCTTATGCCAGTTTGAACCAATCGTAGAAGTTTTAGAAGCTGGAAAAGAAAAGGTTACATATGTAAAAATGACACCTGAAAAGGCTTTGGAAGTTGTAGAACGTCATTTAGTACGTGGTCAAGTAATCTCAGAATACACCATTCAAAACTATATCAAATAGCGAGGAGGACATAAAATGTATCGTTCACACGTCTTAGTTTGTGGCGGAACCGGATGTACTTCCTCTGGAAGTAAAGAAATTCTTGCTACATTACAGAATGAAATTGAGAAAATTGGACTTAAAGATGAAGTTGCTGTTGTACAGACAGGTTGTCATGGACTTTGTGCTTTAGGACCAATTATGTTGATATACCCTGAAGGAACTTTCTATTCCATGGTAAAGGTTGAAGATATTCCTGAAATCGTAAGCGAGCATTTATTAAAGGGACGTATCGTTAAACGTTTACTCTATAATGAAACGGTTACAGAAGATGGAGTTAAAGCTCTTGAAGAAACTGATTTTTACAAAAAACAACATCGTATTGCTTTAAGAAATTGTGGTGTTATAAATCCAGAAATAATTGATGAGTACATAGGAACTAGAGGTTATGAAGCTCTTGGTAAAGTATTAACCGAGATGACTCCTGACCAAGTAATTCAAACTTTATTAGACAGTGGACTTCGTGGTAGAGGTGGCGGTGGATTCCCTACCGGATTAAAATGGAAGTTAGCAAAGCAAAATGATGCAGATCAAAAGTATGTATGTTGTAATGCCGATGAAGGTGATCCAGGTGCTTTCATGGATCGTTCCGTTCTTGAAGGTGATCCTCACGTAGTACTTGAAGCTATGGCAATTGCAGGTTATGCTATTGGCGCTAATCAAGGTTATATTTATGTACGTGCTGAGTACCCTATCGCTGTAGAGCGTCTAGAAATTGCAATTAAGCAAGCTCGTGAATATGGTCTTCTTGGTAAGAATATATTCGGAACTGACTTTAGTTTTGATATCGGTTTGAGACTAGGTGCAGGTGCTTTCGTATGTGGTGAAGAGACTGCATTGATGACCTCCATCGAAGGTAACCGTGGTGAACCACGCCCACGTCCTCCATTCCCAGCTCAAAAGGGATTATTCCAGAAACCAACGATCTTAAATAACGTTGAAACTTATGCCAACATTCCACAGATTATTCTCAATGGTGCAGAATGGTTCGCTAGTATGGGAACAGAGAAGAGCAAGGGAACTAAGGTATTCGCTCTTGGTGGAAAAATTAAGAATACTGGTCTTGTAGAAATTCCTATGGGAACAACTCTTCGTGAAGTCATCGAAGAAATCGGTGGTGGTATCCCTAATGGTAAGAAGTTTAAAGCTGCCCAAACAGGTGGACCATCTGGCGGATGTATTCCTGCACAACATTTTGATATTCCAATCGACTATGATAACTTAATCGCCATTGGCTCCATGATGGGTTCTGGTGGACTTATTGTTATGGACGAAGACAACTGTATGGTTGATATCGCAAAATTCTTCTTAGAGTTTACAGTTGATGAGTCCTGTGGTAAATGTACACCTTGCCGTATTGGTACAAAACGTTTATATGAGTTACTTAATAAAATCACAAAAGGCCAAGGCACTTTAGAAGACCTTGATAAGATGGAAGAACTATGCTACTACATCAAGGAAAATTCTCTTTGTGGACTTGGGCAGACTGCTCCAAATCCAGTATTATCAACCTTACGTTACTTTAGAGATGAGTATGTTGCTCATGTTGTTGATAAGAAGTGTCCTGCAGGCGTATGTAAAGCTCTTCTCTCCTACACCATCGATGCTGATAAGTGTAAAGGTTGTACCCTTTGTGCAAGAGTTTGTCCAGCTGGTGCAATTGAAGGTGTTGTTCGTGAGCCTCATGTCATTCATCAAGATAAATGTATCAAGTGTGGTGCTTGTATGGAGAAATGTAAGTTTGGTGCAATCAGTAAAAAATAATAGCGGAGGTTACTATGGCGAATATAAATCTTAAAATCAACGGCATGGATGTATCTGCTCCAGCAGGTTCGACCATCTTAGAGGCTGCAAGATTAGCACACATTGATATTCCGACCCTTTGTTTCCTAAAGGAAATTAACGAAATTGGTGCCTGCCGTATCTGTGTAGTCGAAGTAAAAGGAGCAAGAAGCTTAGTTGCATCTTGTGTTTACCCTATTAATGAGGGTATGGAAGTTTGGACTAATACACCACAAGTATTAGAATCCAGAAAGAAGACATTACAGTTAATCCTATCGAATCATGACAAGAAGTGTCTTTCCTGTGTAAGAAGCGGTGACTGTGAACTTCAGAAATTATGTAAAGATCTTGGTGTAGATGATGAAAATAAATATGCTGGTGAACTGACTGAGTATGAATTGGATACTTCTGCTGCTCATATGGTTCGTGATAACAACAAATGTATTCTTTGCAGACGTTGTAGTGCAGTATGTGAAAAAGTGCAGGGTGTTGGTGTGATCGGTGCTAACCAAAGAGGTTTTGCAACTAATATTTCATGTGCATTCGATATGGATCTTGCTGATACTAGCTGTGTATCTTGTGGTCAATGTATTGCTGTCTGTCCAACTGGTGCACTTTATGAGCAGGATTCAACAAGTGAAGTACTTGCTGCAATTGCTGATCCAGAGAAATTCGTATTTGTTCAGACCGCTCCTGCAGTTCGAGCTGGTCTTGGAGAAGAATTTGGCTTACCAATTGGTACAAATGTAGAAGGCAAGATGGTTGCTGCTCTTCGTCGCATTGGTTTCAATAAAGTATTTGATACTAATTTCAGTGCAGACCTTACCATTATGGAAGAAGCAACTGAGCTCTTACATCGTATACAGAATGGTGGAGTATTACCACTCATCACTTCCTGTTCTCCAGGATGGATTAAATACTGTGAACATTACCTACCTGATATGACTGAGAATCTAAGTTCTTGTAAATCTCCTCAGCAAATGTTTGGTGCTATAGCAAAAACATATTATGCACAAAAGCTAGGTATTGATCCAAAGAATATGGTAAGTGTAAGTATCATGCCATGTACAGCTAAGAAGTTTGAGCTTGGCCGTGAAGATGAAAACGCTGCTGGAGTTCCAGATGTTGATTACTCTTTAACTGTACGTGAACTCGGCCGTTTAATCGATCGTGTTGGTCTCAACTTCTTATCCTTACCAGACGAGAAATTCGATGATCCTCTTGGCATCTCAACTGGTGCTGCAGTTATCTTTGGTGCAACTGGTGGTGTTATGGAAGCCGCATTACGTACTGCAGTATGGAAACTAACAGGTGAAAACGATGATTCACCAATCGATTTCACTGAAGTTCGTGGTACAAAAGGTATTAAAGAAGCTACTTATAATGTAGCTGGAATGGATGTTAAAGTTGCTATAGCTTCTGGTCTTGCTAATGCAAGAGAACTTTTAGATAAAGTTAAGTCTGGTGAAGCTTCCTATCATTTCATTGAGATTATGGGATGTCCAGGTGGTTGTGTCAATGGTGGTGGCCAGCCTCAGGTACCAGCAAGCGTTCGTAACTTTACAGATGTTCGCGCTCTTCGTGCTAAAGTATTATATGATTCTGATGCTGCTAATAGTGTTCGTAAATCTCATGAGAATGCTGCAGTACAGAAATTGTATAATGAATACCTTGAAGCTCCTGGTTCACATAAAGCACATGAATTACTTCATACTACTTATGTTAAGAGAAGTATTAATAAAATCTAAACAAGGGAAAACGTAGTTTGTAAACCTATAAAAAAACCTTATGTTCAAAACTTAGAAATCTCTTCTAAGCTTATTTAGGACATAAGGTTTTTTTTGTAAAATTCTCTTGTAGAATATATCAATATGAGATATGCTGTACTTATAAATATACTACGAAATCAGATGGAGGAACTTTTATGAACTTAGAAGAAATGACTGGAATCGTTAAACATATCAAAGATAACATTCAAAAAGTTATAATCGGAAAAGATGATGTTATTATGAAAGTGCTCACCACATTTATTGCAGGTGGTCATGTATTGTTAGAGGATGTACCTGGAACCGGAAAAACATTGATGGCAAAATCATTAGCAAAATCGGTAGATGCAACATTAAAACGAATCCAGTTTACTCCGGATTTACTACCTTCTGATATTACAGGTATTAATATATACAATCCAAAGGACACTTGCTTCAATTTCATACCTGGTCCTGCTTTTTCCAATATTATATTGGCTGATGAGATTAATCGTGCTACTCCGAGAACTCAGTCAAGCCTACTCGAATGTATGGAAGAGAAACAGATTACGATTGATGGAACAACTTATCCTCTCTCACAACCATTCTTTGTTATCGCAACACAAAATCCGATTGAAACTGCTGGAACTTTTCCATTACCGGAAGCACAGTTGGATCGATTTATGATGCAATTATCTATGGGAACACCAACAAAGCAAGAAGAACTTGATATGATGGAAAGATTCATTGCAGATGATCCGCTGGTTGATTTATCTTTCGTCTGTACGAAAGAAGATATTCTAGCCATGAGAGAATTTTGTAAAACTATCTTCGTACATTCTGCGATCCGAGAGTATTTAGTATCCATTGTTCAGGCTACACGAGCAAATAGTAATCTTTTAATTGGAGTAAGCCCTCGAGGTACCCTTGCTCTTTTACGTGCAGTACAAGTTTATGCTGCTTTACAGGGCAGAAACTATGTGTTGCCTGATGATGTAAAGGAACTGGCCGAACCAGTATTACAACACCGTATCTTATCTTACGGCAATACTAAGTCATCGAAAAACAATCCATTAGCTGATATCCTTGCTTCTATACCTGTTCCAAGTGAAGACTTTAAAGCTTAATTGATACGAAGGAGTATCTATGAAGATTATTATTGCATTTCTTATTACATATGTATTATATATCATTCAAAAAAAGATATTATTAAGGAATTGGCATAAAAATCTAGAAGTAAATGTTAACTTTCTAGAAGCACATGTTTCTGAAGGTGAACAGACTAGATTAGTTGAGACGATTGTTAATAACAAACGGCTACCAATTCCATTTTTGAATATCAAGTTTACCACGAGCAAATATCTATTATTTGACAAAGAGAAAAACACAGCAGTCACGGATTATTTTTATCGTCATGACATTTATACAATCGGATCATATGAAAAGATCACCAGACTATACCCGTTTATTTGCAGTCGGCGAGGAGCTTATACAATCAGCTTTATCGATGTTCTATCTATGGATTTGTTTTTTTCCGAAATTGATCATATACCTGCAAATTCAAATACAATTCTCTTCGTGAAACCAAAAATTCTTCCAGTGAAAGAACTACCGCTAGAACTCGTTAATGCTATAAAAACGGTGATACTTCATGTACGTACGCTTGAGGATCCCTTTGAATTTAAGGGCATACGTGAATATCAGCCATATGACAATATTCGATATATTAATTGGAAGGTCACAGCGAAGCTTGGAAATCTACAAGTAAATACTCATTTCTCTACAACTAGTCGACAAGTTAATATTTTCTTAGATCTTGAAACCCAGGTCATTGCTCATGAGGAGACAATGAAGGAGGCTTGCATACAGCTTGCCTATACGATTGCCTCGATGTTTAGTGAACAAGGCATCCCTTTTCAATTGACCAGTAATGGGATCGATAAGTTTACAAAAGAAAGAGTCAATATGGCTAGTGGATGTGGTTCTCAACATTTAACTCAATTAGGAATTGCACTTTCAAGAATTGATGTTACCAAAGCTTGTCCTGATGTAAAACCTATACTATCTGATTTTGTAAAGAAAGAGTCCACCAATCAGCAACTCATTTTAATCTCTAATAACCGCAAACCTGAACTTGTAAAACTATATGAAGAGGAGCTATGTCCAAAAGCCAATTGTTTATATGCATTACCGGAATTTAGTGATGTCAAGTTAGGCGAACTTCATGTAACAAATCTGTATGTATGGGAGGTGGATTATTCTGATACGATACAAGCTTTTTAAAGAAATAAACGACTTAATTAAGTTCTTTTGCTTATGTTTAGCATTTACCTTTATAATTTTTATTTATAATGAAGTACCTTTTCAGATGGAACTGGTTTTTGTATTCTTATACTTAATCCTTATCCATTATTTAGGTAATAAATTTGTTCACCACCTTATTGTATACATACTTCTTCATCTTTGTATGATTACTCCTCTTGTTCTCTTTCACTTACCTTTATATACATTGGTTTATAGTATTTTACTTATCATTGCTCTCATTATCATTGACATATGCCTTTGGTTTAATTATCGTTATCTCGTTACAATGCCAATTCCCCTTTCATTTATCGTAATATTCATAGGCATCTTTATTTATGCTTATAGTGAAAATAAGGGGACTTTTGCAAGTACAACTTATTATCTTGGTCAGATTTTTGTTGTTAGCACATTAATAAATATGTACATTCAGAACGTAAATCGATTGCCAAAGACGGAAGAACATAATAACTCAATTTATAAGCAGGCTGTTTTAAATCGAAGTAATACCTATGTATTTATTTTTCTGTCTTTTCAATTAGCAATTAACTGTATTATACATTTACCACTTTTAGAGAAGTTAGGGAATTATCTAGTAAGAAGCCTTGGGCATTTACTTCAAATCATATTCAGGTTTATATTTAGGAATGCAGATGAATATGAATATATTGAACCGGAAATAGAAGAGCCCGTTGTCATAGATTTAGGTCAAGGAAACAGTAGTAATTTTGCAAAGATATTAGAAGCTATTTTAATGTTTGTTGGAGTCTGCATAATTGTTCTAATCGTTTTTATTTGTATCAAGAATTTAATTAAGCTTGTTTCTAAGCTATCCTATCGAGGTGCTCAAAAATACAAAATAGAAAGAGAAGATGGAACAATAGAATTCAGTCAAAAATTAGAGAAATCAAAAAGGCAAAGAATGTCAGTATTTAAGTTTGGTCACGATACTCGTGAAAAAATTCGCAAGCGTTATGTTCAAGAGATTAAGCATCAGATCAAACAAGGTTATTATGTAAAGGATGCTGATACTCCTAATGAACGGGCTACTGAGCTTCTTGATAATCGTTCTGCCGATATTAAAAACCTTACTGATTGCTATAATATTGCTCGTTATAGTGATAAGCCTCTCACTAGTAAGGACTGGAATGAACTAAAAAAGCATATTTAAAGTTATAGATTGGTATTGTATTTCATAAGATAGAATAAGAGACTTTTGGAGATTTTATCTATGAAAACTTTGTACAAGAAAATAACTGCTTTTACTCTCCTTTTTATCCTTAGTCTATCCACTATTGGTTGTAGTAATAACTCTGGGGATATTAAAAAATTAAAAGATTTAGAGTTTACTGTAGTTGAGGATGCTGATTTGCCTGAAAAGCTAGCAAACTTCATTGAGACTAAGAAAGAGAATCCTTGTAAATTTACTTATTCTAATGAGGATTATTTATACATAATCCAAGGCTATGGTGCTCAAAAAAGTGGAGGTTATAGTATCAGCGTAACTGACTTGTTTTTATCAGAAAATGCGATCTATATTAAAACAAACTTGATCGGTCCAGGAAAAGATGAGCCAGTTACTCAAAATATTACCTATCCATATGTTGTTGTGAAAGTTGAGTACATGGATAAACCTGTTGTATTTCAGTAATAAAATATGCGTAAAAGCTTAACTCAATCGCTTTTACGCATATTTTATTGTAATCTATGTTGTCATACTACAACATTTAGTAATACTATCTTTAATCAAACTACATGTTGTAGAATCTTTCTCGTACTAATTGTTTTTATATTTTCGACATACAAAAACCATAATAGACATTTATTTTGTGCATATTTACTTTTACGCTTAAGACTATATACCTAGATATCAACATGGATCATGGAATTATTACTAGATTATATTACAAAATTTGTGCAATTTTATTTAGCTATCATCATTTTATCGCATTTATATGCATTACTTTTTTTGACTTTTAATACAAAATGTGGTATATTATCTATAAGATAAAACTAGTTTTTGTGGTTATCAGAGGCTACCTGTTGGAACAGACAAAATAAAACGAGCATGTAACATGTCAGTTATTTGGACGTATAGAACTGCAGATAGGAGTAGGAAAATGAAGCAACCGGAAAACATGTGTAACGTAAGAAATGAAGTATTAAGAAACGTAGGAAAAAGGGTAAAGATAAAATCGAATCGTGGTCGTAATAAAGTAGATATTGCAGAAGGAATTATTGCTCAAACCTATCCGTGTGTGTTTTTGGTTGAACTTCATGATGACCTATCAGAATCTGTAAGGACTATGTCATTTAGTTATACTGATGTTCTTACCAAAGAAGTTGAACTTGTATTATGTTAATATTATCTATAAGATAACAAAAGAAAGGCGCATGTCAGTATTCATACATGCAGCCTTTTTTTGATTGAAATACTATTACTTATATGCTCGATATATATGTATTCTCTTATTTATGATAAGTAATATTTTATAACTCTTTAATATAGTTGACAGAGTAAACTTTTACCTATATAATAAGAATAATTACTATTATATAGAGAGGAGGATTACTTTGACAGTTCTTAAATTTAGTCGCCAGCGCGAATCAATTAAAGAATATTTAGCTAATACTAATGAGCACCCTACTGCTGACACTGTTTATGCTCATGTTCGAGAGCAGTATCCGAATATAAGTCTCGGAACAGTTTACCGTAATCTCAACCTGTTAGTAGAACAGGGAGAAGCTGTAAAGGTCGTATGTGGAGATGGTTACGATCGCTTTGATGCTACCTGTACTCCTCATTATCATGTTATATGTAAAGAATGTAAATGCGTAAAGGATTTAGACCTTCCTAACATTGATCATATTGATATACTTGCACAAGCAAGCTTTGAAGGAAAGATTGAAAGTCATTCCGTTTATTTTTCGGGCACTTGCCAAAAGTGTATCAATTTAGCTAAGTAAAAACACGAATTCAGTACCTTATTCAAATAAAGCAAAATATATCGGATGATATCTCTTTGATTGTCTTACTCTTTGGAAAATTTATTTAAAAGTTGCAAAAAAGGGATTGACAAACAAGGAGAGTTATTATATCATAACAATATCAGTAATGATTACTATTTTACTTTAGATAAAACAGTCGAGGATGATTGTAAAAGATAAATTATAAAGAGAATTCAAGGAGAAGAAAAGCATGAAGAAATTTATTTGTTCTGTATGTGGTTATGTTCATGAAGGAGAGGCAGCTCCAGAAGTCTGTCCAATCTGTAAAGCAAGCAAGGATAAATTCCAAGAGCAAACTGGAAAGATGTCTTGGGCTACTGAGCACGTAATTGGTGTAGCACAGGGTGTTAGTGAAGATATCTTAAAGGACTTAAGAGATAACTTTACAGGTGAATGTACAGAAGTTGGTATGTACCTTGCTATGTCTAGAGTAGCTCATCGTGAAGGATATCCAGAAATCGGTATGTACTATGAAAAGGCTGCTTTCGAAGAAGCTGAACACGCTTCAAAGTTCGCTGAATTACTTGGTGAAGTTGTAACAGATAGCACAAAGAAGAATCTTGAATTAAGAGTTGCTGCTGAGAATGGTGCTACTGCAGGTAAATTCGATCTTGCAAAACGTGCAAAAGCTGCTAACTTAGATGCAATCCATGATACAGTTCATGAGATGGCAAAAGACGAAGCTAGACACGGTAAAGCTTTCGAAGGTTTATTAAACAGATACTTCGGTTAATCTGGAAGCCCTTGTATATAAAGGATTTTCCCAACAGGGAACCTAAGTGTAGGTTCCCTGTTTTTTTACATCTCCTCTTTAGATGATATCAATCGAATAAAATAAATGAATGGTTTAAGGAGAATGAATATATGTTAAAACGTTATGCAAATTTGTCGTTTACTTATGCGATAATTGGTCTATTATCAGGAGTTTTCTTTCGTGAGTTTACAAAATTAAATCACTATACAGGAAAAACAAGTTTATCTGCCATGCATACTCACTATTTAACTCTTGGAGCATTTTTCTTCCTAATTTTATTATTACTTGAGAAAAACTTTGTTTTTTCTTCTCAAAAGCATGTAAATAAAGCACTTATCATATATAATATCGGACTAAATATATCTAGTATCGGATTTTTGATCAGAGGGATTACTGAAGTAAGGGGAACAGATTTAAGTAAGGCTTTTGATGCCTCTATCTCAGGAATTGCAGGTATTGGTCATATTCTACTTAGTTTTAGCATGGTATATTTGCTACTTAAAGTTAGAAAGAAAATAGTCTAATGTTACGGCATTTATCTAGTGTTGGGTCATAATTGCTATGAATCATAACACGCACTGGATAAATGCTGTAATTACTCTTAACGTAACCGAAATTTCTTATCTGCTAACTTATACACAAGAATAAGGGCAATTATCATATATGCAACCGTTCCTATCATAGTAAACAATAAAAAATTTTCAGGCGCACTATCAATCTGAACGCATGTAAAGCATAAGGCATACAGAATAAAATTTAGAATTGAAAAGAATGGATTTTTCATTGTCAAGTCTGTTGTATATGGTTGAAAAATGTAATATAAAAATAAGTGATGCACTGAAAAAAACATCGATATAATAACTGTTAGTAAGGATATTGGTAATATGTCTAATATTCCATCACCAGAGATAAGAGCTAGCAATAGAAACGATACTGCCATAAATGCTGCTGGTAGGAAATTGGCAAATACCAAGTCTTTTAAACGAATCGTAAAGGTTTGAAGTAACGTTTTTCTCTCGCGATAGAAACTATAATGCAAAAGACAATGATCGCAATTATAGAACATAGCTTTTGTTGCATTCACTCCCGTTGACATGATATATAAAACAAAGATTATATAAGGGAAACGCTTTAACATTACTGGTACATACATCTCTTTCATATCACTTGAATTTAACATGCAGATTATCAAAGTTAATAAAACAATTGCTATGATAATAAGCTGTATTCGGATTGGACGATAAAGAACCCTTCTATGACGGCGACGAAAAATCGCATTGAGGTAATCGTAACCCTTATACTTTTCAAACTTATCTGAGTACAACTCACTTGTGTCGAAGTCCTTCTCCTTTATCTTTACTGCTCTAAAGTTGGCCTCTGCACTTACTGCTACTCGATCCACATTAAAGTCAGAAAATAAGCTTGAAGCATTGATTGCACTGGAATAATGGTCATAATTCATAAGATAATAAATTCCATAAGTTCCAAGGAGGATACTGATTACTGCTATGATAATCATTACAATCTCGGGTATTGGAAGTACCTGAACCTTCTTGTTGAGTACAAAAAAATAGGCAAGAAATAAGATTATGGCAAAATAGATAAGAACATATACATATTTTCTGGCTAATATAATTCCTGTTTTTTCGTAAAAATGCACTTGTAATGTTTCGAAGAAAATTGCAGATAAGTGCTTTGATAAAACTAACAATAATACAATGAAAACATTTAAATCAAAATATCGAGAAATAAAATAATAAACAGGAATCTCTAATAGAAGTTTACAAATATCCTTCGGAAAAAGATCAGCTAAGATATATTGCTTTGCTTCCATTTTCATAACTTTTACACAAATTAATTTACGACGGCTTTGCTCTAAAACCTTTGTATTGCAAGCCGGTAATAGAATAAACAGTAAAAGAAAAACATAGTAAAAAGTAGCAGCAACGTCCTTCGTATTACCATTAATCTGGGAGTAGAATAGTGGGAATAGTATTCCTATCCCTACAAGTAGTAAAGTCTTTATCAGTGTTTTTAGTATCGTATAAATGATAGTTAAAGTTGCAAAGCCCCCAGTAGTGGAATAATGCTCATACTTTACATTACGGACTATCTTCTTAACGAGTGGTATTCGCTTTAAGAAATAAATAAAGCTATTTACAAAAATTGTGATATCAATATGAAGAGATAATCTCAAGCATTTAAGCATTTTAATCCTCCTCACTAAGTATTTGTACAAGCTTCTGTTCAAACTGTGGATCCCTTAGCATAGAATGGTCTAGCTGCTCTAGTATACCATCGCTTAACACTACAACTTCATCGCATAAGTCGGTAGCTAGCTGTAAAATATGTGTAGAAAAAATTATGATATGTTCTGAGCGTATCTCACGTAACAGATGCTTCATCTCTAGCGCTACTACAACATCTAATGAGGTCAGTGGTTCATCTAATAAAATAACTGGTGGACGTAAAATAATGAATAACATCATCTGTATCTTATTTCTCATACCTTGAGAATAACCTTTAATGAGTCTATGTCGATCCTCTTCTTCTAATTTTACCATATCAAAATAATCACCAATCGTGTATTCCTGCTTTATCTTTTTCTCATTTACATCCATAAAGAATCGAATGAACTCGTAACCAGTCATAAATTCAGGAAGTATTGCAGTAGAAAATACATAACCGATATCATCCGTTGTTAACCGTTTTTTGCTTGTACCATCTACAAGAAAGGCTCCTCCTTCCTCTGGCTTTACCTCTCCTGCTAAACAATTAAATAAAGTTGTTTTACCAGCACCATTTCTCCCTAGTAATGCATATATATTTCCTTTCTTGAATGAAAATGTAATACCTTTTAATACTCTCTTCGAATCAAAGGATTTTTCTATCCCCTCAATTAATAGCTCCATACGATTAACTCCCTTCCTATGGGTATATTTACTTGTTTCATTCACTTTCTGTAATATTATCACCACAATCTGGAATTATCAATAGAAGCTCCCATTTTATAATTTCCTCTTAATGTTTTTGTATTGATATGCTATAATACACTATTATGAACTTATGAAAGGAATCCTTATGAACAAGACCTATCAATATCTATTATTTGACGCAGATGACACACTCTTTGATTTCAAGGCCTCTGAAAAAGAAGCTCTGAATAGTTTTTTTCAAAGTCTTAATATAGAATTAACCGATTCTCTTCGGGATCATTATCATAAAATTAATCATAATTTATGGGCAGCCTTCGAACGTGGCGAGATTACAAAGGAAGAGATTCTCAGTACACGTTTTCGTAAGCTTTTTAAAGAAGAAGGAATTATAGTGGATCATCCTACACTAGAAAAAGACTATCAGGATCGACTAGCAAGTAGTCACTTAACAATTCCAGGGGTGTTTGAGATGCTAGATGCTCTAAAGGAACGCTATGACTTATATATCGTATCCAATGGAGTCGCTTCCACTCAATATAGTCGATTAAAAGCTTCTGGACTCTATTCTTATTTTAAAGAAATTTTTATCTCCGAAGAGACTGGATTTCAAAAACCACAGATCGAATTTTTTGAGTATGTATTTCAACGAATTCCTGCTTTTGATTCATCAAAAGCAATCATTATTGGCGATAGTTTAGGTTCAGATATACAAGGTGGCGTAAATGCTGGAATTGATACATGTTGGTACAATCCAAAACATCTTGAAAATACACGTAAGCTTCCAATTACTTATATCGTAGACTCCTTTGATTCCATTCTACATTTTTTACTGTGAGTAGAATATATGTATAATGATTTCTCACTAAAATCATCGTTCAAACATAATATGGCTATTTAGCTGCAAACAGCGAAAATGTGACAGACGAAGCAAAGTAAAAATTGTATTTACAATTAATAACATCTGTAATACTATTATTATAGATGTTATTAATTCATTACTAAGAAGAATGAGATTAACTTGAGTATGACTCAAAAGGAGAACATTATGGGAAAAAGAAACACAAAAAATACAGATATACATAATGATATGAAAAAAGCACTTTTATTTATTTTTATTACCTTTAGTATCAGTTGGTCCTTATGGTTTCTTATCCCAAATGTAGTAATTCAAATGATCGGTTCCTGTATGCCTTCAATCATAGGTTTCTTTTTTTTGCGGTCGGATAAGTCAGGTACATACAAGGGTTATGGACGCCGTTTAATCAATTTTAAATCAATTCGATTAACGTGGGGATTCATTATCTTACTTATTATTCCGCTCATAGCGCTCATTTCATTTACGATTCAAAAAATATCGGGTGGAGATGTTTCATCTTCTGATACATTCATGCAAAATCTCAGAAATCCAGTGCAAATGCTTGTAATTGCCTTATTGGGATTAGGCGCTGGTTTTGGAGAAGAACTGGGATGGCGTGGTTTCTTACTGGATACATTTCAGAAATATTGGAGTGGCTTGACATCTGGTATAGTCACTGGAGTCATCTGGGCTGCATGGCATATTCCCCTTGCTCTCAAAAATAAACAAAGCCTCTTTTCCTTAGATTTTATCAATTATTCTGTATTTGTTATTTTAATTTCTGTTTTAATTACTGTTATTTATAATAACAACAATCGAAGTATTCTTTCCGCTATTTTGTTGCATTGTATGGTGAATTTCACCATAGGTATGGCTCCTGTTCCAATTGGGGAAAATGTCATAAGGACAATCTGTTTACTGATTATCTTGATTGTTATGATACTGGTATGTAAAAGCAAATCATCTATTACACTCAACCAATCCAAAACTCAGAAACAGGTTAATTCGTAATCTTGATAACCAAAAAGGCTATTTAAGAATAAATATTTCCTTTCGGAAGTTTCGTTCTTAAAATAGCCTTTCGCATATATTTGTTTAAAATAATATATTATTGAATTAATGACTTTTCTTACTAGCTGGTTCGATATTAATACTCTTACCTTTAATCTTTGATTCTTTCATTACCTGAATTACATCAGCGGCATATTCTCTAGGCACTTCAACAAATGTGTACTTATCAAACATGTCAATGCTTCCAATCAACTTACCTGGCATTCCAGTTTCTCCAGCAATCGCACCTAAGATGTCACCTGGACGAATTCTCTGATTCTTACCAAGGTTAATGAATAAACGAACCATGCCTTGTTCTGCACCTGTATCACCAAAGTCACCCATCGCTGAAGTTGCATCTTCTACACTGTCTGTACCCATCGCTTGCTTTAAGAAAGCTGCACATATGTCAAGTGCTGTAAAATCAGAATCATTCAATTTTCTTTCGATAATTTCAATCATCTTAGTCAAGTCTTCATTTTCAATTGTATCGTTAATACGTTCGAGTATTTTTTCTGCCTTCACTTCTGTTACATCATTTACAGATGGAATTGGCATCAACTTAATCTTTGTCTTGCAGTAACGCTGAATATCACGAAGTTTGTAAACCTCCTTACCAACAACTAGGTTGAAGGCACGTCCGTTTCTACCCGCGCGGCCAGTTCGACCAATACGATGTACATAATATTCTTCATCCTGTGGTACGTCATAGTTAAATACCGCTTCTACATCATCCACATCAATACCACGAGCTGCAACATCCGTTGCTACTAATATTTCAGCTTTACCATTACGGAAAGAGTTCATAACGCGGTCTCTTTGTTGCTGTTTTAAGTCACCATGTAAGCCTTCTGCAAAAAATCCACGGCCTTGAAGTGCTGAAACTAATTCATCCACCTGACGCTTTGTATTACAGAATATAAGGCATCTTTTTGGAGCATACATATCCAATAGGCGAGACAATACATCTACTTTATTCTTTGGGCGTACTTCGTAATAATACTGCTCAATCTTAGGAACAGTAAGTTCCTTCTTCACTACTTTTACTAATGTTGCATCTTTTTGATAAGTTCTTGCAATATCCATGATTGGTTGTGGCATAGTTGCTGAGAATAATAACGTTTGTCTATCTTCTGGCATATCCTTTAAGATTGTTTCAATATCTTCACGGAATCCCATGTTTAACATCTCATCAGCTTCATCCAAAGCAATCATACGAACCTTATCAAATTTTACTGTATTACGTCTCATATGATCCATAACACGTCCCGGTGTTCCGATTACTACTTGAACACCAGCTTTTAATGCACGAATTTGTCTTGAAATATCCTGTCCACCATAGATAGGTAATACTTTAACGCCATGCATAAATTTTGAGAACTTATGAAGCTCATCAGAAACCTGAATTGCAAGTTCTCTCGTTGGGCATAGAATAATTGCCTGTACAGCTTTTAACTTTGGATCTATCTTTTGTAAAACTGGAAGTCCAAAAGCAGCGGTTTTACCAGTACCAGTTTGTGCTTGACCTACAATGTCTTTTCCAGTAAGCACAACTGGAATTGCCTGTGCTTGGATTGGTGTCATTTCTTCGAAGCCTAATTCGGCAATCGCACGAAGAATGGGAGCTTGTAACTCTAATTCGTCAAATCTTGTTGTCATAAATATTCTTGTTCCTTTCTGTTGACATGAGTATACCTCATGTATCACCAGTACCACCATTGCATCCACACGGGTGTAGGACGAGGGCGCCGCAACTAAACTGCAATTATCTTTCTCATAATCTCAGTACCAGCCTACGGTCTCTCACGAAAGGCTGGATCATCTATTTCATACGCAAAAAATGTGTTGTAAACTCACCTTATCAATTACCAATTGATAAGGTGAGTTCAACAACACTCCCTTTTCATTCAGTGTAAATGCTTCTAAATTTGATAATACTTCGTGTCGTAGTATATCATCTTAATAACTTAACGTCAAGGATTTAATTCTGGTACATTCCTAAATGTTATTAGTAACTTTCTTAATGTACTTTTACCATAGCACTAAGTTGACCATCCACTACATCTAAAACAATTGTATCACCTTCTGCTACTTTGTCAGAAAGAATTAATCTAGCACTCAATGTTTCTACATTCTTTTGCAAATATCTCTTTAATGGTCTTGCTCCATAGATAGGATCATAAGCCTGATCAATTACTAATTGTTTTGCTGCATCTGTTAACTCAACTGTGATACTACGGTCTTCCAGGCGGTGATTTAAATCTTGAATGAGTAAATCTACAATTTTATTAATGTTCTGCTTCGTTAATGGCTTAAACATAATGATCTCATCCAAACGATTTAAGAATTCTGGACGGAAGTGTGCTCTTAAATCTTCCATTACTAGCGCTTCCGCCTTCGAACTAATCTCACCCTTCTCATCAATACCATCGAGCAAGAAATTTGAACCAATGTTGGAAGTCATAATTAATATTGTGTTTTTAAAATCTACGGTTCTGCCTTGAGAATCTGTAATTCGTCCATCATCAAGTACCTGCAATAAGATATTAAATACATCAGGATGAGCCTTTTCTATCTCGTCGAACAAAACAACGGAATATGGTTTTCTTCGGATTGCTTCTGTTAGCTGACCCCCCTCTTCATAGCCTACATATCCTGGAGGCGCTCCAACCAAACGAGAAACTGAATGCTTCTCCATATACTCACTCATATCAATTCGTACGATATTTGACTCGTTATCAAAAAGTGATTCGGCAAGTGCTTTCGCAAGTTCTGTCTTACCTACACCCGTTGGTCCTAAGAACATAAAGGAACCAATTGGTTTCTTTGGATCTTTTATTCCCGCTTTTGAGCGAAGCAAGGCATCTGCCACACGTGTGACTCCATCCTCCTGACCAACTACCCTCTTGTGAAGTTGTTCATCTAAATGCAATGTTTTATTACGTTCACTTTCGGTTAATTTAGAAACTGGAATACCAGTCCAACGAGATACAATACGCGCAATCTCTTCCTCACTCACATTCTCATGAACCAAGGTATGCGCCTGCTTTTTCACCTTTTCTTCCTCTTCTTCGAGCTGACGCTGGATTGCAGGTAAGCGGCCATACTTTAATTCAGCAGCCTTATTTAAATCATAAGATAATTCTGCATTCTGAATCTCATTATTAATTGATTCGAGTTCTTCACGAAGCTTTTGTACTTTTTCAACTGCAGCTTTTTCATTGTCCCATTGTGCTTTATCAGTAGCAAATTGTTCTCTTAATTCAGCCAGCTCCTTCTGCAACGCTGCTAGTCTTTCTTTACTTAGACGGTCATCTTCTTTTTTTAACGCTGCTTCTTCAATCTCTAATTGCATGATGTGGCGTGATATATCATCAAGCTCAGTTGGCATCGAATCTAATTCTGTTTTAATTAACGCACATGCTTCATCTACCAAGTCGATTGCCTTGTCTGGCAAGAAACGATCTGAGATATAACGGTTCGATAAAGTGGCCGCACTAACTAATGCAGAATCCGAAATCTTGACACCATGGAAAACCTCATAACGTTCCTTCAATCCTCTTAATATCGATATCGTATCCTCTACGGTTGGTTCATCTACCATAACTGGCTGGAAACGACGTTCTAGAGCAGCATCCTTCTCAATATACATACGATACTCATTTAACGTTGTTGCTCCGATACAATGTAGCTCACCACGTGCAAGCATTGGCTTTAACATATTGCCCGCATCCATCGCACCTTCTGTTTTACCAGCACCAACAATCATATGAAGCTCATCAATAAATAGAATAATCTGGCCTTCGCTTTCCTTTACCTCATCCAATACTGCTTTTAATCTTTCTTCAAACTCACCACGATATTTAGCACCAGCTACTAATGCGCTCATATCTAGAGCGTAAATTTTTTTGTTCTTAAGTCCTTCTGGAACATCGCCACGAACAATACGTTGTGCAAGACCTTCTACTGCTGCTGTCTTACCAACACCAGGTTCACCTATTAAGACTGGATTATTTTTTGTCTTACGTGAAAGAATACGAATCACATTACGTATCTCACTATCACGTCCGATTACTGGATCCAGCTTTTGATTTCTGGCACGCTCAACAAGGTTAATACTATATTTTTCTAGAGAATCATACGTTGCTTCTGGGTTATCCGTCGTAACTCTCTGATTACCACGGACGGTCGCTAATGCAGCTAAGAATCGATCCCTTGTAATCTGAAAGTCTTTAAATAATTGCGCAATCTCTTTGTTTGGATATTTTAACATCGATAGAAAGATATGCTCAATCGAAACATATTCGTCACCCATCTGTTTCGCTTCATTCTCAGCATATACTAACGTTTTATTTAATTCCTGACTCATATAGACTTGTCCACCAGAAACCTTTGGACGTTTTTTAAGTAATCCTTTTAATTGAGCCATAAATACTTCTGTAGTGATATCCATCTTCTGAAATAGTTTACTTAGCAAGCCTTCTTCATCCGATAAAAGACTATATAGTAGATGCTCTTCATCAATTTGCTGATGGCCATAATCGTATACAATCTTTTCGCAATCTTCAATGGCCTGCATTGATTTTTGGGTAAATTTTGAAATGTTCATTGGATACCTCCTTTTTTTCTCTGCTTTATCTGTTCTACATATACTATAACACGTTACACATAAATGTCAAGCTTTTATTTCTTCAAAATAGCGATTTAACTATTATAATACCCAAAAACCAGAAGAAACACGCCTTACGATTTCTTCTGGTTTTTGCAAATCATTATTTAGTTTTTAAAATCCAGTCAGCCATATCAAGAATGACTTGAGAATCCACATTATTCTTGTAATCATAATCCGAAGTATCCAATGCACCTGTTGTTGGCATGAATAGATGATTCAGACCTTCATACTCAATAAACTCAGCATTATCATGCCCATCCAATAAGCTTTTCCATTCAGCAAAATCAACATCGGCATAAACCTGAAAATCAGCCGAACCTTGTAAAAATAACATTGGTAAGGTAAGCTTTGTAACAAGTTCTGGAGTATCAATACGATTGAGTGATCTCCAGTAGTACCCTGTTACTCCAAGGATTGGAGAAGCTAAATCTTCGTTAGATAGGTTCTTAACTTGCTCAACATTTGCTTTCATCATCTCCAAATATTGTTCAATATCTTCTTTCGAGGATATCTCATCCTGCTCTGCAAAAAATACGGCCTGATCATAAATAATATCCTCTAGATGTCTAGGACTTCCAGCCAATACGATAATACCAGCTAATTCGGGATGATCGGTTGCAATTTTAGGGCATAACATACCACCTTCACTATGACCTGCAACATAAATCCTAGTTGTATCAAGTACGTCTGATTTCTTAGCTAGTTCAATCGCTGCTCCCACATCTTCTAAGATTTCTTCGTAAACAGTTATTTCCTCCGATATATTATCCTTATACTGATAAAATCGCTTATTATATCGAATCGAGGCAATTCCTTTTTCAGCTAATCCATGGGCAATATCTCGAAATGGTTTATTGTTGGATGCGCCAATCGTTTCATCCATGTCAGTTTGTCCACTTCCTTGGACTAAAATCACAACTGGAGGTCTCTCCACTCCATTTGGTATTGTCATAATGCCATCCATTAGATAATTCCCTGTACCTACTGTAATTTCGACTTCTTTAAATAAATCACTTTCAGTATTAGAGCTTTCCTCATTTAGTGTCACATAATTATATCGAAAGGTAGTTAACTGTATGTTCTTATTATATCCATAAAGAAGCTGCATTCCATTATTCTCATATCTTAATACTACACCTACAAAGATTGTATCGTCTGTTTCCTCTGTCTGAGAATATTCTATGGAAACGAAATTGCCTAGTGGGGCTACTGCCTTCTCCATCGCATCCTCAAGCACCTTAGCTGTATATGTGGCTTTTAAGCTATCCTCAAAGTAACTGTTGACCCCTGAACAATCGCCTTCTATAACTTCTGTAGATAGCTCCTCAGAAAGCACCTTTAGTTCATCTGCATTATATCCAATTTTCTGTACTTCTTGTGTTGGTACTACTTCCTCGGTTGGTACTACTTCTTTCGTTGGAGTTAGCTCTATCATTGAAGTTATTGTCGCTTCAGGACTATCTTTCGCCTTATTTTTGTTCGAATTCCCAGTACATCCTGATAATGCTAATAGTAATGCTAATGTTACTATGAAAAGTAACTTATGTTTCTTCATACAAACGATCCGCCTTCCTTGACTATTCTATCGTATTGAATATTTGAGCAATCGGTGAATCTGCATTTAAAATTAACGTCTTATTCGAGCCGCTTAACATTTTCTTTGCTGCATCGAGTGCGCGTACATATGTGTAGAAATCGCTTCTGGATTCATCTGCATATGCAGCAGCTAAGATTCTCATATACTCTGCTTCACCTTCCGAAATTGTTTTTTCTGCTGCTGCCTTTGCTTCAGAAACTTTAATTGCAATCTCATTATCAGTTGTTGTTCGAATTTTTTTAGCTTCTGATTCGCCCTCAGCAGTATAGGAAGCAGCAATGTTATTACGTTCTGATATCATACGTTCATATACTGCAGTTTTATTATCACTTGGCAAGTCAAGATGTTTTGTTTCAACACAAATCAGTTCAATTCCATATTGATCCATAGAACCACCAATATTTTTCATAATAGCCTCATTGAGTGCCCCGTCACGTCCTGAAATAACATCTGCCTGACTCATACCACTAATAACATTTTTTAAGGAGTTATATACCGTCGTATTAATTCTAGCTTCCGCATTGGAAATCTGAGAATTTAAAGTCTGAACAAACTTTAATGGATCAGCAATTCTCCATAAGACATAACTATCTGCTACCATTGTTTTCTTATCTCTTGTTATTACATCACTTGTCGCTAAATCAAAAATTAGTGTCTTTTTAGGTAGAGAAGTAGTTTCTTCAAAAAATGGATTCTTAAAGCTTAATCCTGGTTCTTCAATAATCTTCTCCACTTTTCCAAATTCTTTTACTAATGTATACTCATCTTGATCCGTTACTACAATCGATAAGCTCAACAATGCTACTCCAATAAGCAGCATTACCACAGCAACGATCAAGATAATCTTTGGAGCTTTCTTTTTCTGCTTGATACGTTCTACTTCTGCCATAATTATTCACCCTCCTGTACAAATGATTCAATTGGAAGAACTTTTTCTACTCCACCTTCTGAGTTATCAATAATGACTTTTAAGTCTGGAAGAACATCTTCCATTGTTTCGTAGAACATTCTCTGTTTTGTAATCAAAGGGTTTTTTATGTATTCTTCATAAATCGCATTAAATCTAGCAACTTGTCCCTCTGCTTCATTAATTCTAGATTCTTTTGTTGCCTCTGCTTCTTTTTGAATTTGGTCGATTTGAGCTTCTGCAGCTGGAAGTTCTTCATTACGATACTTATTTGCATTATTAATTGCAGTTTCTTTTCCTTGTTTTGCTGTTTCTACTGCCTTAAATGCTTCCATAACTTCTGCAGTTGGAGGTTCTGCATCTTGAATCGTTATATTAACAAGTTGAATACCTAAATCCTGTTGCATCAATTTTTCATCGATTCTCTCTCGAATGGATGCCTGAATCTCATTCTTTCCTGTTGTTATGACACTGTCGACATCATAACTACCAACCTGAGATCGAATACAACTCTGTGCTAGATTTTTTAAAATACTAACTGGTTCCTCGGAATTATAAAGATATTTGATTGGATCAATTACCTTATATTCAACAAAAAAATCAATCAATACAAAATTGTAATCAACTGTGATCATTAGAGATTCTGCTTCAATCGACTGATTGTTGCTTTGATCATATCCAATGGAAAACCCTTTAATCGTTGTATCAACTAATGTAACCTTTTGAATAAAAGGTATCTTAAAATGCAATCCTGGTTCACTTACGCAGGATGGCTTTCCAAATGTAGTAACAACTGCCTGCTCCTGTTCACCAATCGTGTACATTGAATTTCCTACGATTACTAATAAAAGGATAGCTACGATTGCTATTTTTATAATGGTGGAACTCTTTTTTAGCACTGCTTTTATATCTTTATCCATATCACTCACCAGCACCTTTCAAAATACATTATTTAATATTAATCTTAACTGTGGTAGTTGAAAAAAGCAATAGTCTAAAGTTAGAGTTTTATTAGAAACAATAATCGATTATATTCATTTACATTCGACATTTTTCTTTGTATAATAGTAAGAGAATGACAAGGAGGTGTAACTTGAAACGGATACCTAAAGTAACTACAATAATCGCTCTAATCAGTTTGATTTTATTTGGAATTTTTATTGTTAGTTATAATTCATATACGAACAATCTTCATGATCAGTTTGAGGCACAAGCAGCAACTAAGTTATCTAGGGTTAATGGTACTACACGTGCAACACTTGACCTACGTCTTTCAAACCAATTACGTGATTTGGAAACTATTGCTTCTGCCATGAGACAAACTGACCTTGAGTATGCAAGCCCATCATTCAGTGAGAAATTATCCGATCTATCAAACAATACTTTAAGGGTCTTCATAATAGATGAGCCAAAAGACTTAGATACATATATTGAAAATACAGAATTACGGAGTGATTATTACGATCGCTTAATTAATGGTTCTCCGGTATTTACAAATACATACAATACTGTCTTTTTCCTTTATCCATATAGCTACAATAACGAAGTACTTACTGTGTTAATAAAGGAATATGAAATCAGCAAATTCTCTGAATTGATCAATTTTAAGCCTACTGAATATAATTGTACCTGCTATTTAATTAATTCTTCTGGTAAAATACTTGCTTCTAATGCAGACTTTACACAATACGATAATTATTTTACACAAATAGAGAAGATTCGTTTTAGTAAAAATCATAGCTATAAGTCTTTTATCGATGATTTATTTAGCCCAATAGCTGGAATTACTCATTATGAAACGAATGATAATGATATCTATGCATATTACTCACCAACCTATTTACATAATCTATTTTTAGTACATACTGTTCCATCTTCGTTGATTGACCAAGATTCAAAAGAGATTTCTGCAGTTTCTCGTAATTTTATGAATACTGTTTTAGTTGTTATCTTCCTGCTTGTAATTGGTTTGCTCTTTTTTTGCGTTATCTATACAATGAAAATCAACAAAAACCGTGATTCACTTCTGCTAGAGCAACAAAGATATCGAATTGCGTTATCTCATTCAAAAGATGCAATATGGGAATATGACATTAAAACAGATACTCTTACAAAATCAGATGCGAGTTTTGGTTTATATACTGGAATTAAAACAATACATCCATTTCAGGAAACAATTGAACAATGTGACATTATTATGCCAGAGGATCGAGAGCGATTTCATGACTTTTGTAATTCTTTGCTTACCGATGTTCCAGAATATAAAGTTGAAATTCGTGCTCGAAATAAAAATGGAGAGTACGAATGGTTTGAGTTATTTGCTACCAAATTATTTGATTCAGATAATAAACCAATCTCAGTGATTGGTCAAACATGCAATATTAATAATCAGAAACTGGAATTCGAACAATTAAAGGATAAAGCAGGTCAGGATACACTAACCAAATTATATAATCGTATGACTGTCTGTTCCAAAGTGGAAGAATTGATTTCATCCATTGACTCTCCTGTTATTTTGGGGTTTCTGATCATTGATATTGATAATTTTAAAGGCTTAAACGAAAAATTAGGACATCTATTTGGTGATGCCGTTCTTATTGATGTAGGAGGAAGATTAAAGAAATTGTTTCAGTCCTACGATATTGTTGGTCGTGTTGGTGGCGATGAATTTATTGTTGTAATTTACAATGCTCCGTCCATTACATTTATTGAAGATATGGCCAAAAAAACTACTAACATACTTCATGGTATATATACTGGAGATGAATCTAATCTTGAGCTTACCTGTTCTATCGGTATTTCTTTATATCCTTCTGATGGAAATAGTTTTGAGACTCTATATGAAAATGCTGAGATTGCTATGTATCAAGCTAAGATGCGAGGTAGAAATCAAGTTGCTTTTTTTGATTCCTCGATGACTGACCTAAGTAAATTAGAGGTTTTACAAAAGAAGAGAACAAAAATTGAAACCCATTATCAACATGAGGAGCGTTCGTTAATCGATAGTGCGATTATTGCAAATGCAATCGATATTTTATTTGATTCCAGAGAAATTGATGTATCAATTAATATGATGCTTTCTCTGATTGGTATATATTACAACATAAGTTGTGCCAATATCTTCGAATATGGACAAGATGGAACGACAATTAGTATTACACATGAATGGTATTCCAATGCCGACTATAAATCATCCGACTATATCTGTAATATACCATCAGAAGAACTTGAACAGTACAGCTTTTACAAACAAGCTTACAATGGAGTTATGTATTGTGATAATATGTCAGAGCTGTTCCAATCATCGAACGTCAACTCGCGTTTTAAAATGTTTGAACGAACGAATTCCTTTTTCCAGTGTGGAATAAGTGACCATGGAAAATACATCGGTTTTATAAGCTTTAGCATATGTGACGAACCACACCAATGGATTAAAAGTGAAATTGATTCTCTCTCATTGCTTTCAAAGATCATTGGAAGTTACTTAATTCGTTTACGTTCCATGCAAAAAGCGGATTTAATTACACAAAAAGATTTATTGACAAATGCATACAATTTTAACACTTTCTTAAACGTTGTTAATCAACAGTTAAAACAACACCCTGAGCAATCGTATGCGATAATTTACTGTGATATATTTCAGTTTAAGTTAATTAATGATAATTATGGATATCAAGCTGGAGATGAAATATTAAAACATTTATCTGATATTTTAAGCACAGTAGGTGGAGAGCAAAGTATTTTATGTAGAATTACTGGCGATAAATTTGCATTATTACTTTCATATGAAGACATAGATGACCTGTCCAGAAAGGCAGAGGAAATACTGATTTTGTCAAAGCAAATCTCATCTTTTGAAGGTGGTCACTATAAAATTAATGTTATAATTGGTATCTATGTAATGAGCGATAATGACAGTGCTATTGTTGCAGTCGATCGCGCAAACATTGCACGTAAAAATGCTCAAAAGCTTCGTAAAGATAACTACAAGTTCTTTAATGAGAACATGCGCTCTGCTCTAATTGAACAAAAGAATATTGAAGATGTAATGGAAGAAGCACTTCGTGATGGGCAATTCTCTGTTTACTATCAACCAAAGATAAATATGAACACTGGACAAATCTGTGGTGCTGAGGCGTTAGTCCGTTGGAACCGTCCTGATGTAGGAATCGTTCCTCCTTCCTCTTTTGTTCCGTTATTTGAGGATAATGGATTTATTACACAGCTTGATTACTTTGTTCTCGATAGTGTATGTTCACACTTAAAGGATAAAATAGATCATGGCATTAAAGTATATCCTGTTAGTGTTAACTTCTCACGCGAACATTTTAAGACCAGCACTCTTCCAGAATTTTTACAAAAAACTGCTAATAAGTATGGAATTCCTCCTAACTTAATCGAGGTTGAGATAACAGAAAGTGCATTTGTAAACATAGATCGGTATTGGGCTCATATTCTCCAGCGTATTCGTAAACTTGGTTTTGGACTTGCCATGGATGACTTTGGTTCTGGCTTGTCTTCTCTTAATCTTTTAAGTGACTTACCATTTAAAGTGCTTAAAATTGATAAGGATTTCTTCCACTCCAAAACAACGCACAAACGAGAACGAATTGTTATCTCCAACATTGTCCGTATGGCTCAAGAGCTAGATATGGAAGTAATCTGTGAAGGTGTAGAAACATTTGAACAAGCTATGTTTCTACAATCCATTGGATGTTATATGGCTCAAGGTTATTACTATGATAAACCTTTGCCATTGGAAGTGTTTGATCTTAAGTATTTTAACTTTAAAAGAAGTTAATGTATATTACAATGAACTGCAAAAGGTGCTGTCGTACTAGCTGAATATTGAATAAAAGAAGGAAGGGTGATGGTATTTTTCGGAGTGCCTTACAAGTCCACATGTATTTCGTGGGCTTGTGAGCATAGCGTGCCGAAGAAAATTACCATCACCCTTCCTTCTTTTATTCATACTGCCATTCATGGGACAGCACCTTTTGCAGTCTTCCTTGCTCATTCAAGCTCCTCAGGAAAATGATAAGAAACATTTTGACCATCATTATCCACGACAATAGAATGAGTTACTGTCTGGGCAATACCATCTCTATAGATTACTAAATCTACACTTATCTCACCATATTGTTTTGGTACCGATAGCTTACCATCTACTATCGTACCAACGATCTCACCATTAAAGTATACCTCTGCTCCAGTAATCCAATAAATCGTAATTGTTTTGGACTTATCGATTCCAGATGGTACCTCTCCAGATTCATAGGTATAATCATCTTCATCCTCCTCTTCAATGTTGTCATCTTCCTCTTCCATATTGTCACCTTCCCAAACAGAGTCTGTATTCTCTGAGGAGTTTCCCTCTGATGTATTATCCTCTGAGATATTATCCTCATAAAACTCATCTGTCATAGAGTCATTACCAGTTGATGAATTTTCATTATCTTGATTACTGGTACTTGAATTATCATTCACTTGAAGATTTATCGATGTACTTGTATTTCCCTTATCTACGTATAGTGTTCCAGAATATGATTTGTATCCACCAAGCGAAACCTCAATCATATGATTACCAACAGGCAGAGTAACCATACTCGAATAATCAGTTGCAACCTGATCAATTAAAAGCAGAGCACCTTGCGGAGTGATATTAAACAAAACATTTCCTTCTTCTACTTTAGCCAATGCAAATTCATTAATATCACATACACTTGTTTGATCTCGAGTAATTGTAATTTCCTTAGAACCCTCTGCTTTCTTATTTTTCACTGTTACTGTATATGTACCTTCTCTTACAGTTAATCGCATATTCTCCGTAATCTGTTCCGTGAGCTGCGTTCCAACATGAATCGTTCCTCCAATGAATGTTTCTTCACCCGTAAGTTCTAGATACCCATGTCCACCTGTTACAACAACAGAATAGATATTCTCCTCCCAGCCTCGAATCGTTAAATAATCTAGTGACATAATTTCATCAACACTAATTAGTTTTCCATCTGAGATAAATACTGTACCATCACTATAGGAGTAATTATTGCCCAAATAGGAGATTACCTTTGCATTCTTGTTAATAATAACATCTGAGATTCCTATGTTTTCCCAAATATCGTGGGAGATTGAAAGTTTCGTTAAGTTTCTTGTTTTTGTTATGTGACTCAGCTTCACAACTTGTCCTTTTATTAGTTGCGAAACAGTTATTAACTGATCATATTTATCTGTAATTACGGTGCTCCCAGAATAAAAGAAATCAATTTCTTCATTAGTTACAATGTCACATACGGTAATTCGTTTATTGGTAATATCGGCACTCAAAAAAACTCCTGTCGTATAAACCTCATGATCACCATTTTCTATCTCCCCTAATGTATCGGCTGTGTAGGTAGGTGTGTTTTTTTGTGTAGAACCTTTATCACTTTTTATGATACTTAGGAGCACCACTGTAAAAATTGCTAGTACAGATGTAGCAATTGCTCCTATAATTATATATTTAGAGAAATTCGTTGTATTTTTTAGCTTCATTTTTTTACCTCTTAGTATTTCTATATTGTGTTCTCCTGCATCCTGTAGTTTTTCATGCAATAGGAATTTCAAAAATTCTCTTATTACATGCAAAAAGGTGTATCAATGGATACACCTTCATTATAATTGAAATATTTTAGTTAATCAACTTGTAAAAATCTCTCTAGAAACTTCTTCTTGCCCTCAACCTGATTGCCAATAATCTGAAGTTTTTGAACATTTTTTTGTGGAATCCAAGATTTCTTATTGTTATAGTAATAATTTGTTATCTTCCAAAATTTTTCTGGATACAAAAGTAAAACATAAAGAAATTTAAGCTCTTGTTGAGAAAGCCCATGCTCATTTTTATATTGATCTACGATCTTTAATCCAAGTTCGAGGTTCCAATCATTCTTCTCCATTGCTTTACGAATAAAATAATAGAGGTCCATAATCTGTAGACCACATTCTGCTTTCTCAAAATTGGTGGTGGCGACGAAATCCTCCTCAGAAATCTGGGCTGCTTTACAAAGAATATCGTTAGCTGGTTGATTTAGGATAAAGATGTTATGATACGTATAGCTACCATGACATACCATTCCTTGGTCTAGCGCTTGAGTTAGTAACTCCTGATATGGAATCTCCCTTAATATCTCAATTGCTCTTAATGCATCCTTATAGAAGTTCTCACATACGCTAAGATAATAAACTTCGAATTCACTCTTTTGTTTTCTCTCTCTGATATAACTTTTTACCCGTTTCAACTCTCTTGTACGTTTCTCAAGAGTTGTCATCATATTATCCTGAGCATAGCTTTGCTTTTGCTCTGGTGTTAGTTGCATATGATCCATGATAGAATGAAGCTTTGCCAGATTCTTAACAGCTAATAATACCTTGTCTTCCTTCTTAAGACTACATTCTTCTCCATTAAACCATTCTTTTATAAAGAACTTTTCACCTACTGAGTTCGTAGTAATTACGGTTCCTTGACTATTGCGTACAAATAGATCTAAATTATCATAACCACATGCATTGATTTGCTGTTTTATAGAATCTTCAAACTCAAGCCGATTATCACTACCCTCAAAAGCGCAGAGCAGTTTCAGCCCTTGATCCGTTTCTAATACGTATGCACCACGAGTGCGACAAATATTAAAAATTCTGAATTCATACCTTTGAAGTACCTCTTGGCATCTATCCTCCACGTTTCATCCCTCCGACTAAAATACATACTCCCCAAAACGTCTAGAGGGAGTTTCTTTCTAATCATATGAGAAAAAAAATGAAATCATGCTAAGTTTTGAAAAAATAATATACAATAAGCAATTTTTCTATAATAATTTTAATAAAGAGTCCTTTGTATTTAAATCTGGATTCTCTAATACCTTCTCTAATAGTACATTCAGCTTATCTCCAATTGCTTTTCCAGGTTGATATCCTGCCTGTATTAGGTCTTGACCATTCACTGCAAGCATTTTTAGGTTAACACATTCACCATTCTCAATTACTTTTCGATAAAGCTTTTGTGCTTCGCTTAAATTTTCAATTTTAGATGGACGAAACTCTGGATTTTGAGCCATGATATCCGCAAGCTGAACTTCAAAAAGCATTTCCATTAGGTCAGCTCCTATTATATTCATCGCCTTTCTCATATCATGCATTGTTAGGTTATAACGATAGTCATGATAATTAATTAGCTTATAAACATAATTTATCGTTTCATTATCAAATTTTAAACGTTGCAAAATTTGCTTTGCCATAACAGCACCTTTTGCTTCATGTCCATAAAAATGACCTTCCTTATCTTTTCCTATAACTTTTGTCGAAGGTTTCGCAACATCATGTAACAAAATTGCCCATCGTAATATTAACTGTTGCTTTTTTGAATATTTTTCAGAACTAAATGGATTTTTCTTAGAGAAAAAACTTAATGCCTCTAAAGAATGCATTCCGACCGTATAGATATGATGATGGTTCTCCTGTTCACAAGATAACATCTCATTTAATTCTGGAAGTATTACATCTGAGATTTTAGTTGCATGTACCACAAGTAGTTTCTTTGGATGATCACTCAATAATAGCTTATTTAGTTCCTCTCTAATGCGTTCTGCACTGATATTCTTCAAATTCTCGGCTTTTTCCTTTACAGCAAGTAACGTATCTTCTTCAATTGAAAAATCGAGTTGTGCTGAAAAGCGAATCGCCCTTAAAATACGTAAAGCATCTTCATCAAATCGTTCTCTTGCACTTCCAACACATCTAACTTTCTTTTCTTTTAAATCACATAATCCGTTAAAGGCATCAACCAGGCCATCAATCTCATTATACGCCATAGCATTGATTGTAAAATCGCGTCGTTTTAAGTCCTCCAAAAGCTGGTTCGTAAATTCAACCTGCTTAGGATGACGATTATCCTCATATTCACCATCGACACGATAAGTCGTAACCTCGAAACCTTCTTTTCCAAGTAAAACTGTTACTGTACCATGTTGAATTCCGGTATCAATAATTCTTTCAAATAACTCCTTTACTTGATAAGGAGTCGCTGAGGTTGTAATATCCCAGTCCTCAGGGCTCCTTTTTAAGATGGAATCTCGTATGCAGCCGCCTACTGCATATGCTTCATAGCCGGCGGACTGCAACTTTTTTATTATTTGATTCACCTTTGACGGTAGTTCTATCTTCATTTCTTACTTATCCTCTCACACCTGAACTTGAACCTTCTCAAGATGCCAGATATCTTTCACGTATTCTTCAATTGTTCGATCCGAAGAAAATTTTCCACTCTTCGCAACATTAATTATTGCTGATTTTGCCCATCCTAATGAATCCTTATACGCCTGCTCCACTCTTTTTTGTGCTTCTGCATAAGCACGGAAGTCCTTTAATATAAAATACTGATCTGCTCGTTCATATCCATTCGAATCAAGCAACGAGTCATATATTTCTCTAAAAAGCTCATGGTTATCAGAAGAATAAGTACCATCGATTAGCTGGTTTACTACCTTCTTAATCTCACAATCTGACTCGTAAATATCTCTCGGATGGTAATTTCCATTTTGCTCATATGCGATTACTTCATCTGAACTTAATCCAAAGATGATTTCATTTTCAGCTCCAGCTTCTTCTACAATCTCAACATTTGCTCCATCCATCGTTCCTAATGTGATTGCCCCATTGAGCATAAACTTCATATTACCAGTTCCTGAAGCTTCTTTACTTGCAGTCGAAATCTGTTCCGAAACATCTGCTGCCGCAAAAATTAATTCTGCATTGGAAACTCGATAATTCTCAATAAATACGACTTTAATTTTACCCTGGATTGATAAATCGTTATTTACAACATCTCCAACACTATTAATCAGCTTTATAATAGATTTCGCACGTCGATAACCTGCAGATGCCTTGGCACCAAAGATAAATGTACGAGGTATAAATTCCATTGATGGATTCTCTTTTAGTTGATTGTAGAGATACATGACATGTAATATGTTAAGCAACTGACGTTTATACTCATGTAATCTTTTTACTTGAACATCAAAAATTGAGTTTGGATTAACATCAATTTTATTATGCTTTTTAATGTACTCAGCTAATCTCACTTTATTATTAAATTTGATTTGCATAAATTCCTTTTGAGCCTCTTGTGAATTAGCATATGGTAGGAGATTATCCATAACAGACAAATCTGTAATCCATCCATCTCCAATTCTCTTTGTAACCCATTCTGCTAACTCCGGATTGCCATGAAGTAAAAATCTTCTTTGAGTAATTCCATTCGTTTTATTATTAAATTTCTCTGGCCATAATTCGTAAAAATCTTTTAATTGTTGCTCTTTTAAGATTTCAGTGTGCAACTGTGCAACCCCATTCACCGAAAATCCTGCAACAATCGCAAGGTTTGCCATTCTAATTTGCCCACCATACATAATTGCCATATTTTCAATTTTCTTTTGATTTCCTGGATATTTATCCTTAATTTGATCGATAAATCTATGATTTATCTCTTCAACGATTTGATAAATACGTGGTAATAGTTTTTGGAACAATTCCTGTGGCCACTTTTCAAGCGCTTCTGACATGATTGTATGATTCGTATACGCACATGTTTTTGTAGTTACTTCCCACGCTTCATCCCATGTTAAATAGTAATCATCCATAAGTATTCTCATTAACTCTGGAATAGTTACTGTTGGATGTGTATCATTTAGCTGAAAGCAAACTTTTTCATGAAGCTTATGGATATCCGTATGCTGCTCCATATATTTCGTAACAGCACGTTGAATACTTGCTGAAACGAAGAAATACTGCTGTTTTAAACGTAACTCTTTTCCTGCATAATGATTATCATTAGGATAAAGTACTTCACATATTGTTCGTGCAAGATTCTCCTGTTCAACAGCCTTTTGATAATCTCCCTTGTCAAATGACTCTAAGTTAAATGTGTTAATTGCTTCTGCATCCCAGATTCTTAATGTATCAACAACATTGTTCCCGTAACCTACTACTGGCAAATCATATGGTACCGCAAGTACAGACGAGTAATTCTCTTGCACAAAGCGTTCTCTTCCATTCTCATCCTTAATCACACGAACGTATCCACCAAATCGCACTTCTTGAGCGTATTCTGCACGTTTCATCTCAAATGGATTCCCATTTTTTAACCAGTTGTCTGGAACCTCTACCTGGTAGCCATTTTTAATTTTTTGCTCAAACATTCCGTATTTATAACGTATTCCGCAACCATAAGCAGGATAATTGAGTGTTGCTAAAGAATCTAAAAAGCATGCAGCTAATCTTCCTAAACCACCATTTCCTAATGCTGCATCTGGTTCTAAATCCTCTATGATGTTTAAGTCTAAACCTAGTTCATCAAGTACCTCACGTACGACTTTATCAGCTCTTAAATTTATAATGATATTTCCCAATGCACGCCCCATTAGAAACTCCATTGAGAGGTAATACACTACTTTTGCGTCCTCCTCTTGGAATCTCTTATGTGTTTCCATCCAATTTTCAACAATAACATCTTTTATTGCATATGCAACTGCTTGGAAAATTTGTTGCTGTGATGCTTCCTCGACATTTCTGCGAAAGAGATTCTTTAAATAATTCTCAACATCTTCGCGGAATTCTTTTTTATTGATATTCATTCATATTCCTCCTTGAATTAAAAGATTCATAACAATTCAGTCATTGATATCATCACACCAATACTAATATCACACTACAGTGCTACCAAACAACAATCACTACTTGATAATCGACTGACCAAATGATTATAAAATTCTTTTCTTTTCGCGTACCATTAACCTTTGGCATATTGTACTTCAATGTCTTATGAATTTTAGTATCTTCCATCATACTCACAAAGGCAAAATAATACCATGATTATACCATCATGTTTGTTGAATCTTCAATAGTCATATTTCATAAGTATTCCATACAAGGGTTTATTTACTACTATATTATTCCTAAGATTTCTGGATGGAAGCAATGTCCTCCCTCTCTAAGGTCAACTCTAAGGTTTTCCTGTGCACCATATAAAGAAAAGGCCTCATTCATAATCTCTAATTGCTCAATCACGTTATTAATTCCTCTTGGGCCATTTAAGTGATCCTCTTTACAACTCTGTACGATCACCTGCCGAGGTGCTAATAAGGCACCAATATCACCACAGTCATATGATTCCCAAAGACGAGGTACATAATTGCAGTTACAGTTGCCATTTAATAATAAATGAGAGTCTTTAAACCCATAAAAATAGCCACTAATAACAATCTTTTGAATTCGCTCGTCCAATGCTGCAGTATATAATGTTTGCATTCCACCACCTGAGAATCCAATAAGACCAAGTTCAGTAACATCAAACTCTTCCCGTTCATATACATAATCAACTAATCTCATTAAATCCCATACAAGCATACCCATAACCGTCATTCCAAGAGGTTCTGCCATATGAGAAAGATGATAACATGTCCCAGCTAAATAGCTTGTCTCCTCATCATTTTGAAACGCTTGCTCGCGCCGTTGGGCATATCCACGTGCATCTGGACAGATAACAATATAACCTTGTTTCGCTAATTGCAATCCATAATCATAATGAAACTTCTTTATTGCCTCTGCAACAGCAGGAATCTCACTACGTCCAGCAATGGATTCCTTTCCACCACCTTGATGTCCATGAGCAGCAATCATACAAGCTGGTTTTTTATTTTGTTCTGTACCTATGTATTTTTGTATATCTTTGGATGGATAAATGATATAAAATGGCATATAAACATCTGGCTCCACTTGAATAAGAACCTTTTCACGCCTCATCTTACCTTCCAGCTCTACAGTTTCTAAAATCTGCGTATCTAGCTCACATTCCTCCATCTTATCTAGACCCAACAAGTCCCCTAAGTTCTCTCTTGCTTTTGTTGCCCAGTTTTCATAGGCTTCTATGCTCTCAGTGTTTACAGGATGTTTTCTTGCATATTTATCAAATTTACGTTGTATTGACTCTAAGCAAGTATAGTATTCACTTATATGTTCCACTTTTTCCATAAATAACCTCTCTGATATTGATTCAAAACAGACTAGTACATTGTTTATTATACCTTTTTTCCAGTGGAACTTAAAGTTTTTTTTGGTTTAAATGAAAAACTCCCTTTATTGCACTAGTTTTTCGTCTAGCTGCAATAAAAGGAGCCTATCATAATTCATGTACCTTTCAAAGAATGTTAATTATCTCTTTTCCACTGCTAAGGTTACATCCTCACCGTTTAAATTCCATTCCTTCACGAAACCTACTGTCTTATCATAAACAACTTCGTCTGCAAGAACTACAGAACAGATTTCCTCTTCATTGTTCTTAACAACTTCTTCTATTTTTGCATTCCCAACTACAGATACCGTAATGTGGTCCATTACTTCAAAACCGGCATCCTTACGCATTGTCTGAATCTTACTAATTACTTCACGTACAAAACCCTCTTCGATTAATTCTTCCGTAAGATTGGTATCAAGCACTACAGTAATACCATAATCACTATCTGTTACATAACCTTCCATCTGAACAGCATCAATTAATAAGTCATCTTTTTCAAGTACTTCATCAACACCATCAAGATTGATTGTTAAAGTACCCTTCTCATTGATTTCATCCATTGCCACATTGCCATCTAAGTTAAGAAGTATTTCTTTTAGTGCATTTAACTTACTGCCAAAGCGACGTCCAAGAGTCTTTAACTGAGGTTTGAATGTGTATGTGGTGAAATTACGCACATCTGATGTAAAAATGACATTCTTTACATTTAGCTCATCTGCAATGATTTCTTTATAGAAATCTGACATTCCTTCAACAACGCTTCCATCAGCTAGCGTATGAGTGATTTCAGCTTTTACATACATTGTATTGATTGGTTGTCTTTGCTTAATATTAGATGTATTTCTACAAGCACGACCAAGAACAACAATATCAAGAACATCTTCCATATCCTTTTCTAACTGAGTATCAATTAGATTCTCATCGTATTTAGGAAAATCACATAAATGAACACTGATTGGAGCTGTCTTATCGATGCTACAAACAAGATTACGATAAATGTCATCTGTCATAAATGGAATCATAGGTGCTGCAGCTTTCGCAATTGTTACAAGTGCTGTATAAAGTGTCATGTAAGCATTAATCTTATCTTGCTCCATTCCCTTTGCCCAGAAACGCTCACGACCACGACGAACATACCAGTTACTTAATTCATCTACAAAATCTTGAAGTGCTCTTGCAGTTTCAGGAATCTTATAGTTCCATAAATTCTCATCAACTGACTTAACTACAGTATTTAATTTGGATAATAACCATTTATCCATAACAGGTAGCTTATCATACTCCAATTTATACTTCGTTGCGTCAAAATTATCAATATTTGCATATAGCACAAAGAATGCATACGTATTCCATAAAGTGCCCATGAATTTACGCTGTCCTTCTACTACCGCTTTACCGTGGAAACGGTTTGGTAACCAAGGAGCAGAGTTGATATAGAAGTACCAACGAATTGCATCTGCACCATACTCATTGAGTGCTTCCATAGGATCAACTGCGTTACCTTTCGACTTACTCATCTTTTGACCGTTCTCATCCTGAACATGACCAAGAACGATAACATTCTTATATGGCGCTTTGTCAAAGATTAATGTAGAAACTGCAAGTAACGTATAGAACCAACCTCTTGTTTGGTCAACTGCCTCTGAGATAAAGTCAGCAGGGAACTGCGCTTCAAATTTATCTTTATTCTCAAAAGGGTAGTGATGCTGAGCAAATGGCATTGCACCTGAATCATACCAGCAGTCAATCACCTCTGGAACACGGTGCATCTCCTTACCACAGTCAGGACAAGTGATTGTAACATTATCAATGTATGGTCTATGCAATTCAATATCCTCTGGACAGTTATGAGACATTGATTTTAACTCTTCAATACTTCCGATGGAATGCATCTTACCGCATTCACAAGTCCAAACATTTAATGGAGTACCCCAGTAACGATTACGGCTAATACCCCAATCCTGAATGTTCTCTAACCAATTACCAAAACGTCCTTTACCGATTGTTTCTGGAATCCAATTGATTGTATTGTTATTGGCAATTAATTGATCCTTCACTGCAGTCATCTTAATAAACCAAGATTCTCTAGCATAGTAGATTAATGGTGTATCACATCTCCAGCAGAATGGATAACTATGCTCAAATTTAAGCACCTTGAATAATTGATTTGTCTCAGCTAGCTTCTTTAATACACCTTCATCGGCCTTCTTACAGAAAAGACCAGCAAAATCAGTTACTTCTGGTTTCATCTCACCTTTTTCATCAACTAACTGAACAAATGGTAAATCGTATCTACGGCCAACGTTAGCATCATCTTCACCAAATGCAGGAGCGATATGAACAACACCAGTACCATCTGTTAATGTTACATACGTATCACAAGTTACATAAAATGCTTTCTTACCACTGATATTATCACGGTTTGCGTTTTCATTTCTTGTGCCATCCGCTTTATTCATTGCATAGTCGAATAAAGGTTCGTACTCTTTGTATTCTAAGTCTTTACCGGTCATCGTCTCAATGATTTCAAAGTCGCCTTCTATAACAGAAGTTAAAGCTTCTGCTAAGTAGTAATACTCGGTACGTACTACTGTATTTTTCTCATCAGCTTCTTCCTCACCATTTGTTACCTTAACAACATCACCCTTTGCATTAACACCAACTTTAACTTTTACATAAGTCTCATTCGGGTTTACACAAAGTGCAACGTTAGATGGAAGTGTCCAAGGTGTTGTTGTCCATGCTAAAATAAATTCATTCTCAATATCCTTTATACGGAATTTAGCGATTACTGATTTTTCTTTCACATCTTTATATCCTTGGGATACTTCATGAGAAGAAAGAGGAGTTCCACAACGCGGACAGTATGGAACAATTTTATATCCTTTATATAATAATCCCTTTTCCCAAATTTTCTTTAACGACCACCATATAGATTCTATATAGTCATTGTGGTAAGTAACATATGGATGATCCATATCAGCCCAATATCCAACGATACCAGAAAAATCTTCCCACATGCCTTGATACTTCCAAACACTTTCCTTACAATTCTTAATAAATGGTTCTAAACCATACTGTTCAATCTGTTCTTTTCCGTCAAGACCAAGTAGCTTCTCAACTTCAAGTTCAACTGGAAGACCATGAGTATCCCAGCCTGCTTTTCTAGGAACTTCATAACCTTTCATTGTACGATATCTTGGTATCATATCCTTGATAACACGTGTTAAAACATGTCCGATATGAGGTTTACCATTTGCAGTAGGAGGACCGTCATAAAACGTAAATGTCTCACCCTTCTTACGTTCCTCAATACTCTTTTCAAAAATATCGTTTTCTTTCCAAAATTTTAGAACTTCTCGTTCTCTTTCTACGAAGTTCATATTCGTCGACACTTTTTCGTACATATCTTCACTCCTTCTCTATAAAGTTTACTTTTTTGTTTTATATCTAAAATTCTTCATTCTTGGCTATAAATTCACAAAGCCAGTCAAAATACTGATAATTATGGAAGATTTTTTTCTTTATCATCTCTCGTATTTCTACGATAGAACACCATTTTAAATCGGCTACTTCAGATTCCTGCATCACCATATCATCGAGTGTTGCCTCAGAATGCATTAAAAATACAGCATGATAACTATATTTTCCTTGAAACATTGCCACCATACGTAGATCTTTACTGGTTGCATCAATCCCTATTTCTTCTTTTAGTTCACGAATGCAAGCCTCATATGGTCCTTCTCCTGCAACAGCTGAACCTCCCGTTGTTGCCCAGATTCCAGGATCCCATTGAACAGAGTCACTTCTCTTTTGAATGAGCAGTTCTTTTTTCTTGTTCACAAGAAAAATATCCACAACTAGATGATATTCCCCTTCTTTCATTGTGCCTCTTTTGTGAAGTGCACCAGTTTTTTGAAAGCAAGCATCATACACATCCCAGTATTCCATAGGAATCCCCCCTAAATAAAAAAAACTCATCCTAAATAGGATGAGCGCATCTTAGCATTCATAATACCACCTATTTCACGTACGGAAGTTGAACTTCGATACATTATCCATATAACGGTGGACACCGACAATACCTACTTAGGTTCAGCATTGCGACTGATAAAGTGATCTTCGGAAATTTTCTAATCATACCGTACTTCCACTCTCTACGGCTCGCTTTGACTTTCAAAAACTCTTACTCTCTTCGTCAACGTCTTTTCATATTTCTTTCATATTAGTATAAACAATTTCATTTGTCAACCCAAAAAATTATTCATAAATAATCGCATTTTGCCCATACTAATGTAGAGGTGAAGACTATGAATCCAGTATCCTTTGCTCCTGGTACTGTATACGGTTTGATTCCGATTATTATTCCAATCGAAAATAATCAGTACTATGATATCTTCTATGGTACACTAACCGCCTCTGAGCAAGAGGCTGTTGAAAGGGTCAGAGATCAGTTTCACAGTAAATCAGAGCTAAAAGCATTTATAAAAGGGTTGCGTAATTAAAAGCAACCCTTCTTTTATCTACTAATTGGTTTCTTGCTCTCTCTCATCCATCGGAAGATAGGCTCTTCTATTGGAAACGGAGCGATACGCTGGACGAATTATCTTTTCTGCACTTACTAACTCTTCCAGCCGATGTGCTGACCATCCAACAATTCGTGCAACTGCAAACATAGGCGTATAAAGTTCTAGTGGTAACCCAAGCATTTGGTATACAAAACCACTATAAAAGTCAACATTCGTATTAACACCTTTATAAATTTTTCTCTCTTCTGCAATTAACTTTGGTGCTAATTTTTCAACCAATGTATAGAGGTCAAATTCTGACGTACATCCTTTGTCATTGGCCAGTTCGCCTACAAACTTTTTAAATACCTCTGCTCTTGGGTCTGATATTGAATAAACTGCATGACCAATACCATAGATTAGTCCTGACTTATCAAATTCTTCTTTTCTCAATATTTTACGCAAGTAATCTGATACTTCTTCTTCATCCTTCCAATCGGTTAATTTACTCTTCATATCCTCAAACATTTGCATAACTTTTATATTTGCACCACCATGTCTTGGTCCCTTTAGTGATGCAAGTGCTGCTGCCATTACAGAGTATGTATCAGTACCTGAAGAGGTCACAACACGAGTAGTAAAAGAAGAATTATTTCCACCACCATGTTCCATATGGAGCACTAAAGCTAAGTCTAAAACCGATGCTTCAAATTTCGTATAAGCTTTATCTGGGCGTAGCATTCGCAAAATATTCTCCGCTGTAGATAATTCTTCCAGTGGTTGATGAATATATAAACTATTACCAATGCTATGGTTATAAACATTGTAACTATAAACTGCAAGCATTGGGAATTGGCTAATTAGATTTAAGCATTGTCTCATGACATTAGGAATTGATGTATTCTCTGCCTCTTTATCATAAGAATATAATGTTAATATACTTTTTGCCAAGGAAATCATAATATCCTTACTTGGTGCTTTCATAATAACATCACGGCAGAAATTATGTGGTAAGGTTCTTCGTTCTCCGAGCTCCCTTTGAAAATTGTTGAGTTGCTCCTTATTCGGTAATTCACCAAATAAGAGTAAATATGTAATTTCTTCAAATCCTAATCGATTCTGTGATAAAAATCCTTTCGTCAAATCTCTGACATCATATCCTCGATAGAAGAGCATGCCATCACATGGTATTTCCACTCCATCGATCACATCCTTGGCATGTACCTCTGAGATATTTGTAAGACCTGCTAAAACACCTTTTCCATTTATGTCACGAAGTCCACGCTTTACATCATATTCGACATATAGCTGAGCTGGTACTTTATCTCTACTCATGCATATGGAAGCAAGTTTCTTTACCTGTGGTGTTACTTGAAAAATAACATCTTTCATTCAACTCCTCCTTCTTTCTTATATTTAATTTGTAATATAATTAACTATGTTAACCATTATTATTTACAATTATTACTTAATTTTACTATGTTGTCAATATATTTTCTATGAAATAATTAAATTACAATATAATTTTACATGCTTTTTTCTACAAATTTTTCCCATCAATACAATCGTAACATATAGAAAAGGTTGCCACGAATGATATAAGATTTCATATCATTATGTAGCAACCTCTATTTCCTCTTCTAATATTTCATTCAGACGAGTCAATGTTGTTAAGATTTGTTCTATTTCTTCAGCTCCAAGTCGTTTAGAAATTCGAGTCATAAGATTACTAAAAAAACTTCTTTCTTTTTCTAAAATCTCATTTCCTTGTTCTGTTAATTCCAGATAACAAATTCGATGGTCCTTTTCATCACTTGTTTTCTTTACAAACCCTTTCTTTTCTAGCATCGTAATCATACGTGAAGTAGCAGGTTTTTTTGTACCAAACATAACATTAAGACTAGTTGGGGTGAGTTTCTGTCCAGTCTCTTTATATTCTCTTTCAATTAGACTCATGACACAAAATTCACCGATGGACAAATCCCCTTGTGGCTTAATCTGACTTACTAAAGTTCTAAGATGATGCATTGTCGCAATTAATTGACCAGATTCGGTATTCATAATATACTCCAATTCCATGAAATAGTTAACATTGTTAACTTTATTTGAGAATACAATAACTGGTTGATTTTGTCAAGTCCATAAAGTAGTGTTAATTCTTGGTGGACTTTTCATTGTCATAAATATAAAGAACAGCTAACTCCTTATTGGAAATTAGCTGTTCTCTTTGGAACTAATTATTCGTGTATGTTGCCATTATAAGAATCTAATAGTGTTCTCTTCATATGGAATAACTCATTACTTAAATCGACATAAACATCATGAGGATTTACAAGACGTCTTGTTTCATCCCATAAAGTATCTAACTCACTCATGCAGTAGTTACGAATCTCCATAACAGATGGTGATGTATAAACACATTTTCCTTTCTTAATCACTGGTACTAGCATCTCACGTAACGTATAAGTACCTGGTTTTAGATAAGTCTTTTTCCATGTTGCCATTGGGTCGAATAATAGTAATGGATCGTTTTCATTATATTTTTCACCTACAAGTGCAATTAAATCTGCCTTAATCTTACCAGATTCCTTCTCATAAACACGATATATTGTTTTATTGCCTGGGTTTGTAATCTTCCACTGATTTTCAGAGAGCTTAATCTTAGGCATAAACTCCCCATTCTTTTCTACTGCTGCAAGCTTGTAAACACCACCAAAAGCAGGGCAGTCCTTAGAAGTAATTAAGTTTGTACCAACCCCCCATGAGTTAATCTTGGCTCCCTGTGTCTTTAAAGAGTCAATTAAGTACTCATCTAAATCACTCGATGCACAGATCGTAGCATCTGTAAAACCAGCTTCATCTAACATCTTTCTTGCTTTTTTTGAAAGATAGGATAAGTCACCACTATCCAGACGAATTCCGTACTTTTGCAACTTCCCTGCTTCTTGCATCTCCTTGAAAACCTTAATTGCATTAGGAACTCCGGAACGAAGTGTATCATAAGTATCTACAAGTAACGTTACATTCTGAGGATAAATCTCAGCATATTTACGAAACGCTGTTAACTCATCTTCAAAACTCATAATCCAGCTATGTGCATGAGTACCAAGAGCAGGAACGCCATACATCTGAGCACATAAGACATTACTTGTTCCGATACATCCTCCAATAACAGCAGCTCTAGCTCCAAGTGTACCAGCATCTGGTCCTTGGGCACGACGTAAACCAAATTCCATAACTGCTTCACCTCTTGCAGCATAACATACACGAGATGCTTTTGTTGCAATTAAGCTTTGGTGATTAATTATATTAAGAATTGCCGTCTCAACTAGCTGAGCTTCCATAATAGGTGCAACTACCTTAAGAAGTGGTTCCATTGGGAAGACAACGGAACCTTCTGGAACTGCATAGATATCACCACTGAACTTAAAGTTCTTCAAGTACTCTAAAAACTCTTCTCTAAAGATATTCAATCCTCTTAAATACTCTATATCATCTGCTTCAAACTTAAGATTTTCAATATAATCAATTACCTGCGCAAGGCCACAACAAATTGCATAACCACTTCCTGATGGATTAGTTCGATAGAATGCATCAAAAACTACCGTTTCATTCGTCTTATTTAGGAAATAACCTTGCATCATTGTTAGTTCATAAAAATCTGTAAGTAATGTTAACGTACGTTCCTTCATCTTACACCTCCTGCAATTTTAGTAAGCTTTCCCCCAGTATACTAATGTTTTCGCTGGTTTGCCACAACATACACATTTATCTGAAATATGCTCTTGCTTAAATGGCATACAGCGAGAAGTAGCGCCTGTCTTTTCTTTGATTTCATCTTCGCAAGCACGATCTCCACACCACATAGCCTTAACAAAACCTGGCTTGTTCGCTACGATATCCTTAAACTCCTCTGTGGAATGTGCTTCATAAGTATGAGAATCACGATGTTCTTTAGCACGTGTTAATAAATCAGATTGCATCGTATCTAAGATTTCCTGAAGCTTTGAATCAATTTCATCTAAGGATACAATTGTCTTTTCTCTTGTATCACGACGAACAACTACTGCTTGATTGGCTTCAATGTCTTTTGGACCTATTTCCACACGTACTGGAATTCCACGCATTTCCTGCTCTGAGAACTTAAAACCTGGTGTTTTATCAGAATCATCTACCTTTACACGGAAAGAACTGCTTAACTTCTTACGCAATTCCTCTGCTTTTTCTAAAACACCTTCTTTTTTCTGCATAATTGGAATAATCATAACCTGAGTAGGAGCAATTCTTGGAGGTAATACAAGTCCGGAGTTATCTCCATGAACCATAATTAAAGCACCAATTAAACGAGTAGTCATTCCCCAAGAAGTTTGATGAACATACTGTAATTTGTTCTCTTTGTCTGTATACTGAATACCAAATGCTTTCGCAAAGCCATCACCAAAATTATGGCTTGTTCCTGACTGAAGTGCTTTACCATCATGCATTAATGCTTCAATCGTATAGGTAGCTTCTGCACCTGCAAACTTTTCCTTATCTGTTTTCTTACCACGAACCATAGGAATTGCTAATACTTGCTCACAGAAATCTGCATAAAGATTTAACATCTGCTCTGTTCTCTCTTCTGCTTCCTCTGCAGTTGCATGAGCAGTATGACCTTCTTGCCATAAGAATTCTAAGGTACGTAAGAATGGTCTTGTTGTCTTTTCCCAACGAACTACAGAACACCATTGATTATATACCTTTGGTAAATCGCGATAAGACTCAATAATATGAGAATAGAAGTCGCAAAATAAAGTTTCAGAAGTTGGACGTACACAAAGTCGTTCCTGTAATTGCTCTCCACCGCCATGGGTTACCCATGCTACTTCTGGAGCAAATCCCTCTACGTGATCCTTTTCCTTGTTTAATAAACTCTCTGGAATGAACATTGGCATATATACATTTTCAACTCCAGTTTCTTTAAAACGAGCATCTAACTCCTTCTGGATATTTTCCCAAATAGCATATCCAGCTGGTCGAAAAATTGTACATCCACGTACACCTGAATAATCAACTAACTCTGCTTTTGTAACGACATCAGTATACCACTGTGCAAAATCCACATCCATTGAAGTAATCGACTCTACTAATTTTTTTTCCTTTGCCATATATTAATCTCCTTTTTTATTTTATAGGATAAAATTTGCAGAACAAAAGTGTGCTTCACACACTCTCACGAGCAACACTTTACAAGCACAGCTTTTGCTCCGCGCCGTAGCGTAGCGTAGTGCACATCCTGCGGAGCATTTTTTATATATTAGGAAATTCAGAGGTATTTCTAATATATAAAAAAATCCCTTACAAATGTAAGGGACCGATTCATCGGTGGTACCACCCAAATTAGTTACTTGTGTAACTCTCTTTGTACCTTTAACGCAGGTTTTACGCTGTACTTTTTATACAGAGCTCAAAGGTAGGTTCAAATAAGTCATCTTAAGGATTCACACCAGCCATCCTCTCTCTTAAAAGATTACTTAATCTACTATTCCTTATCATAGCCAAGCTAACTATTGATAATTATTTTGATTTTATGCCAGTTAACAACTTTTGTCAAGCAAATACTTTATACTTCTTTCTCTTCTACCTTATCTTTTGTTGTTTCAATTAGTACGGTTCGTATAATCACTAAGGATAATGGTCCTAGTAAGAATCCGATCACTCCAAATAGTTGAAGCCCTACATACATTGCAATCATATCATAAATCGGTTTGATTCCAATTCTGTTACCTAATAATCTCGGCTCTAGTATCTCTCGGACAATTTGACATAATACGAATACCGTCATAATGATTGCAGCTGCTAAGAAATTTTTCTGTAGAAGCATAATAATACTCCAAGGCACCAGAATCAAACCACTTCCTAAAACAGGGAATGCATCAAAGGCACCCACAAATAAGCCAATTAACAAAGCATAAGGATTTTTTATGATAATAAAACCAATCGTATTAATTGCTGCAATAATTGACATAAGGATTAACTGAGTTTTTAAATAGGCAATCCCTGTGTCTGAAAGTTTTGCTGTGACCTTATGCACAGCAGGGTAAAACTCGGATTTTCTAAGCCCAGCTTTATACTCTTCCATATCCTTAATAAACAAAACCGTTGCAATCAAAATTATTAATACAATTGCTAAAAAACCTGCCGCAGATATTACAACTTTTATTGTCTGTTCTGTAAATTTGGGTAATAGATCTGTTTGAATATATTCTGTAATTGAATTCATCCCTTGGTCAAACAAAGCTCTAGCCGAGCCATTTTCCACTCGTAGCATTTTGTCAAAAGTCTTACATATACCAGTAATTGTACCTGATATATACTGTTCATATGCTGGAAAGTTCTTAAAGAATAATATGATTTGATTAAATAACACTCTTCCTAAAAAAAATAATATTGTGAAAATAACAATTGAGAAAAGTAATACTCCAATTGTTCCTCCAATCACTAATGGAATTTTCAATTTACGGTGTAAAATACTAACCACCGGTCGAAGAAGCCATGCTAAAAAGTAAGCAAAAATAAACGGAACAAATAACGGCAATAAATATTTCATCCCTAAGTACACCGCTATCACTGTTCCGAACAAGATAAACAATTTCCTTTGTTTTTTACTTAAACATAGTTTATTCTCCAAGCAACCACCTCATCTAACTTATGATGTAAAGTTTGATAAATATTGTTTGTAGAACAAATGCTTATATGCTAAAAAATCAGATACAACATATGGTAAACCTACAACCATAGATAATATCTGACTTTTTAACGACTGTTATTTTTTGTATAATGAACTTCGAAACATGAAACAAAGGATGAAAACTACCTATTTTAATTTTATAGACACAAATGGGATTCCAAGGGCTGCTGCCTTTTGGACAACATCTAGTCCTTCGACTACTTGATAGTCATCCTCTGTTTTAGTAATTACCACATTACCTTCAAGGAAAAACTGCTCTGGATTTTCAGATATTACTGCATCTACAATCCCAAGTCGTTTCGGAGACATTAATATTTTACTCGTAAATCCGTTTGATTTCTTTGCCTCTTCTAACATAACCTTGGCTAATATACTTGGTGTACAATACGTGCTATCTAAAACTAGATTATAATTATTAAAATTAAAATAATCCAACCCATAGATGTCCTTATATCTTTGATCCTCTGTTTCCGCACGCAATTTTAACTGTTGTTTTGCATCCTCAACAGAGACATACTTCTCAACTTCACCACGATTATCTCCATACACTCGATTAGCAGCAACATCTAAGCTTACTGATAAGAATACTTTAAATGATTTTTCAACAAAATTCCAAGCAAGACGGGAATCAAACACAATTGCCTTATCAGGATTTTCTCTAGAGATTTTTGCAGTTGTATCGTCTATCATCTTATCATACTTATGATCAGAACACATAAGTTGATTCATCTCAAGAACACTGATTCCTAAATCCTCTGCCAACTTACGCTGTACTTTACCAGTCGAATATATTTCGAATTTGTACTTTTCATCTAGAATTTTACAAATTGTCGATTTTCCACTTCCCAAATTGCCAGTTAATGTGATATGCATCTATTTTTCCTCCAATATTTCAATCCACTCATGTATTATGTTTTTCCTATCATAGCACGAGTTGAAGTGATTGAAAAGTGTTAATTATTGAAAGCTTAAGGAATCAATAATTGTACTCATACTTGGACTATCATTGGATTGTGTTGATATTATTATAGATATTAGTACATTATCTCGATCAAAGTATATATACTCTTGGTTAACTATCTCCTCTGTAGTAGTATCACCTGAAGTAATGTTAAATGTAGCTTTTGAAGAAACAAGATAGATATCCTGCCCATTTACTGTTTTCTTTACTGGATCCGTAATTTCACATGTAGCACCCATAGCGTTGAACTCACTAGTGACAAGTGCAGATATGGATTCAATGATTGGCTCAATTCCCAACCCTGCATATAATTTCATATTCGATGCTTGTATCATCATGTTTTCTGGTACACCATTTTCGCTCAATTGAGTGTCAGAACCATAGCAAAAATAGGTACTTCCTTGTTCCTTTAACTGAGTTTTTAATGTGTCAGCATCACTATCCATCGTCTCTGCTAATAGGTCAAATGTCTCCTCTGTTCCATATAATAACCATGTTTCTGGTACAGATAAAGAAAATCCTATTAAGCTATTACTATATGAAACTCCATCAACAACTCCTGCCTTTTCAATTACATCTGTTGAAAAAGTATCCTCCGCTTCTATTGTTGGTTCTACTTCCTCTGTATTATCTGGGTCAGCTGTTGGTTCTGTCGATGGTTCGACTGTTACTGTAACTGTTGGGGTATTATCAACATTGGATTTCTCCTCTTTTCCACACCCCGCAAACAATGACATGGTTAATATTGTAGTTAATATGAATGATAATGTCTTCTTTCTCATCTCAACCTCCTAAATAAATTAAATAACATGGAATATTGTACCAAACTCACCTGACAAATACAACAAAGATAAAAATATAGCTACATTAATTCAACTAAATGATCCCCCAAAAATACAGCCTCCTCCTTATCATGTGTTACAATGATTGTTGTCTTTCCTTTAATAGCATCCTTTATATAAGTCATTACATTTCTTTTGAGATTCGCATCAAAACCTTTTAGTGGTTCATCCAATACTAAAATATCACTTTCTGCAAGAACTGCCCGAACAATTGCAACACGTCGTTTCATTCCTCCACTTAATTTGCTCACTGGTTTATTTTCATAATCCATTAGGGATACCTTGTTAAATTCTTCTATAATTTGCTTCACTGAGACCCTAGAAGGAACTGCTATCATTACATTCGTAATTGCATCAAATTCATCGCATAGTCGATCTTCTTGAAATACTGCAGCACATGTTCTTTTATCCAATCCCTTTATTATTCCACTATTTGGTTTCTCTAAACCAAGTATAATATTTAGTAATGTTGTCTTTCCCGAACCAGATGGGCCCATAATACATGTTGTTTTTCCCTCAGGAAAAGTAGCACTGAAAGAATCTAGAACTACCTTTTCTCCAAACTTCTTTTTAATTCCTTGAAGATTAATATCCCAACTCATTTACGAACTCCTTCTAAAACTCCTCGTTATATTTCTACTAAAAGAACGAATCATAATCATAACAAGCTTCTCAAATAGAGCACTTACAATAACTATTACAATTGTCCAGGCAAACAGTTCTTCCGTGCTTAAATACAGCTTTGCCTCATATAAGCGCCTTCCTATCGAATATCTTGCTAATGAGATTACTTCTGCTGCTATTCCCGATTTCCAGCAAAATCCCAATCCAACAGAACACGCAGATACGAAATATGGTGTTACTGCTGGTAAATATATGTATCGAACCTTTCTTAACTTAGGGATGCGAAAGACCTTTGCCATCTGAAGTAAAGAAAGATCAGTTGCTTGAATTCCTTTCATAACATTCGTATAAATAATTGGCAATACCATTAAAAAAGAGATTAACAGTGATAAGTTTTTAGCTTCAACCCAAAGAAGTGCTAAAATCACAAAAGAAGCTACAGGAATTGACTTTATTGTCTGCATAAATACTGTTGTAATCTCTTTTAATAGTATATAGCGATAGACTACAACTGATAAAGTGATACCACATATTACTGCTAGAAAAAAACCACTAGCTATTTTAATAGAAGTACTTGCAATCGTAAGCCAAAAATCCTTTGTTTGACATAATGAAAATAGGCTTTTGAGTACATTGATTGGAGATGCTAAGAAAATCTTATTATCTATATATAAGCTTAGTGCTTGCCATAAGATAATCCAAAACACTCCTGCTATTATTTTATATTGATATTTATTCAACCATACTTTGAATGCTTTCATTGCCCCCCCTAATATCTTTCGTTGTAACAATTGTTTAACCCTTATTATATCATGCATATTGGAAAGAAGAAAGAATTAAAAACCTCCTAGTGCCAGTCTCATAGACAAGCACCAGAAGGTTGCAATCATACATAATTATTGTTTAATAATCTCCAAAAACAATCGTTGTAACTGATTGTCTTAAAGTATTAAGCCATAAATCCTCGATTGGCATCATGATATCCAACCGCAGATTCATTTAATGTACCTCTGCCATAAGTTAATCCGGCATAAACCTGCTGTGTATTGCTCATGACTGGCCCTGTTGGATCCTGCTTACTAACTTCTTCAAATGCACTTTTTAACTTATCCAAGATACAATCTACATCCTCTAATATTAAGCTATCTTTTTTCATACAAGCGGCAACAATCCGTTTATTCATATACGAATATAAACTAAGTAGATCATAAGCCATTGCATAATGATAATCAAGAGCTGCCATTAACTCATTTAGTACCTTTTGAGCATGTCGGCACTCCCTCTGGTACTGCACAACATCTCCCTGACTTAGAAGTTTTTTTGCATAACTAATATCTGCTTTCATAATATCATACATAATTACAATTAGCTCGCTACGATTTGCTTGCGTAATTCTTATCGTAAATTCTTGAAGCTTATCTTTAACCATTGCATCTTCCTCCCACTAGTCTCTAGCCTTGTAATAATGTAAGAATTGTCTGAGGGCGCTCATTCGCTTGTGCTAGCATCGCAGTACCTGCTTGTGCTAGTACACTCTTTTGTGTATAGGTTGACATTTCTGCAGCCATATCAACATCCTCAATACGGGAGAGAGCCTCTGTAATATTTTCCGAACAAACATCAAGATTTGCAATTGCATGATCCAAGCGGTTTTGATATGCACCTAAATTTGCTCTTGTCTGAGTTACCATTGTAACTGCTTTATCGAGGATTGTAATTGCTTCTTCTGCACCATCTTGTGTACACACATTCACCACATTAGTTCCTAATGTTACAGAATCAATACGTGGAATACGTACAATCATTGTTTGACCTTCATTTGCTCCAATTTGCAAATCCATTGGACCTGCATTCAAAACAGTTGTGCTCACATCCATTTCCGCTCCATCAGAGATACTAGCTTCTGCCCCATCTGCAGTTGCATCCGTAAATGATGTATTAGCAGCACCTGGAGTTGCTTGAAACTTCATCTCGAAGCCATTGCTATCAGTTACTGTAATAATATCTCCTTTTGCAGAGGCTGTTGCTGTATATGAGAAGTTTTCCCCTAAGGATACTATCGCATCTACACCATTGGCCTTAGCTCCATCTGAAGAAATGCCAAATAAATCACATAATTCTTGATTATCACAATGTATTTCGATATTTTGATTCGAACCGTATGCTTGAGACATAAGAATAATCTCTCCATCTCCAAGTTCTACTTGTTCATATCCTGCATAGTCTGGATTAGTTCCCCCAGGTGTACCAGCAAATACGGTAATATTCATACTATCGCATTTATTTCTCATATCTTCAAAAATCTCAGATATTGTTTGTCCTTCGGATACTTTAATTTCAATTCCATTGATATTAATTGTACCATTGATACCTGGCTGTATTGTTTCATCTGGGTCTGGCATCTGAATACCTGCTAACACGGCCTGTCTTGCATCTCGTGTAATTGTCATATGATAATCTGTTGCTACAACATTATCAGATAGGGAGATTAATTTAATCATACTAGAGTTCGAGTAGGACTGACAATCCACCGTTCCATTCAAAAGGCCTTTTGTATTAAACTCTGTATCTGTTGAGATACGATTAATTTCACTATTTAATTCATTGATTTCTTGCTGAATTGCAGCACGATCTTGTGCTGTATTAGTACCATTTGCTGCCTGAACTGATAGTTCTCTCATTCTCTGTAGCATTGCACCCACTTCATTCAACGCACCTTCTGCAGTCTGAATGACAGAAATTCCATCCGATGCATTTCGGGATGCTTGATCAAGCCCGTTAATCTGAGTTCTCATCTTTTTTGAAATTGCCATTCCTGCTGCATCATCTGCTGCTTTATTGATGCGAAATCCAGAAGACAGTCTCTCCAAACTATTGTCCAATGCATTATTCGTAATTTTTAACTGATTATTTCCCTTTAATGCTGATATATTATGATTTATTCTCAATTTTCTTCACCATGATCCCTTCTTATGAATGTTTTGTTAATTGCTCCACTATTACTCTTGATGCCACATAAAGCTCATTTGTAGATGCCTCTGCTTTATTGGTAACTTCGCTTTGTACTTGTTTATAAATATTCCCTGTCGAAAAGATAAATCTTTCAGCACTGATATTCTCATTTCCATAATTCAATTGTATCACTTTAAATCCGCTCTCTTGCAGCTTGGATATCAACTCTTCACTTCTCTGACTTAGAATATGGGCTCCATTTGCTAGATTAGAAGTTATGTAACCTTTAAATTCATGATTATCAATGGATGCTTGTACTGTTACGTTGCCGACTCCTTCTAGTGGTAGTTGAATTCTGATTCGGCCTTTTGATTCCGAATTATGAATCACTGTAAGATTCATGTTAATGATCGAGTCATCCATAGCAACAGGAATGTTGTAATACTCCTTCTGAGATAAGTTTGCGTTCAGCCTTAACATATTACACATTTTATTGATATCCTTAACTTCCTCGCTTGGTATACCATCCTCCCAAATGGAAGTTTTTAATGAATCTGTTAGTTCCTTGGAATAATTATGGAATTCTTCCTGTAGCATCTCTTTAGAATCAAGTACTTTCGTAAACTTCTCTGATTCCCTTTTAATCTTATCTTTTTCCTCTGTCTTAAGCTTTGAGATCACCTGTTCATATATACCTGCATTATTTTCAATACTATACTTTGCAGCCTCAATATTTCTGATATTGTCAACTTCTTCATAAGAATTTAGAAAAGAAATGTATTCTTTACCTTCTTTAGCTAGCTCCTGAATGTCTTCGATTCGCTCTCTTACATGCTGTTTTATATGGGAAGGTAATTTTTCTTGAAATGCTTCTTTTACTTGCTCTAATGGGATATCATTTATATCCATACTCTGTTGTTTTGTTAGTTCAGATAATATGGTAGGATTTATCTCATCGTTTATACTGCGAACAATCGACTTATTATAATCCGTCAACTCACTATAATAATTATTGATAGAATCTGTGATTGAATTATTGTATCCAGTGGAAGTTTTTATCTCTGCCTCATCGTTGATTGTAACGTTGATTTCTCCTCGTCTACGTGTACGAACCTCCGTTAGCAGATTACTAAGTGTAAGTTCCTTTCCTGACTTTGATAAAGCTCCAATTGCAGCACCATCACTCGCCTCAATCTGATGTAGCAAGCGATAAATACCAATGTAAGCTTCTCTTTCCTTCGGTGTAATCTCTTTATTGGACTCTAATTCTACCAAAAACTCACTATATTTTACTTCATCACGGTCACCTAGCTGGTTACGATAGAAATGTGTAATCTCATTTAGTTCATCTATTGGTATGTGGAGTGGGTTTACACCATCCTTTATCATAGTCGCAGTAATACTTGGAGATAAATTCGTAAGAAGATCATTTACTTTAGCATCGTATGCTTTCATAGCAACCACATTCTCAACCGTCAACTCCATATTGTTATATCCTAGAATACGAATCGCTCTCTGATTGCTATTTGTTAAATCAAGCCCAAGTTGATTTAACTGTGAATCAACACTTGCAAATGCTTTTTGAATAGAATCTCCCATATCACGTCTAGGTGCTGTCATAAGTGCTTCATACGAAGCTTCTGCATGCTGATATCGTGTCTGACTATTTATTGCTACTTCATTAAATTCAGCTAATGATATCGAATGTCTTATAGAAAATGTATCTGAAAGAATGTATGCACTCGTTTGCTTGATACTGTCTACAGCTTCCCATGTTGCTTGAAGTAAAGATACTTCGGAAGGTGTTCCTTCGGATACCTCCTTCATGAGATTTTGATAATACTCGGTCTCTAATTTCCTTAACTCTTCCACTACTTTGGATAAATTCTCTGTTTCTACCTTAATCCCCTTATTTGAAAGATTCCATGAGGCCTCATACGATAATTTTAATCGAATTTCCTCTAGCTGACGCATCACTGTAATCGCTAATAGTTCAGATTCCTGACTTGTTGAAGTTTCTAAGACACTCAAATCTGACTGTTTCTGCAACTGCAATAATGAATGTATACTTATATTTGAAATTTCCCCTGATTGCTTCTCTACTGCCTTTGCAATTGTAACATCTTGAATGGAATCGATTGACTTCACAAGCTCTTCAAAATCTGCCTTTGAATTACGTAAGACATTTGCACTTTCCGGACGATTCCCACGTCTTAATTCTTCTACTGCATTTTGTAATACTACATCAGAATTTATTCTATTCTTTATTACATCTAAGCTTTTTTTATAAATTATGTTATCGGTCGTTATCGGTAAATCAGAATTTAAAAGCCATTTGGAAATCGATCTTGCTTCTTCTTTATTTTCAATATTCGCAGTTTTAATAATGGATTCAATGGAATCTTTTAATTGATTGTACGTTTCTTCTCTGCTCACGATTGGATGAAACTCACTGGAATAAACGGCTTTATAAATATTCTCAATCGTTGGTGGCAATTCATTTCTAATTAAGTAACTAGATGTAGATTCACTCATACGGGAAACTGCTTCAAGCATACTCATTGCCTTTGTCATCCGCAGTATATTCTCTTGCGTGATTGGTATATTCGAACTCATTAGCTCCTCTACAATCTTTTGTATTACTGGGTCATTCGATATATTTGATTTTGCTATTTTCCGTGCCGATTCCACATCTTGATTCAATTTTTCAACTTGTAGCTCTAGCTGTGCACTTTTTTCATTTCTTTGTGCTTTTACTCGTTCTAGTGCTCGTTCCAATCGCTCTAATTCATAAGATTCCAATGAGATTCCTTCTTGACTTAATCTTTCATAATCGGAAGCACTTAACTGATTGCTAATCTTATCCAAGCTAGCATCCTCTTCCTCTTTTGGTTCTTTCTCATTGCTAATCAATGCGCTTGTATCTACATCAACCTGCGTACACCAAAGACCTTTCTTTGCTGTTGTCTCTCCTTGCTCCTTAGCACTCCCAACTTCCTTTAGTACAATACCATTTTTCGATATATCCATTATCTGAAACGTTCTCGTTTCGCCTTCCTTGGCGTCTTTCACGGCTGATGAAGGAACCTTAACTTCCTTCCCACTAAAGTTGATGGAAATCTGATCTGAAACATTGGAAATTATCCCTTCTAGTTCCTGACCTACTTCATAGGTTGCACCAGAATTGCACTGAGCCACAAACTGATAATCCTTTATAACATTGGCATCATATGCATGAACCCCATTCATATTCATAGATTTCACTCTCACTTTATTATATTTATAATTATTTTTTATTCCTTCTAACTACCCATTATTTCGGATTGTTTTGTAAAAAGCTTAATATCTTGACTAAAAATTGAATACATTAGGTATATATACTGCTTTTGCAGTTCTAGGAGGATATGCGATGAAACGCTTCGCAAAGAAAGTAGTAAGCCTTTTTCTTATTCTAAGCTTTACCATTACTTTACTTTCAAGTTGTGCTAAGAAAACCGAACAAGAACAATTTAATGAAATCATCAATGATATATTCGAAGAAGAGGCTACGCAAGATTCTCTTTCACTTCACTATCTCTTAGCTCATCCTGAGAATTATGGCATTAAAGCTAAGAAAACCACTCTTGGCAATTATTCAACAAATCAGATGAAAAAAGATTTAGTTGATACTGAAAATGTATTAGCAAAACTTGAAAAGCTAGATACGTCTCAGCTTGATAATGAAAGTAATATAACCTATCGTATACTTACGAATTCCCTAAGAAACAGTCTAAGTCGCGGTAACTATCTATATCTATCGGATCAGTTAGGTCCTACTACTGGGCTACAAGCTCAGCTACCGATCTTGTTGGCAGAGTACGATCTTTCCTCGAAAAAAGACATTGATGAATATTTGGAACTCTTACTTTGTGTTGATGATTATTTTCAACAGATATGTGATTATGAGATAGAAAAGTCCAAACATGGTTATTTCATGGTAGATGAGGTGGCTGATTCCATCATTTCTCAATGCAGTGATTTTATTAACGATCCAGAACATAATTTTCTTATTGTATACTTTAATGAGAAAATTAATAACTTCGAAAATTTAAGTAAAGAAGATAAACTAGTATATGAGGAAAAAAACAGAGATGCCATCTTAAATAGTGTTATCCCTGCTTATGAAAATCTCATTCTTACGTTAAATTCCCTCAAGGGTACAGCAACTAATAAAAAAGGGTTATGTGGTTTCGAGGGTGGTAAAGAATACTACGAACTGATTGTACAATCCACCACTGGTTCCTCCAAATCCGTAAAGGAGATGGAAAAAGCTCTCAAAAATGCACTCAACAGTAGCTTTGCCATGTTAACCTCACTTAGTATTCAAGATCCTACTCTTTATGATCAATATCAGACAATGACCTTCCCATATGAAGACCCTACAGAGATCATGGAATATCTTTTTGCTTCAATGACCAATGACTTTCCTACCATAAATTCTGTTAATTATAACGTCAAATATGTACATGAATCCTTACAGCAACATCTAAGCCCAGCGATGTATATTGTTCCTCCTATCGATGACTGTACTGAAAATAATATATATATTAATAATCTTCCTTCCTATGATATGACTAGAATTTTCCCAACAATTGCTCATGAGGGTTATCCAGGTCATCTATATCAGAATGTGTACTTTAGTCAATTGAATAAACATCCAATTCGTAGTGTACTAAACGTGAAAGGTTATGATGAAGGATGGGCTACATATGTTGAATGCTACTCCTATCAACTAGCAAACATAAACGACAATTTAGCAAGATTTCTACAAGCCAACATGATAGCAGTTCACTGCCTTTATTCCTTAACCGATATCGGTATACACTATAATGGCTGGACAAAAGAAAAAACCATACAATTTTGGCGTAATTACGTCAACTCCGATGAAGAAGCAGAAAGTATATATTATACTATTTTAGCTGAACCTGGCGTTTATCTCCCATATTCTATCGGTTATCTCGAGATAATAGAACTTAGAAATTTAGCAAAAGAGATTCAAGGAGATGAATTTACACTAAAAAATTTTCATGAATTTCTTCTTGACTTTGGGCCAGCTCCTTTTGAGTTAATCAGAGAGAATTTAGTGTCTAAACTAAAATAGAGGAAGAGGAAGAAAATTATCTTGTAGGATCCAGAGAAACATTTAAAGACAGATTTGATAAATTACCATATGATGCTCTTGAAGCTCTAAAGAAAGTTGTTGCTGAATTAAATAAATTTGAATGAACAAAAGTGTGCTTCGCACACTCTCACGAGCAACACTTTACAAGCAAAGCTTTTGTTCTACGCCGTAGCGTAGCTTAGTGCGCATCCTGCGGAGCCTTATTCTATCATAGGAAATTCGGAGGAATTTCCTATGATAGACCAAGGGGCATATCACGAAATGATATGCCCCTTGGTAGTACATTGAGTGTTTGTGCTTTTAGAAAACGTATTATAATTCATTTATAACAAACTAACGATTAAGGAATATAGTAGAAGTTATCATCTGGCATACTTCCGCCAACGGCACTTGGGTCTTGCTCAAATAATACCTGAAGATAACCATTCACTTTTGTCTTCATCTCATCCCCCTGAATCATTACAATATTACATTCTGGCATAGCCTTCTCTGCAACTGCCTTCTTAATAATTCCGTACTTCTCAACTAGTTCAGCGGTTGCTACAACCTCTGTATTTGCATAGTCTACAGATTTCGCATACTCTGCCAATAAGGCATTAACTGCATCTTTGTTCTCATCTAAGAAAGCTGTATTAACAACAACGACACCTGTTACTACAGAACTACTATTATCACTTACTGCTTCCCATTCTTTTGTAACATCAAGAGCCACACGAACTTTTTCGTTATTCATCATTACTGTTGTAACATAAGGTTGCGGTAACATTGCGATTGCATTCTCGGATTCACTTAACATCGCGGCTATTTCAGTTGCTTCTGACTTATACTCAATTGTAACATCCTTTTCTGGATCAATTCCATGGGATTCTAATAAATAGTTTAAAGTAAACTCTGGTGTTGTTCCTTTTCCTGTAGAATATATCGTTTTTCCCTTTAAGTCTTCGATACTATGTATTGTGTCTCCAGTTTCTACAATATATAAAACACCTAACGTATTAATACCCGCAACTTTAATTGCACCATTGCTCTTTGCATATAAAACAGCTGCCAAATTACATGGTATTGCTGCAATCGGGTAGTCTCCTTTAATAATGCCTGCAGTTATTTCATCTGCGGTACCAGCTACTGTTAACTCATAACGATTCGTTGTTTTTTCTTGTTCACTTAAATCAACCATAGATACCAATCCCATAGATGTTGGGCCTTTTAAGCCTGCAATTGGTATAATTAACTTTTCTTTTTCTACTTCTTTCGTTGGCTCTGCTGTAGGTTCTAACGTAACCTCCTCGTTTGGTGTTACACTCTCTGTAACTGCTTTTGTTGGCGTAATAGTTGCCTCATTCGATACTTTTTCATCAGCCTTTGAACAACCAGCTAATGTTGCTACTCCAAGTAAGAGTGTACATACTAACATACATATTTTTCTTCTCATACAGTTCTCCCTTCCATATAATATATTTACTTGATAAGATTGCTGGTGTATATGCGTGAATTATAGCGTTCTTCCTTTTGACTACTGAATCTTATTAAAATTAAAAAAGACTTTTGATTTGTATCAATATACCATCAAAAGTCAAATACGCTTTTCATTTTTTGTTTGTCTTCCAACTAAGAAACTCTTAGATTGTTAGATCAAATAGATTAGAAGCGCTTCTTTATCAGGTTATTCCTTCTACATCAGCACTTCCATTATATAGCATTTAATTCATAAAGTCAAAATATTTTCTATGTATTCTTAATACCGCTAAAATCCGAATTTTATAGTTGCAATGCCTCAATTATATCCTTATTCTCTGGAAGTGGTCTTACTTTTCATGCTTCAATAGAATTCTTACTTTTACTAATATATTGATCAGACCATAACTGTGCCTCAATATAGTGTCGACCCGTAGTATGCATAAAAGTTTCAAAATCACCACCATGTTCATTGATACGCTGGTATAATACATCCACTGTGAGTAAATCAATACAGCCCTTACTCTGGAATTCGGCACCACTGTCACCAATAGTAAAGCTGATATGATAAGGGGCTATATCTTTTAAAAGCAGTTTTGTTTCTATACCATTTCCAAACCAATCGCGTAAGAAATCACTGCGATCGATTACGAATGAAAGAGGGTGTTTTTCTTCTGGTAAACCACCTAATTCAGTAAAACGTGAATACAAATACTCGTCCTGCATTTTGCGTAGAACATAATAATTATTAAAATCTGCAAACCGATAAAATGCAGTAGTATCTGGATGCATTTCTGCAAGTTCATGTGCTAATTGAAATGCATCAGTTTCAGGTAAACGCATGATATTCATAAGTGGTGTACAATCAGGATAACAATAATTCACAAGAACGAGTTCATCAAATGTTTTCATTATAATATTCCTCCATTATTCATTTGATCGATAGCAGTTTATCTTTTATCCTTAAGCACGCCTCAATATGCATAATCCAATGTCTAGAAAAAGGCATCTGTATTAACCCTTTTACATCTTTTTGGCACCAGTAATCAATTAGCCAATAAGCATTCTCGTCTTCGCTTACAACATTTAGTTCTATCAAACATTTCCTTTTTTCATCTATCATCTTTTTTTTCATATTACTATATGTAAGTGTTTTTAATATCTGTGATGTGGATATATCCACATCATTAATGTAATTATACAATTCTTCAATACATAGTTTTTTTGAAAATTCTTCGATTTCTTCTTTTACAAGTTCATTTGCAGTTGTAATAATCGGAGAATTTATACGCTTTTGATAATCTCTTAAGAAGAAAATTTGCTCATCACCTGCAACAAGTGAATGTGCAACAATGTCTTCAATACGAAAAATGTGCCAAAGGGAATACGCAATCGTTTTATTATGATAACCTTTCGCGTTCATATACGGCATAGCACTAAAATCATTAATAGATAATTCAGTCTTAAACTGCATAATCTGTTCCATAAGTTCCTTACGAAGTTGAATTAGTGTATCGATACCTACTGAAAACGTATCCTTTTTCTTTATTTGTAACTGTATAGTTTTATTTAGCTCTGCCCATTCTTTGTTCATTAATAGCACCTCGCTTAATCACCATTTCGCTCTCCACCAATTTCCAATTTGTTAAGATTTATTATATCAGATATCTTCACCTTTACAATCAGATTTAATATGCCATTTGGCGAGGACTATTTTATGCTTGTTGACATCAGCGGGTATGATGAATACATACCCGATTATAGTAAGTAAATAAATTAAGGCTGAGTAATCACTCAGCCTTTCTCTGCTTTATTACTAGCAATTCCGATAATGAAATTTCAAATACAATCAATATGTACTGTTTATTTGTCGAATATAATCTCTTCATATCAATCTATCTTGGATATCCATCTCTCTTTTAATAATATCCCAATTCATTAAACTTGATTTCGATACTTCTTTTTCTACCTTCTGAATCAAACATAGATGAGGGATGTTCACCATATTTTGAAACATATAAAGATGGTTCTGGATGGTCATCAATCGTTGCATAATACTTTTCAGCACAATTTGGGCACTCAAATTCTCCCAAATTTCCATAGCGTCCATCACTCGTAATCAACTCATATTCGTTACAACACTTCATGCATTTAAAGATGTAATGGTATCCTTTTTCTGTTGTACAAATGTAGATTTTCTCCATATCCTTCTCCATAAGCATACCTCCAATTGAAAAGCCCTACTTGGTAATTTATGTGGTGATTTTAACTTAAATTACCACCCAAGTAAAGCCCTATTTATTAGATTTATTTCGATATTTTCGGCGTTTTCACTATTGATTACACCTTAAAGCGGTAGCCAACGCCCCATATAGTTTCGATATATTGAGGTTTTGAAGTGTTTGCTTCAATCTTTTCACGAATTTTCTTAATATGCACTGTGACCGTTGCAATATCTCCAATTGACTCCATGTCCCAGATTTCTTGGAATAACTGTTCCTTCGTATATACATGGTTTGGGTTCTGTGCTAAAAAAGTTAACAAGTCAAACTCCTTCGTTGTGAATGATTTTTCTTCTCCATTAATATAGACTCTTCTTGCTGTCTTATCGATTTTTATACCACGAATCTCAATAATATCATTTTCTTTTATTCCACTTCCAAGTAATCTCTCATAACGAGCTAAATGTGCTTTAACACGTGCAACTAATTCACTTGGGCTGAATGGTTTTGTCATATAGTCATCCGCACCTAGGCCTAAACCTCGGATCTTATCTATATCATCTTTTTTTGCAGAGACCATAATGATTGGAATATTCTTTTCTTCCCGTATACGTTTGCAGATTTCAAAACCATCCATTTTAGGTAACATCAAATCTAAAATAATTAATTTAAATTCACCAGATAATGCTCGCTCTAGGCCTTTATCACCTGTATTTTCAATTGTAACATCAAAACCAGAGAGTTCTAAATAGTCTTTTTCTAATTCAGCGATTGCCTGTTCATCTTCAACAATCAATATCCTATCCATTGATTTTCCTCCTTTAATCCTTAACCTCAAGAATCATTTCTTTCCTCATCTTAGAGAATTTCTTTTCTTTCATTGCTTCCTCTGTCCATTTCATAACTGTAAAATAAATCGTTGTCCCGATTCCAACTTCGCTACTGGCCCAAATGCTTCCACCATGCTCTTCAATTATTTTACGTACAATTGCAAGTCCTAATCCACTTCCTCCCTTTTGAGAGTTTCGTGACATATCTGCACGATAAAATCTCTCAAAAATGTTTGGTAAATCTTTCTCAGCAATTCCAGCTCCATTATCTTCAATTTCAATTTTGATGAAATCACCTTGCTCCTTTACACAAACTTTGATTATTCCTTCTTCCTTGTCCATGTACTTTTCAGAATTATTGATAATATTATGAATTACTTTCTTCATTTGCTCTGTATCAATAATCATTTTACACTTTGTATTAACTTGGCTCTCATAAGTTAGTTTAATATGTTTTACTTCCATCTCAAACATAAGTTCATCAATACAATCATCAAAATAATCATTTACTTCAACCATTCTAAAATTATAAGGTAAAGAGTTATTATCGATTCTCGCATACATAGACAGTTCATCTACTAATGCAGTCATATCATTCGCCTTATTGTATATCGTTCTAACATAGCGGTCTATTTTTTCAGGACTGTCTGCAACACCATCGATAATCCCTTCTGCATAACCCTTAATTGTAGTCAATGGAGTTTTTAAGTCATGAGAGATATTACTCAGAAGTTCTCTGGAATTCGTTTCATACTGCATCTTTACCTCAATAAGTTCCTTAAGATGAATTCTCATTTCCTCAAAATCATCACAAAGCTCACCGATTCCATCATAGGTGTTCATTTGAATCGAATAGTTAAGATTTCCTTCTTTCATTTCTCTCGTTGCTCTTTTTAATATATTTAAGGGATATATAATTCCGCGATATAACCATACAATAAGAATTACTGCGGTTGTAGTAATGATAAGTATAAAGGCAATGGATGCTTGAAAGGCTACAGCCTTTACTTGTGGAACAATTGTATCAACATCTGTGAGTACATACACTGTTCCCAAAGAACCATCCTTACATATAAAATCCTGTTGCTTCACAAGGACAGGATTTTCCCCCCCAATATAGATTCCCCCATCAACATCTGTTGTATAAGGTTGATTCGAGGCTATGTCTTCTCGCAGTTTATTGAATTCTTTATCATCGCCCTCATAAATAAATTGATCTCCCTTCCTAACAACAAGAAAGGAGTACTTGTCCTTCAATTCCTCATTCAAGCGTTCAATAACCTTTAAATCCTCTAAAACTTCAGGATTTGTCTCTGAATATAACTTAATACGATTAAATACATCTCTCGTGATTCTATTTAATATCTGAAGAGGATTCGTGATTGCTTGAATAGAATCAGATTCAACTTGATATGTTTCACGTATTGAGTTCACTTGATAATTAATAATCACTTTACCAATCATTGCAATTAAAACGATTGGCAATATGATAATAATTAAAAAAGACATCTTAAGTCGGTTCTTTAAACTCATCTCATTTCTCCGTTCCCAATTCAGCTTAATAATTCCATTTCTTTTCATTATTATATCATATTGTTTTAAGACTTACACATAAAGTCCATATGAAGTTCGTAAAACAATTATAAACTTTAACCTGTTTTACCACACGAGCGCATATTAGCATTCGTTTATTCGCTGGAGTCTCCTTAAACCTAAAGGGCAAGTTCTCATAATCAAAGAACTTGCCCTTTTAACTCTATAAATATTTTTTTAGTGTTTCGACTTTATCAAGTGCTTCCCAAGGAACGTTGATATCATTACGACCAAAATGGCCATATGCTGCTGTCTGTTTGTAAATCGGTCTTCTTAGGTCTAACATTTTGATAATACCAGCTGGACGAAGATCGAAATTATTACGGACAATTTCAGTTAGCTCTTCATTACTAATCTTACCTGTTCCAAAGGTATCAACCATAACCGATGTTGGCTGTGCAACACCGATTGCATAAGATAATTGAATTTCACATTTATCAGCTAATCCGGCAGCAACAATATTCTTTGCAACATATCTTGCTGCATAAGCTGCAGAACGATCAACCTTTGTACAATCCTTACCAGAGAAAGCACCGCCGCCGTGACGAGCATATCCACCATAGGTATCAACAATGATTTTTCTTCCCGTTAATCCACTATCTCCATTTGGACCACCGATAACAAAACGCCCGGTTGGATTAATAAAATACTTTGTATTTTCATCGATCATATCCTTTGGCAATACTGGATCAAATACATATTTTTTAATATCTTCATGAATCTGTTCCTGTGTTACATCTGGGTCATGCTGAGTAGATAGTACAACGGCGTTTATGTGAACTGGTTTACCATTCTCATCATACTCAACTGTTACCTGAGATTTTCCGTCTGGACGGAGATAGCTTAATGTTCCATCTTTTCTAACCTTTGATAACTGTCTAGTTAAACGGTGAGCTAAAGAAATTGGATATGGCATATACTCTTCTGTTTCATTTGTCGCATAACCAAACATCATGCCTTGGTCTCCAGCACCAATCGCTTCAATATCTTCATCACTCATTTTGTTTTCTTTTGCTTCAAGTGCTTTATCAACACCCATAGCAATATCTTTTGACTGCTCATCTAATGCTACAATAACACCACATGTATCAGCATCAAAACCATACTTTGCACGATCATATCCTATTTCACGGACAGTGTCACGTACAACTTTTTGAATGTCTACATAGCCTGCAGTCGTAATTTCACCCATTACTAAAACAAGGCCTGTAGTAATTGCAGTTTCACAAGCAACACGGCTCATTGGATCCTGGGCCAACATTGCATCAAGAACAGCATCTGAAATCTGGTCACAGATTTTATCAGGATGGCCCTCAGTAACTGATTCAGATGTAAATAATAATTTATTATTCATTTTGACTCCTTTCGGGTAAGCAAAAAAGTCCGCATAAGCGGACTTGATTTATAGAACCAAATCCTCTTATTGTTCGATTACTCGCTCAACTTAGCACCTTCCACTTAAGGGGGTTGCCGTGACTTCACTGAGTCTTTACTCTCCGTCACTCTGAATAAGAGAAATTAATTATGAACTTATCGTACTTTTTTGTAAGAAATTAGTTGTTTTTTACTCCTTAAAATCATATCGAACAATATATGAAAAGTCAAGCAATTTTTAATTCCATAATTAGTAAATTAAGTCTCATAACTATTCTGCTATGGTAGCTGTAAATCCTATATCATCTAGTTCCTCAATTGCACGCTTTATCTCATCTAGTGATCCATCAATTGTCACTGTCTTATCCTCCAAGGAGATTGAATGTTTTATAGATAAATTCTCTAACAAAGCATTAATTCTCTGTACACAATGATTGCAACTCATCTCTTTTATATTTAATATTGTCATAGCGATATCCTTTCCTATTTCATTATTTTTTGTAATGTTTTTAATAGTTCATCAATAACTTCATCGTTACCACGCTTAATATCCTCAACGACGCAAGTCCTAATATGATTTGATAGAAGCACCTTATTAAAACTATTGAAAGCCGACTGAATTGCCATCACCTGTGTCAAGATATCTACACAGTAATACTCTTCTTCTACCATCCGCTTTACTCCACGAATTTGGCCTTCCATCCGGTTTAGACGATTCATTAAATCTTTGTATTCTTTCTCACTTCGATGTTTGTGCTTTATACATTCACAATTCATCTCTTCCATGCCATCACCCCCTTAGTCTAAACGTTGGTACCGTAATCGCAATGCATTGCTCACTACACAAACTGAGCTAAGAGACATTGCAAGTCCTCCAATCATTGGACTTAACAAAACTCCTAAGAACGGATATAAAACCCCTGCTGCAATCGGTATTCCTATCATATTATAAATAAATGCCCAAAATAAATTTTGCTTTATATTACGAATGGTAAGGTGACTTAGTCGAATGGAGCGATAAACATCCATTAAATCTGAGCGCATTAGAACTAGATCAGCGGAATCAATTGCAATATCACTTCCACTTCCAATTGCTATCCCTACGTTTGCTTGAATTAAGGATGGAGCATCATTGATTCCATCTCCAACCATGCATACCTTTTTACCCTCTGCTTGTAATTGTTTCACTACATTGGCTTTATCTTGAGGTAAAACTTCTGCGATAACCTCATCCACATTAACTTGTTCACCTATATATTTTGCAGCCAAATAATTATCACCAGTTAGCATATACACTTTAAGGCCAATTGATTTAAGCTTCTGAATTGCAGTGGTACTTGTTTTCTTAATTGTATCTGCAATGCCAATAATACCAGAGAACTTTCCATCCACTAAAGCAAAAATTGGCGTTTGACCTTTATTGGCCATCCCATCTGCAATTGCCTGATGTTCTCCTATATCAATGCTCATTTTCTGGCACATCTTTGCATTTCCAACCCAAATACTTTGGTTTGTTTCCTTTAACGTTGCCTGAACACCCATACCCGATTCATTCACAAAGTCTGTAATCGAGTAATGATAAACTTGTTTACTGTTACTGTAAGCTGAGATAATTGCCTTCGCAAGAGGATGTTCACTGCCTTGCTCTACACTAGCTACGATTGCTAATAACTGCTCCTTATCATAAGTTGTACTATACACTTCAACTACTTCAGGTTTTCCTTCCGTAATTGTACCTGTTTTATCTAATACAATTGTATCCACTGCATGAGTGATTTCCAATGCTTCACCACTTTTAATCAAAATACCGTGACTTGCACCAAGTCCTGTACCAACCATAATTGCAGTTGGTGTTGCTAAACCAAGAGCGCATGGACAGGCGATAACTAAAACTGAGACAAATATCGTTAGCCCAAAAGTAAAGGAGTGTCCTGTTAATAGCCAAATAACAGCTGCAATAACCGCAATACCCATTACAACTGGTACAAATATTCCCGCCACTTTATCTGCCACTTTTGAAATTGGTGCTTTCTTACCCTGCGCCTCCTCCATAAGCTTAACTATTTTAGAAAGAGTTGTGTCTTCTCCAACATTCGTTACCTGTATACATAACATTCCATCCTGATTCTGACTTCCACCAATAACCTTATCATTTACCTCTTTTTCAATTGGTAAGCTTTCTCCTGTTAACATAGATTCATCAACACTACTATTTCCGCTTACAACAACACCATCAATTGGAATTTTCATGCCAGCTTTTACTATGACGGTATCACCAACCATAAGGTCACTTACCTTGACTTCATATTCTCTCTCACTTTTTAATAGAATTGCAGTATCTGGTGCTAATTGCATCATCCCTTTAATTGCTTTTGTTGTCTTTTCTTTACTTCTACTTTCCAGAAATTTGCCAAGCATTACAAGTGTTACAACAACTGCTGCTGACTCATAATAAAGATTATGAACCATAGAATGGTTCTTCGGTATCTGAATTGTCATAACTAAGCTATAAATAAATGCTGCGCTTGTTCCAACTGCTACTAATGAGTCCATGTTCGGATTTGCCTTAAACAATGTAGCAAAACCATTTGTATAAAATTTACGGCCACTAAATAAAATGGGAATCGTAAGTAATAACTGAAGAATTGCATAGTTAAGTGGGGAATCATGCATATTTAAGAGCCTAGGAAGTGGCATTGGCCAAGGTACCATATGCCCCATGGAAACATATAGTAAAGGTATTGCAAAAATAATCGCAGTTAATAAACGACGCTTTTGACTCCTATAACTTTCTTTCTCCTTCTTTTCCCTATTGTTAACTCCTTCTTGTGAGTGTTCCCTTTCAGGTATAAATAGCTCAATTCCAAAACCAACCTTCTGTACCTTCTCTATAATTTGTTGTGATGTAACTAGCTTTTCATCATATTCTATTGTTAATCGTCCCATTGTTAAGTTGACGTTGCTAACTAATACTCCAGGAAGTTTCCGTGTCACTCTCTCTACTGCACTACTGCATGCAGCACAGGACATACCAGTAATGATATATATCTCTTTCATATCTGTGCCGTAACTGTACATTTTTTTTACAGTTATACGTCTCCTTTCTTACGCTCAATATACCCATATGGGGTATCTTGACTATATCAATGATGTTATTATTTGTCAAGTATCAATATTGACTTAATGGTAAATTATTCTTATAATGTAAATATAATGTACGACAAATAATGATAAAGTATTTTAATTACATATTTTTTAGCCTAGCAAATTATGTGCTTGTTCGGAAGATTCCTTTTTTATACCACTATATTTCGTCAAAGGAGACCATATGAAGACTGTAAAAATCCCAGTAAGCCAATTGACCCCAGGTATGATTGTTGCTGATAGTGTTTACACTTTCTCGAATCAGCTCATTATTCAAGCAGGAGTATGTTTAACTGATAAAATAATTACACGACTTAAATTTTATTCCGTTGATTTGGTGCATATTCGTGTAGAGGACAATACCCCGGAACCACTACCAATCGCACCATTAGTAAAAGAGCTTTATCTCGAAAAGTTAAAAGGCTCTCATGAATTTATTCAATTCAATCAGACATTATTGAAAAAAGTTGATACCTTAAAAACAACGATGCAAGACCTTGTTGATGGTTCGAAAGAAATTGATATACAAGCGCTCTATGAAGATGTAAACTCGATTATCGCATCAAGTCGTAATGGGCTTCATGTATTTGATATGTTACACTGTATGCGTAATTATGACGACCTTACCTATATTCATTCCATAAATGTTGCATTAATATGTAATGTACTTGGCACTTGGTTAAAGTTCACCGATAAGGATCTATTAACTGTAACTATCTCTGGATTGTTACATGACATTGGAAAAATCACAATTCCAGATGAAATCATTAAAAAGCCAGATAAGCTTACTCCAGATGAATACTCCACTGTCAAAGAGCATGCTGCTCGTGGTTACAATATATTAAATAAGCTCGATATTAATATACATATAAAGATGGCAGCAATGATGCATCATGAACGATGTGATGGAACTGGCTACCCATTAGGTCTTCGTAGCCAGCAAATTGATAAGTTTGCAAAAGTGGTAATGATTGCAGATGTTTACGATGCGATGACTAGTGCAAGAGTTTACCGAGGTCCCCTTTGTCCATTTGAAGTTATTTCTGTCTTTGAAGGCGAAGGCTTAGCTAAATATGAACCTAAGTATATAATGACATTTTTCGATCATGTCATGCAATTGTATCTCCATAGTACCGTTCGATTGAATGATGGAACGGTTGGTGAGATTATTCTCATGCATCGTAACAATTTGTGTAGACCTGTCATTCGCATAGGTAATGAATTTATTGATTTAGAGCTAAATCATGATCTGTACATCACAGCAATCTTATAATAAAATGTTTTGCTTGTAAAACACTCGCGCCAAGCGCAGTCGCGTAAGAGACTTCTTCCTATCACACTTGTGTGCATGAAAAGAGTATTTCATTAGTGGAGGACATGATTGTTAACAATCATGTCCTCCACTTGACAAAGAGCCAAAAAAGAATGAGTATGATAATTTATTTTCGAAGCACCTTACAAATCCACACATGTTCTGTGGGTTAGTAAGTAAATCACATCGAAGAAAATAAATCATCATACTCATTCTCTATATTATTAATATTCTTAGCTTATCTTTAATTTTGCTTTACGAGTTGCCTTCTTATCTTCTGAGTCAACCTTTTCCATCGTAGCGCCTAATTCACGCATTTTCAACTCAAAATCTTCATAGCCACGCTCTACGTATTCTACCTGTTCAACAATTGTAACTCCTTCTGCAGCAAGACCTGCAATTACAAGAGCAGCTCCAGCACGTAAATCAGATGCTCCAACACTTGCACCTGTAAGCTCCTCTACTCCACTGATAATTGCTGTATTACTCTCAACCTTAATGGAAGCACCCATACGAACAAGCTCATCCACATACTTAAAGCGATTTTCAAATAAAGTTTCCGTAACAATACTTGTTCCTGACGATATTGCTAGCACTGCTGTAATCTGTGGCTGCATATCTGTTGGGAAACCAGGATAAGTTAATGTTTTAACCTGAGTATGGCCAAGACGTTTCGTTGCATTGACACGTACTGCATCATCAAATTCTTCAACCTCTGCGCCAATTTCAACAAGTTTTGCAGTAATGGCCTCTAGATGTTTTGGAATAACATTCTTAATTGTAACATCTCCTCGAGTCGCTGCTGCTGCACACATAAATGTACCTGCTTCAATCTGATCTGGGATAATAGAATACGTACTACCATGTAATTTCTGAACTCCTTTAATTCGAATTACATCAGTACCAGCACCTTTAATATTAGCTCCCATACTATTTAAGAAATTCGCAGCATCAACAATATGTGGTTCCTTTGCAGCATTCTCGATAATTGTTTGGCCTTCAGCCAAAGATGCAGCAAGCATAATATTAATGGTTGCTCCAACACTTGCTATATCAAGATAAATGTGACTACCTACGAGTTTATTTGATTTAGCACAAATAATACCATGCTGAATTTTTATCTCTGCGCCAAGTGCTTCAAATCCCTTAATATGCTGATCAATAGGACGACTTCCAATATTGCAACCACCTGGAAGAGCTACTGAAGCTTTATTATATTTACCAAGTAAAGCACCTATCAAATAATAGGAGCCACGAATTCTTCGAATAAAATCATCTTGTATTTCATTTGAGAAAATTGTACCCCCGCAAATTTTTACTGTATGACGATCGATACGATCTACTTTTGCCCCAATAACTTCAATTGCTTGTAACAACACACCAATATCACTAACATCTGGTAAATTCTCTATTGTAACGGTTTCATCTGTCATAACTGCTGCTGCTATAATACCTAATGCTGCATTCTTTGCACCACCTATTGTAACTTCACCAGCTAAAGCTTTCCCACCCTTTATAATATACTGCTCCATTGCACACCTCGATTTATTAATTATGCAGTTATATAGATCCCCTTAAGTCTCATGTTTTAGTAAAATATGCACATAAACTGCGTTTCTAATTTGTGTAAATTGATATCTATGTTTGATTATATCACAAAGTTTCAATTTGTAAATGGTTTTTTTGCTCTTAATGCTGATATCTACTATAGTTTAAGCAATTTATACTTGAAAATTAGAAGATTATTCTACAATCGTATTAATTCTTTCTACTATTGTCTCCATAGTCTGTTCCAATACCATATCCTCACAGTTAATTACAATATCTGCATATTTCTCATAAAGTGGACATCGATCTTCATATAACCCATATAAGTCTTGGCCATCCTTTAATACGACACCTCTTTGACGTATATTTCCTAAACGCTTTGATATTGTTTGATATGATAATTTAAGATAGATTACAATTCCAGTCTCTCTTAGATGCTCCATAGCTTCTTTCCCATATATTACACTTCCACCCGTAGCAATCACAGAATGCTTGGTATTGATTGATGCATTTATATGATTCTCTATTTTAATAAATGTTTCAAGACCATCTTGACTAATAATATCTTTTAATAGTCTTCCCTCACTCTCTTGAATTAGTAAATCCGTATCGATAAATTGATATCCTAATACTTTAGCCAGCACAACACCTAAAGTGCTTTTTCCAGCACCCGGCATTCCAATCAGTACAATATTATCTTTATTCATCTATTCCCCCATCCATTCTTTATCATAATGACTAGATTATCTCTTTTTCTTACTTTTTCTAACGGAGTATCCGAAGGTCCCCAATAAATCCCCAATTCCGTAGTATTCACCATGTGAATATACCACTGGTTTTGCTTTATTTAGCTCAAATTTTCCGTTTTCTAAAAAAAACTCGTTACTTACATTTACTGCTACTACATCAGCTAAAAACATATCATGAGATCCTAATGGTATGATTTCCCTTAATCGACACTCAATATTAACTGGTGATTCTTTAATCATAGGAGCTGATACTTGTGTCCCTTTTTCTGGAGTCAAATTCATTTCTTTAAATTTATCTAAGTCTCTGCCTGAGCGAACACCACAATAGTCGGTAGCCTTTACAATTTTTTCAGTTGTAAGATTAATAACAAACTCTTTACTATTTTTTATTATATCATAGGAATATCGTTCTGGACGAATTGACACAGAAACCATTGGTGGATTTGTGCAAACAGTTCCTGCCCATGCCACTGTTATAATATTATTATTCCCCTTATCATCACAACAGCTCACCATAACTACTGGTAATGGATACAACATATTCCCTGCTTTAAACGTAACTTTCTCCATGAATGTCCTCTCTTATTTAAAATTAGTTTACTTTCAACAAAATTATAGTATAATAGTTTTATATATCATTGACTTTTAAATTAATGTTCGAGGTGATCTTATGGCATCTAATTATATCGAAATTGAAGGTGTTACTGGTGGCGTTGAAGGTTTAATAAAGCAGAATATGAAGTTCAAAACTGGCAATTTCGTTTGGCGTATCAAATTTACTGCTCCCCTTAATCCAGCCACAGTCAATAATATGAATTTATACGTTACATCAATAAACGAATCACCATTAAAAACAGCGATTCGTTATGATGCAGTCAATAACTATATTGAAATTGAACCATTAGAAGCCTATGCTGAAAATGAATCATACATATTAAATATCTCAAAAAATGTAGAATCTAAAGGCGGACAAAAGTTAAAAAAAGATATCCGTTTACGCTTTAAGATTTAGTTATAGTATATCCTCTCGTCTCAATACCATAAAATCAGATTCTTCAAAACGTCCTGATTGACTCATTTCTTTTAGTAAAGCAGCACTGCGTCTTTCAGACTTTTGGATAATTGTATCTAAAAGAGAAAAGATAGCTGGTAAAGCATTTTCTCTTTCTTTTTTTAACAAAGATGAAAACTCATTTTGAAGTGCTATAAATGCTTCCATCTCAATCTCATACTCTCTCTCTGTTAAGTAATCGTAAACAAATCCCATATAGTCTTCAAGAGAGTATTTATGCAAGTGAACTCGATTATTGAAAACACTATTTAAGGAAGAATTGGTACGTAATAGACGATTCATATTTTCTCTTGTATCCTCGAGCACGATAATAATGTGATTTGGTAAATCCTGAATCAGCTTTTGAAGCAATTTTACTGTATCCTTTGACATCATCCCTGCTCGTTCAACGATAAGCACACACTCTAAAAGTTGCTCTTCTATACTAGTTAAATCAACACTATTTAACTTTACACCATCAATTAAAGCAACCTTTTTTGATTGAATTAGATTCATTCGGTTTAATGTCTTTGCAATACACCTCGCTAATCTAGTCTTTCCACTTTTTCTCTCACCTGTAATGATGAGATTAATATTGTTCTTTTGAGTAAGTGCTTGATCCAAACTACGAACTAATTGCTTTTGCACTTGTTCCATTCGTATAAAGTTTCCAAATAAATCAGATAAACCAATATCATGTCGTTCAAAATAGTATAGTAATTCCTCTTCTTGGATTATTTGGTCGTTGGATAATGCTTTAAGATGTATTTTCTGAAGTTGTTTCTTTCCTGTTGGCTCAGTTTGCATTTCATCATTATCATTTACTTGTTTCACGTTAGAATTACAAATCGTTTTTGAATCTGAATTATTAACAGTTTTTGCGTCTAAATTATTTTCTATTCCTTCTTCTCTTAAAAGACGATAAAGTTCCTCTTCCACTTCTTGCTCAGCATCCGAGTACTTAGAGTTACCACTCTCGTTTGAATAAATTTCCTCTTTGCTTAGCTCTACCTGTTCTGTAAACTCTTCTTGGTCTTCTTGTTTGTTGGAGTCTTGTATATAATCTGTACTCTGACTAAAAATCACATCTAATTCACGAGCTAATCCCTCACTAATTTCGTTCTCATCCATAATGGAATCATATGAACTTGTGTCAAGCTCATCTCTTTGTTCCGTTGTTGTAGCTACTTCACAGTTTATGAATTCCTCATTTTGCACTGTTTCACTGTTAACAGCTTGTTCTTTTTCTGATGTATTACTGTCTACTTCTGTTGTATTACTATCTTCCATTTGCTCTTCTTTAGCTACTTCACTGTCTACGATTTCCTCATCCTCTGCTACTTGGTTGTCTCCAATTCCCTCTTGATACGTAGCTTCACTGTCTGAAACTTCCTCAACCATGGATGCATTGCTATCATTACTTTCCTCTTCTTGCACAACTTCGCTGTCTGAAACTTCCTCAACCACGGATGCATTGCTATCATTGCTTTCCTCTATTTGTACAGCTTCACTGTCTGGCACTTCCTCATTGACTGCAGTTTCTAGTGGCTGTGCAACAAAAGCATCAGGAGCTTTATATGCGCTTACATCTAATTCTCCAAGATAATATGCTCGTAAGGCTTTCGCACGTTCCACATAATCTCCATCACCAAACCAAAGAACGATATCATTACATTCTGCCACACATTTATCTTTTAAACTTGCTTTGTGATATAGCTTTGCCAGTTCATATGCCCAACTCTCAATATATTCCGTCTTTTTTAACTCTTCCAAATCCTCAATTAATTTAACGATTGGTGCCTTCGTCATCTTATCAATACTATATTGAAATATGTAGCGATAAAAATCCTCAGGTGCAATCTTAATGAATTCAGAAAGATAGTAATTTGCTTCCTCAACATCCTGAAGCTTAATTGATAAATGAACAAGCTGAGCAACAATTCTTCTCGAACGATTTTTTTCATACATTCGTAAGAATAGTTCCTTAGCTTCCTCATACTTTCGATTTTGAAAATAACATTCTGCTACAATACTTAAATCCGATAAACTTTTAAGTTTTTTCTTATCGATACTTTCTGCAATTAAAAGTGCCTCTTCACACTTTCCAGCTTCTAGACATTTTTTTATTTTCTCAATTAGAATGATTGTTTTGTATTTCTCCATATATTTACCCTCACAATCAGTTACAATTTAGACTTTCATACAACTCTTCTAAAGTATAAGTTTTCTTACCTACCGTAAGTGCATCTGGTAGTGCTGCATCCAAAAGGCATTTTCCCTGATTCATCATTATCACTCGGTCACATAAGTCTGAAACCTCTTCCATATAATGACCGATATAAATTACAGTCGTACCCTCTTTTCTCAATAAGCGAATTGCATTAAGTATTTGCTTTCTTGATTGAATGTCAATACCAACTGTTGGTTCATCTAAAATAACCAATTCGGGTTGATGAAGTAAAGCTACTCCGATATTCAAGCGTCGTTTCATACCACCTGAATATTCTTTGACCTTCTTTTTTAAACGCTCATCATCAAAATCAATCATTTCACAAATCTTTTCTATACGTTCCTTAATCAATCTAGAATCAACATGATAAGCATCTGCCCAGAAGCGTAAATTATCATATCCTGTTAGTGATTCGTATAGGGCAATATCTTGAGGTACATATCCAAGGCACCTTCGGATTCTACTTGGATGCTTCACAATATTCTCTCCATGAAAGAGTATCTCACCTGCATCTGGACGTACCAACGTTGCAATCATAGAGACAATCGTTGATTTCCCAGCTCCATTAGGGCCAACGAAACCAACAATTTCTCCACTATGAATTGAAAATGATAAATCATCCACTACTTTATGTTGTTTATAAGATTTCTGTACATGAACTAACTGAAGCATTATGCTCCCCTTTCCTGCTCAATGACATTTTCCTAATCTTGATAAATCTAATCGCTACTTCTAATCTTAACATTACAAGACCTATTTAACAAGTAAAACGTTTACTCCTCATCTAATAGGTCAAAGCTGGTTTGCTCATACTTCAATGGTGCAAATTCTGTTTCTCGTGCTTCAACTGAACTGTGGTAATCTACAACTACTGTTTGCTGGCGATTGTTAATTAACTTCTGACCTAAAACATAATTTACATCAAAACGGCTTGTGATCGCTGGTGTTGTACCACGTGCAGGAACGATTAACTGCACCTTATTCTGCTGTAGTAATTCAAAGATAGGTTCCCAAATATAAACATCTTTTGCTGCTCCAAATGGGTTATCAATAAAGATTACCTTTCGTAAGCTTTCGTTATCAACACGACGAGAATTAACGTTTGAGATATACGTAATAATCGCAATTAAAAACTGAGTATAGATACCTTGTGACTGTCCGGTACTTCCGACTGCCTCTTCATAACGAAGATGCCTACTTTGCTCTTTTATTCGCTCTCGTTTATATAAGCTCAGCTTAATTGCATTCATATCAGTAACAATAACTGAAAACAATTTTTTTAGTGACAATGCATTACGAATATACTTTAACCTTTCTTGATAATCAGTAAACGCATCTGTGCCACTTACGATTTCATCAATATATTCGGACATCTTATCTTTAAAGAATTCCTCTTTTATATAAGGAATCGAGAGAGAAATCATCGGAATTTGCTCATTATGCAATGTGATTTTTGATAACTTTGGTAACCGTTCTAGCTCTGTCTTAATATGGATGCAGCGTTGTAAGCATTGATTTTCAAAATTATCTTTAATGCTTTGCATATCCTTTACACTACGTGTAATCCTGTCTTTTTCAAGAGCTAGGCAATCACACACATCAGTAAAATTTTGAATCAGACTCATTGCTTCCTTAGAAGACTGTGGAATGCGAACATTTGCATCAATTTCTTGAGCAAGACCACTTGCATTTAATGCAATCAATGCTTGAATCATTTTTTGCTTATTCTGATTAAACTCTTCTAGTTTCGTTCTCTTTCCCTTTTCATAACTATACCATTGCTTTTCAAGCTGCTTATAAGAGGTTTGTAATTTTTCTAGATCACTTACCTGATTCTGATCTACGGAAACGTCTTCTAATCGAGATCCACTATCACGTAAAATACGCTCTATGTCCTTAGCTACAGATTGATAGCTGTTTGCAACCTTTAGTAATTCATTTAATCCAGCACTTAGCTGTTTTTCCTTTTGTTGCGTCAGTGCAATTTTTTGTTCTGCCTCTTTCGCAATGTATGCGAAATCGACTTCTTCCATAGCATCGGATGAATATACTCCATAATTTTGCTCATAGACAGAGATTGCCTGCTCAACCATACCCTCATAACGATTATATATGGATTTTTTCTCTAAAAGTTCTTTCTCAAGACGACTACACTCTTTGGTTGTCTGTTCTAATTGATTCGATAATTTTATTAATTCTTCTTCCTTCGTTTCAACTAAACGATCCTCTTCCCGAATAGCCTCTAGTTTGGCAACTGACATCCCCTTACTCTCAATACTTTTCAAACATCGATTCATTGCTTGAATATAAGAATTAATTAATCGATTTTTATCCTCAAGATCACTATATTTCGACTGCATTGCTTGAAGATAACCGTTCAATCTTTCAAGCATCTCCTCCATGGAAAGGTTAGGTTTATGATAGGAGCCTTCCACATAGAATAATTTATATTTTGTATTCCAAAGCGTAGTAATCTCATTGAGACGAGAATTCTTTGATGTTTCTTGTTGGCGCAATGTTTCAAGCATCGCTTCATTCTTCTTTCTCTCTTTGGTTAATGTTTCTAACTCAAGTGAAATTCGTTTTGCCTTTCCTTGATAAGCATTCTCTTCACGGCTGAAACTATCAACCTGATCCACTAGCTCAATTAAGTCATTAAGCGTGTTTTTTAGAGTCTTTTGATTCGAAATCTCCTCCTCTAGCTTTGTGACAGAAGTCTCCAGTTTAGAAGCTTCCTGCTTAATATCATTCAACCAAACCTCAAACTGTTGTACTTGATCTTTGCAACGTGCAATTTCCTGTATCGTGTTTTGACTCTGCTCCATAACCTCTTGATATTTCTTAAAGGTTGTTGTCATAAATACATGAATGTATGTCTCATCCTCCGAATAGGTCTTCTCTTGCTCTTCAAGACGATGTATTTTTGTAGTAAGCTCAGAGATTTCTTTTCTTAAGTGCTCTTTTTCATTTAGTAGCCGTTTCTCATCATATAATAAGCTTTGATCTTTAGAGATAAGTATAAGTTCTTCCTTCTTAAAGAAAGGATTGGATTGTTGTAATATTACTCCATTTATAATTGGAATTACAACATTATCAAACTCTTTTCCATATAACTTAATATCCTCATAACTCTGCTCATAACCGTCTGATATAACAAGAGAATAAGGTAAAAAAGGAACTAGAGATAGCAATTCACTACGTTTTTTTACATCGAAATGATTCAGATATTCGCCTCCCGTTATAACTAAAAATTGATAACGAGAAATTAAATAATCTTTTGCTTTCATTAAGATGGTATCATCCAACGCAAAATCTCCTCGCTCTAAACGTTGTAATTCCTCTTTATAGAGATTTTGCTCCTGTCTTAGATTTGTTATTTGCTGAATCGATTTCTTTAACCTTGAATGAATTTCTTCGGCCAATACATTGTATTGTGATTTCCCATATGCAACTAACAGCTGCTCTGCTCTCTTCTTCTCTTTTTCATATTGATTGAAATAAGCTTGCTCTTGGTTTTTCTTTTCTTCTAACTGGTTTACTTCATATTTCAACTTTTCATTTGCGATAAGAAGAGATTTCTCTTTTTCAATTATTTCTTTCTTTTTCAACTTTCCAGTTTCTAACTCACGCAGTAACTGCTTCAAGTTCTTTTCGTTTTCTTGAATCGCTTGAGGTATTTCTTCGGATAGCAATATTCCAGCCTCGGACTTCTTGATAGCTAAAGTTTTCTGTGCTTGTTTATTATTAGCTTTAGAAATGTGATATAGATTATCAGTAACTGCTAATTCTTTTTCCATGCGAAGTTCCAATTCACAAGTAGTATCAAGTTTATTCGAGAATTCAATTTGTAAGTTCTTGAGCTCCTCAAGCTCAGAAGAAAGCTGTGTAGATAAAGAGTCATAATATTCTTTTACAAAGTATACATACGTAGCTATTTCTTCACTTAATCCATCATTTTTACTCTGAATTGCACGTAATGCTTCTGTTGCTTCATTTCTCTTTTGTTTTTCCTGTAAATACTCCATATACTCATTCATACATTCCTTCTGATGAAGAGTAGTAATTAGTTCTTCTTTCACCTGATTAACTTTTTGGAATTCCTTTGATAGGTCATCAATTTCTGCCTGTATTAATCTTTTACTATACTCATTTTGATAAACCTTGCTTTGTTCTAGCTTCTTTTTATAGATAAATGCACTCGCTCTTAGTTCTTCAATTTCTGCACTTTGCTTCTCATATTCAACATTTGTAATTCGTTCCGACTGCTTTGCAAGTGCATAAGCATGTACCAAGTCACGCTCACATGACTCAATTTCTTGATATACATGTAGAAGAGTTTCTAGGCGGGAAGAAAAACTGTTCAATAACTCCATTTGTCTATCGTAATTATTTATTTCACGCTTTCTCTTAGAGAGTTCCATCAACTTCTCGCGGATATCTAAAAGCGTCTTTGACATCGACTCCTCTTCTCCAACTGTTGATTTTAACTGAATTGATTTTTGAATAATCTCTTCAATTAATAAATCCTCAACTACTTTACGTGTAGTCTTATAGTTAGTCTCAAAGTAAGTACGAACATGACCTTCTGTTTTATTAATGCCACGAATGATTTCCCATTCACTCTCGTATAATCCATACCTACTAATAAATGCTTGATAATCTCTCTTTACTTCAAATACTCGTACGATTAATGAATTATCACGTTCTAAATCTTTCAGATATTTTTTAAGTCCAGAATAAGTGATTCGCTCCTTATCCTTCACTAAAGGAAGATTGCGAATATCATTTTCGTTATATTCTCGGTAAAAGATACAATAATTGAAATATTCTATCGATGCTGCCTCTTTTACTTTTTCCTCCTCTGTCTCTTTTTGTGATGCTTTCTTTGCACAGAAACCAGTCGTCATATACTGATATCCATTAACAACATCTACCTCATCCAAACGCCATTCAATTAGAGAATGAATTGTTTGGCTTCCATCTCCAGTACGGAATAGCTTTTCCACCGGTTGTTTTTCATCTAGTGTACAGTTTGGAAGTACATTCTGGAGCATAAGAAGCATTAATACACTTTTACCACCACCATTCGCCAAGTCGTAAAGAGTATTATGACAAAAAGGTTTCATGATAAAATCATCATAGGCTTGCGTTCCAAAATTATATTTCACATTATTTACACGAATACGATTAATATGTGGCACGTTCGTCTTCCTCCTTTTTGGCAAGATCTCTTTGCATCTCGAATAAACGACCTTGCTCTTGCTCAAAATAATTTTTAATCATCGCGTGAAAACGACTCGTTGGGTAATAACGTTCCTGAGCTTCAACAAAAAGATTTTGTGATATTAAGAAGTTAAACACTAACTTAACATATCCTGCTTTGGAACCACGTCCAGCTCGTATACCCTGTGCATCCTCATTCGACATAACCGGTAGCTCATCCCAAGTAATTGCTAGCATTTCAAAACTTGTCTCTTCTATTTCGTTACAGACCAATAAGTTAATATTTTGAATTGAACTCCTTAGACTTCTTTCAACAGCTTCAATTATATCATTGATCTTTATATACTCCGTAAATGTATAGGTTGCGGAATCACTATAAAAGCAAGTCATAATATTAAAAATAATATAATAGGTCAAATATAACTCCTTATTTAACCTCAACCCCATGCTTCTTTTTAACTCTTCATTGGAATAACCAAAGACACGATTGTTTGTACCAGCAGATAAAAAAAGAGAATAATTATAGTCGTATAACTTTAGGTTTAGAGTCTTAAGCATATGATCTACAATATCATTTACTTGTGCATTACCTGTATATGCTTCATACAAATCTGCATTCCTTCCACTCTCCATACTGATTTCTTCTCCAACTAAAAGTGCTTGAAACACTTCCATTGCAAGATTAAAGTTTTTATCGTCCATCATAATTCTAACTCCTATCTACTGTCGTAAGCGTACAAACACAATATTGGATGTGACAAATTGTCGGTCACCATCAATCATTGTGATTGTATGTTCAATCGAATCAGACTCTATACTGATATCCTTAAAAGTTGAGGATAATTGAAGAGAAAAAACTAATTTTCTATACTTTGCATTCACTTCAAGCTCTAAAAACTTAGCTAATATTGCATCAAAAAAAGTATCCTGTTTATTAATAATCTCTTTCAAATGATACTCTTTCTTCTGGCATAAATGAACTAAAAAAGAATAGTAATCGCTATTTTTAAATATGTCATCAAAGAAGGTAAGCTCTAATTCCTCATTAAATTCTTTGAGTGTAAAGGAATCCCTTGTCGATAATGTCTGAAGTAGTACTTTCAGCATTGCAAAGTAATTTTCTGAAATTCTCTCCTCCTCTAGCTCATCATCAAAGCGATATACTTCTTCCTTAACTTCCTTGACTTCTTCCTTAACTTCCTCCTTATTCGTAGCATAAGTCAGTATCTCATCGATATTACCTAGCGAAAAACTCTTGTTAAGAAATGGGTTACATAACGGTTTCATCAAAAAAGATAAAGACGAGACATCATTTGTGCTCTTTGCATTCTCAGCAAAACGATTGAAATCAAATGCATTCCTTAATCGACTATACTTATACTTACTTATTATCTCATCCGATTTTATTTGGAGCTCCATACAGTCTGCTAATAAAGCGGAATGATAATTCATGGCTCTTTGCAGTTCCATCTCCAGTTCATAAATATCTTCTAATGTCTTTGTATACTCAACTCCATTCCCATGCTCTTTCGCCAAATCCTCTGCTTTTCTCAAAGCCTGCTCAATTAGGTCTTTATTACGAGTGAACGCCTTTTGCTCCTCTTCAAACCATTGCATTCCTGTTTTCTGGAATTCTTCAAGTGCCTTTACACCTTCAAATACATTTATTCCGAGAAGTAATAATACCTCCTGTTTTTTCACACGTAATTTGCCTACTTCACTATTAATACGCTTAACAACATCCGTACCGCCTTTAAAATTCTTAGCTGCAATCATCTTTTCTAATAACAATTGCTGAATGCTGATTTTACTCTCTTCTTTCACTTCTTTTGTCTCTAGATAGAATTCGATTGCATCAGCAGTTATTGAATATACAATCGAATTACCAATCAGCTTTGATTCGATTAGGCGCATACGGGCAGTTTTTACCTTCTTAACCGCAGGATCAAAATAGTCCATTGTAAATGGCTTTCCATCGTTTTTTATCTTATCAAAGATATAGTCTGATATTTCTTTTTTCTCTTCTATCGTCAACTTCAAATCAAAATCCAATGCAAGTAGATCTCCGATAAAATCTGTAATCTCCTGATATGATAAAGCTCGATCATTAAAGTGATTCTCTTCAATAAAATAACGAAGTACTGCCATCGTTATGTATCCCATATCTACGATTGCATATTTTCCGTCACGAAATTGTGAAAGACTTGTCTCTAAAAGACGGATAAACGGAATATACTTCTTCAGATAATTCATTCGTTCACTATGATTATTTACAATGTCACTGCGTAATATATAATTGCTTCCCATTCTTCCTCCGAAAAGAAACTGTCCCCATTTGGGGACAGCCTCATACTCACGATAAACAACCCTTATAGTCGATAGTAATTTAATGTATCCGCTATTTCCTTGGTTATGATTGCATTATTTTTTTGCATCGCATGGATTCGTAATTCATATTCATGTATTTTTTTCGCACACTCTCTCTGAAAGCGGGCATATGCATCTGCAAACATCGGTTGAGTCATACTTTTGAGGCGAATCTCTTTTGAGAATGGACAGTACGTCGCCATAATCTCTCGAACCACTCGATTTAATCGTATTGCTCCATTCGCCTCTCCCTTGATCCAGGCTTCATAATCAATAACAAATACTTCACGGCTATTATTTCTTGCTTTTTGAATCTGAAGTTTTAATTTTTCCTTACGTTCCTCTGTAAGTTCATGATTCTTGCGATAAAATTGGAGATAATCCATGTACTCACTTGTTAATGATTTGTGCTTCAGATTATTCCAAGCAGCTCCCTGAATACAACGGCATAACTCCCAACGGAAACGACCAAACAATCTTATCATAACATCATCCAAATTGGAATCCATAAAGATTGGTAATACAAATCTTCCAGGATTCGTTCTTCTCTTTCCGCTAATCTCTTGCCACATAGAAGATGAACTTCCTGCCATTGGCATTAAGATAATATCTGGAAATACTTCTGTCATGATAAATTCTTTATCAATTTTAGCCTCTTGATTTGCATACATACTCTCTCGGTAAAATGCAGAGTAATCAATTGCTCGTATACGCTCAAATACCTGATATATGCGCTCTCTTGTTAAAAATTCTTTCTCAGGATAATTTAAAAAGATATCCTGATATAGACAAGGAACAAATGATGAAATTTGACCATGTACTATCTTATTGTTAACCTTAAACATATTCGTAATTTCATAATGGAGCCGCTCTTTTGGATTATGGAGCCTTGCTTTTTCCTCCTCCTCAGTCATTGACTCTGTCTTCCTTAGGTGACGGAGATAGTCAGAATATTCTTGGTCGAATTCATTCTTGGATGGTTCCTTTTTACCCTCATATACCAGTTTTAACCATTCAAATACTGTATATATCTTAAGATTATAGTCGTCTTGATCCAATGCAAGTCGATAAATAGAAATAATTTGCTCTTCACTTAGTAAACGTTCATCCAATAAACCGAAATTTAAAAATAACTCGATTGTCTTTGGAATTGCATCTGATTCATAAGCAACATAAAATACATCCTCATACAATTCATAAAATAAGTTTGTCAGTTCTCTGCGACATATACGTGCTTCATCTGAGGTGGACAATTTATCTTGTAAATTAATAAATTCATTGATTGCAGTTACTATTTTTATTTCTTTATCTTTTTCAAGAGTAGAGTAATTCAAAATTTGCCTTAATGTATCTTGACTATTTTTAAGAATTTCTTCCTGTGTGAACCTCGCCTTCTCGTCTTGGCTTATTGATTTCATATCCCCGGAAATCAAGCCACAATACATTTCTTCAAAACTTGCTCGATTAATAGGTAGTTTGTCATTTGCATTACGTTCAAATAATAAATCCGTTCTGTTTATTTCATCAACCATAGAGTCAATAACCTCCATGATTTCATTCGAATATGTACCATTATTTTTTAATGTCATGAAGAGTTCCGACATGTTACGGAATAAGGAAGGTTCATTTCCATTAATAATAAATTTAAATGTATCACTGATATACGCTATCAGCTCCATACTCTCCATAATCATTGCAGCAATAATACCTGCTGATTCTTCCATGTGTCGTTTTGTAATAAATACACTATTACCATAATAGTCCTTCATCGTAGCAACAGGTACTTTGGTACACTCCAAATAGTACTCAATCAAATCAGAATCTGTTGGAAAGTCATTGGCATAAGGTTCTATTCGCTCAATCAGTGGATTCGATAGAAATCGCTGCTTATTATTCAAGCAAAATATACTGTATTTTTTATAAATATCTTGTACAAAATTATATAAAAAATCTGAGCAATCCTTTAACTCTTCCATTAAAACATTCATCTTTTTTATGTAATTACACAGTGAATACATTACGACGCCTTGATATTCTTTATTCATTGAAAAAATATCTTCTAAGTCTGCAGGATTATGAGCTAAAAATGGATAAATAACTGCATCCTCCTGTACAACATACTCACTTATATATTTTCCAATATACAAATCTGGTATCCCTATAATGTTTCCTTGAAAAAGCGTTATTTTGCTTCCCCTATTCTTAGCCAAAATATGGCCTTTTAATATAATGAAAATGTGCGTCACAGTATCCCCTTCTTGAAAGATAACCGTGTCTTTTACTAATTGATTTATTTCATTTGATTTTAGTAACAAATTGACGCCCTCCTAAGTATAAACTATTAAAAAAGCCTACCCTTATTATAATCTAAATAGAAGAGTTGGGAAAGATAATTTTATGGGAAAAATGTATCATTTATTCGCAAAATGACGGATTATTAGCTCCAAATTGGAAATTCAGAGGAATTTCATAATATATAAAAAAAATGTCGTTCACAATTGTGACGACACTCAAGTTTTAATCTATTGAATTAATATTTATTTTAATCCGTGCGCCTTGCTTCGAATACTTACCACAAACGTTACCTTTATAGTTAACTCGGTCCAGGCTACCTCGCGGCACACGAGAGGTTTTGCTTAGTGCTGCTGCATTCCTGCCCTGACACGGTTCACAAATTCCCATTGCGCAAGACCCAAACGTCAACGCCACTTGTAAAGGGCAGCTATGCAATAATAATATCCTAGGCAAGACATCACCCCTGCTGTAGCGGATTGCAGGTACAGGGCACCGCTATCTCCCCGGCTGCACGGAAACTTTATAACAATTTAATACCTTATCTATTGAAAGGTAATACTAAGTATACTTAATTCAAGGCTTAATGTCAAGGGCTTACTTTTGCAAAATTTTAATCTTGACATGACGGCCAATCCATATAATGATATAATTAATTATGGTAAGTAAAATGGTTGAAGGGATATAACAATGGACGAAAAATTTATGAAAGCAGCAATTCGTGAGGCACTTAAAGCGGAAAGAATTGATGAGGTGCCAATTGGGTGTGTAATCGTATATGATGGAAAAATAATTGCCAGAGCATATAATAAAAGAAATACAAATAAAACTACTTTAGCACATGCTGAAGTTTTAGCAATTGGAAAAGCAAGTAAAAAATTAGGTGATTGGCGATTGGAAGGTTGTACGATGTATGTCACACTCGAACCGTGCCAAATGTGTGCTGGTGCAATTGTACAATCTAGAATGGACCGTGTTGTTATTGGCGCAATGAATCCAAAAGCGGGTTGTGCTGGTTCAATTTTAAATCTGTTACAGATACAACAATTTAACCATCAAGTAGACTTAACTACTGGAGTTCTAGAAGAAGAATGTAAAAAAATAATGCAAGACTTTTTTATTGATTTACGGAAAAAGAAAAAAATGCAAAAAGTTACAGCTCAGGAGGCAGAGGAATGAAAATTCACGGTTTCTATAAATTAACACTTTTAGATTATCCAGAACATATGGCTTGCAGTATATTTACTGGAGGATGTAACCTTCGATGCCCTTTTTGCCATAATGCTTCTTTAGTTACACATATCTCAAATGATTCATTACTACAAGAACATGATATTATAGCATATCTAAAGACAAGAGTTGGAATTCTTGAAGGTGTTTGTGTTACTGGTGGAGAACCAACGATGCAATCTGACTTAAAAGAGTTTCTTGTTAAAATAAAGGAACTTGGTTTCTTAGTTAAGCTTGATACCAATGGAACAAATCCGAAATTACTTCAAGAGTTAATACAGGAAAAACTAGTCGATTACGTTGCCATGGACATTAAAAATTCTAAGTGTAAATATGAGAAAACAATTGGAATCACACCTTTTGATATCACACCAATTTTAGAATCAATTCGTATCATTATAGACTCTGGTGTTGCACATGAGTTTAGAACTACCGTAGTAAAAGAACTACATACATTGGATGATTTTCGTGATATCTCAACTATGATTACTGGCTGCTCTCATTATTACCTTCAGGCATTTGTTGACTCTGGTGATCTGATTCAACAGGATATGTCTGGTTTTTCCAAACAAGAAATGAAGGAACTGGTTGAAAAGGTACGTGTTATCATTCCTAATGTTGAAGGCCGAGGCATAGAATAAATAAGGGAAGGGTACTATGAAATCATTCCATTGGAGGACATATGGAAAATATGTATATAACTGAACGATTAGTAATTAAACTACTCGATGAAACCTCAGCACCTAATGTGCTATCATTTTATCAGGAAAATCAAAAGCTTTTTGAACCATGGGAACCCACACATGCTGCACAATTCTACACACTAAACTATCAAAAATCCCTACTTATAGCAGAGCGTAATCTAGCTGCTCGGTCACAATCCATACGATATTTTGTCTTTGAGAAACAAAACTTAAGCACAATTATTGGAAGTATACACTTTTATCATCTAATGCGTTACCCGAACTGTAGCTGCAAACTTGGCTACAAGCTAGCAGCTACAGCATGGCATAAAGGATATGCATTTGAAGCAATCTCCTGCTTACTTCCAATCATGTTTCGTACTTACCATCTTCATCGAATTGAAGCTGAGGTTATGCCAAACAATCATCGTTCCATTGAATTAATGAAACGACTTAACTTTACATATGAAGGAATTACTAGACAGAGTTGTGAGATTAACGGACGCTTTGAGGATCATTGTCGTTACTCTCTTTTAGAAACAGAAAATATACCTAAAACTCAGCTCAGAAGCAATTAGTTAAAGAAAATTGCAATATACCAATAACCAAACTCTCCATCTCTCATACTTCTACGACGGGAACACTTAAAATTCTCAAATCCAAACATTTTTGCTAGTTGCCTTTCACGAGCATTGAGTGTTCCTGGAACCATTAGATAATATTCACAGCCCTCTCTTGTAAGTTTCTTAGCAAAAAGTAAATGACGGAAATTGCAATAGGAATGTAACACAAAACTATTATTACCTAGTGGCCATGCAGTCATAGGTAACAATCCAATATCTTTTGGTTCTAATCTGACACATTCAGCAATTTCACCATCATCAAATGGATACATACGGACAAAACGATTTAAAATTGCTCTTGCAGCAGGATGGTCTACCCATTGACTCATATTCAATGCAGCTGCTGCTGAACCACCTGTTACAGTAACTATTTCATCCTCCTCATTCGTTATATCAGCCTCTTTTCTTTCCTCGTCTACTTCTCTGTCTATGTCTTCATCCATCACTAGACTCTCTTGTTTACTTATACTCTCACAATGTACTTCTGAATCATTGATTGAAGTAACTTCTTTATTGTTATCCGGTTTCTCTACGACAATCTCCTTCTTCAACTCTCCAGAAATACTCGATGTTTCCTTATTTTTTTCATTAGTATCTATAACTTTAATATCTTCCTCTGGAATCATCTGAAACATTACTTTTTTGTTCAGAATCTCTGGCATTGGTATTGCTGGTTCCTCTATATCAAAGTTCTTGGATGATGTTATACTTTCCTCAGATTTCTCTGGTTCTTCCTTAAGTGGCTTTTCAAGTTTCTCAGTCCATTTTTGTACCCCTTCTTGCATCTTCGGTTTTTCTTGAGGTAACTCCTCCTTCTGAGTATTGTTTGATTCTATACGATCAGATTTCTTTTCTGTATTCATTGATTGCTCAATCAAACTTGCTTCATGATATGTAATTGCTGACTCATCCCATTTTGCACCAATATAGTTATCCTTGGAATACAGAAATACAATTCCAATACAATCTTTAAACTCAAATTCTTTTGGTACAATCGTCCCTCGATCAAAGGAGAGTTTTGCATCTAATATTCCATTTATTACTTCTGCTGCCCCAACCTCTTCACTTCGAATGAGTGATGTTTGTCTTCGTAAAAGATATATCTTACACAATTTTTTAGGTACTGATTTTAAGGTACAATGAACTGTTATTTTGCATAGCTCATTACTTGATTCTACTCTAGCAAATCCAACATTTCCTTTCTTTTGTCCATTTTCATAATAATAAAGATATGATATAAATCTTTTATAATTGGTCATACTACACCCCTTTTCGAGTAAACTAAATGACAAAGCATGTCTTAAAAGAAATATATGATTATTCTATTTAAGTTATGACAAGAATGATTGCACTATACTATATTTTAAGGTAGAATGAAGAAAACTTGGAACTATTTCAAGCGATAGAATATGGACGGGAGTTTAATATGAATTTATTAACACTAGAAAATGTAAGTAAAAGTTATACTGAGCGTATGCTTTTTGATAATATAAGTTTAGGTATTAATGATACGGATCGAATTGGTGTGATTGGTATTAATGGTACTGGTAAATCAACACTCTTAAAAATCATAGCCGGACTCGAGGAGGCTGATTCAGGAACGATTACGAAAGGAAAACAAGTAAGAATTGAATACCTATCTCAGACGCCTGTTTTTGATGATACCCTTTCTATATTAGAGAATGTGATTATCGGTAAAACTGCTAAAGAGGAGTATCGAAATTTAGCTGGTGAAGCAAAATCTATGTTGCAACGATTTGGAATTGAAGATTGTGATGCAAGCTGTAAATCTTTATCTGGAGGGCAAAAAAAGCGAGTTGCTTTAGTTCGTACTTTACTCACTTCTGCTGATATTTTAGTATTAGATGAACCTACAAACCACCTAGATAGTACAATGACTGAATGGTTAGAAGAATATTTAAAAAAGTTTAAGGGTGCATTTATCATGGTCACTCATGATCGTTATTTCTTAGACCGAGTTACCAACCGTATCATTGAACTCGATAAATCCAAACTGTATAGTTATGCTGCAAACTATTCTAAGTTTGTTGAATTAAAAGCTCAGCGAGAAGAAATGGAACTTGCAACTGAACGTAAAAATAAGAGTCTGTACCGTATGGAGTTAGAGTGGATGATGCGTGGTGCAAGAGCACGTTCCACAAAACAAAAGGCACATATTCAACGTTTTGAGCAATTAAGAGACCGTCCTCAGATACAAGTAGACGGTAAAGTTGAAATGTCGTCTATTGCTAGTCGTTTAGGAAAGAAAACGATTGAACTTGAGCATATTTTTAAATCTTATGATAATCGATGCATAATCAACGATTTCTCATACATCTTCTTACCTGGAGATTATATTGGTATTGTTGGATGCAATGGATGTGGAAAATCCACTTTACTAAAAGTCCTAACTCAAACTATTCCACCAGATTCAGGTGATGTTCATATAGGCACTACCGTAAAGTTAGGATATTTTTCGCAAGAAAACGAATTTATGGATGAATCAAACAAGGTAATTGACTATATTCGTGATACAGCTGAATATATACAGACTACGGATGGCACGATTACAGCATCCCAAATGTGTGAACGTTTCTTATTTACTGGTTCTATGCAATATATGCTCATATCCAAATTAAGTGGTGGTGAAAAGCGAAGACTATATTTACTTAAAATATTGATGGAGGCGCCAAATGTGCTCGTTTTAGATGAACCTACCAATGATTTGGACATTCAAACGCTTACAATTCTCGAAGATTATCTAAGCACATTCCAGGGTATTGTTATTACGGTATCTCATGATCGCTATTTCTTAGATAAGATAGCGACACGTATGTTTGCTTTTGAAGAAAATGGTGTAATTCGTCAGTATGAAGGTAATTTCTCAGACTATAAAGCCATGGCTGAAAGTTATCCACAAAAAGACGACGAAAATAACTGTTCTATCAACAATTCGGCCGAAAATAATACTCAACAAGTGGATAAAAAGACAACTGCAAGACAATCAGAAAAGAAACTTAAATTTAGCTATAACGAGCAACGTGAATTCGATACAATTGACTCTGTTATTTCTGAATTAGAAGAAAAGATAGAAGAGCTTGATCATCAAATTGCAGCATCTGCTTCGGAGTATGGCAAACTTAATGAGCTTCTAGCACAGAAAGAAAAAGTCGAACAAGAATATGAAGCAAAGATGGAACGTTGGGTATACCTAAATGATCTAAATGATCAGATTAACAATCAGAAATAAATAGTTTGTATCCTATCACACAAATATAAGGAGCTGTCGCACTAAGGGCAGTATGAATAAAGAATGAAGGGCGATGGTATATTTTCTTCGGCGCGCTACGCTCACAAGCCCCACAAAGTACGTGTGGGGACTTGTAAGGCACTCCGAAAAATACCATCATCCTTCATTCTTTTATACAATATTCAGCTAGTGCGACAGCCCCTTATTTATGGTACATAATATCATAGAAAGCTACGAAAGCTTAAATTCATAATATAATCGCTGTTGAGTAACATTAAACCCTGCTTGTTGGTACATATGAAATGCCGTAGTGTTCGTACTTGTAACTTGTAACAAATATTTCACTTGTTTTGATCCAGTCAGCAATAATAATTTTAAAAGCATAGCTTTACCATAGCCTTTATTCTGATAGTCCGGTAAAATTGTTAAGTCAAATAAAGTTAAAAAAGTAGAGCCATCATAATAAGCGCAAATCCCAATCGGTGTTATGCTATCAGAATATACTATAAATCCATGCATTGCCTTGTCAGTTAATAACGATTCAAAACGCTCTTTTGTCTCTTCATACGGCATCTTGTATTGCGTCTTAAGTATATTCTCGTAGAAATTTCTATCTTTATATGATATTGGTACTAAAGATACACTAGTTTCCTGCAATGTTAACCCATTATTTTGTTTTTTTAACGTTATCTCTAATCTTTCAGGAAAAAGTGTCATCATGTATTCAGCATAATTAAAGTTAAGATTTGTGACTTCAGGTAATGATTCCAGTGCTTCTAAGAACAATTTCTTTACACTGATTGACACAAACTGTTTCTCTATTTCTCTTAAAAAATTAATATCCTTTGTAAATACTCTTCCATAGGCAGAATCGTCCTCAGTAGTATCCAGAATTAATACGCCGGTAATCTCATCCTCATTCCATCCTACGTAATAGGGTTCAAGCTCCGCCTCATAATAGATGTTTACTTCTTCTATATAAGCATCTAGCTCATTTGTTTGATGAAATTGTGCCCTCAAAAAATGCTTTATCTGCATTACTTGATTTTGATCTAAACTGCTTAATACCTGTACCATGACAATTCTCCTTATAGTAAATGCAAAGTCTTATACCAGTTTTGTATATATAATATCTGATAAGGTTGCAAACTGTTGGAGTGATAGTGCCTCGCCTCGAATTGTTTCAGACACTCCTAACTCCTTAATGGAGTCCAGAATTACTTCCTTTGGAAGTGAAATCTCAGGTGAATTATTAAGTCCGTTAACCAATGTTTTTCTTCGTTGATTAAAGGATGCTCGAATTAAACGAAACATTAAGCGCTCATCTTTCACTTTAACTGGAGCATCCTCGTGTAGAGTTAATCGAATTACCGCAGAACCAACGTTTGGTCTTGGCATAAAACAATTAGGTGGTACATTTGCTACAATATATGGATCAGCATAGAACTGTACTGCAAGAGATAATGCACCATAATTCTTATTCCCAGGTCCTGATTGCATACGGTCTGCTACTTCTTTTTGAACCATAACTGTTATATTCTCTATTGGTACATGTGCCTCAAATAATCCCATAATAATTGGTGTCGTAATATAGTAAGGAAGATTTGCGACAACCTTAATTGGCTTTCCGTTATTTCTTTCTTGAACAATCTTATTTATATCAACCTTTAATATATCTTGATTTATAATCGTAAAATTATTATAAATGGATAAAGTATCATTTTCTAGAATAGGTATTAAGTTTTTGTCAATTTCAACTGCGATAACTTCTCTGGCACTTTCACAAAGGTATTGTGTCATTGTCCCGATCCCTGGACCAATTTCTAAAACCAAATCGTCCTTTGTAATTTGTGCAGAGGCAATTATTTTCTCTAATACATGTGTATCAATTAAAAAGTTTTGCCCAAACTTTTTTTGAAATATAAAATGATATTTATTTAATATCTCAATTGTATTCTTTGGATCTCCTAATGTTGCCATCAACTTTCCTTTCTTTGTGTGAAACCATATAGTGTTTTTGCATTGACTGTGGTCTGTTGCATAACTTCGTTTGGCGTTAAGTTTTTTATCTCAGCAATCATATGAATGATATACTTTAAGTTTGTAGAATCATTACGTTTTCCACGATTCGGTTCTGGTGCAAGATAAGGACTATCCGTTTCTAGAACAATCAATTCCAAAGGAGTCTGTTCCACAACCTCCTTCATCTTTTTTGCATTTTTAAACGTAACAACACCGCCAATTCCAAGATAAAATCCCATATTTGTAAATTCTCTTGCTATCTCAATACCATACGAAAAGCAATGAATTACTCCAGTCAATGGTTTCCCAAGCTTTGTGGCATAATTTTTTGCTTCCCTCACTATTTCTAATGTATCCGCTGCTGCATCTCGACTATGAATAATGACTGGTTTTTCTTCCTCAATCGCTAGATATAATTGTTTCTTAAACCACTGTTTTTGATGTTCGCGTTCTGGAGTATCCCAATAATAATCTAATCCGATCTCCCCTAATGCTACCACCTTTTCATCATGTAAATGCTCCTTAATCCATTGCAAATCCGAATCTACTAATTCGGCTGTTTCACTCGGATGTACACCAATTGCACAGTATACGAAATCATACTGTTTTGTTAATGCTAGGGACTGTTTTGTACTATCCATACTTGCCCCTACATTCACGATATAATCTATTTTTTCAGCCTTAAGGGACGTTAAGACTGCATCTCTATCTTCATCAAATGCTTCATCATCATAATGTGCATGAGTTTCAAATATCATATGTCAATACCTTTTCTTTCTAGTCTCTTATTCCTTGTATTATAAAGAGTTTCTTACGAAAAGTCTAGTTTTATTCAGCTTTTACACTTCCTTGTGATCCGTCCATGATGCATCGTTTGCCAACTAAGCATAAGCTCTCTTTTGTTAATTTTATAATCATAGGTATTTCTAATGATTTTGCTACAACAAAGATATGACTCTCCACTTCTCCCAACAAATCGACGATTCCGATAGCTCCTTGCTCATATAAATGCAATACATCTTCTACACTGAACTGTCTACCAAATGCAATAAATGGTTCTGATGTATCCTTCGCTATGGAAGTCCTCATTTTACATTCTTTTTTCTTTTGGACTTCTTGTTCAAGCAAATTTAATATCTCCATCAAATCAATTCTTCTTGCTCTCTGATATGAGTTACCATATTGATCGAAAAGTTTTATATATTCTCCAAATACGTACTGGAGTGCCCATTCTGCTTGTACTTTCTGTTCTTCGATTAAATTCAGAATTTTTTCAAAGCATCCCTTGTCCTCTAACATTTGGTGGTGTCCTTGTACAATCATTGCTACTGCTGTTCCAACCTTCTTAATCGCAAGTTCATATAATGTAGTAAGTTTCTCCTTTACGCTTATGTATGCACTTCTAATATATTCTTGTTCTTGCTTGACATTAGTAATGTATTGTTTTTCATATACACGTGGTAAATCCTTGCAAAATTTTACCTCAGCTTTTGCAATCCCATTGGATACACCTACTCCAAAATACATACATACCTCCTATTTCTGTAAATTAATATCAATCTATCTTCCACCTTAACATCATCTTTTCATGAAGTCAATATTGAATCAGTTTCTGCATGTTTACTTTCTAGAACATGTGTTATAATGTATGAAATTAATAAAATATTACCTTACTTTTAATGGAGGATTTATGAAGCGAGACCCTTATATGGATAATCTACGTTGTATCTTAATAATTCTAGTTGTGATTGCTCATTTTATTAATAAATTGTCATCGATTGATGAGTATAAATACCTCTACAATTTTATTTATCTATTTCATATGCCTTTATTCATTTTTTTATCTGGATATTTTTCAAAAGGCCTTTTTAAAGATGGTATGTTTCAATCAAAAAAGGTAATCTCAATTTTTTGGATGTATCTTCTCTTTCGATTCATATCGTATTTAATAACTGTATATTACAAGGGATATTATCATTTTAATCTATTTGATGAAAGCTCTGCTCCTTGGTACTTACTTTCTCTTAGCTTGTGGTATTTAATGATTCCATTCATTCGTAATTATAAAGCCAAATACGTTATTCCAATTACCTTTGTTATTGGCATCCTGATTGGTTTCGATTCCTCTGTTGGTACGTTCTTATCTTTATCAAGAACAATTGTTTTCTTTCCTTTCTTTTGCATCGGTTACTACTTAACACCAGAATTATTATCTAGCCTACTTAAGAAAAATTTACGTATCCCTTCTTTTTTACTGTTGGCAGCTACTTTAGGATTGTTTCTTTGGAAAGGAAACTTCTTTTCACCATACATTAGATTTACTTATGGTGCATCTTCCTATTCTGATATTCTAAAGAAGGATTACTATTTTACTGGTCCATTATACCGTGCCATCTGGTATATAGTTGCTATTATATTATCAATTGCTTTCATGTATATCATTCCAAGATGTCATACTTGGTTCACTTACATCGGTCAACGTACACTTAGTGTTTATGTAATACATGTATTAATTCGAAATGTATTTGTTTATAAAGGATTAAATACCTATCTGTTAAGTCTACCACCGATTTATTCACTTTCCGTTTTTGTTGTATGTATTGCAATCGTACTGATCACCTCCAGTTCCATTGTATTTAAGCCATTTTCCTACTTAATGGCGCACCCATTCTTTTATGGATGTTTTGTTAGAAAAAAAAATTGTGATTGACATATAAGGCGTTATATTGTATATATATAGTATATACAATATAACGCCTTTTTATTAAAGCGAAAGAACACACACATTTTTTGTTTGTAACCAAATATATCGTAAGAATGGCGGTGGACAATGAATATTAACATTAGCAACTCAAGTGGTCAACCAATCTATGATCAAATCTCTTCTCAAATTAAAAATCTCATTATAACTGGTGAACTAGTAGAAGGAGATGTTCTTCCAAGTATGAGATTACTTGCAAAGGAATTGAGAATTAGTGTAATAACCACGAAGCGTGCATATGAGGAACTAGAACGAGATGGATTTATAGTTTCTATCACAGGAAAAGGAAGTTTCGTAGCTAGCAAGAATACTGATTTTATTCGAGAAGAACACTTAAAGCAAACGGAAGAATATTTACAAAAAGCAGTTGATGCTTCTATCTTAGCTGGTGTATCTCTCCAAGAACTCATTGATTTATTAACCTATATTTATAAAGGAGAATAATTATGGATTATGCAGTTGAATTATCCAATGTCACAAAAAAATATTCTGAATTTACACTTAATAAGCTAAATTTAAAGGTACCTCAAGGTTGTATTATGGGTTTAGTAGGGGAAAATGGAGCTGGAAAAAGTACCACCATCAAATTAATCCTAAATTCAATTAAAAAAAATAATGGAAGCATCAAGATATTTGGTAAGGATTCCACTACGCTTTCTAATGCTGACAAAGAAAAGATTGGATTTGTTATGGATACCTGTTGTTTTCCTGAATTATTAAGTGCAGCTGATGTAGGTAATTTTTCTTCTAAGATTTATTCGCAGTGGGATAATAAAGCATATGCTGAGTACCTAAAAAGATTTGATCTATCTCCTAAGAAATTAATTGTAGATTACTCAAAAGGAATGAAAACAAAGCTCAATATCGCTTGTGCTCTTAGCCATAAACCAACCTTGCTTATTCTTGATGAGGCTACTACTGGTTTAGATCCTATTATACGCGATGAGATCCTCGAAATTTTTTTAGAGTTTATGCAAGATGAGACTCATTCCATCCTCATGTCTTCTCATATAACAAGTGATTTAGAGAAAATCTGTGATTATATTGCTTTAATCCACAAAGGAAATCTAATCTTTTCTGTGGAAAAAGATGAACTACTTGAAACTTACGCTATTGTCAAATGTTCCGAGCAGGAACTATATCAGATACCGAAACATGCTGTCGTGCGCTACCGAAAAAATAAATTTGGGGTAGAAGTTTTAGTTAATCGCAAATACGTGAACAAAAACCTACTTATAGATCCTGCTTCCATTGAAGATGTTATGCTTTTTAATATTAGGGGGTTATCATTATGATTGGATTATTAATAAAAGATTTTTCGATAATAAAAAAGCCGGTTAAAATTGCAATTGTTATATTATTTTTTGCTGCAGTTTGGGCCTTCTATGATAAAAATGCAATGATGTTTGCATATATGTCTATCCTTTTCGGAATCTTTTTGCCTATGACCGCAATTGGATATGACGAACGTTCCCAATGGCATAAATATGCCATCAGTATGCCGATAAAACGATCCTATCTTGTAGTAAGTAAATATATTCTCGGAGTTCTTACACTTTCGATTAGTATTATTGTTTTCTTTCTTTTAAACATACTTATTGATACAAGTATATCAATGAATCACGTACAGATGGGGCTTGCTATACTAAGTGGAGGAATGATTTTTTTAAGTATATATCTACCTATTTGCTTTCGTTTTGGAACGGAAAAAGCCCGTTATCTTATTATTTTAGTAAGTTTTACTCCAACAACTATTATTCTAATATTAAAGAAATTGAATATTGTAGCAGAACCAAATTCAAATACTCTTCTCCTAATATATCAACTATTACCAGTCATTGGGCTTATCGTTCTTTTTCTTTCTGTTATGATTTCTATTCATGTGATAAAGAATAAAGAGTATTAGCTATAATATTTTGATAATAATTAATCGTGGTTATATTAACTAGTACAATATTTCTCATGTACTAGCTAATATAACTTTTTTATTTAACATGATAATGTCCGAGTCAAAAGGCCTTTCGAAAAATTTCATTCGTTATTTTGCACATAAGTTGGCTTGCTAATATGGGATGACAAACATAATTTAGTAGCATACTGTTATGAAGTCGTCGGTACTTTGGGCCTGTATTTTAGGCCCTTACGTACCGTTACGAACTTCATTCAAGCGAAAGCGTGTTGCGAATAAATTATGTTTGCCATCACATACTCATAACACTTCTCTGTGCAAAATGACGTCAGACATCTTTCTTAAGGCCTTTGGACCTCAACATCACTTGATTAGGGAGTCAAAAGGCCCATCCCATAATAACTGTACTTGCAACGATACCTGCTAATGTTGCAACAAGTGCCCCAGCCAATGTATATCTTGTTTTCTTTACTTTAGCCGTCATAAAGTAAACTGCCATAGTATAAAAGATTGTTTCTGTACAACTCATGATGATGCTAGTTAGTCTTCCAATATAGGAATCTGGCCCATATTCCTTAAAAATATCAAGTAATAAACTAGTTGCTGCTGAGGATGAAAACATTTTGATTATAACCAATGGAACTGCCTCTGATGGAAAATGTACCTTCTGAATTACATTCTCAATACAAGAGGACAATGCAATTAATGCTCCAGAAGCTCTTAAAATGCCGATAGCAACCATTAAACCGATTAAGGTAGGTAAAATATCAAGTACGACGTGAAAACCTTCCTTTGCCCCTTTTATAAAGTCATCATAAACATTTCTTTTCATAAGTAGCCCCATACCTATGATACAGAAAAAAAGAAATGGTATAATGTAGTTTGATATATATACGATAAACCCCATAAATTATCCCTTTCCCTTTCTTGCTAGTTTACGAGCAATAATTGAAAATATAACACCTACGATTGTCGAGAATATAGTAACAATAATTGCAGCGCCTAAAATCTCAGTGGGATTTTTTGAACCATACTGAGAGCGATATGCTATGATGTTAACAGGAATTAGCTGAAGGGAAGAAATATTAATGATTAAAAAGGTACACATATCGCAACTGGCAAGCTTAGAATTTTTGTTTAGTATAGCAAGTTCTTTCATGGCTTTTAACCCAACGGGAGTTGCTGCCCATCCAAGTCCTAAAATGTTGGCAATAATGTTAGAAGCAATATATTCATTCACGATATGATCTTTCGGTAAATCTGGAAACAACAGTGAGATTATGGGGCGTAACCGCTTTGTTAAACGCTCCATAATTCCTACCCCTCTAGCCACTTCCATTAGACCCATCCAGAGAGACATTACCCCAAGCATAGTAATACATAGCGTAACAGCCTCTTTCGCTGAGTTAATCGTCTGAGTATTAATCTCACTTACCCTACCTGTAAGTATTCCATAGACAATGCCTATAATAATCATGAAACCCCATAAATAATTAATCATAAAGCTATACTCAATCTTTTTAATTAATCTTATGACTTGTTTTGATTTTGTATGATAATGAGGAGATTGCTGGATTAATTGTTCTTACTCTATATATTACTGTTTGTCGTTTTTTGGAAATTGTCACAATTTACAGTACAACCTCTTCCAAATTTTATCAATTTCACTTTTCAACAAGTTTTTAGGGTAATTAACGGGTATAAAATGGTGAAATAACATGTTTTATTTACAAATCGTGAATGCCAATCTTAAAATAATGCTAGAATGTAACATTTTTTTGAATTGAAATATATGTAATTGTATGATAATTTATAGTAAGTAATTCAAAATAATTACAGATTTTTACATTTTGTCAAGGTAATCGACATGAAAGGAGGGCGAACTTTGAAAAGCACAGGTATCGTTAGAAAATTAGATGAATTAGGACGTATTACACTTCCTATTGAGTTAAGAAGAACATTGGGTGTAAGTGAAAGAGATCCATTAGAAATCTTTGTTGACGAAGGAAAAATCATTCTTCAAAAATATGAACCAGCTGATATCTTTAATGGTAATAAAGATGAATTAGTTGATTACTGTGGCAAGAAGATCTCTAAGAGTTCAATCATTGAACTTGCAAAACTTGCTGGTATCATTGAATAATACTTAATACTTATTAATTTAAAAAATTTTGTACTTACTAAAAAAGTATAGAAATCACTGCTTATACTGCCCTTAAGCAAGTTTTCTATACTTTTTTTATTCTATCATGATTCAAGTTTCAAAGACACTTTGGTACAACGTTAATCATCATTTTCTAATAATTGAGCATAAATATCACGTTTCGATAGGCCTCGATCAGATGCAACCTGCTTCATTGCGTCCTTTTTTGTAAACCCCTGATCTAAATAATGTTGCATATGCTCTTTAAGGGACATAGAAAGCCATTGTTCTTGAGATTCTTGCTGTAAATCTGCATGGGTACGTCCCTCAATCAATATGACACATTCTCCTTTCGGTTCATTCTCTGTGTAATGTTGGATTGCACACTCAAATGTAGTCAAAAATGCAGTTTCATAGCGTTTAGTAAGTTCTCGACAAATTGTTATATTACGATTTCCTAATGTCTCCTTCAACACAGTTAGTGTTTTAATTAGACGATGTGGTGCCTCATAAATAATAATCGTACGTGTCTCATCTACCAGTTCATTCAATATCATTTGACGCTCTTTTTTTTCTGTAGGAAGAAATGCCTCAAAACAAAATCGTCGAGTTTTACGGCCCGAGATTGTTAAAGCTGTAATTAATGCACATGCACCAGGAAGAGAAGTCACTTCAATACCTGCTTGATGTGCCATTGCAACTAATTCTTCCCCTGGATCTGATATTCCAGGAGTTCCTGCATCTGTAATCAGCGCTATATTCTTTCCTTGTTGTAATTGTTCTATTAAGTAGTGACCTTTATCAATTTTGTTAAACTCATGATAGCTAGTCATCGGAGTCTTTATTTCAAAATAATTCAGTAACTTAATACTATTTCTCGTATCCTCTGCTGCAATTAAGTCTACTCCATTCAATACACGAACTGCACGAAATGTCATATCTTCAAGGTTACCTATCGGTGTAGCACATAAATATAATTTTCCTGGCATAACTTAAATTCTCCTTCTAGTACCCATAAATATCTAAGATTTCCTGCGTGTATACATTAGGCTCTTTATATACAATCAATGGTGGGTCAACCTTAATCATAGGCTTTCCGCCACGCAATCCTTCAATTAAGACCATATTAGGTTCTTTATCAATGTAAGGATATACTAATTTCATACGTTTTGGTTCTAGATTATACTTTTTCATTGTAAGAATAATATCAGTTAGGCGAAATGGACGATGTACCATATAAAAACGTCCATTTGGTTTTAATAACTTTGATGCTTGACCTACAACATCATCTAAATTACATAATAACTCATGGCGAGCAATCGCCTTAGGCATATTTGGATTTACCAATCCATGATGATGGTCCATATACGGTGGATTACTTGTAATAACATCAAAGGAAGCCGGCTTAAATAAATGATTGGCTTCCTTAATATCTCCCGTTATAATTGAAATTTTGTCCTCAAGATGATTTAACATTACACTTCGTCGAGCCATATCAGCACTCTCTTCTTGGATCTCAAGCCCAACAAATTTTTCTCCCTTTGTTTTTGCTTCCAACAAGATTGGAATAATGGCTGTCCCCGTACCAAGGTCAAGGACAGACTCTCCTTCCTTCACCTTAGCAAACCCAGACAATAATACTGCATCCATTCCAAAACAAAATTTCTCAGGATTCTGTATAATCTTATAATGATTGCGATGTAATTCATCTACTCGTTCATTTGGTAACACTAAATTAGTCATCTAAATGATTTCCTTCTTTTTTCTCTAACAATTCCAGTGCGCGTAATTCCTCATCTAATTGTACTTTTTCTTTACGTTTTTTAGGTTTAAAACGTAAATCATCTACTTTATATTCACGAATTTCTTTTTCATCGTTTTCTAATACTACAATTACCTTTACAAGCTGTTTAAGTACACTAACGCTAGTTACTTCACCACGTAAATTATCACTTGTTGTTACATAATCACCAACATTAGGAAGTCTACTATTAAGTTCCTCATACGCCTCTTCCTCATTCTTTAAGCAACACATCAAACGCCCACAGACACCTGATATTTTGGTTGGATTTAATGATAAATTTTGCTCTTTCGCCATTTTAATCGAAACAGGTGCGAACTCTGATAAATGTGTATGACAGCACAATGGTCTACCACAGATACCAATTCCACCAAGAATCTTAGTCTCATCGCGCACGCCAATCTGACGAAGTTCAATACGTGTTTTGAATACAGAAGCTAAATCTTTAACTAATTCACGAAAATCGATTCTTCCATCTGCAGTAAAATAAAATAACACTTTATTATTATCAAACGTGTATTCACAGTCAATCAGTTTCATTTCTAACTGATGCTTTGATATCTTCTCAAGACAGATTTTAAATGCTTCTTTTTCTTTCTCCTTATTACGATGTTCAATCTCATCATCTTCTTGTGTTGCAATACGCATTACAGCCTTTAAAGGTTGAACAACCTGACTATCTTCTACATCTCTCTTACCAAGTACAACATTGCCATATTCAACGCCTCTTGCTGTTTCAACAATAACGTTATCCCCCTGTTTTATATCAAAATCCGCAGGATCAAAAAAATACACCTTTCCTGCCCTGCGAAAACGAACACCAATTACAGTTATCATCCCTTTATCCTCTCTTTTTTTATTCTCTCACTTTATTCTCTCATTTTATACGTATAAACGGTTTACTATTTCACCTGTTACTCACTCATACTAAGAAGAAGCAGTTCCATTGCCATATCATAATTCACATTAGCATTTAAACGTGACTTTACTGTGGAAAATGCATCCATAATATGATTTAAATGCTCAAAATCGATTAATTCTGCTTGCCTTGAGATATCCTGAAGTTCATCCTGATATAATAAAACGTTTGCATCCTTCGTAGCTTTGAACATAAGCACATCTCGATACCATAGCATCATAAGATCAAGGCAATCATTAATTTGTGACTTATTCTCTGCAAAATACTTGACTGCATCCACGATTACAGTAATATCGGTCTCCTTCATATTCTTCATTAAATGTATAATGTCGCTTTTCAGCTGCATAAAAGATTCAGAAGATGCATATTTTAAAGCTTTTCCAAGATTTCCACAAGCGAAAGCCGCACTAATTTTTGCTTGATAATCTGGAATTTTAGCTTGATTCATCAAATATGACTCAATCTCTTTGACCTCTACCGACTTAAAATTAAGAATTACACAGCGAGATAAGATTGTTGGTAAAAAAGCATTAACATTATTTGTTAACAGAATAATTACTGCATATTCTGGTGGTTCTTCAATTGTTTTTAGCAGAGCATTCTGTGCTTGTTCTGTCATCTTCTCTGCTTCATCCACAATATAGATCTTATATGGACTCGCATATGGCTTCACACCAATATCTGCATTAATTTGAAGTCGAATATCATCAACACCAATCCCACTTTTTTCATGTGTCACTCTCTTAATATCTGGTTGATTTCCTGACGCGGCTTGATGACATGATTTACATATTCCACATGGATTTTCTTTCTTCGCTTCACATTGTATCGTTGCTGCAAAAATATCAGCCACAAAATTTTTCCCAATACCATCCTCACCAGCGAAAATGTATGCATGAGAAATTTTCCCCATCTGTATTGAACTCTGTAGATGGTTCTTAATTTCTTCGTGCCCAATTACATTAACAAAAGTATTCACGCTTGTCCTGCCTTTCTAACCTCGACCTATGCCAGCAAATCTAATAAGAGTCCCCTTATTTCATCTATTTTACTAAGAATCGTAATTGCATCTGATTCTTCCTTAATTAGCTCAGCTGCCAATTCATCTAAATTTTTATCAATCAGCTTTATCATTCCGTACACTCGATGGCGACCTCGTTTGTCAAGAAAATTTTGTCTGGAAAACTTATGGGAATGGTTAACAATTTCATTCATAAACTCTTTGATCATTTCCCGATATTTTCTCATATCAACCACATCCATATGTTTCGTAATGCGTTTTCCTTGACTCTCTATATTCTCCATAAGAACATTTAAACGAGCCTGTAGTTCCTGCTCCTCAATGTTGCTGATTAATGTAAATTTAAACGAACCATCTGTATTCTTAATTGGTGCTTTTTGCTCCACTTGATTTAATGGTTGAGTTTGATTTACTTTAATCTCCATGAACTTTCCTCCATATGGGTTAAATTCGCCACTTAACTGCTAGTATTATACCATGAATAAAATTTAATTTATAGTATTATTTATAGAATTACCTTGATATCCCTAGTAATCTCAGCAACACAGGCATCCAAATCGTCATTTTTATAACGTTTTGTAATACCTAATCGTTGGATATTTTCCTCGGAAAAATCGACTTCATCTGCTAAGAATCTTCTGCATACTTCTGCATATTTTGGTTTCTGTTGCTGTCGTTCTCTTGTCACTGAACGTATTAATCGTTCTGCTCCATCTACTTCAATATAAATTGGAATTACTCGATCTTGACCAAAATAATTCCGCATTTTTTCATACTGTACTAGAGTACCAATTAAAATATAGTTACAATCCTCCTGATCAAACTGCCCATCATTTACGGTAAAGTAATTCCATACACCACAAACTGTACTATAAGCACGTTGTTCGATAATTTTTCCCTGTTCCTCTAATTCCTTTAATTGTTCTACTGTAACAAAGTAATATTCTACTCCATCTACTTCACCACTACGAATTGGTCTTGTTGTGTAGCTTACGATTGTAGTTAAGTCTACATTATCTAACAATCTCTTATAGATTGTATCTTTACCGGTTGCACTTTTTCCAGTCACCATAAATATTTTTCCCATATTAACTCCTATTTAACTCGTTTCATTTTTATCAACCACTTCTAGCATCTTTCCATTCAGATCATTCATCCCTTTGATTGAGAGACCTGCCTTTTTATACTCCTCTAAGCATTCTAATAGTTCCTTTGAGATACGCTCTCCTGGAACAACAATTGGTATTCCTGGTGGGTACAAATAAATATACTCTGCTGCCACATACCCTTCACAATCGCATAAAGGTATTGACTTTGTATTATATTGGTCAATTCTACATGATAAAAAAACCATCTGGTTTCTTAAAAACTCTTTCGAATCAAGATTTTTTTCAGGAATAGTATCTGATTTTTTTAGATAAGAATCAAGCTCATGGTCGATATCAAAAAGAGCATCCCTTAAGCGGTCAAATCCATCTTCTGTATCACATACACTACTCAAGCAAATAACATAATCTTTCGTGACCATCTCTGGTTGGATATGATACTCCTTCAATAATTTATAATATATGTTTACACCCGAAATTTTACCATTCTTTGCAGTAATTATAACTTTCGAATCATCTTTCTTGTAGACTTGCGGAATATTTAAGTCCTTCAAAATGACAATATTCTTAAGAAGTTTAACCTCTTCATAAAAACGATTTAATCTTTTATAGTAATGATCAAATCTATCTCTCGACATTTTAAGGAATTCCATACAACGCGCAATACTTCCCATAAGTACATAAGATGGACTACTCGATTGATAGATACTTAAATACTTATGTACTCTTTTTTCCTCTACCCGATTTGTAACACGATGTAACAATGCAGTTTGTGTAAGGGATGGTAATGTTTTATGAACACTTTGGATTACTAAGTCTGCATCACATTCAATTGCACTTTTGGGAAACTGCTCACAAAAGGGAAAATGTGCTCCATGTGCTTCATCTACAATAAGAATACTATTGTGCTCATGAACCACTTTTGCAATTGCTTCAATATCTGAAACAATACCATCATAAGTTGGAGATGTAATTACTACTGCTGTGATATTTTTATTCTCTAAAAAAGCTTTTTTTACATCTTCAACTCGTATCACACCTGCCATATTATATCCAGGTATCATCGTAGGATACAAATAGATCGGTCTTAGCTCTCTTAACAGAATCGAGTTATATACAGCCTTATGACAATTCCTTGCAACTAAAATTGTGTCCTTTGGATTTGTTGCTGCACTAATTGCAGATAATATACCACACGTGCTTCCATTGACTAAAAAGTAAGTACTCTTTGTATGATAAAGCTTTGCTGCTTCTTTCATCTCGGTAGCTAATATCCCTTGCGCATCATGCAAATTATCGAAACCATCAATTTCAGTTATGTCGTAAGAGTAAGGACTTTTCTCATCTAAAAACTCTCTTCTCTTATGTCCAGGCATATGAAATGGATAGTAGTCCTTACTTGCATAACTGATTAAGTTTTCATATAGATTCACGTTCTCTTGCTCCTTAACATTGGCTAATAGACTTATTATAGCTTACACTACAATAATTGACAAGGGTTTCAACGGTTGACGAAATGAGGACAAGCCTTTATAATGGGTGAATAACCAAGCTATTGATTCAGAAAGGTATTAAACCATGAGATTAAGAAATATTCCTGGTTCCCGTGAGACTATCGCGACGAACGAGTTCGTTATTCAAAATCCAGAACAATACAAAGGAAAATGGAAAGAAGTGTTTCAAAATAACAATCCAATTCACATTGAAATTGGTATGGGAAAAGGTAACTTTATTACAACTTTAGCACTTCAAAATCCTAATATAAATTATATTGGTATTGAAAAGTATTCTAGTGTACTTCTGCGTGCAATTGAAAAGCGCCAAGATCTACCATGTACAAACCTATTCTTTTTAAGATTTGATGCGGAAGCAATCGCTACTCTCTTTGAAAAAGATGAAATAGAGCGTATTTATCTTAATTTTTCAGATCCTTGGCCAAAAGATCGTCATGCCAAGCGTAGACTTACCTCCAAGGAGTTTCTTACTCGTTATAATGAATTTTTATGTAAAGATGGTTATGTAGCATTTAAAACCGATAATCGCCCACTTTTTGATTTTTCTTTAGAAGAAGCTGTTACTGCTGGATGGAAGCTAAAAGATATCACTTATGATTTACATCACAGTGAATATGCCCAAGGTAATGTGATGACTGAGTATGAACAGCGCTTTTCTTCCATGGGGAATCCAATTCATCGGCTTGTTGCTTATCGATAAAGGGCATAGCTGTAATTTAACCTCTGTATGAGCAAGAAACCTCGTAATCGCATATGATAATGTAAAATCATATAGTGTGAGATTATGAAACCAACACCCAAAAATAGAATAGCCAATTCATTAGGTTCAAATCAGCAACTAAATAAAAAAGTCCTTGATATGAAATCTTCTTGGGACAAAATAGATTCCATGCTTAAGAATGCAACTCTTCCGAAAAAGAAGACTACAAAATAAACGATTAACCTATTCAAAATAGGGTACACTACAAATGAATTTTAATGGAGGTACAAATTTATGGCAATGATATTTGATGAACATAATTTTGAAAAGGAAGTGATTCAATCAGAACTTCCAGTAGTAGTTGATTTCTATGCAGATTGGTGTGGACCATGTAAAATGATGGGACCAATTATTGATGAGCTTGCAACTCAATATGAAGGTAAAATTAAAATTGGTAAATTAAATGTTGATAATGCACAAGAGATAGCTGCAAAATACCGCGTTATGTCAATTCCAACAATGATATATTTTAAAAATGGAGAGCCTACACAAACACTCGTAGGTGTTGTAACGAAGCAAAAATTAGAAGAATTATTTCAGTAAGCAATAGGGAAGTTCAAAGAGCTTTCCTATGTAATAGAAAAGTGTTTTGCTTGCAGAACACTCACACAGAAGAGCGGTCGCTTACGCGGCCGCTCTTCTCTTGGTATCTTATTTGATTTGTAAATTTTTCTTCTTCAGTCGATAAGAAATAAATAGATCGGAAAGATAAGCTACAACAGCCACAATTGGAACTCCTAAAAACATTCCAAATACCCCTCCATATGCACCCCCGACGGTAATGCCAAAGATAACCCATAATGGAGTTAATCCTGTTGAGTCACCAAGAATTTTGGGACCTAAAATCCATCCGTCAAATTGCTGCAATGCTAATATCATAATTCCAAATACAAGAGCATTAACAGGATTGATACATAAATATAATAGAATTCCAGGAATTGCTCCAATAAATGGACCAAAGTATGGAATCATATTGGTAACACCTACAATAACACTAAGAAGTACTGCATAATCGAGTCCAAGTATTGACATAATGATAAAACACATGATTCCTATAATCGTTGAATCAATCGTTTTACCTACGATAAAGCTTGTAAATATATTACCACATTCCTTTGTGAGTTTTAAAATTGATTCAGCCTTTTTCTTCGGAATAAATGCATAAAGTACTCTTGTTGCATTCTTTGATAATGTTCTTTTATCATAAAGCATATAAATTGAGATAGCGATTGATAACAATATATTAATTGCTATTTTTGCAATTGATATTGATAAATTTAATAATTTAGGTAGTAAATTCTTTACCAAATCTGTTCCTGCAGAAATAAGCTGTGGTAAAGATTCATTTAACTTATCTTCAACCCATCCAAGTTCAAGTGTTGGGAAACGCACCTCTAACGAATTAATAAACTCATATATCGGATTATATAAATCGGTAACTTGATTGCTTAATGTTGATATACTCTCTGAAATCTGTGGAACCACATAAAAACAAAATGCAATGATTGCCCCAATTACGATAACATATGCAGTTAAAATTCCAAGTGCTAAGCAAGCTTTAACATTCTTAATTCTTAGTAATCTACCAAAAAAACGATCAGCCAACCACTTTACAATCGGATTGATAATAAATGCAATAAAAAAGGCAACCACAAACGGTTGAATTATTAGCATGAAGCGACTCAATGCATTTGCAATAAACGGTAAATTAATTATTGTCTGAATAATAATTATACCGATTGTTAATACCGCAAGAACATATAGGCTAATTGTAAAATAGCGATTGTTTGGTTGAAAGCGAAAATGATATGGTTTTACATTTTGTAGTGGTTCACTCTCATTCTCTATCTTACTACTAGTATCTTCCACTATTATAGGTCCTACAGGCTCCTTAACCTTTTCTTTTTTTCTTTTATTCGGGCTATAATGTAATCTTAATTTTTTTAACATAAACTTCCCCTTTAATTACGTTTCTATGCTGATACGTGATATTATCTACCTATTTCGAACTTTCAATATTCACACTTTTTCCATACACTTCTCATTCCAAGGTATACTTTATTAAATGTTACTTATAATAAATTATATCTGTTTCATGCTAGATATTCAATGTATTCTTTTCTTTTAAGTATAACTTATTAATTCACTGATTATTCCATTGTACTTAATGGATAATTTCTAGAAAATAAATTTAAGTTTACTTACTTATTATTCCATATAAAAAATACAAAAAAATACTTGCTTTTTCATATTTTATCATATATAATAATCCTTGCGTTTAAACAATGCGTCTTTAGCTCAGTTGGTAGAGCACCTGACTCTTAATCAGGGTGTCCAGGGTTCGAGCCCCTGAAGACGCACTAAGGTCCTAGTTTGATGAACGCAAGAGTCATTGGGTTAGGACTTTAATTAAAATTGAATATGCGTCTTTAGCTCAGTTGGTAGAGCACCTGACTCTTAATCAGGGTGTCCAGGGTTCGAGCCCCTGAAGACGCATTCTTAAGTCTTCGTTTGACGAACATATGAGTCGTTGGGTGAGGGCTTTTTTGATGCCCTCATTGTATCACACTACTGGTTTCGTAATTGACTTTCGTCTGCACTATAGATATTGCTTCCCTCTCAATGTATCACACTACTGGTTTCGTAATTCCATTTCTTCGTTCCTTGCATGTTCCTCCTTGCATATGATAGGTACTGGTATTCAGAAAACATGCTCTCTTCACAGAATCCTCTCCATATCGATTTCTTATTTTGTCAATTGCTTTGTCTAATTTCCCCATACGTTCATATCGATCCCCATCAAATAAATTATACTGAATCGTCTGGTCTGTAGTTATTCGACTAAGATGAACACCTAATTGACGAATTGGCGTAACTTCGTCCCATAGTTGTTCAAATAAGTAACATATAAAATTAAATAATTCAGTCGTTGTGTTAGTTGCTGAAAACATGATCCCTTGATGAGAAACGTGAGTGAAGTTATTATCTGTATAAGATACGCAAGCTACACTGCCTTTCACATTATCCTTCCTTAATCTCGTGCATACTGTCTCACATAATGACAGCAATACCATCCTTGCATAAGCCATTGTAACAACATCATATGGTGTGGTTACAGAGTTACCATATCCCTTATTTGCAATCGGTTGTGTAAAAAAAGATGATATATCATTACCATTCGCAAACTGATAAATCACTTCACCTTGTTTACCCAAATGAGCTCTTAACATTTCTGGATCCGTTTTTGCCAGCTGTCCTATGGATGAAATTCCTAGGTTTTTTAACTTATTTTCCGTAGCACGTCCAACAAAAAATAACTCAGATACTGGAAGTGGCCACATCTTTTTCTCTATTTCTTCTGGGTACAGAGAATGCACAAGATTCGGTTTCTTCAACTCTCCAGCCATCTTTGCAAGGAGTTTATTACAGGATACTCCAACATTAACAGTGAATTTTAGCTCTTCCTCTATCATATCTTTAAGATTATTCGCAACTAATACTGGTGAGCCATATAGTAATGTACTACCACTCATATCAATAAATGCTTCATCAATAGAATACTGCTCCACATTAGGTGAAAACCTACGCAGTATCTCCATCATCGCTTTTGAAGCTTTTATATACATCTCATAATTTGGAGGTACGATTGTAAGATTAGGACACTTTTGAAGTGCCGCACCAAGAGCCTCTCCTGTATGAATCTTACATTTCTTTGCTTGCTCTGATTTTGCAAGGACAATTCCATGACGATTCTCCTTATCTCCGCCAACGACTGCTGCGATCTTTCTTAAATCTATCTCTTCTCCGAGTACATGTAATCTATAAGCAGCTTCCCAACTTAAAAAAGCTGAGTTCACATCAATATGAAAATATGTCTTTTCTTGCATATTACCTCCCATGAGAGACCAATTCTATTCCATGATTTATCTTCTAACTTACCACTCGAAATAAAGTCCATCGGTGTGTATCGGTATGGTAATGTAACTCAATTAGCTTCTCTTCTCCATATAAGATGAGCTTACATCCGTATACTAAAATTGTCATTCCAGATGGTCTTGTTTCTTTTCGATATGCAATCTCAATAATATCCGCAACTACTCTCTCGTGTGCCTCATTCTCCATTCGTATTCTCATTGGCTTTATCTCTCCAAACGTATTACAAAACGAAATCATGTCAATTGGAACATTATTCTGCATTCGATACACCTCACTCTTTACTTGACCGAATTTTTCTGCTTATATTCTTATCAGAACAAAATTGTGTTTTGTTCACTCTGATTAATTTTTTATTTGAACAATCGAACATATGTACGATTATTATACCAGAACGTATGTTCGTTGTAAAGATTCAAAATAATTTATTTATGGCTCTATCATAGTCTTTGTCGACATGACCGCCAAAAATCGACTTCTTCGTTAACATACTCTGACTATAATAAATTCTATAGTAATATAAGAAAAATAAGTTATAATATAATAAGAAAACTTACTTTTAAAGGAAAGGATTATGCCATGTGTGGAAGATATTATGTGGATGAAGAAAGTAATGAGGAGCTCCTAAAGATAATACGTAATTTAGATAAGCGTTTACAAACATCAAATACAACAAAATCACCCTCTTCCTATCATATGAAGACAGGTGAGATTTATCCCTCTAATATTGTTCCAACTATTACAATAGGAAGCAGCTCGCCATGCTACGAACCAATGTCATGGGGATTTACAACTCCAAAAAACCATAGTTTGATTATTAATGCACGAAGAGAAACTGCAAATCAAAAACCTCTTTTCTCTAAATCATTAAAAGAAAATCGAGTAGTTATACCTGCAAGTGGTTTTTTTGAATGGTCTCATGATGAGAAAAAGGATAAATACTACTTTACGGATCCAGATTCTCCTATCCTATATATGGCTGGTATAGCTAAACCAGATTTTGATCTATCTCGTTTTGTTATACTCACTACCTGTGCAAATAAATCTATGGCATCATTTCATAATCGTATGCCCGTATTATTAAAGAAGGAAGAAGTAACAGATTACTTAACTTCAGAACAATATTGCAATGAGTTACTTCAACGTATTCCTTATGAATTATCCTATCAAGCTATAGAAAAAGAAAAGGAGAATTCAGATAAAATGAATAATTATACACAGATGCGTCTTCCTCTCTAGTTTATTAATTTACTATTTGTACTGTGATTTCCATCTGTATCTCCTTTTTATTCTGCATTTAACCAGTATATCCTCATATTCTTCTCATATATAGGAACTAACTTCCATTTTATTTAGTGTACATTACTAGAAATATAATGTATTTTTATTTTTATTTGTAGTTTGTGTACATTGACAATAATTTAACACTACTATACAATGAATTTGTAATACATATTAAATGATTAGTGAATCACCTTGTTAATTTTTTAACAGATTAGGAGGATAAAACAATGGCAAACAAAGTAGAGTTACAACCAACTGGATTGGTTGACACTATTGATGCTTTAACCGTAAAGATGAAAGAATTAAGAGAAGCGCAGGCTATTTTCGCTACTTATACTCAAGAACAAGTAGATAAAATATTTTTTGCAGCTGCTATGGCTGCTAATAAAGCAAGAATCCCACTAGCTAAAATGGCAGTGGAAGAAACCGGCATGGGTATTGTAGAAGATAAAGTGATCAAAAATCATTATGCATCTGAATATATCTATAATGCATATAGAGATACAAAAACATGTGGAGTCCTTGAAGAAGATAATAGTTTTGGAACAAAAAAAATAGCTGAGCCAATCGGTGTTGTTGCTGCGGTTATACCTACAACTAATCCCACTTCAACTGCTATCTTTAAAACACTTATCTGCTTAAAAACAAGAAACGCTATTATCATTAGTCCACATCCACGTGCAAAGAACTCTACGATTGCTGCTGCAAAAATCGTATTAGATGCTGCTGTTGAAGCAGGCGCACCAAAAGGTATCATTGCTTGGATTGACGTTCCTAGTCTCGCGTTATCGAATGAAGTTATGAAAGAAGCTGATATCATCTTAGCTACTGGCGGTCCAGGAATGGTAAAAGCCGCTTACTCTTCAGGTAAGCCTGCGCTTGGTGTTGGAGCTGGTAATACACCTGTAATTATGGATGAATCCTGTGATGTTCGCCTTGCTGTTAATTCAATTATACATTCAAAAACATTTGATAATGGTATGATCTGTGCATCTGAGCAATCTGTTATCATCAGTGATAAGATTTATGAAACTGCAAAAAAAGAATTTGCAGAACGTGGTTGTCATATCTGTTCGCAAGAAGAGACACAGAAATTGAGAGAAACAATTTTAATCAATGGCGCACTTAATGCAAAAATCGTTGGTCAAAGTGCATATGCAATTGCAAAGCTTGCTGGATTTACTGTGTCTGAAGCTACAAAGATATTAATTGGTGAAGTTGAATCGGTTGAACTTGATGAGCAATTTGCTCATGAGAAATTATCACCAGTATTAGCTATGTATAAGGCTAAATCCTTTGAAGATGCAATATCAAAGGCTAAACGTCTCGTTGCTGATGGTGGTTATGGCCATACCTCTTCGATCTACATTAATGTAGGTACTGGAAAAGAGAAAATTGATACCTTCTCACAAGAGATGAAAACTTGTCGTATTTTAGTTAATACTCCTTCTTCACATGGTGGTATTGGTGACTTATATAACTTTAATTTAGCTCCTTCCTTAACTCTTGGTTGTGGTTCTTGGGGTGGTAACTCCGTATCTGAAAATGTAGGTGTTAAACACTTACTTAACATCAAGACAGTTGCTGAGAGGAGAGAAAATATGCTTTGGTTTAGAGCACCTGAAAAGGTTTACTTTAAGAAAGGTTGTTTACCAGTTGCCCTTAATGAGTTAAAGGATGTTATGAATAAGAAGAAAGTTTTCATCGTAACAGACGCTTTCCTTTACAAGAATGGATATACAAAAATTGTTACTGATAAACTTGATTGTTTAGGTATCCAGCATACTACTTTCTATAATGTTGCTCCAGATCCATCTTTAGCAAGTGCTACAGAAGGTGCTGCTGCAATGAGATTATTCGAGCCAGATTGCATCATTACAATTGGTGGTGGATCTGCTATGGATGCTGCAAAAATCATGTGGGTTATGTATGAACATCCAGAAGTAGATTTCCTAGATCTAGCAATGCGTTTTATGGATATCAGAAAGAGAGTATATACATTCCCTAAGATGGGAGAAAAAGCATATTTTATTGCTGTTCCAACGTCTTCAGGTACAGGATCTGAGGTAACACCATTCGCAGTTATTACAGATGAGAGATCAGGTGTGAAATACCCATTAGCAGATTATGAACTACTTCCAAAGATGGCTATTATTGATGCAGATATGATGATGGATCAACCAAAAGGTTTGACAAGTGCTTCTGGTGTTGATGCATTAACACATGCTCTTGAAGCATATGCATCGATTATGGCAACAGATTATACCGATGGCTTGGCTTTAAAAGCCATGAAAAATATCTTTGCTTATTTACCTGATGCTTATGAAAAAGGTGCTTCTGATCCTATTGCAAGAGAAAAGATGGCAGATGCTTCTACAATGGCTGGTATGGCGTTTGCAAATGCCTTTTTAGGTGTATGTCACTCTATGGCTCATAAGCTTGGTGCATTCCATCACTTACCACATGGTGTTGCTAATGCTTTATTAATCACTGAGGTTATGAGATTCAATGCTGTTCATGTTCCTACAAAGATGGGTACTTTCTCACAATATCAGTATCCACATGCTCTTGAGCGTTATGCTGAATGTGCTGACTTCTTAAGAATTGCTGGTAAAACAGATGAAGATAAATTAGAGAACCTAATCAAAGCAATTGAGGATCTAAAAGAAAAAGTTGGTATCAAAAAGACAATTAAAGAATATGGCATTGATGAAAAGGATTTCTTAGAGACTTTAGATGACATGGTTGAACAGGCATTTGATGACCAGTGTACAGGCGCTAATCCAAGATATCCTCTTATGAAAGAAATTAAAGAAATGTATCTTAAAGCTTATTATGGTAAATAACAATTAATTTATCCATTAAAAAAAGTGTTTTGCTTGCAAAACACTTTTTTTCGTAAATTCTATTCGTATTCTACAACATCAAGCCACTTCATTAGTAGCTCTTTTTCTTCTGGTTTATTCTTAGTCAATTGAGCGGCTGCTACAATTGGAAGCCATGTTTGAACATAGCGTTTTTCTGTAAAGCTCTTCTTACAGAATAGATCAAGATACATATCAGCAGTTTTCTTATCCTTTAATGATAATAAAAGATACGTCTTCGCTGCATCTGCACTTGCATTTCCCTGGGAAGCATGTACCCAGTCGAGTACATACATCTTATCCCCTGATACTAAAATATTATATGGATTAAAATCACCATGACAAACTTTCACATGTTTTGGCATTCCATCTAGTCTAGTAAGTAAGTCATATTTCTTAATATGATCTAAATTATCCAAACTATCAATCTGACGGATTAATTTATCTTTCAATTTGTTTAGTAGTGGAGCTCGTTTTGAATGAATCTCAAGCTGTAAATCAACCATCTGCTCAATATATGTAGAGATTTTATCTGGATTTTCTTCCATAAGACTCGCTAGTGTTTTACCCTCAATAAAATTCATTGTAATTGCCCATTGTCCATCAATAATACTTACTTCACTAATGCTTGGGATTGGTAATCCTGTTTCTTCTACTCGAGTTGTGTTAAGTGCTTCATTCAAGACATCTGTCTTTGATGTTCCCTTGTTGAATAATTTTATTGCATCGTTATTATTCCTATACACACATGCATTCTTTCCTTTTGATATCAAAGTTTGCAAGTTCATAACATCGCTCCTCTCTCGTCGGTCCAGTCCTTATAATGCTAATTTTTGTTAACTATTTCTTTGCTTTTGCAACTTTATTTCTCTTTCTATTATACCACTATTATCCATAATTGCATAGCAATTAAATGAAAAATCATAAATATTGAGTATATTTAGTATAATCAATAAATAACCTTGCTACTATAACAAAAATAATCTATAATGGTAAAGAAATTTAGAATGTATTACTGGAGGTTTTCCATGCGAAACAAATTAAGAACTTATGGTTTACGCTTACTGTCCCTCGTGATGGTATTTAATATATTTGTAACACCAATACATGCTTTGGCTACAGAGGTCACCCCTACTGTTTCTAATTCTAGCTCAGATTTTGTATGGCCAACAGGGCCTGATGTTTATGCAGATGGTGCTATTGTTATGGAAGCAAGTACAGGACTTGTTCTTTATGAAAAAGATGCTAAAACTGCATATTATCCAGCCAGCATTACAAAGATCATGACAACTCTTTTAGCTCTTGAAAATAATAATTTGAATGAAATAATGACTATGTCACATGAAGCAGAATGGGATGTAGATTTTAATAGTAGTAGAATCGGTCTAGTTGAAGGCGAATCGGTTTCTCTGAAAGACGCTTTATATGGGGTTATGCTTGAATCAGCTAATGAGGTATCCTATGGTGTTGCAGAACACGTAGCAAAAGGAACCGTATCCGATTTTGCTGACATGATGAATGCACGTGCTGCTGAACTTGGCTGTGTTAATACAAACTTCGTAAATCCTCACGGTCTTCATGATGATAATCATTATACTTGCGCTTACGATATGGCTTTAATTAGTCGTGCGGCAATTCAAATTCCTGAATTTCGTACAATAACAGGATCTAGAACGCATCAGATTCCAGCAACAAATAAAAACGTTGCAAGACCACTTGCAAATCATCATCGATTCATACGAAAAACCTTAAATTATGATGGTGCTATTGGCGGTAAAACAGGTGGTACCGAAGAAGCAAAAACAACTTTAGTTACCTATGCCGAGCGTAATGGTCTTACTCTTATTGCTGTTGTTCTTCATGTTGATACAGCCTTACATGCCTACGAGGATACTGCAAAAATGCTTGATTTTGCATTTGATAACTACTCTTTATACCATATGGATGAAGCAAATCAAGAGACTTCTTCATTAAGCTTTCCATCTCTTTTTTCAAACTTTAAAGAATTTAAAACAAATGATATAAGTAAGTTAAGTTTAAGTAAAAATAGCAATGTGGTTTTACCTCTAAAAGCAGATATTAAGGATGCTGTCAAAACAATTAATTATTCGAAAGTAGATGAGTTTGTTCATGGCTATAATGTTATTGGTCAAATATCATATACGTATGCCGGCAAATATGTTGGCTCAACCGATATTTTATACTATAATGAGGATTATCCTCTTACAAAAGCTGAGTTTGATGCTCAATGGCCAAGCTACTTGATACCACCTGACTTATTATTTGCAGATGGGTCCTCAACAGAATCCACCTCTACTAATTCCGATTCTCTTGTAGGTGATACTACGGATCATAATGAACAATCAATCCCAGTAAATAGGCCATACACGGAAAAAACATCGAAAGTAAAACCAATTTTGATTGGTGTATGTATTAGTATCATCATTCTTGTTGTTGGTTATTATCTTCTATTTATTGAGATTCCTCATCGAAGACGTAGAAGTAAATACCGTAAGAATCATCAGCGTCGCATGGATTATATACGTTCTAACAGCAAGGATATTTACCTATAAAAAGGGGTGTTTTTGTTAGATTCTAATTTGACTTTAAAAGGGATGTTTTGTTAAATTTGAATTTTACTTTAAAAAGGATGTTTTGTTAGATTCAAATTTTATTTTAAAAGAGCTTGATTGAATATTTTCGGATTGTCTTACAAGTGCCACATACTTTGTGGACTTGTGAGCAAGACATTCCGAGGAAAATATACAATCAAGCTCTTTCCTATTTCACGCTTTTTCTAAAGTCATAAACCATCGACACACTTACCAGGGCTGTTACTTATAGTGGTGAACTTTATTCATGTAATAAAGCTGTTACATTTTCAGTTAACTTTTCAATATCCTTAAGCCTTTGACTCACCGATGAAGTATTCTCAAGATAATCTTTGGCAAGGCTATCATACTCATTATGCATAGTATTCAAACTACTTTCTATTGTTCCTGGTAGTTCCTCTAAGAGTTTATAAATAGATACACTTAACTCAGTCAATACCTTTTCCGTATTCTCATTTGTATTAAGTGCTACCTGTCTTGCATTTTCTTTACTAAACTGTATTAGTGCTTTAAATCCCGTCCTTAACAAAACTATATTCTCTCTTTGTGCCTGTAATATATTCTCAAGTTGTTTACCATATTCAGAAGTAATCTTATGATCCATAAGCTCCTTCTGACGTTGTGATAGTACTTGTTCTATTTTTGTTAAGGAGTTCTGTAATTCCATAATCTTTTGTTGTGGATTTGTTAGACCTTGTAGAGAGGCATTCATGATTGCTTCCTGTAAACGATCAATTTTATTCCCGTAAATAATTATTTCCTGAGAAGTCTCATCTAGCCTGTCCGTAATATCCTTTTTATCAATTTCGTAACGCTTATATATATCACGTTCAATTTTATCAACTAAAAAATAAGCCGCTATTAGCATGACAATCCCTGCTAAGCCAATCGCCAAATAGTCTTTTCTAAACTCGGCTAATACAAATGCTGCAAAAAATACTGCCGCAATAAAGAATAGAATATAGAGTACTTTTGTTCGTTTCTTTCTCATACGACTACTTCCTTATATTTTCGGCCCTTAGTATTTTATTAAAAATGAACACCCCCAGCAGGAATCAAACCTGCAACTAGCCCTTAGAAGGGTCGGATGAGATGGGACCTCGCTGTCAATGTAACTTATACTAAGTACCTATTTATCTATATTTATTTTGGTTTGTAGTTCTCTGTTGTAAATCTCAGTCGGACCAAGTACTTAGCAAACAAGGGGTGCAAATTAGTTAGAAATTAGCTTCTGCTAAGAAATGTGCGAGATGAGGTAGGACATATAAAACAGGAACATAACCATTACAATTATGTTCCTATCATATAACCTTACTATTTATTTGTCAATGCTTGTAGAAGCGCCACCAGTTCCGGGTTCTGTAGAACCTTGGTAAGCAGCAGTTCTTGATTAACGCCATTCAACTTAGCTACTACTGGTTCCTGATCTGGCTTGCGTACCATTCTTCAAAACTTGCCATATCGACACGTATTCTATTTGAGACCAAAAATGTTTTGAAGATATTCTTGTGTACAAGCCAGTAGGAATCCGTTTTATGAATCCCAAGCGTCTTCGCCATTTCTGAAATCAACATTATGCTATTCTTAAGTAATCGATCTTGATCGTGTACCTTGACAAGTGGTTTTAACTTGCCAGCCGTATAAACCTGATTCGCTATAAGCTCCACTAAGAAACCGGTCTCTTTGTCAACAACGTAAACCTCACAAGTCGTCTCAATCTTGCTCACTTTGGCTGAAATTTGAACTTTTCCAGGTGAAATTGCTTTTACTACACCCTTATTATTCACTGTCGCAATGCTATCATTTGAAGATTTCCAATAAATCGGATACGTATGGTTTTGAGGCTTTACACTAAGCACCAATGAATAGGAATCCCCTTGCTTAATATAGCATTTCGTCTTATTTAAGGTTGCACTAGTAGGAGGAATATCTTCTGGTTCAATATTTACTGGCTCGATATTTTCTGGTTTAATATTTACTGGCTCAATATTTACTGGTTCAATATCTTCTGGTTTAGTATCTTCTGGTTCAATATTTTCTGGTTTACTATCTTCTGGTTTAGTATCTTCTGGTTCAATATTTTCGTCATCACCAACCACCTCATACCACAGCGTCTGCTCGTTTAATGTGATACTTAGACGATTGTCTTCCACAATATGAGGTATGAGTTTCGTACGAACTCCTGTTGAATCAAGAGCATAAACTATGTAACTAGATGGTTCATCTACACGAATCTCTACTGTTCCCTTCACTCGCTCAACTAAAACTGGTCCCGTTCCCCAAACACCGCTCTGTTCGCCTTCATTTTTTTGTCTTGCTGAGACCGACAAAATCATTCTTTTTGATTGGTTAATAGCATTGCCGTCCATTGAAACTAGTAAACAAGAAGCATCCGTGTCTAAATCCAGTTTCATATTATCCGTTTTAACACTATGATTAGACAGAAAACCAGCTGCGCCTTGCGCGCGTTCTGTATTAATTCTAAGATATCCCTTATCTAGAATGTCATGATTTAATTCAATCTCTTCTGTATCACTAATGTGTGTTACTTTGGTCTGCAACTCCTCAAGCTGTTTACTCGTAAAAACATCAGAAATTGGTGTTGTATCTAAAGACTCATCAGGCGATAAGTTAATCCGATTATAATACATAACAGAAGAAGGAATATATCCTCCAATAAGAGGAAACTTTCTGCTTTCTCCAATATATTTGTAATCACGAATCAGATCCTTTACTGGTAGGTTCAATGTGATTTTTCTATTTGCTATTTTGATATCATCTCTTATAAACATAAGCGAACAAAATGGAGCCTGAGACATCTTAACAGAATTATTCATAACGTCCAAGGCATCTTCAATTCTATTAGAATCAGGTACCTTTTGAAGATCATTGGCATAATAGTACAAGAATAACGCGTCACATCCTTGAAGCATTGCATAGGCTGTTATAGTAGGCATCGCTTCATATTCGTATTGGTTTGGGTAAGACATATTCCACTCACTAACTACTGTCGGTTTCCCTAATACAGAACATAGTCCCATCTTTTCAATAAAAGAACTAAAATTCACCTCTCCTTGTTTGCTTCCGAGCGAATTAATTAACGATTCATTTGTGATCTCATAATTATGGTCATCCCATTCACCCCCATTAAATGTAGGGTGATCGAAATAGGAATGCATATTCATAAAATCACCCACGCTTTGTGCTTTTAAATCGACAAATCCGTAAAACATATTCGATGTCGAAACCGGCACTTTAACACCCAGTGTATTATGCAAATAACCAAGCATTCCCTCAAAATACATTTTTTCTAGTTCATAATAAAACCTAGTATTATCCGCGATCCGTTGATCGCTTCTTTCAAATCTTTCCTTCCAATCAGTCCTCTTAACGGTCCCTTCTTCAAGCGATTCATCCTCATCTAAGTAACTCATCTCCTGCTCTACCAACTCGACCTGGTCAACCCAGACTTTTCCTACTGAGTTTCCTAAATTAAAGGATAATCTCGTATTTTCATCTGTTTGAGAGGATACAAAATCCATCGTATACCTTTGCCACTCTGAATTCAAAGAAACTGTTTTCTCTAACCCATAATTAGTATACGGTTCTATATGTTTTGTAAATCGTACAGCAATATCTTTTTCAGAATCCGACTTTGCATAAAATGATAGTGTAAATTTCTTTCCCTTATCAAGATTTAACCCTAATTGTCTAAGTTGTACATCATAATCAATTCCTGTCGTCTCATCGATTACAACACACTCAGAATACTCTCCTGATGCTTTGTCAGTAGAGTCTTTTGTAAATTGAGCACTGGTTCCTAGATAATGAATACCTTCCCATGTACCAGCCAAGTCCTGCTCAAAATCTCCATTCTTTATATAATTATTATCGTCTACCTGCATGCCCCATGCTTCTCTTAAACGATCCGTTGTTTCGTATCTTTCTTTGAGCCAAGCATTCCACTTATCGTCAAGCTCATCGACATAGAATTGAGGGAGAGCTTTATAATATTGCTCGCCTTCTCTTCCCAAAAGGATTCCATCGCTCCACGCTGGGAAAATAGAATTCTCATTCGTAATCTCAATCATTGCGATTGCAGGTTCATTCCGATATTCATTCTGTGTATAGGGATTATAATGCGTTAATAATTTTTGGGCATAATCCTTCTGTAGTTCTATTAAACGATCATCAAATAGCGTCACGATTTTAGAATTTTCGGGGAGATTCGCTGCATCTTCAACACTGTCACCCGACTTAAACGTTCTTGCCACATGAAGGTTTAGGTTTACATAAATGCCTTTTTCTTTTAGTGCATGTATAAAATAATCTAGACGATCTAATTGCTCTGGATCAAACTTAAGCGTATTCTCTAATCCACTTGCAAAAATTCCTCTTGGCGATTCATAAGTATCAATATGATGTATCCTCACACAATTAAACCCAGACTTCGCAAGATGAGCCGCCGTTTTATCTGCTATCTCTTTATCTGGAAATGCTCCCTTAAAGGTGACGTTAACACCCCAAAATTTGACCTTCGTTTCATCTCCATCAAAATAGAAGTCGCCGTTCTTGACTTTTACAAAACCATGTTTTCCAGCTGGCGCATCTAAAACCATTGTGCTAACATCTGTACTCGAAGCTACGGAGTCATCCCATTGAATGGGAAAAGAATTCCATTCAGAAGCAAAACAGATTGTTGGAAAAAAGCACGATGCAATCATGCAGAACATCAATATAAAACATTTGCATGTCGTTCTTATTCTACGCATAATTCCCCCTATATTAACGATTATAAGCATATTCTGTACCCCTTCTGGATTAAAAATTATTCCAGCCTTGGCGTATGCCTTCTTCAAGATTAGAAATGTCTACAAGGCGAACGATATCAGCGCCTTTTTCAGTTAATAGATTGGCAATTTCATTCTTCATAGACTCTTTCATTTTGTTCCCCTGCCTATTAAGCAATTTTATTTTACCATATTTCTCCATATAGAGCAATGGTATAAATGATATCATAAGAATGTACAGAAACGATCTTTTAAAAATGTACAACTCTGGGTTATAATGATTACCTTTGAAGGCAATTATGATCTACTCGTTTAAGAGCAAAAAAGGAAGTTACATCTTAGGCCGATTAGGTGACATATTAGCAGTTCGAGGTCTATTGATATTGTTATTGCTACCTACAATTTTACTTCACAATATTATATCAAATGAAGATGGTCTCGTGGTTGGTGGCTGGCAATTGTCTCAATATATGTGGTTTTTCTTTGCGGGTTACCTTATATTTTCTAATCAAAAACTACAATTATAGATAGTGAAAACCAGATGGATCTGTTGACCTTTTCTCTTGACTAAATCGGAATCTCTTCTTAAGAAAATTAACAAGCTCTTTACTCAAACTTTCTTATTTCCTTATCTATGTATTTTGCTCCTAAAATAGTTTTACGCAGCTTTCCAGAAATGCTGAAAACCTGCGTAAACTCACCGTTTCCCCGGGGAATCGAACCCCGATCTGACCCTTAGGAGGGGCCTGTTCTATCCGTTGAACTAGGAAAACATATTCTATTGTGTATTACTAAAACTGACTTCTTATCTATCACCTTTTTCCCCAAGGTGATAGAATATTCAGCCCCTTAAGAGAGGCTTGAGGGCAAGTACATTCTTAATTATATTCAGAATTTACATTGAAGTCAAGCCGTTATTAAAGTCTACGTTTCCTTGCATCCAGATTGTTCCACGAAATCTTCTGCCTACACTTGGTTCACCAAAAAGATTCTCTTTATTAATACAAACCTCAAAACAAAGTTCATTACATTCTAATGTTAAAATGTATAGCTCTTCTTTACTTCTCTGATTTGTGACTTCTCGTACATCAATAATCGTTCCAAGTACTGTATAGTTATCAGATTCTGTTCCATATGGTACAAATGATGTATCTACAATTGAATATACATCTTCTTTCTTAAGCCTTTTAGAAACCATTGCATATAGATCAATATCATCAATTGTTAAGCTATCAATTGCCTCTTGGTTCCCTTTTTTTGCTTCTGCTATCAATTGGTTTCTTTGGCGTAAGTCTGTTTTTCCTGACTTTTCACTCTTTATACTTTTTTCTACTGGTAAGAGAATTTTTCCCTCACAGGCAAGACCAACTAAAGTCACAGCGTACACCATTGGCTCTTTTAAATCATGGTGTAAATGCAAGTAATCGATTGTATTCTGTAGGTAAAAAATAAGCGATACACCTAATCGATAATCATCGCACATCCCAGTATACGCATCTGTATCTACTCTTTTACTAATAAAGATTTGCTCTTTCGCACTAATATTCTGTCCTTTATAATATGGAAAGTAATGCTCTAGATGAAATACCATGTTTTCATCATACTCTCCTCTAACTGTAATTCCAACTTCAGGTGCAAATTCTAGTGATAATTCTGCTAAAGTCGAATGATTTTCTAAACTCAATAAATGCTTCTCTGATGCCTCACTAATAACATTATGAATTAATTGTTCTACTTCTAATCTATTATTTATTTTACTAAAGCCTATCGCTTTTAAAAAACTATGCATGTATTCACCTAACTGCCTTTTCATTCTATTACTACATATTATGTTTACTTATGATAACTATTCGAACCCATTTCAATACGATATCTTCTATTTATATCATATCTTATGATTTCACGTCAAGCTATATCAACTGTATCCTTAATAAATACCGTTAATTCCTTTACTAAGTCCTTATAAATTGGTTCTTGTTCATCTAACCCAATGATTCGAATCACTGGTCTTGTTGGCATTTTATAATTTTGTCTTACTACAACTCCGATTTCATTTGTATTCGTTTTAACGTATGTACCGATTGGATAAACTGCTACGGATTCTATAAATTTCTGAACTACTTCTAGATTAAACTTTCTATCTGCTTCACTTAAAATATAATCCATAATTAAGCTAATTTTTTGAGGTTTTACGAGATTACCATATATGTAACTATCGAATTCATCACATAAGGATACGATCTTTGTCTCGAGTCGGATTTTTGATTTTTTAAGATGCATCGGGTATCCACTTCCATCTTCTCTTTCATGATGACTAAGTATAATATCTTTTGATGTGGCCGATAACCATTTTTCAGACTCAACCATAGAATATCCGATTATCACATGTTTTCTTATCTCTTTCTTTTCATTTTCACCACATTCCTCATATATTAAATTCTCACAAGAGATTGGTAGATAAACCATTCCCAGATCATGTAATAAAGCTCCAATTGCTAAATCACGAATTCTATCCTTTGTTAAACCCATCCTAATCCCAACAAGAACTGATATGGCGGAGACAGAGACAGAATGTGAATATATGCTCTGGCTCTTCTCTCGAATTAAAGATACATTGTACATTACTTCTGGTTGTGAAAGTACTTCTTCAATAATCTCATCAGCAACCACTACGATATCTTGTAATTCTTGATTCGCATAATAGGAGTATTTCTCAATTATATCTTTTACCATTATTTTACATTTATTCTGTATCATCTCTTCATTTGCTATTTCTATTTCGGATGATATTTCATCGTTTTCTATATATACCATATCTACATTTAGCTCACGCATTTTTTCTACATATTCGTGCTTTAGAAAAGAGCCTGCAGGAATTAATACCAATCCACTAGCTGTGCTTACTTCTTTTGCTAGTCTTTCTCCACCTACTATACTGTCAATTGATACTTTTTTCATAGCATTTTGCCCTTTCAATTAATTCTATAAAGTACTATAAATAAGATCCCTATTTATAGTACTTTAATTTCTTACTGCAAATAATTTTTTTTGTTTTTTGCCTCTTCTAATGATTGCTTTTCCTCTTCTGATAATAATACAAAAGACTCACCTTTAATGATTTCTTTCACATAAGTATAGCAGCCTTCTCTACTTGAGTGCATTGATGTAAGAATAATTCCATCATTATTATCATCAAGTAGACATAAAGAAAAGCTAAGTTTTCCTCCCATTTCTTTAAATGCATCATATTTAACAACACTACATTTCTGATAAGCATTTAACAGATTCTCAGATATTTTGGTTACTGCTGTTTTAATCTCTTTCGTATCAACTTTTAGTTTATCTATCTCTTTGAATCGATTTATTACGGTATCTTCTAATGTCTTTCCATTGGATCCTTCCATAAATGCATTATATTTTTTCTTGAGTTTGCTTATCTTAGTTAGTATAATAAAAACTGTTATCAATAGCACAAAAAGTATGCCAGCTAATATAACTACTGCAATATCTGTACTAATCCCAATGTTTTTAAAAATATCCATTCTTTTACCCACCTTAAGTTAAATTATCCAATTGTACCTATTAATTCAATAATTCTATCTAAATCTTCTTGAGAATAGTACTCTATTTCTATTTTCCCTTTATCATTAGCCTGACGTCTAATTTCTACTTTACTTCCGAAAATATTTTTCATTCTGTTCTCTAGGTCTCGATAAATATAATCATCTTCTTTTGCTATTGCTATTTCTTTTTCTGGTTTTTGCTTCAATAAGTTCCGAACTAACTTTTCAGTTTCTCGAACACTTAATTTTTCATCAAATACTTTCATAGCAACATTATACTGTGATTCATTGTCTGTAATTCCAAGTAATGCACGGGCATGTCCACCACTTATCATATCGTCAATAACCATTTGTTGCACTCGCTTATCTAATTTCATTAATCTCATGGAATTAGTAACTGCAACACGACTTTTTCCAACTCTCTCAGCAACCTCATCTTGTTTTAAATTAAAATCATGCACTAATTTTTCATATGCCATTGCTTCTTCGATTGCATTTAAATCTTCTCGTTGGATATTTTCTATTAATGCGATTTCTAATACTTGTTGATCTGTGTATTCTTTCACAATTACCGGTATTTCTTTTAACCCAGCAATTCTGGCAGCTCTCCATCTTCTCTCACCTGCAATTATCTCAAATCGTTCCCCAACCTTATGAACTATTAACGGCTGAATAATGCCATGTAATTTGATTGAATCAGCTAACTCATGTAATGAATCTTCATCGAAATGAGTCCTAGGTTGCTCTTTGTTTGGTTCAATTTTATTGATATTAATCATCGTTTCACGTGAAACAATTTCATTTTTATTACTATTTCTATCTACATGATCTAATTTGTTAATAATAAGTGAATCTAATCCTTTACCAAGTCCTTTTTTTGATGTCATATTTATTCTCCCTTTCTACGTCCAAAAATACCTTTGCCCTTCTTCTTATTACTATCTTTACTACCCTTGGTATTGGAAGTAATTTTTTTAGACTTCTCATTTGCTTGATCTTCTTCTTCTAATTCACCATCTTGACGTAATACTTCATCTGCAAGATCTCGATATGCATCTGCCCCAGCAGACTTTGGATCATACATGCTTATTGGTAATCCATGACTAGGAGCTTCCGCAAGGCGTACATTTCGAGGGATTATTGAATTATATATTTTTTGCTCCAAATTTTTTCTTACATTTTCTACAACTTGTAAAGAGAGATTAGTTCTTGCGTCATACATTGTAAATACTACACCCTCTATTTCAAGATCAGCATTTAATCGGTCTTTAACCAAATTAATTGTATGAATTAACTGAGATAGACCTTCTAAAGCATAATACTCACACTGAATTGGTACTAAGACAGCATCTGCTGTTGTCATGGCATTAACAGTTAGTATATTAAGAGAAGGAGGACAATCAATAATAATATAATCAAAAGAATCTTTAATTAGATCAATACACTTCTTTAATATATACTCTTTCTCATCAACTCCAATTAATTCGATCTCAGCACCAGCTAAGTTCACGTCAGATGGCAGTACAAAGAGATTTTCAACCACACTCTCTGTCATACATTCTTCTATTGTACATTCACCAATTAATAATTCATAGACTGTATTCTCTATATTCCCCTTGTCTACGCCAAGTCCACTTGTTGTGTTCCCCTGAGGGTCGATGTCTATTGCTAAAACTTTTTTCCCTTTTTCAGCAAGACAAGCAGCCAGATTAATTGCCGTAGTTGTTTTACCAACTCCACCCTTTTGATTCGTTACTGCTATTGCTTTCCCCATCTTATCCTCCATAATATAATTGAATCTTTCCTATCTATATCCATAAGTTGTCCACTTACATATTATAGTTTATGGCTAAATAGATTTATCTTAATGTAAATATTTCTATTTATGTTCTAATATCCACTACATTATATCACATTACTTTATACATAACTATATATAAAAACACAATTTTCATAATGTTTCACGTGAAACTTTATCTTCTACTATGAACTAACGACTAATTGACATCTACCATTATACTTTTAATACTATCACAATCTAATCGCACACTTAGGTAATTACTAGGATAATTTTTTTACTCATTAATAAAAAGTGTTTTGCTTGCAAAACACTCGGGCCAAGCGCGGTCGCGCAAACGACATCTTCCTTGTGTGCATCATAGTGCCCATCCTTTAGGACGCTTTTGTTCCGCTCCGTAGTGTAACGCGCATCCTTGGAGCTTATTTATATATTAGGAAATTCAGAGGAATTTCTAGTATATAAATAAGCTGACTTCATTCATGTAAAACGTGTTTTGGACTAATTATGTCTTTCATCATATACCCATAACATTTCAGCAATCACATCAAATTTCTTTCTTAAGTTTTTTTATGTAAATCGCAACTGGCACAACATAAAAATCCCTTTTACCCCTGGCATCATCCTATTAAATAAAAAAAGCAATATCTATACTACTTCGTATAAGATATTGCCTTTGTACTAATACATATTTACAAAATTGTTTTTTATTGCATATACTGCTGCCTGTGTACGATCAGAAACACCTATCTTTTTAAATATATTGGAAACATGATTTTTTACTGTCTTCTCACTTATACTCAAACGATATGCAATCTCCTTGTTAAACAATCCTTCAGCAAGTAATTTAAGAACATCGATTTCTCTTTTCGTCAGTGGTTCTGTAGTGGAGTTTTTAATCTTCTTTAAACGTTCTTTCATTTCAGGAGTTAACGTAGGTTCAATATATGTTTCTCCCTTAAAAACTGTTTGTATCGCCCTTTTTAAAACCTCAGATTCTGAATCTTTAAGAACATATCCATTGGCTCCGAGTTCCACTGCTCTAAGTAAATATTCAACTTCATTATGTATTGTTAACATTAAAACCTTCTGTTTCGTATTTTTTGATCTCAATTTTTGCAATGCTTGTAAACCACTCATGTTTGGCATATTAATATCTAGTAAAACAACATCAGGTTGCAATTGCTTTACTAACTCTAAGCACTTCTCACCTTCACTTGCCTGTCCAACTACTTCAATATTGCCATCTAACTCAAGTAACTGTTTTAGCCCTTCTCGTACCATCATATGATCGTCAGCTATAATAATTCTTATCGGTCCCATTCTTACTCCTCCTCTTGCTTGCGATATGGTATAATTACGGTTATCTTAGTACCTTTACCCTTTGTTGACTCTATTTCAAAGTTCCCTGACAATAATAATGTCCTTTCTTTCATAAATGAAAGGCCAAATCCGCTATTATAGCAACTTCCCTTTTTTTCTAGTTCATCAAGTAGCATTCCGTCTCCATTATCTTCAACGACTAATTGCAACTCTTCATCATTATAAGTCAAGTTTATTTCACAAATACTAGCATTGGCGTATTTAACAATATTATTGCATGCTTCTTGAACAATTCGGTATATAGTTAGGTTGATCACTGGTAGAATACTAGGATTTTCCCTTGTACTATTTATAATCACTTGAATATGATTTTGCTCCATATACTTTTTAGCAAAAATCTCAATTGCTGGAACCAAACCAAGATCTTGAATTACCATAGGCTTTAAATCATAAATAATTTCTCGCATATCATTAATAGTACAGCGAATTTGATTAATTAAAGTAGCTAGTTCTAATCGGACACGTATCGTATCCATATCGATTAGCTTTAAACACAGTTCTGTCTTATACATTAAGTTCGTTAGATTTTGAATCGTAGAGTCATGTAAATCACGAGCTATCCTTTGCCGTTCTAGCTCTTGAGTTTCAAGAATTTCTACACCGATACACTTTGAGTTAATTTCATTTAAATTACATTCATCATTCTCATAATTTCCTTTTATTTCCATTTTGCTACTTTCATTACAATTCTCTTCCTTTGTAGCTGCCTGATGAATTAAAACATCATTTAAATAATTTAAACATTCATAAACCGTCTGATATTCTTCTTGTTTTTTTAATAAATCGCATAACCGTTCATTAACATCTGGTAATTCTTTTTGAATTTCGAACAGTTCCTTTTTAAGAATGGATTCTTCATGCTTCTTTTGTACATTTTCGTAAGGTGAAAATAATGAAACATTAATATCAATTGTTGAGTTAAACGTCTCCAGCGCTTTTGATAATTCTTTTATTCTAAGTTCCATATTATTTATCTTATCATTCATGCCGACGATTGAACTATTTATACCATCCTGGATTATAGAAAAAATTTTTATTGCCTTCTGAACTTTTACTTCCCATATTACCTTCTCTATTTTGGCATTTTCCATCACATTTCCCCCGAATTGAAAGAAGTAAAACTATCTAAAATAAATATTATTTTTTTCCTCATGATTTTTATTTATACATAATTATAATATAACATTCTCATAGATAATTAAAGGAAAAAATGATTATATATTAACGTTTTTGCATTTTTTACACAAATTATCTGGTACAAGTACCATTTCTATGTGAGGAATATTCGCTTCTATATATTCTTCCCCTATCTCCTGAAAACCTATTGTTTTGTAAAATCCTATTGCTTGGATCTGTGCTCCCACATATACTTCTTTTGCCCCTGACATAAATGCTTTATTAACTAGCATTTTAACAAGCATATCTCCATACTGCTTACCACGGTACTCCTTCTTTACTGCTATTCTACCAATTTTATATTTACCATCTTCTAAAAGTACTAATCTTCCTGTCGCAACTGGTCTTTGCTCTTTGTCTGTAGAACTATGATTTTCTTCATATAAAACACAGAAAATTGCATCTTTATCATAGTCATCAAACTCTTGGGCTTCCGTTTTATGTTGTTCCTTGATAAAGACTTCTCTTCTTATTTCAAAAATCTCGCTTAAATCATCTTGAGCTGTTTTAAATCTTCCTTGTATGTACATAATTTCCCCAATTCTAATCAATAATCTCGATATCAAATCTATAACTATATATAATCCAACCATTCCTTTCATGAACAAGATGAAAGAATGATTCCTTTCATGAACAAGACGAAAGAGTAATTCTTTCATCTTGTCATGTAGTAATCTCATTACAATTTTATCTTATTAATGGTGATTTTAATGGTTTTCCACCAGCTCTTGGATAAGCCTTTGGAGTGTTTTTTATCTTTTTCACAATAAATAATGTTCGATTCATATCACTATTTGGGATACTAAAAGTTTTAACCTCTTGTAGTTTAGCTCCAAGTACCTCAAAAGAATAGTTTGCTTCTTTTAATTCTTCTTCTATTGTACCTGATTTATAAGGTATAAAATAACCTCCTACTTTGGCATAAGGTAAGCAAAATTCAGCTAATGATACTGTTCTTGCTACTGCTCTTGATACAACCAAATCATATTTTTCTCTATGTTCTTCTTTTCTTGCTAATTCTTCAGCCCGAGCATGGATTGCTTCAATTCCTGTTAATCCCAAAGCATTGATTACTTCATTTAAGAATTTAATTCTCTTATTCAGGGAGTCCACTAAAGTTACCTTTAAATCTGGGTAAACAATTTTTAGTGGTATTCCTGGAAATCCCGCTCCTGTTCCCATGTCTAATAGACTTAAACCTTCTTGATATGGATGTTCATGAAATAAAGCTAGACTATCAAGGAAGTGTTTCACTAACACTTCCTCATAATCTGTAATTCCAGTTAGATTCATAAATGAATTCCACTCAACAAGTAAATCATAATACTTCTCAAACTGTTCTTGTTGCTCTTTATTTATATTGATACCCCATTGGGCCAAACCATCAATCAATGTCTGATTATTTCTCATTTTAACTCCATCTTATAGATATTTTATTATGATTTGTTACTTTCTCCGATATTGCTCCAAATATACAAGAAGTACAGAGATATCTGCAGGTGAAACACCTGATATTCTAGTTGCTTGTCCGACTGATATTGGCTTAAACTTAATTAATTTTTGTCTAGCTTCAATTCTTAAAGATGGAATATCATTATAGTCGATATTCTCAGGAATTTTTTTACCTTCCAATTTTTTAAATTGTTCTACTTGATGTTCTTGTCTTTTTATATACCCGTCATACTTTAAGTTAATCTCAACTTGTTCAATTACATCTGCAGGTAAATCAGGTCGGTCCTTGTCTAATTGCTCAATTAGCTCATAATTAAGCTCTGGTCGTTTAATTAACTCAGCTAAATTAGTACCTGTTTTTAAAGCTGTTGAATTAAGTCCCTCAAGTATATCTTGAACTTCCTTCGAAGCTCCGATTAAACTATTCTCAAGTCTTTGAGTTTCCTTTAATATCATCTCTTCTTTTTGAACTAATTTTTCATATCTCTCATCACTAATGAGACCAATATCATGACCAATTTTTGTTAATCTTAAATCTGCATTATCCTGTCTTAAAATTAAACGATATTCTGCTCTCGATGTCATCATACGGTATGGCTCATGCGTTTCCTTTGTAACCAAATCATCAATTAAAACTCCAATATAAGCTTGTGAACGATCTAAAATTACTGGGTCCTTGTCTAATAGTTTTCTTGCTGCATTGATACCAGCCATCAATCCTTGCGCAGCGGCTTCCTCATATCCCGAACTTCCATTAAATTGGCCTCCACTAAACAGACCACTAATTTTTTTAAACTCCAAAGAAGGTTTGAGCTGCATTGGATTAATACAGTCGTATTCAATTGCATAAGCGTTTCGTACAATCTTTGCATTTTCTAAGCCAGCAACTGACCGATACATGGCTACTTGAACATCCTCTGGTAAACTACTTGACATACCTGAAATATACATCTCATTTGTATAGTTACCTTCTGGTTCAATAAATACTTGGTGCCGATTTTTATCAGCAAACTTAACGACTTTATCTTCTATAGATGGACAATATCTTGGTCCAGTTCCCTGAATATTCCCAGAATATAGGGGAGAACGGTCAATATTTTTTCGAATAATTTCATGTGTTTTCTCATTCGTATAGGTTAGCCAACAGGATACCTGTTCCTTCATAATATCTTCTGGTTTATTTGTAAATGAGAAAGGAACAACCTTTTCGTCTCCAAACTGTTCTTCCATTTTACTAAAATCAATACTTCTTTTATCAATACGTGCTGGTGTTCCTGTCTTAAATCGATACATTTCAATACCTAATGACTTTAAACAGTCAGTTAAGTAATTTGCAGAAGGTAATCCGTTAGGACCCGTGTAATGACTAACATCTCCATAAATGCATCTTGCCTTTAAATATACTCCAGTACATAATACAACTGCTCGACAAGGATATACACCATCTGAATAAGTTTTAACTCCTTCAACTTTACCATTTTCGACAAGAATCTCAGTTATTTCAGCTTGTTTAACGGTAAGATTGTCAGTATTTTCAACTATATGTCGCATTGTCTTACTATAATCCTGCTTATCTGCTTGTGCTCTTAAGGAGTGAACAGCTGGTCCCTTCGATTGATTTAACATCTTGGATTGAATATAGGTTTTATCTATAACCTTTCCCATCTCTCCACCTAAAGCATCAATCTCTCGAACCAGATGTCCCTTTGATGTTCCCCCAATATTCGGATTACAAGGCATAAGTGCGATACTATCAACACTAACTGTAAACATGATTGTCTTCAAACCAAGTCTTGCACAAGCCAATGCAGCCTCACATCCTGCATGACCAGCACCTACGACGACAACATCGTAGCTATCATAAATATAACTCATCCTATTTCCCTCTTTTCTTATTTTCCCATACAGAACTCTTTGAATATAGTATTAATGAGATCCTCGTCTACCGCCTCTCCAATAATAGTGCCAAGTGCTTCATATGCATTCATCAAATCTATCGTAAAAAAATCTTCTGGCATACCTAAATTAATACTATTATGAACTTGTTCTAAACTAACTCTTGCTTCTTGCAATGCTTCTTTTTGACGAGCATTGGTAATATAAATATCTTCATTAAACGTAAGATTACCTTGGAAAAACATGTCTGTAATGACTTTTTCCATCTCATCCATTCCAATATGATTTTTTGCAGATATCTTAACTATTTTCTTTTGTGTTAAACTTTGTAATTCTTTTTCATCTACTACCAAGTCTAAATCTGTTTTATTTAACAGAATGATTGCTTTTTTATCTTTAATAAATTGGATGATTTCAAAATCATTTTGATCTAAAGGAGTTGAAGCATCTACAACATAGATAATTAAGTCTGCTGTTTCTGCACTTTTCTTTGATTTATCAACTCCAATTTTTTCAACAACATCGTCTGTATCCCTAATTCCTGCAGTATCAATTACATTTAAACAAACTCCATTTAAGTAAATCGTTTCTTCAATGGTATCTCTCGTAGTACCTGCAATGTCAGTTACAATAGCTCTTTCTTCCCCAACTAAAATATTTAACAAGGATGATTTTCCAACATTCGGCTTACCTAATATGACAGTACGTATGCCTTCTTTTATTAATCTCCCATTTTCTGCACTGTTTAACAACTTAAAAATGTCGTTTTGAAGGACCTCAACATGCTGTTCTAATTGCTCTGAAAACCCATCTAAACTAATGTGTTCTGGATCATCCAGTGCTGCCTCTATATAAGCAGTATCTAATAAGATACTGTTTCTAATCTCTTTTATTTTTTCAAGTACATTACCCTTGAGCTGACTTAAACTATTTTTTAATGCTAACTCACTTTTTGCATGAATAACATCAATTACTGCTTCCGCTTGTGATAAGTCAATTCGTCCATTTAAAAAAGCACGTTTTGTAAACTCGCCTGGTTGTGCAAGTCGTGCTCCCGCCTTTAACACAGTTTCTAACACTCTTTTTGTTACAACAATTCCACCGTGACAATCTATTTCAATACTATCTTCTTTTGTATAACTTTTTGGTCCTTTCATAATTACGACCATAACTTCATCAATAACTTCTTCATTATTTACAATATAACCATAATGTACGGTATGGGATTCCATCTCGGATAGCTTTTTCTTACTCGTTTTTTTACGGAATATCTTATCAATGATTGGAAATGCTTCATCACCACTGATTCTAATAATGCTAATTCCCGCAGTACTAAGTCCCGTGGCAATTGCTGCTATTGTGTCTGACTTCATAATAATTCTCCCATCTGCCATTAGGCTTTAACCTTAAGAAAAGGCTGTTGTATAAGAACGGTATATCAACCCGTCTCACATAACAGCCTTTTTCAATTCATGATAAAAAAGTGTTTCTATGTTTATTTAATCATGTGCGCCTTCTATTTTAATGCTTCAGCTGCTTTTGCTGCAGCCTTTTGCTCCAAGTAAGCTGCATAGTCTTTCTTATAGTCTGTACTGTAATCTTTCGTATTAGCACCATACTTTTTTTGAAAGTCTTTTTTGCTTGTACTATTAAACTTCTTACCGTATTCTTTATTACCATATTTGCTATTGCTACCAGTATTATAAGACATTCCTTTTTTCATACTAATAACAACCTTACGGAAAGGTTCTTCTCCCTCACTATGAGTCTCCACATATTTATCATTCTGTAATGCTGAGTGAATAATTCTTCTTTCATATGGATTCATAGGTTCTAGAGATACAGCTTTATGAGTACGCTTAACTTTAGAAGCAATGTTTTTTGCGAGATTTTCAAGAGTCTCTTTTCTTCTCTCTCGATAATTCTCAGTGTCTAACTTAACTTTTAAATAACCCTCATTATTCTTATTAACAACCAAACTAGTTAAATATTGCAAGGAATCTAAGGTTTGTCCTCTTTTTCCAATCAAGACTCCCATGTCGTCACCTATAATATTAATATCAACACTTTCATTGACTTTATCATAGTTAACTTCCACAGTTGCTTCAATTCCCATAGCTTTAAATACTTTATTTAAGAAATTTTTTGCAGCTGATTCTACTGTAAATTTTAATTTTACACGAATTTTAGCTGGTTTAGCGAACATTCCAAGTAAACCTTTACTCTCTCGCTCAATTACTTCACATTCAATATTTTCGCTCGTTGTCTGATACTCAAGTAGTGCCTCGGTTAATGCCTCATCTACCGTTTTACCCGTAAATTCCTTCCATTCAACCATTTACTTATCCCCCTTGTCACTATTATTCCTTTTTAGGATATTAGCATTTGCTGCAATACTGCCAGCTTTATAGGATACCTCACTCTTTGTATAATTGGATGCTTCAGTTTTCTTTGTACTAACTGCCTTGCTTTGTAATGTTGATTTATTATCAATTACTTTTGTTGATGTTTTCGCAACGCTAGCCATTTTGTTACCTGTAGCAACACCTAACTTTTCTTTACGCTTGTTTGATTTTTCTACATTTTTAGCTATCATTTCATCAATGTCAATTTTATCAAAATATTTATTGATAAAAATTTGCTGGAAAATTTGAACGATACTACTTGTAATCCAGTAAAGACCTACACCAATTGGCATAAATACACAGAAGATACCTGACACTACTGGCATTACAGTATTCATAGCTTTCATAGTGTCTCCACCAGGAGCTGATTCGCCATTCTTACCTGTATTCTGAACGATCATTAATTTACTCTGTAAAAACTGAGCAATTGCCGAAACTACTGGAATGATTACACCAGGGAATCCCCACCCAGCTGGATCTAAAATATTCATATTACCAATAAAACGGTTCACATGTTTAATCTCATCAACTTTAGTAATCAAGTCTGGTAATGCAATAACCTCTTTTAATTGTGCTAATCCATTCGCATTTGCAATCGTCCACTTATTTGCATCTAAGAATAGATTCCAATCTGTTATATTAAACTTAGAGAATATATCAATTAATAAAGTTTTTGCCTCAGCTGAACCAGGAACTAAAGATGCTAAATTACCAACTGTTGTAGAGGTAATCTTATTACTTTCAATAAAAGTCTTTAATGCATCTGCATATCCTTCAACGTTCATAAAATTAGTTGCAACAAAATCATAAAGGGCATTAATATCATTGATATACGCAGGAATCTTATAGATTACTTGATATAATGCAAACATAATAGGTAAGGAAATTAATAAAGGTAAGCAACCTGCCATTGGAGAGGTACCATATTTCTCATAAACCTCCTTCATTTCTGCCTGTTGTCTTTGCATAGACTCTTGATCTTTTTTTCCTTTATACTTTGCTTGAATCTTTTGAATCTCAGGATTCATCTTTGCAGTTAATCTAGAACTTTTTTGCTGCTTAATTGTTAATGGCAGCATAAGCATCTTTACAACAATTGTAAACAAAATAATACATAATGCAATATTGGTAACACCAAAGATATTTAAAAATTTATAAATACCATTTAATATCTCACCCATTACCCAGGCAAAAGGTCCTAATATACCTCCAACCTGTGATAAAACAGTTATCTCCAAACTAATTTCCTCCTTATTTCCATCACGACTATGTAATCATGATATACTTAGGTACTCAAAAAAGTCATCCTAAGGGACCGGATCAAATCCCCCATCATGAAATGGATGACACTTAAGAATTCTTCTCACTGCTAGATAAGTTCCCTTTACAGCACCATGGCGTTCGAGTGCCTCTAGGGCGTACTCCGAACAAGTTGGTGTAAACCTGCAGGTTGGTGTTCTTTTCATAGGTGAGATATATTTTCTATACAATTTTACTAATCTAATAAGAATTCGCTTCATCACGATATAATCATCTTTTCTACAACGACTCTTGGTCGTTATGAATAATACGCTGTAGTTTTGCTAAATGCATAAAAGCGCTACTGATTTCGGAGTAACTCTTGTCCCTAGATCCTAATCTTGCTACAACAACTATGTCTAAACCACTATTAAACATAGTTTCATTCAAACGGTAACTTTCTCTAATTAATCTTGTAATTCGGTGCCTAACTACACTGTTTCCAACTTTTTTGCTTACAGAAATTCCAATACGATTCATAGATAATTCATTTTTCCAAACATACATTACTAAATATTTGTTAGCATAAGACTTACCGTTTCTGTAAACATTACCGAATTCTCTACTGTTTTTTAAGACTTTTGACAATGTTTCAAAATCTCCTTAAGAAAACCGATTGTTTTCTATCCAAATTAGAAGAAAAGGTCACATTGACTGCGACCTAAGCTGTTAATTGATGTCTTCCTTTAGCTCTTCTTGCAGCTAAAACTTTTCTGCCGTTAGCTGTACTCATTCTTGCTCTAAATCCATGAACCTTTGCTCTAGAACGTTTTTTTGGCTGGAATGTCATTTTCATCTATATACACCTCCTCATAGTTATTGATAATCTCTACTGGCACCCGTACACATTCTTCTATATATAATACTGAACGGTACTTAATTTCTGTGCCTTCTAATTATAGTAAGCCTACTTACTCGATTTTAAATAGCACTACTATTATATTCGTTTCGATTCATCTCGTCAAGTAAATCTTTTGATTACCACTTTTGTTCTTATACTAGCAAATAGTGTAACTGTTTAAATAATATAAATTTTTTTAATATGTTGACATTTGTTAATTATTTAGTGAGAGTTATCCACAGAAAGTGGATAAATTGTTAATAACTTTGTTTATTTGTGTTAATTATTAAAAAAGCATACTCAATTATACTTAAAATTTCAATAATTGTCTATGTGAATAACTTTCATATTATTATGAACTGGCTGTGAATAAATCATACCATATTGTGAATAACTTAAAAAATTATGATAAACTTATGTTTATAATCAAAGATTAACATTGAAATGTTGATAATTTTGTTATATATTATAACTATATGCACATGTTTATGTAGGACAAGTGCGCTTAATTTTATATGGGGTTAAAAACCCATAATTATAAATATCACGGCGTGGAACGCCGGAAGGCGTAAGAAGGGCACGGTTTTTAATATGAAAAACTTGATTCAAGAAAAATGGAATGAAATATTGGAGTATTTAAAGATTGAATACAATGTAACTGAAGTATCCTTTAAGACTTGGTTGCTACCACTTAAAGTTTATGATGTGACAGGTAATGTCATTAAGCTCGCCGTAGATGACACAAAAATTGGAGCTAATAGCCTAGATTTTATTAAAAATAAGTATAGTTTATTTTTAAGAACAGCAATAGCAGAAGTTATAAATCAAGATTTTGAACTTGAATTTGTTTTATTAAGCCAAACAAAGGCTGATGAGAAAGTATCAGCTCCTCAGGTAAATAAGGTAAAAAACGAAAGTCTTTCCTATTTAAATCCTCGTTATACCTTTGATACATTTGTTGTTGGTGCCAATAATAATCTTGCACATGCTGCATCCTTGGCAGTAGCAGAGTCACCAGCTGAAATTTACAATCCATTGTTTATTTACGGTGGTGTTGGATTGGGTAAGACACACTTAATGCATTCCATTGCACATTACATTCTAGATCAAAATCCAAATTCAAAAGTACTCTATGTTACTAGTGAAAAATTCACGAATGAACTAATCGAATCGATTCGTAATGCTGATACAACTCCAACTGAGTTTCGAGAGAAATATCGTAATATCGATGTTCTTCTAATCGATGATATTCAGTTTATAATAGGAAAAGAAAGAACACAGGAAGAATTTTTCCATACCTTTAATACTTTACATGAAAGTAAAAAACAAATCATCATTTCGTCAGATAAACCTCCAAAAGATATTCTTACCTTAGAGGAAAGACTTAGATCCCGTTTTGAGTGGGGTCTTACTGTTGATATCCAAAGTCCAGATTATGAGACAAGAATGGCTATCTTAAAGAAAAAAGAAGAACTTGATGGACTTGAAATTGACGATGAAGTTATGAAATACATTGCTTCTAATATTAAGTCAAATATTCGAGAATTAGAAGGTGCACTAACTAAAATCGTTGCTCTTTCTCGTTTGAAAAAGAAAGAAGTTGACGTTATCTTAGCAGAAGAGGCTTTAAAAGATCTAATTTCCCCTGATAATAAGAAGACAGTAACTCTGGATTTAATTATGGAAGTAGTATCTGAACACTTTAATGCAACTACTGCTGAACTTTATTCTGATAATCGTAGTCGTAATATTGCATATCCAAGACAGATAGCAATGTATTTATGTAGAAAACTAACTTCTCTGTCTTTAACCGATATTGGAAAAATGATGGGGAACCGAGATCATTCTACCATACTACATGGTTGTAATAAGGTAGAAAAGGATATGAAAAAAGATATTTCATTACAGAATACAATCGATGTGCTTATAAAGAAAATTAATCCTACTCAATAATTCTTATAATTGAATGTGAATATTTTTTAAAAAGTTCTATAAAGTTATCCACAATTACTAGTTTAAATCCTGTTATTTTACTGTTAGAACGATATGGATAACTTAAGAATGATTCTTATCATGTTAATATTTATTTTTAAATATAAGAAAACAATTCACATGGTTATTAATTGTTGAAAACCTTATGTGGTTTGGGCTAAAGTGGGTTATGCACTTTTTCACACGCCCTACTACTAATGCTAATAAATATATTATATATATATGTATAAAAATTTGCCGAAGGGAGTTATACACAAAATGAAAATCATTTGTCAAAAATCAGATCTGTTGAATAGTGTAAGTATTGCTTTAAAAGCGGTTCCTGCAAAATCTACAATGCCAATTCTTGAGTGTATGATTATCGATGTAAAGAATGACATTATTAAACTTATCTCGAATGATATGGAGTTAGGAATTGAGACTATTGTTAAAGGTACTGTTGTAACTGCTGGTGATATTGCTATTAATGCAAAGGTATTCTCTGAAATCATAAGAAAACTCCCGGATAATGATGTAACAATTGAAACTGATGAAAATTTCATGGCTACCATTACCTGTGAAAAAGCAAAATTCACAATAGCAGGAAAGAGTTCAGAAGAATTTCCTATGTTACCTGTAATTGAAAAGAAATCTCCTGTTACTTTATCACAATTCACATTAAAAGAAGTAATTCGTCAAACAGTATTTTCAATCTCCGATAATGAAAGTAATAAAATAATGACTGGTGAATTATTTGAGATTAATGATAATGAGTTGAGAGTTGTATCATTAGATGGTCATAGAATTTCCATTCGAAAGGTCGAATTAAAGAATTCTTATAATTCAATTAAAGTAATTGTTCCTGGTAAAACACTTCAAGAGATTAGTAAAATTTTATCAGGTGAGTTATCGGATGAAGTTGATATTTATTTTACAGATCGTCATATATTATTTGAGTTTAACGATACGATTGTATTATCTCGACTTATTGAGGGTGAGTATTTTAAGATAAATCAGATGCTCTCAGGAGATTATGAAACAAAGGTTACGATAAACAAAAAAGAATTATTGAGTTGTATTGATCGTGCTACTTTATTAATTAAAGAGAATGAGAAAAAACCAATTATTGTTGGAATTTCAGACCACTCTATGGAGTTAAAGGTAAATACTACGATTGGGTCGATGAATGAAGACATTGATATATCAAAAGAGGGTAAAGATATTTTAATTGGATTTAACCCTAAATTTTTAATCGATGCATTAAGAGTTATTGATGATGAGGAAATAGATATCTATTTAATTAATCCGAAAGCACCTTGCTTTATTAAGGATAAAAATGAAAGTTATATCTATTTAATCTTACCAGTAAGCTTTAATGCTGCGGTACATTAGTACTTGCGGAAAGGAAGCTATGGAAACTATCATTTTAAGAGAAGATTACATTAAACTTGGTCAAGCTTTAAAGGCGGCTGGTCTTGTTGAATCGGGTGTAGAAGCTAAGGAAGTCATTCTAGATGGGCTTGTTAAAGTGAATGGAAAAGTAGAAATACAACGTGGTAAAAAGTTATATAACCAAGATACTGTTGAGTACAATAATGAAATTATATCAATAGTAAAGCAATAGTAAACATCACCATAAATGAGTAGGTTGCATAATTGCTTACTTGTTCCAGTGAAAGTAAAAATTTTTTTTTCTTTCTGAATCTTCATAGTAAGTAAGATTTCATATGCAATAGGAGTTAGAATGATTGTAAAATCACTTGAATTAAGTAATTTTAGAAACTACGAAAATCTTTCTTTGACATTTTCTTCAAATAATAACATTATGTATGGAGATAATGCTCAGGGAAAGACGAATATATTAGAGGCTATTTACCTTTGTGCAACAACAAAGTCTCACAAGGGAAGCAAAGAAAAAGAGATGATACGCCTAGGAGAAGAGGAAGCTCATATTCGTATGTTTGTAGAAAGAGATGAGATTACTCATCGTTTAGATATGCATCTCAAAAAAAATAAGCCCAAAGGTGTTGCTATTGATGGAATTCCAATCAAAAAATCAGGAGAATTATTTGGCATCGTAAATGTAATATTTTTTTCTCCTGAGGACCTGTCTATCATAAAAGATGGGCCTAGTGAGAGAAGAAGATTTATTGATATGGAATTATGCCAGTTAGATCGATTATATCTACACAATTTGATAAATTATAACAAGGTCCTTAATCAAAGAAATAATTTATTAAAGCAAATTGGTTTTAACAAAAGTTTATTGGAAACTATCTATGTATGGGATGAACAGTTAGTAAAATATGGTTCTCAGATTATTGAAGCTAGACAAAAGTTTATCAGAGATATGAATGAAATTGTAGTAGTTTTACATGATAAACTTAGTAATGGAAGAGAGAAGTTGAGTATAAATTATGAGCCGAATACAACAGCAGAAGAATTTAAGACAAAGCTTTCAAAAAGTTTAGAACGTGATGTTGCATTAAAGGTAACAAACGTTGGACCGCAGCGAGATGACCTTAGTTTTTTTGTAAATGAACAAGATATTCGTAAATTTGGATCACAAGGACAACAAAGAACAGCAGCATTATCTTTAAAGTTATCTGAGATAGAACTAGTTAAGAGAGTGACTCGTGATACACCAATTTTACTGCTAGATGATGTTTTATCCGAATTAGATAGAAATAGACAAAATCAATTACTTGATAGTATTGGTGATATACAAATTCTTTTAACCTGTACTGGAGTTGAAGAATTCATAAAAAATCGTTTATTAACAGAAAATATATATAAAGTTACCAACGGTTCAGTAAAAGAAGAAGTTTAAAGAACATGTAGATAATTGTAGCTATTAGATATACAAGTTTTTTCAGCGTGATATTATTGGCGTTATTCACTGCTAAAGATTATTAAGAAAAATAGTTGCAATAATTAACGCTATTATACAGGAGGCTAGATATGAGTAAGGATTACGGAGCTGACCAAATACAAATATTAGAGGGACTTGAAGCTGTTCGTAAACGACCAGGTATGTATATCGGTAGTACATCAAGTCGTGGTTTACATCACTTAGTGTATGAGATTGTAGACAATGCGGTGGATGAAGCTTTGGCAGGTTATTGTGATACAATTGACGTTTCTATTAATCCTGATAATTCTATTACAGTTATCGATAATGGACGTGGTATTCCAGTTGAAATTAATAAGAAAAAGGGAATATCTACAGTTGAAGTAGTATTTACAATTTTGCATGCTGGTGGAAAGTTTGGTGGCGGAGGATATAAAGTATCCGGAGGTTTGCATGGTGTTGGTGCATCTGTAGTTAATGCACTATCAGAATGGCTTGAAGTTATTGTAGAATTGGATGGAAAAAGATATGAACAGCGTTATGAACGTGGAAAAGTAGTAAAGCCACTTCAAGTAGTGGGTGAGTCTGATCGAACAGGTACTACAGTTACATTTTTACCAGATAAACAAGTTTTTGAAGAAACAGTATTTGATTATGAGATATTAAAACAGCGTTTACGTGAAATGGCATTTTTGACGAAAGGGTTAAAAATTATTTTAAGAGATAAACGTGAGGGCGTTGAAAAAGATAGAGAATTTCATTATGAAGGTGGTATTAAGGAATACGTACAGTATTTGAATAAACATAAAAATGTGCTATATCCTGATATCATTTATTGTGAAGGTACGAAAGATAATGTTTATGTAGAAGTAGCACTCCAGCATAATGATACTTATAATGAAAACTGTTATAGTTTTGTAAATAATATAACAACTCCGGAAGGTGGTACACATTTTACTGGCTTTAAGAATGCAATTACAAAAACATTTAACGATTATGCGAGACAAATGAAATATCTAAAGGATAATGAGCCTAATCTATCAGGTGAAGATATCCGTGAAGGATTAACAGCTATTATTAGTATTAAGTTACCTGAACCTCAGTTTGAAGGTCAAACAAAGCAAAAGCTTGGTAATAGTGAGGCAAGAGGAGCAGTAGATAGTGTTGTTTCTGAACAATTAACCTATTTTCTGGAATTAAATCCTGCAGTTGCTAAAACTATTTTAGAGAAGGCTGTTTTAGCGCAAAGAGCAAGAGATGCTGCACGAAAAGCAAGAGATTTAACAAGAAGAAAGACTGCATTAGAGGGAATGAGTTTACCTGGAAAACTAGCAGATTGTTCTGACAAAAATCCAGAAAACTGTGAAATTTACATTGTAGAGGGAGATTCTGCAGGTGGTTCAGCAAAAACGGCTAGATCACGTGCAACTCAGGCCATTCTACCTTTACGTGGTAAGATACTTAATGTAGAAAAATCAAGGCTTGATAAAATTCTTGTTAACAATGAAATCAAGGCTATGATTACTGCTTTTGGTACTGGAATATCTGATGATTTTGATATTTCAAAGCTTAGATATCATAAAATAATTATTATGACAGATGCTGATGTTGATGGTGCCCATATTAGTACGTTATTATTAACATTCTTGTATCGTTTTATGCCAGAATTAATTCGTCAGGGGTATGTTTATTTAGCACAACCACCACTTTATAAAATAGAAAAAGGAAAACAACAATGGTATGCTTATAGTGACGATGAGTTAAATAAGATTTTAACTGAAATCGGACGTGATCAAAATAATAAGATTCAGCGTTATAAAGGTCTTGGAGAAATGGATGCAGAACAACTCTGGGAAACTACGATGGATCCAGAAAAAAGAATTCTTCTACGTGTAATGATAGATGAAGAAAGTAAATCAGAAGTTGATGTAACTTTTACAACATTGATGGGTGACAATGTTGAGCCTAGACGTGAGTTTATTGAGGCAAATGCTAAGTATGTAAAGAATTTAGATATATAATAAAATATTTCACTTGTGTATGATAATTGATACAGATTTTTGTTTCGATTATTACAAATTTAGTAGTAACAGGCAGAGACTTCTGCAGTTATGAATCAGATAAGTTACAAACAACGGAGGAAATAGAATGGACGAGAATATCTTTGATAAGGTTCATGACGTGGATCTGAAAAAGACTATGGAAACATCCTATATCGAGTATGCCATGTCGGTTATTGCAGCCAGAGCCCTTCCGGATGTAAGAGATGGTTTAAAACCGGTACAGCGTAGAATTTTATATGCAATGATAGAGTTAAATAATGGCCCAGATAAGCCACACCGTAAGTGTGCGCGTATTGTTGGTGATACAATGGGTAAATTCCATCCTCATGGTGATAGCTCTATTTATGGTGCATTAGTAAATCTTGCGCAGGACTGGTCGACAAGATATCCATTAGTAGATGGTCATGGTAATTTTGGTTCTGTCGATGGTGATGGAGCAGCTGCAATGCGATATACAGAAGCACGTTTGAGTAAGATCTCTATGGAAATGCTATCTGATATCAATAAAAATACAGTTGATTTTTCTCCAAACTTTGATGAAACAGAAAAGGAACCAGTTGTTTTACCATCAAGATTTCCAAATCTTTTAGTTAATGGTACTTCTGGTATTGCGGTTGGTATGGCTACAAACATACCGCCTCATAATATGAGAGAAGTAATTAATGCTGTCATCAAAATTATTGATAATAAAGTAAATGATCAGGATACAACAATAGAAGAGTTATTACAAATTGTTAAGGGCCCTGACTTTCCTACTGGAGCATCGATTCTTGGAACAAGAGGAATTGAAGAGGCTTATCGTACTGGACGTGGTAAAATACGTGTGCGTGCAGTTACAGAAATTGAGCCAATGCAAAATGGTAAACATCGAATTGTAGTTACAGAACTTCCATACATGGTTAATAAGGCAAGATTGATTGAAAAGATTGCTGAACTTGTTCGTGATAAAAAATTAGATGGAATAACTGAACTTAGAGATGAATCAGACCGTGAAGGTATGAGAATTTGTATTGAGTTACGTCGTGATGTTAATGCAAATGTCATGTTAAATTTATTGTACAAACATACTCAGCTACAAGACACGTTTGGCGTTATTATGCTTGCACTTGTTAATAATGAGCCAAAAGTTTTAACCTTAGTTGAGATGTTAAAGCTTTATTTAAAGCATCAAGAGGAAGTTATTACAAGAAGAACTCAATATGATTTAAATAAAGCACAGGAAAGAGCTCACATATTAGAGGCTTTATTAATTGCACTTGATGATATTGATGAAGTTATTCATATCATACGTTCTTCAAAAAACAGCCAAGAAGCAAAAGAGAATTTAATTAATCGTTTCCAATTTGATGATGTACAAGCACAAGCTATTATCGATATGAGACTTCGTGCTTTAACTGGTTTGGAACGTGAAAAGTTACAAGATGAATATGCTGAGTTAGAAAAAAGAATTGCAGAATATCAAGCAATTCTTGCAGATGAAAAACTTTTACTTGGTGTTATTCGTGAAGAGATATCTATTATTCGTGATAAGTACGGTGATGATCGAAGAACGTCCATTGGATTTGATGAATATGATATCTCCATGGAAGACTTAATTCCAGATGAAAATACAGTAATTGCAATGACAAAGCTTGGTTATATTAAGCGAATGACGATCGATAATTTTAAGAGTCAGCATCGTGGTGGTAAAGGTATTAAAGGAATGCAAACGATTGAAGATGATTTCATCGAAGATTTATTTATGACTACTACCCATCATTATGTAATGTTCTTTACGAATAAGGGAAGATGTTATCGACTAAAAGCATATGAAATTCCAGAGTCATCAAGAACTGCCCGTGGTACAGCAATTGTTAACTTACTTCAGTTATTGCCAGAAGAAAAAATTACTGCAATTATTACGCTGAAAGAGTATAAAGATGATCGTTATCTGTTTATGGCAACGAAATCGGGCATTGTTAAAAAGACAAAAATACGCGAGTACCAGAATATCCGTAAATCAGGTCTTCAAGCAATTAATCTTCGTGAGGATGATGAATTAATTGAAGTCAAGACGACTAATAGTCAAAAAGATATCATATTAGTTACTAAGGATGGTATGTGCATACGCTTTAATGAGCGAGATGTTCGTAGTACAGGGCGTACCTCTATGGGTGTCATTGGTATGAATCTCACAGATGGTGATGAAGTAGTTGCTATGCAGATTAATACTCAAGGTAAATACTTGTTAACAGTTTCTGAATTTGGTCTTGGTAAACTTACTAAAATCGATGAATTTACACCTCAAAGACGTGGTGGTAAGGGAGTTAAGTGTTATAAAATTACCGAAAAGACAGGAAATGTTGTGGGTGCCAAAGCAGTTAACGAAGATAATGAAGTTATTATAATAACAAATGAGGGAATTATTATTCGATTAGCTGTTAATAGTATAAGTATACTCGGCCGAATAACTTCAGGTGTTAAGTTAATTAATATTGATACAGAAAAAGATATTCGTGTTGCAAGCTTTGCTAAAGTTCGAGAAAATAGCCAAACTACAGAAGAAGATGTTCTTAAGAATTTAGAAAAGGAATTAGAGGAAGAAAATATTCCTGTAATCGTTGAGAATGATGAAAATATAAATGAAGATGATGAATTTGAAGATGAAATCATTCAAGAGGAAGAAGATTTTGATTCTGAAGAGGATTCTTCTAGTTTAGATGAATTAGTATCAAGAGCTCTTAAGGACAAGGAAGAAGAAGATTAATATGTTTCATAACGGCAGTCGGTGACGGCTGTCGTTATTATTAGGCACATGGTGAACTTTTAATATTGAAAGGGTAAATTTATGCGGAGTATACATACAAATTCAATCATAGAAAACATCAAAGAAATGTGTATAGAAGCAAATATCGTTTTATGTGATGATGTAAAAAAAAGAATATTAGACTCAAAAGATTCAGAGAAATCAGTCATTGGAAAACAAATACTAGGTCAGTTAGAAGAAAATATGAATATAGCAGAAGAAGATTTGATTCCAATTTGTCAAGATACTGGAATGGCAGTTGTTTTTTTAGAGATTGGTCAAGATGTTCATTTTGAAGGTATATTATTAGAGGATGCGATAAATGAAGGTATTGGCCAAGGATATCAGCAGGGATATTTAAGAAAGTCAGTAGTAGGAGATCCTTTAATTCGTGAAAATACAAAAGATAATACACCTGGAATCATTCATTACTCTATCGTAGAAGGGAGTAATGTTAAAATAACAGTTGCTCCAAAAGGGTTCGGATCAGAGAATATGAGCAGGGTTATTATGTTAAAACCAGCAGATGGAACAGAAGGAGTTATGAAAGCTGTCGTTGAAACAGTTCAGCTTGCTGGTCCCAATGCATGTCCACCTATGGTTATTGGTGTTGGTGTTGGAGGTACATTTGAAAAGTGTGCTATATTGGCAAAAAAAGCTTTAACAAGGAATTTGGATGAGCCTTCAAAAATACCTCATATTGCTCAATTAGAAAAAGATATTTTAGCGCAAATTAACGCTACAGGTATAGGTCCAGGAGGTTTAGGAGGTAGTACAACTGCACTTGGTGTTAATATTGAGACTTATCCAACACATATTGCTGGTTTACCGGTAGCAGTAAATATATGTTGCCATGTTAATCGTCATGTTACTAGAATAATTTAATTTATAAAAGAGTAGTTTTAATATATTTATCCATGCAAAACGTGGATAACATTATAAGATTGTGAATAATACTCGAAAGAAAGGAGTACCAATGTGGAAAAACACATTAACATTCCATTGACAAAAGATGTTGTTAACTCTCTTAATGTAGGAGATTATGTGTATCTAACTGGTACATTATATACAGCAAGAGATGCAGCACATAAAAGAATGTATGAATCGATTAATCAAGGTGAATCAATTCCAATTGACGTAAACAATGAAACCATTTACTATCTTGGTCCTACTCCAGCAAGAGAAAATCAAGTAATTGGTTCTGCTGGACCAACAACAAGTAGTCGCATGGACAAATACACACCAACGTTACTTGATCGAGGTCTATCAGGAATGATAGGTAAGGGAAAACGAAGTGCTCAGGTAATTGAAGCAATGAAAAAAAATGGTGCTGTTTACTTTGCTGCTGTAGGCGGTGCAGGTGCATTATTGTCTAAATGTATTATAGAATCAGAAGTAGTAGCGTATGAAGATCTTGGAACAGAAGCAATACGCAAACTAAAGGTAAAGGACTTCCCTGTTATCGTAGTAATAGATTCTAAAGGGAATAATATGTACGAAACTGCAGTAAATAACTTCTTAAATAATTAAAATGTACAATAATAAAATAATGATAGAAGGTGAATAAAAATGAAAATTTCAACTAAAGGAAGGTATGCACTTCGACTAATGTTAGATTTAGCACTTCATAATACAGGTGAATTTATAACGATTAAAAGTATATCCCAACGACAAGGTATTTCAGATAAATATCTAGAACAAATTATAACGCAATTAAGTAAATCTGGCTTTGTTAGAAGTACACGTGGTTCACAAGGGGGATATCGCCTTTCGAAAGACCCAAAAGAGTATACTGTTGGTTCTATTCTCAAATTAATTGAAGGAAGTCTTGCACCTGTCGCGTGTGTTACAGAAGCTGAAAAGGAATGTCAGCGCTATGGTGAGTGTGCAACCTATTTTGTTTATGATAAAATTAATAAGGCAATCGATAATGTAGTAGAGAATATAACGTTAGAAGATTTAGTGGAACGACATAAGACATTAATGGGAAATGACTATATAATATAGGGGGCAATTGCAATGAAGATAGCTAACAGCTTATCTGAGTTAATTGGAAAAACACCATTACTTGAATTACACAAGTTACAATCGTTATATAAAGTTGAGGCTAGTATAATAGCAAAGTTAGAATACTTTAATCCAGCCGGAAGTGTAAAAGATCGTGTAGCCAAATCTATGATTGATGCTGCAGAAAAGCAGGGGAAATTAAAAGAAGGTTCCGTTATTATTGAACCCACTAGTGGTAATACCGGTGTGGGACTTGCATCTGTAGCAGCAGCAAAAGGATATCGGGTTATATTGACAATGCCCGATACAATGAGTATTGAAAGACGAAATCTGCTAAAAGCATATGGAGCGGAACTAGTTTTAACAGATGGTAATTTACTTATGCAAGGGGCTATTGATAAAGCGAATGAATTAGCAGCTCAGATGCCTAATTCTTATATACCAGGTCAGTTTAAGAATCCTTATAATACGGAAATACACTATAAAACAACGGGTCCAGAGATTTATGAAGACACAGATGGAGAAATAGATGTATTTATAGCTGGTATTGGAACAGGAGGAACAATTACTGGTACTGGTCGTTACTTAAAAGAGAAAAATTCAAATATAAAGGTTATTGGTGTCGAACCCGAGGCATCACCCTTTTTAACTAAGGGGATTGCAGGACCTCATATGCTTCAGGGAATTGGAGCTGGATTTACTCCTGATATATTTGATACTCAGCTATGCGATGAGATCATCACAGTTAAGGATTCAGATGCATTTACTTTCTGTAAAGCAGTTGCTAAATCAGAGGGGTTATTAGTAGGAATAACTTCTGGTGCAACTATATCAGCAGCTGTTGAACTTGCAAAACGCCCTGAATATAAGAATAAGAAAATTGTTATACTACTTCCTGATAGTGGTGAACGATATTTGTCTAACCCAATGTATTTAGATTAATGTATGAAGTAGAGTTTTTAAGTTATACTATTATAGTAAATAGTTATACAAAGATAACCCTATTTGGATATTAGAACATAATTAGATATAAGGATTCAGGTGTCAAAAGTACTTAAGATAGAAAACAGATTAAACTCAGTAAAGCACTTTTGACTCATGAATCATATGAGTTAAAAAATTTATGATTGATTTAAAAGATTATATTAATAGAAGAACATTAATCCAAGTATACTTGCATATTTTACCAGCTTATTTTGCGCAAAAACAGCGAAAAAGTTATTGACAAACATACTATCCTTTGTTATACTATTTCTTGCACTGACGTACTTATGTTAGTGAAATTGAATATTGAATTTATATTCAGATACGGAGAAATACTCAAGTGGCTGAAGAGGCGCCCCTGCTAAGGGTGTAGGTCGTTTGCGCGGCGCGAGGGTTCAAATCCCTCTTTCTCCGTTCTTCTTTTTCGATAAAAGTAAATGAAATATATTTAGATGTTTTACCAGAAAAAGGAGTTTGACAACTTAGATGATATGTGATAACATATCAAAGTTCTTTTAAATAAATCAAATTGAGCAAACAATTTTGAAAATTTAAAAAAATAAAAAAACTGCTTGACAAATAATAATAAGCATGTTAAAATATCTAAGCTGTCGCAAAAGACAGAAAAAACAAGTAAATAAAAAAGTTTTAAAAAAACTTTAAAAAATTACTTGACAAACAAAGATGATTATGATAAAATAATCAAGCTGTCGCAAAGACAACAAAAACAGAACATTGAAAACTGAACAGTGAAACAACCTTGAAATTCGTTGAGAATTCCTAGTTTAAAAACTAGGCGGGTTAGTAAAAGTTTTGCTTGCAAAACAAGAGGCTAACAAATAGAACTGTTTTAAGTCGAAAGATTTGAAACAACCCTAAATCAGTAAACGGAATCAAAGATGACAATTAAGGCAAACTTAGATGTCAGCATTTGTTCTGAAAAGATTAAACTTTAATTTGAGAGTTTGATCCTGGCTCAGGATGAACGCTGGCGGCGTGCTTAACACATGCAAGTCGAACGGAGTTTATTTCATGAAGTTTTCGGATGGATTGAAATA
>JAEXOU010000024.1 GCA_023439125.1 Bacillota bacterium | reverse complement strand
CTGGATATTCTCCTCATCCGTCAAAATGAGTTGGTTGTCGTCCGTAAATTGCTGAACTTGCGTCCCGTCCAGCAACAAGTGATTGCTTTACTTGGCCCTCAGGTGCAAAAATGTTATTTGATGCCGGTTTGAGGTGCGAAATGTGGGTTCATTGACAATCTTTTTGTCAGTAAAACGGGCTACCTGGTGATGGTGGAAACCAAATTGTGGCGTAACCCCGAAGCCAAGCGTGAAGTCATCGCCCAGGCCATCGATTATGCGAGCGAGCTGTCCAAATGGTCCTTTGAGCAATTAGACATGGAGACACGCAGGCACAGCAAAAAGGGGATTGTGGAATTGATTCAATCGACCTTCGACCTGGATCAGGAAGAACTACCGTCTGAAGACGAGATCGCTAATCAGCTTCACCTGGGACGATTCCTGGTGCTGGTGGTCAGCGAGCATATTCGCAGCTCACTGGTCGATATGCTGAATTACATGAATCGCTTCCCGCACCTGGCGACAAATGTCGGGTTGATTGAACTGCAATGCTACCGGATGCCTGACGATCAGTCGGACATACTCGTTGTTCCATCGATCGTTGCGAAAACAGAGGTGGTTGAACGGTCGATCGTTCAGGTGAATTTGACGCCCAATGTGCCGCATACCATTGCCGTGGAACAGCAAAAATCGGAGCCAAGCGCTGAGGGTGGGCGGGCACTTTCTGAAGATGCCTTCTGGGAGCTTCTGCGGCAAAAACCTTCAAACGTCCAACCGGCCAGCCAGATATTAGACCATTTCAGGAAGTATTCGGAAATTGTGTTAAAAATGCGCAAGACGGCGGTGGTAGCGCGAATGAACCTCCCCGATTCGGATCAGCGGCTGTCGTTGTTCAACATTGCTACGGATGGATCGTTGCACTGTTGGTCGTCGACGGTCATCCTGCAGCTTGAGAATGCCGGCATCAGCCGTGAGTTGGGTGAGGAATACGAGAGGGATCTGCAGAAAATCCTTACTCGTAAGTACGGCAAGGTCTCAGTTTATTCCCCAATCGATCAGGTGGATGTTGTTGCTTTCTCTGCCGTTGTGGATGCGTTCATCGCTAAGGTGCTGAAGGCGGAAATCATCTCGGAGGAGATTTAATGATAATAAATTGATGAAAAAATCCTCTTTCAGTCTTCAATAAGTTGAGCAAGTAACAATAAAAACAGAATAAAAAACCAGAACCATTTAGATCCTATCACTCTACCTGCTAGCCCTGCCCAGTGAGAATTCATATTTATCCCCTTTCAAGCTTTTGCACGGATGTAAAGCGCATCATAGAATTTGAAGAAAATTCTAAGCTGGATGATTTGATTATAGATCCAAAATGAATTTTCACCTTACAGCTTTCACTAATCTCGCAAACCTTTGTATCTGGAAAGAATTCCTCAAGAAATTTTTGGCGATTGAATCAACGAAGTTAGATCTATTGAGTTTATTCGGCGTGCTATTTGTGGTTTCTGGGTTATGCAACATGGTCCGTAGTTTGTGCTGTGAATGGTGCCTGATAAAATTGGCATAGGTGTTAGTTTTTTTACGGGAGCCTCTGTTGGTCTGGTTGGATTTGGGTGCCTTGACCTAACAATTTCTTAACCATTTGTTTCTTTTTGCCTCTGGGCCCAAACTATGGCTATAATAATAAAAACGGGTTGTTTTATACTACCCGTTCCGCGTTGCGATTGACCAACTCAGGGGATCATACGACGAATTGAGCTGCTGACCGCTCAAAACTTTCCCCGATAAATGGGATGCTCGTTAATAGAGAGACCCTCCTTCTCCCGGTTGTTGGCCGGAGAAATGATCGTTCTAACCAACAGGAGATTGTTTTGGATTTGTTCCCCCCTCCCATTCCCACCTCAGGCATCCGTGACAACTTCAAACGTGGCAGCGTTGCCGATTTTCTCACCGAAAAAATTCAAACTGGGACCGTGTTAATTTGACCGGAACAGCTATGTTATGATTTATCATGGTAATGGGTTGTGGTGAAATTTGTTTGCGTCACAAACAAGATTATCACGCTTTGAACCCATTACCACCCTTTTATCCAGACCAGTTAGCGGAAACTAAAGTTAAATAAGATCGATTCGATTCGCTCAATCTTTTCCTGCTCAAAATGGAACATGTCAACTTGGATCACCATATCATTTATAGTCTATTCATCCACATTCATCGACACATAAACAACATTCGGTCAAAGGCGGTCAGGATTTTGTCCACTTTCTTCACTCATTGGCCAAAGAATCGCGAGGTCCTCTATTTCAGGAACCATGAAGGAAAGTCCGAGCTTTTCTAAGCTTGAATTGACTTCGATTTTTGCAACGGAAAGACACCCTAAAACGATATTTGTATCAGCCGGCTTGTCGCTTGTTTCGACCCGCTTGACCCTCTTGCTTTCTAATAGCGCGTTCAAGAATTTCAACAATTGCCAATCCAGATAAACTTTCGTTGCTTTTCCATTAGCTAAGCACCACTCAACAGCCAGAATGATGGAACGCACGACACTTGTTGAATTTGTGACACGGTCGTAAACCCGGAATACGAAGATTGGATTAGGCAATACAGATATTGGCAAAGTCATGATTGATGCATTCAAATTTAGAGATTGTTCAAGCGCATGCGCGAACACCCTCTGACCAACTCCAAGGATTCTGCTAATGCCATTTTTCCCTTGAACATTTCTGTCAAAAACCATCTTCTCATAATTTTGGCGAATCCCAGGTTCTGTAATCCACTCATCTGGCGTCTTAAACGTATATTCGCCATTTTCTTCCCGAAAACGCCTGCCGTTGAGTTGCAAAACTGTCGTAAAGAAGGGAATTAAGTCTGGTAAGTCAACATGTGGAATTCTGTCAGATACTTCCTGGAAATCAAATCTGGCTGTGTTTCCAATCAAATCTCGAACGGTATCAATCACATCTCTTCCACCAAACTGGGCGGTTTTTTGATCAAACCAATTGCTCAATGTTTCAGCCTTAATTGAGTTTGCTTCCGAGTAAATTTCATTAAACAAAGAAGGCGAGGTCATTCCCAGAACCAACTGTAATAAGTCTTCGGGTTCCCCCATCACTTTGTCTAGGGCTAATTTAATGTTTTCAAGCTTGTCATTTAGCTTATCCCATATTGCAGATTCGACGGTATTCGGATTCCTGAGCGTTAACACATCCACTTGTTCTTTTTGACCATACCGGTTTAATCGGCCAACTCTCTGGTGCATGCGCATTGGATTCCATGGGATATCCACATGGATCAACGTGTGACAGTTTTCCTGTAGGTCAATACCTTCACCACCCGCTTCGGTAGAAACGAGAAAACGAACAGCGCCTGTTCGAAATTCTTCTGCAGCGACTTCTCGATTTTTTGATATCGATATTACCTTGCCGTTTGTAGTAACAACATCATCAATGCGTTCATCGCCGTTAATAAAGGTGACGCAGCTATCTCCGAACTCCCGTTTCAGATAAGACATTAATTTTGCTTGAGTCGCTTTATATTCGGTAAAGAAAAGGATCGAACGATTCGTGTACCGTTCTTTGATCAGAGAGATTATTTTTTCTAGTTTTGTTTCGACCTTGACACATTCTCCTGCTTCGATCAATTCGCGCAGGCGGGCTTCTTCATCTTCCATCAGTTTGATTTTCGCGGTGATGAGGGCTATTTTTTCTTCTAATGCACTGACCTGATCCTGGTCGTCAGCATCCATTTTTTCCTTGAACTTCTGTATTTCTTGGGAATATTTGATTAATAAATCACCTTTATCGTGTAATTTTGATAACCGTCCTTTTAACGCCCGAAGAATCGCAGTTACTGAACTGGATGCCAATTTCTGCATGGTAATCAAAACTAAAACAACAACCTGACCTTCAGTTAGTGATAGAGTTGAGGCATAGGTCTTCCCCGTCAGAATGAATTCAGTCAGCTTGTTATAAAAATTATCTTCATCTTGAGAATAGGAGTAAGTTTCTGAAATTGTCAGGGGCGGTTTGAATAAGCGATCTCCTTTCAGGTCGGTTACATTTTGCTTGTTATTCCGAATCATAATTGATGGTAGTTTTGATAGTTGGCTCTTTAGTGATAATTTTGGATCAATCGTTGGATCTAAGAGCTTCATAAGGGAAAGAAAGTTGAAGTTTTTTCCGCGGTGGGGGGTTCCAGTAAAGAAAACCGTAGAAGTAACATGCTTTTCTGACACAAGTCGATTGATTAATCTGTATCCTAACGTTGGCCCAGTTTGTTCGTCTGAATTTATGTGATGGGCTTCATCAACCATTAATAAATCCCATGGCTGGCTCTCAAGCAAACGATTATGCCTTTCTTTATGATCAAGTCGTAAAGTTTCCATCGATGCCACGACTAGATTATGGGTATCCCAGAAATCACTTGATGGCGTATCCCCTTGTGATAAGTAATCTGCAAACCGCAGGTCAAACATCGTTCGAAGCCGATATTGCCATTGAGGAACAAGGGAAGCCGGCGCGACAATCAAGACTCGTTTGACGATATTTCTGGCATACAGTGAGGAAATGATCAACCCCCCCTCGATCGTTTTCCCCAGCCCCACGTCATCTGCGACCATCCAGCATGTTGGCCATGAGGAAACCACTCGTTGGCACACCCATAGTTGATGAGGCAAAAGCGCAACCCGGGAAAGAGAGAATACCCCCCAAGAATCATTTGCCGATTGAATGGCATATGCCTGAATGCGCGTGACAACCTCCCAAGGAGCGTGCCAACGATCCTGGTTGATCATTTGCCGCACAGATTCTATTTTCCTAAGGTCACCCTTAATGCATTCTTCAATGCCGTGTTGAAATCGCACAACGACAGTTTTCTCTTCTTCAATCAGCACAATACCTAAGCCATAAACAAGATGCTGCACCTGGTCATCACGCTGGTAGTTAAGCATGAAATTCTCCTTGTTTCACTCGCGCTTTTTTCCCTCTACGTACAAGAACCTCTCAAGAGAACCATAACGTTCTTGTATCATCAAGAAAGGAATATCGAATGAATTCATAAAAGTAGCCTTTTCTCTCCCCAAATGCTCGACAAAAAACCGGAATATTTCTGGGGAAGTGTTCAATGGATCTTGAACGCCATAATCGGAGAAAAGTCGTTGCAACCTGGGCACAGGTGCAAAACAGTGTTCCCATGCGTGCTGCGAAGTGATTACTCCTCTCCGGACCAATTCACGAATAACGAAATTCAATCCCTTCCCAAGCGTGCCAGTAAGTTTTGGCAGCGAACCATATCCAGTTCCAACAAATAATGAGCTCTCGTTTGGTATCGCGATTTGCTCCAACGGGAACCGCGCTTTCATCCGGTTGATGCCTTGTAATATTTCCACAAAATCAACAAGATGATGCGAAAGATTGTAAATATCTACGAACTGGCGAACAAACAGGTATTGATATTTTGCATCATTCTCATCCGCTATTAAATCCAGATAATCATCGAGTATTTGGATCCACTCCTCCGACTGAGCATCAGGTTTAGAGAAAGTTTCTAACCATCCCTGATCCATACAGAATTGCGAGAAGTTTCGGTATGTGGTTGGTCTAAGTCGCCCGATGCGGTGGGAGCTACCAAGCAAAAACAGTACAAGCCACTCTTGACGAATCGAAGCAATATCCAGTAACGAAGTATCTGTACTCAACTCTTCTGGAAACCCTACCGGATAAATATCTTCCACATATTCAGGTAATAGTTCCTCTCGACTGGTACACCACCATTGATAAACGATATCGAGAAGCGCATCAACAGATAATTCGGGCTCAGGCCGCTGCGGCGGCTCCTTTATTAGGTGCAGGACACTGAATAACTGAGCCTTCTCAAATTCGTCAAAATCCTTCAGTAATTCAGGGCTTCTTGACAGTTCTATCAACCAAGATCTATCAAAGGCTGGTTTTCTGGAATCGGACAGCAGTTCATCGGCCAATTTCCCAGCCAAAGCTCCTTCCAGAAGATAGTGTAACGCTGCGACCCGTCTTGCTTGATCCTCCGCCATGAGTACCCAATCGGCCATTTTCTCGACGGGTGCAAACAGCCGATCACGGCAAGCTCTGAAGAATAACGCGCTTGTTTGGGTTTGGTATTCTTTGGATAGCACCAACCCCTTGGGGGCAAACATCGCACGATAAAATTCATCAACTTCATTTTCTTCGTTGAGATTAAATTGAGTTGTAAGCAACTCGGTCGCGGGGCGATAATCTCCATTGTCAGTTTCAAACTCCAGTTTGCGGATCAACAACTGTAATGATTCTCGTTCGTGTTTATCTAGGCCATTTATAAACTCAGAAGTGATCAATCCACCTATTAATTCAGCCTGAGCAGGTTTTACCCTTCCTTTTTCACCAACAGCCCAGAAAATTGCCTCCCAGAGGGTTATTTCTTGCCATAGCGGCTTTTCTTGCAGCCAGAAATACAATGAATCTCTTGTTTTTTTAGAAACGACTACCCCGGCTTTAGCTTTTGCTTGAAATTGCGGCCATTGTGCCACTTTTTTGAACACTTCTGGCGTTCCAAGTGTTTCAGATACCCAGAATTGAACTTTGTCAAGACAGGTCAGAACATCATAATCTCCGGGCAAGCCGGTGGGGAGCGCATTTGCTCTGTGGTATAAACCCTCAATTACACCGTTTTTAGACCCCAGGAAATCGCTGATCAATCCTGTGCCGACATTCCTTTCAGGATAGGAATCAACCTCACACACAACTTTCCATAGACTCTTCCAAAATTTCTCAAACGACACTTCTGCGGACAGTTCAGCCATCGTGGCAAATGAATCCCAATGAGTTGAGGTGAAATTGAAAAAACCAAGTAGTGCAATTCCCAGGTTTTCACCCAGCCTTTCGGCAAGAGTATGGTTTTGGTCCGATGAACGAGCAAGCTGGGCTCTTCCAATATCCAACGCAAAGAGGCCATTGATTGCGAATTTTATAGGGAGCTGGTCTTGCGTTGGAACTGTCACCCATAATTTGGGAGTATCCATAGCAAGAGGGACGCATCCAGCCGGCTGAATCTCAATTAGAATATTGCCTTGTGTATCTGTATCTTTACTTCCGTACCGCCAAATCAGGGCGATGATCGGTTCCTCACTCTGATAAGCATACAATCTACCGATATACCAGTCCAATTCTTCACTGACTCGCTTGGGATTCCAATGAATGGACTGCTGGCGAACGCCTTTATGCAATAAATCAATCTGATTGATTTCATGTGTGAATGTAATCAGAAGATGCGCCCAGCGATAAAAAGACTGCACCACCTCCTTAATATTCACTGTATTAAGAATTTCCTTATCAAATGGTAAATCGATTAATGTGCCGCCCTGGTTTTCATCTAGACTCCAACTCGATAGAACACTGGAAAGCTTTGAAACTTCATCGTTGGACATTCTTGCTGGATATAGTCCGGATGAAATCCGGAATTTTAGCCTTCCACTGATAATAGAAGGCTGATTTGTGACCAGGTAAACACTTTTAAAACCTAGACCAAATTTTCCCGTTAGGGGGGCGACATCCAGCTCCGGTGCAATGCGTTTGTCTGAACGCAACATCGTCAGCATTTTTACTAAATCCGATCCATACCCATAGCGCTCCCCGTTACCAGGGTGGATTTGATTAATCCCACGGCCCCAATGAGCGAAACGAATTCTTGAATCATCCCAATCCACGACAACCTTACGATGATCATCAGACAACCCTTGTTTATTTTCCTGTCGAGGGTTTCTTCCAGAAGTATCAAATAAAACGCCCAGCTCTACCACGGCATCATCAGCATTTTGAAATAATTCAAACAACATCGATTCGCGTTTATATTGATATTCATCACCGATTCTTGTTCTAATAGCTTTTAATATCTCATAACAGGCTGCCAGATCCTTTTCATCCCGAGATTCAAAGATATTCTTGATAACCGCTCGCAGCTCTGCTTTTTCACGCTCATAACTTTCGATATTAAAAGGCCGCCCTTTGCTCTCTGCGTTCCTTCGAGCTTGAATTTCTCGACTACGGTTATCTTCCCATTTTTTAATATGCGAATGGAAATTCTCATGCGTGCCCAAACCTAAGGATGGAATGTACTGAAATGCATTTTCCAGAATAGTATCCTGTGCAATTTCGATATCCAATTGATCGGAATGCTCAAGTTGTTTCCAAAAGTCATCAATATTCGTAATATCCTGAGCATATACCTGCAATAATAGAATCTGGGCCGTATTTTTAATTAATTCAATCCGTCTGTCCGGAGTGATTTCTTCCAAATTTACTTTCCTCAAGCAGAGATAATCGTAAATATCATTCCGGAAAGAAGGCGTTGGTGGGCTTTCAAATAGTAGGTGTTTAAATTTCTCCTCTAATTTCGCTTCAAACTCAGTCCCTACCAACGATTTCACCGGCACCGTTTTCGTTCCTACATCCACCACTTTAACCCAGAAGAACTGGCGGGCCATGCGGTCCTGTATCGTTTCTCGCATGGTTCCTCGTTTTCTCCAGGTGACTGCATCCTCCATCCATTCTAATATTTCGCGAGTTTCATCTACTCCTCGCTGGCCAAGGTATTTCTCAGCGAGCCCACGCATTTGGTCACCCAGAAGGCAGAGGAACCCCCCAAGAACTTCAGGATTTTGTATGTAGGGTTCCCATTCCTCAAAATATCTTCCCAATGCCTGCCTGGAACTATTTAGATTTCCCTCGTAATTGCCGTTAATTTCTTCCTCTCCCCCTTCGGAAGCAATATTTCTGCCTTTGGGCGGCAGATTTAACACTCTTGCCTGCTCATCAATCAGCAAATCGTCAGCATCGATCCCATAAGCCTGGTAAGTAAGACTGTTAGCGGGTTTCCATTTTTGGTTGCTGTTCAATAAACGCAAATTTGGAAGAATTTCGCTTATAAATTCAGAGTATTTTTCAAAGGATCTAGCCGTCAGCTCAAGATAGAGATTATAGAGTCGTATTAATTTTTGCTTACGGTCCAATGATGCTGTTTCATGAGCAAGCGAAAGATGATTCAGGATATTAACCAGCCTATGTTTCTGGATTCGGCCAAGCAACAACCGGGTAAATTCGAGCACATCCGGAGCTGGTAAGGTTTTGCGGATTTTTTCGATAAAAGACATAATGGGTAGTAGGTCTTGGTTTTCAACCTTTCCAAAAGCATCAATGAGCCAATCGACCAATTCATTGGTAATCCGATCGGTTGATATCTCCCCAAGCCTAAACTCTTCATTTTGCACTAATACGTTCCCGAGCTGTATGAGTACATTCTCACGCGTGGACAGAACTTTATCCTTAATCACGTCAATCGCTCGGTGATTGCACACCTGCTGTGATACTTCATTCAAGCTGATAAATTCAGATCCAGCGGCTTTGAGAAGTTTTGATATCTCCTTTTCCAACTTGTTGAGATGTAATATCTGAGCTGGGGGGATAGTAAAGTTATCGACTGTTGGCAACCACGCTATTTCACGCAGCAACTCAAGGGTCTGTTCGCGCAATTCACTGGCCTTTGAAAGTGCATCGAGAACAGTAAGGTAATATCGTGAAGGGGTATTGGAGCATAATGCAATCTCGATCACAGCTTCATGACTGAGTGGGTAGATCCCCAGATCCCGATAAATAGCTTCTATTTGTTGCGATGCCGGCGTCTTCAGCAGAGTGGCGAAAACTGATAATCCGTCTGGAAGGGAGAAACCATTGTCCAGGTAGGTAGTCCTATCTAGACTAACCAGATCACCATTTGTCTTTTCATGTATATACAGATCGACCAATAGACTTTCGTCCTTTGTGACCAAATTGATCAATATATCTCTTCGCTGCTCTGGTTCCAGAAGCGAAAAATCAAGCGCATTTAATTGGCTTGGGCTCAATTCCCTCAGAAACCGGAGTGCGATCGTCTCTCCTAGGGAAGATATGGATAATTTCGAGCGCAAACCAGGCGCGATGAGCTGCGATAGCGCTGTATTCAAGAGCTGCCACTCTTTTTGGCGTAAGCGTAGAACAGCCTGGATGAGATATAACCAACAGGTGGGGTCACCTTCTTCAACTAGCAACGGTTCTTGATTTTCAAATTGATCAGGCCGGCCATGCAACAAATAACGAATCGAATCCTTAAATACTGTTCTTTGTATGGTGGTCACATGCTCAAAAGCGGTCAGCAGGGAGCGAAGCAGCTTAACTCGACTCAAAGGCTCGCTCAAGGCTACTTTTGTTTGTAAGAGTGGGAGGCAGCCATCCTCGCTACTTTCCGCAGCATCCAGCTCCAATGTCGAATTCATCCCTCGGCGAATAATTAATATCCGACCATCGAGCAAAGCTGCAGACAGGTCGCGAACGATACCTTCTGAACCGTTTTGTGAAAATTGATATAGACGTCTGGCGCGAGCGTATTTGTGCAACTCATCCAAAGAAAGATTGGTTTCTTCAGCCTGCTCATGACCGATCATCTTACATAGAAATAAGGATAATCCACCGTATTGATCAGCGACCCGCTTTACATCCGCGGCATTTTCAAAAATATGTAGCGCGAAACGTGTGCGTACTTCATCTATCCCAGGTAAATTATTCTCCAAGGCTATGGCTGCGAGGCATTTAAGAATCGCCCCTGCCGTTTTTATATGAATATTTTTGGCTGTGGAAAGCGAATCGGTAAAATCAACGGGCACAATCAACTGATCCAGTTGAAGTTGAAAAAGCTCACGGAAAACCACAGCTTCTGCTTCTTTGGCGCTATCCTGAACCGGCAAAACAAACCAGTTATCCTCGTCCAAGTAAGTGCAGAAGGTTTTTACCAGGCTGCGGTTTTTTCGCAGAATACTCAGGTCAACTGTCAAGAATGCCTGCTGCGCGATTTGTACAAGCAGCCTTTGACAAGCTTGTGCTGCCGGACAACTTTTAAGAAAATCCAGGAAATATGAGAGTAAGCTTTCACTTGAGAAAACATCCGATACAGGCACAAGATATAACAAGTTTTCTAATTGTTCTTCAGACCAGTTCCTGCTGAGGTTAGCAGATGCTATTCGTGGTTTTCCTGCAATCGTCGCCAGACCGATGGTTTGCAGTCCAGGAAACACTTTAAGTGGACGATCAGGGTCAGCCTCCGGCGGTTTTGGCAGCTCTAGAACTGCTTGACCTGTTGCCAACAACCTCCAGCGGCTCTTTTCGCTCCCCTCGTAACAATAGGTCCATTGTTGGGCCAGGCAAATAAAATGTCGGAATTTGTCATATAGTTGCGTATCAGCTAGCGCTTTTGTCAGGCGTTCTGTCTCTAGATTGGTGAGGGAAGCTGAGGTGACAAAATGATCTAGAGCGATCAGCACCGCCGGCAATGTGCCTTTTTGAGCAAGGGAACCGTTCCAAGCTAACATGATTTCTTCATTACTGGCTGCTCCCTTGCCGAGATCATAATCCCAGCCTAATACCTCGGCACGACCTGCATCAACGAAGAACCAACCATGTAGAGTTATTCCAAAGCTGGTGTCACCACCACCCAACGAGATCCATTCTGTATTTTTCTCCAAAGGCAGATACACCGCGTTTTGAACATGCAGCCCAGCAAAAGCATTATTTGAAGGATATTTGCTGTAAACAACAGCAATGTGTGGATGAGCATTGTCTTTACGTTCAACATATTCGTGGGTATTTGAATCTTCATCGGTATGCGTTGGCCATAATTCTGAATTGCGCAACTGTTCACAGACCGGATTGCTTAATAAAACTTCAGTTCCTGAATATTGAGCGGTCATTTTTCGCCGAGATGTTATTTGGACATTCACTTGCCCATAAAACTGTGTTGGTTTATTTTTTATTATTTCCGGAAATTTCAGACGCGAAAAACCTTCATGTAAAGTTAAATTGAAAACCAGACTGATATTTTTTTGCCGGCTGATCTGATGGCCAGAGATTGTTTTCACATAGCGAAGCTGAGGTAATAAACGACTTATCTGGATCTCAAGATCAGGTGTATGGTCACCCGTGGGTTGCAGGAGCTCATATAAGTCTATATCCGGTTGTTTTCCCGGTAGTTCGCGAATAATCGGGTGACGGCGATCAAAATGGGCTTCTTGCCTTAATGGAATCCAAAGGCATAAGAATCGAGATGTTTCTTGAGTGAATTTCTGGATTTGGTTCAGTACTGCTTGGTTATCTTTCGAGCTGATCTGATCCCACTCTGGGTACATGGGATCGTGTTCCTTGTCTTTGCCATCTGGTTCAGCCCATGGATTGACAATATGTAGCGATTTGTCCAGAGTACTAATAAAGAAAAACGCTTCGCATAAATGGAAGATGCTTTTTAAACCCAACCCATAACGTCCAATTGCATATTGATTACCTGTTTTGCTGGAGTAACCTATCGAGTTGATCGCCTCGCCGTGCTCTTCGGTGAATTCACCGTTGTTGATTACGACTAGCGCCGGGCCTCGCAGCAAGGGGTGGGGTGCATCTAATCCGCCCTGAACCAGGATTAGGTCAATCCGGGATGCGTATGCGTCATCCGCATTTTGGATGAGCTCTTTGACGATTGGAAAACCAGATTTGTAACGGTCTCTCAGATTCTGACTGATTTGTTTGATGATTGATGTAACGGTAACACGCATGTTTGCCCCCGGAAATAATCAGCCTACTTTTAGGAATATTGACGCCCGGAAGAATTTTGACATCCATTCCCCACCCTACCCCGCCCAATCCCTGGCGATGGCCTCGGCCTGCTCCAACACGGTCTGGGTGGCTTTCTCTTGCTTGTCGGGCGGGTAGCCGTGACTGCGCAGAATCCGCTTGACCATCACGCGCAGCTTGGCGCGCACGGTTTCGCGCACGGTCCAGTCGATGGTGGTGTTCTTGCGCACGGTGTCCACCAGCTCGCGGGCAATGGCCCTGAGCTCTTCATCCCCCAGCAGCTTCACCGCGCTGTCGTTGACCTCCAGCGCATCGTAGAAGGCGATCTCGTCTTCGGTCAGGTTGAGTTTTTCGCCCCGCTTCTGGGCCTCGCGAATGTCCCGGCCCAGCTTGATCAACTCGGCGATGACCTCGGCCGACTCAAGTGTGCGGTTCTGGTATGAGCGGATGGTGCGCTCGAGCAGTTCGGTGAAGGAGCGCGACTGCACCAGGTTCTTCTTCATGCGCAGCTTCAGCTCGTCGTTGAGCAGCTTGCGCAGCAGTTCGATGGCCAGGTTCTTCTGTGGCATGTCCTTCACTTCGGCCAGGAACTCGTCCGAAAGGATCGAAATCTCGGGTTTCTTCAACCCGGCGGCGGCAAAGATGTCGATGACCTCGTCGCTGGCGGCCACGGCCCGCGAAAGGATTTGGCGGATGGCCTGCTCCATGTCTTCGGCGCTGCGCTCTCCGTCCACCGTGTTCTTGACAAGGGCCGCTCGCACCGCCTGGAAAAAGGCCACGTCTTCGCGGATGGCCAGGGCGCGCGGATCGGGCACGGCCAGGGCAAAGGCCAGCGAGAGCTCTTTGACGGCTTTGAGCAGTCGTACCTTTCCATCCTCTAGTGTCAGGACGTGCTCTAAGGCGGCCTTAATCAGGGTCAGCCGCTCCGCCGCGCTGCCTGTGAAGAATCTGGACCAGTCGAAGCCGTGGAAAATACCTTTGCAGATCTCGTAACGCTTGAGCAGTTCGTTGACCGCTTCTTCCTGGTTGGGCGTTTCGGCGGGATGGCCGGCCTCGGTGTAAGCGGCTAGCGCTTTCTGCAGGTGGTAGGCCAGGCCCAGGTAATCGACGATCAGGCCGCCGGGCTTGTCTTTATACACGCGGTTGACCCGCGCAATGGCTTGCATCAGCCCGTGCCCCTGCATGGGCTTGTCGATGTACATGGTGTGCAGCGGGGGCACGTCGAAGCCGGTCAGCCACATGTCGCGCACGATGACAATTTTGAACGGGTCGGCAGGGGCCTTGAATCGCTTGGCCAGCTCTTCGCGGCGGGCCTTGTTGCGCACGTGCTGCTGCCATTCCAGCGGGTCTGCGGCGCTGCCGGTCATCACTACCTTGATCGCGCCCTGACGATCATCCCCGGAATGCCAGCCTGGGCGCAGTTGGACGATGGCGTTGTACAGATCCACGCAGATGCGCCGCGACATGCACACGATCATGGCCTTGCCGTCCATGGCCTCCAGGCGCTGCTCGAAGTGGTCAACGATGTCTTTGGCCACCAGGCCGATGCGCTTTTCGGTGCCGACGATGGCTTCCAGGGCGGCCCACTTGGTCTTGAGCTTTTCCTTTTTCTCCAGCTCTTCGCCCTCGGTCACCTCGTCGAACTCGGGGTCGATCTTGGGTTTTTCTTGTTCGTCCAGCTCCAGCTTGGCCAGGCGGCCTTCGTAGTAGATCTTGACCGTGGCCCCGTCTTCCACCGCCTGCTGGATGTCGTATATGCTGATGTAATTGCCGAACACGGCCCGGGTGTTGGCGTCTGCCTGCTCGATGGGCGTGCCGGTGAAACCGATGAACGAAGCATTGGGCAAGGCGTCGTGCATGTGGCGGGCATAGCCGTCGATGAAATCGTACTGGCTGCGGTGGGCCTCATCGGCGATGACCACGATGTTGTGGCGGTCGGAGAGCGGCCCGCCCGATTCGCCACTCGCTCCGCTCGGCATAAACTTCTGGATGGTGGTGAAGAACACCCCGCCCGCGATGCGCCCCCTGAGTTTTTCGGCCAGGTCTTCGCGGCTGGTGGCCTGCTCGGGCGACTGGCGCAGGACTTCTGAGCAGCGCGAGAAGGTGCCGAAGAGCTGGTCGTCGAGGTCGTTGCGGTCGGTGAGAACGATGATGGTGGGGTTTTGCATGGCCGGATGCAGCACCAGCCGCCCCGTGTAAAAGGCCATGGTCAGACTCTTGCCTGAGCCCTGGGTGTGCCAGATGACGCCGATGCGGTGGTCGCCGGTTTCGCCGCCTTTCATGGGTTGGGTCTGGTATACGCCCTTCAACTCACCCAGGCTTGAGGCAGGCGCAAGGCCCGCCCCGACCGCACGAGAGGCGCGCAGGGTTTCTTCCAGGGCGTAATTGACCGCGTGGAACTGGTGATAACCGGCAATTTTCTTGAGGGTGGGCGCGCCGCGCTCCTGCTCGAAGACGATGAAGTAGCGCAGCAGGTCCAGGAAGCGGCGCTTCTCGAACATGCCTTTGAGCAGCACCTCCAGCTCAGTGAGGGCGGCTGGCGCGGTGTTCTCGCCTTCGATGGTCTTCCAGGGCAGGAACCATTCCCTGTTGGCGGTCAGCGAGCCCACGCGGGCATTCAGGCCGTCGGAGATGATGAGCAGTTCGTTGGTGTGGAACAGGGCGGGAATGTCTTGCTTGTAGGTTTGCAATTGGTTGTAGGCCGCGCCGATGGTGGCGTTTGCATCCGCCGCGTTCTTCAACTCGATGACCGCCAGGGGCAGGCCGTTGAGGAAGATGACCACGTCGGGCCGGCGGTTGACCTTGCCGTTCTGGTGCGCAGCCTCCAAGGTGTACTGGTTGACCACCAGCCAGTCGTTATTTTCGGGGTGGTCGAAGTCCACTACGTAAGCCCGCCCGCTGACCATGCGCCCGTCTTTATTCTTGTCCTCTGGACTGCTGCGCTTGAACTCGACCTCGATGCCGTTGACCATAAGGTGGTGGAAGGCGTGGTTGTTGAGCAGCAGGGAGGGCTGGCCCAGGTGGGTGACCTTGCGCAGGGCTTCGTCCAGGGCCGGAGCCGGCAGGGTTGGGTTGAGGCGGGCAATGGCGGCCTGCAGGCGGCCCAGGAGGAGCGGTTCCTGGTAGTCGCCGCGCTCGGGGCGCGCTCCGTCGAAGGCAATTTCGGGCCCAAAGGCATATTCGTAGCCCAGGGATTGGAGCCAGTCGATGGCGGCTTGTTCGATTACGGATTCGGTGAAATTAATCATTGCCAGGAACGTCAAATGCCATAATTGTAAGAGTTAATTCGCGGTTAGGGTCATCAACTTGATGAAATATATATCTGCTCTGAGTTTCTCTGCCATTAGGGAGTTGTCGTCTATAGTTAGGATGTTTTTTCGTTATCTCAGGGATTGCATTTACCACTTCACTAAATCTCCGGTTTCGATTGAATACTAAAATAGCCGTTTTGGTGTCGCGCCATTGTGTGTACCCAAGCAATTGATTAATGGTTTCTAGAAATGCTTTTTCGCCCTTCCAGAATTTGCATTCCGCGATAAATATATTTTTATTGCGTACACGTATGAGAATATCTGTCTTTCCTTGATAATTGAAAGTTTCTCCGGTAGCTTGACCCTCATATTGGCCATTTAGCTGGACAAGGAAGTGTTGGCGTAAATCCTCTTCTTTCATGGTACGAAATGCACTTGGGCTTCTTTCCATCACCAAAACCATGTTAGAAATAATTGAAAGGATTTGCTCGTATTCTGCTGTATCAAGCGAAGGTTCCGGCTCAAATGGTTTTGTAGTTGCTAAAGGAAGGGGGTGAATTTTTTTGCGCACTAATGGGGGGAGTGTTTTTGCATTATCAACTCTCTGTCGCAGAGGAAACCCTATTGATCCAACCAATCCACGATCATTTAATATTTTCTTTCGACGCTCTTCCACACGATCGCGAATTCTTGGCAAAAGTTGATCATTGAATTGAGTTACATCGTGCTCAATCCATCCAAGATTCTGTCCTAAACGTTGTAGATCGAAATTAAATGTGTCTCTCACTTGTTCTGCATTATGATCAAGAACCTCATAGAGAAATTGTACTTCGCTGCTTGTAATAATGGCTCTGGGGGGATTTAGAGAAAATGTTGATGCACGGCAAAAAAACAAATTTCTATCTCCCTCAAATGGAATGTAGAAAGTGATGCGTGTACCATTGAGATAGAAAGGTTCTGACCTATCAAAAATACGCCTCATCGGGTCTTTGCTCACGTCAATTTTTACCTCGCATTGATCTATGGATACTTGATCTGGATGGATTATTATCGAGAGAATTTTATATTCCTCAAAAAAGTATGCGGTCAAATCGTCCGCAATAGTATTGAGTAATCGGTCTGCATCAAATGCATCAAGTGCCTTAATGGCAGATTGTTCTTGTTTCTGAAATACCGCTGACAAATCATTTGTATAAAATAATAATTCTGGATTCAATTTATCGCCTCACATCCTTCACCCTAACTTCCCGCCGCAGGAACTTTGGCAGCAGCACATCGCGCATGTTCGCCAGGGTTGGTCCAACATAATTGAGTACAACCGCATACCCTAATGCAGTCAGGTTGTCCTGTTCTCCGAGCCAATCGTGGGTGGCTTGTTCGATTACCGATTCGGTAAAGAGTCGCATGGATCAATTTCCCCACAAGCAATTATATACTCAAGATTGCTAAACGGTAAATCATCATTTAGAGCAGATGGCACAGGCAATTTTTAAGTCATGGTTCATGGAATTTGAGCCAACAAAGCCGTTTACTTCCATTGCGCAGGTGTTGGGTGGTGGCACACCCCAAACCAACACTGCTAAATATTGGAATGGTACGATACCATTCTTCACGCCTAAAGACGCTATTGCAACGTATGTGCTGACAACGGAAAAATCCCTCACTGAATCAGGCTTGAACAATTGCAACAGTAGGCTTTACCCGGTGAATACCGTGTTTGTTACAGCACGAGGTACAGTAGGTAAACTCGCTATGGCAGGTGCTCCAATGGCGATGAATCAATCTTGCTATGCGCTTGTAGGCAATGCCGGGTATGGACAACATTTCGTTTATCACCTGGCATTAGAAACTGTTGAGAGCTTAAAACATAAGGCAAGTGGGGCTGTGTTCGACGCAATCGTCACACGAGATTTCGAGAGTGAGATTGTTCCCGCTCCGTCCGTCGAGAGTGTATGGGTTTTCGAGGAGAAAGTTGCACCCATCTATAAGGCTATACTCAATAACCTGAAAGAATCCGCTCGTCTTGCTGATCTACGCGACGCGCTTCTACCCCGCCTGATGTCCGGCGAGATATCCGTTGCGGATGTAGATGCTAAATGATGATTTACCTCTCATCCTTCCTAAGCGAGAATCAATCCAAAAGGCAGGAGGAGCAATGAAGGACAGGCTGATTACGGATATTCAAGCAAGCATGGCATCTGTGCTCACCACGGCACAACTAGAAGAGCTTCGGAGGGTATTGACCTACCACCTCCATGGCGTAGAGGTTGCAGAGCGACAAAATACTTCCCCGCCTGAAGACGTCGAGAGTGGCGAACTCCACAACGCATTCATCGCCGCAAAAAGAGTTGAGGGTTGCTCAGAAAAGTCGTTGAAATACTACAGTTCCACCATCCGGAAAATGCTCGGCGAACTGGGTAAGCCGGTGCGAGAAATCAGCACCGACGATCTGCGAGGTTATTTGGCGAATTATCAGAATGATCATAGCTCAAGTAGGGTTACAATTGATAATATGCGCCGGATTTTCTCCAGTTTCTTCGGATGGCTTGAAGATGAGGACTATATCCTAAAAAGTCCTATGCGGCGTATTCATAAAATCAAGACCGAAAAGACGATCAAGGACACTTTTTCTGATGAGGGCTTGGAACTGCTTCGGGATGCTTGCGAGGAAATCCGCGATTTGGCGATGATTGACCTGCTCACATCCACGGGGATGCGTGTTGGTGAACTGGTACAACTCAACCGGGAGGATATCAGTTTCCACGAGCGGGAGTGTGTGGTGTTCGGAAAAGGCAGCAGCGAGCGGGTGGTATACTTTGATGCCCGCACGAAAATACATCTGCAGAACTATCTCGACAGCCGGAGCGACGACAATCCTGCGCTGTTCGTATCGCTGATTATGCCCCGTGAGCGGCTGCTGATAGGCGGCGTGGAAACACGGCTCCGCAAAATTGGCAAGCGGGCCGATATGCAGAAGGTTCACCCGCACAAGTTCCGGCGCACGCTTGCCACGCGAGCCATAGACAAGGGAATGCCTATCGAACAAGTGCAGCGATTGCTTGGCCATGTTAAGATCGATACGACCATGCATTATGCGATGGTGAATCAGGCCAATGTTAAAAATTCGCACAGGAAATTTATAGGATAAGGAGGTGGCTAATATGGAGGATTGGGAACTCGTAAAAGCCAAAGATTTTTTGGACTTCAACCCACGTGAAAGCATCCCAGTTGGCGCGATGGCGAAGAAAGTGGCAATGGAGCAATTGCAGCCTTTTGCTCGGAACATACCCGCTTTTGAGGTCGCGTCTTTTAAAGGGGGCTCGAAGTTCCGAAATGGTGACACACTGATGGCGCGGATTACACCGTGCCTTGAAAATGGCAAGACCGCTCAGATCAATATCCTTGAGGATGGCGAGGTCGGCTTCGGTTCGACAGAATTTATCGTACTGCGGGCAAAGCCTGGTGTCAGTGATAAGGATTTTATTTACTATTTGGCGACGAGTCCGTTCATGCGAGACATAGCGATTAAGTCTATGGTGGGCAGTTCAGGCCGGCAACGCGTTCAACAGAGCGTTTTAAACGATACTGAGTTTCTTGCGCCGCCAATAGAGGATCAAATCAAAATCGGGCGCACTCTGAGCGCGATAGATGACAAAATCGCTAACAACACCGCGATAAATCATCATTTAGCGTCTACATCCGCAACGGATATCTCACCGGACATCAGGCGGGGAAGCAAGGAATCGCGGGTAGATTGGAGATTACAGCTTTCCGCATAATTCGCTTCGATGGCATCATCCATCGGACGTACTAGTTCTTCATATTGCCGGATAACATCCTCAGTGGGGATAAGCACAGGTAGATTTGCCATATCATTCTTATTGATAGAGCCGAACACCGTGCCTTCGCTGTTAAACCTATCCAAATGCTGTTTCAGGGAGAGCATTGTATAAAGAATGAACGACTGACAACCACTGATGCTCTGAATAGCCGCCAAGCCACGACCGAGGCAACAATGCTCAAAAGCCACATTTAAGTCGCCGACAGGGGCGCGAACACTAATAAGCACATCTCCTTTCACCGCCATACGTTTTGGTTGCGTTGTGAACAACCGACGGGAAGGAAAGCGAGAACCAAAATCAGCGCAACCCTGATAAAAGACAGACCCAAGTCCTACCTCGTTATAACTGGCCCCATCAGGCGATTGCCCCATTGTTATATTGGCGATTTCACTGAGTGTACCTTCTCGCCAATCAGAAGGTTGGTCACCACTCCAAGGATCAAAGTCCACGAACCACGACTTGAAAATTGCTTGCGCCATCTGCTCTAAATGATGATTTATCGCCCGGTTAACCTCGATTCGATCGTCGAGTGCAGAAAGCGCGTCCCCGATTTGCCTTTGTTCCTCAATGCTTGGAAAGGATATTGAAACCTCGGACAGCAAACGGGTGTTTATTGAAGGCATTGTCGCGCCGACAGCAACATTTCGGACATAGTCCTTGGTCGAATCTAGGCAGAAGAAGTAGTAAAGGTACTTATGATAGATTTCTAAGGGGTTGTTCGGCCGAACACGTAAGCAGCGTCCTGAAAATAACCAACCGTCCTCTTCATCACCCACCCATGAGCACCTATCGACCGAACCAACACGACTGAATACCAAATCGCCATATTTCAGTTTGTATTTGGAAAGTCTCTTCGTATCTGCCTCGGAGACGCAAGGCAAGTTCTCGCGGCTCATTTTCCGTTGCCCTAAATGTTCGACGGTAACAATCGGAGTACCAGTCAGGACATAATCCTTATTGTGTAGTTGACTTCCAAACGGCCCCGTTTGCACAGAAGCAATTTTTCCAATAGTCGATGTCCTAAAGGTCATACCCAATCGCCCCCAGCCTTTTTCGGATTTCGTCTTCCAGTTCGTGCGAGCGTTTGAACATCTCTGAAAGCTCGCTCGTCAGCCGCGCCATCTTTTCCTCGAAGGGTTCGCCATCGTCTTCCTGCTCCTCGATGCCCACGTAGCGCCCCGGCGTCAGCACATAGCCCTGCGCGCGAATTTCCTCCAGCGTCACCGATTTGCAAAATCCCGCCACATCCGCGTAGGGGCGGCGCTCGTCGCTGACCGTATGTTTCCAGGCGTGGTAGGTCCCGGCGATTTGGGCAATGTCGGCCTCGGTCAGGTCGCGGTGCACGCGGTCGGTGAGCGTGCCCAGCTTGCGCGCGTCGATGAAGAGGGTCTGGCCGCGGCGGTCGCGGACTTCCTCACCCCCAACCCCTCTCCCGGAGGGCGAGGGGAGCTTGTTGCGAGTCAGGAACCACAAGCACACCGGGATCTGGGTGCTGTAGAACAACTGGCCGGGCAGGGCCACCATGCAGTCCACCAGGTCGGCCTCGATGATGGCCTTGCGGATGTCGCCTTCGCCGCTGGTGTTGCTGGACATGCTCCCGTTGGCCAGCACAAACCCCGCCGTGCCGCTGGGCGAGAGGTGGTGAATGAAATGCTGAACCCAGGCAAAGTTGGCGTTGTTCACCGGCGGCTTGCCGTATTTCCAGCGTTTGTCCTCGCGCAGCCCGTCCCCGCCCCAATCGCTCATGTTGAAGGGCGGGTTGGCCAGGATGTAGTCGGCTTTCAGGTCGGGGTGCTGGTCGTTGTGGAACGAATCGGCGGGCTGCTTGCCCAAATCGCCCTCGATGCCGCGAATGGCCAGGTTCATCTTGGCCAGCTTGAAGGTGTTGGGGTTGGACTCCTGCCCGTAGACCGAGAGATCCCCAATCCGCCCACCGTGAGCCTCGACGAACTTCTCGCTCTGCACGAACATGCCGCCCGAGCCGCAGCAGGGGTCGAAGACGCGGCCCTTGTAGGGCGAGAGCATCTCCACCAGCACGCGCACCACCGAGCGCGGGGTGTAGAACTCGCCGCCCTTGCGCCCTTCCTGGCTGGCGAACTGCGAGAGGAAGTACTCGTACACCCGCCCGAGGGTGTCCTGCTTGCGGCTGTCCTCGTCGGCAAAGTTGATCTTGTTACTCACCAGGTCCACCAGGTCGCCCAGGCGGCGCTTGTCCAGCGTGGCGCGCCCGTAGTTGCCCGGCAGCATGCCTTTCAGGGTGGGGTTGTCGCGCTCGATGGCCTCCATGGCCTGGTCGATGAGGTTGCCGATGGACTCCTGCTTGGCGCTGTCCTGCAGCAGCTTCCAGCGAGCCTCGCGCGGCACCCAAAAGACGCGCTCGGCCAGGTACACGTCGCGGTCCTCGGGGTCGTCCAGGCCCTCGGCTTCCACCCGCGCGCGGACCAGCTCGAACATGTCCGAGACGTACTTGAGGAAGATCAGCCCCAGCACCACCGACTTGTAATCGGCAGCATCGAGGTGGCCGCGGAGCTTGTCGGCGGCCTCCCAAAGTTCGTTTTCAATTCCCAGCGTGCCGCCGTTGCCATTCTGGCTTTTTGCGTTTTTCTGTTTTGGCATGCAATCCCCTGTGGTGTGATGGTCTCGCCCGGCCCCGGTCGTGACCGGCGGGGGTGAGTATAGTATAGCAAAGAATGAGGGGAAGGAAGGGGGGGAGAATTGTAAGAAGGAAACTTTCGCCCGTTAGTTTTCTGCTCTGCCCGCCATCCACCGATCATTCCGATCCGCAGCTTCATTCAACCACTGCGCCAGCTTGCGCGCCTCGGCGGAAGTCAACCCAAAAGAGCTTTCATCCGCTTTGAAAAAAGCAAACTCCGGCGGGCAATCTTCGGTGAACGCCATCTTGATGTTGTCTTCGTAACCGGGTTCGGAAGCGTCAAATTCAACGGCGATTTTTAGCGCGCCGTTTTGCACGGGCAGCCATTCTCTTTTGTCCAGATCGTTTGGGTCAATGATCCACATGGTATCCTCGCTGAATAGATTTTGCGCTGTCTGCCTGATCTCTTAAATCCGCACGCTGATCAATCAAATATGCGGTGCCCTTTATTCCCTAAAATATTTCGCCAGCAATGTTCGGATTGCTGCACATATTTCGCTTCGCTCTCTCGGATTGTCTATCCTGGCGATATCTTTGGCAACCTCCACTGCCTCCACGGGTAAGTTTTCTGCGCTGGAAATTTGGATATCAAATGCCTTGAGCGTGGGCCAACCGGCCAGCTTTAAAAAATCGTTCGGGTTGAGGCCAAAATGATCCGCCAGAAGGATGCAGGCAATCATGTTGGGGCGTTGACCGCCCATGATGCGGCGCAAGGCCTGGTGGTCGAGCCCGGATCGAAGCGCCGCTTCGCGGAGGGATTCGTTGCGCAATTCAAGCAACCGAGTGATTCGCTGGATGAGTGTGTCTAGATCGAGCTCGGCGTTGAGTGCCTGACGTTTTGCTTTTGCAAAGGGTGTTTCCATTTGTTTCTCCATGCGGAATTAGTGCTATTTTTGCATTTATGCTTGACTCTTTGTTTTTCTGGTGCTATTATAGCATTGAATTTGAACGACCATATAGAGTTCACATCCAAATTCTTATTTCATTATTTGGAGGGAAAATGCAGAACATCAACCCAATAGCCGAAGCAAATCTTCCTCGTCTGCTGACCATAGAGGAAGTGTCGGCAATAACGAAGGTTTCAACGTCTCATTTGTACGCGCTGATCAATGAGGGGATTTTACCGGCTGTGCAGTTTGGCCGGGCGAAGCGCATCCGCATGCAGGACCTCGAGAAGTTTATCCGCTCGAACCTGACCACCGAGTTGTAAGGCGTGGGGATGCTAGCGCTGCTGCATCCACTGGAGGAAGTCTTCACGGGCGGTTCGATCACCGATGCTGAAATAGATCCATTTCAGTTGGGCAAGTTGTTCGGGGGAGCTGGCGAAAGGAGCCAGGAGGGTCGTCACAGCCGGATCGTCTTGTTCGTCCAGGTTCAGCCAGCCGGCCAGCCCGTAGGCCTGGACGCGCGGAATGCCCAGGAAGTCGGCGATGGCATTGCACACGCCGGCATCGGGTACCTTTTCACCATTCAATATCTCTGAAAGATGGGAAGCACCGATCCCAATGCCGAGTGCTGTTTTTCGCAAGGATAAATTCCTTGCTTCCATAAAACTTTTGACCGTTTTTATCAAGGGTGCGGTTTTCTGAGGTGAAGGTTTACGACTTACATGGGGCATAGCTTGACATTCCTATCGGCTCAAAATATACTCGTGTATGTTCATAATTGCGAACAGATAATGACTTTATAAGAAGTGCAGGAGAGACCATGACAGATCAACCAAAGAATTCAAGGCGCGGCAACAACGAAGGTTCCATACGCGAGCGAAAGGATCGGGGCAAGTGGGAGGCCCAGGTCAGCGTGGATGGCAAACGGGTCACCAAGACTTTTGAAACCCGCACTGCTGCGTTGAAATGGGTTCGGGACATGCAAAACCAGGTGGATGCCGGCCTGACGAGCGATGGCAGCCGGTTGACTGTTGTGGACGGGTTGAGCAAATGGCTGGAAAATGGAAAGGACTCCTGGCAGCCCAAAACCTATGCCCGCTACGGCGAGGTGACTCGACTGCATATCCTGCCTTACATCAAGCCCCGTCAAAAAGTGATGGATTTTCGTCCAGAGCACGTCGATGCCATTCTGAATGCGGCGAAGGCGAAAAACCTTGGCCTGCGCACCCAGAAATATATTTTGACGACCCTGCACAAGTTTTTTGCTTATCTGGTTGCAAGAAGAATTATTACCAATAATCCTGCAAAGGCAGGATTTAAGATTGTTTATGAACCAAAGAGGGGACCAACTTGGACCAGAGATGAAACCCACACTTTTTTGCGCACGGCTGAAGGAAGTTGGTATGAACATCTTTACTACCTGGCGCTTGTGACTGGCATGAGAGAAGGAGAACTGCTCGGCCTGTTATGGTCCGATGTTGGCTTAGATGAAGCCAACGGACATATCTCGATCAGCCACCAGCTCCAATGGCTGGACCATCCCCAAGAAGGGGAGCCAAGGTACGTCTTCAAGGCTCCAAAAACCGACAAGAGCAGAAGACTCATCCCAATCGGGCCGGAGACGGTGAAGCGGTTGAAGCAGCAGCGACAAAAGGTAACCATGCAAAAAGTGATCAACGCGGCAAAATGGCAAGAACTTGATTTGGTGTTTCCTAACCTGGTAGGTAATCCGGTCGATCCGAATAACATGATCAAGGACTTTCGAAAGCTGACCAAGAAGGCAGGCTTACCGATCATTCGTTTCCATGACATCCGGCACACTTGCGCAACCCTCCTGCTTCTGGCCAATGTTCACCCGAAGGTTGTCAGCGAGCGGTTGGGCCATAAGGATATTCGTATCACGCTTGAAACTTATTCTCATGTAGTTCCTTCGATGCAGGGAGAGGCTACGCAAATCATCGAGGGATTGGTCGCGGGCGGCCCCGCTCTTCCGCCGGTGGGCCCAACGAAGCCGGCGGAACGGCCAGCATCCAAGGTTTTTGACCTTTAAATTAATTGCAGGCAAATTGCAGGAAGAGTCGCATAATTTATGAACAAGTTCTGGAAAAAAGCCTTTGATCTAGTAAATGTGGGGGCCGGATCTCTCCGAACCCCCACATATGGTGGCGCCCCCGGCGGGACTCGAACCCACAACCTACTGATTCGAAGTCAGGCGCTCTGTCCTAATTGAGCTACGGGGGCGTTGCGACCATTATACCCGAAAGATGCACTTCCGTTAACGCTATTTGATCACCATGACGGGGCATTTGGCCAGGCTGATCACTTTTTGGGATTGGCTGCCGACCAGCAGCCCGGCCAGGGCTCCCGAGCCGCGCGAGCCGATGATGATCAGGTCGATGCCGCGGGTGTCGGCGAC
>JAEXOU010000002.1 GCA_023439125.1 Bacillota bacterium | reverse complement strand
CGATACCTAGTCCAGTAAAGGCATTTTTAACAGTTCCTGATGCTGTACCAAGTCCAGCGTACTCATCACTGACAATTTGTAACTCAGGGCTGTATGTTGTAATTCCTTCCTGAATCTTTAAATAATTAACAGCTGAGATATAATTATCTTTTTCTACTACTGCCTTGTATTCGCCAATAGGAAGTGAAATTTTGTAAAGTCCTTCCGAATCAGAGATTGTACTAGATACCTTCTCATATCCTAAAGATGTTTCTTTATAAAGACTGATCTTTGCACCAGAAATATCAATATGTTTGACAGCATCTTTAATTCGTCCCTCCAGACTACCTTTGTTGATTGTGTCATTAACATCAGTAATCGGGTTATTTCCCCATACAAGATTCTCTTTAATTAAACCAACAATCTTATCCTGAGCCACATAAGTGTTGGCTGAACTATTGAATGAAAAATCGTTCTCTTGATTATATGTACTCCAATCCTCCTTCGCAATACGGATATGTGCTTCGACACTTTCACCAGGTTTAAGTATACTGTTTGTATTAATAAACCCAATTTCAAAATATGTATCAATCGTATCCTGAGTGGATTCAAGCATAACAAATTTTCCTGATACCATACTAATATCACCCTTACTGCACCAGTCGCACCAGAATTTTTGCGGCTTTATACCATCAATTGTGTAGTAATATCTAGCACTAATATCTGTTAAAGGGATATCTGCATTCCCTGTATTGGTTATTTTAAACCAAGGAAAAAGCGTATTGTTTATTTTTGTTGTATTTCCATTGTAAGCTTCTACTTTTATGGATGGCTCATTGGCTGCTTGGGCAGATGATTCCATTATCGGAAATACAGAGATTAGAATAGTGCACAATATGAGTATTGTAGCAAGTCTTATAAATCTTCTGTTTTTTTGTTTCATAAATTCCTCCTTAATATTGAAATAATTAGTAATAATTGTAAGCCCATGACAATATATCATATCAATGTTTAAAAATCAACACTATTTTTCCCTTTTAATGTAAAAAAGCAGATGATTGCAACGTAATGTCTGCATTTCATCTGCCTTTACAACTTAAACCGTTGTTATATTCCAAATTAATATGAAACCGTCTTAACCTCATCGGATGATTTTCAAATAACAACGAATAAGAATTATCTTTATTACACTTCTGTAGTTCTTTTAAATAATTGGTCAGTAGTACCATAAATTGTTTCACAATCTCCAATTTTTACAAATCCATATTTCTCATATAGACCAATCTCTCCACTCATAATATAGATCTCATCATAACCAAGTTCTTTCGCATATCGAATAACATTTTGAATTAGTACCTCGGAAATCCTCTTTCCTCTGTGTTCCTCATCTATAAAGACAAATCCTATAAATGGTGAAAAATTATATATTTCAGGTAGTTCATCTTTTTCTGTGAACGTACAGTACCCAGCAATTTTTCCATCATCGTATACCGTAAAAACTCTCTCCCATTCAAGAAAATCATTTTGTCTCATCGATTCAGCTAAAAACTTGCCTGCCTTCCATGAACAATTTTCCGCAAAAGCAATCGTTTCTTCCCAATGTTCATGTCCTTGTGTCATCGAAAAAATCTCTAACATATTCGTCCCCTCTATTCCTTCTATTCTTTCTATCACTTCTATTCCTTTTCTTTTATTCGTTCAAATTCATCTCTATCATATTCAAAATCTGCTGTGCAGTCTGTGTAATCTGTTCTTCATTCGTAATCGTTGGCGTTCCATCGCCATTCTGTACTCCATACATGCCAAATCCAGCATGGCACCCGCCCTCTATGATAACTTCCTGATAGTCAGTTGGAAGATATGGTTTATACTCTTCGTATTTTATACGATTTAGAACTTGATCTTCACTGCCATAAATGGAAAGTACATGAAGGTCTGTGTCTGTAAGGTCTTTTGTCGAGTATGCACCTAGTAAAATCAAGCCATCAAAACTTTCTTCACGATCTGCAACATAAGAAGCTGCCATAGCACCCCCTAATGAATGGCCTCCGATATACCAAGAGGTTATCTTGGGATACTGTTCTTGTAATCCATCCGCTGCATTCCTATCAAAAATGGCTAAATTTCCAGGCATCTCTACTAAAATGCAGAGGATACCGTAACTTGCACAGGTTTCCATAAGAGGTTCATACGAAGTGTATTCCACTTTACCACCAGGGTAGAAGATAAGCCCTGTGGTTGCACCCTCTGGAGCATAGACCTTGTAACCATTTTCTAACGTTTCTGTTGGAATCTTATATCCTGTCTTTACTCGATACTCATCTATTGCTACGTAATCAGCATGATAGTAATCCTTGATATAGATAAAGCTGGCGATACCAAGGACTAAAAATACAGCAAGGATGCCTAAAAGTACCTTTCGAAAGAGATGTTTATTCTTGTCTTTCTGTTGATTCAATTTCAATTTCCTCCGGTAATGTCTATTCGTCACTATTCCATATAGTCACACATGAAAGATTATACCATATGATATACAATTTTTTTATCCTGCTCTTTCATATCTTGTGCCTGATATCGTCTTACAACTACCTTGGTTCCATTTCTAACCAAGTAATAAAGCAAGATGCACCAAACAAGTAATATGTCTAGTGCATCTCTTCCCATCTGGATATTCCTACAACCGTGCATCCTTTATCGGATTCTTTAGGTTACAAGCAACTGTGTCTGTATGAAATGTACATATATTCAAGCAAATTATTTATTTTTTGTAATTCCCCAGTATTTTAGACATAATACTACACTGAGAATGACGATGTAAAATGCAATAATTGTAATCGTAAGTTGAATGCTTGAACCTGATATTACAAGGGCAAACACACTAAAAAATGCAATTCCATAAAGGTTATGTAGTAATGATATGATAGAATGCACCGTTGAACGCCCCTGTTCCTCAATTCTTTTCTGAAGATATTCCTCCTGAAGGACTCCTGCGGAAGCCATAAACATAAAAAACAACCCATATAGTGGCACTAAGGCTATACTATGTATCGATATCGAAACTGCTAAACAAATTCCTGCAAAAAAGCATAGTAAGAATATCGAATAAAACTCTTTCTTTATACCTATTTTTAAGAATAACTGCTTATAACGGTATGCAAATCTTCCACCTAACGCCTCCAGTGCATACCGAATGCTAATCCATACACCTATTAGCTCAATGTTTAAACCATAGCTTTGGGCAATCAACGAGTCGTATTCATCAATAATGCCTGCAGTGCCTATCACTAGCACAAGCATAAGAACAACCGTTAACAGTAGCTTATTCTTAACACAAAAAGCAGCTGCATCAATGATTGTAGCTAATGGACGAGAACTATCTTTACCCTGGTTTTCATCTTTTTGTATCCTAAAATAGTTTACTTCTTTGAGTTTAGATGCAAAAAAGGTGGAAATCAGCACAAATAATGCAGAAAGGATAAGCACACCCTTAAAGGTGATTAGAGAAGAAAGAAAACCACCCATTAAGCATGATAGAGCTACACCAAGATTGGCATAAAAGTTCCCTTTGCCATATACCCTGTCAAAGCTTTCTTCTTGCCCGTGTAATTTCAGGTTATCAAACAACAGTGCTTCTTCAGAGCCTGAACAAAATGATCCACTAATGCCCCATAAGATAAAACCTAAAGCATAAAGTACAAATCCTTCTGAGAAAAACCAAATAATATAACAGGCTGCCTTGCATAACCCTCCAATGAGAATCATGTTTTTCCTATTCCAATAATCTGCTAAAATACCAGTAGGCACTTCAAGCAGTACAACCGCTATCGACCAGATGGCAAGCAATAAAGAAATCTGTGAAAGTGATAATCCCTTGGACTCAAACAGAAGTAAATATACCGGATATATTGGTACTAAATCCTTTAATAACTTGTAAATAAAAAATAACTTTGCATTCATATCCTATGTCCTTCCTTTCAATAATTAAACTTTCTGATTCCATAGAAAGGGGGACCTCGGATACACCGGTATTATTGTCCAGTATCATTCCATTCTATTGTAACATTCATTGTATTCTCACCTCCATATCAGCTTACATACCTAATATCAACTAATATATCATAATCAATAAGGTTATTCAATTAAATTTACCAGATAACTACAAATCAAGCTATTACGGACAGATTTTGGCAAGAAAAGTCAAGACTATAATGAATTACTCTCCTATTATGTATATATACACATTATGCAATCAACTATCAAACAATTAGTGGAGGTAAATATGAATCAGAACGTAGTCTATCAGAAATTAGTTCTTAAGGGCACACACTATGATATTGGTAAACAATCAGGAGCAATACTATACGAACAAAATAAACCTTATGTTGAATGGTTGACCTCTCCCTTAGAACTTCCTAACAAAACAGAAATACTTGAATTAACACTTGAAAAAGCAGAAAAGAGATGCAATTATTTAAATCAAATTGATCCTGGTCTTGGAGACGAGGTGAGAGGATTAGCAGATGGCTTACAAGTACCGCTAAATCATTTGCATAAGCTCTTGCTTAATGGTATGGGTATTGAAAAACCTTGTGCATGCTCAGTTTTTGGTATCGACCGATGTTTAACTGAAAACGGCCATGCTTATATCGGTCAAAGTTATGAATACTCTTTTGAAGATGAATTCTCATATATAGTTGAGCAAGCAGAAGGCAGCTACAGTCATATGGGATTCTCACTATTTCATATCGGACGATTTGATGGCATCAACGAAAAGGGCTTATGTATCGGTATCACTAGCCTTGATTTCGTGAATCCATCCATAGGTGAAAAGGAGGGACTTTCCTTCGCACTTCTTGTCAGAATAATGCTTGATACTTGTTCAACTACTAGTGAAGCGCTAAATAAACTTAATACCTTACCAATCTGTACAAATGCCAATATAATAATTGGAGATAAATCAGGAAATATAGTATTAGCAGAGATTCAGACAGTTGATGGAAAGTCTGACATCATAGAGCGCAATTTGAACCCTTACGTATATGGTTTCAATCATTTTCTTGGTGAGAAACATAAGCAAAGACTTCCACAAAAACGTTATTTCTCATACGCACGCGAACAATTTTTGGAACAATATTTGCACAGTTTTACCACAAGAAATGAAGAATTAACAAAGAATGACTTACAGAAGCTGTTAACAGATAAGATTCCAAACGGTCTTTGCTGTCATGCATATTCCGACTACTTTGGTACTCTTCGTTCAATGATTTATGATGTTACAGATTCAACCGTTTCCATTGCTTTCGGTTCACCACAAAGTGTTGAGTATGTTAGCATGTCATTAGAGAAAGAACTGGAATCAGAGACAGGATGTGAACTGATTGAAGTTAAATATATTGATGAGCCAGAAGATATGCCGTTTTGGATGTTTGTTGAATAAAATTAAGTGCGCCTAGAGGCGCACTTAATTTTATTATCAATTCATATTGCTGCATCCAAAATCAACTTAAATTAGCGAACACCTCCTCGTTTTTATAACAATTAAACCATGCTCTTTCCTGAAAATCTTTTTTCCTTGGCATAATTGCTTCACTTTCAGCAATACCTACGGGAAGAAAACATACCAATTCATAATTATCAGGCACTTTAAGAATTTCTGCCATTCTATCACAAATTCTATCATCATCTGTAATATGCCCCTCATACCAACAACTTTGATATCCCAATTCTACAATAGCAAGTAACATATTTTCAATTGCCGCAGAATAATCCTGAACAGCATAACATTTATCTCTATAGGCATAAATTCTTTGCGTAAGAACACATATAATTGCTGGCGCTGTTTCACCAACAGGTGGTGTCATAACTTTAAAGATTTTATCTAGCACAAGCCGGTCATCTACTGCTATTAAACTTGTAGTCTGTTTATTACAACCTGAAGGTGCTGCGAGGCCAGCATTCATAATCGTAATCAGATCCTTTCTTGGTACAGGAATCTGTTTAAATCTTCCTCGATAACTTCTTCGTCCTTCAATTATTTCAATTATACTCATATCATGAATGCCTCCCTCTTGACATTCCTACTGCAGCATGCTTTCATTTCCCCATTCAAAGTCACCACACCTAATGTCATTTTTGCTGCTGGTGAAGCAGGTGGAATAAACATAACCGATTTCATATTTTTATTCGTAATGCTCCCAAGATTTGTAATGCTATAAGATTTCGCTTCGCCAAATCCAAACATCCCTTTCCCTACAAATGATGCAGCTTTACTATCAAAGCCTCCTAATGCAGATATCGCAGCTGCATCTAACAAGGTTGGTTCTATATCAAAATAGCATGCCAACACGAGCATTTTTGACGACATTTTTTTCATATGTTTCTGCACTTGTTTATGTACTTCCAAAGCCTTCTTTATAACATGATCCGTCTTTGTTTTACATACAATCCCCATTGCTGTGGAATAATTCCCTAATGCACCTGATTTGTATCCTTTAAATTCTTTACGTATATCTGCAGCAATAATAATTTTTTCTGTTCCAGCCTTAAGATACATATTGGCCATAAGCAAATCATTCATCGTGAAGCCATTTTGCTTACATGTTTCTTTCATCTTAGAAACATCATCTACATCTACACAATAGGTATCATATAATACATCATTCTTCTTTTTGTATTCTTTAATAAAGTCACAATACTTCTCATAAGTAACTATTTTATCTTCCTTAAGCCATTGTTTATTTGCTCTTTTAATAAGAATTCTACTTATACCAGATAGCCTGCTTTTCTCAGGTAAATCATCAATACTTGTCATCAATTGTTCTGATACATATGTACTCTTCTTTCCTTCTACATAACAATCTGCGAATTCCTGAGCCAACTCCAAGGCTCCTCTTCCATCTGCCAGTAAATGATGTACGATAAATAAGATTGTAATCTCTTCTCCCTCTGGATAGATAAAAACTTTCAACAACCCTTCATGAAACACATCCCATGCATGTTGCGATATTTCCTTATAATCATCCCAAATCTTTGTCACATCTTCTCTTACAATCATACTAATTTGTGAATGGTCTGTAATGTTGTAAAACAACTGCTCTGTTCCTTCCTCATACGATATCAATGCTTTTAAAAACGGATGTGCATCTGCCATATCATTAAGTACTGATTGTGTCCTATTCATATCATATCGTGTGTTTAATTTCATTGAGATTCCAAAATGCATATCAGGGCACATAAAATGCGCTCTTTCTGTACATACATACTGCTTATCCATTCTATTATTCTCCCTTCTGAATTCTATAATATTTCTCCCAAAATCCCGTCTAACATAATAGTTATGACCTGGTTTTTTAATTCGTTCGACTGATTCTTTAACGAAATCCACGAATTATAGAGTGTATGAAACAAACAGGATACTGTCTTTGATTCAACTTTAAACTTAATCCCTCTTTGCTCAAGAAGTTTAACTGCATCAAAACCCTGTAAAGTAAAATCTGCAATTCTTTGTGAGGATACTTTTCTAGTTATGATCTGTATTGTCTCTAAGTCAATATGAACTAAGATTAAATATTCCCCCATCAACTGCGACATTACAAAGAAAAGTTCTTTTACCCTCTCCCTTGGCTCTTTATCACTATTAGAAGCAAGGATCAAATCAAGTTTATCAAATATCTCTTTTTGTCTTAGTTGTGCAATATCTAAGAAAAGATATTCCTTCCCTTCATAAAATTTATAGAATGATGCTTTCGCAATATTAACAGCTTTTACAATGTCATCTATGGTGACCTTCTTTATACCATATGTAACAAACAGGCGCTCGCCTTCTTCTATTAAGAGCTGTTGTATTCTATTCTTTTCTTGAACGCTAAATCTAGGCATGAACTCTCCTTTCATTTTATATGAACTATAATTCTTAATTGGTATATATAGTTTATATCATATGTTAAGAATTGTCAACAGCTGAGTTGAAATGCCAGACCTTCTGCTTTTCCCATGGCAACTCGCTTTGGTACGAGTCCTCCAAAGATTAGTGTACAGTAGAATAAAATTAATGTATTCAGAACAACTGCATGGTATCTAAGGTACTACTTCCCTCAAATGCTTCATTAATGTTTTAACATAAGCGCATATTTAATTGACAATAGTTGTTAATAATTGTAAAATATATATTAAGCTATACATTTTCATCTCAAAAGGTAAGAATAGAAAGGATGGTCAATATGGAAAAAAGTAATATGCCTTTACTCTTATTAGATAATAGTCATATGATGAATGTGCTTAATATGGGAGAATTTAAAGTAACAAACTTGACCTTTGAAGAGGCAAGAGCTGTAATTAATATGTTTGACACTGAGAAATTACTAGTTTGCTTTGCGAACAGGGATATCACAGATATCATTTTCAAGTATCTGGGAATTGACAAGAAAGAGTATACATATAAACAGATTCATAATATGAAAGTTGGGCAGGACGCTATTGTTTTTAAACTATATACTACACCATCGGAGACTCAGCCAATCATTGTAGCAGAGGATGGTATTGAAGCAAAGAAAATACAAAACATCTATATTTACTGTCAATTTATTTCAAGAATAAGTTAGATATTAATCATGATTCGATTCATCTTATAATTATGAGACCTTCCAATCGTAACCTTATACTGGAAGGTCTCTATTTAACATACGAGATTTCCTCGTATGTTAAAAAAGCTTCGCAGGATGTTCTCGATCAAGAGTCACCGAAACATTCATCCCGCCAGAAACTACCTTTCTCAATCCAATTCTTACATGTTTATGCGATATCCAAAATAATCTTATTAATTGCATTGATAAAGGCAAGTGCACTAGCTTTCATAACGTCCTGCTCAATGGCTTTTCCCTGATACATTGTATTATGATATCGAATCTGTGTATTTACTTTTCCTAGACTTCCTTTTCCTCTGCTTAAGTTGTTGATTCTGTATTCAATTAACTCTACTGGAAGTTGTACTGCTTCAATTATCGAACTATACAATGCATCAATTACCCCGATACCGTTACTACTAGTTACAACTTCATTATCTCCTCTCATTAATCTTACTGTTGCCGTTGGTAAGGTGCTCGTTGCAGTAATCTGATACTCGGATAATTGCCATAATTCCTTATTGGATATTGATTTTACATGCGTACAACTTCTCAATAAAGCCAATATATCATTATCATATAACTCCTTTTTATCATCAGCAACAGATAGAAACTTTTGATAAATTTCTGTAAGATGCTCCTCTTCTATTTCAAACCCTAATTTTTTAGTTATATATAAAAATGCATGTTTGCCAGATCTTGCAGTTAATACAAGTTCCATCGGCGGTGCTCCTATTGTTTCCGGTTCCATAATCTCATAGACATCCTTTGACTTTAAGAGACCGTCCTGATGTATTCCTGACGAGTGTGTAAATGCATTCTCTCCTGTAATTGCTTTATTGACCTGCACGTCAAGCCCCATAGTAGCACTTACGATATGAGAGGTTTCATAGATTTTATCTATTTCAATTGTCGTATGAGCATCGTAATAGTCTTCATGAAGCTTAATTCCCATTACTACTTCTTCTAGAGAAGTGTTACCAGCTCTCTCTCCGATTCCATTTATCGTACACTCTACCTTATCAGCCCCATTACGAACGGCAGCCAAGGTATTTGCTGTTGCAAGTCCAGTATCATTATGACAATGAACACTTAACAATACCTCTGGACTTAGATTTTTCAATCGATCATTGATTTTATAAATTAACTTTCCAAATTCCTCTGGAATTGCAAATCCTACCGTATCTGGGATATTAATGATGGTAGCACCTGCTTTTACCACTGCCTCTATGGTTTTCCACATATATTCAAAATCTGATCTACTTGCATCTTCTAATGAGTACTGTACCTGAGGAAGGTATTTCTTTGCATACTTTACAGCTGAAACACCCATTTCAATTACCTGCTCAGGAGTTTTTCGAAACTTCTTGGCTACATGTACGTCTGATGAACCAAGTACGATATGTATTAACGGATTCTGGGCTATTTTAATGCTCTGGTAAATTGCATCAATATCTGATTCTACCGCTCTTCCTAATGCAGCGATGCAAACATCTCCGCCTATTTTTTTACTAATTGCTTTTACCGCTTCAAAATCTCCTTTCGAGGAAGACGGAAATCCTACCTCCATCATATCCACCTTCATTTTTGCAATTTGCACTGCCACTTCCAATTTTTCTTCCAAATTCAGCTTAGCTCCGGGTACCTGCTCTCCATCTCTTAATGTTGTGTCAAACACATAGATTTTTCTTGACATAATGACATCTCCTTTTTAATTTTGATTAGAAAAAGCTCCCTTCATCTCTTACTAATTACAAGAGACGAAAAGGGAGCTTTCCGCGGTACCACTCTAATTCATACAATCATGTATGCACTCTTTCGATACCCTATATTGTAATGGTGTGAAAACACATTCCATGTGATTCGCATATAAAACAAAAAACTCCTGCCTCTAAGAGACAGAAGTTGAATCTTCTACACCACTCTATATTGTTTAAATTCAATACAGGTACAATAAACCGATATCTATCCCATATAACGGTGGGCTTCCGACACAGCCTACTTAATTTCAGCCAGCAACTCAAAGGCGAGTTCACCATCTTCTAATTCCTGTTTCACACCAAACAACAGGTCTCTGAAAATCATCCAATAGCTACTATTCCTTATCAACGTTTTTATCTTATGCTAGTTATAATATACAGAATATTAAGATTTGTCAATATATCTTTTTCCATATATGTTATTTATTATAAAGATATTATTATAAAAATCCTGAGTATGCTAAGTGAGGATTGAGCAATCCCGTTTTGGGTTAAATATTCAACTAGCAAACTTTCTTTAAAATGAATTCTACAGCTTTTTCATTCAATGGAAGAAAGATTCCAGCCACAGGTCCAACAATCCCCACGCAGATGATAGTACCTATTCCTACAGAACCGCCTAATAAAAATCCTACAAAAACAAACAAACCATCTACCAGAATTCTTATAATAGAAAATTTTTTCTTTAACTTATCACTTATGACAACTGCTACCAAATCATTCGGTCCAGTTCCAGAATCTGATTTAATAACAATAGTCATGCCAAATGCTAAGATTATGCACCCAGAAACGATGCCCAACACCCTAAAGCCATAACTGCTATTTGCATTCAACACATTTCTTAATAAGAAGGTAAATATATCAATAATAGGCCCCCCACAAAACATACATATAATGGTTCCTATTTTTACATAAGTTTTTTCAACCATCAATAAGACTAAGATAATTGCAAAGCAAATCATCATATGTACCCTTCCATGAGTAAGGAACGAAAATTCTAATAAATTATCCTGTGTTCTAAATATTCCTTGAATCAACACATTAAACGGATCTGTACCTAGGTCCGACAATATAAATAAGGTAACCCCTAAATGTGCAATGCATAATCCAACTAATAAAATCAGAAGTTTTACAAGTTTTACTTTCGTTATTTTTCTCATAAAAACCTCCAAGTACATTTTCTTAATAACTTTTACCACAGTTCTCTTAAAACCTTTATTTACAGACTTCTAGTCCATTTAATTACTCCTTTGACATCAATACTACCGTCTCAAGTGTTGTTTCGTCTACCATCCCAGTTCCTCAGCATTTATTTTCAGTCCGTATTCCTCATCCTCTGTAAAGCACTCCATATACTCTGTACAATAATCCAGGAGGAGCCGTGCCTTTTTACGAAGCGGCTGCGATTCTAATGCTAAATCGCCCTCATAATATTCCGAACCGAAGTATTCAAAGATGCGGCTACGATCCTCGGTCGGGAATGTTTTGGCATACATATCACAAAAATAAACCTCGTTGATATCTTCAAAGTCATCAAAATAGGTGTATTCAAACTCTCCTTCATAATCGAAATACGAATATATATATTCAAATCCTTCCGGATTACACGCCTGCCAATCCTCTACCAGTTGAGCGGCAGCTCCGCAACTAATAAAATAGCTGTCAATGGCGTGAGTCATCTCATGGATCAGGTTCGACTCCAAATTGTCGAGCTTAATATTCATCACCAGATTATAATATCCGTTATCGAAGATAAAAAACGCACCTGCCTCGCTGATTATTTCATCGTATTTCGCTGTGATCGTTCCGCACAAATACACATTAAATCCAAGTGCATAATCCGCTGCCATCTCCGCGCACATTCCGTCCGGAAATGTATTCATCGCCAGCTCCAGTCTCTCCAGCGCATAATATATGCGCTGTTCATCCGTCACCTGCTCATATGCATAGGCATCAAAATCAACGGTGACATTCTCTCCCATGATAATATTAATACCATATTTTTCTTCCAGAAATTCCGCTTTATCCGTCACATCCGCATAGTCAATTTCCTGCGGGATCTCCGAATAAATCTTTTCTGGCTGCCGGTCTGCCGTTTCACTTTTCGCATTTGCGTAGTCCCACAGGAAAAGCTCTGATATCTTCACTCCGCTTACATCAACGGCAAAAAACAACACCTTGTTCTGCTCCGCTGAGAGATTCGGATCATAATCCACATAGCAGTAGATGAGCTCCGGCTCTATTTTTGTCTCATACACTTTGCCATCTTCATAATCTGTCATCTTATATCTTTGCTCCGACGATGGTTCGATCGACGACAAACTCTTTTCGTAGTTCCATGAATTCCACAAGGTGTCTCCGTCATCCTCAAAACGATACATCTCCTCAAATGTCTGCGTCTGTATATTATATATATAATAGTATGGCTTATTGTCGCGCAGACATTCTGCATATATGCGAAGACAACTTCCGTCCTCACTCACGCAATCCAAAGAACTGCTTCCCATATGCGAAGCCGGCACAAAGACAATTTGCGACTCTTCGCGAAACGTTATATAATTCATCTGCTTTGCTGTATTACGATACTCGCCCAGCTCGTGACGATAACCTTTACACGTATGAAAATCCATAAAATAAAATCCGCCCTCGCGGACAAACATTCCCAAAGGTGTTGGGTACTCCTCAAATGACATCGTACTGTACCCAGAAAAATCATCCGTGTATATGCAAATTTTACCCATATATACATCTAAAAAAACAAACGGCTTCGCGCTGAGCACCAAGAAGCGATCCGGTGACACAAAATACTCTTTCTCTGCCTCTGCCGAAAGATCGCTGCACAATTTTTTCTCTCCCGTAAGATACGAAAAGAGCCAAACCTTTTTGCGGGGTTCATTCCCATCCGTCAGTTCATACATTAAAATACTGTCATTCCCGTACAGCACCGTCATAACAACATGTTCCATATCCGCAAGCTGCTCCGTAAAATTATACAAGTTTGCCTCCTGCGTACGGTAATTTATCATATCATACTTATACGGTGTAATCTTCTCGTTATACGGTGTGATCTTCTCGTTGTACGATGTGATCTTCTCGTTGTACGTCTTCTCGTTGTACGTCTTCTCGCAACCGGTACACAGAACCGATAATGCAAGCAGGTACGCTACGGCTAACAGAATATATCCTCTGTTTTTCTTCTTCATGATGTTTCCTCCTTATTCTTTAGCACCATGCACCATAATCTTAATAATTTCCTTACTTGTTAGTAATTTGAAATTGTCATTTAAAGCATCAACTCCTCAATACAATTTAAGCGCGGTATAGTTTTATTATTCTGGATAATTATGGATAATATTATCCATCATTCTTTTTATTTAGTCAATTTATATATGTAAAAAAAATACAATCCCACACGAACTCATCCGAGTTTCACGAGGGATTGTAAACAGGACATTATTTATTGTTAGTTAACACGATGTTGGGACAAGAGAACAACTGTCTCCACATGCACCGTTCCTGGAAACATGTCCACGCACTTCACTTTCTTCACTTCATATCCTCTTTCTTGTAGCACAACTAAATCCCTAGCTAAGCTTGTTGGCTTACAAGAAATATATACAAGATGATCCACTCCATAATTAATAATCTTTTCGAGAGCTTTTGGATGAATTCCATCTCTTGGTGGATCCAAGACAATCATATCCGGTTTATCTTCAATGGTATCGATGACTTTAAGAACATCACCTGCGATAAACTCACAGTTCGAGAGTCCATTGAGTTTCGCATTCTCACGTGCTGCAATTACAGCTTCCTCGATGATTTCAACGCCGATTACTTTCTTCGCAACTGGAGCTAACAACTGTGCGATTGTACCTGTTCCACTATATAAATCAAAGATTAATTTATCCTTTGTCTCACCAACAAAGTCTCTGGCTACACTATAAAGAACTTCTGCGCCAAGTGAATTGGTTTGGAAGAAGGAAAACGTAGAAATCTTGAATTTTAATCCTAAGATTTCTTCGTTGATATATTCCTGACCATATAAGACATCGGTCTTATCATTTTGAACGATATCTGCTAAAGAATCATTTGTTGTGTGAAGAATTCCCATAATAGTACCTTTTAAAGAAAGAGAAAGGATACGATTCTTGAATTCTTCAAGGAAAGTTTCTTCCGAACCTTCAATTCCTTCTGCCTGAGAAGTTGTAATCAAATTGATTAATAACTCTCCTGTCTTTTGAGCGCGACGTACAAGTAAATGACGAAGATATCCTTCATGGCTCATCTTATGATAAAAAGTAAGATTTTTTTCCGCACATAACGAAAGAACGCAAGATAAAATCTCATTATAATCATGATTAACAAGCTTACACTCAGAAACAGTTACAATATCATAAAAACTTCCTTTTTTGTGAAGGCCAAGTGCTAACGGTCCATCTTTAAATTCATCCCCAAAGGAGAACTCCATCTTATTACGGTAGCCATATTCGATTGGACTTCCAATAATACCTTCAAATACGCTCATATCTTCTACTACTTCACTTAGTAATCTCTTCACCTGTTCCGCTTTCATATTAATTTCTGTTTCATATGAAAGTGTCTGATACGTACATCCCCCACATACTCCAAAATGCTCACATGGTGCGGTTACAGTCTCTAAATCTGATTTTTCGATTACTTCTAGAAGACGACCTTCTGATTTACCTTTACGTACTTTATTTACAACAAAACGAACCGTTTGTCCTGCAATGGAATTCTTCACTACGGCTCTTTCCCCGTCTACTACTACAATTCCCTTATTAGGGAAATCAACACGTTCTACTTTACCGACATACTCTTGACCTTTTTTCATATATACCTCTTTCTATTCGATTGACAGATACGTACGCTCTGCTATTTGCCTAAATTACATTGTTTTAATTATATCGGCATTCATTATATTTGTCTAGTTCTCTATATAACATATATTTTTCCACGTAAGTCAATATCTAATGAATATGACTACATATTTCATCTCACTTTGATTGTAAAATAATCTGATAACAGAAACACAAAATCATCAAAATACAGAAAGATTTTCTTTACTTTAGTAATGTGTAGTGCTACAATATTAATGTCTGAAATTAAAAATTTTAAGTAAATTTGTTCAGTGCATTTAACTAAAGGAGTAATTTATTATGAGTAAGAATATTAGAAATGCTTCCGTTGATTATCTGTTTGAAGCAATATTAAGCCTAAAAGACAAAGAGGAATGTTATACTTTTTTTGAAGATATTTGCACAGTGAATGAATTGCTATCATTATCGCAACGTTTTGAGGTAGCATATATGTTACGTGCTAAAAAAACTTATCTGGAAATCGCAGAAAAAACAGGGGCTTCCACTGCTACCATTAGCCGTGTTAACCGTTCTCTAAATTACGGCAATGATGGCTATGATATGGTATTCGGTCGTATCTCTGAATTTCCAGAAGCTCTTAGTAACGAAGAAGAGAAAAAACCAGAATAAAAATAATCAGAGCGTCCTTCTTTTGGGACGCTTTTGTTATCTCCTGTATTTTAGGCCCTTATGTACCGTTACGAACTTCATTCAAGCGAAAGCGTGTTGCGTATAAATTATGTTGGTCATCCCATTTTTATAACATTTCTCTATGCAAAATGACGTTAGACTTCTTTCTTAAGTACTTTTGACACCTGAATCCTAGTAAATAACAAAGGATGGTGCAATCAAATCGCATCATCCTGTTTTTTATTTCTTATTTACGTCTGATTCTTTCTTCCCGTCGGATACGGAAAAGTTGTCATCAATTAACTTTTCAATTAATTGCTTTTTCATATACACATCAAAGCAAAGCATACTAATGAAGGAAAACATATGAAGAAACTGTTCATTCTCTTCTCCGTGCTCTCTTGTAAATGTTGTCTTTGAACGTTCAAACGTTCTTACAACGTCTTTGCTTAAAGTCATCGCCTGTTTTTGTCCAATTCGAAATACCTCATTATAGATATCTTCGAGCTTGACTTTGCTCTCATCCCCAAAAAACTTTTCTGTCATAGGACCAAGAATGGATTGAATATCACTAATGGATAAGATATTCTTCATGTAATATATGAAAATCAAAAGATACATATGATCTTTTGAATATTTCTTTTTATTTGGTGAAGGTAACAGATTGTTTTTTGTATAATTATTGATCATCGTTTTTGTCAATAGCTTATCCTCTGAGTAACGTTTGGAGGACTCTAAATGCCGATCCATAAAAGTTGTTACCTGGTCCATATATAAATCAATGTTTGGAATTTCATTTGGCTTAACATAATTAATCTTCTTTAGGCTCTCTATAAGATTCATGATATCACTTTTTTCTTTGTTTTGTTCTTTGCATTTTTCTTTGCTTTTATCTTTGCTTTCCACTTTTCATCACCTCTAAACTTTATTATATAGTATTAAAAACTACATGTCAAATAAAAACCTCTTAAAACTTAACAAATGAGAGTAAAATAATTAACTTTTTAAGTGTAAAGCAATAAGCACTTAAAGTGTAAAACAACAAGCTTTTCAATCAGAATTACATATAATTCCAATTCATAAAATCCTATTAAAAACCAACTAGTATATTACTATAAGAAATGTTATAATTTAAAAATGCAGGAACAAAAGTATAAGAATTTCGAGTAATTTTCTATACTTAATATGTAAAATACGACCGTTACGAAATTATCCTTGTCACGAGTAAAGAGAGGTTTTTTAGAATGAATATTTATGATTCCTTAAATCCAGAGCAGCGAAAAGCCGTGGAACATGATCGTGGACCTATGTTGATCCTAGCAGGTGCTGGTTCTGGAAAGACGAGAGTTTTAACACATAGAATTGCTTATCTCATCGATGAGCGTGATGTCAATCCTTATCAGATTATGGCTTTGACATTTACCAATAAAGCCGCGAAAGAAATGAGAGAACGTGTAGATAAAATTGTAGGCTATGGTGCTGAGAATATCTGGGTTAGCACGTTCCACTCCACTTGTGTTCGAATTCTTCGCCGCTTTGTAGAAACACTAGGCTATTCGAGAAATTTTACGATTTACGATACGGACGACCAAAAATCTTTAATGCGAGATGTATTAAAATATTTAGATGTTGATACAAAGCAAATGAAAGAACGTAGCTTTTTGTCAGCAATCTCTTCTGCGAAAGACGAATTAGTATCTCCAGAGGAATATGAGTTAAATGCCCATGGGGATTATGCATTATCTAAGATTGCGAAGGTTTATGCGGAGTATCAGAAACGCCTAAAAGCAAATAATGCAATGGACTTTGATGATTTGATTGTAAAAACGGTCGAATTATTTCAAACCAATACCGAAGCGCTGCAATACTACCGCAACCGTTTTAAATATATTATGGTAGATGAATATCAGGATACCAACACCGCTCAGTTTAAGCTCATCAGCTTGATGGCACAAACTACGAATGAGTACGGAGACATTGAAAAGAATCTTTGTGTTGTTGGTGATGATGATCAATCGATTTACAAATTCCGTGGTGCTAATATCCGTAACATTCTTGATTTTGAAAAACAGTATCCGGATGCTTTCGTTGTTAAATTAGAGCAAAATTATCGTTCTACGAAAAGCATCTTAAATGCTGCCAACCAAGTAATTGCCAATAATCTTGGCCGTAAATCGAAAGCGTTATGGACAGAGAATGAGGAAGGAACCCCAGTTTCTTTTAATCAATATGAGAATGATTATGAGGAAGCCAATGCAGTTGTATCCTCCATTCAGACACTGGTACAAGAAAAAGAACTATCCTATCATCAATTCGCAATTCTATACCGTACGAATGCCCAATCCCGTGTACTGGAAGAAAAAATGGTTCAAAAAAGCATTCCTTATAAGATTATAGGTGGTACGAACTTCTACGCAAGAAAAGAAGTTAAAGATATGTTAGCATACTTAAAGACAGTTGATAATGGACAGGACTCAGTTGCAGTAAAACGTATTATTAATGTACCAAAGCGAGGAATTGGTCTTACAACGCTCGACCGAATTGAAGAATACGCGAATCGTAATGGCATGACTTTTTATGAAGCCTTGCGCCATGCGGAATCAATTCCTGGTTTAGGTCGCTCAACAAGCAAGATTATTTCCTTTGTAAGCTTTATCGAATCCTTAAAAAGTAAGCTTAGTAACGATTCTTACTCGATAAAAAACCTTTTAGAAGAAATTACAGAAGCTACAGGTTATATTAAGGAATTAGAAGAATCTGACGATGAATCAGCAGAAGATCGAATTGCAAACATCGACGAATTATTAAATAAAATTGCATCGTACGAAGAAGAAAGTGAAGAACCTCCAACTTTAAGTGGATTTTTAGAGGAAGTTGCTTTAGTTGCAGATATCGATAATTTAGAGGAAGAAAGCAATTATGTTGTCTTAATGACACTTCATAGTGCAAAGGGACTGGAATTCCCATATGTATATTTATGTGGTATGGAAGAAGGTATTTTCCCAAGCTTTATGTCAATACATGCAGATAATCCTGAAGTTGAGATTGAAGAGGAACGTCGTTTATGCTATGTCGGAATCACTCGAGCAAAACAGCAATTATACTTAAGTGCAGCCAGACAACGAATGATTCGTGGTGAAACTCAGTTCAATCGTCCTTCTCGTTTCATCAATGAGATTCCACGTAATTTGTTGACCATTGGTTCGGTTCAAAAGCAAAGCTATCTTTCGGAAAACTCCTTTGACAAGAGTCCAATTCGTAATGCATCTGCTAATGTACCAGGAAGTAAACTTATGGGACAAGCTTATAGTGCCCGTCCTTACACTCCAACTGCGCCAGTAAAGCAGTTTGGTAGTGCAAGTCAGAACAGCTTAACGTATGGTGTTGGTGATACAGTCAAGCATATCAAATTTGGTACTGGCGTTGTCACTACCCTTACCAAAGGTGGACGTGATTATGAGGTTACGGTTGACTTTGGTGAGCAAGGAATAAAAAAGATGCTCTCGTCCTTTGCTAAGCTTGAAAAGATTGAAGAATAAAACTTTTTTAAATGTCTATAGTAAATCTTGTTAATAAGTGGTATAATAACATATGAAATCACCCGAGAATAAGAAAGGATGTGCTATAATGAATAACAAAATTGATAAATTAAGTGAACTGTTAGCTACTAGTAAATTATCTGATCTTATCCACAAAAAAGAAGATCCGATTGAGCAAAAAAAACATACCGTTATATTTATTCTTGCTATCGTTGGTGCGATTGCAGCAATCGCGGGTATTGCATATGCTGTTTATAAGTATATGACACCAGACTATTTAGAAGATTTTGATGACGACTTTGATGATGAATTTGAAGATGATTTTGAGGATGATGCTATGGATGGAGACTCCGATTTAGGATCCGACGCAGAATAATTCAAACAAGTAATACAAGAACGAAAAGATGCCGTCACACTAAGTGAATCAGTGTGGTAGCATCTTTTTTATTTAATGGAAATTCCAAAAAGCGTCAAAAAGGAATGACGCTATGATGCACACAAGCGCGATAGGAATTTAATTACATAAGGAGGAAGAGAATGATTAACATGGTTTTAAAGGTAAAAAAAGTGTGTTTGTGTCTTTTTTGCTTGCTACTGATGTTGTTTGTTATGGTAGGATTCGGAGTGGATACAACAGCTAAGGCAGCAAATACTACAAAGGAGGTTACAGCTACTGCCAATTGTACTTCTGACGAAATTCAAAATTTGCTGGATTTAAATAAGGATGGAAACTACAATCTGATTGTTCACATTCCAGAAGGAACATATAATCTAGTCAAAGAGTTACGTATCTATTCCAATACTTCAATCATTGCAGATCCACAGGCAAAATTAATGAAAAATCATACCAAGGGAGCAATGCTTGCCAATGATTTATCAAAGGATGTAGGTGGATATAATACAACGGTCAATATATCGGTAACTGGTGGAATTTGGGATGCATCAAAAGTGTTGGATGCTACTACCGGCTCAGAAAGCTTTCGTTTTATCCATGCTTCGAATGTAGTCATAAGAGAAGCGATTATTTGTAACGTACCAGAAGGAAGTCACCTTATAACTCTGGCTGGAGTTCGAGATGGAAGGATCGATGATTGCAGACTATTTGGGTATCGTGGAACGAAATTAAAAGAAGCCATTCATCTTGATATTGTTCATGATACTTCTGTTGTTCCTTCAATGCAATCAAATTATTTAGTTTATGATGACTTGGTATGCAATAATATACAAATAACAAACTGTGAGATTTATGATTATCCAAGAGGAATTGGTTCACATACATCGATTCAAGGAGTTTACCACAAAAATATTACAATCACGAATAATCAGCTTCATGATCTAAAAGAAGCAGGAATAAAAGCATATAATTATCAGAATCTCACTATCGAAGGAAATAGTATCAACAAAGGAGGAGTAGGAATCCTTGTATATACATCAATTGATAACGAGGAAGAACACTACTTGTCCCCATTGAAAACAACCCAAACAGAGGAAATACCTGAAAATTATTTCATTATCATTCGTAACAATGAAATATCAGAGATAGCCCCTCTTAAGGTAGGAAACACTACTTTGTGGGGAGATTCGATTCGTATTATTGGTAGTAGCGAAAGACCTCTGACAGGAGTGTTATGTGATTCTAATCAGATTAAAACAATGGGACGTTATGGAATCTATATAGAAGAAGCACCAGAAGCTGTAGTAACAAACTGCAGTATATCTGATACCAAAAAGAACGCAATCTATCTGGTAAATGGATGTGATAAATCTGAAGTTAGCAATAATGAGATTAAGAATGCTGGAGAAAAGGGGAGTACAGAAGGCGGTATCGGTGTATCTAACTCCAAAAAACTGTCTATCATCTCGAATACAGTTACAGACCCAGCGAAAAATGGAGTCTTTCTCTATGATCAAAGTACTTCTTGCAGTATTAAGAACAATATAATTGAAGGAGCTGGTGAAAATGGAATAGGTCTCTATCATCAGAGCAATGATGCCACTGTAACTCTCAATCAGGTTACAAACTACAAGCTGCACGGTATCTTTGCTTACCAGGTGGGCTCCGCAACAATTAAAGACAATAAAATTAATGCCATTACTTCATCGGGGAGTCAGGATGCAATCCATGTAAACGCAGATAAAAGTTCTAAGAATATATTTCGCATTCAAAACAATGTGATAGCAACAGCAAATCGATATGGGATGTATGTAAAAAATGCTCCAAAAGTCAAGATCGAAGGAAATAATATTAGCAAAACAATAAAACATGCGATTTATTTGGATGATGGATGCAAGGAAGGAATGGTTCAGAAGAACATAATTAAAAATGCAGGGAAAACTGGTTCAAATGAAGGTGGAATCGGAGTTTCTAAGTCTTCAAAGGTTATGATATATAAGAATACAGTAAAAAATGCTGCGAAGAATGGAATCTTTCTATACAATCAAAGCACAAGTTGTACGATAAAAGCAAATACTATTAGTAACTCAATGGACAACGCAATTTCGATTAACCATCAAAGCAATAAAGCAATCATTACAGAAAATGTGATTACAGGAAATAAGAAATCCAATACGAATAACCGTGGTATCTTTGTTTACCAAGCTGACGATGCGGTAATCACGAAAAATAAAATAACAAGCTGTAACAAGAATCAGGAAATTAATATCAATTCCTCCAAGGGAAGCAAGGTAAATGGAAATACCATAAAATAGTGGAAATTGTGATATTGTTTAAACATGAAAGAGCCAGCTGATGTTATTAATACACAGCTGGCCCTAATGTTTGCTATTCAGTTTTTTCCTATATTAGCAGTTCACACGTAAGCCTTATAACTCTTATTCCCTCTGTCTATTTGGATGCTTCCTCAGCATAACTAGTATCAACCAAACTTTCATAAGGTGCACGAACACTAAGCTGTCCTGCTGTCTCTAGGATATCTTGTAATAACTCAAAGGATTCTTTCTCAAATACAAGGTTCTCTTTCCAGGTTCCCTGATCTTTATATCTTCCAACGATGATTGTAATATTCTTAAGATCTGTTTCTTTAAACTGTGGTTGAATTACCTTTGCAATCTCCTCTGTGGTATGGCTATTCACATAATCCATACCTTTTTGAAGCGCATTAACAAATTTCTGAATTACTTCTGGGTTCTTCTCAATATAACTTAATTTTGCTGAATAAGCGGTATATGGAACATTACCACTTGCAACACCTAAAGAAGCAACTACTTTACCTTCACCAGCTAATTCAATCGCCGTCGCAGCTGGCTCAAATTCTACGGTATAGTCTCCCTGACCTGCTATAAAGCTTTGAGAAGTAATACCAAAATCAATGTTTGTAATCATATCAATATCCTTATAAGGATCTATACCATTCTTCTTAAGGATATATTCGAATACCATCTGTGGCATACCACCTGTACGCCATTAACTAATGTAACAAGTGGATACATTCCTTAATCTTAGACTTATCCATGATAATTTTATATGGTTTTAACTTATCATCTGTTTCTTTAAGTACACCACTCGCCAAGGCAAGATTGATATATGGCATTATGAATGTTTTATTTGTATCATACCCTAGTTCATTCATTTTTTTTGATAGATATTTAGCAGACGTGTATTCCCTTTCTTCTTCCGATATTAATCTGAATATTACTTCTATTTTCTCATTTTCTTCTTTATTTAAGATGTCCTCAATATTAAATGAAAGATTGTCATTTAGACTATATTTTAATTGAATTTCAGGAATACTATTTTCGTCAATAACAATTCTGTATACAAGACTTTCCACATCTCGAATAGATAGACTATCTGTAATCTTCTTTGCAATATTTATTCCAACTTTTGTATCCTCTATTCTCTCATCAATAGTGTCCTGTAGTTTTTCAGAGACTTTCTGCTTCTCACTTTTACACGCTGAAAGTTTCTCAGTAATTTCGTGCTGCATTTCATTATAAGTCTCTTCAATGATATCAATATTCGTAGCATTCTTTAAATCATTTAATTTTAGTTTAATTAAGCCTTTCAACTGAGCAGAAAGTTGTTCTTCTCTTTGTTCCAGTTTCTTTATCTGTTGCCTGGTCTTGGTTTTCAGATTCACATAATCGTCCATTCTAAATTCCTTAATAGCATCTTCCCACACCGGCAAGCAGGCTTTAAGGAATGATTTAAAATACTCTTCAATATCCTCAGCGTTGATCAGATGGGCTTTGGAACAGTATTGTATCCCCTTTGTGTTATATGTTGAGCATATATAGTATTCTCTTGTCTTAGTATTCATTTTTCTACGTATTAAAACCAGCTTAGCCCCACAATCTTTACAAAATAAAGTGCTGCTAAACGGTGGAACAGGTCCTTCAATACGGTTGCTTCGAAAGTCACCCTTAGCACGCTCATTCATAATCTTCTTCACCACTTCAAAATCCTCTCTACTAATAATAGCTTCGTGATGACCTTCAAAAACGTACTGTTCTTTTTGGGGAACTCTGTGGTCTGTACCATGTATTACTCGTTTTTCGCGTTTATGCAGACGATATGTTCCGATGTAGAAATCGTTCTTAAGTATATCTTTTACAGAGTAATCACTCCATCGGTTAGAAATACTTGTTGGGTGCTTCATTCTACCTTCTTCTCCATTTAAAGCTTCTCTCATAGCCATAGATGGAGTATGAATATGCTGAGAATTTAAAATGTCAGCAATTCTACGATAACCATATCCATCTAAATACAACTTAAAGATTTTCCTGATTACTTCTGCTTGATCTTCATCTATAACAAAATTTTTTTTTGCAATCTTAAAGCCATATGGGGCATGGGTCAAATAAGTCCCCTCTTTTTGCTTCATACGAAGGATTGTTTTAATCTTTTTGCTGGCATCTTTCACATATCTTTCATTAAACCAGGATTTTATACCAATAAAGTCATCATTATCTTTTAACGTATCATAATCATCATCAATAAGTATAACTCTTTTACCAAGTTGACAGACATGATCCAAAAATAACAAAACCTTAGCATTATTTCGCCCAATTCTGGACAGATCCTTTGCAATGACTATATCAACTTCACCTGAATCCAACTTATCTATGAGTGCAGAAAAAGACGGTCTATCAAATATATATCCAGACACACCGTCGTCTTCATAAAATCCTTCCATTATCATTCCTTTTTCTTTCGCATATTTTTCAATTAAATTTTTTTGATTCTCAATAGATGTATAGTTCTTTTTATCATCATCTCTTGACAATCTAACATAGCCTACTACTTTATGCTCGCTCATTTATAAATTGCCCCCCATAAAAAAATACACCTATATCTCACTCATAAATTTTATCATTTTATTCTTATAAATTATCGGTAATAATCTTCTTAAAACAAGATACTATATCCAGATTCTCACCATCGGATATAACACACACGCGAAACCCCAAATTTTGAAGCATTTTTACTTTCTTTTCAATTTCTTCGTTTGAGTGATGAAGAGTTCTATGTATGAAATATATAGGTTTGCTCAATTAGTATACTCCTTTTAGTTAGAAGAACCTGCTTAGTAAAACCTATGAGCTTGTGTTTGTCTAATATTCTCAGAAGAATTATTTGGATAGATAACATGCTCTTGATGAGCATAATGAGGACTCGCTTCATCAAATAATCCATAACTATTAACATAAGCTAAAAAGCAATCAATTCCTACAATCCTTCCAAAAACGCTACGCGAACTTTTTATTATTACAAATTAAAAACCGCTGAAAACGGTAAGCTGCTTTCAGCGGTTTTAATTTATACACCAGAGGCTCTACAACCTCTGATGGATTTGTATTTAACTCTTAAAAGAAATGTGGATTTGTCCATGCAGAATTTCCATCTTCATCAATACATTCGATGCGAATATACTTCTCTGCTCCCTTTAGGGAATAGGTAATCTCGGTCAGAGTTTCACCCTTATTGGCATAAATACTATGTCCTCTTGTAGGATATGAAATGATATGAATTTCCTTGCAAGGACTACATTTGAAATAGATTTTATCATCCTCTATTCCCCAGTCCAAAATTTTTGGACCCTGACTCAGATAGAAGCGGCCATCTTTCAAATTTTCAATAATTCTAGAAGCAGTACGCTCTGTGGATTTCACCATTATCCAACCACCAAATCGATCGCTCCGTGCAGTCTTTCCATGGGTGTCATCACACGCAATGCCCCAGACCTTACGACCACTTTGCAAAAGCAGATCCCAGTACAAGTCTGCTCGGCCTGCATGCATAAGACGTTCGCATCCAGTATTGAACACCTCGATTGCGTGGAAGCCAGACAAATCTAGCACTTCACTTGGTGTCATTCTGCTCCATAGCGGATGTGCCAAAACCACAAATTCTTTGCAAGCAACCATTTCATCAACCAATTGCTGATTCTGAATTTCATTGCATTCATATCGTCGTTCCTCACACACGGGCATTTCATCAGCATTTACAGAGTACAAACCAACCACATGAATGCACTTGGTGTTCTCCGAGGTATGTCGTATATCGCGCTCCCAACCGGGGATCATGCAAATATCCATATTTTCTCCCAGCTTGTGCGAATCAACCACATTATGATCTGTAATAGCAAGAAAATCATATCCCTGCTCGAGGTAGTCACGAATCTGCCGATCAGGTGGACAAAGTCCATCCGTCCGTGTAGTATGAGAGTGGATATTTCCTTTTAGCCATGTGCCGGAATCCGGGAAGAAAGATTTTTTCATATGCTCCTCCCATCTACTGCGTTTGTAGAGTTGATGGCTTACGCCAAGCAACCACTATGGCAGCGCCGCCGATTACAAAGCCAATTAGACTAGGCAGTAACTGAGGCATCAGCATCAATACTCCACCAATCAGGCACAATGCACGAGTAACAACATTGACTTTGCTGCGCAAATAGCCAACGGTACATACATTGATCATCACAACACCAATCACAGCAGTTATTGCAGCAAAGGCTACTTGCATCAAGCTTCCTTCCAGCAACAGTGCAGGATTATAGCAGAAGGTAAATGGAATGATGAATATCGGTAAGGCAACCATACAGCTAATACATCCTGTCTTAAACCAGTTCGATTTTGCCAAACCGGAAGCCATGAATACTGCAACACACACAGGTGGTGTAATTGCAGACAGACAGGCATAATACATAACAAACAGGTGCGCACACAGTGGAGAGATACCTAAACTAATTAATGCTGGTGACAGGACAGAGGCACCTAGAACATACGCTGCAGTGGTAGGCAGACCCATACCTAGTAGAATGCAAACAAGCATCGAACACACCAGACACAGGAATACACTTTTTCCACCAAGAGAAACAATAACACCAGATAGCTTGGTTGCAAAACCAGTAAGAGAAATCAAAGCGATAACAATCTGAGAACCAGCCAAAATTCCGCACATTTCCACGATGCTAGAGCTGCCCTTAATACATGTGTTGAAACAAATATCAGCAGTAGATTTTAATGTAGTCTTAATATTTCTGTTATCATACAAGAAGCAGAAGATATAAGTCAGCAATGCCAGTATCGTTGCCCAGAATGCACCCATGGTAACGGTGTAGCCACGCAACAAGAAAGCAATGAATATTACCAAAGGCACTATAATAGTTATGTAAGAGGTAACTTTAATATGAGGTTTTTCATCATTACCGCGAATACCGTCACGGCTGGATACTAAGTGAATGGCAATAAAGCAGCTAACATAAAACAGGATTGCAGGTAGAATTGCAGCCTTTGCAATGGTCAGATAGCCCTCACCAATGAGGGAGGCCATAATGAAAGCTGCTGCACCCATAATTGGAGGTAGAATCTGGCCACCAGTTGATGACACACTTTCGATAGTTGCAGCCCACTCGTTTGAGTACCCGGCTTTTTTCATGGAAGGGATGGTAAACACACCGGTAGCAACAACGTTACCCATAGCAGAGCCAGAAATCAGTCCAAACAAGCTGGATGCAATAACAGCAATTTTACCAGAACCACCGGTGGAACGCCCAGCAATACGCTGACCCATCTTAATAAAGGTTTCAGCACCACCAGTTCCAGATAGGATCGCGCTGAAAATACTGAACATTGCCAACATAACAGCAGATAGACCCAACATGGTACCCCAAATACCTGTACCATTGTGGTACAGATTCTGGAATATCTTATTAAAAGAGAAGTTCTGGTGTCTCCAAATATCAGGGAATGCCTCTCCATAAAAGGCATAAATCAAGAATGCGATAGCTAGAATTGGGAATGTCCACCCAACACTTCTACGGCTAGCTTCCAGTATCAAAATAACCAAAATTACTGCAAATACCTTGTCAAACACAGACACCCACTGTAGAGGTTGGTAGACAATCACATCATAAATTGTGGTGACATAAATACAGCTTACAGCAGACAAAATCGCAAAAAGTATGTCGTACCAAGGTACATGGTCTAAGCACTTGCCCTTGCGCATAGGCTTCATGATAAAGACCAGAGTCAAAACAAATGCCAGATGCACACTTCGCTGAATAATATCAGAGAATAGATGCACGCCCGTAGTATAAAGCTGGAACAGAATCAATGCTACAGAAAGTACTTTCACAAAGATACCCCAGAATCCTGTTAATTTTCTCATAGTAACCTCCAATTTCTCTCATGGTGAATGTAGGACGCGTCCTCACTATAGCAAATCAGATTATTCTCAATTTTTATGGAACAGGAACGTACTCCTCAGGAATGAGTTCAGCTGGAACCTCATAACCCAGTTCGGTCAGGTACTGAACAGTACCGGCGTGAAGAGGAGTCTTTGCAGCCTGTAAAGTCATTTCAGGAATGTTGTTATTAGCGCCATTAACGTATGCGGTCTTCCATATTTCATCATAATCTTCCCACATAGCCTTCCACATCTTGTAAACAAGCTCCTGAGAAAAACTCATGTCAACCTGGATACCTTGATATGTACACAATGTCTGAATCTCATAGTCTATTCCGTCATATGCACCAGCAGGAACAGTCCCAGTGGTAACGGATGGGATAGCAGACAGAATGGCTGTCAATTCTTCGTCAGTGAAGTTGATTAGCTTAACAGGGCGATTGGTGTTGGCCTGAACAATGTAACTGTCAGGAGCTGATCCGGTCTTAACAGAACCAACAATCTGACGGTTTGAATAAGCGTCGCCAGCGTCAGACTGTGCAGCTTCAAAGTATTTTGGGTGGATGTTCAGAGTATCCAGTGCATCATGCATAACAACAGAAGCAGCAGTACCGGTACCACCAGGATTGAAGTCCTGACCATCCAAATCGGATAGGGAGTCTATACCGCTATCCTCAGCTACAAACACCTGAATAGGAGTAGACTCGTAATACCACAGAATACGGACATCCGTGAAGGGTTGATCAGTGAAAGTAGATCCAGTACCAGTATAGCTTTCGTAGTCAGTATTGGAAATAGAGTTTGCAATGGAAACTTCTCCAATACGAAGTTCCTGAGTGTTGGCAACATTACCACCAGACTCAGCAACAGTAATGTCCAGTTCAGGTAGTTTGCTCAGAACATTCCCTAAAGCAACACAATAAGGGAACAGACCGGAACTGGCTGCAACAGCAGACAGAGTCAAGTAACGGGTTTCAACCTTGTCAGAGTTAGCATCAGGAGTACTGCTTTTACCACAGCCTGTGAACAAACACGATACCATAGAGATAATCAGTAAGCTAGCAATTGTCTTTTTCATAAAATTCCCTCTTTCTTAAGTATATTTTTTAAAAAATAAATTATCCATTTAGTAATTATATCTAATAAAATCATTTGGATAACTTACTTTTTAATCATTTTATACTAGAGTATTGCATTATGTCCAATATCATTATAGAATAAATTCATAAGAAAAACTTATATTCGAGGAGGTTGTCTATGAATATCCGATGTTTTCAATATTTTATCACCATATCTCAAATGCCGACCCTCTCTGCCGCTGCTGATGCGCTGTATATCAGTCAATCTGCACTGAGCCAGCAAATCAAAAAAATAGAAGAGGAAATTGGTGCATCCTTGTTTGCAAGACAAGGCCACACAACAGAGCTTACACCGGCAGGCAAAGCTTTTCTGTTATATTCAAAACAAATAGTACACTTTTATGAAGCTATGCGTCATGAGGTAATGATGTTAAATGTAATAGAAAAAGATACTGTTCATATGGGAATATCTCCATTCTACAGCCAGCATTATCTTCCTCATATTCTACCGAACTTCCTTCGTCAATATCCACAGATTAATGTAGACATTGTCGAAGAGTTTTCAGTTAACCTAGAAGATAAACTTATTAAAGGGGAACTGGACTTCTGCACACTTCCCCTTTATCCCAAGAATGACTTACTAGAGTATGAAACCATTTATCACGAAGAAATCTTTCTTGCTGTTTACAGGAATCACTCTGTTAACATCAGTTATCCTTCCAATGCAATAAAGGATGGAAATTATCCCACCATTGATCTCTCACTTATGAAAAATGAATCCTTCATAGGACTTAAAAAGGTACAAAAATTTACCACGATTGGATTAAGACTTTGCGAAGAAGCGGGGTTTCACCCCAATATAATATGTGAGACAATGAACTGGGAAACAGTACATATGATGATTGCCTCTGGAATGGGTGTAGGCTTCATTCCTAAAATATTGATTGGCACCATCAAAGACCCTACCATAACCCCCTGTTATTATCAGCTTTCATCACCAGTCTACCGAGATTATGCTCTGGTTCGTCGCCCAGGTATCATCCTATCCGAGGCCGCCAATATTCTTCAGGATAGTCTGCGAAATATGTTTAGAACATTTTATTGAAATATGTCGAATAAAGATATCATTATCACTTGCACTACTACAACATTATCTTTTATGTCAGAACAAGCCACCAGCTCACTTAGCCGGTGACTTGTTCTGTCCCTATCGAAACACATTTTTTACATTAGTTAATGTCAATCACCAATTCTTCCACCGATTACAGTCTTTCCTTTTAATAAGTTCCAGTCAAATTCTCCCTCAATTGCCTTATCTCTTGCTACTAAGAAGTTACCTGCGCGTTGTGTTAACTGTGCAAAGTTTACTACATAGTCTTTTTCACCTTCGTTATAAACATAGATGGAAGCTTCCGATCCCATAAACCCGATATCTGCATTTCCAGATAGCACTGCAGTCATCGTCTTATCAGCACCAAGCCCATTGACTAGATTAATCTTTAATCCTTCCTCTTCAAAGTAACCTTCTTCAATTGCGACATACATTGGAGCGTAAAAGATAGAATGAGCTACTTCCGTCAGATCAACTTCTACCAGATTACTCTTTTTCTTGCAACCGCAAATACTAAATATCATAAGTGATACAATGAATAAAGCAACAATGCGTTTTTTCATTGAAATCCCCCTTGAATTCTCACTGATACTACATAATATATCGAACTCAAGGGGGATTGTGCTTGTCACTCGTATAATAATTGGATTTTCCGTGTTGTATTTGGTATTCTTATGGTCATTTCTCACCAAAGGTTTTCAGTACTCAAAACCTAATTTATTGTCTTTCTTGATCAATGTATCTATTAGTAGTTTTAATCAAGTAGTATTCAACATGATTTTTATGGTTACCTTTACTATATTTAACATAAGGTTTATTGAAAGAATGATCCAAACGCATTGTAAATGATTCTAACTTGCCCCCACGAATAATTAATATATCATAATGCTCACTATCTACAGTTTTTAGTAACTCACCTAATCTTATAAGATTTTCATCATTGCTTTTATCACATCTTTCTTTCATCAATTCAACCGTTATCACATTAAAACTCGGGGTGTCGTACTCATAATCATCTTCATACTGTATAATTATTTTTCGGTATACTTCAAATGATATGATAAATTTAATAAAAAAGATTGCTATGCATGTACATATAATTGCACTGCAAATTGCTAAACATAAAATTATCTTTCTTTTTTTCATGATCGCCAACTCCTATTTATTATAAGTACAATTATATCGATTTGCTTTGTAATTGAGGCATATACATTTTCATATTCAACATTTCCATATGGCAGTGGCTCCCCAATACTAATGGTAAACTTTATCTAGTTTATATACTCTTAAGTTTTCAACCTCATAATGCTATTGATTCTTCTGTAATTCCATCTTGATATTCCCCACGCCTATCGGTTGTCTACCACTATAAATATAAAATTTATGAAAATCATTTCTTAAATATTTCATATTATCTTCCATAATTGTTTCGATATCATACCTACATCCCGATTTCCACCACTCCTTTTTTGTAAACCTCATGCAAAGCATTGGAGATATCGGTCGATTGTCTGTATCAACAAAGCAAACTGGAAATATGAAATAATTCGGAATCCGTATTCTTGGTAATCCAATTCCTCCTTCTTTACAAGAATACCAATGCACGAATCCTGTTCCTATAGAAATATCTATTGGTAAGTGCTGATACCATCTTCCTGTGCTTTTTCTCTCATATGACATTCTATATACAGTTAAATATGTCACTATCGCAAATGGAATCCATGCAATTTATGGTTATAGGGCTCACTAATTCAACTACTATCCCCACAAGTAATATTAGCACAGGTGCACCCGTCGCTATTCTTGTTGACATATGATCACAGTAATTACATTTAATCGCATATGGATCAAATTGTTTAAAATATATTTTACTTTTACCTTTTTTTGAAGGATCATTTAATAATTCTCCACACCATGGACATCTATATTCTAATTTTTTCACGCTTTCTCCTTCCAACTCCTGTTGGTTGTGTTATTCTTAACGTAAATATTGTCCCATATGTTTTGTCTGACTTACTGGTGCTCCTATTCCTTCACTTACATTATTTGTTTTGGTACAATAGGTATTTTCCCCCTATTTTACTACCTTTTGATTGTTTTATTATTATTCGTAAATGCTCTGGTAGATTATCTGTTGATTTATTGAATTTAAACCCTCTCGCCTTAACATCATACCATTCGTTCGGATTCTTATTTAGGAAATTACAGGCTCGATCAATGATTTCTTTCATCATCTGTAGTTCATTCTCCTTAAAAAAATCTTCATCTTCTCTGTTCTTCAGAGTAAAAGAGAACTTTATTTCATTTTCCCTAATATATACGCTTCTTAGCCGTTCCCCTCGCTTTTCTCATACCACTGTGCCTGAGACATAAATAAGCTGTAATATACACCTTGATTCTGCATTAATGTGTTATGATCTCCCATTTCAACAATGTTGCCTTTATCCATAACAATGATACGATCGGCTATTCGTGCGCTTCCTAATTGGTGAGTAACTAAAATTGACGTTCTCTCATCAGATATTTCTGAAAATTTCTTATAAATGTTTGTTTCTTCAATCGGATCAATTGCCGCAGTTGGCTCATCGAGCACGATGATATCACTTGCACGATTCAATCCTCTGGCAATCGCAACTCTCTGCCACTGACCGCCTGATAGATCCACTCCGTCGAACTCACGAGAAAGCATCGTATCGATTCCATCTACATATGATCTGGATTCAATATCCACATCAGCTTTGGCTAATACGCTTCGAATTTCTTCTTCACTTCGTTTGGAATACGGCTCACTCATCATGACGTTTTCTCTTAATGACATCTGGTATCTTTGGAACTTTTGAAATACTCCCGACATAACTCGATAAAGACTCTTGTCTGAGATAATCCTTGTATCATTTCCATCAATGAGAACCTGTCCCGCAGTAGGCTTATATATTCCGATTAAAAGTCTTACCAGCGTTGATTTTCCTGCTCCGTTCTGTCCGACAATTGCAATTGTCTCTCCCTTATGTATCTTTAGGTTCAGTTGATTCAGTGAATTTTTATTCGAACCAGGATAAGCAAAAGAAACATCTTTTAACTCAATACTATCTTTAAAGCCATCCAAATCTTCAGTTCCTTGAGCTTCAGGCATAGCTAGGAAATTCAGGAGATTATTGATTGAACCACTATTTTGACCTATATCACCTATGATTCCGATTAGACTAGCCACCATCTCCTGCATTTTGGCAATTGCTGTGAAGATTGCTGCAAACGCACCTACTGAAATATCCCCAGTAAGAAGAGCCTGAACAAAAATGATTAATACAATGAAGTATCCCAACAAACCGATTAATTTTCCAATGAGGTCGAGACAACAAGCACGTTTGTCAACCTTTAAGCTTTTCTTATTTAACAGAATCATAGAATCGCGATATAAACTCTTAAAATATGTTGTTACTCCTAAAATTCTTGTTTCCTTAAAATATTCTTTTGTACAAATGCAACTCTCATAATAATCAAAGGATCTTCTGATGAGTGCAACTTCATCCTCAAGTTTTGCATACATTCCAGTCTGCAATAGTTTGGTTAAAAGGCAAGGAAGCATTGAGATAACAATAACAACCGCAAGTACAGGCTTGATGGTAAATAACCAAATTGCCATAAACAAAACATATGGTAAGAAGAATGCTGACATCATAACAAAGGAGAACACCATTCCGAAGATATGATTAATTCCCTGCTCAGCTTTATTAATCATATCTAATGTATTCGCATTCTCATATTCTGTTGCAGGAATCTTTGCGACCTTAAGATGCACTCTTTGCATGAGTTTTCCGATACATTTCTGATTAAATGGAAGATATAAAAAATTGTTAGCTCCATTCAAAACTTCAGCAAGTATAATAACAACTCCATACAATACAAGAGTCATATAGATGGAATTTACATTGCCGTTATGATTGATTACATTACTAGTAGTATCATAAAATACTTGAAGGAAAAATACCTTAACCGCCCACGACAATCCATGGAATATTGTAATGATGGAAAACAACCAAAAGAAAATAGGCGATGATTGATATACCATAGGGACAATCCTTTTCAATATTTTGACGGAATTGATTCTGTCTGTTTTCACTCATACCACCTCCTCTGATTGTCATACATGGTGTAGTATAATGCCCTGTTATTCATCAACTGATCATGGGTCCCTTCTTCCTCTACATGTCCATCCTGAATTACATAAATGTAATTAGCAAGCTTAATAGACCCAAGTCGGTGGCTAAAGAAAAGTGTGGTACGTCCTTTACATAATTTTTCGAACTCACTGTACAAATTACTTTCTGCTATTGGGTCAAGCGCAGCAGTAGGTTCATCAAGAACTCTGATTGGTGCCTCGCTTACAAAGCATCGCGCAAGCGCAATTCTCTGCCATTCACCACCTGAAAGATCTTTACCATCCTGCTTTAATTTACCAAGTAAGGTATTAGCTCCTTCTGGCAACTTATTAATTACCTCATCCAGCTTTAGCGAAGATATTGCTGTTTGAATTGTCTCTTCCTTTACCTGATTAATATTTCCTAAAGCAATGTTATCCCATATAGATACCGAATATTTCGCAAAATCCTGATATACAACAGAGAAAAAATACTTTAATTCTGCAGCCGAATACTCCCTTAACTCTTTTTCATTGATCAATATTTCGCCTTCATATTCTCTGTATAATCCCGTAAGTAGTTTAGCTATTGTAGTCTTTCCTGCTCCATTGGCACCAACAAAAGCATAATGCTTACCATTCTCTATCTTAAGAGTCAGATTATGTAAAATATATTTTTCAGTTCCTGGGTATCTAAATGAAACTCCTCTAAACTCCAAACGTTCAAACTGCATTCCCCCTGCTGGTTTGGCATCTGCATCATCTTTTTGATCCATTTGTGCAAAGATTGTAAGTTCCTTAAGATACTCCATATGTGTCGAAACAGCTTCAATTAATCTTGTTAATGACCACGACATCGTATGTACCAAATCAAAGGTGGCATTAATTAAAGAGAAAAACATACCAATTGTAATCACACCAGTAACTACAGGATTAATCAGTACTGTCGCAATAAAAATACACAGAAGCGCAGTAATTAGGCTTCCAGATTTTAATTTAATAAACCATTTTGCACGTGTCTTTGTTTCCATTTTCCGAGAAATCTCATATTGCTCGAACCACTTTTCATTTAGCATAGGATTGTAATCGAAAAGTGTTCTTTCATCAACGGCTTCACGATCTAGCATTACCTGAGACAGATATTTAAATTTTCTCTGATACTTGGTAATCTCCTTATTTGCTTCATAAGTAGCCTTTCCACTAATAAATGCAAGATAAAGCAGTGGAATCGCTACTGCTATAATAATAAATGTAACCCCTGCAATCTCCGACATTAATACAATCAATAATCCAGCGATGGTAATTACAATCGACAAAAGATTTAGAAGATTAACAAATCCATCCATTATCTTTGTCTCCATATTTTCGGAAACTCGTTTGATTAAATCCATGCTGCTCGTATTTTCAATATAACGAAATTCTAATTTCGAACATTTTTCAACAAATGCACTTCTAACATTAACTCTGAGAGTCTTCTCCATCTTCTTGGACAGATAAACCTTTACTGGTTCAATCATCCACTGATATGCAATAATCAATATAACGATGGCCAAAGAGCTATATACATGCGTTCTCGTGACTTCCTTTTGAAACAGGCCAATTGCACCATCAATAAACCTGGCATTTACAATTACTTGATATGTAGGCAAAATTGCAGCGATAAGTGACATTACAATATAAACGATTGTAATAACTGGTGAACTTTTAATTGATAATCTCAATGAATCCCAATAGGTATATTTTTTGTTCTTAAATTTGTATTTTTGCATATCTCTCCTTCCACTAATAAAGCAACTATGCATTTCTTAAGTGACTATCTTATTTTTCATTTTATCACAATATACTCTGAGTTGTAAAACATAGACAATCCCCCTTGAATTCTAAAATGAATTCAAGGGGGATTGTGCTTGTCATATCTTTTTTAATTAAAACTAACCTGTGTCATTCATGATAATTCATTGAACGTTGCTTCGTACAACCAATATCCTAGATTAATCCAGCCTTCTTCAAAAGCTTTATAATAACAGTAGCACTTTCTCCCCTGGTAAGATTTCCCTTTGGATTAAGGGAGCCTTGCTTGTTTCCAGCAAAAATGCCATTTTTAACACAGATTGCTGCTGCCTTTCTTGCTCCTGATGAAATTTTACTAGAATCCTTAAATTGCACTAGTTGTTTTTCTATATCAGTTTTGGATACTTTGACATCCACGCCTGCTACATCCATAGCTTTTACAAGAATTCTCATTGCTTGTTCTCTAGTAACTAAGTCTTCTGGTCCGAAATTTCCATTGGAGTATCCACCCATAATACCATATTCATATACAGTATAAATATAGTAATAAGAAGGATCGCTCGTTTTTACATCCTTAAACTTTTCTTCAAAGTTTGTTCCTTTTAGTCCAAGTGCTTTTACGATCATGGAAGCAAGTTCTGCTCTGGTAATAGCTCTGTTAGGAGCAAAATTCGAATTTCCTACCCCATCATCAATCAGTCTTGAACCAACACTATTTACATAATTCTTTGACCAATGTTTTTTTGCATCCTTAAATGTTACTGGATTCCAGATTAAGGTATAGGTGCTATTCGTAAGACTGTTGATCTTAGCATAATATTTTCCATCAACTAATTTTACTGCTGTAGGAACATGTGAGAAGGTGCCGTCCTTATTAAGTAATACACCTGTAGTTATTCTCTTACCATCAATTCCCTCTGGTAAAATCACTGTTCTCTCAACGTAATTATTAAATTTAAAGAGATTAATAGTTTTGCTACCGCTTGTACAAGTTATTTCAAAATCAACTGGCTTAACTACCAACTGGTAATTATTCTTTCTTGCTGAATTTTCGACTATTGCTTCTGTCTCCTTTGTTGATTTAGAAATACTGATATTTACTTTGATATCTTGTAACTTAATCTGACTTCCAATATCTTTCGAAACGCTATCAATATTAATATCCTTTGCAGGAATCGTATAAATAGCATTATCAGTTTTAATCTCAAGAATTACATCTCTATCTTGCATATTCTTCACAGTCTGTCCGTTAAGCTGTCCTATTACAATATCCGAATTGTTACTTACAGAAATTTTGATTGTATTGGTTTTCTCATTTGGCTTATTTTCACCCATCTTATCAAGGTTCTCATTTACTGCTACATCATCGAATGTTACAACCGTTGTTTTTATACCATCTTTTTCAGATATCTTAGCGGTTGCAGCCTTCTGAGTATCATCCCCAAAGATTACGTCTATCTTATTGTCGCCTTGTGTAGGTGTAGGTGTAGGTGTTGGTGTTGATATTGGTGGCGTTGGTGATGTTGGTGGTGTTGTACCTTCTCCTTGAATATCAAATATAAAAGGATTGTTACTATCATCATTATTAGCAATAATTATCTTTGCAGTTTTTTTGCCAGATGAACTAGGATCAAATTTTACTGAAAAGCTTGTAGTTTCACCATTCTTTAAAGAGATAGCTGGACCTGTTACAACTGAAAAATCTATTGCATTTTCACCTGATACTGTTATGTATGGTGACGTTCCTGACAAAACTAATGTGGTATTTCCATTATTTTTTATTGTAAATTCCCTGATTACTGGTTCACCTTCAACTTTAATGCTTCCAAAGTCAGTGTAATCTGTAATTGAAGGTGTAGTATCATTATTTGCAATCTTTTCACTATTTCCATAAACTTCAATGACAGGTTTATCATCATTTGTAATTGTTCCAGTACCTGTATTGTGCCCTGCTGCAAATGATGCATTAGTAGGATTCGACAATATTACTAATACTGTTTCATCTACTTCTAACACAGTATCACCATTTACTAATACTGTAATTGTTTTGCTTGTTTCCCCTGGATTGAAGATCAATGTTGTTGTTTTAGCCGTATAATCATGATCAGCAATAGTTGCTGTTCCATCTTGCGTTGCACAATCTACTGTAACTGTTTTACCACTTGCTTTAGTCAGTGTTACAGTATAAACAAGATTTGCAGTTCCTACATCTCCCTCTTTAACTGTAGCAACACCAATTGATATTGTTGGTGCATCATCATCATCAGTAATTGTACCCAATGCTGATGCATCTAATATAGTCGCATTGGAAGCTCCAGAAAGGTTAACTTGAAAACTCTTATCATCTTCATCGAGTGTATTACCAGATACCTGTATGCTTATTATTTTTCTTGTTTCCCCAGGATTGAAAATCAAGTTTTCGTTCTTTGAGGTATAATCTGTTCCTGCAATCGCCGTTCCATTTGCTGTAGCATAATTTACAGTGATCGTTTTCCCGCTTGCAGCTGACAATGATACTGTAAATTCAGCATTTGTTGTACCTGAATTGCCTTCTGTAACTGTAGCATCACCAATTGATATCGTTGGTGCTGCATCATCATCAGTTATTGTTCCAATTCCCTGTGCATCTGTAATAATTATACCACTTATAGCACCAGACAAATCCACATAAAGGGTTTCGTCTTCTTCATCAATTAAGTCTGCATTTATTACTATTGTAAGAGTCTTTGAAGTCTCTCCTGGTGCAAAGGTTATTGTGCCATTGTTTGTTATGTAGTCAGTTCCTGCTGTCGCCGTACCTGAAGAAGTTGCATAATCTACTGTCACATTACAAGTACTTGGTTTACTGAGGATTACCGTAAAGTTCATGCTTGCTGAATCCTCTGCTACTGATACATCATTTATTGATATTGATGATGTGTCATCATTTGTAATTGTTCCTATGCCTGTATCCTCTCCTGCAGTTATTGATGCATTAGTAGGATTAGACAGTTTTACTAAAACTGTTTCATTTGCTTCTAACACAGTATCACCATTTACTAATACTGTAAATGTTTTGATTGTTTCTCCCGGATTGAAGGTCAATGTTGTTGTTTTAGCCGTATAATCATTATCAGCAATAGTTGCTGTCCCATCTTTCGTTGCACAATCTACTGTAACTGTTTTACCACTTGCTTGAGACAGTTTTACAGTATAAACATGATTTGCTGTTCCTGAATCCCCTTCTGCAACTGTGGCACCGGCAATTGATATTGTTGGTTCAGCATCATCATCAGTAATGGTTGCTGTTAGCTGCTGTGTACCGTTTTCTGTTGCACCTGTTATATTTGTAATTTTTACAATAATTGTTTCATCTTCTTCATCTGTTACATCATCGATACCAGTAAGGGTCAAGGTACCTGAAAGGCTACCTGCTGGTATAATAATTACGCCACCTAATGATTTATTATAGTCTGTAGTACTTGCTGTACCAGAAAAGCTAAGTTCAATTTTTGTCTCATTTGTTGATAGCCCAGATAATGTACCTGTTATTGTAGCAACTCCTCCATCTTCTGCCAATGTGCTATCCGCTATACTCAACGTCACTGACGGTGCTGGATCATCATCGGTAATGGTTGTTGTTACCTGCTGTGTTCCATTTTCTGTTCCATTTGTTACACTGGATATATCTCCAATAATAGTTTCATCGCCTTCATAGTCAGTGTCATTCTTACCTGTCAATGTAATCGAATTTGAATAGCTTCCTGCTGGTATAGTTATTGTAGTACCTGATGCTGTATAATCTGTTTCTGTTGCTGTTCCTGTGAAACTAAGGTCAACAGTAACAGCTTGGTATGACATATTTGATAGTGTTGCTGTTACTGTTGCTGTTCCACCACTTTCTGAAAAAGCAATCGGTGCCACACTTAGCGTTACCAATGGAGCTGTTTCGTTATCAGCAACTGATAAATCAACCTTCTGAGTTCCATCTTCCGTTCCATTTGTTACATTTAATATTTCCACAGAAAAAGGTTCATCGCCTTCATATAAAGCGTCATTTAATACGGTAAGAGTTAAAGTACCTGTAAAACTTCCAGCAGGTATAACTATTGTGACAGGAGAGTTTACAGGAGTGACTGAATAATCTATTTCAGCAATTGCTGTTCCTGTCAAACCAATCTCTACTGTTACATCCTGATAAGATTTATTGGACAGTGTAGCGGTTACCTTCACCTCATCAGTTCCTAATGCTTCCGAGAGCGATGTCTTGTCTGAGCTCAATGTAACTTTAGGTGCTACATCATTATCTGTTATCGTAGCACTAACCTGTTGTGTAGCACCCACTACTCCACCTGACACATTTGAAATGGATACTATAACCGTCTCAGGTAATTCATATGCAGTATCATCCAGACCTGTAATTTTACATGTATTTGAATCACTTCCTGCCGATATGTTTATATAATTTACAGTGGATTTATAATCACTGTCTTTGGTAGCTGTTCCTAAAAAGTTCACATATACAGTTACATCCTTGCTTGATCTGCCTGATAAAGTACCTCTTACAATTACATATCCTCCGTTCTCCGCTAGGCTTGGAGCAGATATACTCAATTCTACGACAGGTATCGATTCATCATCGGTAATGGTTGCTATGACCTGCTGTATTCCATCTTCTGATCCATTTGTCACACTGTCTATATCTACAATAACGGTTTCATCGCCTTCATATAAAGGGTATTCATCTGAATCATCATCTCGCGCCTCAAGAGTTAGACTTCCTGACAAACTTCCTGCAGGTATCGTTAGTGTAGTAGTTGATGCTGTATAATCTATATCTGTATCTGTCCCTGTATCTGTCCCTGTTGCTGTTCCTGTAAAATTGAGATTTACAGTAACATCTTCATATGACCTGTTTGATAGTGTTGCTGTTACTGTTGCTGTTCCCCCTTTTTCTGGAAAAGCACTCGTTGATACACTTAGAGTTACCGATGGAGCTGTCTCGTTATCAATAATTGATAAATCAACCTTCTGTTCTCCATCTTCTGTTGCATTTGTTACATTTGTTATTTCCACGGAAAAAGGTTCATCGCCTTCATATGTATCATCATTTATCGCCCTAAGAGTCAAACTTCCTGACAGGCTTCCTGCAGGTATAACTATTGTAACAGGAGAGTTTACTGGAGTGACAGAATAATCGGTTCCATTAACTGCTGTTCCTGTAAAACCAAACTCTACTGTTATATCCTGATAAGATTTATTGGACAGTGTAGCGGTCACCTGATTAGTTTCTAATGCTTCAGAGAATGACGTCTTGTTTGCGCTCAATGTAACTTTAGGTTCTGCATCATTATCTGTAATTGTAACAGTAACCTGTTGTGTTCCATTTTCTGCTGCCCCTGTTACACTTGTAATATCTACAATTATGGTTTCGTCTAATTCGTAATCAGAATCATCTTTACTTGTTAAAGTAATAGAACCAGTAGTTTCTCCTGCTTGTATAACTATTTTGTTATCTGATGCTATATAATCTGTTCCATCTAAAGCTGTTCCTGAAAAACCAAGATTGACTGTTACATCTTGGCTTAATGCACCGGATAATGTAGCTTCTATTGTTGTAGCCCCTGTATTTTCATCCAATGTACTATTTAATACACTTAGGGTTACTGATGTATCATTCGCTACAGAAGTCTTAACTGCTGTTTTAGCAAAACTATAGTTTCCTGCTGAATCTTTTGCAGTTATAATTACCCAATAGTCTCCGGCAGTCAACTGTTGCCCCTTGCTGTCTGTGATTACTCCGCTACCAAGACTTGTATCTGCTCCGTCATCTCCACTAGTCCTGTTTATTGTTTTTATAGCCACCTTGTTGCTTGCTGATAGCAAATCCATTGCTCCTTTATCAGCAGGTTCTTCTCCATCCTTATATATGTAAATGTCATAACTTGATACATCTATTGAATCGTCTGTTGAATCATCAAATCCTACTGTAAAGTCCCTTCCATCTACTCCTGATGTAGTATCATTATCTGTACATGTTACATTTGTTACTGGATTAGGAGCTATTGTGTCAGGTACTGGTTCTGTAGATGCACTACTTATAGTAAAGCTGTATATATTAAAATCAGAATGAGCAAACCCTAACCCAGCTCCCCTTGTATAATAGATTCTAAAAGCATCGATTGTTTTACCTTCAGCCTCAGTAAAATCAAGAGAAAAATTAGGTACTGCTATACCATCTTTAGGATTTGAATAAGATGCTGTGGTATATATCTTTCTACCATTTGCATACCCTTCAATATATACATTATTAAATACTCCATCCGTATACTCTCCTAAATCAACAGAGTCTAAAATAAAACTCCCAAGACTCCCAAAACTAGATACTTCAAAATAAACAGTTTCTTCTGAAGTGCAATCACCATCATCAATCCATGCAGAAACCTCATCAGAATTCAATTTATATTTTGATCCTTTTAATAGAAAATATCCATCATTACTAGTAGCTGTATCACCGCCATTATAAGTAAAACTTGAATCATAAAATGTATGTACCCCATTTATAGCTATTGACTCAGCATAAACCGTCATTGGATTAAAGGCAAATGCTGTACTGCAGATTATTAGCAATGCCAATACGGCTATCGCTTTACTAAATATCCATTTCTTCACTTTCATTCTCCTTTCTAAGCTATATTCCATATAATTACGAATGGAATACCATATTCTTCGTTAATGCCATACAGCACCACTTATTATGTAATTTCGACATAATACGACTAAATTCTACCATATTTTTGAAAAAATTGCAATGTAATTAAATAACAAAGTCTGTGTCTTTTCAGGATCTTTTGCCACACGGGTCTTTGTAATCAAACCGTATGGACTTTTCAAAGAAAACAATAGCAAAGAACACAAAAAAGGCACCCACATCTAGTTTTTCAACTAAACATAAGTGCCTTTTCAATTTAATTATTGATTACGAAAACCTAAGGTTACTTCTACATCTTTTTCGATGTATTCACCATTCTCAAGAACTTTAAGGTTGATTGTTACTTTTGTACCGCCTCTTGTATAACTTAACGTTCTTTGTAAGTCTTGCATTGTTTCAATCTTCTTGCCATTCATACCAACGATGATATCACCTTTTCTAATACCAGCAGCTTGAGCGGCAGAACCTTCACCTACTTCATAAACGCTGATACCAGTTGGCATATTAAATGCATTTGCAAAGGATTCATCAATATTCTTTCCTGTAATACCGAGATAACCCATCTCATCTTCCGCTAAGTCTTCACGGTTCATCAACTCATTAATAATTGGAATCGCTTCGGAGATCGGAATTGCATAACCAATACCTTCTACATCGGTACTTGCATATTTAACAGAGTTGATACCAATGATTTCACCATGTGCATTGATTAAGGCACCTCCACTGTTACCAGGATTAATTGCTGCATCAGTCTGAAGTAGATTTAAAGTCGCATTCTCAGTTGTTACTTCACGATTCAAAGCACTGATATAACCTACAGTTACTGATTGGCCATAACCAAGTGCATTCCCAATTGCGATTGCCATCTCACCAGTTTTAACTAAATCAGAATTGCCAAGTGTTGCAATACGAATACTATTCTGAGTATCTTTTGATAAATCTTCCATCTTAACTGTTACAACTGCCAAGTCAAAATTAGGCTCTGTTCCTCTGATGGTAGCCAATGCTTTTGTATCATCTGCGAATACAATTTCAAGTGCTTTCGCACCTTCAACTACGTGATTATTCGTTGCAATCAAAAGCTCATCATCATTTTGCCCAATGATAATACCAGAACCACTGCCGCTTACTTCACTTTCAAACTGTCGACCAAAAAAGTCATATTCAGTCATTGTAGTTGTGCAATTAATTGCCACAATTGCTGGCATAACATTTGCTACTACATCAGATACATCGGTAGCGATAACAGCTGAGTTCGAATTTGTCTGTACTACTGTTCCATTTTGAGATGTATCATTATTTTCAGCGTTATCATAATGATCAAATTCATTAAAAGGTTTTAAAGCAACAGAAAGCTGATTAGATTTCGGTTCTTTATTACTTAAATAAGCTACTCCTTGAAAACATGCTCCAGCGATTACACCGAACAATGCTGCGGCAGATACGAAAGCGATTGATTTTTTAAAGAAACGTGTCGTGCGACGGCCCTTTTTCTTATCTTTCTTAGGAGTCGAATCAACAAATTGATTATCCATATAGTAAGAACTCATTGGGTCATAATCAGGTACCCTGTTCTGTATTGGAGTCTGTTCCTGATAATAAGCCTGACTATAATTAGTTTCCTGATTATAGTTGCTATTCTGACCATAATTGCTATCCTGAGCATAATTAGAATTGTGAGTTACTTTCTCATTACGGATCTCTTTCATCTCATTCGCATCATAAGTACCAGTTTCTACAGTTACATTACTAGAATCCATCGCATCTACATTTGGTTTCAGTATGAAGTTTGGCTGATGTGATTCCTTCCCTATCTCTTGTGGTGTTGGGATAGTATTCATTTTCTCACTGTTATCATTATAATTGTTTTGTTTCATTTCATCATTCATAATTATTTCTCCTTTCCAATACAATTCCATATGATTAACTGGTTATACCATATTGTGTTGTCTGAACTTTATCTTTATTTAACTTATGAGTAAATTATAACAAGCGTTTGTGTAGGAATTGTGATTAGAAAATGAAGTAAGTGTGAAAATATAGACTCTTTACTTAACTAAACTGTATGATAATTTCCAAGTATTTTCATCTGTAATGCTTCTGCCTCAATACCTCTCAATGCGTTAATCACTCCTGCATCCTCAATGCAACCATCAAAATCAACGAAAAATCGATATTCAAATTTCTTACCAGCAAGAGGGCGAGATTCAATCTTTGACATATTCAAGTCATTATATATGATATGAGAAAGCATATTATATAATGTTCCACTTTCATGTAGTAAGGAGAAGCATATGCTCATCTTATCTGCATTTTCACAATACTCTTTTTTATTTGATATAATAATGAATCGTGTTGAGTTCACATGTTCATAATTAATGTGTGGGGCTAATACTTCCAATCCATAAGTCTTCGCAGCTCGAATACTTGCGATTGCTGCTTGTGACATATCTTTATCCTCTAATACTTTTTTTGCACAGCTGGCAGTACTTCCTTCTTCCACAACCTGAATGTATGGATGCTGTTCTAAAAACTTACGACTCTGAAGGATTGCTTGCGGATGGGAATATACTTTTCTTATATCCTCTAGTTTCGTACCTGGCAAAGCTAGCAATGATTGCTCTACTTTTATCACATGTTCTGCAATAATGTGATTGTCAAATTCCACTAAAAGATCATAAATATCATCAATGCCACCAGTTGTTGTATTTTCAATTGGTAATACCCCGTAGTCTGCCCTTTTTTCTGCCACTGCAGTCATAACCTCGTAAAAGGTTGCAGCTGGAAAGCTGGTAATCTCAGTGCCGAAACATTCTTCCATCGCTTGCTCAGTATAAGATCCATGAGTACCAAAAAATACAACTTTTGTATCCTTCGTCTTTGGTATCGATTGTATCCGTTGAAATCCACGATTTTGATCCGAGTTCATCATAGAATATTGTAGTTTTCTACTCATCGACATAATCTGTGTAAATAATTCACGTACAGCATGACGATTATATTCATTCTTTACTAATTCCTCAACTGCATTCAGTTTTTGTTCTTCTCTTGCTTGATCTAGAACTTGCTTCCCACTATTTATTTTAAACTTAGCTACTTCAGTTGATACCTTCATTCGTTGCTCAAATAATTCAACAATCTGTTTATCAATTTCATCGATTTTCTGCCTGCAATTCTGCAAATCAACCATTTTGCTTTCCTCCATTATTCACAACATTTCCATATCTTTCTTATTATATATAACCGATTATCTTTTTGCAACCCATCCTTTCTCTTGCACTTTATTTTCAATCGTTTTATAATTAAATTACAAGAAAAAGGGGGAATTTTGATGAAGCAGAAATACAAACGTAATTTCGTATTCATATTGCTTGCATTTATCATAATTGTTGTATTCATAGTTTTAAAGTTTAGTCGTCGTACGATATATAACGAGGAACAAGTCGTCGGTAATACAGCTGGTAATCTTTACAATGGAGGACTATTCTGTGAGCAAGGTGGGCGTATTTATTTTAGTAATTTTGAAGATGATGGAGCCCTCTACTGTATGAATTCTAATTTCACAGATATAGAGAAGCTCAGTACCGATAAAGCCTGTTACATAAATGTTGATTCCAACTACATATACTATTCTAGAATTAACTATGCAAAGGAAGAACCTAGCCAGAATATCTTTATCTTCTATAACCGTGGTATCTATCGAATCAAACATAATGGTAAAAATCTATTTTTGTTATACAGAGAGCCAAATGGACTATTAAGTCTATATGGAAACCGTATTCTTTATCAACATTATACGGAAAGCACAGGTACTACCCTTTACGAGGTTGGAATTGATGCAAAGAATGAAAATAAGATTAGCGATGATCCTATTCTTCCTGCTTCCTACTATAAAGGTTATCTTTACTACGCTGGTGTAGGTAAAGATCATAATATCCATGCAATGGACGTGGAAACCAAGAGAGATTCCATTGTTTATGCTGGAAACTGTTATATGCCAATTGCTACTGAAAAAGGAATTTATTTTATCTCCTTAGCTGATGACTATGCTTTATGTTTTCTTGATTACTCATCGCAGGAACCAGTTACTTTGACGGAAGACTCTTGTTCTTTTTATAATATAAGTGCAGATGGCAATACAATTTATTATCAGGTGGATGGAGGAGCTAACAACCGCCTTTGTAAACTTGACCTTACATCTGGTGTCACTGAGACAATTCTGGATGGAAATTACAAAAATATTCATGTAACATCAAAATATGTTTTCTTCCGTGATTATGATGAAACAAATACATATGCTTATAATCCAAGTTCAGGAGAATTAAAAATTTTCAAAGCACCTGTAGTTGATTAATGAGAAAGAACTAAAATTAATAGGGTTACTAACGAACAGAGTAAAAAACACCTCAATGCATTCAATATAGCATTAGAGGTGTTTTACTTCTCCATAAAGTTAAGACCGCTAAATTAATTGCATTCAGTCTTATTTACAAACAAAAAATCATACTGATTAAAGATATTATTCTTAGGTATTATGAAGTGTTTACTCCATAACCGTATAGGTTAGTTTATAATAAATAGCAAGTTTGCTATAATATAGTGATGCAATCTCACTTTCAATTAATGCCTCTTGTGTATTTATTCTTGCCACCTCTATAGGAGTAATTTTCCCTTCTTCCAATAGATTAGTATACTGTGTTAACTTTGATTGAATATATTTGAGTTCCATTTTTTTGCTTTTCAGATTTTGTTCTGCCACTTTATATTGATTAATCTCTTCTTTGACATATTTCTTAATATTACTAGCATAAATGCTTCTCTCTAATTTCGTAATCTCTATCTGATTTTTTATTTTTTCAATTAAATTTGTACTAATACTTGATTTAGTACTAATATCAGTTAAGTATTGATTATAAGCATTAATCGTATAATCGTAATTTAAGTATTCATAATTTTGCAAATATACATTAATATAGTCATTATAACCTAATAATAAATCTGAATTATCTATTTCAGCAATTTTAAATGACTCTAAAGCACATTGTTCTTTAATTTCTTCTTCAAGCTGTTCAAGTTTTAACTTACATATTTCTATATTAGCTTTACTTTCTTCTAGTTTTGCCTTTTTCTCTAGTACCTCCAATCTCGTGGCATACCCTAATTTATATTTACTAGTCAATATATCTAATTCGGCGACTTCTTGTTGATATTGAATCTCATAATAATTCTCCTGTTCTACATAAACTGAACATTGTAAATATTTATCAACTATATGATAGACTTCTTTATCTTGTAACTGCTTTACTATCTTATCCTGATTGTCTACATAATTTTTTAAAGTATTAGCAGACAATAAGTAATCTTGAGCCTGTAAAAACTGTTGATCTTTGTATTCATCTGTATACATAGTGTCCTTTGAATTCTCTAAGGCCTTATTATAGTTTTCTAAATACTCATTATATAAATAGATATTTTTTTGAACTTCATAAGGAATAATAACATAGTCCGAAGAGTTTTTCTTAAATTCTTCAATGATTTCATTAGTTATATTTTCATGTCCCATAGGTTTTTGTGTCATATAAGAAAATCCAGTAAGCATTATGTAGCACATGATAAGTACAATGTATTTCAATTTTTTATGATTAAGCATCTTAACCTCCATATAGAAGCATATGTATTAGCCTCTAACTGACTTTTAAACTTTCATCAAACATGTCAATAATTGGTTCTAGAAAAAACTCTATAATTCTTCTTTCACCTAATTTAATCTCCACCGTCCCTGATAAACCATTCATTAAATCTATACTATGATTGTAACTATCATCATCTATTTCAATTTTCACCTTATATACTAATCCCAATTTATCATCTACCATAGCATCTGGGCCAATATAGCTTATTACCCCCTTTACTCGCCCATATTTTTGATAATTATAAGAATCAAGCTTAATAAAAACTTCCTGATTAACATATACATTTCCAATATCTCGATTCAAAACAAAGGCTTCCATCTGAACTGACGAAGAATCTGGAACGATACTGATTATAGTGTCTCCTGCCAAAAAAACTCCTCCAACCGTCTTAACTTTCATTTGAAATACTAAACCATCACAAGGCGCTTTTATAAACATATCATTCTTCTGCTTTTCACTCTCTATAATCATTAATTCATTCTTAGAAAATTCATTCTTTTTTTCTATTAAGTCATTTTGCATAATTTTCTTATAGTTCTCTTGCATAGTGAGTTTCTTTGCTTCTTCCTGCTCAATTAATAATTCTTTTGTAGTAACAGAAATCTTATATATATCTATTTGTTTCTTTAGATCATTTATCTCGTAATTTATATTGAGCAACGCATTATCTTGAGTAAATTTTTCCTGTTTCACCCTTTGTTCTTGAATATCATAAGAATCATTAAGTGATTCTAATTCTTGTAATTTTTTTTCTAGTTCTGCCTTTGCTATAGCGCCACAATCATACAAAATTTTATAATCTTCCACTTCTTGAGAAGTAAATTCAATTTTTTTAGCTATTGAGCTTAATTGTTTTTGCTCTTCGCTTTCATTTTCATAAAACTCTAGCACTTTTGTTTTCTCATCTTCTTTTACTTTTAGTTCATTTGTAAGTTTTTCTACTTCATTCATAGTAACTTGTAACTCTTGTTTTACAGTCTCAATTGCATTATAATATACAACTTCATTATTTTTATATTCAGCTACTGTAGCCTTATATTTAGTTAAAATGCTCTTCTGTTCTTGGTCTAAATCAGCTAACTCATATTCTTCAATATTCTCTCCCTTTGATAGCAAATCTAACAGTTCTATTGTAAATAGAATCTGTTCTCTATTCTCTATCAGGTACTCGTAGTTTGCCTGTTCGATCGTATCATCAAGAACATAGAGAATTTCTCCTTCTTTGACATGACTACCTTCAGATATATTTATTTTAACTACACTTCCAGATTTCGATGCTTGAATTTCTTGTAAGCCATCAGATGTCACGATTTTCCCTTTAGCTGTCGCAGTTTCATCTACCCTACCAACAATCGACCAAAAAACAATAGCTAATAACAGTATAGTTACTATCCAAATTGTAAACCTACCAATTGGTGATGCGGGTTTCTCTACTAATTCTAAAGCTTCCGGTAAGAACTGATTCTGTAATTTTTTTTCTTTTCTTCTATGTGATTTAAACATTTATCATTCCCCTTACTTATTTACATTCTGTTGTTGTAACAAGTGATAATACAGTCCTTTTTGATTTACCAATTCTTCTTTTGGTCCATATTCAACAATTTGTCCCCGATCAACGACCATAATCGAATCCGCATCTTTAAGAGTTGATAACCTATGAGCAATAATGAGAACCGTTCTGTCTTGACATATTTTTTTAAGATTATTTTGAATTATGCTTTCAGATTCATAATCTAATGCTGAAGTTGCTTCATCAAAAATCAATATTTTAGGATTAGTAAGTAATGCTCTTGCAATTGCAATTCTTTGTTTTTGACCACCTGATAACCCCGTTCCCTTTTCTCCAACCATTGTATCATAACCTTCACTAAGTTCTAATATGAATTCATGTGCACCTGCTATTTTGGCAACTCTTACAATATCATCTATATTCGCTGATGGATTTTGTAGTGCAATATTGTCCCGAACACTTGCATTAAACAAAAAATTCTCTTGTAATACAACTCCAATCTGGCTTCTTAGCCATAGAGGATCAATTAATGCCAAATCAATCCCATCAATCATGATTTTCCCACCTTCTGGAATATAAAGTCTTTGTACTAATTTCGACACAGTACTCTTTCCAGATCCGCTTCGGCCTACTATACCTATCACATTATTGGGATTTATAGTCATACTCATATTCTTTATTACTTCCGGTGCATCTGGCCGATAACGAAAACTTACACGATCAAACTCAATTTTACCAGTTAATTTTGGCAACCGAGTTTTGGTTCCATCCATTGTTGGTTCAGGTTTTGTATTAAAAATATCTCCTACACGCTTAATTGAAAGAGCCGTCTGTTGAAAATCCTGCCAAATCTGAACAAGTCTCAATACTGGTTGACTCACTCTTCCCGCAAGCATACGAAAGGCAACCATCTGTCCAACCGACATTTCACCTGCAATGACCGTTTTAGCTCCAAAGTATAAAATTAAAATATCGAAGGTTTTCTGTATTAATTGAGCAACTGCTCCAGCTGAATTGGAAAGATTTGATGTTTTAAAACCTGCTTTAGTATAATTTGCAAGTAAGCCTTCCCATTTTTTTTGTACTGAAGGTTCTACTGCAAATGACTTAATTGTTTGAACCCCCGTCACTGCTTCTACTAGATAAGATTGTGATTCTGCTCCAGCATTGAATTTCTCATCAAGAAATGATTTTAAGATTGGTGTTATTATAATGGATACTAATGCCAATAATGGTAAGGATAGTAGCAATATAAATGTTAATTTAACATTATAGAAAAAAAGCAATATTATGTATACAATAATGAACATACTATCTAGAAGGGTTGTCATCGGCACGCCAGTTAAAAATCTTCTAATGTTTTCAAGTTCTCGCACTCTAGCAATAGTATCTCCAATTCTTCTAGATTCAAAGTAACGTAAAGGTAATTTAAACAAGTGATGAAATAATCGACAACTTAATATAACATCTATTCGACTTGTAGTATGAGTAAATACATATCCTTTAGCAATTGATAAGATTGTCTCAAAAATTGTAATAGTGACAAGTCCAATAGCCAAAACGTCAAGAGTTGAAAGACTATTATGGACTAAAACCTTGTCAATTACGGATTGTGTTATTAATGGTGAGCATATCATTAGTAATTGAATAACAAATGAAGCAATCAAAACATCAATGAGCGGCTTTTTATATTTAATAATAGTTGGAATAAACCACTTTACACCAAATTTAATATCCCTGGATTCATAGTTTCTTGGAATCGTTAATATGATTTCCCCTGACCAAATATCATTCATCTGATCTATACTTAATACCTGAGGTACTTTATCAAAAGCATTTAAAAAGATTATTTTTGTTTCATCCGCTTTCGCAATAATTCCATATTCATTATTACGTAATTTTACAATTGCAGGAAGCGTCATTTTGTGAATTGATGTCGCCCGAATTGATGTCGCTTTTGCTTTTAACTTCATTTTTTTTGCACAGCGAATGATATCATCCGTTGTTAGTAATCTGCCCTGCAGTGTTTCTGTATGCCTAATATGTTCTTCATCAGCTGGTATTCCATAATAAGTAGCAATTAACATTAGACAATGTAATCCAGAGTCCTTGGTTTCTTCCATTTCATTTATCCCCTCTAATATTTAATCATTTGACTATAGTAGAGTTGTCCGTCTAAGGCAACAGCTCTACTATAGTTCATCACTTCATATATTATTCTTGAATCCACATTTGTAAATTATTCTCTGTTGCTTGTTCTTGTTTCTCTGGTAATACGGTTTCAACTAAGCTATCTTCACTAAATAAACTCATAGTTTGCACCAAGCTTTCAACCTGTTCTG
>JAEXOU010000022.1 GCA_023439125.1 Bacillota bacterium | reverse complement strand
TGTATAAAAGAATGAAGGACGATGGTATTTTTCGGAGTGCCTTACAAGTCCCCACACGCACTTTGTGGGGCTTGTGAGCGTAGCGCGCCGTAGAAAATATACCATCGTCCTTCATTCTTTATTCATACTGCCCTTAGTGCAACAGCCCCGTTAGATTAAGCGACCATTGATCCCTAATCAATATAAAATCAGCTTTTATCTGTAAAAATAGTTAATAGCATACTCTAACTCATAATCCGTATCATTAGTATTGAATATTGTCATAGCGGCATCATAATCTACAGGAATTCTTACATCAAAGCCAACCCTCGGTTGTCTGTCTGCTGTCAATTCAATAAGGTCACCATATTCGTCAACGTAGGGACCAATAGGATAAAAGATTTCAAACAAATCATCCGAAAGATAACATACTCCACCAATGTACTGAAGTGAATTCGACGATGATGTAATGCCCATTACTTGTACATTTGGACACTGTGACAATAGGTAAGTCAATGTATCAGCAGCACTTATTGTATTATCATTTACAAGCACTACTATAGGTAGATCTTTCCACTTACCTTCATTAAAGGTGTAATAGGAGACTATTCCTCCCGATTTCTCGCTTAGTCTAATTTCTGTAAATAATGACGCAACAGCACGGGCGATAGACGAATACCCCCCCTGATTATTTCGTAAATCAATAATAAGATATTTCATACCTTCTTTTTTGAGTGTTTCAAGTTGCTTATCCACTTCCTCGTAAATCACTGTATGTCTGCCAGTTAGTTCTGCCATAATATCAGTGGTATAGTCATAATGCATGCGAGATATTCTTAAATATCCTAATTCTTCGTTAATCATTTTGCCCATAAAATTATTACTTGCAATTCGGTTTTGACTATACAGATAAGCAATTGCTCTTCCTTTTCTCCCCATATAGTTTCCTAATGAATCTAAGGTTACAGTACAATATTCTCCTTCATCATTGATATAGGTAACATCAACAGATTTATTGCCTTTACCTGCAAGAAAAATCGGTTTCATCAGTTCTTCATTTTCATAAACCTCGAACTTATAGTTACTATCGATACATCTTACATCGTCCATTGCCTCATTGATCTCAACACCATCCCACATAATAATCTTAGTTCCGTTGTGGATGCCTGCCTTTGTAACATCAGAATCCTCTTCGCACAAAATTGCGATTACATCTCCATTTTCAAGTTGATACATACTCATTCCATAGTCGTTTCCGACTAATTCTTTCTCAGCCGCAAATAAATCGTCACTTTTACCTTCCAACCATATATGTGAATCATAGAACTCATATTGATATTCTAAAAGCACCTTTGCAAATGCCTGCTCATCATTATTTGTTTCTGCTTCACTTACCATTGGTATGTATGTTTCTTTTAATCCTTCAAAATCGATTTTTTTCCAATCACCTGCACCATATTCCTCAGACATAGTATCCACCATCGACTCAAACGATTCTGCCCATCCAAGATGTGAATAATCACTTACATTACCCTCATAAGCCAACTGGTAAATTGTAATGCCCACCATCATAATGATACCAGGCACACAAAGTCCGTTTACAACATTTGACACATTTATTCTTTTTATATTTTTTTCATCAGGAAGTACCATCATCAAAAACAAGAGAACTAATGCTAAAACAATACCCCAGTTTCGCATTAGAAATTTCTCATAGGTGGGAATATGTATATTCAAAACAGTATAAATAATTCCTACAAGTAAAGGAATTATTCCTATTACCAACCGTATCTGTTTTTTATTATCTCTCCTCTTGGTAATAAACTTGATAATAAAAGTTATAAGTAGCCAAGTAATCGAAAATATGATCAGATATTTCATCTGATTGTCAGCCGTACTTATCATCATATATACCATTTTCATTATTCTTATCTCCCCCATAAATGCATAATTTGTGATTCGTTGTACTCGTCCTCTTGATTATATCATAATAACAGTTATTCTGCGTTAGGATTTTTAATATGACAAATGTCATGGGAAATTTCGTTTTCATGTCACTTCTTCCAGGGGGAAGGAAGTGTTATATTTTAAAAAAGATAGAATGAGATTGATCGGAGGATATTATGTCAGCATACGTAGCTTAAATCTATAGTTTTGTAACTAAACAAAGTAGTGGAAAAATTATCATAAGTATGCTATTCTATAGGTATCTTAATGAATAGATGGAGGAATACGTTATGAAAATTCAAAAAGTTACCGATCCATCATTTGCAACCTATGGAAAAGTTGTGGATGGATATGATTACAAGGAATTATTAGAGGTTTTAGTTAAAACTACAGAAGCTCCAAAGGATGCAGTTATTTATGTACCAGGAGATGCAGCATTAGAAGCAACAAGTGCGATGGAGGATTTACAAAACAACTGTTACGGTGGTTTGCCAATTCAGATTGGATATTGCAATGGTACGAACTCTAAATTAAATTGTTTGGAATATCATAGAGATTCCGAAATTAATATTGCAGCTGACGATGTTATTTTATTATTAGCTACAATGACCGATATTGTAGAAGGTAAGATAGATTCTGATAAAGTACAAGCATTCTATCTTGAAAAGGGAACTGCAGTAGAAGTTTATGCGACAACACTTCACTATGCCCCATGCAGTGCAAAACCAGGCAATCCTTTTAGAGTAGTTATTGTACTTCCAAAGGGAACAAATTATGATAAGCCAGTAATTACGGTTAAGAATGAAGAAGATAAGCTCTTATTTGCTAGCAATAAGTGGTTAATTGCTCATCCGGATACGAATGAAGCAAAAAATGGCGCTTATGTAGGCATTACTGGAAAGAATATTGATTTGGCTAACGAGTAAAAAGATTATTATAGAAATACTGAGATATACATATGAAAAAGCTATTGTAGAATGTTATGGTACTACAATAGCTTTTTTGTGTTGTTTAAATTAACGAAAGTAAACGCCATTCTAATGTTGTGAACGATTGGTTGGTTGATTGTTCGCTATATTGGTCGTAGACTATTCAAAGAGAGTGTGGTAAATTAGTTTCAATCAATATTTTGGAAAGAATAAAAGAAGATAGAAGAACATAGAGGAAGATAGAAGAAGATAGAAGAAGATAGAACATATTAGAACATAGGAGAACAATGATGAGTAATCAACAGATTAAGTTTCGGAAAGCCTTTGCTGCAGCATTTCCTAAGACAATTCCTGTTTTGACTGGTTTTTTAGCACTAGGAATAGCTTATGGAATATTAATGGAGAAGAATGGATATGGTGTCATATGGGCAGTGTTAATGAGTGCAATTGCCTTTTGTGGTAGCATGCAATTTGTCGCAATCACATTATTAACAGCTACCTTTCACCCAGTTCAAGCATTTATTATGAGTATTCTTGTGAATGCACGGCACTTATTTTATGGATTGTCTATGTTGTCAAAATATAAGGGTTTGGGCAAGATACGAGGTTTTTTAATCTTTGCTTTATGTGATGAAACGTTTTCCATTGCATGCAGTATGGAACCACCAGAAGGAGTCAGCCGAAAGCATTTTTACTTTTTCATATCCTTTTTAGATTATTTTTATTGGGTTCTCGGGACGTTTCTTGGTGGGGTAGTCGGTAACTTAATCAATTTTGATACAAAAGGTTTGGATTTTGCTTTGACTGCATTGTTTATTGTGCTTTTCTTAGAACAATGGAAGAAAAAAGAGAATCACATATCCGGTATTATTGGTGTTGTATGTACTACAGTAGCACTCTTAGTTGTTGGTGCAACAAATTTTGTAATACCAGCCATGATTTTGATTTTATTTGTACTTACCATTGGGAGGAAGAGATTATGCAACTAACGCAAACACAAACAGTGATCATGATTTTAGCTGTAGCAGCTGGAACGATGATTACGAGATTTACTCCATTTCTTTTATTCCCTGAGAAGAGAGAAGTTCCAAAATATATCGTATACCTTGGAAAGGTATTACCACCTGCTATGATGGGACTGTTAGTTGTGTATTGCTTTAAAGGCCTTTCTTTTACGACGGGAACGCGTGGAATTCCTGAAGCAATTGCAACAATAATCACAATCTTGTTACATAAATGGAAGAACAACGTACTCATCAGTATATGTGGAGGAACAATTGTATATATGTTCTTTGTACAGTTTGTATTTAAGTAGAGGTCATGTTGTATTCAAGTAGAAGTCATGTTGTATTCAAGTAAAAGTTATATTGTATTCAAGTAGAAGTTATATTGGTTTTCACAGATTTACTGAATCGAATAACTGGTGTTATTTTAGGAATTAACATAGTTGGAATAAATTACATATGATATATTGACATTATCCAATGTTGGATATACAATGTTATTGCAATTAAGTAAAATATTCCAATGAGGAGGTGCAGATGGTTCGGGCATTTATATTATATTATTTAAATATTAAAAGGACTCATGGTTATGAGATTCAAAAATTTCTTCAGATGCAAGGAACAGAGCAGTGGGGCAAAATTCAATCAGGCTCAATCTATTATGCATTGACCAAATTAGAAAAAGAGAGATGTATTGAAGTATATAAAGAAGAGCGAGTAGGAGCACGTATACGAAAAATATATCAGATTACGGAACATGGGAAAAAGGAGCTGCAAAAGGAAATGGCAGAAGAATTAGCTCGCCCTATCTCGTCAGTCGGTTCTTTTAAGTTTATTACGGATCCAATGTTGAGTAGTTTATCAAAAGAGGATAGTATTCAGATTATCAAGAAGCATATTCAATCATTGGAGGAGCAAAAAGATTATTGGAGAAAGTGGAAGGAAATCAAAGTAACGAACGATTCCTTAGAGCTGACGAAACTAAGCTTTCAGATGACAATCAACAGTCTAGAGGATCAGATTAAGTGGCATCAAGAGCTTTTAGACCATATTGATACGTATATACAATATAGTCACCAGACAGTACAGATCATCCAGTCTGTTAATTTCGACTTGTTAGAAGAAACTAGTACAGATGATTCCATCAGTCAGGAGAAACTCAATTATGCCATGAAGTTGAAAGAGTTAATTCTAGAGGATCCAAGAAATGCAATCAATAATCTAGATCAAATTATTGCTGAATTAGGCAAACAGGAGTAAGTAATAAATTAATATGTGAGCTTATATTAATTTGATTTATTATAGGCTTGTAAATAAGGACAGTGAGGGAATGCAAAAACGCCTTTTCAAACTGTCCAAAAATAAAAGCCTATATCCAACATTGGATAATATAGTATAATATATATAATATTGGCTAACAGAAACAAAAGAAAATACTACAGAACACAGGATATAACCAAACAGTACATATCTGATTCAAAAAATAAGAATAACAAAAGAGACTACGAAAGCTAAGAGATTATAAAAAGTTGTTGCTTATTGTGCAAAGAAAAAGAGAATTAGGAGGATATAGTATGCAAACAGAATTACTGAAAGTAAATGGTATGAAAAAAAATTATGGTGAGAAGACAGTTGTCGATGATGTCAGTTATACAATTGAAACAGGTGATATCATTGGGTTAATCGGACCAAATGGTGCAGGAAAGAGCACGATGATAAAAATGCTAGCCGGAGTCGAAGACATAACAGATGGCAAAGTAATGTTTCAAAGTTTGGAGATTGATACTCAAAATGTTGAGTATAAGAAGGAATTGGGAGTTGTTCCTCAAGAGATTGCAATCTATGAGGATTTGAGTGCATATGAGAATGTTATGTTTTTTTGCTCCTTATATGGATTTAAAAAGCAAGAATTAAAACAGCGAACAAAAGAGGCACTGGAGTTTGTTGGACTATGGGAAAAACGTGATCAAATGCCAGCAAAATTCTCCGGGGGAATGAAAAGAAGGCTTAATATTGCATGTTCGATTGCACATTCTCCCAAATTATTAATTATGGATGAACCAACGGTAGGAATTGACCCTCAATCTAGAAATCATATTATGGAGTCAATTAAAAAATTAAATCAACGAGGAACTACCATCATCTACGTATCTCATTACATGGAAGAGATTGAAGAAATATGTAACCGTATTATCGTAATGGACCATGGTAAGATACGAAAAGATGAGAAAAAGGATCAGCTAAAAGAAATATATCAGATGAAAAATTTGATGACTCTTGAAGATATCTTTTTGCATCTAACAGGAACAAAACTACGTGATGAGGAGGAAGCGTAATGAGGATTTGGTTGAAATTATATCTGTTTTATTTAAGAAGAACGTTAAAAGACTTCTTTACACTTGGGTATAGTATGATCTTCCCAATCATTATGATCGTACTCATCGGATGGTTAAGAAAAGGTAGTTACAGTCAGGATACTTCATCCTTTGCCTACTATACGATTGTCCTTGTACCATTTTGCATTTGTTTCGAGTTGACAACAGCAGCTTATCTTGGACAAGAGGAGGCTCGTAAAAAAGTTGCAGAACGATTTCTTATTAGTCCGATTTCGACTAGAATGCTTATAATTACAAAGTGGAGTGCCGGAGTAACGGCAATGAGTGTATGTCACGGTTTTGTTTATCTGTTTGCCAAACTTATATTGCGAGTATCTTATCATGGTTATGGTGCATTGTTATTCTTAATGAGTATAACTTTTACTGGTATTATTTATGGGCTTGGATTATGGTTAGGACTTGGAATGAAGAATTTTATTGTATTAAAGAACTTAGTAAATATTCCAGTATTAGTTTTTGGTGTTTTGGGAGGTTGTTTTTATCCTTTTGGCTCATCGTATGTTTTATTAAATACATTCATTCATCTATCACCGCTTACCTGGATCAATCGTGCAACATTCCTTGCGATTTACGATTCCAATCCTTACTTATTACGATTGCTCATCTGTTTATTCTTATTTCTTAATGTTGGAGCACTTGTGATGGCCATTCATAAATTTAAAAAGGAGGCATTTTGTAATGGAGATATGTTTAGTTATGAAAAATAATTTTCGGCGGAGTATGCACCATAAGGTCCAATGGGTTATCGTACTGGTTATGCCATTTTTCCTTAGTTTACTGTCGATTGTAATCAATCAAATTCAAGAGGAAAACTATCGTGTTGGAGTGATTGACAGGAAAGAGAATACAAAGTATCTTGATGAGGATAATTATGCTCAAGCGCTTGGTACTAAGCTGAATCAAATGGAGAAGATAGAGGTAAAAGTAGCCGACTTACAAAGTTATCATACAGATTTACTTATGGGAACTTATCACTATGTGATTGATTGTACCGATGGTGAAAACGTAATAATTATTAGTAATAAGACACAAGAGGAGAACGAAGTATTTTACAATATGATTATGAATGGCATGCTTAAGGAGGAGGTAAGTGTTCCGGTAAGTCAAGACCAAAATCGTATAAGAATGCAACAATCGGTAGCATTTCTAATGTCACTTTTCTTAATCTTATCGGTAGTTCAAGGAGGAATGTACATAAGAGATAAAAATCATGGTATTATAACGAGATATTGTTTTGCACCAACTACAAGGCATGGCTATAAATTTGGTAACTTATGCTATATTTTCGCAATTACATTCTTACAGGTAGTTGCTTGTTTTCTACTCCTTTGCATTATAAATGGTACTTGGCTATCTCTGATTGTTAGTATAAAAATTATTCTTATGATCTCATTCGTAGCTAGTTTTTTTGCCTTCCTACTTTGTACGATATGTAGAAGTGATACGCAGGCAAGTATTAGTGCTTCTGCAATCACTGCAATTTGCACGATGTTGAGCGGTACTTTTGTTTCTATTGAGCGCATGCCTTATCTACTAAAAATGCTTAGTAGCTTTAATCCAATACGTTGGTGTATCGAATTGATTTAAATCTCACATTTACTAAAATTTTGTAATTTATATTGACATAATTGTAAGGTTGAGTTAGTATACTGTTGACAACTGAATCAAAAATGTCTTCAGGGCAGGGTGATAAGTTACGACAAGAAAGAATGTATTCTCTTGTAATAATTTAATTCCCGACCGGCGGTAAAGTCCGCGAACGCGAAAGTGTATGACTTGGTGAAATTCCAAGACCGACAGTAAAGTCTGGATGGAAGAAGGCGTGTTGAAGTTTTTTATGATAACGATGAATAACCTCGTAATCTCCTGAATTTTAGCACCTGAAAGACATAAATTTCTTTCAGGTGTTTTTTATGTTTAGGTGTCAAAAGTCCTTAAGAAAGAGATCAGATGTCATTTTGCACAAGTAATGTTAGGAATATGGTATGACAAACATAATTTATACGCAACACGCTTTCGCTTGAATGAAGTTCGTAGCGGTACATAAGGGCCTAAAATACAGGCCCTAAGTACCGACGACTTCATAACATTATGCTCCTAAATTATGTTTGACATCCCATTTCCAGCAAGTTTATTGCGTGCAAAATGACAGATGAAATTATTGAAAAGGACTTTTGATACACTAATCGCAATAGAAAAGTTTAGGAAATTAGGGAGGTTTTATTTATGAATGAAAAAGTGAAAAAGATGACAGCGACAGCAATGCTATGTGCAATCGCCTATTTAGTAACAATTATACGTATTCCAGTTGTATTGTTTTTAGAATATGGGCCAGCAGATATTATCATAGCATTAGGGGGATTTATTTTTGGGCCATTAACTGCGTTTACAATTTCTGTTGTGACTGCTTTTATTGAGATGATTACGATTAGTGATACAGGCTGGATTGGCTTTTTGATGAACGTAATTTCCACTTGTTCCTTCGTATGTATTGCTGCATTTATCTACAAAAAGTTGCATTCAATGAAAGGTGCGATTATTGGATTAGTTACAGGTGTGATTAGTATGACTTGTATTATGTTATTATGGAATTATTTGATTACACCAATTTACATGGGATATGATCGAGCTATGGTTGCAGAAATGCTAGTTCCATACTTTTTGCCATATAATTTATTAAAAGGTGGAATCAATGCTAGTATTACAATTTTAGTTTATAAACCAATTGTTATGGGGCTTCGAAAAGCTCGATTAATTCCTAATTCAAAAGCGGAAAAAAATAAAAGCAATATTGGAATTATGCTAGTTGCTGTAGCGGTTTTAGCAACCTGTATTGTTGTGATTCTTGCTATGAATGGAATTATATAAACTTAATCAATCTAAGAATGATTAATTGTTAAGGGGCTGTGAACTAGCTAAATATTGAATAAAAGAAGGAAGGGTGATGGTATTTTTCTGAGTGCCTTGTAAGTCCACATGTATTTCGTGAGCTTGTGAGCATAGCGCGCCGATGAAAAATATACCGTCATCCTTCCTTCTTTTATTCATTCTGTATTTCGTGCGACAGCCCCTTTTTTGGTTCATTGAATTCAGATTTCAAAGTCCTTAAGAAAGAAGTTTGATGTCATTTTGCAAAAGGAAATGTTGTAATATGGGAGAGCAAACATAATTTATACGCAATACGCTTTCGCTTGAAAAAAGTTATAGAAAGTTCTTTTGACACCTCTATCTTCAAAGAAAATTCTCAGAATTTTCTTTGACAAAAATATTAATGCAGGGGGGTTGCGTAAAATAGTCAATGAAGTATACTGAAATTAACCAATATAGTCAAACTGTTTTGGATAGTTCAGCGATGGAGGTAGAATACATGAATGAAAAATTCTTTGAGTTGACACAAGAAAAACAACAGGTAATTATAAATGCTGCACTTGAAGTCTTTTCTCAAAATGATTACAAGCATGCTGTAACTGATGATATAGCTGCAAAAGCGGGAATTTCAAAAGGATTGCTATTTTATTATTTCCATAACAAACAATCGCTGTATACATACTTATTTCAATATGCAAAGGAATTTCTAACGAGGGAAATTGTAAAGGAACAGTATTATGAGCTAGATGATTTTTTTGAGGTTTTAAGATATACAGCGAATATGAAATATGGAATCTTTCGAAAGAATCCTTATTTACTTCGTTTTTCTGAAAAAGTGATTATGCAATCGGAATCCGAAGCAGGAGCAGAAATAAGGAATATAATTAATGAGTATACAAAAAACCAGTATGAAAACTTTTTTCGCCATATCAATTACGATAAATTTCGAGAAGGAGTAGATTTTATGGAAATTATGCGCATGTTAATATGGATGGCGGAAGGCTATATGTTTGATTTACAATTAAAAGGTAAAATCGTGGATCTCGATGAGTTGATGAAAGAGTTCGATCAGTGGATTACAGTATTTAAGAGAATTGCTTATAAGGAGGAGTTTCAATGACAAAAGTATTTGAAATTAATCACATAACAAAAGATTACGGAAACAATAAAGGCGTTTTTGATGCAAGTTTTTCTGTCAATCAAGGAGAAGTCATGGGTTTTTTAGGACCAAATGGTGCTGGAAAAACAACAACCATTCGTCAACTTATGGGATTTATTCATCCAGATCAAGGGGAAGTTAAAATTAATGGAATGGATTGCTTTTTACAAGCAGCAAAAATTCAGGAAACGTTAGGATATCTTCCTGGTGAGATTGCTTTTATGGATGATTTGACCGGAATTGATTTTATTAAGTTTATTGCAAGTATGAAAAACTTGAATGACTTGTCTTATGCAAAAGAACTAATGGAGTTATTTGAGTTAGATCCTAAGGGGAGAATCAAGAAGATGTCAAAGGGAATGAAACAAAAGCTTGGTATTGTATGTGCTTTTATGAATCATCCCAAAGAGGCAATCTTGGATGAGCCAACTTCTGGATTAGATCCTTTGATGCAAAATCGATTCATTGATTTAATCTTAAAAGAAAAAGAGCGTGGAACAACAATACTGATGTCTTCTCATATTTTTGAGGAAGTGGAACGTACTTGTGACCGTACAGTTATTATTAAGAATGGTCACATCATGGCAGTAGAAGATATGAGTAAATTAAAGAGTGATAAAAAGAGAAGCTTTATCATTCGTTTTGATCGTGCAGAGAGTGCAGTATTATTTGCAAAAGAGAATAAAATCTTAGACGAGGCAATCAATCACGATACTGTTACGATAGGTGTAAAGGGGAATATGAACGAGTTCATTCAAAGTATCAGTAAGTATAATGTGAAAGATTTGAATGTAAAGAGTCAATCTTTGGAAGAGATGTTTATGCATTTTTATGGAGGTGATCAGAATGTTAAGTAAACCATTATTACATAGAGAGATAAAGGCAAATTATAAAATTGTCTTATTAATACTTGCAGTAATGACGATGTATGGAGCAATCATTATTGCTATGTATGACCCGGATCCTAAGATGGCCAGTGGCCTTAAAGCAATGGCAGATAGTATGCCAGAAATATTTGCTGCATTCGGTATGAGTAAGTTTAGTACCGTATTAGTCGAGTTTTTATCTGAAATACTATACGATTTAATCTTTGTAATCTTTCCTTTGATTCTAATTATTGTGTTAGCATCACGATTGATGTCTCGCTATAATGATCGTGGATCAATGGCTTATTTATTAGCTACTCCGAATAGTAGAGGGAAAATTGTTCGTACCCAAGCTTTTGTTATGTTAATGTCTAATATATGCGTATGTGTATATGCAACTATAATGTGTATCATTGTCAGTCAGATAGCATTTCCTGGAAAATTAGAAATTGGAAAGTTTTTAATACTTAACGTTGGTTTATTGTGCTTAACAATTTTCTTAAGTGGTGTATGCTTTTGTAGTACATGTATTTTTCAAGAATCACGTATGGCGAATGGTATTGGAATCGGAGCAAGTGTTGCATTTATTATGATTAAGATGATCGCGCAGACAGGCGAAAAAGCAGAATTTTTTAAATACCTAACACCTATGACCTTATTTGATACGAGTGCACTTGTCGCAAATCAGAGCCAAGGATATATTGGTGCCGCTATTTTATTAATTACGGGAATAATTTTATATGTGGTTGGTATTAGAGTTTTTTGTAGAAAGGACTTATCTCTTTAAAACGATATATTTACCAATATTTAATAATTGTATATAGATTTGATTCATGATAAAGTAATATACTTTAATAAACATCAAGGATATAAGTTATGAATCAAGCAATACGATTAGAGAAAATATCAAAAAATCACGAAGGAATATGTTATTTATCAGAAATGGATCTTACAATTGAACAAGGGAAAGTCGTTGGAGTTATTGGGAAAAGCTGCAAAACAGTTACAATGTTTATGCAGCTTTTGTCAGGTGAATTAATGCCTTGTTCTGGAGACATATATTATGGAGAGGAACGTTTGGGCTTATATGGACAAACACCAGAGCATGTTGGAGTTTATATTAATAAAATAGGTTTTTTAAAAGAATTTAGTGGTTATAAAAACTTGAAGTATATCGCGGGCATGAACGAACGCGCAACGAGCGAGAATATAATAGAAGCTATGAATTTTGTTGGACTTAATCCAACAAGTCAACGTAAAGTGAGTCAATATTCTAAACGTATGGAACAAAAATTGAGTATTGCCCAAGCAATTATGGAAGGACAAGAATTGTTGTTACTTCATGCCGATCTGTTTACCGAAGATAATATAGAGAATCATATGGAATTACGAAAAATATTAAGAAAACTGAAAAAAATGGGTCTTACCATTGTCTTAACGAGTGAAGAAAAACAATATATCGAATCTCTATGTGATGAGTTTATTTGGCTACAATAATAGTAATGGCATTCGACAAAATAGATTGAATAATTTGTCGTAATAGTTTATAATTTAGTGTGAATAGTTATATTAGATTATACAAAACATGAAAAGGATTTGGTTAATCGGATCTTTAAAATGGAGGTAAATGGAATGAATAATGAAATTTTACTCGAAAGTGGGACCAATGAATTAGAGATACTAGAATTTACATTGGGCAGTCATTCTTATGGCATCAATGTAGCAAAAGTTAGAGAGATATTACCTTATCAAAAACCAACCTTAGTACCAAATGCTCATCCCTTTGTTGAAGGAATTTTCATGCCTCGTGATACCATTATTACAATTATTGATTTAGTTAAGTCACTTCATTTACAACCAAAAGAATCCTGTGCAAATGATATGTACATAGTGACAAATTTTAATAATTTACATGTAGGTTTTCATGTAAATACAGTAGTTGGAATTCATCGTGTATCCTGGACGAATATATCCAAACCAGATGAAACATTGACACAATCTGGAAGTGGGGCTGCTACAGGTATTCTCAAATTAAATGAGAAATTAATCATTATACTTGATTTTGAGAAGATTATTGCCGATATAAATCCTGAGACTAGTTTGAAAATCTCCGATATTGATAAGTTAGGCGAACGCAAACGCAACGAATTACCAATTATAATTGCAGAGGACTCTTCTTTACTAAGTCATTTGATTTATGACTGTTTAGTGAAAGCAGGATATACGAATGTTACAATGGAAATGAATGGACAAGAAGCGTGGGAATTGTTAAATCAGTATAAGAAAGAGAAAACAATTAAGGAGAAAGTTGCTTGTGTAATTACAGATATTGAGATGCCAAAGATGGATGGACATCATCTCACGAAATTAATAAAGGATGATGAAGAATTAAAAGAAATCCCAGTCATTATTTTCTCTTCACTTGTGAATGACGATATGAGAAGAAAAGGCGAGAAAGTTGGTGCTGATGCGCAATTATCAAAGCCTGAAATCGGTTCTTTAGTGACGACAATGGATAACTTGTTATTTCATAAAAAAAACAGTAAATAGTGCTTTATTCATATAGAATACTAAGTTAGGAAGGTGTAAGAATGGCTCAGTGTATCCTATGCAAGGAAAAAATACCTGATGGTACACAATACTGCAAGAATTGTTATTCTGAAGTGAAGAGCAAGGCAGACGAAACCTATTTGGATAGTCTGCTTAGTTCAGTGACATCTCCTGACAATAAAAATATGAATTTGGATAGAAGTGTGCTTAAAACACGACAACAACATAAGGATGAAAAAAGAAATAATATGAATGATAACATCTTAGATGGAGTTCCAAGTGATTATAATATTTTTAGCAAATCGGATGATGATTCTGATTTAGATTTTCTCAATGGGTTATTCGATCAAGCGATTGAAAATACAACCTCAGAGGACAATCGTATGGAATCGACATTGGAAACAGACGTTGATTCTCTACCTGAAATTGTTGTTACAAAGGAAGCTAACATGGATGAGGTTACAACGGTAGAGCCTACAATTGATGATTCTATGAATGAGGAGTTTTTAAACGATGAATCTGAACTTGAGGATTCAGTAGTGGGTGAGCCTATGATCGATATGGCACCTGAGATACCTTCAACAGAGGAAATATTAGAAAATCCAACAAAAGAACAACTGGATTTGGAGAGTTTTGATAAATTAGATAGTGATATAGATCTCTTAGACTTGATTAATGAAATAAATAATTCAGAGGAATTACCATCAATAGAAGACGTTTCGAATGATGGTGATCCGTTAGGAAACGGTTATCATACAGAACAGGAATTTGATAGGAAGGCTACATCTGACATTGGTGACGTATTTTCAGAGGCACTCAGTGCTGTAACCTTACTGCAAGATAATGACGATATTTCGATGACGGATGATGACTTAATTAATATGATACCAGATATAGACATTGCTGAGGTTGCATCTAATCAGGATAGCAAGAGTAATCAAGATTCTCCAAAGTCACCAAAGAGTAAAAGTATTTTTTCACGACTCTTTGGAAATATAAAAGAAGAACGAACAGAAGAGGAAATTCAGCAATTAATGCAAAAGACAAAGGAAGAAGCAGAACGTAAAGAGGAAGCTAAAGCAAAGAAGGAACTCACCAAAGCTCATAAAGCAGAGAATGCCAAAAAAGCAAAGGAAGAGGCTAAACAAAAGAAATTAGCAAAAGAAAAGCAGGCAAAGGCAAAAAAAGAAGCAAAGGAACGACGTTCTCGAGAAATACAAGAATTGGTAGATGAAATTGATGAGAATGAAGGAAAGATTAATAAAGTTGGTGCAGGCATCATTTTTGCATGGTTTGCAGCAATTGCAGTTGTTGTAGTAGTAGGTACCAATATTTATAGCTACTCACTGGCAATCAAACATGCTAAGAATAATTTTGAAATTCAACATTATAATGAAGCATATAAAAATGTATATGGTATTGATATTAAAGATGAGGATATAGAAATCTATGATAAGATTATGACTGTAATGTTTGTAAATAAACAGTTGAATTCTTATGAAAATTATTATAATATGAAAAAGTATCCACAAGCTTTAGATTCCCTGTTAAAAGGGTTAGAACGGTATGACAAGTATTATTCTCTTGCTGGTTTGTTAGGAATTGAGTCAGATTTAGATTATATTCGTAATGAAATATTGGAAAAATTAGATACGACCTTTGATATTACCGAAGAAGAAGCAGATGCTTTACTTGCTTATGATGATCAACAAGAATATAGCGAAGCAATTTATCAACTTCTTTCGAGCCGAATCAAAGTTTCTGTTGACGATAATGAAGATTAGAGCAAGGATGATAAATAGTGATGGAGCTGATGTATGCAAGGTGCATCAGCTTTTATTTTAGGTTCAGGTGTCAAAAGACCTGACGTCATTTTACACAAAGAAATGTTATGAGAATGTGATGACAAACATAATTTATCCGCAACACGCTTTCGCTTGAATGAAGTTCGTAACGGTACGTAAGGGCCTAAAATACAGGCCCAAAGTACCGACGACTTCATAACAGTATGCTCTTAAATTATGTTTGTCATCACATTCTTAGAAAGTTTTTCTATGTGTAAAATGACGAATGAAATTATGGAAAGTACTTTGACACCTGAATCTTAATAAGAAGTTTATAGTATAGGGAGGGATAATATGATTGCTATTATTGATTATGATGCGGGTAACTTAAGAAGTGTTCAAAAGGCATTAAATTATATAGGCGAAGAAGCGATTATAACAAGAGATCGAAACATAATACATAGTGCGGATAAAGTAATTTTACCTGGCGTTGGAGCCTTTGGCGAAGCAATGAAGAAGCTAGATAGCTATGATTTAGTAAAAACGGTGAAAGACGTTGCAGCGAGTGGAAAGCCTTTTCTAGGTATTTGTTTAGGTCAACAGTTGTTGTTTGAGGGTAGTGATGAAAGTCCAGGTATAGAGGGACTTTGTATTTTACCTGGGAAAATATTAAGGATACCGGATAAGGAAGGACTTAAAATTCCTCAAATTGGATGGAATTCTTTGGAGATACAACCAAAGGCAAAATTATTTGCTAATATACCACAGCAATCATACGTGTATTTTGTTCATTCTTACTACCTTAGAGCAACGAATCGCGACGATGTTGCAGCAACCTGTGAATATAGTACGCTAATTGATTCATCCGTCGAACATGAGAATATATTTGCATGTCAGTTTCATCCAGAAAAAAGTGGTGATGTTGGACTTGCAATACTAAAGAATTTTGCTAGTCTTTAAGTAGAGAAAGGATGTGTAAATATGTTTACAAAGAGAATTATTCCTTGTTTAGATGTACATAATGGTAGAGTAGTAAAAGGTATCAATTTTGTGGATTTACGTGATGCAGGTGATCCGGTTGAAGTAGGAAAGGCATATGGCAAGGCTGGAGCAGATGAATTAGTTTTTTTGGATATTACAGCTTCCTCCGATGCACGTACAATTAAGCTTGATATGGTACGACGTGTTGCAGAAACTGTGTTTATACCATTTACGGTTGGTGGAGGTATTCGGACAATCGATGATTTTAAGCTGATTTTACGTGAAGGAGCGGATAAGATTGCTGTTAACTCAGCTGCAATTATGAATCCAAATCTAATTAGCGAAGCGGCTGATAAATTTGGAAGTCAATGTGTTGTAGTTGCAATTGATGCAAAACGTCGTGCTGATGGTACTGGATGGAATATTTATAAGAATGGTGGACGTGTTGATATGGGCATCGATGCAGTTGAGTGGGCAATGAAAGCCAATCAGCTTGGTGCCGGTGAGATTTTATTAACCAGCATGGACTGTGATGGAACGAAGGATGGTTACGATCTTGAATTAACTCGTATGGTGGCGGATCATGTTTCTATTCCAGTAATTGCTTCTGGTGGCGCCGGTACAAAACAACATTTTTATGAAGCATTAGTCAATGGTCATGCAGATGCAGTATTAGCAGCGTCTTTATTCCATTATAAAGAATTAGAGATCGATGAATTAAAGAACTATTTGGCAGAACAAGGTGTTTCAGTGAGAAGATAGGAGATGGTGCAGTTGATGTTGCAAAATGATTGGAAAGACGCGATTGGAAATGAATTTCATAAAGAGTATTATAAAGACTTATCTGTATTCATAAAAAAAGAATATTCCAATACCGTCGTGTTTCCACCAGCAGATGATATATTTAACGCATTTCATTTTACACCATTAAGTGAAGTAAAAGTGTTATTATTAGGCCAAGATCCTTATCATAATGAAAATCAAGCGCATGGTTTAGCTTTTTCTGTATTACCAGAACAGACAAAAATCCCACCTTCTTTACAAAATATATATAAAGAACTGCGTGATGATTGCGGATGTTACATCCCCAATAATGGATATTTGAAAAAATGGGCAGATCAGGGCGTTTTACTTTTAAATACGGTTTTGACTGTCCGTGCACACGAAGCCACGTCACATCAAGGACATGGCTGGGAGAAGTTCACAGATGCAGTAATTGAAGCTGTAAATGCTCAGGATCGACCAATTGTTTATTTCTTATGGGGAAAACCAGCACAGAGTAAGAAAGGGATGCTAACGAATCCCAAGCATCTAATTCTTGAAGCTCCACATCCAAGTCCGTTATCTGCATTTCGAGGATTCTTTGGTAGTAAACCATTCAGTAAAGCAAATGAATTTTTAGTAAAGAATGGTATCGATCCTGTTGACTGGCAAATTGACAATACTGCAATGCAAGCGACTAAAGATCAAGATTTTTTGTAGAATTCAGAAGACCATTAATTGCGTAGCAGAGTATTGTAAATTTACGAATAAAATCATTATGATGTGTCTGCAAAAAAACTTTATCCTTGATCTCTATGCATGAGAGTTCCAGAGAGAGTGCTTGTTCGGCAAGCCCTTTTGCTCCAACTGTAGCAAGCGAATATTTTATTGCATGAATTTGGACACAGTAAAGGGAATAATCGTCTTTTTGTAGCGATGTTGATAGCTCTTCAATCTGGTGTAATCCATCATGCCAGAAAATTTCTAAAAGATCAAAATAGGCATCCCATCTACTATCACAGTTGGATAAACCACTAACCCAATCAATACCATAAACATCTGAAAAATATTTATATATTTCCCTTCGTGTATTTGGTAGTTCCCATTGCTTAAATTTCGTTAGCTGGATATCAGTTGACAGCCATTTGTTTAGTATGAGATTGAGCCGCTCCATCTCCATAGGTTTACTTAAATAGTCATTAAAACCTGAGGATAAAAACATTTGCTCTGCACCGGAGAGTGCATTTGCTGTGAGAGCAATTACAGGAACTGTTTTGCAATAACAAGGTGACAATTCTCGGATTGCATTTAAGGTTTCGATTCCATTCATCTCAGGCATCATATAGTCAAGAAAGACGATATCATATGTATTTGCTTCTAGTAATTGAAGTGCTTTTTTCCCAGAAGTGGCTAAGTCAACTTTTAGCCCATAAATTTCTAACAATCCACTAGCAACGTGAAGATTAATGGAATTATCGTCTACTACTAGAACAGAATATTGCTCATTCGATGGATTCTTTTCATTTGTAGTACTTGTTTCAACGCTTGTTTCAACGCTTGTTTCAACGCTTGTTTCTAATTCATGAGTTTCATTCGAAATATGTTGTGGAATACATATTGTAAATGTACTACCTAAGTCTAATTCACTTTCTACCGAAATACTGCCTCCGAGTGCAGACAGTATTTTTTGACAGATTGCAAGCCCAAGACCATTTCCTTCTGTAGGACTTTCACTTGGTTCTGTAATTCGCTCAAAGGAATCAAAGATTCGTTTTTGGTTTTCTTTTGAAATCCCCCTACCAGTATCTGAAACTCGAATCACTAAAGTAATCTCATCTGAACTTTTTTCCATGTCATATAACGAATTACAGGAAAGATGAATGCTTCCTTTTTCTGTAAATTTTACTGCGTTATTTAAAATATTGATTAGGATTTGGCGAAGACGCATCTCATCTCCTAAAAGATATTTTGGTAAATCCTGTTGAACTTCAACTTGTAAAATCACTGGTTTATGAATAAGCTTAACGCTGATGATGCCAATCACATCTTGTATTACAGTGGTAAGTTTATATTCTGCTATGTTTAACGTCAGTTTATCAGAATCTATCTTTGAAAAATCAAGGATATCATTAATCATCTTAAGTAGGGCAGTCCCTGCTGTTTTAATACTTAATAGATTACTTCGTTCTTGGTAACTAATACGTTGGCTTAATAAGATATCGGTAGAACCTAAGATTGCATTTAATGGAGTTCGAATCTCATGTGACATATTTGCCAAGAAGGCTCCTTTTGATTTATTTGCATACTCTGCTTGTTCTCGCAATTGTATCAAATTTTCCATATGGATACGGCTTTGGGTAATATTAGTAATGCACGCAATATATCCAACAACAGTCAACTGGTGATAAATCTTTTTAATTTGCGATCGATAATATTGTCCATTATTTTCAAACTCTGGAGGTGTCTTCTGAAGAAGAATATCATAAATTTTCACCGAGATATCATAGATGTAAGAATTACGATTTGCATGAATTAATTCTGGAAATAAGCGATCAGCAGCTGGATTATGGTCCAATAGCTGGTAATCATTATCAACTACGATTAGGGCCTCATCCATCGATTCTATTACATTATCACGAGCAGTATGGATAATATCAAAGAGACGATGACGATATATAGAAATCAGTATAAATACACCTGCAACCGAAAAACTTGCATTGAGAGGATTGTATTCATGAAAAATGCCAGTGAGGGAGAATATGTTTGCAATACAAGGAATGAAACATGCTAATAGAAAGCTAATTTCTAATTTGCGTTTTTGCTTGTTGAGTGAAAGAAAATGTTGGATGATTGTCCACAAGACATAACCATTCATGGATAAGTTTTCCAACAGGAAAACATAATAAAATAGTCCTTTTTGTATTTCAAGATGTGGGAATAAACCATCCTGAACAAATTGAAAGGAGACATAGTATAATTTATGATAGGTTAGGGTAGAAACAATAGTTAATAGGATGATATTATATACGATTAGAGCAATTGTTAATTTACGATTGATTATTCTTTTGTAGTAGATCTGAAGAAAGATAATGAGGAATATGTTAATAAATGCAAAGCCAAAATGTTGTACCTGCTTACCAACAATAATTCTATCAACTGAATTCCCAGTTAATTCAATCAAATACCCAAAGGACTGAATCATCGTACCTGTGATAAAAAGAGAGTACGAAGTTACTCCATGAAAATATTTGCGTGTTAATGTAACCAGAATAATAACAAATCCAATTAGTATAACAATGATTTGATTTATCATAATGAGTTGATTCATTATTCCCCTCCATATATAAAATGGCTGTTGAACAATAGTTTATATAAAAAATTGTTTAACAACCATTTCACTACGACAAGATTATTTTTTAGTAATCGATGCTTTTAAGTTTTTGTTCGCAGTAGAAAGCATCAGTTTGATACGATTTAACTGGTTAACCTCACTTGCTCCTGGATCATAATCAACAGCTACAATGTTAGAGTTAGGATACTGATTACGTAATTCTTTAATCACACCTTTTCCAACAATGTGATTTGGTAAACATGCAAATGGTTGTGCACACACAATGTTAGGAACGCCAGAATGAATTAATTCAATCATCTCAGCAGTTAAGAACCATCCTTCTCCTGTTTGATTACCGATCGATACAATTGGAGAAGCTAATTCTGCCAGTTCTTCAATTCGTTTTGGAGAAGTAAAATGACGACTTTCGTCAAAGCATTTTCTAGCTTCTTTTCTTGACCATTCAAGGAACTTAATGATTAAGTTATTAATTGTAGCATCCTTTTTACTCTTACCTAAATATTCTACTTTGAAGTTTGCATCATAGGAACAATACATAAAGAAGTCGAGCATATCCGGCATAACAGCCTCTGCCCCTTCTGATTCTAATAAATCCACAAGGTAGTTATTCGCAGATGGTAAGAACTTAACTAGAATTTCACCTACGATTCCAACTCTTGGCTTCTTTAAGTTTTCATCAATCGGTAATGCATCAAACTCTCGTATCATATTACGAAGATTCTTTTTAAATTCACCCCATTTACCATTTTGAACTGATTTCTGACAGATTTCCACCCATTTTTCATGAAGTTTATTTGCTGAGCCCTTTTCGAGTTCATATGGACGCATACGATAGAGTACTCTCATAAATACATCACCATAAACAAGTGCTTGGATTGCGCGACATATTAAGGAATAGTTGATCTTGAAGCCAGGATTTTTCTCAAGTCCAGAAGTTGAAATTGAGACAACTGGAATATGCCCCATGCCGGCTTTCATAAGAGCTCGGCGGATAAATGATATATAATTGGTAGCTCGACATCCACCACCAGTTTGTGTTATGAAAACACCAACTTTATTGAGGTCATATTTCCCAGATAATAATGCATCCATAATCTGTCCAACTACGATAAGGGAAGGATAGCAAGCATCATTATTCACATACTTTAAGCCGACATCTACAGCAGCTTTATCATCTTGACCTAAAATCTCTACGTTATATCCACATGACTTTAAGGCAGGACCTAAGAGATCAAAATGAATTGGTGACATCTGTGGAGAAAGAATTGTAAAATCTTTTTTCATCTCTTTTGTAAAGAGAACTCTGTGATGAGCAGCAGAAGTTATCGTAGACTCAATGTGTTTCCTTTGCCGATCCTTTACAGCGGACAGAAGAGAACGTATACGAATTCTGGCAGCACCTAGATTATTTACCTCATCAATTTTTAGTACGGTGTATATCTTACCAGCAGTAGTTAAGATATCACTAACACCATCAGTTGTTACAGCATCAAGGCCACATCCAAAGGAATTCAGCTGTATCAATTGAAGATTTGGTTGTGTTCTTACATAAGATGCAGCGGCATAGAGACGGGAATGGTACATCCACTGGTCTACTACAATTAAAGGACGTTCCACCTCGCCTAAGTGAGAGATACTGTCTTCCGTCAATACAGCAACCCCATAGGAATTGATTAACTCTGGGATACCATGATGGATTTCCGGATCAATATGATATGGACGACCAGCCAGTACAATTCCAATTCGACCAGTCTGCTTTAAGTATTCCATTGTTTCTTCGCCCTTTTTGTACATATCATGTCGGGCGTTTTCTAATTCCAACCAGGCATCATGTGCAGCGGCTTGAATTTCATCTTCAGGAATCTTATTATTCTCGGAAAAGAAAGCAACTAACCTCTTGGTCAAGATTTCTTCATTTTCAAAGGACATAAAAGGATTTTGATAAGTGATATCAGGAGATCTTAATTCCTCAACGTTGTTTTTAATATTCTCGCCATAAGAAGTAACAATTGGGCAGTTATAGTGATTACCAGTATCTTTGATTTCCTTACGTTCATATGGAATACAAGGATAGAAGATGTATTTTATATCGTTTTGAAGCAACCACATAATATGTCCATGTGCGATTTTTGCTGGGTAGCATTCGGATTCACTCGGAATCGATTCAATTCCTAGCTCATAAATCTTTCTCGTGGAGTTTGGTGATAATTCGACATGATATCCCAGTTTTGTAAAGAAGGTATGCCAGAATGGATAATTCTCATATAGATTTAAAACTCTTGGTATACCAACAGAACCACGTTTTGCTATTTCTTTTGGAATTGATTCATAATTCATATATCGTTTTAATTTATAATCGAATAAGTTCGGGATATTATCTTTATTCTTTTCTTTTCCGAGCCCCTTTTCACAACGATTACCAGAGATAAAACGACGATTATCCGAGAATTTATTAATCGTAAGAAGGCAACTATTCGTACATCCTTTGCATCTTGTCATACTGGATTCAAATTTCAGTTCGTTGATTTGGTCAATGGAAAGCATGGTTGATTCTTGATTTTCATAATGCTCACGTGCAATTAATGCAGCACCAAAAGCACCCATGATACCTGCGATATCCGGACGTATTGCATTTACTCCAGCTATAAGCTCAAAACTGCGAAGAACGGCATCATTATAGAAAGTACCGCCTTGAACAACGATATGATTACCTAGATCTTTTGGATCGGCAATCTTAATAACTTTATATAGAGCATTTTTGATAACAGAATAAGCTAAACCAGCACTAATATCTGCAACCGTTGCACCTTCTTTTTGAGCCTGTTTTACTTTTGAATTCATAAATACTGTACAACGAGAGCCTAGATCAATTGGGTTCTTCGTTAATAATGCAATTTTTGCAAAATCAGCAACCTCATAATTTAGAGATTTAGCAAAGGTTTCAATGAATGAGCCACAACCAGAAGAACAAGCTTCATTTAACTGGACTGAGTCTACTGTACCATTTTTAATTTTGATACATTTCATATCCTGTCCACCAATATCTAGAATACAATCAACAGCTGGGTCAAAGAAGGCAGCAGCATAATAATGTGCGACGGTTTCTACCTCACCCTCATCTAATAATAACGCAGATTTGATTAGTGCTTCTCCGTAACCAGTGGAACAGCTTCGTACAATGCGTACACCTGCTGGTAATAGGGAATAAATTTCTTTGATGGCTTTGATCGTGGTTTTTAATGGACTACCATTGTTATTGCTATAAAAAGAATACAGTAATGAGCCATCTGTACCGACTAATGCGGCCTTTGTCGTTGTGGAACCCGCATCAATTCCTAAGAAACAATCACCTTGATATTCAGAAAGTGGAGCTTTTTTTACGGTATGTACATTGTGGCGCTCTAAGAAAGCTTGATAATCTTCTTCACATGCAAAAAGTGGATCCATACGATTTACTTCAAAGTCTAAAGTAATACCATTGTTAAGTAAGTCGGAAAGAGTTTTTAGTGAAGTTTGAACTTCTTCTTTTGCATTCAAAGCAGCTCCAACTGCTGCGAATAAGTGAGAATGATTTGGAGCAATAATATGTTCTTCAGTTAAGTTTAAAGTACGGATAAATGCATTCTTTAATTCAGATAAGAAATGCAATGGACCACCAAGAAAGGCAACATTACCTCGAATTGGTTTACCACAAGCAAGCCCACTGATTGTTTGGTTAACAACAGCTTGAAAGATGGAGGCAGCTAAATCTGGTTTGGTTGCTCCTTCATTAATTAACGGTTGAATATCACTTTTGGCAAATACACCACAACGAGCAGCAATTGGATAAATTGCCTGATAGTTTTTTGCATACTCGTTCAAACCAGCGGCATCTGTCTTTAATAGAGTAGCCATTTGATCAATAAAAGAACCTGTACCACCTGCGCAGATACCATTCATACGTTGCTCAATACCATTGGAAAAATAGATTATTTTCGCATCCTCACCACCAAGTTCAATTGCAACATCTGTTTGAGGGGCATAATCATTAAGTGCAGTGGATACGGCAACTACTTCTTGCACAAATGGTACATTTAAGTGCTTTGAGATCGTTAATCCACCAGAACCAGTGATAACTGGAGAAACATTTAGGTTTCCGATCTTATCTTGTGCTTTCATTAATAGAGTTGCTAAGGTTGCTTGAATATTTGCAAAGTGACGTTCGTAATCAGAGAATAAAATTTCGTGCTTTTCATCGAGGATCGCAATTTTTACCGTAGTCGAACCTATATCAATACCAAGCGTATAAATTAATTTGGACATATGTAACCTCGCGTTTTGTTTAAATTAGTAAAACTTTGGGTAGAATAATATAGAATAAGGACCTATTTCTACCAATTACTTATTATACGATACCTAAGCACTAAGTTCAACCAAAGAATTTATTAATAAACTATTAGAATTGCATATTAATTAGAACAAATGGTTAAAAAGTACATATATTAATAATGATAATTTGTATCTAGCGATTCGATCAATTGATGAGATAGAGTTGAAAATGTTGGATTGTTAGGAACAATAAGAAAGGGACACTATGATGAATCAAGCTTGTAATGGAATTATATATATTATTAAACCGGGGGATACACTTTATAAAATCGGTCAACGTTATGGAATCCCTACAGCAAAGATTTTACGAGCAAATCCATATATCAACATCTATAATCTTAGGATAGGAGATAAAATCTGTATTCCAACAGGTGGAGATATGGGGGTCGAACCAATACAAGAACAAAAAAGTATTTATACAGTTGGTGAAGACGAGTCGATTAAGACTGTTTTAGAACGAACCAATATGAAGTTTGCCGAACTAGTGTCTATGAATCCACTTGAATCTATGATTTTGAAACCGGGCTTGGAATTAATAATAAAGACTTAGACGTCATTTTGCACACAGTAGTGTTATGAGTATGGGATGTCAAACATAATTTATATGCAACACGCTTTCGCTTGAATGAAGTACGTAGCGGTACATAAGGGCCTAAAATACAGGACCTAAGTACCGACGACTTCATAACAGTTGCTCCTAAATTATGTTTGTCATCCCATTTTTATCAAGTTATTGGCGTGCAAAATGACGAGCGCAGTTATAGAAAAGCTGCCTAACGTCATTTTACACAAGGGAATGTTAAGAGAATGGGATGACAAACATAATTTATATGCAACACGCTTTCGCTTGGATGAAGTTTGTAGCGGTACGTAAGGACCTAGAATACAGGCCCTAAGTACCGACGACTTCATAACAGTTGCTCCTAAATTATGTTTGTCATCCCATTCTTAGCAAGTCTATTGAGGTGCAAAATGACGAGCGCAGTTATAGAAAAGTTGCCTAACGCCATTTCGCACGCGGAAATGTTAAGAGCATGTGATGACAAAAAAACGTTCAAAAGAAGGACAAGTTTTAGATTTCATATATCCGGTAACATTACATAGATTTTACAAAAATACATCCAGATTTTACAAAACTTATACATTAGCTTGATAGTTATAAAAACAATCGTGTGATAAATTGAGAGTGTGAGGAAAAAGAGAAGGAAGAAAAAGGAGAATAAATTATGAGTGTACATAATTTAATCAAGAAAATAGTAGCGACGATATGTTGTATATCTGTGATTGGAGTTATGTTGGTAGGGTGTGGTAAGAGTGACGAAGCGACGAACTCATCAAATTCTACGCAAACAACAGATATAGCAACATCAAACCTAAGTGGAACAATTACAATGGTAGGTTCCACCTCGATGGAAAAGCTTGCGTTAGCTGTAGCAGAAGATTTTATGGCAAAGAATAGCGGCGTTACTGTCAATGCAGAGTTTGTCGGTTCTGGAGCTGGCATTGAAGCAGTAGCTAATGGTACTGCTAATATTGGAAACTCATCTCGTAATTTAAAGGATAGTGAGAAAGCAAGTGGTGTAGTTGAAAACATCGTAGCAATTGATGGAATCGCAGTTGTCGTCAACAAGGAGAATATAGTAAAGGGTGTGACAAGAGAGCAACTCAGAGGAATTTATCAAGGAGCGATCCGTAATTGGAAGGAGATTGGTGGTAATGATTCTCCAATCGTCGTAATTGGTAGAGAAGCTGCTTCTGGTACGAGAGCTGCTTTTGAAGAAATGATAGACATGAAAGATGAATGTCTCTATGCTAACGAGTTAGATAACACGGGCGCAGTTATGGCAAAAGTTGCATCGATTGAAGGTGCCATTGGTTATGTCTCCTTTGACGTCGTAGATGATTCTGTACATATGTTAGCTTTTGATGGAGCAGAAGCTACAGCGGAGAATATCAAGAGTGGAAACTATACTTTATCAAGACCATTTGTAATGGCAACGAATGGAGAGATTAGGGAACAAGATGAATTGATTCAGACCTTTTTTACTTACTTAAAGTCAGACGAAGGGAAGAAGATTATTAAGCAAGTTGGACTAGTAACTGTAGACTAATCATGGATGGAGAAAGGTAAAGTATGAATATAGAAAAACCGAAAACAAAACAAGAATCTATCATAAAAAACTCGAAAGCGATAAGTACGGATCGCATTGAGCGGATTGCTCATTCGATCTTCACAGTTTGTGCCTTTATGGCAGTGATAGCAGTAGCGTCCATTACCTTGTATATGATAATTAAGGGAGTACCGGCAATTTTTAAAGTCGGTTTGACTGAAATCTTATTTGGTACGGTATGGAAGCCGACAGCAACTAATCCAAGTTATGGTATCTTATATGTTATTCTAACATCAATCGTAGGAACGACGATGGCAATCATAATCGGTGTTCCAATTGGAATTGGTACTGCAATCTTTTTAACGGAGATCGCAAGCAAACGTGTAGCTTCTGTAGTTCAGCCTGCAGTAGAATTATTAGCTGGTATTCCATCTGTTATCTATGGATTACTCGGTATTATCATTTTAAATCCTTTGATGTACAAACTTGAATTAATCATTTTTAAAGATTCAACGACACATCAATTTACAGGTGGTGCAAATCTGATTTCATCAATCTTAGTACTAGCAATCATGATTTTACCGACTGTTATTAATATAAGTGCTTCCTCCATTCGTGCAGTTCCTGTGCAACTTAGGAATTCTTCGTTAGCTTTAGGTGCTACAAGAATGCAGACGATTATGAAAGTTACATTACCTGCAGCAAAGTCCGGAATCATTACGGCAGTTGTCTTGGGAATTGGGCGTGCAATAGGGGAAGCAATGGCGATTAGTTTAGTGAGTGGCTCCGTAGTCAATCTTCCTCTTCCATTTAATTCTGTTCGTTTTTTAACGACAGCAATTGTAAGTGAGATGTCATATGCAAGTGGTACTCATAAGGAGGTTTTATTCACGATTGGTTTGATCTTATTCGTCTTCATTATGATAATCAATATTTCCCTCAATCGGATTTTAAAGAAGGGAGTGAACGAACATGGAGCATAAATGTAGTATATGTGCAAAGAAACACCGTCCAAGTGATGTTGTTTTAACTTTTCTTATGTATTTGAGTGCGGCAATTTCCGTCTCCATCTTATTAGGTATCATAGGCTATGTATTCTATCGGGGTATCGGGCAAATCAATTGGAATTTTCTAACGAAAGCACGTAGTGCTTTGAATGAAACCGAAGGAATTGCTGGTAATATCGTAAATACTTTATATATTGTTATATTAACCTTATTCATAGTAACACCAATTGGAATTGGTGCTGCAATCTACCTAAATGAATATGCAAAACCGGGAAAGATTGTTCGTCTGATCGAGTTTACAACTGAGACGCTAAGTGGAATCCCATCGATCATCTTTGGTTTGTTTGGAATGGTATTCTTCGGTATTACGTTAGGATTTTCCTATTCTTTATTAACAGGTGCATTAACACTAAGTCTTATGGTTCTTCCACTGATTACTCGAAATACGCAGGAGGCACTAAAGACGGTACCCAAAAGTTACCGAGACGGAGCGTTAGGTATGGGCGCAACGAAATGGTATATGATAAGAACCATTCTATTACCGTCTGCTATGCCTGGAATCATCACAGGAGTTATACTTTCGATAGGCCGTATTGTAGGTGAATCTGCTGCTTTACTTTTTACTGCCGGGAGTGGTTATTTATTACCAAAGCTTGGCGAATATGGGGAAGGTTTATTTGAAAAGATTATGGAATCAGGTGGTACACTTACAATAGAATTGTATTTAAGTATGAGTAAAGCTAAATATGATGTTGCGTTTGGAATTGCAGTTGTACTACTAATTATTGTATTTGGAATTAATCTACTAACAAAATTTTTAGCTAGAAGGTTTGATGTAAACAGAAAGTAGGAGGCTAAATGAATAAAACGAAAATTGATGTAAAAAACCTTGATTTATATTATGGTAATAACCATGCACTAAAGGGAATTCAAATGGAGATAAAAGAAAATGCGATCACTGCTTTTATCGGTCCTTCTGGGTGTGGAAAATCTACATTCTTAAAGACACTGAATCGTATGAATGACTATGTGGAGGGGGTAAAGATTACTGGTAATGTACTACTAGATGGAGAGAATATCTATGGAGACCGAGTCGATACAACATTACTTCGAAAGAAAGTAGGTATGGTATTTCAACAACCAAATCCATTTCCAATGAGCATTTATGACAATATTGCATATGGACCAAGAATTCATGGAATAAAATCAAAATCCAAGCTGGATCAAATTGTAGAAGAAAGTTTACGTGGAGCGGCTTTATTTGATGAGGTAAAAGACCGTTTAAAAAAATCAGCATTAGGGTTATCCGGTGGCCAGCAACAACGATTGTGTATTGCACGTGCCTTAGCAGTAGAACCTGAGGTACTTCTAATGGATGAACCAACTTCTGCACTCGACCCAATTTCGACATTAAAGATTGAAGATTTGATGAGTGAGCTTAAGGAAAAATATACCGTTGCAATTGTCACACATAATATGCAACAGGCAACTCGTATCTCAGATTATACTGCTTTCTTCTTAGTAGGAGATATGGTAGAATTTGCACCAACAGAGAATTTGTTTACTAGGCCAAAGGATAAACGAACAGAAGATTATATCACTGGTCGTTTTGGATGAGTAACTGTAGATTGGGTATGGATACATAATGAAGGTAGGAGGATTTAATTATGACACCAAGAATAAGTTTTGATAATGAATTAGAGATACTGAATGAAAATTTAATCGAAATGGGTAAATTAATAGAGGATGCGATTGATAAAGTAGTTCAAGCATTTAAGGATGAAAATGGAGTATTAGCAAAAGAAATTATTCAAGGAGATCGTTCCATTAATGATATGGAACGTGCCATTGAAGCAAGATGTTTATCTTTGATTTTGCGTCAGCAACCAGTTGCACGTGATTTACGTATTGTAACCACAGCACTTAAGGTTGTTACAGATATGGAAAGAATCGGAGACCATGCAGCAGATATTTCGGAACTGATACTTCGCAATGACTTTCGTAGCAACTATGAATTAATCAAAGCAATCCCTCTTATGGCTGAGGTTGCAAAGAAGATGGTTCATCAATCAGTCAAAGCATTTATTCAATGTGATGTGAATGCTGCGAGAGAGACAATGAAAATGGATGATGAAGTAGACAATTTATTTAACGAAGTTAAGCAAGCAGTGATCGATGCTATGAGAAATCATGGTGAGAATGCGGATTGTTATATCGACGTTCTTATGATTGCAAAGTATATGGAGCGAATTGGGGATCATGCCGTTAATATTTGTGAATGGACCGAATTTCATGAAACTGGAGAACTTAATAATGTTCGTATACTCTAGTTAGTATAAACCATAGTTAGAATTGGTAAGATAAGGATTAGGAAGTACCTTTACTTGTATTCTTCTAGAAATCATAGTATGATATAACATGTAAACTAGGCAACTAGCAACATGGAGGTCTATATGATTTATATTGTAGAAGATGATGCTAATATTAGAGAAATTGAAGGATATGCACTAAAAAACAGTGGATTTGATGTGGAATGTTTCGAACTTGGTACGGAATTATATCGGGCTTTAGAAAAAGAAATACCACAAGCGATATTACTTGATATTATGCTACCGAATGAAGACGGATTAACTATATTGTCTACTCTTCGTAAAGATAAAAGAACAAAGAATATTCCGATTATGATGGTAACGGCAAAGACTTCAGAGATGGATAAGGTAAAAGGACTTGATTTGGGTGCTGATGACTATATTACGAAGCCTTTTGGTATTATGGAATTAGTTTCAAGAGTGAAAGCCTTGTTAAGAAGGGCGGGTACAATAGAAGTTAATAGCAATCTTCAATTTAATTCGGTGATGATGAATGTTGAAAAACATATGGTAACTGTAAATGAAGAACTTTGTGAGTTAACTTATAAGGAATTTGAGCTACTGCGTTACCTGTTAGAAAATCAAAGCATTGTATTATCTCGTGACCGCATTATGGAGCGTGTATGGGGCTTTGACTATGAAGGGGAAACCCGTACCGTTGATATGCATATAAAAACGCTACGTCAAAAACTAGGCGAAAGTGGAGATATTATTAAAACAGTTAGAAATGTAGGATATAAAATTGGAGACTAAGACAAAGAAAGCAATTAGTTTAAAAAATAGAATCACGATTTATTTTGTAATTATTGCAGGTTTGGCAATTGGCCTAACGACAGTACTCACAATATTTGTTTATTATTCCATTTTTCAAAAACAGGTTTACAAAGACTTAAAGACGAATGCCGAGATGCTAAAGGACGTGATTATCAACTGTGACTTGAAGGATACGGAATATATCTTTTCCAGCGATAGCATTCGAATAACGGCTGTTGATCAGGATGGTAAAGTTTTATATGATAACTATGTTGCTTATGAAACGATGGAGAATCACCGAAACAGAAAAGAAATAGCAGAAGCCTTTCATGATGGATATGGGCAAGATATGCGTCATTCTGAGACATTGAACCAGAATACATACTACTATGCCCTTAAATTGTATCCAAACGTAGTTTTACGAGTAGGTAAGGAAGAGAAAGGCTTATTATCGTTATTTTATAATACACTACCATTTTTAGTTTTAGGTATTATCATCCTATCATTTATAAGTTTAATTATGTCTAGACTTCTAACAAAACGAATCATTAAACCGATTCAAGAGATAGGACTTAACATTAATCAATTTGAAGACTTGAACAACAGTGTTCCTTACGAGGAGTTAAAACCATTCGCTAATACAATATGGATTCAACATGATAGTATATCAAAACAGTTAAAGACACTAGAGAAGAGTGAGCGAATTCGTCAGGAATTTACAGCGAATGTAACCCATGAACTAAAAACACCATTAACTTCAATTATAGGTTATGCTGAATTAATTGAGAGTGGTATCACAAAGCAGGAGGATATTCCTCATTTTAGTTCAGAAATACGTAATAGTGCCTCCCGACTTCTTCACTTAATTAATGATATTATTGAACTTTCAGAACTGGATGAAACGGAAGTCGAAGTTGTCAAAGAGGACATTGATTTTTATGAGATCGCAAAAAGATGTGTAAGTAACTTAATGATATCTGCGAAAAAGCATCAAGTTACGTTAAAGATTGAGGGCAGCTCTTCGAAGGTTCATGCCAATAAGATGATGATGGAAGAGCTAATTAATAATCTTTGTGATAATGCGATACGTTACAATCGGCCGAATGGCACAGTATTAGTTCGGATTCAACGAGAAGAAAAATACACGAGACTTACTGTTTCTGATACTGGGATAGGAATTCCAGAGGAACATCTTCATCGAGTATTTGAACGTTTTTATCGTGTAGATAAAAGCCGTTCCAAAGAAACAGGCGGAACAGGTCTTGGACTCGCAATTGTAAAGCACATTGTTGCAAAGCATGGAGAGCGACTTTCGATTGAAAGCAAGGTAGGAGTTGGAACAACGATTTCGGTATTGATTGAAAATTGTATGTAATGCAACAGCCCTGTTTGTTTGCTAGGCGTTTGTGATTTTTTGCTATGAAGAAGAAAGAGGACACATGTATATTTTCTACGGCACGCGATGGAAACAAGCCCACAAAGAGCGTGTGGGACTTGTAAGGCCTTCGAAAATATACATGTGTCCTCGTTCTTTAGGATAGGAGATGAAGTCACAAACGCTAATAAAGTTGCGAGGGCTGTTGCATAATGCTTCAACCCTGTTTGTTTACTGGGCGTTTGTGATTTTTTGTTATGAAGAAGAACGAGGACACATGTATATTTTCTACGGCGTGCTATGCTCACAGGCCCACAAAGAGTATGTGGGACTTGTAAGGCCTTCGAAAATATACATATGTCCTCTTTCTTTAGGATAGGAGATGAAGTCACAAACGCTAATAAAGTTGCGAGGGGGTGTTGCATAATGCAACACCCCCATTTGGATAAAAAAAGCGTCCAAAAGGAAGGACGCTTTTTTTATCCAAATGCTTACATTGGAAGTTTATATTTGGTTTTTACTTTCTCATATTGCTGATTGAAGGTATTATCTTTCGCATACTTGATATCGTGCATATAGCCATGAGTTTCAAAGCTATTTTCTTCAACTTGTAGAAGACATACAGCTATGTTGCTACAATGATCGGAGACACGTTCATAATTAGTAAGAATATCAGAATAGATAAATCCTAATTCCGTTGTACAATTACCGCTTTGAAGACGGCGTATGTGGCGGTCTTTTAACTCTTTACGAAGGGTATCTACCACTTCTTCTAATGGTTCTATTTGTTTGCATAAATCCAAATTATTTGTTTCAAATGCGAGAATGGTTTGTGTTAAAACATCAGTAATTGCGCTAGTCATTACTTTTAATTCTTCTTGTGCTTCAGGAGAAAACACTATTTTTTTCTGATGCATTTCTTTTGCTACTTCTTTTATGTTCACTGCATGGTCACCAATTCGTTCAAGATCACCAATCACGTGAAGGGAAACAGAAACACTCTTGCTATCATTTTCTGAAAGACTTTTACTACTAAGTTTGACGAGATAAGTACCGATAATATCTTCGTATTTATCGATTTTATCTTCACAAGCGATGATTTCTTTCGCTGCTTCTTCATCATAATGTTCCATTAATCGAATCGAGGCTAATAAAGTGTCTTTTGCTAAAGTTGCCATTTGCTTCGTTAAATCTATACATTGATCGACTGCAAAGCTTGGAGATGCTAAGAAACGCTCGTCAAGACCATGGATTGCATCAAGGTCATCTTCTTTCCCTTTTTCTTCTTTGTCTTTAATGGTGAGACAAGCAAGTTTTTCAAGTCCTTTTGAGAATGGCAATAAGACTGCTGTTGAGAACAAGTTAAATAAAGTATGAACAATTGCAATCGATACTGCATCAACAGAGTCATTAATGAATGGGAAACCAATCGTGTACTGGATTGTGTAGAATACAGCCAAAAAGGCAATGGTTCCGATTAAATTAAAATATAGATGAACTAAACTAGCTCTTCTAGCATTTTTACTAGCACCAATACCTGACAAGATAGCTGTAATACATGTACCGATGTTTTGTCCCATAATAATTGGAATTGCAGCACTATAGGTAAGTCCACCAGTAATCGAGATTGCTTGTAAAATACCAACAGAGGCGGAAGAACTTTGAATAATGGCAGTCAATACAGCTCCTGTCAATACACCTAACAATGGATTACTAAACATGACTAAAATATTGCGGAAACCTGGAACATCAGCAAGTGGTTTCACAGCTCCACTCATGGATTCCATACCTGTCATTAAAATAGCAAAACCAATCAATATGATTCCAATATCTTTTTTTCTATCCCTCTTTGAAACCATGAATAAGATAATTCCAATAAAGGCCAAGATAGGAGAAAAGGAACTTGGTTTAAAAATCTTAACGAAAAAACTATCGCCTTCCAAACCAGATAAGCTTAAAATCCAAGCTGTTGCGGTAGTACCAAGGTTTGCCCCCATTATAATACCAACTGCATTGGATAGTTTCATAATACCTGAGTTTACAAAACCAACTACCATTACTGTAGTTGCAGAGGAAGATTGAATTACCGCTGTTACTAAGGCACCCAAGAAAACAGATTTAATTGGGTTAGAAGTAAGTTTCTCTAAAATACGTTCTAAACGTCCGCCAGCTACTTTATCGAGTCCAGCACCCATAACGTTCATACCATATAGAAATAGGGCTAAACCACCCAAAAGTGTAAATACGGAAAAAATGTCCATGTGGATTCTCCTTCATATCACTATCATTGATCGATAAGATTTATTTTTGTGTGTAAATTCTATTGGACGACTGTAAAAATACAATATACCTTTTGTAAAGTCTGAGTAAAATTACTCAACAAAAGATATTCTTCTTTTTATTTTTTCCATCTTGAGGTAAAAATATGCAAAAAAAGTGCTGTCACATTAAGTAACAGCACTTTTGTGGGCTTGTGAGTATAGCACGCCGAAGAAAAGTTACGAGAACAAAAGTGTGCGAATTTCCTATGATATAAAAAAAGCGTCCAAAAGAAGGACGCAAATATGCACACAAGCGCAAGATGAAAAGCGACCGCGCTTGGCGCGAGTGTTTTGCAAACAAAACACTCTTTTAGATAAGATAAAATCATAATTAGTGGAATAAATTTTTACTTTCATAAGTTGGTTCTGAAGTTAGATGCATACCGAGTTTTTTGAATACTTTGCGATCGACTTCAGAGATGATAACGCTTGTATGAACTTCACAACCTTTTAAGTTAGGGAGCTGGTCCATTGCTTTTTTTGCAACATTATCCTTCATTGCACTAATAGATAATGCAATTAATACTTCATCCGTATGAAGTCTAGGATTTTTACTTCCTAGATAATCGATTTTTAATTCTTGAATTGGTTGAATCGCCAATGGAGAAATGAGATGCGTTTCGTGGTCAATTCCTGCAAGTTTTTTTAATGCATTTAGTAAAACAGCAGCAGAAGCTCCTAAAAGATCGGATGTTTTTCCTGTAATAATATCACCATTTGGCAATTCTACGGCAGCAGTTGGTGATTTTTTAATTACAGCCAAATCATTCGCAGCTTTTACAACCTTACGGTCATCAACAGTTATCCCTGCTTGATTTAATAATAATTCAAGTTTATATACCTGATTAGATTTGGTAGTGTCATTTACTGCATCACAAAGTGTTTGGTAATAACGACGGATGATTTCTTGTCTCGATGCTTCACGACATGCTATATCATCGATGATACAGTTACCAGCCATATTAACGCCCATATCGGTTGGTGACTTATATGGACAGTTATTATCAATACGATCAAAGATTGCCTTCAATACAGGGAATATTTCTACATCTCGATTGTAGTTTACAGTTGTAATACCATATGCTTCAAGATGGAATGGATCAATCATATTAATGTCATTTAAATCTGCGGTTGCTGCTTCATATGCCAGATTGACTGGATGTTTTAATGGTATATTCCAGATTGGGAATGTTTCGAATTTTGCGTAACCTGCACGGATTCCTCGTTTATGTTCATGGTATAACTGAGAAAGGCAGGTTGCCATCTTACCACTTCCTGGACCTGGTGCTGTAATAACAACTAATGGACGACTTGTTTTAATATAATCATTTTTACCGTATCCTTCTTCGCTTAAGATTAAGGATATGTTATTTGGGTAACCCGGAATTACGTGATGTACATAAACGCATACATCCAGTGATTCGAGTTTGGATTTGAAAACATCAGCGCTTGCTTGTCCAGCATACTGTGTGATTGTAACGCTACCAACGAATAGACCTTTACTTTGGAAAGCATCAATTAATCGTAATACATCTAGGTCATAGGTGATTCCTAAATCACTTCGTATCTTGCTTTTTTCAATATCCGCCGCACTAATGACAATCACGATTTCTACTTGCTCTTTTAATTCAAGTAACATCTTTAGCTTGGAATCAGGAGCAAATCCTGGTAAAACTCGAGAAGCATGATAATCATCAAATAACTTACCACCGAATTCTAGATATAATTTATTATCAAATTTTCCGATTCTTTCTCTAATATGCTCAGATTGCATTTTCAAGTATTTTTGATTATCAAATCCAATTTTCATTAAAGTATCGTCCCTTCTTATCCTATAAATATAAATATGCCAAAAGTGACGAAATTCTAGTTCCTCTCTTTTGACCTTGACTGGAGTATTATAACACACAAAAAAGGAAGCAACAAGACAGAAGTTGTCGTTTTCTATGATAAAATTGATAAAATCTTATATAATGGTAAATAGTGGTTGATTTGTAAGGATTAAGGTGGTAAGATGAATTATGGAATTGTGAAATTTACTTTTATATTATATCAAAGGTAAGGAGGTATTAAGTATGGTATTAGCTAGTAAGGACATGAAGCATAACTGAATATTGAGCATAAGCGAGAGGTACTTTTCACTGCTTATGTTATATAAGTAGCTTTTATATATACTGTGTTTGGCAGGACGTGTAATCGATACGTCTTTTTTTATTGTTTAAAATTCCTTATGCTATTAGAGTAACAGGAATTTTCTAAGTTATATGAATTACGACAAGAATTAATTTTACATCTAAGTCATGCACCGATTCTATTTCCGACAAATGTTGAGTTTTTAGATCATTTAGATGGTAATTTACAAAATCGGTTCTTTATTGCAAAGGAGAAAGATGAGATTGTCGGATATATCGAAGTAACAAAGGGAGAAGGTGAAAACTTCTTAACTGATGACGAGTTGATGTATAATATTTGTGGTGCTTGCGTAAAGCAACAATATCGTAACGGAACAGTCGCAAAAAATATCTTATCGTTATTAGTTCAAACGTTAAAGGAGGAAGGAGTTAACTCTCTTGGTGTAGATTGTGAAACGCTAAATCCAACTGCACTAAGATTCTGGGGAAAATACTTTGATCTCTATACCTATAGTTATGAACGTAGAGTCGATGAACGAGTGATCGGATATGAAGAGTGGTTTTTGAATCAGATTGAAAAGAAAAAGGAGAAGTGTAATATGTATCAATTTATCAGTAATGTACACGAGAATGAGCAAATCAAAAAAAGTTTCAATGAGCTCACACAGAAGGTTTTTTGTTTTAGCTTTGAAGATTGGGATAATAGAGGGTTATGGACATCGAATTTTAAACCTTATGTCATAGTAGATGGAGAACGAGTAATAAGCAATGTTTCTGTTAATTTTATGACATTTTTCGTAGATGGAGAGAAGAAACATTACATACAATTAGGAACGGTAATGACAGATCCTGATTATAGAAATCAAGGTCTTGGTCGACGTATTTTGGAGCATATCCTCAAGGAATATAAAGATAAGGTGGATGGAATCTTTCTCTTTGGCAATGACAGTGTCATAGATTATTATCCAAGATTCGGCTTTTCGGTAGGAACAGAATACGAATATTATCAAGAAATTGATAGTTCCAAGGCTTTGATGCTAGCAGAAAAAGTGGATATGAGTAAGATAGAGAATATAAATCAAGTTTTGGATGCTTTTCAATCAAGAACCGTAAACGAGCGACTGGCTATGATCGATAATCGAGGAATTGCAGGATTTTATGCAACACAACTAATGAGTGAGAATTATTATTATCTTAAAGAGGAGAATGCATTTGTGGTTGCAGAAATCGAGGAAGATACTTTACGATTGCATCTAGTAATTGCGGATCATGTGGTTGACTTAAATCGTGTGATTTATTCATTTGGTAATACGATTCGTGAGGTAGTATTGCATTTTACTCCATTAAATTGTAATCAATTCTCGGAAAGAATACATAAAGAAGAAGACTGTACCTACTTTTATCTTGGGGAGGATCTTAAAAGAATAACGAAAGGAAAACTCATGTTTCCAACAATATCACACACGTGATATTGTTGGAAACAAATATCTAGGTACAATAAACCACCGCTAGGCCGGTGGTTTTGCTTATTAGATTGTCAACATTTTAACCATTCAATTTATTCTTAATAAGTAATTCTGGTCGTATTCATAAGTATTATTAATTAGAAGAAAAGAGTAATATGCTATAATATTACATTAAGGGGATTGAGCAAAAAAATGTTATTGCATTGTTCGACACTCTATGATATAATACCAATCAGAATACTAGGAATTAAAAATTCTGAGGTAATCACTAAGTTTGTTAAGAATTTGGCAATTATGGAAAACTAGACTGGAGGAATAAGATGACTACAACAAATTATAAGGAGTGGGAAGGTTTTTCTGAAGGTAAATGGTGTAGTACGGTAAATGTACGCGACTTTATCCAAAAAAATTATACCATGTACGATGGGGATGAAACATTCTTGGCTGGCCCAACAGAGGCAACTTCAAAACTTTGGGCTCAAGTAATGGATCTGGCAAAAAAAGAAAGAGAAGCAGGCGGAGTACTTGATATGGATACGAAAATTGTATCAACAATCACTTCTCATGGTCCTGGTTATTTAGATAAAGAGATTGAAACAATTGTTGGTTTTCAGACAGATAAGCCATTTAAACGTTCTTTACAAGTGAATGGTGGTATCCGCATGGCACAGAATGCATGCCATGAAAATGGGTATGAGGTTGATGAGGAAATCGTAAAGATTTTCACAGATTATCGTAAGACTCATAATCAAGGAGTTTTCGATGCTTATACCGATGAGATGAAGCTCGCAAGAAAATCAGCAATTATTACGGGTCTTCCAGATGCTTACGGAAGAGGACGTATCATTGGCGATTATCGTCGTGTTGCTTTATACGGAATTGATGAACTAGTAAAAGATAAGAAAGAACAGTTAAATACTTCATTAAAAAGAATGACAGGCGATAACATTCGTCTACGTGAGGAGTTAGCAGAACAGATTCGTGCACTTGCTGATCTAAAGAAGTTAGGTGAGATCTATGGTTATGATATTAGTAAGCCAGCATCTAATGCAAAAGAAGCAATTCAGTGGCTATACTTTGGATACTTAGCAGCTGTAAAGGAACAAAACGGTGCAGCTATGAGTCTTGGTCGTACGTCTACTTTCCTTGATATCTATATTCAAAGAGATCTAGACAGAGGCTTAATCACAGAAGAACAGGCGCAGGAATACATTGATCACTTTATTATGAAGTTACGTCTTGTGAAGTTTGCTAGAACACCAGAATACAATGCATTATTCTCGGGTGATCCTACTTGGGTTACAGAAAGTATTGCCGGTATTGGTGTGGACGGACGTCATATGGTTACAAAGACTTCCTTCCGTTATCTTCATACACTTGATAACTTGGGTACTGCTCCAGAACCAAATCTAACAGTTCTTTGGTCCACTCGTTTACCAAGAAAGTTCAAAGAATACTGTGCAAAGATGTCAATCAAGTCTTCTTCCATTCAATATGAGAATGACGATATGATGCGTCCAACTCATGGAGATGATTATGCGATTGCTTGTTGTGTATCCTCGATGCGAGTTGGTAAGGAGATGCAGTTCTTTGGAGCACGTGCGAACCTTGCAAAGTGTCTTCTTTACGCAATCAATGGTGGTGTAGATGAAGTGTTAAAAACACAGGTAGGACCAAAGTTTAGACCAGTTGAAGGAGATTATCTCGACTATGACGATGTTATGACAAAATATACTGATATGATGGAATGGTTAGCAGAGCTTTATGTTAACACGCTGAATGTAATTCATTATATGCATGATAAGTACAGCTATGAAAAGATCCAGATGGCATTACATGACCGTGATGTAAAACGTTACTTTGCAACTGGTATTGCTGGCTTATCTGTCGTTGCTGACTCCCTTAGTGCAATTAAATATGCAAAGGTTAAGGCAGTACGTGATGAAAGCGGAATTGTTGTAGATTACGAAATCGAAGGCGATTATCCAAAGTACGGTAATAACGACGATCGTGTGGATCGTATTGCAGTTGAGTTAGTTCACAATTTTATGAACATGATCCGTAAGCATCATACGTACCGTGATTCTTTCCCAACGATGTCAATCTTAACAATTACTTCTAACGTTGTATATGGTAAGAAGACAGGTAACACTCCAGATGGACGTAAGAAGGGAGAACCACTTGCACCTGGTGCAAATCCAATGCATCGTAGAGATACTCATGGAGCCGTAGCTTCTCTAGCATCCGTAGCAAAATTACCGTTTAAGGATGCGCAGGATGGTATTTCTAATACTTTCTCAATCATTCCAGGTGCCTTAGGAAAAGATGAACAATTATTCGTTGGCGATTTAGATTTAGAACGCATGAGGTAAATATGACAGAAAAAGAGAGAATCGATCAAATTGTAGCAATGTTGGATTCCTTTGTCAGTGAAGGTGGCGGACATATGAATGTTACAGTAGTAGATGTCGATGGTCAAGAACATGTTACCAGCACGCTAAGTGTTGACAGCTGTAAAGGACAGACAGCTTGTAGCATACCAACACTTCATCAGGGAATCGATGATGAACTGTCACAAACATTATCCAATAAAAAAGGAGATTAATTATGGAAAATCAGCAGGTAGATAATTTAGTATCTTTATTAGATGGTTATGTTGAAAAAGGTGGACATCATTTAAATGTGAATGTCTTCACAAAGGAAACATTATTAGATGCTCAGGCACATCCAGAAAACTATCCACAGTTAACAGTTCGTGTTTCTGGATATGCAGTTAACTTTACAAAGTTAACTAAGGAACAGCAAGATGATGTAATTTCAAGAACTTTTCATCAGTCTATGTAAATATAACTAATGTTAGTAAAGATGCTGTCGTACGAATGGCAGTTTGAATAAAGAAGGAAGGGTGATGGTATAATTTCGCTGTAGTGCTATACTCACAAGCACATGAAGTGCATGTGGGCGTGTAAGGCGCTCCGAAAAATACCATCACCCTTTCTTTCTTCGATTTTTAGCTAGTACATGGAAAATTTGCATTTCACATTGGTAGAAAAGTATATAATTTTGTTAAATATTTTGCGAAGTATGTCATGAAGATTTATAGTAAACATAACGAAAAACAAATCTTATTTGTAAAAAATCAACAATTAAGCAATAAAACATAAATATATAATGTAAAAATATGTATAAATATACTGGATTATTTTACCAAATTATGTAAGAAATAATAAAAAAATTTCTTTGACTATTAACACTTGTATACTAATACTGACAAAATCTTAAAATATAAGGAATAAGTATTGACAAATTAACAATAAATATTATATTTAATATATAGAGATTGTAAATTTTGGATAAAAATTATTACAAATTTCTTATTTTTTTCACTCATTTATTGCAAAATGAGACTGAGATAATTATTACACGTTTAAATGAATTGTGCTATAGGAAATGGAAATGAAGACATGAGTAATAAGGAACTAATTGGTAATGTACATTCAACAGAATCTTTTGGAACTGTGGATGGACCTGGAATTCGATTCGTAGTATTTCTGCAAGGATGTCCAATGCGCTGTGCATACTGTCACAATCCAGATACATGGGAAATAGGTGGTGGTACGGGGCGAACAGTAGAGGATATTTTAAAGGAGTATGATTCCTATAAAGAGTTTTTAAAAGGTGGAGGAATTACGGTCACTGGTGGAGAGCCTCTTTTACAGATTGAGTTTGTAACAGAGTTATTTCAACAGGCAAAAGAAAAAGGAATTCATACTTGCCTTGATACTTCAGGAATAACTTTTACAAGGGATGAGATCGATCGCTTTTTAAAGCTGTTGGAAGTAACCGATTTAGTTATGCTAGATATCAAAGAGATGGATGATGAAAAGCATAGAGAGTTAACAGGATGTTCCAATAAAGCAGTATTAGAATTTGCTCGTTTTGTAAGTGAACAAAAGAAAGAACTTTGGATCCGTTATGTCGCAGTCCCAGGTATCACAGATAATGTATCTGATTTGACGTTACTTGGGCAATTTTTATCTTCTCTTAAGAGTTTAAAAGCATTAGATGTCTTACCTTATCATACAATGGGGCGAACAAAATATGAGCAACTGAAATTACCATATCGGCTGGAAGGAATCGAACCGATGGGGAAAGAAGAAGCATTAAAGGTAAGAACTGTTATTTTAGATTCACTGAGAAGTTCATTGAAGCAGAAAAAATGTGAATAGTGGCAAAAAAAGCTGATTATTGCGAATAATTTTGTACAGTTTTTATTGCTTTATGTAAAATGCTGGGATATAATAGAGGTATACAATAATCTTGTAGAAAAGAGTGACTAATTATGGCAATTGAGTTTATGAACAGAACCATCCGGCAGAAAAAAAGATTAGGAGATATCTTATTAGCAGCAGGAGTCATTACGGAAGAACAGTTAAGATTAGGCTTAGAAAATCAAAAGCAAAAAAAGCTGAAGCTTGGCGAATCTTTAATAGACTTAAAAATGATTAGTGAAAACAAAATAGTCGAAGCATTAGTAAAGCAATTAGGCATCAATTCAGTGAATTTACTTGATATGCAGATTCATGATAGCATTATTAAGTTAGTAGATGAGCAAGTACTTCGAAAATATATAGTATTTCCTTTTGAATTAAATCCTAAAAATCCAAATCTGTTAAGAGTTGCAATGGCAGATCCACTTGATATTATTGCAATCGATGACTTGAATATCATTACAAATTATCAGATTGAGCAATTTGTAGCATCGAAAAGTGATATTTTGCTTATGATTAACCGATATTACGGTAATACTGAAGCAAAAAAGGCAGCCGAACGTTATACAAAAGAACGTATGGAGCAACAGGCAGTTGATAAAAAGGAAGAGGATAAGAATAGTGCTCTAGATGTTTCTAATTCACCAATTGTTCAATTGGTGAATAAAGTTATAGAACAAGCAGCGAGACAACGAGCAAGTGATATTCACATTGAACCAATGGAAAAACAAGTTCGTATTCGTTATCGAATTGATGGTGTACTAACCAATGTTATGACTTATGGAGTCGATGTATTAACAGCAATTATTGCTCGAATAAAGATTATTGGTGGAATGGATATATCGGAAAAGAGAAAACCACAAGATGGTCGTATCACCTCCATAGTAGACAATACAGAATATGATATCCGTGTATCTGTATTACCAACTGTCTTTGGAGAAAAAGTCGTAATGCGACTCACTTCTAAAATGGCCTTAACTAAGGACAAGAAAGATTTAGGATTTTCGGATGATGAGATGGAGAAGTTTGACCGTATTCTAAAAAATCCCCATGGAATCATCCTTGTTACAGGTCCTACTGGTAGTGGTAAATCCACAACGTTATATACAGCTCTAAGTGAATTGAATGTTGAGGGTGTTAACATTATTACTGTAGAGGATCCAGTAGAGGCCAATATTGATGGTATTAATCAGGTACAGGTTAATGTAAAAGCGGATATGACATTTGCATCTGCCTTACGTTCCATCTTACGACAAGATCCAGATATTATTATGATTGGTGAAATTCGAGACCGTGAGACTGCAGAAATTGCTGTTAAAGCGTCGATTACTGGACATTTAGTTGTTAGTACCTTACATACAAATAGTGCAGCAAGCACAATTACAAGATTAGTAGATATGGGTGTAGAACCGTATTTGATTGCAGATGCTACGGTTGGTGTTATTGCACAGAGACTTGTGCGAAGATTATGTCCAAAATGTAAAAAACAGCGCTATGCAGATCAGTTTGAATGCAAACTGATGGAATGTGCGCCAAACGAAGATCCAATTATTTTCGATCCGGAAGGCTGTCTTCAATGCAGTCACACCGGATATAAAGGAAGAATCGGTGTCTATGAAATCATGCCAGTGACTCCAAGATTACGAGAAGTAATCAGTAATAATGGTAATGCAGAACTGATTAAAGAAACTGCACTTGCTGAAGGAATGAAAACCTTACGTAAGGCAGCAGCGAAATATGTATTAGATGGAACAACTTCAATATCTGAGCTTCGAAGAATTGCGTTTGAAGAATAAAAGAAAGGTGTTTGATTAATAAACATATAGGAGAATCATATGTATACGATGGATCAGCTTTTGCGTGAAGCAAAAAAATATAAAGCTTCGGATTTACATCTTACGGTTGGTATACCACCAAAATTTCGTATCAATGGTGCATTAGTTGATGTATATCAGGAGATTTTAAAACCGGTGGATGTCGAGTTTTTGGTTCATAGCTTAATGAATGAGCGTACGAGTGCCATTCTAGAAGAAAGTGGTGAGGTTGACTTTTCTTACTCAATTGTTAATGAAGGACGATATCGAGTGAATGTTTATAAACAGCGTAACTCATATGCTGCTGTTATTCGTCTGATTACGATGAATATTCCAAAACCAGATGATTTGGGACTGCCTTCTTCAATTGTTGAGTTAACAAAAAAACGTCGAGGCTTGATTTTAGTAACTGGACCGACTGGAAGTGGTAAATCAACTACGTTAGCGTCATTGGTGGACCGAATCAATGAAAACTATCCATCACATATTATTACAATCGAAGACCCAATCGAGTACTTACATAATCATAAACGAGCAATCGTAAATCAACGTGAATTAGGACAAGATACCTTATCATATTCCAATGCATTAAGAGCAGCACTTCGTGAAGACCCGGATGTTATTCTAGTTGGAGAGATGCGAGATCTTGAAACAATCAGTACAGCGATTAGCGCAGCTGAAACAGGACATCTTGTGTTTTCCACCCTACACACCATTGGTTCTGCAGAAACGATTGATCGTATTATTGATGTATTTCCACCACATCAACAACAACAAATTCGTACTCAGTTAGCTTCGGTACTAGAGGCTGTTATTTCACAGCAGCTACTACCTACCGCTGATGAGAAGGGACGTGTAGCAGCATTTGAAATCATGATCGAGAATCCAGCGATTAAGAATCATATTCGTGAATCCAAAACACATATGATTGGATCTGTATTACAGACGAGCAGAAAGCAAGGTATGATTACAATGGATGATGCTCTATTTGATCTTTGGAAGGCAAAAAAGATAAAAACAGAATCCGCGATAAATTTTGCACAGGATCCAGTCTCAATGTCAAAAAGATTCTTAATGTAAAGAAACAAAGGAGGTAGCATGTGGCTGTTTTTGAATACGAAGTAATTCTAAGTTCAGGTAAAAGAAAAAAGGGTCGTGTGGAAGCAGAAAATGCAGAACGAGTCTCAAGTGCTCTTCGTACGGAAGGTAATTTTATCATTTCAGTAAAAGAACAGAGTGCTTTGAATAAAGATATTAATTTATCTTTTATGAACAAAATCAAAACAAAAGACCTTGCAATATTTTGTCGACAGTTTAAAAGTATCTTACAAGCTGGTATTACCATTGTTGAAGCACTGAATATGCTCTATATTGAAACTGAGAATAAAAGATTAAAAAAAGCAATCAAGGATGTTCAGACTGGAGTTGAATCTGGTGAAACGTTAGCAGGTGCAATGCGATTACAAGGAGACACATTTCCATCAATTTTAATTAATATGATGGAAGCAGGAGAGGCATCTGGTAGTATGGAAGTAGCCTTAGATCGTATGGCAAAGCAGTTTGATAAAGATGCCAAGTTAAAATCGATGATTAAGGGGGCAATGATTTATCCAATCGTAGTACTGGTGGTTGCGATTGGAGTTATTGTTTTAATGATGTTAAAAGTAGTACCAAACTTTAAAAGTATGTTCGATGATATGGATATGGAACTTCCTGTTATGACAAAAGCAGTTATGGGTATGAGTGACTTCTTTGTAGAAAAATGGTATCTTATTTTACTTGGGGTTGTAAGCCTCGTAGTTGTCATTATTATCTTTAAGACATCAGATGCAGGAAAGTTATTCTTTGCGAAGCTTTCCATTAAGGCACCGATGTTTGGAAAATTAACGCTTAAATCCTCCTGCGCAAAGTTTGCACGAACGATGAGCACATTAACAGCAGCAGGTATCAGTATGATTGATGCACTTGAAATCACTTCTAGAACAATTAATAATAAAATTATTAGAGAAATCTTTGCGAATACAAAGGAGGAAGTATCAAGAGGAGTACCGCTTTCAGAACCGATGATTAAATCAGAGATTTTACCACCTAGATTATGTCATATGACAAAAATTGGTGAAGAAACAGGTAATCTAGAGCAAATGCTTGATAATCTAGCAGATTATTATGAAGATGAAGTGGAGTCTACCACAAAAGGTCTAACCTCAATGATGGAACCATTAATAATTATCTTATTAGCTGGTGTTGTTGGTGTTATCATCATAGCAGTTATGTCGCCAATGCTTGGTATCTACAGCAATATTGGCAATGCTTAATGTTGGATTGACATATGACTTTGAATGAAGGCAAAGTCATTGTTAATAAATTTATTTTAAAAGGAGAATAAAATTATGAAGAGAATGATGAGATGGATTGGAAAGATGAAGAAATCCAAGAATGAAGGTTTTTCACTTGTTGAGTTAATTATTGTAATCAGTATTATGGCTATTTTAATGGGAGTTGTTGGTACACAAGTATTGCCTTATTTGAACAAGTCGAAGGAATCAAATGATAATACATTACTAGGCAAATTCCATACAGCAGCAGTATCTGCATTCGCGTTCAATGCAGATGAAGTAGAAAATCAAGATTACACAATAACGATAAGTGACGGTAGCGAAACTGTTTCCCCTACCTGTGATGGTTTAATAGAAGAATGGTTAGGCTTAGTTGGTGTTACTAGTGGTGGTGCATGGGATTATTTCAATGAGGAAGCATCCTCACCTAATGGCAAAGATGTTCAAACAATCAAGATTATATATGATGGAGATAGTTTTGGAAAGATAACGTGTGAAGCATTTTTATCTGATGGTACTAAAGTATTAGAAACGATAGAATCGAAATAGTACATAACGAAAGTTTTGGAAGAGGTGGATTATTCCGCCTCTTCTGTGAAAGGGAAAACAAATGAAGATATTGATATATAGCATTTCGCTCATGTATGGTTTATTAATCGGAAGTTTTTTAAATGTATGCATTTATCGAATACCGAAAAGAGAAACGATTGTTTGGTCAAGATCCCATTGTATGAATTGCGGATATCAATTATCTTGGTACGACTTAATTCCATTATTTAGTTTTATTGGATTGAGAGGGAAATGTAGGAAATGTCATCAGAGGATATCCCTTCAGTATCCTTTGATTGAGGCGCTGAATGCCTGTTTGTACTTTATTATATTTTCTATAAATGGAATTAATTTTGTCAGTGTTATTTATTGCCTTGCTACATCAGCTCTTATTGTATTGAGTGTGATTGATTTTAAAACATTTGAAATACCGTTTGGTATTAATGTTTTTCTCTTTCTTCTTGGGTTATTACGATTATTCATGGATTTACCAAATTGGAGTAATTATGTCGTAGGATTTTTTTCCGTTAGTACATTCTTGTTAATACTGTACGTAATAACCCGTGGAAGAGGAATTGGTGGTGGCGATATTAAGCTAATGGCTGCCTGTGGTCTGTTACTTGGTTGGAAGTTAATTATTCTAGCACTATTTCTCGGTGCGATTCTTGGCTCAATCATTCATATTGCACGAATGAAAATAAGTAAAGTCGAGCATAAGTTAGCGTTTGGTCCATATTTATCCATGGGAATTTTTCTTGCAATGCTCTATGGTAATGAATTTTGGAATTGGTATCTTGCTTTTGGAAATAACTGATCTTATAGGTAAGAGATAGATAAGTCACTCTGGTTATATGGGATCGTTTCGATATAGAAATTAATGTTGTTTCATTATAATGCATAAGGAGGAAGAACTAAGTGGCTACGAGAGTATTGAGTATTGAAATAGGATTAAAAACCACTAAAATCTGTGAGATTAGTTATGGTAAAAAAAATCCTTGTATTTATCAACATGTAACATTTCAAAATCCAGAGAACTGCATAGAAGATGGATTGTTTCGTGATAAGGCGACCTATTCAGCTTTGCTAAAAGAAAATTTAAGAAATCATGGGTTTAGAAATACAAATGTTATTTTTACAATTACATCGAATAAAATTGCTAATCGTGAGGTTGTAATACCATATGTAAGTAACAATAAAATCGCTCAGATTATTGAATCAGGAAAGAGCGAGTATTTTCCTATGGATTTATCCGATTACACGATTTCTCATTATGTATTAGAAAAGAAAAATCATAAAGATGAAAAAAATATTCGTGTCCTTGTTTTGGCAGCGCCTGCTGAATTAATTCGTGGTTATTATGATATAGCAAAGTTAACAGGATTACATATTGTAAGTCTTGATTACTCAGGAAATTCCTATTATCAGATTATTAAGAGAGAAGTTGGTAAGGGCCTTAGCTTATGCATTAATCTTGATGAGATGTCATCCATTGTAACTATTATTGACAATGGAATGTTAGCATTACAGAGAACGATAAGTTTTGGTGCTTATGATATCGTGCAAGCTGTCTTGGATCAACCAGTTTTAGGATATGAGGATGAAGAAAAAGCCTTTCATTATCTTTGTGAAGAAATCGTCTTAAATTATCAGTTTCCAGTAAAAGAGACAAAAGAAATTGTTAATTTCCAAGTTGGATATGAAGGCTTTAATAAAGCAAAAGCAGAACAGCGTGCAAAAGAGGAAATTACCCTTGTCGTACAGAAGTTAATTATGCATCTATCTCGAATCTTGGATTATTACAACTCAAAATCGAACGGACGAAATATAACTGTATTATATCTTTCGGGTGTAGGTGCAAAAATTAATGGCATTACAAAATTACTTAGTAATGTAACTGGTCTAGAAGTAAGAGCTGTTGAATCCTATTATTCTATCCATACGGTGAATGAGAAAGGAAAACAAAAGGAGAATATGGTAGAGTATCCTACTTGTATGGGTAGTGTAATCCATCCAATTCATTTTGTTTTACCAGAAGTAATCAATACAAAAAACTTGAAAAGCAATCGAGCAACGATGACAATCATATTTGGATTATCTGTATTGGCAAGTGCAGTGTTGATTGTGTTTTCTCAATTTGTAAAGAATAATATACTCGATGAAAAGGAAATAATCGAGAAACAAATTGAAGATAAGAAATATGTTCTTAGTATATTCAGTGAACATGATAATGCAAAACAATCCTATGAAAAATATTCTGCATTATATTATTCAACGATTACTCCAAATGAGATTCTTAACAAGTTAATCTCAGATATAGAAGAAAGAATACCTAAGAACACAATGATCACTTCATTCGATGTAAGTGATATTACAATTACAATGTCGGTTATAAGCACGGATACAGCAAATGCAGGTGAGTTCATAAAACAGTTAAAAACAATCCCTTATGTAAGCAATGTTTTCGTTCCTGCTCTTGAGCAAAGCCAGGATAGCGAAACAATAAGTAATTCGGTTAGTTATTCGGTATCTTTTGTATATTCTATTTCTATAAGTGACATTGAAAATATGGAACAAGTTGAGCAAACTACAAGCCAAGAATAGGAGGAGAAAAAATGAAGTTACATTTATCAGATAAGGACCGAAGAACTCTTTTTATTTTTCTTTCTCTTATTGTAGTATTATGCTCTCTCTTTTTTGTCTATATGCCGAATAATAGAAAAGTGGATGAGATTAAAGAAGAGATAGCAAAATTGGAGATGGAACTAAAAGGTTATCAGAATAAAGAGCTGCAAGTGAAAAAGCTGCAGGAAGAGATAAAAATGTATGCAGAAGATAGTCAAAAGTTCTTAAGCAGTTTTCCAACCAATTTAACACAAGAAAAGGCAATTGCAATCATGCGAGATATGGAAGAGAAATGCAATGTAAAAGTAGGTACCATCTCGTTTTCCGACATTAAAACATTTTATAATGCAGATATAGCAAATGATGAAACTCAAGCAACAGCAGAAGCTACTACAGCAACAGCAACTAATAGTACACAACTCACAGGTTATAATATGAACTTGATGCTAGAGTTTACCACAACCTATGAAGATACAAAAAACATGATTGATTTTTTCAATCAATATCCTGAATCTATGTCAATTACATCATTTAGTATTCATTATGATACTACGAATGGTGATATCTCAGGAGATATGGGAATTTCGATGTATTGTGTACCAAATGGTGCGATACCATATATAGAACCTTATTTTGAAAACGTGCCGCTGAAAAAGTATAATCTATTCGAATCTAATGGTTATATAAAACCAGAGATATTAGAACCAGAGACATTAGAACCGGAGACATTAGAACCAGAGACATTAGAACCGTGAGAAAGGTAGGTGATAGAGTATGAAAGATAAATTTGAGAAAAAGAATCATGGTTTTACCTTGGTTGAAGTGATTGTAAGTCTCGCTTTATTAGGAATCATAAGTGTTGCATTATCACAGTATTTTTCATCCTCTATTACTACCAATTCGCAAGCTAGAAGAGTACAAAGAGCCTCTTTAGCAAATCAAATGGTACTTGAGGAAATTAGGGGAACCAAAACACTTGCAGATATAGCTGCGAACCCAGAAATGACAGAGTTAGTGCTAACAACAGGAGGGGCTTTCCAGGTGGCGACAACTCCTAGTTGGGATGGAAGTACACTCGTTGATAAAGGTAAGTATTATTTCCTGAGAAATATTGTCATCGATGATGTACCATATAAAGTTTTGATTACGATTGATGATCTACCTTATCAAGAGGAAATTGCTAGTGGACCTAAGTATAACAAATTACAAATTCCACAGATTAATGCCATTGGTGGAGATGAGAATGCAGTATTTATTGATGATGAAAGCTATAATCTTGCAGCCTTGTATTTTTTCTATGAGAAGTATATTAATCTTTCACCAATGTTAGATCGTTCCGAGGATGATATTCGAGCTTCAATGGTACGCAAACTAATCATAGAAATGAATGATATAGGAGATGATAAGGTATCTGTTTCTGCTCACTTCTTATATACTAGTAATATTGATTTATTGAATGGTATTAGTACAACGAGTGATCCACTATATGAAGAAACTTTTCTTAAGAGTGAATTTAAGAATATGTACTACTTTTACTATCCAACTTTGGATGATACTGAGGTTATTAGTATCACCAATGCAGCAATGATGAATTTATCATTCTATGTTGTCTGCCAAGATCCTTCAGAATCAAGGAATGCGGAAATACGTGGATACAATTTAGGTACTATTGATGTTCATTCTAATGTGAATTATGAAAAAGGTCTGAGTACAAATAATGATAAAAAGTTAATATTAACCGATGATAAAAAAAGATTTACAAAGGTTATTGTTCAAGCATTTCGTGGCATAGATGATATCACAACTGACAATATCATTTCAGAGATGGAAACGACAAGAGGTGAATAGTATGGAAAAGTTCAAATGGAAAAAGAATAACCATGGTTCTACACTTTTACTAGTAGTTGTTGCAATAGCATTTATTGGAGTTTTAAGTTCGATTGTGCTATCTATGACAATGATAAATTATCAGATGAAAACAATTGCTGAGCAATCGGAAGTAAATTTTTATAGTGCAGAAGAAACGATGCAAGAAATTAAGGGCAGTATTGAGGAATTCTCAGCGGAAGCATTAACTGCAGCTTATGACGAGGTATTAAGAAATTACGCTGATTATACGAAAAATTCAAAAAATATCTCTTTCGAGTTTGACCGAATATACTTAACTAAAATGAGGGTTGCTCTCGCAGGAGATGATTTTTCTCCGAATTATAATGTGGATTTAATCAAAGCGCGTATGAGTGATGGAAAAAGGGGTTTATTTAAATCTGAAAATGGGCAACTTATTTTTCAGTGTAATGAAGCGGATCCTAGTTCAAAAAGATATCTTATATTAAAAGACATAAAAGTCAGCCAGGAAAATGAAAATGATAAACAGTTAACAACAATTAAAACTGATCTTGTCATTCATTCCCCAGGGATGTCATTTGCTACACATAATAAATATCCTGAATTCACAAAGTATGCAATCATTGCTAACGATAAACTAAGTACAAAGGATTCTAACTCGAGTAGTCAGGTTAATGGCAACATATATGCCGGTAAAGACGGAGTAGTAGCAAATGATGGATTATTAAAATTATTAGGAAACATGCTAATTACCAGAGGAGATATTGAAGTAAGGAATGATACAACACTTGTGATTGGAGATGGAATCGATAGTCCAAGTATTTATACGGAAAACATTGTAACCAATAAAGGTACCAATTCCAATGAAGCTAAATTAGATATTACTGGTAAATGTTATGTTTCGAATGATTTGGTGTTAAATGCCGTAAACAGCAAAGTAACTGTAAATGGTACCTATCAAGGTTTTAGTTATAATAAATCGAATACCGTTTCGGATAGTAATCCAAATAATGCGAATTTTAGTAGTTCAATTATAATCAATGGGAAAAATTGTTCCATTGATTTAAGTGGATTAAGTTCTTTATTGTTAGCTGGCCGTACTTTTATCTCAAGATCAGCAACTGGTTCTCCAAGTGAGCCGGATATTGCAATGGGACAAGGAATTGGTGTTAAAAGCAATCAGACGATGTATCTTGTTCCAGAAAAATATCTAAGAACGGATATACCGGATAAAACTCTACATAATCCAATGACAAAAGAGGAGTATGAAGGTGCAATTACTTCAGGAAAACCAGGAGATATTTTAGACACTTCATTATTAGATCCTGGGCTAGCTAGTTTATTATCTGTTAATAAAGTTACGAGCTATTATTATCAATTAGACCCTTCTCTACTTCCTATCGTGTATTTTTATTGGGAATTTAAGGATGTGGAATCGGCAAATAGCTATTTTGATCAGTATATCAGTGATCCCAATTCAGATGAGTATAAGAGGTTTGAAAGTCAGATGGCTACTTATCTCGAATCCGGAAATAAAATAATATTAAATGATAGCATGTATATAAAAAATTCAAGCTCTTTATTTTGCTATAAGGATGGTAAGTTCAAAAAAGTTGCAGAAACAAGTACAGATCCTTTTGATAATATGAACTTAATCTCAGATGATAAGTTAAAGCCGTTACGTGATTTAGCTACTTTATACAAGGAACGACAATTGTATTTGGGTTCCACTGGTTCTGGAGGCGATCCGAATATAAGATTAGAAGATAAGTCTTCAAATCCTATTTTTGAATCAATTATTTCTCAGGAAGGTAGCCAATCAGTAATTGCAAAAGAAGCTGCAAGTGGATCAAGTTTTGGATTTGATTCGTCTGTGAAAAAAATTATACTTAATCTTGACTCGAATGTAAGTACTTATGAAGCTTGCGTTGCTTTTATAGATAACCCAAGTTCAGCGTTTTATATTAGTAATCTAGACCTCACAGATAGTTCGGGATACTGTGGTATTGTAGTAGCGACAGGAAATATTATTGTAAATACAGATTTTGAAGGATTAATCATTGCTGGTGGTGAGATACAACTATACGAATCTACTGTAACAGCTGATATAGACCTTGTTCGAAGTATTATCAATTATGGAGTTAGTAATTATAATACTGCTCCTGCAGAACAAAAATTTTTGCATTATTTTACTCAGTTTCAGGCAGGCGTTGGAGGCGGTTTCGGTTCGAATAGCACAGTAGATTTAGCTTCCAGCATTGAATATGAAAACTGGGTAAGGAACTACGAGTGATATCAGATTAACTAATGGAGGCTGTTCATGAAGGAAAAGAATCGTGGATTTACATTTATTGAACTAATTTTAATCATAGCAATAGCATCAATATTAAGTGGAGCAGCTATTTATTCTCTCCAGTTAATAAAAAGTGTTAATGTTAAGGGTTGTGTGAATGATATTAGTTCGATGTTGAATAAAGTAAGGTTATTATCCATGACAAAAAAAGATAAGCCTAATTTGTATATATATCAGTATAATGGAGCTTATTATCTAAAACAGCAATATGATGATCCTGATGATCCTTATGATGTGGAGTTAGATGAGAGTGGAACTTTGCTATCCAATGATGACATAGAAATCATAGGAATTGTTTATGCGGACCCTACTAATATTACCCAAGAAGTAAATAGTACAAGTTATCTTACAATAAAATTTAAAAGGAGTACTGGAGAAATACTAGCAGATGCTACTGATCCGTTCCTTAATGGTAATAGTCCAGGATATGATTGTATTCGAGTAACCTACAAGGATATGAGTTACGATATTAAGTTTGTAAAGTTTACTGGTAAGCATTATATTGAATAAAGGAAGAATAGAAACTTATAGAGGGTGATAAAAATGAAGAATCGAGGATTTACATTTGTCGAGATGTTATTGGCAATTGCAATGTCAAGTATTATTGCTCTAGGTATCGGTTATATGATGCAGAGTAGTTCAGAGAACTATACGGGTGTACAAACTGAATTATCATTACAATCCGATGCTCAGATTATTATGAATACAATATCAAATCATCTTCTAGAGGCGAATAATGCTTATTATAATGCTGGCCTTCATCTCTTAACGATTTATCATGGTAATGAAAGTAATCGTTATCCACAGGAACTGATTTGGCATGATACGGTGAATAGTAAAATTTACATATATCAAGTTACAGGTGATAATGAAACGGATGATGCTACATATGCTGAGTTTACGAATCTAGTAACAAGTATGGATAGCAGATTAGAAAATTATCTTTTAGGGATTAATATTAGTTCCTTTGAATGTGATCAAACGGAGTCCGATGGTTTAGGGAATAAGACTACAGTCACAATAACAATTAATATGTCATTTAGTGATACAGAGTATAAACTTCAGAGTAAAGTGCATCTAAGAAATCGAATTATTCCAATTTAGAGGAGGTGTGAAAAATGAGATCAAGTTTTGGGCGTAAAGTATTGAGTGTATTTTTGTCGTTTTCCATGACTTGTATGTTAATGCCCTATATGAATTTGGAAAAAGAACAAGAGGTTAGTGCGGCTACCAATCGACATGGTGTAGTTCAAACTCTTGATGGGATACCAGAGGCTGGGGAGAAAGGGACGGAATCCAATCCTCTTGTTATCCTTGAAATTGTTCCTAAAAGATCTTATGCTGAGATTGGGTACACAATTGCAGGTTGTGAACCAGTTGATATAAAGAAGTTAGAGTATGCTTCTGGGTCAACGGATATTTTAAAACTTGGGGATGGGGCTTTTGGTACAGCTGAAGTTAGTGCTACACCTCAAGTAATAAAAAAGTTTCAAAAAGATCCAGGTGATGTAGAAGAACAATGGCCTTATATTGAAGATGATACAATAGAAATTACTGGTTATTATCTTAGAGTTGCTAATGGAACAGGTGAATTTGATCAGTATTGTGATGTGACGAATCCAGCAGAACCAGTATATAAGTATATAAGCAATCCAGGAGCAGGTAACTATATTTGGGTTGAGGATTCAACAGTTGATCCAACATCACCTGATCATGGGACACAAGACATAGGCCATAGGGTATGCACAACTAGAATTGGAAATTATTACGAAAGTACACGTTATACTTATAAAAATAAAAATTTATTCTTGACAAAGGTATTAGGGTTGGATGACGATAGAATACCAGATTATCATGTAATCGTAAAAACAGTAATTCCGTCTGATTTAAATAATTTGAGTCCTGAACAGCAAGATAATTGGATTAAGCGGGCTGATCTTATTTATATTAATTCAAAATCACATTTATCTGGATTAAGTAATCTATGGAATAACTATAAGAAATTTCCAGGTGAGACTGATGCTGGACAAGATAAGTTTCTTAGCGAGAATGATTTAAACTGGAAAGTAGTTATGAAGATTATGCAACAGGTTGTGGTTGGGTCAACGGTTGGAGGTACAACTAAGAAGACGGCATTATTAATGGATCGTGATATCTATAATTTAAGAAATAATTATAGTCAGAATAACGTTAGTTCAAAGCAGATTACGTTTGATGGAGAAAGATCCTCTCATAGTAATGCAAGCGCTACTGGTTACAATCATAACATATATAAACTATATCTTATGACACAAATGATGGACGCGACCGCATTCTATAATCTATATTTGAGCGATATTGATGGTTCAGGCACTGGTCAGCCACTGGTTGATTCGTCTGGTATGTCTGGTATATTTCGACTTGGCGATGGAGATCAAAAAACATATTGGAATCCATATACATTTTTAATGTGTAAGGAGGACGGAACTATAGGAGATGTAAGTTACTGGACTAGTACTAAGATAAAAGATACATATCGACTTGATTATAATCTGTCGGTAGAAGAAAAGCTAGATGGTAAGATATTGTCAATCGGGACGAGTAGTATAGCTGATTATCTAAAAAATGATACATTACTGGCAGATAATGATTATACGAAGTGTTTGCATGACTATGCAGATTTAAAGTCAAGGGAGAAAACAGTAGGACTAGCCATTAATTATATTCTTGATTTAGAAGTTGCGTCGGATGACATCGTTAAAAATATGAATGTTTTAGATCTCGAACCATATAATCAATTTAAGCTAACCGAATTTCGTGTGCGCATGTGGGCTCCAAGGTGCATTGGAACTATTCAATTATATAAACAAACAACTGCAGAATTCGTAGGTAAAATTGAAGACATTAACGCGAAATATCAATTGATATATATGGGGATGAATACCAATGGTAATTCGACGGATTATAATGATAATACTTTAGATGGAAAAATATATCTTCATGTAGGTGATAAAGTCGAAACCCAAAATGAGAGTGAAATAATGCCTGAAAATTTTACTAATAGTGATTATCCAGCAAAAATATGGGTGCAGAAAGTGGTAAATGATAATTGGCAGGTTTTAAGTCAAGGATATTATAGAAATATAAATAATGCAGATAAAGATCCAAAATTTTATCAACAGTATCCTGTTCGTTTACCGGGTAATGATATAACAGAGATAAAGAGAAAGGCATTAATTGAATATTTAGCAGCAAATTATCCTGTCGTAGCAGCAGATAGTATGTATTCTGATTATGAAGAAAATGCATCTGATTGTAAAATTGATAAATATTCGAATATATACAAAGTTATTGAGAATGGCAGAACGAATGGAAAAACAAATTTTATTAAGGAATCTAATATCAATATAGACGATAGTAATAATTTATATACTTATATAAGGGTATATCAACCAAAATTAAACATTATAAGTCAACCTCCAACTTATGCTGGAGCAGACAATAATGGAATTGCACCAGATTCAAGTTATATTAATGGTACTCCAGATACAGTAAATAATCGTGAAATGAGATTTAGGTACAAAATCGATGGCTCTGATGAATCAAAGAGATATACCGTAAAACTTTATGTGGATAAAAACTCCGATGGAAAGTATGTCGCTTCTGAAAATCTTGGAACTAAAACTGTAAATGGTGGTAATTCTGAACATGTATTTACATGGGATTTGGGAGACGATTATGTTGGTTCTGCTGCATGGAAATTAGTGATAACCGATATAAATGATGCTACAAAGCGTGATGAAATAATTGGTATTTGTGCTGTAAGAGCATCATCCGAAGATAGACAGAAAATCAAGATATTACAGGTTAGACAAAGAAGTGAAGAAACAAAGAATGAATTTAAAAATACGTGGGATTTGGAGTGGGATATAAATCATAACACTCTTTTTAAGCAATATACTGAGAATCTAAAAGATTTTGAATTGGAAATTAGAACCATAGAAGCAGACGACTTCGAGGACTGGTATAACCCCGCTAGAGGTGGTACAGAATATGATAAAGATAATTCAGACACCGACAAACTAAATAATTATGACATGTTAATTTTTGGATTCTCTGATTATTATAAGGGCATTACTAATAGTCATAAAGCATTAGACAATGTGTTAGATTTTATTTCAAAAGGAAAAAGTGTAATGTTTACTCATGATGTAACATCCTTACTTAATAATGATTCAAATAAGGATCAGTATGGATATGGATTTAATAAAAATATGCGAAGGGCATTATCTATGGATCGCTTTGGATGTACAGATCTTAAAGAGGGAGAGATACCGGATCCTTCACTAGATACGGCTTTAAAACCATATGGTGGTGAATATAATGAAAATCAAGGTTATACCTATTATTCGATCAAGAGAATGAGAGATCATAATAATAACGCTTATGGAGCAACCCTTCGTACCGTGTTTAAGGGTGTTAACTATAGTGACAGTAATTGCCCAACAGATAAAGCAGTCAAGATTAATGATGGGCAGTTAACAAAATATCCATATAACATACCAGATGGCTCGATTAATGTAGCAAAAACTCACGCACAATATTATCAATTGAATTTAAATGATCCAGATTTAGTTGTATGGTATACACTAGATGCTGCAACAGATGGCGGAGATGAAGGTGTTTATGGTGCTTCTCCAAAGGATGCGGCAAATAATTATTATATCTATAATAGTGGTAATGTAACTTATACTGGTGTGGGACATTCCACTGTTGGCTCAAGTGAATATGAAGTTAAACTTTTTGTTAATACGATGATAGCAGCTTTCAAAAATTCAGCACAAGCGCCAACACTTGAAGTTACCAATGCAGATTTTAAGGGTAGTGGTGATGAGTATTATCTCTATATTGATTCGGATACTCAGGATATGCCTGAGTCTGTTGCTGATGAATTTGCTGATGGAGATATACTTCCGATATACTTTAACGTAAAAGCACGTGGATTAAGTGAAGGTAATAACATTGGAGTCAGGGTTGTCGTTAATGAAACATTAGATACTTTCCCGATTTATCAATTAGATAAAACAGAAGCTGAAAGTGATGACTTCGACCTTGATGCAAACTATATGAAAGTATCCCATGATGTTCCATATAGGATAGAATATGATAAACGAAGGTTCAACATGAAAAATTTTGAGAAGATAAAATTCTACTTAAAGAGCGCCGAGGGAATAGAAAGTACAGTTACGGTCACTATAATGCGAAGGTCATTATTTAAACTCAATTAAAACAAAGAGCTATGATTGTTTATATTCAATCATAGCTCTTTGTTGTGGGGGAATGTGTAATGATACAATGAAGAAAAACGCTCAGGTAATTTCTCTGAGCGTTTTTAGTGTAATAGGAAAGTTAGTAACGTCTTTGGTTCTGTTTTAATTCGTTGAGAGTCTTCTCCAAAGTGATAATATGTAATCGTTCGTTTCGAAGATAATCGATATGTTTTGCGAAGTTACCACCATCATTTAAGATATCAAGGTATTTTTCTTCTTCTTTATATGGAGAATCAACGGTAGGTATTTTATTGAAAGAATTGTTTTCAATACAATCTGCAATTGAGCGAATGACGTTAACAAGATTTTGCTTGTAATTTTCAATTGCAATGTTCGTATTCTTGATTTCTTCTTCTGTCTTCTTTGCTTTAATGGAAGCCAAGTATGGCTCAATATCCAAGATACAATCATCATCATTGAATGGATAGATAATTGTATTAGGTTTGGAAATCTTGATTAATTTCTGTCCACGCTCATATTCCTTGTTTGTGCTACGTAAAAAAGCCATCATATCGTTATCAACTTTTGGATATGTAAAGACTTCACCTTGTAAATAGTTAATTCCGCCTCGTTTTACGACATTCTTAGTTTCATTGTCAATATCGTAGAAACGGAAACCAATAATAAGGATATCAGCATTTGGGTCATTTAAAAACAAAGCTTCTTCGATACAATCATTTAAATTCCAGCTGCTTACAACTTTAGTATTGTTAATAATACCAAATCCCACATTGAGATATTGTACATAACTAGTATTCATACCTAACACCCCTTCTTGAAAATCTTTTTATTACTTCCATTCTATACAAAATACTGGAAAATATCAAGTAGAATCATTAAAAAATTACAAATAATTTATGATTATAATTTTTATTTGGGCGAAACCATCATTATTTAAAATAAAATACATAATAATGTTTTACAAGAGCAAAATTAAAAGACTATTTCTGTCAAAAATTTTACCTTTAACTTGAATAAATAACATAATTATGTAATAATAGAAGAGGTAAGTAAAAGCATTATTAGAGAGGTGTTGCTAATGGAAAATTATAACGATATCAAGAGTAAATTTTCAATGGTAAAGCAGGTAGCTGAAAAATATGATTTGGATGTAACAGGAATTGATGAGGTTATAGAAAGCATAGATAACTTTAAAGTAACATCTCCAATCATAGGTAACTTTAGTACGGGTAAAAGTTCACTTTTAAACGCTATCATAGGTAAGAACTTGTTGACGGTGGATGTAACACCTGAAACAGCAATACCAAAGGAAATTTATTATGGTGAAAACCGTGTGTATCAGATATATAAAGATCATGTGATTGAGCACAGTGTGGATGAGCTCCCACTAGATGAATTAACGAATGCAGATACAGATTGTGTCCGTATAGAATATAATAATGAATTTTTAGCAAAGATACCATCGGTAAAAATTATTGATTTACCAGGATTTAATTCTAGTATCGCAGTACATAATAAGGCAATTGACCGTTATTTACCAAATAGTATGGCATATATTTTGGTTGTATCATCAGATGAGCCAGTAATTAAAAATAATATTTATGATTTTTTAAAAGAATTGAAATTATATGGTTTACCAATCTATGTAGTAATTACAAAGAGCAGTCGATTATCAGAGGATGAGATAGAACAATGTCGCACATTGCTTACTAGCTTAATGGAAACGATTTTTGATAAAGAAGAAATAAAAATTGCGATTGCAGAATCTTATGGAGAAATCAATGTAGAAGAAGCCAAAAAGTTTTTCTATGAGATTCAGGAAAAGTCGGTTATTTTATTCCACAATAAATTTGTCCGTAGCTTAAAACGTTATGCGAGATATGTTGAAGTTTATCTCAATGAAAGAATTGAGAAGAAAGAGTTAACTTCTTCTGAGTTAGAGCTTGAAAAGGCAAATGTGACAAAAAAAATTGATCACTTAATTCATGGCATTAAGAAGGAAGAAGAGAAATTCAATAAGCAGACAGAAGATTGCATTACTACACTACAAGAACAGATTAAGGCTTCATTGGAGGCGTCTAGTAAGGTAATCGAAGTTTCTATCATGAATAATTATGATTTGGATGATAAGCTTAGTATTTTGATTCGTAATGCGATTGTTGATAGCTTGAATGATGAGTTTGAACCAAAATTATCAAGCTATTTAAAATCTGTGGAGGAGTTATTTGATATTGGGTATTTGTCTGATATCGATATTTCAATTGATAGCATTGCTGCGGAATGTGCTCCTGCAAAATATGAGAATGTGGCAAAAGCAGCACCAATTATTGGATTTTTAGTTCTTGGAGTTGTTCTAAATCCTATTGTTGGTATCATTGGAGTAACACTTGGAACAGCAGCAGATTTTATGGTAAACATCAATAGTAAGAAGAAACGTGAAATCAAGGCACAAAAACTAGCTGCGGAATTAATTGAAAAAGTGAGTTTGAAAGTTGCAGATACTACTGCAGAAAAAATTCGTGCCTATGTGAAAACGATGAATCAGGAAATTAATCAGAAAGTCTTACGCCAACAGAAGTTATTAGAAAAATCCTTGGATGACATACAAAGTGAAATGTCAGTAGAGACTTCCATTAAGATGAAAGAAGTATCTGAGATGAAAAAAGAATTAGATATTATTAAAGACTATCTTGATATTGAGTTATTATAGGAGGTTGTACAATGCAGATATTTCAAAAAACTTCAAAGCAAAAGAGCGAATTTGATGCTTTTGTTGATAAAGTAGATGTAATATGCGAGGAGCTTGAGCCTTTTTCTAAGAAAATTAGTGTTGAAAGCATACGAAATATTAAAAGAAATTTTCTTCTAAAAACTGATAATTTCTTTAGCGAAGATCGTAAACTGAATATCGGTGTTATTGGTAGAATGAAGGCAGGAAAATCAACGTTTATTAATACGTTACTATTTGATGGAAAGGATATTTTACCGAATGCAGTAACACCTAAAACTGCAACTTTAACTAAGATTGAATATGGCAGTCAAAATTCTTTGGAGATTGAATTCTATACAGAGGATGAATGGGAAATCTTAATGCAACACGTGAATTCAGATATTGATTCCAATCAAGCACAAGTTGCAAAAGAGATTATGTCTCTAGTAGAAAAAAATGAGATTGACCCTAAGGATTATGTAAGCAAAGAAAAGCAAATCATTAATTATAGTAGCTATGAAGAATTAATGGAAGAATTAAAACAGTATGTAAGTGAAAGTGGTAAGTATACACCATTTGTAAAATCTACGGTTATCTACATTGACAATGAAGAATTGATCGATATGACAATTGTTGATACCCCTGGTTTCGATGATCCTATCCAATCCAGAACGGCAAAAACGAAGGATTTTATGGAGCTATGTGATGTTGTTTTCTTCTTAAGTAAAGCAAGCAGTTTTATGAATCATGAAGATATTGATTTATTTATGAATCAATTACCAAATAAGGGCGTAAAAAAGATGGTATTTGTTTGTAGTCGTTTTGATGATGGTTTACGAGATCTTATATGGAGCTGTGATTCCATTCAGGAAGCAATCAACCAACTAAAGCAAAAATTATTAACTTTTGCGACTGGAACTTTAAATAATTATAAACGTTTGCATTATACCAATAGTGCCTTGATTAACCAGAATTTTGAACCAGTATTTGTATCAGCGATGATTCATAATATGTTAAAGAAAGATAAGGAAGATTATACCGATCGTGAAAAGAAAATCTATGATGATTTGAATCTTCGTGGTGATTTAACCGATGAAATCTTAAAAGAAATTGCTAATTTTGATTGTCTACATGATGAGTTAGAATCGATTATGGATCAAAAGGATGAGATGTTAAAAGGCAAGGCAGATGAGTTTGTTACTGACGCAGAGCAGGAGATTAAGGTTGAACTTACACGTATTAAGGGCGTCGTGGATGGTATGATTAATCGATTAAAATCAGAGGATTTAGCTGCTTTAGCTGAGAAGAAGCATACCTATAGCCAGAAGAGTCAAGATATCATGTCCAAAATTGATGCTTTGTTTGATGCATGGATTCATAAGCTTGATTCTGATCGTTCTCTGACTTTAGCAAATATGCGAAGCTTTTTGCGAGATGACATTCAGCTTCCAGAAAAAGAGGGAGCTCGCCCACACTTTCAGATGGTTCGTAGATTTACTGGTAAATGGTTTTTACCTTGGACGTGGGGTGTTAAGGCAGAAGAAGTGTTATCATATAACGAGAAGTATAAGTATTTAGATACTGCGGATGCTTTGGATAACATTCAAGGTTTTGCAGATAAATGTACAACTAGTATTGAACAGCTATTCATGCATTCTTACGATATTGCTTTTCTTCGTCATGAGTTATACCAAATCATCTTGGATTCGAATGATGTTGGTGATGACAAGTTTTCATTTGATCATTATAAAAGAATTGTTGAAAAAACTCTGCATCAGATTAAGCCTCCTGTAATTACAATTGATAGCAGTATGGCGATGAGCAAGATTTCCAATCAATTCTATGGTGAAATGGTAGGTAACCAAAAGAGTGGAGAATTAAAGAGTTGTCTTTCTAAGGCAATGAGTACTTTATTCGATGAATCTAACAATCTGCTTGAGACTCGTTTAGAGGCCTTTAAAAAAGATATTTTCCGTTGGAGAAGTGATTTGGAAACAGAACTTTTGGAAGATGTTGATCGTGAATTACAAGATATTACACAGAAATTAACGATTAAGCGAGATGAAATTGATTTTTACCAACAGATTATCGATTTGATGGTAATAAAAAATCATTGGGTAGAAGAAAACGAATAGCAAAAGTGCACAGATTTGATAAAGAATGAGCTTGATCGCATATTCTAAGCGTTTCACTCACAAGCCCCATAAAATATAAGTGGGTATGTGAAGCACGATGAAATATACAATCAAGCTCATTCTTTTAATTAAACTTTCCAGATTCATAAATTCACGTCGGTATTATGGAGCAGTAAATCCAAAGTAATTGAGAATACCAAGATAAATTCCATATGCAAACGACCACTGCTCGTTCTGTAATAAGAGATTATCCTCGTAGTTGGTGATATATGCTAGTTCAACAAGAATTGCTGGCATCTCTGTTCTACGTAATACGTAAAGAGAAGGGTTCGCACGAACACCATTGTATCTTGTTCCTACAGTCTCAACAACTGCATTGAGTACTGATTCAGCGAGATTGGCTGCTTCCGTATATAGTGCATAAACGTATACTTCTGATCCATTAAAAGAAGTGTTTGAACTTGCATTGCAATGGATACTAATAAAATAGTCAGCAGGCCAGCTATTCGCAGCATTCACACGTGCAGCTAAGCTACTTGCATTGGACGTACCTAGTACTTCAGTGACAGACTGGCGAGAGGTTCTTGCTTCAAAACGCCCATCATCATTTAAAAGGTTTCTTAGATAAAGACCTACATAAAAAGTAACATCTTGTTCACTTATTCCAAAGCCAGTTGCTCCACCGTTAATACCACCAGGGTTATGTCCCTGATCGATAAAAATTTTGATTGCCATATGTTCTCACAATATGTGTTTTGGTATATTGTATGCGAAAACTATGGTAGAAGTGAACTACTATCTGAAAAAGATACATTACTTGTTCTGTTTTATAAACTCAAAGATTGTTTTTGCTGCTAGACGATGAGACTCGATGCCTGGATGATGTCGAGCTCCTTCTTGTAAAGGAGTGCATGATGGTAAATCTAAATAGTTGACGAAAGTATCGTTAGTCTCTTTTTGGTATACATCAATTGCATGCTGAATATATGGACGCATGACATAACCTAACATGCCATAAACCCATAAGATTCTTGCATTTTTATTATTTTTTCTAAGCTTGTATAGGAAGTTAATAACAGCTTTTTCAAAACGTGTGATGCTCTCAGGATCAAAGGTGTTATCTTCTAAAATCTTTTGCCAAAAACGTTCCCCGGTCTTCTCATCGATCCATTCTGGCTGTTCAAAAGCAACTCCATCATTGGTCCCAAGATTAATAACGATGATATCTGGCTGCCATGAGGAAAAATCATAATTATCCTGTGCTCCCAATTCGAGATTCCTCTGACCATATGCTGCACCACATACTTTCTCATATATATCTGGGATATTCGCATGAGGGTTGTTATCCCAGGAACACAAAACTCCCCATCCACTTTGAGAGATGATACGTAAGTCTGCATCCAGTTCTTTTGCAAGCATAGTAGAATAAGTATTGGAAGCGCTAAAAAACATAGGAATCCAATCCTCTTCCTCTTTGGCACCAATACTACCTTCTCCAGAGGTAATGCTATCTCCAATCACTTCTAATTTCATTGATTTCTCTTCCAGAGGGAAAAACACCCCATCAGTCAGTAAGGAATGAATTTGAAGCAAGGCGTTTTCATCGTTCGGCATTGCTTGTACTTCTTTTATAATCTTTACTTTTTTAATCTTATCCGGATTCATATTACGAAAGATACAAAGGTCTTGTTTCCCTTTTGGTAGCATGAATCTACTAATATGTACATCGTTTATGTAGATACTAATCCATTGTTCGCTTAAGGTATAGTCAGTCTCCAATTCTACCCATAATTCACTTGCTTGTATACGAATTTCAATTCCACTTGCTGTCCAAAAAAGAGTTAGAGGAGAACGGTTTTTGCTTGTTCTACCTAAAACATGATAATAAGGACATTCTGATAAATAATATCGATTTAGTGAAGCCATAGTTCCTCCATATTTGTAATAGTATGATAGAATTTCATAAGGTGTTGTTTTAATAATTATAATATAATGTTAATTAAAATGATATAGAAAAAAGGATGGAGTAGATTGATTAATTTGCCTTCAAGTAGGCTTGTTTATAAAACGTACGGATATGTACGATATAAGCAAGTTCATAAAGTATTACTCGTAAAGCATTGTTTGTAAGGTTTTGTTCATAAGGTGATTTTCATAAGTATTATTAATGAATCTATAAGAAAAAAATAAGAAGAATATAATGGTAATTTATTGTAATAATATTGATTTATATGATAAAATATGCATGATTTTATCAATAATATACTTAGGAGGACACAATATATGAACTTACGAAAAAAGAAAAGTAAAACACTGACAGAAGTAATTACAAAATATGTATCATACTTTATAATGAACGTAATTGTAATAATATCTGTTGTATTATGCTTATTGACGGGAGTACTTCTAGTACAAAAGACAAAGGAAGCATATACGGTTGAAACAGAAGTTTTTACGGAAAAAATCCAGGCATGGTATGAAAAGCAAATTTCTGAATTAAAAGTAATTGCAAATACAATAGATTATTATCACATGACATCCAATCCTTCTATGGATTCTTTTACATATCTAGCAGAATGTTTAAAACAGAATGAAACGGTATATGATTACTATTATGGACTCTCCGATAAAACATGTGTATTTGGCGGTGGTTGGGAACCAGCACCAGGGGAATACGATCCCACGATACGTGACTGGTATAAGGATACAGTAGCAGCAGATTCCGTAACGATATCATCTGCATACGTTGACGCAGATTCTGGAAGAATGGTTATCACAATCGCTCATCCATTAAAGGAGGATGGCAAAATAATTGGCGTATTAGCTGCGGATATTTTTATTGACGATATCGCTAAGATGGTAAACGAAATTTCGACTAGTGGATATCAATATGGTATTTTAGTTGATAAAGCAGGAACTGTATTAGCTCATAATAAGACAGAATATACACCAAGTGTAGACTCACAAGGTAATGAGATTTTAACCAAGGCATCAGATATCAACATCTCGAATAAACTGATTGGAACTGAAGAGACAGTTGTCACAACGAGTATAGAAAAAGGAAATGGTTTACGAGTATTTACGGCAAAAACGAATCTGCTTTCAGGAACAACATTGATCATATCTCATAATATATTTAGTTACTATAATGGTGTAGTAGTCTCCATAGTAGCATGCATACTTACACTTGTTATTGCTGGATTTATCAGTAAGACCACTATAAAAAAACGATTGCTTTTGATGTTTGCACCATTAAAGTCACTGAATACAGTGGCAGATCATATGGCGAAGGGTAATCTTAGTTATGAGAACGATTATGAAAGTGATGATGAAGTAGGACAACTTTGTAAGGCAGTCGCAAATTCGAATAAGAAGATTCAAGCGTATATTTTTGATGTAAGAGATAATCTAGAAAAGATGGCTCAGGGTAACTTTAACATACATATTGATATGGACTATATTGGCGACTTTGCACCTCTAAAAACAGCAATTAACGAAATAGCTACTTCACTTAAAGTTACTATGCAAGAAATCGAAGAAACTGCATCCAATGTGTATAAGAGTGCAGAAAATGTAGCAGGTGGAGCTAATAATCTAGCAGAAGATGTAATGACAGTTACTCATTTAGTTGATGAAGTAGAAACCGATATTGCAAATGTAAAAGTGGAATTTCGTAATAACCAGAACAATGCAAAAGAATCATTAACCATTTCTGAAAATACAAAACAAGTACTTTTGACAGGTAACGCAAAGATGGTAGATTTATTGAATGCAATGGATAAAATAACTATCGCATCGAATCAGATTTCTCAAATCATTGATATCATTAATGATATTGCATCTCAGACAAATTTACTTGCTTTAAATGCTTCGATTGAAGCAGCCAGAGCGGGAGAAGCAGGAAGAGGTTTTGCAGTTGTTGCAGAATCAGTCCGAGAATTATCAGCAAGAACTGCAGAAGCTGCAAATAATACGACAATTCTGATTAACCAGTCTACTGAGGTGGTCGCAGAAGGACAACAGCTCGTTAAGGAAACGGCAGATACTTTACATACCGTTGTAAGTAAAACAGAAAATGTAAATATGCAAATTCAAAAAATCGCAGCTACTGTAGAACAGGAAATTGAGATCATTAATAAAGTTAGCAAGAGCTTTGAACATGTATCAGACTTTACACAAAATACATCAGCCACTTCAGAAGAATGTGTTGCTTTAAGTAATGAGTTATTTGAACAGGCAAATCACATGCATGATATTTTAGCTAGGTTTGAGATTGGTGAATAGACTGCATATAGCTAGGTTTGAGATCTGTGAGTAGACTACTTATAGCTAGGTTTTTTGGAAACTTAGCATGGTCTTATTTTAACCCAGCAAAGCAATTACTTTGAAAGGAGTTACTTCCATTGATTGTGAAGAATAAGGTAATAAAAATGAAAAGTAGTCCCAAGATAAAAGCAACAAAAATAGTTACAATCAAGAAAAGAAGGGCTTCCAAAGATAAATTAAGGCGAACTAATATTATTATACAAAGTAGAAAGCATGTTCAATTCGATACAACTACCAAATACGCAATAAAAAAAGCATTTCGAACATGTAGAAGAAGTCAGTTAGAATATGAAGGACCATATGCTCTAACTCTATTAAAAAGAATTGATCCAGAGGATGGATTCACTGTCTATTATGTGGAGACTGCAGATCATCAGTATTGTGGTATGTTAGATTTAGATCCGAATGAAGTTAAAGAGGAACGTAGGTATCAGTATTTGATAACAGGTGGGATTATTAAGAATAAAAAGTACGATTGTTATTATATGAGCAAATACGATAACTCTGATCTTGCAATTCGAAAAGCAGTTAATTGGGCTAGAATTTATATCGTAAGCTCTTTCATCGGTATGGCGTTTGTAGCCTATGCGTTATTTTCAACATTTTTTGGTGTAATTGGATAACTAAATAGTGTCAATAAAAGTTTGGCGTAGCTAACGATTTGATTATAATCAGAAAATTAGTTACGCTTTTTTTGGGGGGTTTTAGTCAAGTACTTTTAAGTAAATAATATACAAAAAATAACAAAATTATTGATTTGTTACTACATACAGTGTAAAGTGAATATGAGGATATAAAACTAGAGATTACTTTGGGTCTACATAAGAAATATAGGAATAAAATGAAATAGGCTACTAGTTTTTAGGCTATCCTCATCATAGCACATATCATAAAGAAATGGAGAGTTGAGTTGTTCTAATAGGATAGGGGTAATATTTATGAAATCGAAAAGATGGATCTTGAGTTCTATTGTAGTAATTATGTTGGTAGTTTCAGGGGTAACAATATATTTTTTTAATACTCCTGATGCAAATGAAATCGTATTTGTTGGTCATCAATTTGTGCCACCAACCGCTAATAATGAAAAAGGTACTTTTATCTATACTTTGATTAACAGTAAAGGGCAATATTATCTACTCAATAAAGAAGAAGCGTTTGAACAAGGCAAGAGTATTCAGGAAATAATCGATTACTATTCGAACAATAAATCCAAAGCAGATGGAATCATCATGACTACGTTTGATATGTATCTGTGTCGTGAGTGGATGGAAAAAGTAGATACAGGTGTTGTTTTAGACTTTGAATTTATTGACTCCATGCAGGAACGTGAAGGTGTGAATTTATATTATGTAACTGAAGTTGGTGTTATGCAAGTGAACCATCTAGATGACCTAAATGCTAATAAAATAACCAATAAGCTCTTAAGGAATTGGCCGATTGACTAAGAACGATAGAGAAGTAGGTAAAATAAATAGATCAAAAACACTAGGTATCTAATCTCTTAGAAACCTAGTGTTTTTTTGAAACCGTACGTGCAAAGTGAAATCCTGTAGAGAGATCAATACATTGGAATTCGTTTTTTTTTTCATTTTTGTACGATATTAATATGTGAGTTGGAGCAAATAATATAGATGCTATAACAAGCAATACTGACCTGCTCATAATGCCGCTAAACAGGAACAATACTGACGGGATAACTGAAAGTGCCAAAGCCCTGAAAACATTGTTTTTTTCCCAATAAATAACCCATATAGCACAGTAAAGGGCTACTAACACGGTATCAATGATAAGGTAAATCGCAAATGTATTATCAGACCACCAGCTAAACCAAGTCCCCGGAATATTGATTATCATAAATCCAAAACAACCAAATCTTCCGATTTGTTCAACAATTTCGACCGGTTTATTATGCCATTGGGTTTCAAAACCGTCTTTGCATCTGATTGCAAAAATAATGTTTGGAATCATAATAACAACTATGAAAACCAAACCAAATATATTAAGCCATTCCATGGAAACATCTCCACAATCTCAAGTTTTTGGAAATAATTATAGCATATAAATGTACCTTTTTCTACCACAAGGAAAACCCAGGTTTATTCTCCTATTTTTTAAGAAATATACATGTCAATATGTTCAACTCTTTGTATCGTTATATGGGTTACTATCACTGGCCAAAGTGTTCTAACCCAATTATTTGACAAGAGTATAAAAATGGATATAATATACAATAAAAGAGAATGATGGTGAAAAATGGCAAGCGCATAGTTTTATGACCGTCTGTTGTAGAGGTGCATTTTATTATAAAATTAATGATAGGGGAGAATATCAATGAAGATTCCAAGGGATAGCTATATGAATAGTAAGATAAAGCTACCAATGACGATTGCTTTATTATTCATAATCCTGCTTGGCGTATGCGTAAAAATTAACCAGGTCATGAAAAATCAAGAGGACAAAAAAGAACAAACGATTGAACAGATCGCTTATGAAAATAATAAAAAGGATCCGATTGTTTATCTCAAAGAAAATGAAATCTTTACCCCATATCTGGTTGTAACATCAGATTACAATGGAAATGTCTTGCTTGTAAGAAAAGATATATTAAGTGATACCATGTCCTACAAAGAGAGTGATGAGATAGGATGGGCAGAGGACTCCTATGCTTCATATTATGAGGAAAGTGATATTGATAAGTTTTTAAATTTACAGTTTTTCGATACACTGAGTGAGAATGTAAAAAATGCAATAGAAGAGAGTACAATTGAGGTTACAAGTAAAGAAAGTTACTTTGGTGAGATAGGCAATCCAAATGGAACAGTCTACAATTCTCATACAATCTTACGGAAAGTGTTCTTGTTATCAACTAATGAGCTAGCCTATGAAAAAAAGAATTTGACCGCAGTGCCAGAAGGGAAACAGCTAAAGCTTTTTGCTGATGATTATAAAAAAAGAGAAACTCTTTTAACGGATGGGACGCCATGTCCATTTTGGACACGGACTCCAATATTGAGTAATACATATTCCATCTTTACGGTATGGGGAAAAAGTCTCGGTCTAGGAACTGCAGAAATCAAAACTGGAGTACGGCCTGCCTTTTGTGTAGACAAAAATACAAGAATAACAGATAGTAGTGAAGTAATCGAAGGAGAAATAGTCCGTATCTTTGAATAACATCGTATTGAGACATTTTCAATTAGCTAAAGCAATCATATAGAATCACTAACCAGGGTGTTTTTAGGTATTAGCAGTGAATGAATGATAAACAGAATATCAATGAAGAGTCTAAGGGATAAAGTTTGAAAGTGATAATGATGTCTTTAATATTTCAACAGGCATAACTGCTGTGGATGTTTCATTAGCGATAAATGAAAAAGTAAAACGCTTAAAAGTTGTGTTCGAGAAGGATGAGGTATACAAAATGTTTGATTCAAATCTATCAAAACATAAGAGATATATAATAATTGTAATGGTTGCAATAGCTCTTGTTATCTTGTGGTGTATTTATATGTTTCAAACGAGATATGTATTTATGGGACAGAAAATATACGAAAAAGATACACTAAGCATTGAAATTGATTGTCGTGAGAAAAAATATAGTAAATATCTCAAAAAAGTAAATCAATTTACTAAAATTGAAACATTAAGTATTGAATACTATGACCAAGATAATTATATTCAACATATTTCTTCTAATAAAACATTGAAGGATTTGTTAATCTATTTTTCCGATGTCGAAGATGCATCCTTTATTAATACGATGTCTAATATAAAATTGCTTCATTGCCTGGAAACTGATATTGATTTTAGCAAAATATCAAGTAAGTATATAAATACGATAGAGCTGATATCATGTAATATAAAGAACTTAGATATGTTAAAAAACTGTAGTTCTTTAAGAAAGCTTGAGCTTTATAAAGGTAGTTATGAAGGAATGCAAAAAATTAAGGATAAGTATGTCTTACAAGACAGCTCCATTTTTTCAGAATTTGATACAATTAGTGATTTGTGTATTCACGATTTAGAAATTCAAGATATTAGTGGATTCTTAAATATGGAGTCCCTTAAGCAGATTAATGTAAGTGAAAACAGTATGACGCAAGATCAGATAAGTATACTAGAGAGTGCAGGAGTTCAAGTTATTACTCATTAGCTTGTCTAAAGTTTCTGCAAATATCTGTTTTAAAACTTCATATTGGATATCTTGTTTTAAATAGATTTGCAACATTCCCTTAGGAGTAACTTTATAACCTGCTAATTCTTCCTTATGCTGATTTACTGCTTGCGCTTCAATGTTAATATGGTCTTTAAATGGAATAAGCCTTACAAAAGAATCACCAACATAATAACTTGGTAATTTCGCCCACAATGTTTCTTCTGGTTCACATGAAACGCTTTCAAAAATCAACTTCCTTAAATTATTGTACATATCAATAATCTCACTTGGATATTTATCTATACAATCTTTTACTTGCTCATTCATTTAAATAACCTCCATAGATTCTTATTTGTCTTTTTCTATCATTATATCACTCTTTTAAACACGAGCAATCAAAATTTATTCACTCTTCTTAATCGTGATGTAAGTTGTTTCAAGACCTCGTTCCTCGTCCTTAACTTTTTGATTTTCACAAGGTCTTTATTCTTAGAAAGAAGCAACTCCAATAAATAGGAATATTGATTAGAGCGGAGCATATCGGAAGATAGGGGGAAAGTATGAGAACTTAGAATATTCGGTAATTATGGTCGTATCCACATCTTAGATACCAGCAGATTTGAGTGAACTCTTTTTTGCGCATAGAATACAATAGAATGAATCATTAAAATGAGGTTTGATAGTGAAAGAAATGAATCCCTCCAAAGTATTCATACAATATCGGGATCGAATGAAACCATATGGGCCTGTGATGAATAGACTTTATACAATTACCCATTCAGATATCACTGCCGAATTGTTTGTATTTATCGCTGAGAATTTTGCTGAAGACCAAGTCACTAGTGAGCGTGACGAGGTAAGAATTTCATGGATACATACAGAAAAGGGGCTTATGTTAAGAGGTTATGTACTTGTGGATAACCAAGAGTTAAAGGGGAATTCATTTAAGAGAAATAAAATTTTCTATGAGGAAATGCCTGTAGCACTGCAAGCATTACGACAAGCGGATCGATTTTTGTTTGATCGACACCCGTATCTTGATCGTACACCTATCATGATACAGTTTATCTCAGCTTATCCAATCTATGATAAAACCTATCATTTTGGAGTAATTGGGGATTACAAGTAAGTGTTTATTATTAACTTTTTACAGTTTAGGCAAAGCTAGAACTTTTAGTTGCTGGCTATGCCTTTTGCTAACTAGGGAATAGCATACCACGATCCAAAGTATGTGTTATCTGAGTTAATAAGGTTAGCTTTGGTTTTCGCGCTGCGTCTTGGAAAGTGTAATCAAGGGTGTAATCATAAATATAAATGAACCTTACAGAAAAGCATTAACAAAGGCATTTTATTTTCGTGTTGTTAGTTTTATAACCAAGGTTTTAGGTGCTAGAATTATGTTTTGTAAGAAAGCCTTACTTTTATTAATGTAGTAAGGCTTTAACTTCTTGTGAGAAATTAATCCCAACGTCCTGAATAGCGTCCTCTTATAACGTGATTAGTATTAAATATTTTTGGTAGATCAATTTCTTTTATAGTTATGTACATGGTACCACTGCTGTTTGATAATTTGCAGATGCCATCTTTTATTGAATTAATATACCACAATTGCTGATGATTTAACTCAAAATGTATGGAAAAATTCTCAAAGTTTACCTTATATGGTATTTTACCTAGTGGACGTATCCTATCGCCTATATTCATGATAAGCTTCCTCCTTAATTTGAAAGATCATATTATTTATTATAACTTGTATAAGTGATATATGTAAATGCAATGAAAGATATTTTTCATTTATTTCCATTTTAACTAAGCAAAATAGACAAAATATTCTGATTGAAGATATTTGTTTAAGAAATAAGTTATAGCTGAGTATGTTTCAAATATTGAATTAGTTAATGATACGTCAATTGTGTAATTTGCTATCTGATTCATACAAATTTTTATCATAAAAATTATCTTTCTGGAATTAAAACTACTGCCCAGGTGAAAGAAATACTGTAAAGAAAAGGGCTTTCGTGCTACATCTTGGAACGTGTAAAGAGTGTAATATGTAAAAATGTACTACAATGTTAGACATGCTTTCTGTTTGGGCACCTAAGCTGTATAAAATCCAAAAAATAATGATAGGATATTGACAAAAAGCTATCATATAGATATAATGATGATAGGATAATAAAAAGAACCTATCATTTAAGAGCGGAGGAGTTGATTTGGAAGTAACAATTGCAGATATCGAAAAATATCTTGAAGAAGTAAAGAAAGCAATTAATGCTGGAAAATATAGAGTAGAAATGAATGATAACAGACAAGATAATCAGGATTTATTTATGGATTATGTAATTGATGAGACGAAGAGAGAACAAATCTTGTTAAGTTTAACTGCTACGGATTTCTCAGACATTTTACCGAATGAACATAAAGGATTTGAACATGAATTACTATATGTATTTGGCAAGGATGTAAATTTATTACATAGATTTGGTACAGGAGAAGAATTAGTTTCTCTATATATCAAATTTAACAATTTGGAATCGAAGTATGTGATTGTGATTTCATTTCATAAACAAAGACATTCATTAAAATATAAATTTAAATAGACAGAAAGCAAATAAAAGGAGGATCATAAAATGGCTAGGGAGAGAAAGGTTGATTTCTGTACACAATGTAGGAAAGACACAGCATATCATTTGCGTAAGAAAATTGTTCAAAAGGAAATTAAAGAGAAAATGTATAACTTTGAAATCATAGTTGCTGTATGTGATGAATGCGGTGAGAACATGGATATTCCAGGATTAATGGACATTAATATGAGAAGCATTGATGAACAGTATAGAAAGGCTGAAGGACTTGTTTGCGTTGACGATATAAATAAAATCATGGATATTTATAACATTGGTAAAGCTCCACTGTCAGTTGCTCTTGGATTTGGAGAAATTACAATAACACGTTATCTTGCAGGACAGATCCCGTCGAAAGAGTACTCAGATATTATAAAAAAGTCTCTTTCATCACCTAATTACATGATTAAGTTATTAAATGAGAATGCTGAGAAAATAGGAGAAACTGCATATAAAAAAGCTATGCAGGCTGCTGAAAAAATAGCAGGACTTTTTTGTGTATCTGATAAAATGCTTTTAACAATATCTTATATCTTTGATCAGATGCAGGAGATAACACCATTGGCTTTGCAGAAAATCTTATATTTTATTCAGGGAATATATATGGTTATGTTCAAAGAACCATTATACAGAGAGGATTGTATGGCATGGGTTCATGGTCCAGTATATGAGGAAGTATATGATTTGTTTAAAGATTTTAAATATAATCCAATTGAGGATAACCGTTTTGCTATTTTTAAAGAACGATTTGAGGAATTGAGTGACCAGGAGAAGAAAGTAATTGATTTAGTTATTAATTCATTCGGACAATATAGCGGAAAAGTATTGGAAAAGATTACTCATAATGAAACTCCATGGAAAAATGCCAGAACTGATTATGAACCATTGCAACCATCTAGAGAGGTAATTGCTAAAAGTGAAATCATGAATTATTTCTGTATGGTTGCAGATAAGTACGGTATTGATACGGAAGAACAGTTAAATTGTTATATTCAAAGCTATATGTAACGTATGTAAGAGAGGATTTCTCTTCACATAGAAAAAGCTAGAGCATATGCACTAGCCATTCCCTTGTCAAAGATTCTTTGACGTTATTCTTCGCAAAATAATAATATAAAAGAGTACATCAATTTGCAAGGAGATTATTGCAAAGGAGGTATGTACTTATGACAGTTCATCATGGTGGAAAAGTAGGCAAAGCTGGAAAGACACTTGCAAGTAATTCATCTAGTCAAAGTTCTAAGAGCAAAGCTGGAAAGACCTTAGCAAATCATGAGGCTAATTATCATTAAGATTAGTAAAAATCAGACCCGAGCATGTCTTGAAACTGCTTATTTTTTTGACTTCGTGCTGCGTCTTTGAGAGTATAATCAAAAAGTGTAATCATTAATTTTTTCAACAAAAAACCAGAAACCCTTGATTTCTCAATAGTTTCTGGTCTTCTAACTGATGCGGATGGCGGGACTTGAACCCGCACGAGCGTGAACCCGTCAGATTTTGAGTCTGATGCGTCTGCCATTCCGCCACATCCGCATGCCTTTCAGCGAAGATAATTCTATCATACAAAAGAGGTTTTTGCAAGTATAAATTTTAAGAAAATTGATACAATTTAAAAAATAACTAATTTGAACGTGACAACAAAAATCGTGTTGTACAGTGTTCACCGAGTGTTCGAAGTACACTATGATGCAAACAAGCACGATAGGAAGATGTCGCATATGTGACCACGCTTAGCGCTTGTGTTTCGCAAGTAAAACTTTTATATATAATGGGAGTACGTTATCAAAAGTACTTTTCAATGATTTTATTCGTCATTTTGCACATCAATAGACTAGATAAATATGGGATGCCAAACATAATTTAGGAGCATACTGTTATGAGGTCGTCGGTAATTGGGGCCTGTATTGTAGGCCATTATGTACCGTTACGAACCTCATTCAAGCGAAAGCGTGTTGCGTATAAATTATGTTTGGCATCCCATACTTCTAACATTTCCTTGTGCAAAATGACTTCAGATCTCTATCTTAAGTACTTTTGACTCGCATGTGAAACACTTTTGTTCTAATTGCATTTTCTATCAAGACAGTGTAAAATTGAGGTTAACTAGGATTTTATTTAAGTGAGAATAGGGCGACCAAATGTACTTATTGTTGAGAGGAAGTGAGAGTCATGACTTGTTTGGAAGCACAATCCCATATCACAGCATTTATCAATGACCAACTTGACATGGCTACTTTAGAGAAGTTTTTAGATCATGTGAATCATTGTTCTGATTGTAAAGAAGAATTAGAAGTATACTATACTTTATTGACTGCAATGAAGTTATTAGATGAGGATAAAGAACTAGCGAATCAGTTTTCTCAGGAATTAGATCATAAGCTGAAGCTGAGTGCAGAGAAGATTAGGAGAAAAAGGAATGCACGAGTTAGAAAACGGTTTTATTTTCTATTCATAACTTTAGGCTTTATTATCTTATCCAGCATATCAGTTACGACAAAAGTGATAACGGAACCAGTACCACCAATGCCACCGTATCATTTGGCTTACATTGGAATACCAGATCAATATGACCCAGTTGCATTATTTATTAATAAATATGATGAACAAGCAAAAAATTATATTCAGCGTAAGAGTGAACTGCGCATAATCTTGTACCAGAGGTACAATGAAAGTGGAATGAATCGGGTGCTTTTATATGAAAATTCGATAAATGTGCCGAACACTTGGCTAATACCATTCGAAAAGAAATAAGAAAGAGAAGGTAAATCATAGGAATGAAGGAAAATGAGTTTTTACTAATAATTGATGGTTCTAGTTTATTAAGCACACAATTTTTTGGAAATCTTCCAAAAGAAATTATGTTTGCAAGAACACCAGAGGAGAAGGAGCGATTCTTTCATAAGATTATGCAGACTTCCACAGGTGTTTATACCAATGCTGTCTATGGTTTTGTTCGAGTATTATTGAAAATTTTAAAGGAACAGAAACCTACGTATCTAGCAGTTGCATGGGATGTGAGCCGTGATACATTTCGTAGGGAGCTGTATCCAGATTATAAAGGTAATCGTGGAGAGACACTGCCACCTCTAAAAGATCAATTTATGCTCTGTCAAAGGGTATTAGAAGATATGGGCATTCCTCAATTTATGGACAAGCGTTATGAAGCAGATGATTTTAGTGGTTCACTTTGTGCCAAATTTGAGGATGACGTTCCAATTCGTATTTTGACGAAGGATAACGATTATCTTCAGTTGATTACTGAAAAGACAAATCTTTGGTTGCTGCATAGTACTGCAAAGAAAACTGAGGAATTATATGATAAATACGGGCTATCAAGTAAAGAGGTTAATGCACCAGATCGTACATTTTTATTTACTCCAAGTTTAGTAGAACAGGAATTTGGAATTAAACCAAGCTCAGTACCTTCCCTGAAGGGAATTCAAGGAGATAGTTCAGATAATATAAAGGGTGTACCTGGAGTTGGTGAAGCAACAGCAGTTGCTTTGATAAAAGAATACGAAACAGTAGATAACTTGTATAACTCGATTCGTGATTTAGATGATGCAGAAAAAAAGAAAATGAATGAATATTGGAAAACGATCGGTATTAAGCGTTCTCCAATGAATGCACTTCTAAAGGAAAGTGATACAGAGCTTGTTGGTGAGAAAGCTGCGAAATTGAGCGAAAAGTTAGCTACAATTAAAAAGGACATTGAGTTGCCAATCACTTTGGATGATTTAAGAGTTCATATCAATGAGTCAAAAGCTCAGGAGCGTTTTGATGAGTTAGAATTTAAATCGTTAAAGATTGCTTCTTTTTTACATCCAGATAATTCGAATTGTGATACAGAATTTGAGAGTATGAGCGACCTTGATATTGCAGAAAGCTTATTTGGAGAGGAAGGTTATACCAGTAAAGCAACTTCTAACCCATTGGAGCGAGAGGATACGAATACTTTTGGTGATTCTGTGAACGAAAAAGCAGCAGTATATACAAGTAATGTTTCCTGCCGAGCTAAATATAAAGAATTATTCCATTCTTTATATGAAGGTTGTACCCTAGTTGAGAAAAAGCAAGAATTGATTACGTTTTTCGATACATTGATTGAAAAAGCTGAGGATTTAGCATGTGTTGGTATTCAGGCTATTATTGAAGAGAAAACATTACTCGGAATTACAATCGCAACAAAAGAAAATGTCATTCATTCATTGATCAATGAAGAAATCACGAAAGATTTCTTAACAAGTCAAATAAAGCGATTGATGGATGAGGAGATTACGTTTGCAACGTTTTCTTTAAAAGAACAACTTACTTTTCTTCCATTTTGCGAAGATACCGATGTATTCGATGTTGAAATCGCAGCCTACCTAATGGAACCCGAGGTAAGTACTTATGATAATAGCTATGTTGCATCAAAATATCTGGATTGTGAAGTTGCATCACGAGCAGATATTATGGGAAAGAATACTTACTCTGAATTATCTACCTTCTATCAAGAGAATTTCCTTAAGGCAATTAGTTATGAAGCGATTATTGCAGCTCTTGCTTATGAGGTCTTGTTGGAAGAATTAAAGAATGCCCAGATGCTGTCGTTATTTGAAACGATCGAGATGCCATTAATCTATACTTTATATGACATGGAGCAACGGGGCATACGAGTAAATAAAGCCGCATTACGTGAATATAGCGCTAATCTAACTACGAGTATCAAGGAATTAGAAAAGTCGATTTATGAGATGGTGGGAGAAGAGTTTAATATTAATTCTCCAAAACAATTAGGAGAAATTCTATTTGTTAAGCTGAAATTGCCAAATGGGAAAAAGACGAAGACTGGATATTCTACCTCAGCAGACGTATTGGAAAAGATTAAACAAGAAGACCCAGTCATTGAAAAGATATTAGAGTACCGTCAGCTTACAAAATTAAAGTCGACCTATGCGGATGGACTTGCAGAATATGTAAGTGAGGATGGAAGGATCCATGGTACGTTTAATCAAACAATTGCAGCTACAGGTCGTATTAGTAGTACGGAGCCAAATCTTCAAAACATTCCAATTCGTATGGAGCTTGGCAGAAAGATTCGTAAAGTATTTATTCCGAAAGATGGCTTTGTTTTTTTAGATGCTGACTATTCACAGATTGAGCTACGTGTTCTTGCGCATATGTCAGGAGATGAAACATTAATTGACGCGTATAAGACAGGTAAAGATATTCACCGATTAACAGCTTCTCAAGTATTTCATATCCCATTTGATGAAGTTACAAGTCAACAAAGAAGTAATGCAAAGGCAGTGAATTTTGGTATCGTTTATGGGATTAGTGCATTTAGTTTGTCGGAAGATTTAAAGATTAAGAAAAAAGAGGCAGATGAATATATCGAAAAGTATTTCGAGACTTATCCTAAGGTTAAACAATACCTGGATTCTTTAATTACCAACGGAAGAGAACAGGGTTTTGTAACTACTCTGTATGGCCGAATTCGTAGATTACCTGATATGAATCATTCGAACTTTATAAGAAGATCAGGTCAAGAACGAATTGCGATGAATTCACCGATTCAAGGAACAGCAGCAGACATTATTAAGATTGCAATGATTCGTGTGAATCAATCTTTAAAAAGTCGTGGATTGGAATCTCAATTACTACTTCAAATTCACGATGAATTATTAGTAGAAGCAAAAATTTCTGAAGTTGAGGAAGTTAAGAAATTAATGCAAGAAGAGATGGAGAATGCTTGTGAATTACTTGTACCTATGATTGCTGAGGTCAATCAAGGAAACGATTGGTATGACGCGAAGTAAAGGCTAAATAGGATAATTGTTGTAAGCTATCTTTAAGTAGGCGACAAGATAGCTTACAACAGCGTTATAGACATGGTGGAGCTAAAAGTATATACGGTTAAGTTTAGGAGTAAATATGAAAGTCATTGGAGTAACTGGTGGAATTGGTGCAGGTAAAAGTACAGTTATTAAAATAGCACAAGAAAACTTTCCTGTTGCTGTAATTTATACGGATGATGTAGCAAAAGAGCAGATGAAAAAAGGTGGTTGTTCTTATTTCGATGTAGTAAAAGAATTTGGAGAAGGAATTTTAGATGAAGAGGGAGAAATTGATCGAAGTAAATTGGCCGAGATTGTATTCTCAGATAATTTCAAGGTACAAAGAATCAATCAAATTACGCACCCTAATGTAAAACGATATACATTAAGCAAAATAGAGGAATATAGGCAGTCAGGCATCTATCAAGCAGTTTTAGTGGAAACAGCACTTCTGTTTGAAGCTAAGTTTGATCAGTTTTGTGATATAACTTTATTTGTCGATGCTAGTGAAGAAGTTCGAAGAAAAAGATTAATATATTCTCGCAATTATTCTGAAGAAAAGATTGATGCCATCTTGGAAAATCAGAGGAAAGTTTCTTATGCGAAACAGCATTGTAGTTTTATTATCCGAAATGATGAGAATACAAGAATGGAAGACATTGTCGAAAAACTAAAAATGGTAATTTAATTTTTGTAAATAGGTAAACAGTACTAGATTAATTGCGAAAAAAATAGTATAATAGTGAAAGAGAACATACAGGGGAGGAGACTGCATGGATACAATGTTATATCCGGAGCATCTGGTTTTTGGCTTGGATATTGGGACAAGAAGCATTGTCGGCACCGTTGGGTACAAACAAAATGAACAGGATTTTATCGTCGTGGCACAAAGTGTTCATTATCATGAAACGAGAGCTATGCTCGATGGTCAAATCCATGATATTAATAAAGTTGCCGAGACGATTCAAAAAGTAAAGAACGATCTCGAAAGGGAGTTAAATCGTCCGTTAACTAAAGTTTGTATCGCTGCAGCAGGTCGAGTCTTAAAAACAGTGCCTGTAAGAGCAGAATATGAATTTCAAAGTGAAGAAACGATTACGGAGGAACATATTCGTTCTTTGGAACTACTTGCGGTAGAGAATGCTTATGGAGTTATTCGTGAGGAGACAAAAAAAGACGGAATAAGTTTTTACTGTGTAGGATATTCAGTTGTCCATTATTATTTAAATGATTATATGATAACGAATTTAAGTGATCATAAGGGCAATAAAATATCAGCAGATGTGTTAGCTACCTTTTTACCAGATGAGGTCATTGAAGGACTCTATGCAGCTGTTACTAAGGCTGGATTAGAAGTTGTGAATCTGACTCTGGAACCAATCGCTGCAATCAATATTGCAATACCTGAAAAGTTCCGTTTGCTCAATATTGCGCTTGTAGATGTTGGGGCTGGAACATCTGATATATGTATCACAAAGGATGGAAGCATTATCGCCTATGGTATGATACCTATGGCTGGGGATGCAATAACGAATGAATTAGTTCAAAAGTTCTTAGTCGATTTTAAAACAGCAGAAACAATTAAAATTTCTGCGCTCAGACGAAAGTCAGTTACATACAAAGATATTATGGGATTGTCGCATAAGATAACACGCGATGAGATAAATGAAGCAATCGACTCGGTAATCGATCGCATAACTAATTTAATAGGTGAAAAGATTATCGAGCTTAATGGAGACAAGCCTGTTAGTGCTGTTTTTGTTGTTGGAGGTGGTGGAAAACCAGCTGCATTTATAGAAAAACTAGCGAATGTACTTGGTTTAAGTAAAGAGCGAGTAGCATTACGAGGAGAAGAGGTGTTACAAAGTGTAACCTTCTTACAGCCTGAGATTAAAAAAGATCCACTCTTAGTTACACCAATTGGTATCTGTCTAAACTATTATGAGAACCGCAATAATTTTATCTACGTCTCTGTCAATGGTAAAAGAATTAAGTTATATGATAATAGTCATTTGAGAATAATCGATGCAGCATTAGCTGTTGGTTTTCCGAATGAATTATTATTTCCACGGAGAGGAAAAACAATCGAATTTACGTTGAATGGAACAAAACGTATGGTTCGTGGAGAATCAGGAGACGGAGCAGTAGTTACTTTGAATGGTAAGAATGTTGGTATGAGCGCATCGATTGTACAGAATGATATCATTCAGATTAAAGAGTCTACAATTGGTGCAGATGCAGTAATGACGGTTGGAAAGCTGTCAGAATATAAAGGTAGTATTGTATTTACTTTAAATGATAAGGAAGTTATATGCCCTAAATATGTTATGGCAAATGGAGAGCTTGTATCCGATACATACTCGATTCAATCAGGTGATGAATTAGAGATTCTTAACTATTATACACTAGCTCAATTACTTAATTTCATGGATTTACCATATCATCAGGGAATCCTAGTAAATAATCAAAAAGCAAATGAAGATACTTCGGTCTATGAGAATTTTTCAGTGATATATCCATTGGAAGAAATTAGTGATGACCAAGGAGAATTACTAGAAGAGAATATTCAGAGTGAATTAATTCGTGAAGTTGCAGTGACCGAAGAGCAATACATTAATGTATATGTCAACGAAACCAAAGTGACGATAACGAAAAAGACACAGAATATTTTAGTTGACGTGCTGGATGTTTATCCGTTCGATCTTACAGTTGCTAAGGGAGACACGGTTGTGATAAAACATAACGGAGCAGTTGCAGATTTTACAACTCCAATTAGTGAAGGGGACAAGGTTCAACTTTACTGGGAGTAGCAGCGACACTTCGAAAGGGAGTGTAACTTATGATTGATGAACTACTTATTTACAGGAGTAGAGTTTCTAAAGGACATATGTTCTTATCGTTTATACTCTTACTTTATCTAGTTGTACAAGAGATAAGCGGAAGTTCATTGTATGGGACGAAGGGACTCGCTTTTGCACTAATCCTTATTTCTCTCGATATAAGCATAGTTTTATTTCAACTTTATACAAATACAATTAGCTGGAATGTAATTCGAATTGTGCAATTAATCATGCTATCTATGGGCTATCTTGAGATGATGACTCGTATTTCATCTACTTTTCTAGGCATCCTTTTGATGGTGACGATGATGGAATTGATGATGGTAGTTGATTTTACAGATATATATGCAAGGGCAATGATACTAATGGCTACTTGTTTGCCAGCTGTTATTTACATGGTTGTAATGCTTTTTGTTAATCCAGGAGATCAAATTGAATTTTTTAGTAAGATATGTTCTTATGTAATGATAGTCTTATTTATTGTTATACTAACAAACTTCATATCTGAGATTATTGTAACTACAGATAATAAGGTGTTTGAGTTGCGAAGATTATCTGAGAATATGAAGGAGGCAAATGAGGCATTACGAATTCAACAAGAAAAAGTGAAAAAGGCAAATGAAGAACTGGGGATCCAAAAAATTAAGTTAGAGACTGCATATAATAAAATTAATAGTGCAAATGCAGAAACCACGATACAAAACATGATCTTAAAGTATATCTCTTCTTCTCTTGAGATTACAACTCTGCTTAATCTTATAACAGAGTCAATCTTTGAAGCAATTGGTTTGGATCTTTGTGCAGTAGTAATTCAGCCGGGGATTGCTGGAAATGATAAAATATTATATCGTATACGTACGAGATTAGGTGATAAATCAGAAGAATTACTGAGTAAGAAAATTGAGTGGGGTTGTATTGACCAGTATGTAAAATTAGAGGGTACTTATGTTGATAATCAAGTAGATCCAGCAAAGTATATTTTCTTGGAAAATCTATCGGTAAATTCTTTGCTAATTGTACCACTTGTTCGAGATAATGTAATTCTTGGAGCATTAATTGGTGGTAAGGCGCAATATGAGTTTTTTAGTGACAACATATCTTTCTTTGAAACGGTTGTAACTCAATTACATGTGGCTATATACAATGCCAGCTTATATGCAAAAATGCAGCAGATGGCAACTCGAGATGCCTTAACAGGAATATATAATCGAGGTCAGCTCAACATTTTGCTTGATCAGTATTCGAAAGAGGCAAGAGAAAATTCGACTCCATTATCAGTAGCGTTATTCGATATTGATCATTTTAAGCATATTAACGATACCTATGGACACTTATTGGGTGATGTCGTCATCAAACAGATTGCTATTTATGCAAAAGATACTGCGAAAAAGTATAATGGGATTGCTGCCCGGTATGGTGGTGAGGAGTTCGTTTTAGTTCTTCCTGAAAAAAGAGTACCCGAAGCTACTGATATTATTAATGAATTACGAGATCGTATCTGCAGTATGAAAATACAACATGAGCGAGAAATTGTAACTGCAAAAGTTAGTGTTGGTTTATCCTGTTATCCTGAAACATGTACGCATATTACGGAGTTGCTAAATCGAGCAGATGGTGCTATGTACTATTCCAAGAAAAATGGTAGAAATCAATTAACTGTAGATAGTGACAAAATCTATAATGCAGTGAAAAAAAATAATCGATAAGAAGCTAGCTTATGTGATATGATTCCCCTTAGGTAGATAAGGTAATTAGTAACCAAAATCTACTTAAGGGGTTTTTGATTCTTGCAATTCCAGATGTTTTATTATATACTAGACAACGATTAATACCTTCGATGAAAAAGTGATCGAGTTAGGAAGGAAGTAAGAATATGCGCTTATGCAGTATTGCTAGTGGTAGCAGTGGGAATTGTATCTATGTTGGCAGTAATCAAACGCACCTTTTGATTGATGTCGGGGTTAGTGCAAAGCGAATTGAATCGGGGTTAGAAGAGATTAATGTCGATCCAGATGCAATTGCAGGTATCTTGATAACACATGAACACAGCGACCATATACAAGGAATTGGAGTAATGGCGCGACGTCACAAAATTCCTATTTACGGGACTGTGGAAACTTTGAATGCAATATTAAAACAAAAAAACGTAGGAAGAATTGAAGAAAGCTTATTGAATTACATTAAGCCGGATGAATCCTTTGTGCTTGGTGATGTTACAATTGAACCATATGCAATTTCGCATGATGCGAGTAATCCAGTTTGTTATACATTTCAACATGGTGGAGTTAAGGTTGGTATGGCAACCGATTTAGGTACGTATACAGATTACACAGTTTCTAAGCTAAGAGATTCAGAAATTTTATATATGGAAGCAAATCATGACGTAAATATGCTGATGGTGGGAGGATATCCTTATTATCTCAAGCAACGTATTCTTGGTATGCGAGGACATTTATCCAATGAGACATCGGCTAAGCTAATATGTGAATTACTAAATAATAAGCTAGAGCATATCATTTTAGGACATTTAAGTAAAGAAAATAACTATGCGGAACTTGCGTATGAAACAATTCGTTATGAAGTTTCTCAAAATTGGCCGGATCATTCTACGATGCCACAGATTACAGTTGCAAATCGTGATATTGTATCTGATATGGTCATAGCGGAATAGGATTACCAGTTATAAGGTTATGATGCGCGAATTACGTGCGCTTAGATCATACATTGGTCCCACAAATTCGTGGGACCGAATTTGAATATAAGGAGGATTTGCAATGAAGAAAACAATTATTACAGTAGTAGGTCATGACCAGGTAGGAATTATTGCTAAAGTTTGTACATACCTAGCTAGTAACCATGTTAATATTCTTGATATTTCACAGACAATCGTTTCTGGCTATTTTAATATGATGATGATTGTAGATATGAACGAATCTGTAAAAGAATTTGGAGCTTTTGCTTGTGAGCTAGAACAGATCGGGAAGGAAATTGGTGTAGTAATTAAGGCACAGAGAGAAGATATTTTTGACATGATGCACCATCTGTAGAAAGGAAAATTCGATGATAAATTTTAATGAAGTAATTGAAACGAATACGATGATTGAAAAAGAAAACCTTGATGTTCGTACGATAACACTCGGTATTAGCCTTTTGGACTGCATCAGCTGTAATTTGGACGAATTAAATCGTAACATCTATGATAAAATAACTACAGTAGCTAAAGATTTAGTTGCTACTGGTAAAAAAATTGAGCGTGAATTTGGTATCCCAGTTGTAAATAAGAGAATATCCGTTACACCAATTGCTTTGATTGGTGCTTCGGCATGCAAAACAACGAAGGATTATGTATCAATTGCAAAAACATTGGATGCTGCAGCAAAAGTGGTTGGTGTTAATTTTATTGGCGGCTATTCGGCTTTAGTTTCGAAAGGAATGACTCCTTCCGAAAAGTTATTAATTGAATCAATTCCGGAAGCTTTAGCGAATACCGAACGTATCTGTAGTTCTATCAATGTAGGTTCCACAAAGACAGGAATTAATATGGATGCAGTGAAGCTGTTAGGTGATATTATTGTTAACACTGCGAATTTGACAAAAGAAAAGGACTCCCTTGGTTGCGCTAAGCTTGTTGTATTGTGTAATGCTCCAGATGACAACCCATTTATGGCAGGGGCTTTTCACGGTGTAACAGAAGCTGATGCGATTATTAATGTAGGTGTTTCCGGTCCAGGGGTAGTGAAAACTGCATTACAATCCGTACGTGGAAAAGATTTTGGAACCTTATGTGAGACGATTAAGAAAACAGCATTTAAGATTACACGTGTTGGACAGTTAGTTGCACTTGAGGCTTCAAAAATGTTAAATGTTCCTTTTGGCATTGTTGATTTATCGCTTGCACCAACACCTGCAGTTGGAGATTCTGTAGCCGAAATTTTACAAGAAATTGGCTTAGAATATCCAGGTGCACCAGGAACTACAGCAGCACTTGCTCTGTTAAATGATCAGGTAAAGAAAGGTGGCGTTATGGCATCTTCTTATGTAGGAGGTTTGAGTGGTGCATTTATTCCAGTGTCTGAGGATCAGGGAATGATTGATGCAGTCAATGCAGGATGTCTTACCATTGAAAAACTAGAGGCAATGACTTGCGTTTGCTCTGTAGGACTTGATATGATTGCAATCCCTGGAGATACAAAGCCAACCACAATCTCAGGAATTATTGCCGATGAGATGGCAATTGGTATGATCAATCAAAAAACAACAGCTGTTCGAATTATTCCAGTTATAGGCAAAGGAGTAGGAGACACGGCAGAATTTGGTGGATTACTTGGGTATGCACCAATTATGCCTGTGAATAATTTCTCATGTGACGCCTTTGTTAATCGCGGTGGAAGAATTCCAGCACCAATTCATAGCTTTAAGAACTAATAGGAGCGTAAATGATGAGTAATATCGTAAATTTAATTCAGTCCATGGACTATAAGGATGTTTTATCTTATTTCGTGGAGATATCCTCCGTACCAAGAGGATCAGGTTTTAATCAAAAAATTAGTGATTATCTTGTAGATTTTGCAAAGAAACACAATCTAAAGTATGTTCAGGACAGTGCTCTTAACGTAGTAATTTTTAAACCAGCAACTGCTGGCTACGAAGCACACACACCAGTGATTCTTCAAGGACATATGGATATGGTTTGTGTTCAAGAGAGCGGACACAATCATAACTTTGAAACAGAAGGGTTAGAATTGCAAATCGATGGAGAATGGTTAAGTGCAAATAAGACTACACTTGGTGCAGATGATGGTATTGCAATTGCTTATTGTCTAGCGTTATTGTCCGATAATACAATTTCTCACCCTGCTTTAGAAGTTGTCATAACAACAGATGAAGAAACTGGTATGGATGGAGCAAAGGCATTAGATTGTTCGATTCTTAAAGGAAGAAATATGATTAATATTGATTCTGAAGAAGAGGGGAACGTACTTGTTAGTTGTGCAGGTGGTATGACCTTTATTGCACAGATTCCATTAACACCAATGGAATCAGAAGGAACCGTTCTTCACGTATCTGTCGAAGGATTACGCGGTGGACATTCTGGTCAAGAGATTAATAAAAATCGTACGAATGCCATCTTATTATTAGGTCGTGCGTTGTTCCAGTTACAAGAGACACATGATTTCTTACTAATTCAGATGCAAGGTGGATCAAAAGATAACGCAATCCCTAGCCATGCTGAATGCGAAATTTTAGTAAAAAACGAAGATGTTGATTCTGCAATGAAAGCTTTTGATGAGATGAATCAGGTTTTTCAAAAAGAGTTAAGACCAGCAGAACCGGGAATTAAGCTGACAAATACAAAGATTGGCCAAAAACAAGTGACAGCAATTCATCCAACGGGGGCATCAAAGATTTTATTTGCGTTGACACAAACTCCAAATGGGGTACAGGTCATGAGTAGTACAATCGAAGGCTTAGTGGAAAGTTCTTTGAATTTAGGTGTCTTCGATGCCACAGGTGATGTGGCTGAATTTCGTTACGCCTTGCGCAGTAGCGTAAGTAGTTATAAATACTATTTAAGGGATAAACTTACAATGTTGTTTGAGTTTCTACAAGCAGATATTGAGGCGAAATCTGATTATCCAGCTTGGGAGTACAAACAAGAATCAGAGTTTCGTGATACGTTCGCCAAAGTATTTACACGTGAATATGGCTACGAACCTAAAATGACTGCTATTCACGCAGGATTAGAGTGTGGTTTGATTAGTGAAAAGATACCAGGACTTGATATCGTTTCCATTGGACCAGATATGCATGATATTCATTCACCAAAAGAGCGTTTAAATCTTACTTCAGCGATTCGCGTTTATAAATTCATAGAAAAACTGCTTGAAGTGTTAAAGTAATAATGCCAACAAAAGAATGGGCTTGAGCTCATTCTTTTGTTATGTAATAGGAAATTTCTTCGAACTTCCCTATTACATAGCAAAAGCGTCCAAAAGGAAGGACACTATGATGCACACAAGCGCGATAGGAAGATGTCGCTTACGCGACCGTGCTTGGCGCGAGTGTTTTGCAAGCAAAACACTTTTTTATTGTGTTTCATGAAATATTCATATTTGTAAACATTTCAGTACTTTACAATTAGATAAAAATGTCGTATTATGTGATAGCTGAACATTTTTTAACTAGTTTCGATATTTTAAAGAAATGTATAATTTCATAGTTCATATGTAAGATATGAACGTTGTTTTTAATATGAAGATATATTGATATTACTTATAGTGTATATTGTATACGGGTTCTAAGGAAGGATGAGTGCTACAAAATGAGCGAGGATAAAGATATTAATAATGCTTCATCAAAGGATTTATTTGATACAATCGAAATCCCTGTCACATTCGAGACAGAGGATGATTTTTTTAATGATATAAGTGAATCACTAAAGCAACAGGTAAATGAGGAACTTGACAAAACTTCAGAGGATACAAAGGATTCAGTAGGGGGAACTTCTGTGGACATAGAGAAACAAAAGAAGAAGCATAAAGGTAAAAAAATTATTGGTGGAATTATTTTAGGATTACTGGCTATTATCTTGTTTTTTGTCGGAACAAAACCTGGTCGTAAAATATTATATAATTTTGGCTCGAACATAGTAGCAGATCGTTTAGATAATGAAGGAGCCGAAGAGAATAAAGACAATTTGTTATTTACAAAACCGACGATTATAGTAGATGCTAACAATACGATTAGTTCTCCTTATCGTAAAGAAGAATACGTAGCTAATTTTCTTCTGTTTGGTATTGAGGAAATTGGTGGAGGCGGACGTACTGATACCATGATGATTGCGTCAGTTAATATTAAAGATAAGACAATTAAGTTAACATCGCTTATGCGCGATTGTTATGTTGAGATACCAGGTCATGATAATAATAAATTAAATGCTGCTTATGCTTTAGGTGGAGCTGATTTATTAGTTGATACAGTTCAAGAGAATTTCAAGATTCATATTGATGGTTATGCCTCGGTAAACTTTGAATCTTTTGAAAAAATAGTGGATTTACTTGGCGGAGTAGATATTGAACTTGGTGCAACAGAAGCGAACTATTTAAATACTACGAACTATATTTCGAATCCAAGCTATCGTAATGTGAAGGCTGGATGGAATACATTAAACGGTAACCAAGCACTTGGATATGCTAGAGTACGTAAGGTAGCTACACTTGGTGGTGCAAATAATGATTTTGGACGTACTCTTCGTCAACGTCGATTATTAAATGCCATTTTTGATAAATATAAATCCAAGAGTATTATCGAGCTTGGAACTATTATGTATGATATTCTTCCAATGATAAAAACGAATCTTACGAGTCAGCAGATTTCAGATGTTATTGAACAAGTAGTTGAAAATGGAATTTCAACGATTGATAATTATAGAATACCAGTGGAGGGCTATTACAAAGACGGTAAAAATGAACATGGCTACGTTATACTTCTTGATTTTGAAGCAAATAGACAGAAGATGTATGAATATATCTTTTTAGACGAACCAGTACCAACGATTACACCGATCCCTACAGGTACAGTTGAGGAGTCTAGTGTTACTTCAAATTAATACGGTATCATGAGATTAATTGAGGCTGTCGCTTAATGCGACAGCCTTTTGTGTAATACAATTCAGGTGTCAAAAGTCCTTAAGATGGAAATTAGACGTCATTTTGCACAAGGAAATGTTATGAGAATGGGATGACAAACATAATTTATCCGCAACACGCTTTCGCTTGAAATTATATAAAAGTACTTTTGACACGTGTAGTTCTTCGAACTTCTTGTTACACAAAGAAAGCGTCCTTGAGTAAGAACTCTAGGAATACTTTTTTACTAGTACAATAATGGAGATTATGATATAATTAAGTATCAGTATTTTGAGATACATTAGTGTTAAACTTCTTACTGTTGGATAAAAAATATGAGAAATAGAATTGAAGAAACGGAGGAAAGGATGAGCAAGGGAGATAATAATTGGGATTTCGATCCATCCAGTGAGGATGAGTTTATTAAGAATATTGAGAGAGCTTTGCAAGAGGAAATTGAAGAACAAAGAATTGAAATTGATTTGAGTAGTGAAATTCAAATCATTGATGATAATTCTATGCAAGTGAAGGTAGAGACCAGTGAAGATAAAACTACCAACGTTGAGCAAAGTCAAACGATAGAATCAACCGTAGAACAAGCAATCGAAGATAACATAGAAGAATCAGTAGAACATAATATAGAAGAACCAATCGAGCAAAACATAGAAGAATCAATCGAACAAAACATAGAAGAACCAATCGAGCAAAACATAGAAGAATCAATCGGACAAAACATAGAAGAACCAATTCAGCAAAACATACCACAAAAAATGAATGATTTCAATGGAACAGAGGAAATGTTATTAGGGAAAAGGGAAGTTTATGGAGATGATTTTGCTTTATTAGAGGAAGCAGTACATAGAGTAGCCAGTATAAAAATCGAAGAAGATATCGATAAGATTAAGGAAAAAGCGAATAGTGAAGAAACTATCGTTGAGGATATAACAAAGTCATTAGCTAAGCAAGAAGATAGTGAAATCAAAAAGAATGAAATTACATCTGAGAATATAGATGAAAAAAAGAAGCGAAAGCTTTGGATACGAATTGCAATACCAGTAGGATGTGTTGTGATGTCCCTGCTTTTACTTTTCATATTTTTTCGATATACTACGCCAGGTCAAAATCTTGCAATTAAGGTTGGTGCCTGGTTTGCATCGAGCAAAACGAACTATGATGATGGTAGTACACAAGAAGAACAGAACATAGATGATGAAATAGCTTCTAACGAAGAAATTGAGGATTTGGAAGTTATTCAACCTGAGGATGTAGATTTGAACATAGATAATGGTATTGCAAGACATGAAGATTATGCTACGAACATTTTACTTCTTGGTGAGGAAACAATTGATTCGGGAACAGCTCGTGGACGTACAGATGTAATGTTAATATTAACATTAAACTCCAAAGAAAAAACAATTAAGTTAACTTCATTGATGAGAGATATGTATGTTCAGATTCCGGGACATTTGGATAACAAGCTAAATTCAGCTTATGCTACCGGTGGTATTCAATTACTCTATGATACAATTGAATTAAATTTTAATATTAAACTGGATGGTTATGCATTAGTAGGATTTAATGATTTTGAGAAGATTATTGATCTGCTTGGTGGAGTTGATATTTCGCTGACAAAAGCAGAAGCAGATTGGTTAAATAGTACGAACTATATCTCTAACCCAGCATATCGTACGGTTGTGGCTGGAATGAATCATATGAATGGAAATCAAGCACTTGGCTATTGCAGGATTCGCGACGTTGGAACTGCAGATCGTGAGTATAATGATTTTGGACGTACTTCAAGACATCGAATTGTCTTAGATACATTATTTCATAAATATAAATCATTGGGGATTTGGGATTTGGCATTAATTGCAAATTCTTGTCTTCCAATGGTAACTACAGATTTAGATTCAGGAGAAATTGAAAATTGCTTAAGAATTGCTGTTGATATCGGTTTGGATCAGATAGAACAGAATCGAATTCCAGCATATGATACGTTTGAGAACGTAACGATACGTAAGATGAATGTAATTGTTCCAGACTTAACAAAGAATGTAGAAAATCTACATAAATTTATCTTTGGAGAACAACAGTAAGTAATGAGCAATAATGGGAGGCAACTATATGGAGATACAACTTTGGAGAGAAATTTTAGAACCTTATGCTTTGGCTGTTGATGAGATGACAGTTAAGTTTAATCATATTATAGAATCTTATCGTAAGGCAGGTATGTATTCGCCGATTGAGCAAGTTACTGGAAGAGTGAAAACAATTTCAAGTATTCTAGAGAAAGCTCAAAAGAAAAACATATCATTAGAGGATATGGAAAAAACGATTGAGGATATTGCTGGTATTCGTATTATTTGCCAATTTATTGATGATATCTATAAAGTTGCTGAACTGATTCGTAATCGCTCGGATATGGAAATCATTAGTGAGAAAGATTATATTACACATAAAAAGACAAGTGGATATCGTAGCTATCACTTAATTGTTACCTACACAGTAGAAACTCTTTATGGCCCTAAAAAAATACATGCCGAAATTCAGATACGTACACTTGCTATGAATTTTTGGGCAACGATTGAACACTCCTTACAATATAAGTACAAACATAATATGCCGGACGTATTGCGCCATAGACTTCATAATGCAGCGGATGCTATTGTTGTTCTAGATGATGAAATGTCTTCTGTACGTGGTGAAATTATGGATGCTCAGAATTCATTTAATATACGTGCTAATATTGTTTCAGACATATTGACGAATATTCAAAATTTGTATAAGGTAGCAAATAAACGCGAAGTTGTAAAAATTCAGGATGAGTTTTTTCGGATTTACGAAAGTGAAGATTTAAAGCAATTAGAGCGCTTTAATAAGGAACTTGATATTATCAGCGAAGGCTACCGTGCACAAAGTCTGCACTAGTAAGAACATAAAGTTATATTTTCTATAAAATAACAGATAATTCATAGTTAAAGTATGATAGAATAATAAAAAATAACTAAAGCTTCGCATTTTAGGTTATAAAGTGCGAAGCTTACATCAATAATGATGATAAATGATGAAGAAAGGTTATACGTTTCAAGATGTTGGAATGTTTAGGGCACGAAGGGAATGAGAATTAAGTTACCGATTGAATTTAGTACGAAGATGGAGCAGCTGCTCGGTGACGAGTACCAGGAATACGAAAGATGTTTTGAAGATAAACATCGAGGAGGACTTCGTGTGAACTCCTTAAAGTTATCACCGGACGACTTTGAAAAAATAAGCCCTTATGAGATTCGCAGGGTACCATTTATTCCAAATGGTTTTTATTATAATGAATCAGATCAACCAGCACGTCATCCTTATTATTTTGGCGGTTTATATTATATTCAAGAACCAAGCGCTATGACACCAGCAAGTTTATTGCCAGTTTGTCCGGGTGATAAGGTTTTAGATTTATGTGCAGCTCCGGGCGGTAAAAGTACGGAGCTTGCTGCACGTTTAGCAGGAGAAGGATTATTAGTAGCGAATGATATTAGTAATTCAAGAGCAAAGGCATTGTTAAAGAACATTGAGTTGTTTGGTGTACGCAATGCTGTTGTCGTAAGTGAATCGCCTTCAAAACTTGCTGAAAGCTTTTCTGGTTACTTTGATAAAATCTTAGTTGATGCCCCATGTTCTGGAGAAGGCATGTTTCGAAAGAGTCCTTCCATCATTAAAAACTGGGAGCAGTATGGCGTTGAATATTACAATAAACTTCAAAAGGAGATATTACCTTTTGCTGTTTCGATGTTAAAACCAGGTGGTTACTTGCTTTATTCCACTTGTACATTCTCACCTGAGGAGAACGAAGGAACGATTGCTTATATTCATGAGATGTTTCCTGAGTTAGAGGTAGTTCCAGCAATCATGGATTCTGTTACAGATGAGGTTATGAAAACTTTAGATGAGGAAGACAAATTAAGACTTCTTCAAATGAGTAAAAGAGACAATGTATCTTATGAAGGTTTTGCATTTGGACATCCTGAATGGGCCGATGGACAAGAATATCTAAAGCAATGCATTCGCTTATGGCCTCACAAGCTTGAAGGAGAGGGACACTTTGTAACCTTATTAAAGAAACGAGGGGGCATAGAACAGAACGATTCATCCTATGTTGTTCCGATAAAAGAGCAAAAATTGATTTCAGAAGAGGCAAGACAGTTTCTTGATTCCTTGCACTTTAAGATTGACTATAGTAGAATTACAGTTCGTGAGGATCGTTTGTTCTTATTACCAGAAGGAATCGTTGACTTAAAAGGTTTACGTGTCTTACGTTCTGGTTTATTGCTTGGAGAAATGAAGAAAAATCGATTTGAACCAAGTCAAGCGTTAGCAAGTTCTTTGAAAGTAACTGATTATGATAATGTGTATAATTTAAGTATAGAGGATGAGGATGTCATTCGATATTTAAAATGTGAATCCATTGATGTAAAAGACGAAAAATGTAAGGATGGATGGGTTCTTGTATGTGTAGAAGGTTTTCCACTTGGATGGGGAAAACTAAACAAGAAATCCTTTAAAAATAAGTATTTACCTGGATGGAGATGGATGTGATTTTTAGATAACAAGAAGATAGGATAGATCAATATGAATGAAGTAAAACAATCACTTCGTTTGGATAAGTTCCTTGCTGACTTAAAAGTTGGAACTCGAACTGAAGTAAAAGAATTCATACGGAAAGGGCGAGTTACTGTGGATGGAGAGGTAACGAAACGTCCAGAGCAAAAAGTATCCGTTACTGATAGTGAAGTGTGCGTAGATAACGTAAAAGTAGCATATGCAAGCTTTGAATATTATATGTTGAATAAACCAGCAGGGGTTGTTTCTGCATCTAGTGATAAATTTACAAAAACAGTGGTTGACTTAATTGAAACAGCGGCAAGAAAAGACTTGTTCCCTGTCGGAAGACTAGATAAAGATACAGAAGGATTGTTATTGATTACGAATGATGGCGAACTGGCACATCGTTTACTATCACCGAAAAAACATGTAGACAAGGTGTATTATGCTAAGATTCAAGGAAGGGTAACAAAAGAGGACCAACTCTTATTTGCCAAGGGCCTAGTCATAGATGAAGACTTTACAGCAATGCCGGCTAAACTTGATATAATAAAAGCAGGTGAGATATCTGAGATCAATATCACAATTTGTGAGGGTAAATTTCATCAGGTTAAGCGTATGTTTGAAGCAGTTGGGAAAGAAGTGATTTATCTTAAGAGACTCTCGATGGGTAAGTTAAAACTGGATGAGACTCTTGCATTAGGGGAATATCGCAGTCTTACCAAAGAAGAAATTAAATTATTAGGATAAGGGGTTATTAAATATGCTTGAAGGAGTAAAAGCAGTCATTTTTGATTTGGATGGGACATTAGTTGATTCCATGTGGATGTGGAAAGAAATCGATATCGAATATTTAGGTCGTTATGGATATGAATGCCCAGACAAGATACAAAAAGAGATTGAAGGAATGAGTTTTACAGAAACCGCCTGTTATTTTAAAGAAAAATTCAATTTACCTGTTCCGATTGAGAAAATCAAGGAAGATTGGAATGCAATGGCACTTGATAAGTATCAACATGAAGTTCCCTTGAAGGATGGTATGTTAGAGCTTTTAATTGATTTAAAGCAGAGAGGGATAAAAACTGGGATAGCGACAAGTAATTCGAGAGAATTGGTGGATGCCGTTATTGAAAGTTTAAATATAGGTGAATATTTTGATGAGATTCATACATCTTGTGAAGTTGCAAAGGGGAAGCCAGCACCAGACATTTATTTATTAGTAGCTCAATGTTTAGGGGTAGAGCCAAAAGACTGCTTAGTATTTGAAGACATTCCATTTGGGATTATGGCTGGGAAAAACGCAGGAATGAAAGTTTGTGCTGTGTATGATGATTTTTCAAAATCACTCACAGAAGAAAAGAAGCGATTAGCGGATTACTGGAGGGACTAAGATGAAAGTTTCAAAAGGTGAACATGGGTATATAAGAATGAGAAAAAAAGCACAGTTAATCAAGACAATTGCAATGTTTTCGATTGCAGCTGCAATCTTTATCATAGGGTTGGCTTTGAACGACTGGAACAAATCAAATATTTTCACAATCATTGCGGTGTTGGTAGTCTTACCAGCTGCGAAAAAGATGGTTAGTTTTATTGTCCTAGCACCTTACCATTCAGTTGAGGATGCTACGTATGAAAGGCTAATTGCAAATACGAAGGAACAGGATGTCGTCTTTAGCGATATCGTATTTACTTCGGAACAAAAGGTCTTGAACCTTGCAATCTTAGTTCTAGCTGGTAATAAAGCAATTGGTTTGATTGGTAAAAAAAATGAGAATCGTACTTATATTGAAAATTACTTAAACAAAGGCTTTGAGTCCCATTGCTTTGCATTAAAGGCTAAGATATATGAAGATGAAGCTTCCTTTGTTCATCAGTTGAAGGTAGTAGAACATAACGAGGTTGAAGACGAATCCCGTACTGAGTGGAAGAAGTTTTTACAATCATTAATGGTATAAAGAATGAGGTTTTTCCAGTGAGAGAAATAGAGATCGTAAAAAATGAAGCGGGGCAAAGACTTGACAAATGGCTTGCAAAATATATGAGTAAAGCACCAAAAAGCTTTTTTTATAAAATGCTTCGAAAGAAAAATATAACACTCAATGCAAAGAAAGCAGAAGGTAATGAGAAGCTTTTAGAAGGTGATATCATTCGATTATTCCTTGCAGAAGAAACCATTCAGAGCTTTCGTGAGGAAGTTGAAGTGGTACAGGTAAGCTCAAAGTTAGATGTTTTATATGAGGATGAGAACATTCTCTTAATTAACAAACCAGTTGGAGTGCTTTCCCAGCGAGCAGAAAAAAAAGATGTTTCCTTAGTTGAGATGGTGATTGCATATTTATTGGATACGAATGCATTAACAAAACAGGAGTTAATGACATTTAAGCCATCCATCTGCAATCGCTTGGACCGTAATACAAGTGGAATTGTAGTAGCAGGAAAAAGCCTGCCTGGTCTACAAGAGATGGCAGAATTGTTTCAGCAACGTTCTCTTCATAAATTCTATCGATGTATTGTGAAGGGCGAAATGAAGCATGGTGAAAAAATCGCAGGTTATTTGACCAAAGATCAAAAAAACAATAAAGTAACAGTAAGTCCACTACAATTAGAGGAGCTGACAGACAGCGCAGTGAGCAAATCGGATGCAGATATTGGTTCCTATATTGAGACACAATATGAGCCAATTGAAACTGCTAATGGTTATACGTTGTTAGAGGTTTTACTGATTACTGGTAAAACGCATCAGATACGTGCTCATCTAGCTAGCATCGGCCATCCGCTTGTCGGTGATTACAAATATGGAGACTTAACGACAAATCAAATGGTGAAAGCTAAATTTGGTGTTGATTATCAGCTTCTGCATGCATATCGTTTAGAATTTCCGAGGCTTCTAGGTACATGTGCAAATCTTAGCAATCAAATATTTGTCTGTGATCCACCAAAGAAGTTCAAAGAGGTTGAGAAAAAGCTGATTCATAGATAATTAGAAAATATATATAGGGAGGTGGACTTATGCCATCTTGGAATTCAAGAGGGTTACGTGGGTCGGCATTCGAGGAGATGATTAATCTCACAATTGAAAAATATAGGGATAATCGATTGGCTTTGATTCAAAAAGTTCCTACTCCAATTACTCCAATTCAGATTGATAAAGAAAAACGCCATATCACATTAGCATATTTTGAACAAAAAAGTACAGTTGATTATATTGGTGTTGTTCAAGGAATTCCAGTTTGTTTTGATGCAAAGGAATGTGCAGTTGATACATTTTCTCTTGCAAATATACATGAACATCAGGTAGACTTTATGAAAGATTTTGAAGGGCAAGGTGGTATTGCCTTTTTCCTAATCAATTATACAAAAAAGGACGAATATTACTATTTACGATTAGAAGAGTTAATTAAGTTTTGGAATCGGTCCAAAGCAGGAGGAAGAAAGAGTTTTAAAAGAGAAGAGCTTTCGGATGACTTTTTTATGAAGTCAAAAGGAGGGGTCTTTGTCCCATTTTTAGATATGTTAAAAAAAGATTTGGAATTTCGTGATGATGAGGACTAGCTTGTGAAGTTTGTTGCCTGAAATTTTAGTAACCTCACTTTTGCTTGTTCGAGTCCACCATTGGTTAGAAATACATCCAGTAATGGACGTTTACTAGCGTCCATTGTATGCTGGGCTACATAAGCATGTGGTAGCGCTTCTTCGATTGAGGAATGAGTCGGAGAGACAATTATTACGGAGTGACCATATTGATTGGAGACTTCGTTGAAAAACTGTATCACATCTCCTTGGTCGATTTGCTCTGTTAATTTTGTCCAGTGTTTATAGTTATTAAACCCCATAGCACGTGGACCATTCCATTGATTGCTTACGACATAATCCCAAAGAGAAGTTACTCGCATAAACGGTCCTGATGCTAAATCATAAGGAGAATTATAATTTCTCCCGAACCATATAGTTGTTTGTCTGAAATTACGTTCTACTCGTTGACGTAATTGCTCGATATGTTCTAGATTGGTAAGCGATAAACCATCAGTGCCACCGTAGCCTGCCCAGATACACTGGGAGATAAAGTTTGTGCAGTCCAGAGGCATTCGCTTAAAGATTCCATTTTGCTCTTTGTTGCCAAATTGGATTGCGTATGAGGTTGCTGAGTTTGGATTATAAGAGATCATAAATAACCTTTTTTATTAGCATATGTTGACAGATGAAATGATGTGCTTTATAATTAGATAACTTCGCATGGTAGTGAATTATCACGTTACCATAGTAAAGTGAAATCATAATTTACTTGAGGAGGCAATATGGATAAGTTATTACATACTCCTGAGGGAGTTCGAGATATCTATAATTCAGAGTGTGCAAGAAAGATGCAATTGGAGCAAACAATGCGAGGATGTATGCATTTATATGGATTTCATGACATTCAAACTCCGATGTTTGAATTTTTTGATATATTTAATAAGGAACGTGGTACAGTTCCAAGTAAAGATATGTACAAGTTTTTTGATCATGAGGGTAATACCTTAGTTCTTCGCCCAGATATGACTCCTTCCATTGCAAGATGTGTAGCTAAGTATTATCGTACGGAAGAGATGCCAATCCGTTTATGCTATTGTGGAAGCACATTTATTAATAATAGTGGCTATCAGGGCAAGTTAAAAGAATCTACGCAATTAGGTGCAGAACTCATTAATGATGCATCTGTAGAGGCAGATGCAGAGATGATTGCTCTTACAGTGGAATGTTTAAAAAAGGCAGGACTTGAGGAATTCTTAGTTGAAATTGGGCAAGCAGATTTCTTTCATGGTTTAATTGAGGAAGCAGGTCTAGAAGAAGAGGAAGTAGAACAACTTCGTATTCTAATTGAAAATAAAAATATGTTTGGAGTTGAGGAGCTTTTACATGGCAAGAAAATAGATACCTCATTAAAAGAAGTGTTTTTACAATTACCTGAGCTTTTTGGTACAATCGATAAGATTAATTCGATACAGGAGACATTACATAATGAGAGAGCGAAAAATGCTCTTAAGCGTTTGGAACGTCTTTATGAGATTATGCAGTGCTATGGATATGAGCAATACATAACGTTTGATTTAGGAATGCTCAGTAAATATAATTATTATACTGGAATTATCTTTCGTGCGATGACTTACGGAACTGGAGATGCAATTATTACAGGGGGACGTTACGATTCCCTTGTTGGACAATTCGGAAAGACAGCACCAGCGATTGGTATGGCAATTCTTGTTGATTCTTTGATGGTAGCTCTGAGTAGACAAAAGCTCGTTCAAGAGTCTTTGGCAGAGAATACACTTATTTTATATAATGCTTCAAGCCGGTTAGTGGCAATTGCATTAGCAAAACATTTCCGAACCGAGGGAATTAATATTGAGCTACTTATCGATCAAGAAGGATGTTCCATTCAGGAATATATCGAATATGCAAAGAGAAGTGGAATTGGTGGAATCTTACACTTGCTTAATCAAGATGAGGTTGATGTAATCAATGCGATTGATAATACAACTCAAAGAGCAAATATTTCGCAACTGATGCAATAAGAGATTAAAACTTGGAGGAAATTCAATGAAGTATATAACGATTGCCCTGGCAAAGGGACGATTAGCAAAAAAAGCATTAGAGATTTTAGAATCAATTGGCATTACCTGTGAAGAGATGAAAGATCCGAATTCTCGAAAATTAATTTTTACAAACGAAGAGCTAAAGATGAAATTTTTCTTAGCAAAGGCAACCGATGTACCAACTTATGTTGAATATGGAGCAGCTGATATTGGTGTTGTTGGAAAAGATACAATCCTCGAGGAAGGAAAAAAATTATACGAGGTACTTGATTTAAACATCGGTAAATGCCGTATGTGTGTTGCAGGTCCCAAAAAAGCGGAGCAATTACTCCAGCATGGTGAGTTGATTCGCGTTGCTACTAAGTACCCTAACATAGCAAAGGACTATTTTTATAATAAGAAACACCAGACAGTAGAGATTATTAAGCTGAATGGTTCAATTGAGTTAGCACCTATTGTTGGATTATCAGAAGTAATTGTTGATATTGTGGAAACTGGCTCAACCTTACGTGAGAATGGTTTAGAGGTTCTAGAGGAGATTTGTCCTCTATCTGCTCGTGTTGTTGTAAATCAAGTTAGTATGAAGATGGAAAATGAGAGAATTACGAAGATGATTACCGATTTAAGAAATGTGATTGTGTAGGAGGAGATTCCAATGAGAATAGTTGAACTAAACAAGGAAACGAAGCAAAACATTTTAGAAAATTTATTAAAGCGTAGTCCTAATCAATATCGTCAGTATGAGGATGCAGTGAACGAAATCTTAGCAGATGTTCGTAATCGGAAAGATGAAGCTGTATTTGAATATACAAAGAAGTTTGATAAAGCTAACCTTTCGGCCTCTAATATTCGTGTAACAAAAGAAGAAATTGAAGAAGCTTATCAATTACTTGATCCTAATGTTTTGGAGGTAATTCGTAAAGCAATAGTAAATATTAAAGCTTATCATGAAAAACAAAAACAGTATAGCTGGTTTGATTCAGAACCAAATGGAATTCTTCTTGGACAAAAGGTTACAGCGATTGGAGCGGTTGGTGTGTATGTTCCAGGTGGAAAGGCTGCTTATCCATCTTCTGTATTAATGAATGTAATACCTGCAAAAGTAGCGGGAGTAAAACGTATTGCTATGACGACTCCATGTGGTGCAGATGGAAAAGTTTATGCAGGTACTTTAGTAGCGGCGAATGAAGCTGGTGTTACTGAGATTTATAAAGTTGGTGGAGCTCAGGCAATCGCAGCATTAGCTTATGGTACAGAAAGTATAGCAAAGGTAGATAAAATTGTTGGACCTGGAAATATGTATGTTGCTTTGGCGAAAAAAACAGTATATGGCCATGTAAGTATTGATTCCATCGCAGGTCCAAGTGAAATTTTAGTTTTAGCAGATGAAACAGCTAATCCAAGATATGTCGCAGCAGATTTACTATCTCAGGCAGAGCATGACGAATTAGCTTCTGCTATATTGATTACAACAAGTGAAGAACTTGCGACGAAGGTTTCAAAAGAAGTAGATTCGTTCTTACAAAAACTCTCAAGAAAAGAAATCTTAGAAAAGTCTTTAGATAACTACGGATACATATTAGTTGCTAAGAATTTAGATGAGGCGATTGAAACAGCGAATGAGATTGCTTCCGAACATCTTGAGATTGTGACGAAGAATGCGTTTGAAGTAATGACAAAGATTCAAAATGCAGGAGCCATATTTATCGGTGAGTATTCTTCTGAGCCACTTGGAGACTATTTTGCAGGACCTAATCATGTACTTCCTACGAATGGTACCGCAAAGTTTTTCTCTCCTTTGAGTGTTGATGATTTCATTAAGAAATCTAGTATCATTTCTTATTCAAGAGAAGCACTAGAACCAATCTACAAGGATATTGTTGAATTTGCGAAAGCAGAAGGGCTTACTGCTCATGCAAATTCAATTGCAGTTCGATTTGAAGAGCAATAGATTAATTGCAGATAGGAGAAGTTATGAGCAGAGTTGCGAAAATCACTAGAACCACAAAAGAAACTGAAATCACAATTGAGTTAAATTTGGATGGAAAAGGGATAGCAAAAGTAGATACAGGTATCGGATTTTTTGATCATATGCTATTAAGCTTTGCAAAACATGGTTTTTTTGACTTAAGTGTTCATGTGAAAGGTGATTTGATCGTGGATGGACATCATACCATCGAGGATACCGGAATTGTGTTAGGGCAAGCAATTCGACAAGCTTTGGGTGATAAAGAAGGAATAAAAAGATATGGTTCTTTTTTACTACCAATGGATGAAACTTTAGTTCTTTGTGCAATTGATTTATCTGGAAGACCATATCTTAATTTTCAAGCTGAATTTACACAAGAACGAGTAGGCTATATGGATACAGAGCTTGTACGAGAATTTTTCTATGCAATCTCGTATAGTGCAGGTATGAATTTACATCTAAAACAGATGGACGGCACGAATAATCATCATATCATTGAGGCTATGTTTAAGGCATTTGCAAAGGCTTTAGATGAAGCTGCTACGAGTGATATAAGGATTAAAGGGGTTTTATCAACCAAAGGTACGGTGGAATAAGAAAGGAGCTTATGATGAAATTATATCCAGCAATCGACATTAAGAATGGACAGTGTGTAAGATTAAGACAAGGGCAGTTTCAGGATGTTGAAATATACTCCCATCTTCCTGCTCAAGTAGCTGCAGAATGGGAAAGGTTAGGTGCATCCTATATTCATCTTGTTGACTTGGATGGTGCTTTGGCTGGCCATGGAGTAAATGATGAGGTTATAAGAGAAATAGTTAATACCGTTAATATCCCAATTCAAGTTGGTGGAGGAATACGTTCGATTCAGGATATTGAACATAAGTTAAGCCTTGGAGTAACTAGGGTGATCATTGGAACAAAGGCAGTAGAAAATCCACAATTTGTTCATGAGATTATATCTATCTTTGGGGCAGATCAAATTGTAATTGGAATTGATGCAAAGAGTGGTATGGTTGCGATTGAAGGTTGGGAAAAGGTAAGTAATTATAATGCGGTATCCCTTGCTCTTGAAATGAAAGAGATGGGAGTTAAGAATATTGTTTATACAGACATTGCAAAAGATGGTATGTTACAAGGACCAAATATTGAGCATACAAAAGAGATGGTAGATGCTACTGGCTTAAACATTATTGCTTCAGGTGGTGTCTCATGCATGAAGGACCTAGAAGAATTATCTATGATACATGTATCTGGGGCAATTATTGGGAAAGCTCTTTATGAAAAACGAATTGAATTAGATAAAGCAGTTCAACTATTTGAAACAGAGAGTTCAGATAAGTAAAGGAGTTAAGATAATGTCAGTGAAAAAGATAATACCATATATTAATGCAGAAAATGAATTAGACGAGAGTGTCGTTAAAAGTGCAATTGCATATGAGAGAAATGGAGCAGATGAATTATTTATCTATAATTATTCATCTGATGAGATAGAGCGCGAAGAATTTTTACTAACCGTGAAACGTGTCGTAAAGGCAGTTGAGATTCCGGTTATGATTGGATTTTGTGTTAAACGTTTCGAAGATGTAAAAAAAGCTTTTTATACTGGAGCAATTCGTATTGTCATTCCATATGCTAAGTTAGCTGATGAGACTGTGATTAAGGATGCAGCAAAACGCTTTGGAAGTGACAAAATTATAATCGAGTTCGATGAAAGCTCAGAGAAAAGTGAAGGAGCTTTGTCAGATGAAAATTTACTAATTCAGTTTAAAGAACTTGGCGCTAGTGCTGCTTTACTAAAACATGTATATATGTCGGAAAGTGTGCTGAATAAGATCGCCACTGCAAGCTTGCCAATCTATATTCGAGATAGCCTGTTACGTAACGATATGGAAACATTAATTGGTCTTGACAATGTGGTCGGGGTTGCGACAAACTATTATGAAAACAAAGATATCAATAAGATGAAGTGCGTTTTAAAAGCTGCTGGAATTACAATGGATACCTTTGAAAGTGAAATTCCCTTCTCTGAGTTTAAAGTAGACGAGAATGGTTTGATTCCTTGTGTTGTTCAAGATTATAAAACGAAAGAAGTATTGATGGTAGCATATATGAATGCTGAGTCTTATCAAAAAACGATTGAGACTGGAAAAATGACATATTATTCTAGAAGCCGACAAGAATTATGGTTAAAGGGTGAGACATCTGGACATTATCAATATGTCAGGTCGTTGAGTTTGGATTGTGATCATGATACAATTTTAGCTAAGGTTATGCAGATTGGACCAGCTTGTCATACAGGAAATCATTCTTGCTTTTTTCACAATCTAGTAAAGAAAGAATTTGAAGATATGAGTCCTGCGTCTGTTTTTACTGAAGTTTTTCGTATAATATTAGACCGTAAAGAACATCCAAAGGAAGGATCCTATACGAATTATCTATTTGATAAAGGTATTGATAAAATACTTAAAAAATGTGGTGAGGAAGCAACAGAGATTGTTATAGCTGCGAAAAATCCAAATACAGAAGAATTGAAATATGAAATTGCAGATTTCTTATATCATATGATGGTATTAATGGCAGAACGTGGTCTTGACTGGGAGGATATCATGACGGAATTAGCAAATCGTCATTGAATAAATAACTAGCATAAACTGAATACTATAATATAATATGTCCTTGAATCAATGAAATCATATTTTATATTAGCGACCGGAGGTATTGACATGGGCAATTTTTGGGCAGAGGTTGGTAATGCTGCATTAGAATTTATATTATTGGTAGCAGTTGCTGGTGGTGGTATTTTTCTAGGGATGAAATTACGTAAGAAAAAAAATGCTAGCATGGGAAAATAGTAAATAACAAAGAGTTTCGCAAGCGAAACTCTTTGTTGTGTTATAGGATTCAAGGGGGGAGAAATCATGTCAGTTAAGATGAATGTACTTAAGACGTTAGAGGAAAATCGTGGTTTTTTCTTTTCTGGAGAGGAGTTAGCCAACAAGCTTTACGTTTCGAGAGCAGCGATATGGAAGGCAATGAAAGAACTAGAGAAGGAAGGATATCAAATTAAAGCAATTCCAAATCGTGGTTATTGTCTATCAGAAGAGAATGACATATTATCAGTGGAAGGAATTCGTACCTATCTTACGAAAGAGAATCAAGCCATACTAATCACAGTTGATAAAATAACTCAATCCACGAATCAAAATGCAAAATTGTGTGCAGCAACGGGTGGTTGCCATGGCGCTTTATTCGTTGCTAATCAACAGACCGCTGGGCGTGGAAGAAGGGGAAGAAGTTTTCTTTCTATGGATGGCAATGGTATTTATATGAGTTTAATCTTAAAACCAAAGGTTGCAGCAGACGATGTTGTTTTGGTTACTACTGCAGCTTCCGTAGCAGTTTATCGTGCAATTAAAAAAATAACGGGAATTACTACAGCAATTAAGTGGGTGAATGACCTATATTATCGTAATAAAAAAGTTTGTGGTATCTTAACAGAAGCAGTAACAGATTGTGAAAGTGGCATAATTGATAGTATCATCCTTGGAATAGGAATAAATTTTACTCTCTCTAGTGAAAATATCCCTGAGGATTTAAAGAACATCGTTGGTGCATTGTATGATCAGAATACAGGTGGTATAACGAGAAATCAATTAATTGCAGAAATAGTGAATCAAGTTTTAGCAGTATGTGATGAACTACCGGGAAGAAGTTTTTTAGTTGACTATCGTGATAATTCGATGGTTTTAGGGAAAGAAGTAAATGTAATCGGAACGAAAGAACAATCCAAGGCGATCGCATTAGCAATTGAGAATAACGGTGGCTTACGTGTTCGTTATATCGATGGAAGAGAAGAAATACTTTGTAGTGGTGAAATATCAATTCGATTAACATAATGAGCTTTTTATATAAGAATATTTAGTTCAAATGAAAAAATATAAGGAAAAAGTAGAGGAACAGTTGAAATAAGGGGAAAGTTAATAAAACTTTACCTTGCATTAAATTGGAATGAATGATATAATGGCTTAGATGTAATGATAAGATTATAGTAAGAGTGGACGAAAGTCCACTCTTACTTTTTGCAAAAAGCAAATGAATTCGAGTGTTTTATACGTACATTTGTTTCTGAGGATATGTTAGGAGGTGCTCTTATATGACAAAAAGAGAAGAATACGAAGCAAAAACCGAACAATTGATTATGCCAATATTGCAAGCTAATAATTTCGAACTTTATGACGTAGAATATGTGAAAGAGGTCGGAACCTGGTATCTACGTGTATATATCGATAAAGAGGGCGGTATTACAGTTGAGGATTGTGAGTTAGTCAGCAGAGCGATGAATGAGATATTGGATGCTAAGGATTATATTCCAGATGCTTATATTTTTGAGGTGAGCTCACCTGGATTAGGCAGACAATTAAAGAAAGATAAACATCTAGCTAAGAGCATCGGTGAAGAAGTTGAGATTAAGACATTTAAGGCAATTAATAAGAGAAAAGACTTTGACGGAATCCTATATGATTTCGATAAAGATAAATTAATTATTGAACTAGAAGATGGAAGTAAGATGGAATTTGCTCGTGCTGATATCGCAATGGTCAGACTAGCACTTGATTTTTAATCTAAGGAGGATTGGTAATAATGGAAGGGAACAAAGAGTTAATCGAGGCATTGAATCAGATTGAGAAGGAAAAGGACATTAGCAAAGATGTATTGTTAGAAGCTATGGAAAATTCCTTAGTGGCCGCTTGCAAGAATCATTTTGGCAAGGCAGATAATATCAAGGTTTATATTGATAGAGAAACTGGTGCAGTAAGCGTGTTTGCTGAACGAGAAGTTGTAGAGACAGTTGAAGACCCGATTATGCAGATTAGCTTAGCAGAAGCAAAGATGAAGTATCCAAAGGCGAAATATGAATTAGGAGATACTGCTCAGGTGGAAATCACACCGAAAAACTTTGGACGTATTGCTGCACAAAAGGCAAAACAGGTTGTTGTTCAAAAGATTCGTGAGGAAGAACGAAAAGTTCTGTTTAATCAATACTATGGCAAAGAGCGAGATGTTGTTACTGGTATCGTACAACGTTACGTTGGTAATAACGTAAGTATCAATCTTGGTAAAGTAGATGCAGTGCTTATGGAAAATGAGCAAATCCGTGGAGAACGTTTCCGTCCGACAGATCGTGTTAAGCTTTATGTATTAGAGGTAAAGGATACAACGAAGGGACCAAAAATAACAGTTTCAAGAACTCATCCAGAATTAGTGAAGAGACTATTTGAAGCAGAAGTTACGGAAGTGAAAGAAGGTATTGTTGAGATAAGAAGCATTGCAAGAGAAGCTGGTGATCGTACAAAGATGGCAGTTTCCAGTAACGATCCTAATGTAGATCCAGTTGGCGCTTGTGTTGGTTTAAACGGTGCAAGAGTTAACGCAATTGTAAATGAACTTGGTGGTGAAAAAATTGATATCGTTAATTGGTCCGATGATTCAGCTACATTAATTGAAAATGCATTAAGCCCAGCTAAGGTAATCTCTGTTGATGTAGATGACGATGAACTAAGTGCAAGAGTTGTTGTGCCAGATTATCAGTTATCTTTAGCAATTGGACGTCAGGGACAGAATGCAAGACTTGCTGCGAGATTAACAGGATATAAAATTGATATCAAGAGTGAATCACAGGTATATGATAGCTATTACAACGAACAGCAGTAGTAGGAAAGGCAGTGAATAATATGAATACAAGAAAGATTCCATTGCGTAAGTGTACTGGTTGTGGCGAAATGAAAAGTAAAAAGGAAATGATTCGCGTGTTAAAGACACCAGAAGATGAGATTATACTTGATATAACTGGCAAGAAAAACGGTCGAGGGGCATACATATGCAACTCATTGGAATGTCTTCGCCAGGCAATAAAAAGCAAGGGGCTGGAACGATCATTGAAGACTGCAATTCCAAAAGAAGTATATGAGCAATTGGAAAGTGAGTTGAGTGATATTGTCGAATAAAGAAGAACAGATGCTACTAGAAGCAGCGGCGAGAAAGCGTATGTTATCACTGCTTGGATTAGCAGAAAAAGCAGGTTATGTGGCAAGTGGTGAATTTTCCACGGAAAAGTCGGTGAAAGAAGGAAAGGCGTTCGTGGTTATTGTTGCGGAGGATGCTTCTGATAATACGAAGAAGATGTTTCGCAATATGTGTACTTTCTATCAGGTACCGATCTACTTTATCGGTGAAAAAACGGAACTTGGTCACGCAATCGGTAAAGAGTTTCGAGCATCGTTAGCAGTTAACAATGAGGGAATGGCAAAGAGCATCGAAAAATATTTGAATCAGGAGTGTTCGAAATGATGAACCGTAATTATTGAGAACGGCCTTAAGTGGAGGTAGTTAATATATGTCAAAGATGAAAATACATGAGTTAGCCAAAGAGTTAGATGTTGGCAGCAATGATATTGTGGACTTTTTACAACACAACGGTTCTGATGTAAAAAGTTATCGAAACAGCATAGATGAAAACGAAATCACATTAGTTCGTAGTAAATTCAAAGGATCGCAATCAACTAGTCAGAAAAAGAATACAGAAGTACCACAGAAAGCTTCTGAGGGAAGACAAGAGCGAGCAATGACAGCGCAGGGAGAAAATAAACGCATGAGTGAACAAGCACATTCATCTGTTAATAAAACAACAGATCATACAAATGATACGATAGAAAAAAAACCAGTTCAAGACCGTCCGGTAACAAATAACAATAGGCCAGTACAAGAACGCCCACAGGATCAGAACAGTGGGGAAAGTAAAACGTATAATAATTATTCTAGTGATCGAAAACCATATGGTGATCGACCACAGTCACAAAATAATAGTGAGAGAAGACCATATAGTAATAATAATAGTGGTGAAAGACGCCCATATGGTGACCGTCCACAAGGCCAAAACAATGGAGAAAGACGCCCATACGGTGATCGTCCACAAGGCCAAAATAATGGAGAGAGACGTCCATACGGCGATCGTCCACAAGGTAGTTATAGCCAAAGACCTGCCGGTCAGGGAGGTTACAGTCAAAGACCTGCTGGTCAGGGTAGCTATAGTCAAAGACCTACTGGTCAAAGCGGTTATGGTCAAAGATCTGGAGGCCAGGGTGGCTATGGTCAGAAATCAGGCGGCTATGGCGGCGGTGGATTTGATAAAGATAAAGATTCTAGTTACAACACTAGAAGCTTTGGTAATAAGAGAAATGATACGCGTACTTCTGAAAAATCCACTATAAAGAGTGATTTAGCGAATGAGTTGACAAAGGAACAAAGAGCAGCAGCATTTAACGATAGAAATCGTGATAAGAATCGTAGTCGTCGTGACGAGCGTGATCAAGATGAAGTTAAGTTAGCAAAAGGCAAGAAGGATCCAAATCGTAAAGGTGCTTTCATTATGCCAAAACCAGTTGTTGTTGACACTCCAAAGGAAGACGAAATCAAAACAGTTACAATTCCTGAAGTATTAACGATTAAGGAATTAGCAGATAAGATGAAAATCGTTCCTTCTGCAGTAGTTAAGAAATTATTCTTAGCTGGTAAGATGGTTTCAATTAATCAAGAAATTACTTTTGAAGAGGCAGAGGAAATTGCCCTTGAATATAACTGCATTGTAGAAAAAGAGGTAGTTGTTGATAAGGTTGAAGAATTATTAAAAGAGGAAGAGGAAGACGATTCCTTAAAAGTAAAACGTCCTCCTGTTGTATGTGTTATGGGACACGTAGACCATGGTAAAACATCCTTACTCGATGCAATTCGAGCTACCCATGTAACTGCAAAAGAGGCTGGTGGTATTACACAGCACATTGGTGCATATATGGTAGAAATTAATGGAGAACAGATTACGTTCCTTGATACACCAGGACATGAAGCGTTTACCTCTATGAGAATGCGTGGCGCAAAATCTACAGATATTGCAATCTTAGTAGTTGCAGCAGATGATGGTGTTATGCCACAAACAGTAGAAGCAATCTCTCATGCGAAGGCAGCGGGTGTTCAGATTATCGTTGCTGTAAATAAAATTGATAAACCAGGCGCAAACATTGAGCGTGTAAAACAAGAGTTGACAGAGTACGAACTTGTTGCGGAAGACTGGGGTGGTGATACAATCTTTGTTCCAGTTTCTGCTCATACGAAGGAAGGTATTCCTCAGTTACTCGAGATGATTGTTTTAACAGCAGATATCCTTGAATTAAAGGCAAATCCAGATCGTAAGGCTAGAGGTATCGTTATCGAAGCAGAGCTTGATAAAGGCCGTGGTACTGTTGCAACAATTCTTGTTCAAAAGGGAACTTTAAAAGTAGGTGACAATATTGCAATCGGAGCTTCTTATGGTAAAGTTCGTGCAATGATGGATGATAAGGGAAGAAGAGTAAAAGAAGCAACTCCATCCACACCAGTTGAGATTTTAGGCTTAAATACAGTGCCAAATGCAGGTGAAACATTTATCGCTACGGATAGTGAGAAAGAGGCACGTGCAATTTCTGAAGCATTCATCTTCCAAGGAAGAGAGCGTTTGTTAGCAGATACAAAAGCAAAATTATCCTTAGATGGTTTATTCTCACAGATTAAAGCTGGTGAGATTAAGGAATTAAATATAATCATTAAAGCTGATGTTCAAGGTTCTGTCGAAGCAGTGAAACAGAGCTTAGTTAAACTTAGCAATGAGGAAGTAGCAGTTCGTGTTATTCATGGTGGTGTTGGCGCAATCAACGAATCCGATGTAACGTTAGCAAGTACTTCAAACGCTATTATTATTGGTTTTAATGTTCGTCCAGATAATATGGCAAGAGAGACTGCAGAGCGCGAAAAAGTTGATATGAGATTATATCGTGTCATTTACAATGCAATCGAAGATGTAGAAGCAGCGATGAAAGGTATGCTTGATCCTAAGTTTGAAGAACAAGTAATCGGTCATGCTGAAGTTCGTGCAACATTTAAGGCTTCTGGAATTGGTACCATTGCTGGTTCTTATATTCTTGATGGTAAAGCAGTTCGTGGATGTTCTGCACGTATTACACGTGATGGAAATCAGATCTTTGATGGTTCCTTAGCTTCCTTAAAACGTGTTAAGGATGATGTAAAAGAAGTTGCCAAGGGATTCGAGTGTGGTATCGTATTTGAGAAGTTCAACGATTTACAAGAATTTGATCAGATTGAATTCTATATGATGGTTGAGGTACCTCGCTAGTAAGATATACACGGTAATACAATAAATTTCGTATGCGATTTTAATCATAGAAATTTGTTATTAGGTTAAGGAAGGTTAAGGTGTCGAAATGAGAAAAAATAGTATTAAGAACACCAGAATTAATCAAGAAGTTCAAAAAGAATTAAGTATGTTGATTTCTAGGGAATTAAAAGACCCTAGAATCAACCCAATGACAAGTATTGTAAATGTTGAAGTAGCTCCTGATTTAAAGACTGCAAAAGTTTATATTAGTGTACTTGGTAATGAAGAATCACAAAAAGATACACTAAAAGGTTTGAAATCAGCGGCTCCATTCTTAAGAGGTCAGCTAGCACGAACAATTAATCTGCGTAATACTCCTGAATTACAGTTTGTTGTTGACCAGAGTATTGAGTATGGTGTAAAAATGAGTCGATTGATTGACGAAGTAAATTCCCATTCGGTTTCTGAAAGGAACGAGGGAGAAGAAACGAAAGAATAAAATAGTTAATTGGAATAGGTCCTTCGTAAGATGGAGCTTAAAAGAGGGTGTTGGAATGAAGGATTTAAAAAACTTATTAAAGGATGCAAAAAGGATTGGGATTACAGGCCATATCAGACCTGATGGGGATTGCGTTGGCTCTAATGTTGGTCTGTATGAATATCTTATGGAAAACTATAACAAAGATGGTAGTAAGGTGATTGACATGTATCTTGAAGACATTCCTGAGGAATTTAAATTCCTTGTTGGAGTGGATAAAGTGCAACAAGATTACCCTGATGCTAAGCCGTATGATTTGTTTTTTGCACTTGACTGCGGAAGCTTAGACCGCTTAGGTCAAGCGCAAAAATACGCAATGGAAGCGAAAAAGGTGATTAATATTGATCATCATATTAGCAATACGGGCTTTGCTGATACGACGATTATCCTTCCAGATGCAAGTTCAACTTGTGAAGTTTTGTTTGGACTATTTGATGAGGAACTTATTCCAACTTCGGCAGCTGTAGCTTTGTACTTGGGAATAGTTCATGATACTGGAGTTTTCAAACACTCTAATACGTCAGAAAAGACAATGTGTATCGCTGGTAAGCTAATCAGTTTAGGTGCACAGCCTTCAAAAATCATTGATGAAACCTTTTACCAGAAAACTTATATACAAAACCAGATTCTAGGGCGATGTCTGCTGGAAAGTATGCTAGTACTGGATGGCAAGATTATTATTGGAAGCATTAGCAAGAAAGAACAGGATTTTTATGGAGTTGTACCATCTGATTTGGATGGTATCATCGATCAACTTCGAGTTACAAAAGGGGTTGAAGTAGCTATCTTTGTTCGAGAAGAGGGAACACAGGAGTACAAAGTCAGCATGCGCTCCAATGGAATTGTAGATGTTAGTAAAATAGCAGTATTTTTTGGTGGTGGCGGTCATGTTAAGGCGGCTGGATGCAATATGAAAGGCTCTTATCATGATGTCTTGAATAATCTGACGATTGGTATTGAACATCAGCTCAAGAAAAGTTGTGAAAAGGTGAGCAATTAGGATGAATGGGATTATTAATGTATATAAAGAAAAGGGTTTTACATCCTTTGATGTCTGTGCAAAGCTTCGAGGTATTTTAAGAACGAAAAAAATAGGGCACACAGGTACATTAGACCCTGACGCTGAAGGTGTATTGCCAGTTTGTGTTGGTAATGCCACAAAACTTTGTGATTTATTAACAGACAAGGACAAGGTTTATGAAGCAGTGCTTTATCTTGGTGTTACAACAGATACGGAAGATATGACAGGTACTGTTTTAACTACTTGTGAAGTCACTTCAACAAAGAAAGAAGTTGAGCAGGCAATTGATCGATTTATTGGCCAATATGATCAAGTGCCACCGATGTATTCAGCACTTAAGATCAATGGTCAGCGCTTATATGATTTGGCGCGAAAAGGTACTGTAGTAGAACGAAAAGCACGACCGGTTACCATTCATTCGATAGAAATACTAGAATATATCATGGAAGAATCCAATCCATCTTATGTACGTGCGGTGAGAATGTCAGTTTGTTGTTCCAAAGGAACCTATATTCGCACCTTATGTAAAGATATCGGTGAAACGTTAGGATGTGGTGGTTGTATGAAGAGTTTGCTTCGTACGAAGGTTAGTGTATTTGAGTTATCCAATAGTTTAAAACTGAGTGAAATCGAACAACTGGTTCAGAAAAATCAGATTGCTCAGGTGTTAATCCCAGTTGATGATATGTTCCCTGATTTAAGGAAGGCTGTAACTACAGAGGAAGCTGACAGATTTCTAATGAATGGGAATGCATTGAGAAAACAACAGTTGAAGTTTTCTTTCGCTGTTTCATTTGATGTTGACTTTGAGGTACTTGTTTATGACAGCAAATGCACCTTTACCGGGATATATGAGTATAAAGTAGCAGAACAGTGTTTTAAACCGGTGAAAATGTTTCTGCAATAGAAAGTTGGAATTAAGAATGGATTACATTTGTGGTAAAACAGAATTTCAATATCATAACTCTTGTGTGACATTGGGAAAGTTTGATGGGCTACATCGAGGTCATCAATTACTTCTTTCGTATCTTATGAAATACGAGAAACTTGGATTTACCTCAGTTATGTTTACATTTGATTATCATCCCGGAAATTTATTTTCGGAGCGAGAAATCGATTTGATCTATACAGAAGAGGAAAAGAAAAGCTTATTAAGTGTAGGAGGACCTCAGGTCTTAATTTCGTATCCATTTACGAAAGAATCTGCAAATATGGAGCCAGAGAAGTTTATTGAACAAATATTAGTAAATCAATTAGATTCAAAAATTATTGTAGTTGGCAATGATTATCGATTCGGTTGTAAACGTCGTGGTGATGTTACAATGCTACAGCAATATGCATCAATCTATGATTATCAGGTTATTGTATGTGACAAGATTATGTTTGATGGACAAGTGATTAGTAGCACAAGGATTCGTGAGGAATTACAAAAAGGGCATATCGAATATGTCAATGAGATGTTAGGCCATCCGTATACCATTATGGGTGAGGTTGTGTATGGAAGACAGTTAGGACGTACGTTTGATATTCCAACCGTGAACCTATTACCTGATGCTCACAAATTATTACCACCAAATGGTGTTTACGCTTCGATTGTACGTATAGATGGCAAGGCCTATCATGGTGTCACAAACATTGGTTGTAAGCCAACGGTAGAACATAATGGTCAGGTTGGAGTAGAAACTCATATGTTTGATTTTCATGAAGACTTATATGGTCGTAAGATTGAGGTAGAGTTGTATACGTTTGAGCGTTCGGAATGTAAATTTGATTCGGTACAACAATTGATGGAACGTATGCAGGAAGATATTAAATTTACGAAAAATTACTTTCAATCTAAGGAATCACTTTAAGGAGTTGTTGATATGCTAATTATCCCGCTTAATGCTGGATCTAGTGTTCCGTTGTATGAACAGATTTATCAATACTTAAAGAATGAAATAAAAATAGGCAAGCTTTCCGTAGCAACCAAACTTCCTTCTACAAGAGGTTTGAGTTCGAATCTGCAAATTAGCAGGAGTACGGTTGAGCTTGCCTATAGTCAGTTAATCTCAGAAGGCTATATTGAATCAAAACCAAAGAGTGGCTATTATGTATCAAAAATAGGAGATTTAGTTGCTCTTCCTGAGATAGCAGTACAACAGGATAAAAAAGTTTCAGTCTGTGAGAAGAAGATGAGATTTGATTTTAATCCATTTACCGTAGATATCAATGAATTCCCGTTTGCTACTTGGCGAAGATTGAGCAATCAATGTATGAATGATATGAATCAAAGTCTGTTCCTTCTTGGGCAAAGTCAAGGGGATTTGTCTTTACGTGAATCGATCGGGCGGTATCTACACTCCTCCCGTGGGGTGAGAGTGGAACCAGAACAATTGATTATTGGAGCAGGAACGGATTACTTATTACAATTGTTAATTCAAATACTACAACCTGCGAAAACGATTGGAATGGAGAACCCTTCTTATAAAAGGGCTTATCAGATTTTTCATGGACTCGGAGTCAAGGTTGTTGCAATTGATGTAAAAAAGGATGGAATTGATATAGCTCAGTTAAGAGATAGTGATTGCGAGTTATGTTATGTAACACCATCACATCAATATCCTTTAGGAGTTGTTATGCCGATTAGTAAGCGATTAGAGCTGCTTTCTTGGGCAAGTGAAAGAGAGAATCGATATATCATTGAAGATGATCACGACTCAGAATTTCGGTATAAAGGAAAACCAATTCCATCGCTTCAAGGAATTGATCAAAACGAAAATGTAATTTATATTGGTACGTTTTCAAGAGCAATCGCTCCAGCAATTCGTATGGGATACATGGTGCTACCAAAAGTCTTAATTCATCATTATCATCAATGCTATTCTTACTACGCTTCAACAGTTTCTCGAATTGATCAAGCAATTATGTGCCAATTCATTAATGGTGGATTCTTTGAACGACATGTAAATAAGATGAGAACTCGTTACAAGTCAAAGCACGATACCCTGTTGCGTTCCTTAAAATTATTTCAGAACAAGATTAGAGTTACTGGGGAATATGCAGGCTTGCACCTTGTGGTTGAATTTCTTCTTAATATAACAGAAGAAACATTAATCGCACTAGCTCAAACCGTGGAAATTCAATTATATGGCCTAAATCGTCATTATTTGGATGGAAAGAAAACAAAATATCCAACTGTCCTCATGGGATTTGCGAACTTAACAGAGCTACAAATTGAAGAGGGGATTCATTTACTTTATATGAAACTAAAGGAAAGTAAATTGATCATTGATTCATATGAACAGATTTAATAAATCGTGTTTTAGTTTTATATAGTAAAATTAAAAGTAAGAAAATACCATATATTTTAACAAAATATAGCATGAATGTATAAATTAAGCATGATATAATTTAAAAAAACGTCAAATCGCCGAATATTAAAAAATCTCTTGTAACTTATAAGCTGGTATTATAAAGTAAAAGTGATAGATTTATTTATACATTATCTTCAAAGGAGAAGAAAGTATTATGAGTTTAGAAAGTATATTGGGATTAGTTGCAGGGCTTGGGTTATTCTTATATGGCATGAAACTTATGAGCGATGGTCTTGAAAAAGCGGCTGGAGCAAGGTTAAGAAAAATCCTTGAAATGTGTACGAAAAACCGTTTCATTGGTATGATTGTTGGTATTTTATTTACAGCTGTAATACAGTCCTCAAGTGCAACTACAGTATTAGTTGTTAGTTTTGTTAATGCTGGATTGTTGAACTTAATGCAGGCAGCAGGAGTTATTCTAGGTGCTAATATCGGTACTACAGTTACTGCTCAGCTGATTGCGTTTAATTTGTCTGCAGTAGCACCTTTGTTCCTTATGGCTGGCGTATGTATGGTTATGTTTATGAAGAAGCCAATGGTGAAGCATATTGGTGAAGTAGTTCTTGGTTTTGGTATATTGTTCTTTGGTATGAGCGTTATGTCAGACAGCATGGAAGTGTTAAAATCATCACCAAAGATTATGGACTTGCTTCTATCTATGGATAATGGTTATATTGCTGTACTGGTTGGTTTTGCGATAACAGCGGTTGTACAGAGTTCTTCTGCAACAGTAGGTATTGTTTTAATTATGGCAGCTCAAGGTTTAATTCCATTACATATGTGTTTCTACATAATTCTTGGATGTAATATGGGCTCTTGTGTATCTGCACTACTTGCAAGTATCGGTAGTAAGAAGATAGCAAAGAGATCAGCTTGGATTCATTTTATTGTTAATATCTATGGTTCTCTTGTGATTTTTATCATTCTTCAGCTATTTAGTACACAGATTGAATCATTCATCGTTGCGATTTCAGGTTCTGGTACTATGGCTGATGGAGTAAATGAGGCAATAAAACGACAGGTTGCAAATACTCATGTGTTGTTTAAGGTGTTCCAAGTTTTGATTTGCTTCCCATTTACAAAATATATTGTAAAGTTAGCTGAGAAGATAGTACCAGGAGAAGATGAAGTAATTGACAAGGTTCATCTAGAGTATATTAATGGACATAATTTCCATACGAGTGTTGCCGTACCAAACGCAATCAAAGAGATTGTTCGTATGGGCGAAATGGCATTGGAAAATTTAAATACTGCTTTATGTGGATTGTTAGAAAATAAACCGGACCTTCTTCCTACGGTATATAAGACTGAGAATACAATAAACTATTTAAATAAAGAAATTACAAATTATCTTGTAAAAGCAAATCAAATTTCCCTTCCTATTGATGATAAGAAAATGCTTGGTAGTTTGTTTCATGTTGTAAATGATATTGAACGTATTGGTGACCATGCTGAGAATGTTGCTGATTTTGCAAAGCAAGCAATCGAGGATAAGCTGACATTAAGTGAAGAAGCAATTAATGAGGTACGTCAAATGTCAGTGACAATTGATAAATTACTTAAATATTCTCTTGAAATGTTTGAGAAGAAATCACAAGAGCATCTGGATGAAATTCTTGCGATGGAGAATAGCATCGATAATATGGAACGTAAGTTCCAACAAAATCACGTGGATCGATTGACTCAGAATCGATGTGATGCAGAGACAGGCATGATATTCTCTGATCTATTATCGAATCTGGAGCGTGTCGCTGACCATGGTACTAACATTGCATTCTCTATTCTAGAAGATGACCCAGAAAAATCAATTGGTAGTGACGACTAATATATTATTAAAATTCCCCTTTACAAAAGCTGAGGGAGTGTGTTATTATCTAACTTGGTAAGAACCTACACTCGGATTTATGGACACTCCGACCTGATTCTTAGTGTTTGGTGATTATAAATTAATTTTAGGAGGACTAATCAATGATTAGCAAAGAAAAGAAACAAGAGATTATCACAACTTATGGTAGAACTGCTACAGATACTGGTTCACCAGAAGTTCAGATCGCTTTATTAACAGCAAGAATTACTGAGTTAACAGAGCATTTAAAGAATAACAACAAGGATCACCACTCAAGAAGAGGTCTTCTTAAGATGGTTGGTCAAAGAAGAGGTTTACTTGAATACTTAAAGAAGACTAACCTTGAAGGTTACCGTGAGTTAATCGCAAAATTAGGCTTAAGAAAGTAATCTTAGTGAAATCGATTGAGGCTGCACATTGTGCAGCCTCTTTTTTGTATCACAGGAAATTCCTCCGAATTTCCTATGATATAAAAAGGCTCCGCAGGATGCGCACTACGCTACGCTACGGCGCGGAACAAAAGCTGTGCTCGTTAAGTGTTGCTCGTGAGAGTGTGCGAAGCACACTTTTGTTCAATTACCAAGATCCGCCACCGCCACCGCCAGAGCCTCCTCCTGAACTACCTCCACCGCTACCACCACTGCCACCACTGGATGGACTTGATGACATAGCTCTTGAAGCAGAAGCCATCGTTGTGCTCATAAAGTGACCAAACGTATCCGGTCTAAAACCAGAGTCTCCATCATACCAATTTGGAGCTTGTAATGCAATTGTTTCAAATTTCTTAATCCATTTATCAGATATCCCTAACACATAAGTGTAAGGTAGTATATCATAGAAATAAGAGGGATTCTGCATTACCATTGTTTCTAACTTAGGCTTTTCTGCTGTTTCTAAGAAGTTTTTAAATCCTCTTATTTTTCCTAAGATTTCATTACCATAGCCAGTTCTTTTTGGCATTGCTTTTAACAGCAATACAATTACAATTATACATATTACCCCTAAGAAATAAGTAAACATATATATAGCATCTGCTTGCAAGGCCGGTAGCACCATAAAAGACCATGGTATTCCTCCGAAGCCTAAACCCCATACGAAACCAAATAGTTTAAGAAAAATAGGAGTTTTACCAAAAACCATTGCAAATAATATAGAAAATCCTAACCCGGGGAATAATAAAGCAAATGGCAATATCTCTGCTCCACCATATTCATATACTGGCCTCACTGTAATAAGTAGAAAGATTGCGACAATCGTTGCATACAAACCTTTGTAAAAAGAATTATTCTCAAATATTTTATGTATATTATCTTTTTGATTTAGATTCTTAATTATGGCGTTTAATGTTATATAAAAATTATTATATAAATCAAGAGAAGTAACTTCATTTAATTGCGATGTTGATTCGTTCTCCAAATTATACGAATTTTTTTTCATATACATACTCATCATTTTTATATTTGTTCTCTTACTAGAAAATAATCCATTTAAAAATAAGCGTTCATTTGCATTCTCACCGTCATAATCCTTTAACTTAATTATTTTAAAACCCTTGACTTTAGTGAATAAAGATTGTTCCTCTGTTTCCAATATTTTGATATAACCCTTATTCGCAAGATATATTAACAAAGAAATAACATCATTTTTATCAGCTTTTCCTTTATATAGAAAACCTATTTCCGCACTATTAAATCCATCAGGTGGATAAAATTCAACCGTCTCGATGACAGGATCATCTTTACCATATATAAACCAAATCACTAAGACAATTAAAACAAATAGGATTGGTAATCCTATCGATAATATCATCATGAAATCAAAGTTGTTACTGGCACCTACATAATAACCTTCTGGTAATTCTAATCGAATCGTTAATGCTTCACCTGGATTTAATATACCAAGATACTGTCCAGTTATGGTATTACCATCTACTTCAAATTGAACATCAGAACTATTTGTGGAACTTACAATTCCACTCGAAAATCCTAATAAGGATTGGTCAAACTCTTTGGGCATTGTTATTGTAAAGGTAATACCACTGATGGTAGTATCCCATTCATTACCGATCAAATCAAAATAAAACTCATCATAATTCTCACTGGGGTCTTTCCCGAGATTATATAAATAGTCAATCATATAACTTTTCGGACCACTTAATGTATGATTGGCATCTCCTATTTTTATTACTTTATAGCCATTCTCTGTGGATACGGAATAGTCTTCATTGACACTAATGTTGCTTACTTTGGCACGATTGTGAGATGTTGTCCCATCTAAGCGAACAACCTTATTGCTCAATGGTATTTTTCGATAGATTCCGTGCTTTTCGACATTGAAATAAGCATCGATTCTCTCGGTAATCATGTATGTATTATCTTCATTCACAACAATTTTAATATCATAATTATCAATTACATAATCATAATACTTAATTTCGTCGCTATAGGAAATTTCATTATTCACATGAGACGCCTTCACATCAGATGGTAAACAAAAGAGCAGAGTAAAAATGAATGCAAAAACTATAAAATTCCGCTTACGAAGTATTCTTTTCATAGTTTCTTCCTTTCTAAAAGTTAATCTTAACATTTTCTCTTTGATTTTCGCTTATTTCAAACATTGACTTCTCAGAATACCCAAATTTTTTTGCAATTAAGTTACTAGGAAACATCTGAACCTTATTATTATATTTTTTTACTACCGCGTTATAGTATTTACGTGCATTAGCAATATCCTCCTCTACTTGAGCTAATTGCCTGCTTAAATCTAAAAAATTCTCATTTGCTTTTAATAAAGGGTAACTTTCTGCTAACGCCATGACTTTAGATATACTATGTGTTAATTGTTCATTTGCCTTGATTTTACTATCATTTGACATACTATCATAAGGACTATTTCTTAATCTGACTACCTCTTCTAACGTTTCCTTCTCATGTTTCACATATCCTTTTACAGTTTCGACAATATTAGGAATGAGTTCCCATCGCTTTTTTAAATATACATCCATAGTGGAAAAAGCTTCTTTGACCGTGTTTGATAACTTTACGAATCCATTATATATCGTAAGAATATAGATAAATAATAAAACAACCAAACTAAGTATAATATACAGTACCATATCCAATCCTCCTTAATTTTTATAAAGCTAAACATAGTATACCATTTTATCCTTTTATTGACAACATATCCCAACAAAGAACAAAATGTTAATGTTTTTTATTACACGGTTGAAGTTCTTACCATAAGAAATTTGTAATTATTATGCCATAAGTTTGACAAGGGCAAAGTTGAATATAGATTACATAATATGGATATCGATAGGAAAGGGGTTATCAGTATGAAGAAAAAGTACATATTATATTTGTTGCTTATTTTGGCTATATTATACACAGTTACTGGGGATAGGAAAAAGGTAGATGCTGCTAGTGCAGATACAGATCAATTATCAAAACAAGGTTATGAGTTTGAAGGGGAGGATACCATTGTTCTTGATAGTACGAGATTTCAAGCAGATACTTTAGATCTCTTAGAAAAATGCAAAAAGGTAACGAATATAAAGATCAGTCAGAAATCTGACTATCTGTTTAGTATGAATCTGGCTTGCTTTGAGAGTGCAGAATCATTAACCATTCCGAGTAATATAGTGTATATTGATAACAGAGTAGCCATGAGTTTACCAAACTTGAAACAGTTTATCGTAGATAAAGATAATACCATCTATAGTTCAAGGGATGGAGTTTTATACAATAAATCGAAAACAAAGCTAGTTTTTTACCCTTATGGAGCAAGCATTGATGTAAAAATAAAAAAGGATACTAAAATAATAGGTGACTATGCTTTTTATAATGCTCCAATAAAATCAATTACATTTGAAGAAGGTCTGTATGCAATTATGGACCATGCATTTGCAGGCACAAAGATTACTTCAATCTCATTACCAGCAAGTTTTCGTGTGATTCACAAAGATGCATTTATAGATGGATCACTAGAAAAAATTAGTATTTCGCCAGACAATACAAGTCTATGTTCTGTTGATGGAGTTATATATAATAAGAAAAAGACACTTCTTTACTACTGGCCAGACGCTAAAAAGGAAGAACTATTGAAGTTTCCAGAGACACTTCGGTATTTAGATTGCGATAAAATACATAATTTTTCTGCTGCAAGAACAATTTCTATTCCCAATAGTTTAACAGCAATTGTACACACCGAGAAGAATCAAATAGAACGAATCCTAGTTGATTCCAGTCATAAATATTTTAGATTATATGATGGAGTTTTATATTCAAATAATTATAAAAGAATTCGTATGTATCCGAACAAAAATGAGGATACGGAAATTAATTTACATAATGACCTGACAACCTTATCTATGGAATTATTTTATACAGAGAATACAACAAAAGTTTTAGCTTTACCTTCAAAGCTTCGTGAGCTTAAAGGAAAAAGGGAAGCAAATCAAGTATTACTATCTGGATTTTGCCATTTAAAAGAGTTAAAGCTCGCATCATCGAATAAAAATTTTAAGTTGGTGGATGGTGTACTTTATAATGCTGGCCAGACTACATTGTTATGGTATCCAATTGATTTACCACAAAGCAATTTTGCAATTCCTAAATCTGTGGCATTGGTAGATAACGATCAACTTGTGATACAGAATCATCTTGAAAAAATAACGGTTTCAATGAATTGCAATTTATATGATTTCGATGAATTGGATACAAGTGAATATGAGTTTCACTACTCAAATCCAATAGGAAGCGAGTGCCCTCGACTTGGAAAATTTATCGTCAATAAGGACAATCCGTATTATTGTTCGGTGAATGGTGTCTTATTTTCAAAGGATAGGAAGCAATTATTATTGTATCCTGCGCAGAAAAAGGATCAGAGCTATTCGGTTCCAGAAGGAGTTACGCATGCTTGGTTCTTAAATGAAAACAAGTATTTAGTAACACTTTCGTTACCAAAAACTCTGACAAGTTTTAATACGATTGCTTTTTATGAATCAGTAGGAAATATCTATGGAGATTCATTGTTGAGATATTCCGCTTTAACTGAGATAAATGTCGATAAAGATAATCAATACTTCAAATCAGTGGATGGGGTATTAATTCAAGAGAGTAGTTATATTCCTAAAACATTAGCTGCCTATCCAATGGGAAAACAATCCACCAATTATGAATTAGAAGTTGATTACATTACAAATATCAAATATTTTACAGAGCATCCATATTTGAAAACGGTATTAATTGATTCGAAAAGCGAACATTTCTATATCAGTGATGGCATATTAAGATACTACGATGATTATGTCGAAGATTTGGATTTTGGGATAATTAACTGGAGGGTGCTATGAAAAGATATTTTAGTTATTTCTTAATCTTAATCATCAGTTGTGTTATGCTGTTACCAGCTCAGATAGTAACAGCCAGTGATAATCGTGTGTTCTTGTATTCGGATGACACAATAGATGATTACCAGGGGCAATCAACCATATGCATTACGAAAGATGCTACATTTAAAAATATTAGTTTAAATTCTAAATTTGATCAAGTTAAAAAAATTACGTTTACGGATGATGTAGAGAGTTTACCTTCTAAAGTTTTTTTTCAATTTCCTAATGTAGAAGTAATTGAATTACCAGATAATCTAGAGTCATTAGGCATTGCTTTTTACCCAATGTACTTAGATGATGATTATGACCATATTCATCCGATCTATTCGTTAACTAAATTAAAATCAATTAAAATTGATGATTCGAATTCATGCTTTGCTGTGGAAGATGATGTGCTTTATTCAAAAGATATGACAGAATTACTTTATTATCCATCTGGAAAAGATGATAAGGTATATGTAATGCCTGAATTCGTCACTCAAGTTTTAGATTGTGCTCTTTTGAATAATCCATACCTAGAAGAAATAAAAATTGGTACGAGATTCGGAGCAAGTTATTGGTTGGAGAACAATGTTGAATTACCGAATTTAAAGAAATACTCGGTAGCTATGGATAATTATTATTTATCAGAAATTAATGGGGTGTTATTTAATTATGATCAAACAGAATTGATTGCTTATCCAGCTGGAAAAAAAGTTGAGACCTACATAGTACCTTCCACGGTAAAAAAATTACGTAATTATAGCATGAAAGGTGCAACGATTGGAAGTGTCATATTACCTTCCGGTTTGGAAGAAGTATATTTTGAATCTTATTATTCACCATTTAAGAATAGTAAGATTGGTGCAGTCAAAATAACAGATAATAATCTTTATACAACACAGGATGGTGTGCTTTATACGAAGAATCTAGATTCTCTTGTTTATTGGCCATCCGATAAAAAAGTAACAGAATTAATTTTTCCAAGTACGCTAAAGAGGTTAAGCATTAACAAGAATACGATTCCATGTATTTCAGAGGTGACGCAATTAACGATTCCAAGAGATTTAAGTGAGGTTAATAGTGTCAGAGATATCGATTCCTTATCGACGATAAAGGTAGAAAAGGGAAATGAGAGTTTTGCTTTATATAGTGGATGCCTTTATACTAGTGGGTATTCACAACTAATAATCATTCCACCAAGTATAAAGCAGACTACCATAACGATACCGAGCCAATATCGATTTTATTATTTCAACGAGATAAACTCAGCTCCATCCGTAAATACAGTAGTAATCGAGGGTACAGGAGAGGAATTCCCATATGAACTTTTTCCTAACTTGGCACAAATTAAGTTGGGAAAGAATAATAAAAGTGCTAAGGTAGTGAATAATGTTTTATATTCTGCATCCATGAAAAAGTTAATTTGGTATCCACAGAACAAAAAAGATAGTAAGTTTATTATTCCTTCTTCGGTTACTGCGCTATGTAGTAATGCGTTTCGTGGGCAGAATTATCTACAGTCCATTACTTTATCTAAAAATTTGAAGTATCAACAATCTATGAGATGGTTTGAAGGTTGTAAGAAATTAAAAGAGATAAATGTAGCAACAGGAAATAAATATTTCACGGCTGTAGATGGTGTTTTATTTACGAAAGATATGAAAACCTTAATATATTATCCTGTGAGTAAGACAACAAAAAGTTATACAATACCTGAAAAGACAGAAGTGTTTACGATCATGACAGGAAACCAATATTTAACGAATCTGAAATTATCGAAGAACTTGAGGAATATTTCGTTGATGGATTATGAAAGTTGTTTCTTTAAGAATTTAACGAGTATTACAGTACCAACTAGTAATAAGAAATTTACTTGCGTCGATTCTGTATTATATAGCATAGGTTATGACAATTCCTGCTCATTAGAAATATACCCAATGGGAAAGAGAAGTCAGAGTTTTACAATACCAAAAGATGTTACGTACATTGTGTGTGAGAAGAGTTTTGAGTTACATCCTTATCTAAAGAACCTTACGAGCCAAAGTCCTTACTATGACGTATATGGAAAAATGATTACTTATTCATATGAATATTAAAAAGGAAGGACTGCAATTGTTTATTTCGCCATTTTGTGATAAAATAGATTATAAACATTTAAATAAGGAGAATGATCATGAAGAGATTGGTTGTATATCAAAGTTTTACTGGATTTACAAAGCAGTATGCCGAATGGATTGCAAAAGAATTGAATTGTGAAGCTCATGCCTTAAATAATGTTTCAAAGCAAACGTTGTCCGAATATGAGATGATTGTTTTTGGCGGATGGGTAATGGGCAATAAGATTATGGGGTTAGATAAAGTACAAAAGGCGTGCAATGGAAAGTTAACTGTTTTTGCGGTAGGAGCGTATGAACGCTCAGGAGAAGTGATTCACGATATTATAGAAGAAAATCGACTAGGAGATCTACATTTCTTTTACATGCAAGGTGGAATCCAATTTGATAAACTTGATTTTGTGAAGCGTAATATGTTGTCTTTATGGAGAAAAAAACTCTCCAAAAAACAAAGCAAAACTTCACGTGAGCTCTACATAGAAAAAGCATTAAGTGCCTCTTTTGATGCGTCAGATAAAAGATATATTAAGCTGTTAGTGGACTATCTAAGTGCAGACTAAAAGTTTTTATATGTATGAATAAAGAATGAAGGGTAATGGTATATTTTCTTCGGCGTGCTACGCTCACAAGCCCCACAAAGTGTGTGTGGGTACTTGTAAGGCACTCCGAAAAATACCATCGCCCTTCATTCTTTTATACAATATTCAGCTAGTACGACAGCCCCTTTCCATTGATTACTTTTTGGTTGGCCGAGCAATCATTACAATCTCACCATACGATTCTGAGAGGTTACTTTGAATTACGCTTCCTTGAGATGCATGAATGATCTGCCCTATATACAGATCATCACTGTAATAGCCATAAGACTCATAAGGAGCGATTCCTATGAAGATAGACACGTGATAAATATTCTTATAACGACCATTGTTTTCACCAGCGTAGAATATCAAATCACCAGGTTGTAGTTTTTTAGAATCAATGTATTCATATGACACTACTTTTTTATTTTCATCTAAGTACTTTGCAATGTTTGCTGCTGTAGGAGCATAGGAAGATGAGCCGAAGGTAATACCTGTTGGTGCATAACTTCGCCATATTAGAGAACTGCAGTCATAATAACCCTTTTGCATTCTCTTTTCTTGACTATAAGTAGAACCTAATGCAGCAGTAGCATTTTTAATTGCTTCGATTGCTTTATTTTTACCAACACTGATGCTTGCGGTAAAAGTATAGTCAGCAAGTTTTACTGTGAGTAATGTATTACCATAAGATTTCGCTGTTATGATTCCATCTTCAGATACAGTAGCAATTTTACGATTATCAACGGAATAAGTAACGGGTTCCTCTTTCAAAGAGTTGTTAAGTCCTAGAAGTGTTACATTCGTAGTTTCTGATTTTTTTAGTAAAAATGCTTCTGTCTCTAGTCTCGGATTGACGACTTCAACTTCAAATGTAAACTTTTTACCATCTACGATAGCTGCAACTGTTGCTTTTCCTTCTTTTACAGCAGAAAGAGAATAATCATTTGCTTTGATAATTTCTTCATTCGAGGACTTGTATACAACTGCCTCCTGCCAAGAATTATCTGTAATATCCAAAGAAACGTAATCACCTAAGATAACATAAGGCTTGTTCATAGATACACTAGGATTGGTAATGTATAGATTACACTGATATTGTTCTAATACATGTTGATCGTTATATCCATTCATTGTAACAAATGTTATACCAACTTCGAGTGGTGATATCAAACCATTTTCATCAACAATTGCAATGCTTGGATTATCTACTTGAAATGTAATCTGTGTTAAATCCCCAAAGGTAAGCTGTCGCTTCGTACCTAAAGCGCAACCAACATCGCTCTCAATTAATCCATGTATTGCAACATTTACGTTACAAGAAGCTTTATAAGTTTGGAATTGATAATTTTCTTCTTGAGTATGAGCAATAAAATCAATGCGATAGTTACCACCTTGCAGAGCTTTTAGAGAAATCTGACCTGTGTAAGAATCAATGGTAATATCAAATGCATCATAACATAAAATTTCCTGTCCATCCTCAATTAAGTAAACATTATAACTATAATAGTCAGTATGATCGGTATGCGTCATCCGAATTGTTTCTTCTGAATATGTCTTTGTCGTTATATCATTCTTTGTTAAACGATAGGAACTTGCTGTTGCTGTAATCTTACAAGTATATTTTTTTCCTTTATAGGTAGCAGTAATTGTAGCTTTTCCTTTACCAACGATTGTGACGTATCCATCCTCAACATGTGCAACTGATTCATTCGAAGTCTTCCATGTGCAAGGATAATAGTAGAAATAGTAAGAGGATTCGTCTGTATTGTTGGAGTTTAATAAATAAAGATTATATGTATTACCTACTTGGAGCTTTAATTTTGTTTCATTTAGATAGAATGGATCGCTTGTGGAAGCAGCAGAAGCATTAACTACAGGCAAGAAGAGTACGATACAAAGAAATAAGAAAAGAACGTATATTTTTATTTTCATATGATTCTCCTATTCTAGATTATATTTTATCGTTTGGTGTTAATACATGTCGAATCTATAGACTAATTATATACTTTTATGCATATTTTCGCCAGTATATTTATAGTATATTGTTATTTAACGTATGTTTTACTGACCTGAGAATTAGTTCTAATCTTATTTTTAGCCAGTCTATTTGTGTGTGTAAAATGACGAATGAAATTATAACATGAATTAATTTGCAAAATATTACATAATCTACTATAATATGTATGGACATTTTTATACTATTTATATTGTAATGTAATGTAAAATTAAAAAGGAGAGAATTAATATGTCAGAAGATTATAGAAATAATAACCTCTACAACACGAATGAATCTCAAGATAACGAATATGCTCCATACGATGCAACAAGAAGCAATTTGAATTGGAATCCTCAGGTTACTACGAATCCTGTATGTGGGTGGATTGGTGCCATCGTTGGATTTACTATTGGCGGAGCATTATGGGTATTGGTTATGCAGACTGGATATATATCAGGATATATTGGAGCCGGTACTCTTTTGTTAGGTATGTATGGGTATATGCTCTTAGCTAAAGAAAAAATAAGTGTTAAGAAATTGATAATTATGGTATTATTAGCTGCTGTTACGATTTTTTTTAGTCAGATGATAGGAATAGCTGTAAAATTAGACGTGGATTTATTCTTAGTTTTACAAAGTTTTCAAGACAATTCCATATTTAAAGGAGGCGTGATTTTTAATCTGATATTTGGCTATGCTTTTTTAGGTATTGCTACTTTTTTTGCTTATGCGAAATTGGGATGGATTAAAAGTAATTAATAGTGAGGTTTGATATTGCTAATTCCATACTATTGACTTTCTATATTTCTTGTGCTAGAGTAGAACAGTCGAATAGCAGAATATAGTTGCAGAGTAGAGTTTTGTGCGTTAAGTGTCACACGGACGGGGAGTTGCCGAGTGAACGAAAAGTTTTCTTGCGGTACAGAATTCGCATCCCGCTGCTACATACAAAATAAAAGAATTTCCTTTTGTTGTAGCATTATTAATATCATGCTCGACAATTGACGGTTCGAACTTCATAGGTTCAAATCGAGAAAGGAGGAAATTCTATGTCAAAAAATGAAGGAAGCTCAAAAAAGAAAATTACACTTAGCAAACTTGTAGTTCTTGGAATGCTTATTGCAATTGAAATTATTTTAAGTCGTTTTTTATCAATCGCACAATGGAATATGAAGTTTTCTTTTGCGTTTATCCCAGTTGTGATTGCTGGAATTCTCTACGGGCCAGTTGCTGGTGGTGCTGTAGGTGGAATTAGTGATTTTATTGGTGCATTGTTATTTCCAATTGGACCATATTTCCCAGGCTATACATTTACAGCTGTTTTAATTGGAGTTGTTTATAGCTTGTTTCTGCACAAAAAACAATCCATGGTACGTATTGTATCTTCTGTGGTGATTGTAAATGTTATCCTGAGCTTACTAGTGAATTCTGCGTGGATTGCTCTTACAAGTGGTAGCAATTACTTTGCGATTATTATTTCTAGAGCATTTCAATGTACAATAATGACAGTGGCAAGTATAGTTGTTATTACTTTAATCAGCTTAGAGTTAATGCCAAGATTAAAATCTGCAATTTCAAAATCTATGTAAATGAATTAAAATTAAGAGGGCTCTGTTGCAATATTAGTTGTAATAGGCCCTTTTTTCAAAGAAGTCTGACGTCATTTTGCACAAAGAAATGTTATGAGTATGGGATGACAAACAAAATTCATCCGCAACACGCTTTCGCTTGAATGAAGTTCGTAGCGGTACGTAAGGGCCTAATATACAGGCCCAAAGTACCGACGACTTCATAACAGTATGCTCTTGAATCATGTTTGTCCTCCCATTTTTAGCAAGTCTATTTATTGCAAAATGACGAATGAAATTATAGAAATGGCTTACGTTGGAGGATAGACAATGAATTATCAAGAAGCATTGAACTTCATTAAGAAATCAGCAAGACTTGGAAGTAAATTAGGTCTTGAGAGATTACAAAAATTACTTGCATTATTAGGGCATCCGGAAGAAAAACTAAAATTTATACATGTAGCGGGAACCAATGGGAAAGGTTCCACATCAGCTATGTTATCATCAATTTTATCGTGTGCAGGATATAAAACAGGATTATTTACATCTCCCTATCTTGAAGTTATGAATGAACAAATTCGTGTCAATGGAGAGATTATTGATAATGAGGCGTTTGTAAAGAATGTTAAGCTCATACAAGATGTTGTCGTTGAATTGCATGATGAGGAGTGTCCAACGGAGTTTGAACTCATTACTGCAATTGCATTGATCTATTTTCTTAGTCAGAAATGTGATATTGTCGTGCTTGAAACAGGTATGGGTGGTCAAGGAGATGCAACGAATGTAATTCCAACACCGCTTATTTCCGTTTTAACGAATATTGGACTAGACCATACAGCAATCCTTGGTGATAATCTAACAGAAATTGCAAGATGTAAGGCTGGCATTATAAAAGAGAATGGAGTAGTAGTTAGTTATGAACAGGCAAGTGAAGTAGAAGAGGTCATTCTAAAGCAATGTAAAGAGAAAAATGCAAAGTATGTAGTTGCATCTTTTGCTTCCATACAAGTTCATGAAGAGTTTTTATCAATGCAAAAGTTTTCCTATCAATCCTATCGTAACTTATCGCTCCCACTCATTGGCGAACATCAGAGAAAAAATACCGCAGTTGTTCTTGAAGTAATTACACAATTACGTGAACAGGGTTATAAGATAGCAGATGAGATTGTAAAGCGTGGGCTTTTTCAAGTTAGCTGGCCAGCAAGATTTGAGATATTAGCAAAAAAACCTTTGATTATATTAGATGGTGGACATAATGAACAGTGTATTGATGAGGTTGTAAAAGTCTTAGGTAAATATGTTCCCGACAAAAAAGTGATTTTTGTCTTCGGAGTTATGGAAGATAAAAATTATATAGGTATGATAAAAAAACTGCTCCCAATAGCGAAGGAATTCTATACAGTCAAACCAAACAATCAACGAGCATTAGATCCAATTTCTTTAGCAATGGCAATCCATGATTTAAATGGTCGTGCAACTGCAGAATGTAGCGTGGAAGATGGTATTATGGCAGCGCTCGAAAGTGCACAACCATCCGATGTCATCTGCATCCTAGGCTCTCTCTATATGGCTTCCAAAGTACGTGGTTGTTTTATGGCATAGACAATATGCATATTGCTTTTAGGATGAGGCATTATAAAAAATATAGTAGCAATTTTTATTGTTAGGTGTTATAATTTTAAGAAGTGGGGTAAATGCCCATAATACAAGATGAATCGTCAAACCACTTCACTTGTTAAGAATAAGGAATTGTGGAGAGAATATACCGAGACTTCTGAAAAAATCATTAATTCTAGGCATTAAGAGAAATTTGTAATATGTATTTTTCTTGATGCAACAAAAGATAAACAAATCTTATTGTTTATCTTCTGTTTTAATGGCGTTTTCAGTTGTTTCGGGTTCTCCACCTATTAAAAACAAAGGAGACTATATATGTTTAAGAGTTTTTCAATGGAACTCGCTGGCAGAACACTTACGGTGGATGTTGGTCGAGTTGCAGCACAAGCAAATGGTGCTGCATTTATGCATTATGGTGATACGGTAGTCTTATCAACCGCTACTGCATCAGACAAACCAAGAGAAGGAATTGACTTTTTCCCATTAAGTGTTGAATATGAAGAAAAGCTATATGCTGTTGGTAAAATCCCAGGAGGATTTAATAAGAGAGAAGGAAAAGCTAGTGAGAATTCCATCTTAACTTCCCGAGTAATTGACCGTCCTATGCGTCCTTTATTCCCTAAGGATTATCGTAACGATGTTACCTTGAACAATTTAGTAATGTCTGTTGATCCAGATTGTAGTCCAGAGTTAACTGCAATGCTTGGTTCTGCAATTGCTGTTGCAATTTCTGATATCCCATTTGATGGCCCATGTGCAACTACACAGGTTGGTTTAGTAGATGGTAAATTCGTATTCAATCCAAATGCAGCTCAGAAGGCAGTTTCCGATTTACAATTAACTGTTGCTTCTACAAGAGATAAAGTAATCATGATTGAAGCTGGTGCGAATGAAGTTCCAGAAGATCAAATGATTGAAGCAATCTATGAAGCACACGCAGTTAACCAACAGGTAATCGAATTTATCGATAAGGTAGTCGCTGAATGTGGTAAAGAGAAGCATAGTTATATAAGCTGTGAGATTCCGGAAGAGATGTTTGAAGCTATGAAAGCAATCGTAACACCTGAAGAGATGGAAGAAGCAGTATTTACTGATGTAAAACAAGTAAGAGAAGAGAATATACGTGTGATTAAAGATAAGTTAGCAGAAGTTTTTGCTACTGACCATGAAGAATGGTTACCTTTAATTGATGAAGCAGTTTATAAATATCAGAAAAAGACAGTTCGTAAGATGATTTTAAAAGATCATAAACGTCCTGATGGCAGAAAAATCGATCAAATTCGTCCATTAGCTGCTGAAGTTGATATTATTCCTAGAGTGCATGGTTCTGGTATGTTTACTCGTGGACAAACTCAGATTTTAACCGTTACTACATTAGCACCTTTGTCGGATGCTCAAAGAATTGATGGCTTAGATGAAGCAGAAACTTCAAAGAGATATATGCATCATTATAACTTCCCATCCTACTCGGTTGGTGAGACAAAACCAAGTAGAGGACCTGGACGTCGTGAAATTGGTCATGGTGCATTAGCGGAGAAAGCATTAGTACCAGTTCTTCCAAGTGAAGCTGAATTCCCATATGCAATCCGTACCGTTTCTGAGACAATGGAATCCAACGGTTCTACTTCTCAGGCAAGTATCTGTGCATCTACCTTATCCTTAATGGCAGCAGGTGTTCCAATTAAAAAGCAAGTTGCTGGTATTTCCTGTGGTTTAGTTACTGGAGATACAGATGATGATTATCTTGTATTAACCGATATTCAAGGACTTGAAGATTTCTTTGGTGATATGGACTTTAAGGTTGCTGGTACACATGATGGTATTACAGCAATTCAGATGGATATAAAGATTCATGGTTTAACAAGACCGATTGTTGAAGAAGCAATCAGAAAAACAAAGATTGCAAGAGAATATATTATCAATGAGATTATGACTCCAGTAATTGCAGAGCCTAGAGAAGAAGTTGGTAAATATGCTCCTAAGATTATTCAGATTCAAATTGACCCAACCAAGATTGGTGATGTTGTTGGTCAAAGAGGTAAGACAATCAATGCAATCATCGAGCAGACTGGCGTGAAGATTGATATCTCAGATGAAGGTGCAGTTTCTGTTTGTGGTACTGATCCTGAAGCTATGAATCGTGCGATTAACATGATTAAGACAATTACGACTGATTTTGAAGAAGGTCAAGTATTTGTAGGAAAAGTAATCAGTATCAAGGAATTCGGTGCATTCCTAGAATTTGCTCCTGGTAAAGAGGGAATGGTTCACATCTCTAAGATTAGTAAGGAAAGAATCAATCACGTTGAAGATGTTCTTACATTAGGCGATGTTGTTAAAGTTGTTTGTCTTGGCAAGGATAAGATGGGACGTATCAGCTTTAGTATCAAAGACTGTAACGAATAAAAATATGAAAGGGCTATTGCTTATGCAATGGCCTTTTATTCTATAATAGGAGATTCCTTTGAATCTCCTATTATAGCATCTAAGCGTCCAAAAGGAAGGACGCTTAGATGCACACAAGCGCAATAGGAAGATGTCGCTTACGCGACTGCGCTTGGCGCGAGTGTTTTGCAAGCAAAACACTTATTTAATTAATTTTGCACAAGGAAATGTTAGGAGAATGGGATGACAAACATAATTTAAACGCAACACGTTTAAAATACACTACTAGGAGGCGAAGGATGGACCAATTGATTTATCGATATGAAACTCATTTACATACAAAAGAAGCAAGCGCTTGTTCTTCATGCTGGGCAAAAGACTATATCGATCTCTATCAGAAACTGGGATACTCAGGGATTATTGTAACGGATCATTTCTATCATGGAAATACATGTATACCAAGAGATTTGCCTTGGAGTGAGTGGGTAGATCGTTTTTGTCTTGGATATGAGCATGCAAAGGTAGAAGGGGATAAGAAAAATTTCCAGGTTTTCTTTGGTTGGGAAGAGAATTTTAATGGAGATGAATATCTAATTTATGGGCTGGACAAAGAATGGCTACATCGTCATCCCGAGATGCTATCATGGAATCAACAGGAACAGTTTGATGCAGTAAGAAAGGATGGTGGACTAGTTGTTCAAGCACATCCATTCCGTGAACGAGATTATCTTCGTGAGATTAACCTTCATCCGAATCAAGTGGACGCAATGGAAGTTGCAAATCTCGGAAATCAATGCTATATGGATACGCTTGCTTATGAGTACTGTAAGAGAAATGGAATTATAATGACAAGTGGCTCCGATATGCATCATGCAGGCAATGTTTCGAATCAATGTTTTGGAATGCAGTTTGAGAAGAGATTGGAGTCAATCCACGATTATGTAACTGCAATTAAGAACCTTAGAAATAGTACAAATAGTGCTTTAAATGAGAGAATGATGATAACTACAAAAGATCGTTTCTCGAGTTATGGGAAAACTTCACTTCCGATCAATAATTTTGATTAGTATATGGAATAAACTAGAAAAAGGATGGGATACTATACGTAATGGGTGAAACACCCAATATGGTAAAGGAGTAGAATCCATGACTGGTTTTGAGAAAGTTATTTTATGGGTGGGTATTATCTCACTCGCTATATTAATCGCTTGTACTATCTTATATCTATGGTATAAAAAGAAAGCAGATCATAAGAATCATAATAAACAAAGCAATAAATCCAATACAAAATCAGCCCAGACTTTTGAAGCGAAGTCTTACACTTCGAACCAACAATTAGATGGGGCAAGAGTTTCTCACCGTAGAAATCATCCTGATCGCATAGAAGAGGAAAATCTTTGGCAAGAATTAAAAGAGAGAGAAAATTCGGAGATTCAAAAAAAACTTGAGTTGGATCGCAAGAATAAATTATTAATGATCTTTAGTCCTTGTAATGCTGAGGTTACATCAATTTATGAGAATATCGAAGAGGCGTTAGAGGATGGTTACAATAAACCTGGTGTAGTATTAGTACCGAATGATGATAAAATATATGCTCCTATGAATGGTATCGTAACATGGGAGGAAAACAGTGGAATCTTACATGTAAAATCAGATACAGGTACTGAAGTTATGATAGAAGTAAAAAATAAATCTAATGATTCAGAGATGATCAATGATTGCTTTGAAATGAAAGTGAGAAATGGTTCAAGTGTTTGTATGGGTGATATGATTGGACAGTTCCACACAGGACTAATTAAAAAAAATAATAAATCAGTCTTTGTGCATCTGGAGTTATCGAGTTATAGAAAAAATCAATTGATTCTAATGAAGAGAGCAAATTATGTATCTCATGGGGATAAGGTTTTGACCATACGATTAGAATCATAGTTGATATTTTACGTTGAATTTGATAAACTTATAGATAATTAGTACCTTATCATGATAAATAGGGTATTTAAGAAATACTAGGAATAAAAGAGGGGTGGCTTATGCCATTAATAGAAGGATGAAGCAAACTACATTAAGTAATGGAATAAAGGTGGTAACAGAGAAGCTATCCTATCTTAGGACGGCTTCCTTTGGCGTTTGGATTAAAGTTGGATCGGCAAACGAAACGAAAGAGAATAATGGTATATCACATATGATTGAACATATGCTATTTAAAGGTACAAAAAGTCGAACAGCAAAACAATTAGCTGATCTAATAGCTGGTATTGGTGATGATGTAAATGCATTTACAGGGAAAGAAGTGACTTGCTATTATGGTTCTACAACTACTGAAAATCTGACGATATTAATCGACTTAATTGCAGATATGTTGACTAATTCTAACTTCGATGTGGATGATATAAAAAAGGAAAAACGTGTTATTTATGAAGAAATTGATATGTATGCAGATTCAGCGGATGATCTGGTACATGAATTACTTCAACAGAATGTATACAAAAATCAGTCACTGGGTTATATTATTTCTGGTACGAAAACAAATGTAAAGGGTTTTACAAGACAGCAATTACTTGATTATATGAGTCTTCATTATCGTGGAGAGAACATGTTGATATCAGTGGCAGGTAATTTTGATGAAGATACTTTATTTCAAGACTTGGAAACATACTTTTCTAAATTACCTGGCGCGAGCTCAAAGGCACTCTTGGCTGGAACTCAGTTTTTACAAAACAAGAATCTTTGTTTGCAGCCATATGAAAAGAAGTATTCAAAATTAAATTCTAAGGTTCCAGTTTATTATCCTTGCTTTTGTTTTCGACATAAGGAGAATGAGCAATTACATATGAATATTGCTTATTCCTCGATTTCACTTAAATCAGAAGACTCGATTATATTTACAATTTTTAATTCAATGTTTGGCGGCAGTAATAACTCAAGATTATTTCAAAAGATTCGAGAGGAATTATCTTTAGTATATTCGATTTATTCCTATGGAAGCTCTTTTGAAGAAACAGGTTTGTTCCATATTGATATTACAGTAAATCCATCTCAAGCGATTACGGTTTTAAGAGAGACAAAGAAAGCAACCGATGAGATCTTAAGTAAGCCAATCGATACAGTGGAGTTACAAACTCATAAATCTCAAGTAAAGACAGAATATATCATGTCAAGTGAAAGTGCAAAGTCTCGTATGAACTCCAATGCGAAAGGAATACTTTTTCGCGGTTCCATTAAAACCTTAGATCAGATGATCGAAGAAATTGACCGTGTTACCGTTGAGGATATCACACAATTTGCAAGAAAAACATTCGTAGATAATATTCCAAGTATGTGCGTTGTGGGCGCAGAAAATGGAGTTAGCTTTTCTGCAATAAAAAGAGAGTTCCAAAAAGACTTTCAAGCAAAAGAAGCATAAAAAGAATTTAAAAACCTCACACTATAAAAGAGAGCCTAACTTACAATTTACTTTCATTGTAAGTAGCTAAATATATGGTGTGAGGTATTTTTATGGAACATGAGGTTAATTTTATCCTTTGTGGTGAACCAAAGGATGTTGAATACGAAGATATAACTGCAACATACGCATCTAATCATTATAAGAATGCAAGGAATCGTTCAAAAAAGCAAGAGAACAAAGAGAATAATGACAGTTACAGTGACCAAAGAGAAAGTAAAGATTATAGAGATAGTAATGACAAAAACAGTGACCAAAGAGAAAATAATGATCAAATACAAAATAATGATCAAAGAGATAATAATGATAAAAGAATTAATAATGATAAAAGAATTAATAATGGCAATAGAATCATTCCTAATGAGAAAAAAGATGATATCGATAAAGAGAAAGCAAAAGATGATAAGATTTCAGAATATGGTCAAGCCACACTGGATGAAAATGGGAAAGATCATAAAATACATCTATTGTCGATTATCGGTGAAATTGAAGGACATGAATGTCTTTCATCCAATACAAAAAGTACGAAGTATGAGCATGTATTGCCACAGTTAGCTACAATTGAAGATGATACGACCACAGATGGTTTACTTATATTAATCAACACAGTAGGAGGGGATGTTTCTTGTGGTTTAGCTTTAGCCGAAATGATTTCCTCCTTAAGTGTACCAACCGTTTCTTTAGTTATTGGTGATTCTCATTCGATTGGTGTACCACTTGCAGTAGCTACGGACTATTCCTTTATCGTTCCAACAGGTACGATGATTATTCATCCGGTACGTATGTCAGGAATGGTAATTGGAGCACCTCAAACATTTGAGTATTTTCATCTGATTCAAGATCGCATTGTCGGCTTTGTAAGTCAACATTCAAACTTGAAAAAAGAACGAATGGAAGAGATGATGATGAAAACAGGTATTTTGACAAAAGATTTAGGAACGATTCTTGTCGGACAAGATTGTGTAAAGGAAGGATTAATTAACGAGATTGGTGGAATTAAGCAGGCAATTGCAAAATTACATTCTCTAATTGAAGAGAATAAGGCAAAGTAATAAAGAAAATGACAAAGAAGTAAAGAAAAAAGGCGGAATGTCTATCTCTTGTTTTTCCATATTGGTTGTGGTAGAATAACTAAGAGTTTGAAATTATAGGGAGATAAGATATGGATATTCTTGAGATTTTGAAGGTAATTTTTCTTGGAATTGTAGAGGGAATTACAGAATGGTTACCGATTAGTAGTACAGGACATCTGAAATTAATCAATGAGTTTATCAAGCTAAATATGAGCGAAGATTTTATGAAGATGTTTGAGTATGTAATACAGCTTGGGGCGATCATGGCAGTAGTCGTTATATATTTTAAGAAACTGTGGCCGTTCTCTGCAAAAGAAAAATACTTTTGTAAAAAAGATACTTGGAACTTATGGTTTAAAATCTTGGTAGCAATCATTCCAGGTACGGTTGCGTACTTTTTATTTGATGATATTGTAGAGACATATCTAGACAGTCCAGATATGAGTGCATATGTGATTTCAGCTATGTTAATTATTTATGGTATTCTCTTTATTGTTATCGAGAAGCTTCATAAAGGCAAGAAGGCGAAAGTGAATCATATCTCTGAGATCACATATTCGATGGCATTAATGATTGGCCTATTTCAGGTTTTATCCATTATACCTGGAACGTCACGATCTGGAGCAACAATTGTAGGAGCTATGTTAATTGGTGCATCTAGGTTAGCTGCGACAGAGTTTACCTTTTATCTTGCAGTACCAGTAATGTTTGGTATGTCAGCGTTAAAGATCTTCCAATTTGGATTGAATTTTACTTCGAATGAATTACTCGTGCTAATTCTAGGTATGTTAAGTGCATTTGTAGTATCGATTATTGTAATCAAGTTCTTACTCAGTTACTTAAAGAGAAATACATTTATACCATTTGGTTGGTATAGGATTGGCTTGGGATGTCTTGTGATTGGTTACTTTTTAGTTGCAAGATAAAGTTATCCTAGTTATAATAGAATTATGGTATCGACAACCAATAGATCGTTCGTTTCCGTTCGGTCTATTGTTTTGTTTCAGGTGTTAAAAGTCCTTGTCATTTTGCACATGGAAATTTTGTAAATATGTGATGACAAACATAATTTATCCGCAACACGCTTTCGCTTGAATGAAGTCTGTAACGGTGAAAAAACTTTGACACCCTATTAGTAAACTCATTTTTTATAGTTTTTAAGATGTTAGGAGGAATTCAATGGCTGCAAAAAAAACGGATGGAAGAAAACAACAGACAACTCGAGCAAACAAGAGCACCCAAGCAAACCGTTCTGTAGCTGAAAAAAAGCGTAAAACTGAAACGGTAGAAACAAAGAAAGCTAAGGATTCCATCAGAGATGAGGCTATATTAATTTTAACTTTTTTAGTATCAGTTTTATTAGTACTTAGTTACTTTAAAAAGTGTGGTCCTTTAGGTGATTGGATTAATAATTTTCTATTTGGTATGCTTGGAACGTTTACATATCTCTTTCCTTTTGCATTGTTCTTTGGAGTTGCGTTTTCTGTTTCTAACCGTGGTAATATAATCGCAAAGCGTAAGATTATAGGTTGCATTGTTTTATTATTTGCCATTACGGCATTGATACAGATGATTTATGGATATGAAGCTGAATGGAGTTTTTTCCAATATTATACAGAATGCCGAAAGGGTATGGGTGGTGGAGGATTAATAGGTGCAGTACTTACAGTTCCACTAAATCGCCTTTTTGGTTCAATCGCTACTGTATTAATCCTAATCGTAATTGTATTGCTATGTGTGATATTTATTACTGGGAAAGCAATCCTATCCTTGATTCGTAAGATGGGTGAAGAAAAAATCCATAATTATCGAGAACAGCGAGCATTGTATACTGATGAATATGAGCAGATGGATATCGATGATATGGAATACAGCGAATCGAACAAGAAACCTAGAATTGTAACGTTAGGTAAGCCTGGAAATAAAGAAGGAAATAATTTTTCAGATGATTTTAATGAGGCTGAGACACAAGAAAAAGGTAGCTTCTTAGATGAGTTGAAACGCAAAGGAAAATTACGAGTATCAGAATTTGAGGATGTTCAAGAGATACCAATTTCCCATGGTGGAAGGGATCAGGTAGAGCTTCAAGAAATCAAGTCAGAAGATCAGAACTTTGGGCCTTCCGAACAGATGATAGAGGATGTGAATTCAATTTATGAACAGGAGTTGAATAAGAAATTTGGTGTAGGAAATGAAAACTCCTCGAATACTAGTAATTGGGGTTCTACACCACATTCTGAGGTGGCAACTTTTGATCAACAACATCGAAATGATTCAGTGGCTAGATTTGATCGAAATCATGAAGGTAAGGAAGAAATTAATACAGAAACAGGTGAAGTTCTTTCGGACCATAATTTGAATGGACAACCAGCTAGTTCAAAAGCTGAATGTGATGTTTCTAAGCAAAATCCATCGTTAACAACCCAACCTAAGACAAATCATAACGAAGAAGTACTTGATATTAATCAGTCGGTAGAGCAAGAAAAGAAATATGAATTTCCACCAATCACTTTACTCGGCATTCCAAAAGGAAATCAAAAGGGTATGTCAGATAAAGATTTGAAGGATACAGCGAATAAACTAAAGAGTACATTAGAGAGCTTTGGTGTGCGAGTTACAATTACAAACATATCATGTGGTCCAGCAGTTACTCGTTATGAGCTACAGCCAGAGCAGGGTGTTAAGGTTAGTAAAATCACTGGTTTAGCGGATGATATTAAGTTAAATCTAGCAGCAGCAGATGTTCGTATTGAAGCCCCAATTCCAGGGAAAGCAGCGGTTGGTATTGAAGTACCGAATAAAGAGAATTCCGCAGTTATGCTTCGAGAACTTCTTGATATCAAAGAATTTAAGAGCCATCCTTCGGACATTGCATTTGCCGTTGGTAAGGATATCGGTGGTCAAGCTGTAGTAACTGATATTGCGAAGATGCCACATTTACTCATTGCTGGTGCAACGGGTTCTGGTAAATCCGTATGTATTAATACACTAATTATGAGTATTCTATATAAGGCGAATCCAGCAGATGTTCGTCTGATTATGGTCGATCCGAAGGTGGTTGAGCTTAGTGTTTATAATGGAATCCCACATTTATTAATTCCAGTAGTAATTGATCCGAAAAAAGCAAGTGCTGCTCTTAATTGGGCTGTTATGGAGATGACTGACCGATATAAGAAGTTTGCAGAGCTTGGAGTTCGTGACTTAAAAGGTTATAATGAACGAGTGAAGGAAGTGGAGCATTTACATGATCCAGCTTATCAAAAACTTCCTCAGATTGTTATTATTGTCGATGAGTTAGCGGACCTAATGATGGTAGCTCCAGGAGAAGTGGAAGATGCGATTTGTCGTTTGGCACAGATGGCTCGTGCAGCTGGGTTACATCTTATTATTGCTACTCAAAGACCTTCTGTTAATGTAATTACAGGCCTAATTAAAGCTAATGTTCCATCTCGTATTGCGTTTTCAGTGTCTTCAGCGATTGATTCTCGTACGATTATTGATGGTTCAGGTGCTGAAAAATTATTAGGTAAAGGTGATATGCTCTTTTTCCCAAGTGGTTATCCGAAGCCTGTTCGTGTTCAAGGTGCTTTTGTTTCCGATAAAGAGGTTAGTGCGGTAGTTGAGTTCTTGAAGAATCAAAACACAGATCATGGCTATAGTGATGAGATTAGCAATAAGATCGCAAGTGTTCAGAGTTCGCAAGTAACAGGTGCAGCTAGTACGAGTGAACGCGACGATTATTTTGTAGAAGCTGGTAAGTTTATCATCGATAAGGATAAGGCATCCATTGGTATGCTACAACGTGTCTATAAAATCGGTTTTAACCGTGCTGCACGTATTATGGAACAACTTGCTGACGCAGGGGTTGTTGGTCCAGAAGAAGGAACAAAACCAAGAAAAATATTGATGTCACTTGAAGAATTTGAAGCTTATGTGGATGAATATGTATAAGGATTGGGCGCCTTTTTTGGCGCCTTTCCATTTAAATGAGACAATGAATCGCTAAGAGTGTAAGCGTAACGGTAGAATACGATATGCAGGTTAAGATTTGGTTGGGAAAGTAGGGCTTTATGAAAGGTTTATTGATTGTAAATGAATTTTTAAATACAAATAAGTATTCGGAACATACAGAATGGCTACTTCAAGCAGCGAAAGATGCAGAGGTATCATTAGATTTCATGACGAATGCACAATGTTTGGTTAAGCTTCAAAGTATGGATGAAGATAACATAGCATTAAAGACATATGATTTTGTTCTTTTCTGGGATAAAGATATTAATTTGGCAATGCATCTTGAACTACTTGGTTTGCGAGTATTTAATTGTTCGAAAGCAATTGCTAACTGCGATGATAAAGCAAAAACTCATCTGATTTTACAACACCATAAAATACGAATGCCAAAAACGATCTTAGCTCCAATGACATATCCCAATATCGGATACACGAACTATACTTTTTTAATGAGTGTTGAAGAGGAGCTTAGGTTTCCATTTGTCGTAAAAGAATGCTTTGGTTCTTTTGGTGCTCAGGTTTATCTTGTGCACAATCATCAAGAATTGTTAACTTTGATACACGAAATAGGACCGAAACCTTTGTTATTTCAGGAGTTTATCGAATGTAGTGCAGGTAAAGATGTTCGTTTACAAGTTGTCGGAGATAAAGTAGTCGCTTCGATGTATCGTTATTCTGTCAATGGCGATTTTAGAGCAAATATATCAAATGGTGGACATATGAAGTGTTATCATCCAACCAAAGAAGAAATTACCCTAGCAGTATATTGTTGTAAAATCCTAGATTTATCGTTTGCAGGTGTGGACTTATTATTTGGCGAAGATGGGGAACCAATTGTTTGTGAAGTCAATTCCAATGCACATTTTAAAAATATTTATGAGTGCACAAAAGTTAATACTGCAAATGAAATAATCAATTTTATCAAAGGCTCGATACTTACCAATTAGGAGGACAAAAGATGACACTGTGGTTAATCTATCAATCAAATGATGTGAAAAAGAATGAATGGTATATCAATCAGTACTTGCAACTTGGAAAAGAAGTAGGATTAGAAATTGAATTAGTTTTAACCAACGAGCTTACGATGATATGCAAAGAAGGAACCTTTATTCTTTTACGCAATAATCAGCAAGTTGAGTTACCTAGGGCGGCGATTATTCGAGCTATTGAACCTAAGTTGTCAAGATTTCTTGAGTCTATGGGCATTCGTGTTTTTAATCGTGCAATCATATCAGAGATATGTAATGATAAAGCAAGAACTTACCAAGAGATAGTGCCACTTCATATTCCGATGATTCCAACCATCTGTTGTAAGCATAATGATTTTGGTCAAGTCCTTGAACATATAGAATTACCTGCTGTAGTGAAAACAGTAGATGGGCATGGTGGACAAGAAGTATTTTTGATTCATACGATAGACACTTTGGTTAATGAAATTATAGATACTACTACTTCTGATTATGTTGTACAGCCACTTGTCGGTATGAGACATCAAGATCTTAGAGTTTATGTTTTAGGAAATAACATATTAAGTGCAATTCTCCGTACGTCAAGTGATGGATTTAAAGCGAATTATTCTTTAGGTGGAACGGTTCAAGAATATGAATTGAAGGAAGTAGAACGAGAGATTGTTGAGAAAATATTGCAAAAATTTTCTTTTGACTTAGTGGGCATTGATTTTATCATTGGAGATGATGGAGAGCTGATCTTTAATGAAATCGAAGATGTAGTTGGTGCTAGAATGTTATATCAATGTACTGATATCAATCTTGTATTGGAATACCTCAAGTATATCAAACAGCAGCTTTGTGATATATAAAAGGAAAAATAGGTAAAATATAAGAAATTATCCTTATTTACCATTAACCTCAGAATGAAAATATAGGGGATTGTGGTATACTATTATTGTTCCAATAACAACGGTATGAACTAAAAAAAGTAATGCATGCTTACTTTAGGATGCAAATGAAAAAGAAGCTGAGTACTCCATCATTAGTAGCAATGATTGAGTAAACTCAGCCTTTTGACATACATAATAACTGATGTTTGACGTCATTTTGCACGTAGAAATGTTATGAGTATGGGATGTCAAACATAATTTATCCGCAACACGCTTTCGCTTGAATGAAGTTCGTAACGGTACGTAAGGGCCTAAAATACAGGCCCTAAGTACCGACGACTTCATAACAGTATGCTCCTAAATTATGTTTGTCATCCCATATTAAGTAAGCCTACTTATGTGCAAAATGACGAATGTAATTTTTCGGATATCCTTTTCGCCTAGACAACAATAACTTTAAAAATTACTGCACTAAGACAAGAAGCCTTCGTATTACTCATAAGTCAATATAATTAGTAAAACAAATATAATTAATAATCAAAAAGGGTTTATTTTTTTAGCTTATTTGATATAATGAAAACAAATGGAAGGGAGGATTACCTATGAAGTCGGATATAGAAATTGCTCAGGAAGCGAAGATGATACATATTCGCGAAGTTGCAAAAAAACTTGATATTACAGAGGACTATTTAGATTATTATGGTAAGTATAAAGCAAAGTTTACAGATGAACTTTGGAATGAGATAAAGGATCGAAACGATGGTAAGCTTGTATTGGTGACTGCAATTAATCCAACACCAGCAGGTGAAGGAAAAACAACAACAACTGTCGGACTAGGACAGGCACTTGGGCTCATGAATAAGAAGGCAGTGATTGCACTTCGTGAACCTTCTTTAGGTCCTTGTTTTGGTATTAAAGGTGGTGCAGCTGGTGGTGGATATGCTCAGGTTGTTCCAATGGAGGATTTGAACCTTCATTTCACAGGTGATTTTCATGCTATTACATCAGCAAATAATTTATTAGCAGCAATGTTAGACAATCATATTCAACAAGGAAATACACTTGGCATTGATACCAACCAGATTGTATGGAAACGTTGTCTTGATATGAATGATCGAGTTCTACGTAATATTGTAGTTGGATTAGGAAGAAAAGCAGACGGTGTTGTACGTGAAGATCACTTTATTATTACAGTAGCTTCGGAGATTATGGCTATCTTATGTCTTGCAGATGATATGAAGGACTTAAAGGCTCGACTTGGTAGAATTATTGTAGCTTATACGTATGATGGGAAACCAGTTACCGCTAAGGACATCAATGCAGTTGGTTCAATGGCAGCTTTATTAAAGGATGCGATTCGACCTAATTTAATCCAAACACTAGAGAATACGCCTGCAATTATTCATGGTGGACCATTTGCTAATATTGCACATGGTTGTAATTCGGTTCGTGCTACGAAAACAGCTTTAAAATTAGCTGATGTTGTCGTAACTGAGGCAGGTTTTGGCGCAGACTTAGGTGCTGAAAAATTCATGGATATTAAGTGCCGTATGGCAAAATTAAAACCAGATGCTGTTGTCTTAGTAGCAACTGTTCGTGCTTTAAAATACAATGGTGGTGTTCCAAAGACAGAATTAGGAACCCAAAACCTAGATGCTTTAAAGGCAGGTATTGTTAACCTTGAGAAGCACATCGAGAATATTCAAAGATATGGTGTACCAGTTGTTGTTACATTAAATAAATTCTCTACGGATACGGAGGCTGAGCTAGATTATGTTAAGAGCTTCTGTATCGAGCGCGGTTGTGAATTCTCTTTGTCTGAAGTATGGGAAAAAGGTGGGGAAGGTGGAATTGACCTTGCAAGTAAAGTATTAAAGACAATGGAAACAAAGCCAAGCAATTACAAACCACTTTATCCAGATGAGATGCCTTTAAAAGATAAGATGGAGACAATTGCAAAGGAAATCTACGGCGCTGACGGTATTACATTTGATCCAGCAGCTGCAAAACAAGTAGCCCAACTGACCGAGCTTGGATTTGGCAATCTTCCAGTATGTATGGCGAAAAACCAGTATTCTCTCTCTGATGATCCGGCGAAACTTGGTCGTCCAACTGGATTTACGGTAAACATTCGTGATGTGTATGTATCTGCAGGTGCAGGTTTTGTCGTTGCAATTACTGGTACGGTTATGACAATGCCGGGTTTGCCAAAAGTACCAGCAGCTGAGCGTATTGATGTGAATGATGATGGCGTCATCACAGGATTATTCTAGTAGTGAGTTTCATGATGTTGTTGCACCTTAGGTAGATATAATGATTAATTAGCTAGATAGGCGATATTCAGGAATACTAAATATCGCCTTTAACTATTTAATACTCCAGAATCAGAAGGCGAATAGAACAGAAAGGAAGAAAATAATATGAGTTACAAAAACAACTCTGTCTATAAAAAGATAATGCAGCATAATCCTGTGATTGAGAAAGAGTATGTAAGTGAAATACTAAAGCTATCAAAAGAAGAGTACATTCGTGATATTCAAATTACAGATGTGGTTGAGTCGAATACTGCATTAACAATGAAGGCTGAAGTTCGAATTGAGTCTCCTAGTAGTAATTACATAAAAAAATTATTTATAAAAACAGTAACAACGAACGATAACAGGAATGGTTATTGTGAAATGAGTTTGAGAGAAGGATATTTCTATCAATTTGTGCATGCTAGTAAATGTGAAAATATACCGATTCCAACATGCTATGATGCGTACGTTAACACTGAAACAAAAGATTTTGTTATCATTTTAGAGGATATCTCAGATTCTTATCAAATGCTTAGTCAAGAAAAGATGTGTGAAGAAGAATATTGGTTTTCTTGTGCAGAGAGTCTAGCTAAATTGCATGCAAAATTTTGGAATAACTATAATCAAAATACCAATCAAATTAAAATGTGTAATTCCGATGATTTAGACAGATCGATTCAAGAGAATCATGAACACTTAAAACACTTTCTTCGAGAGTATGGAGACAACTTTAATGAAAGAATAGAGAAAATCTTCAAGCAAGCGATGAAGATTAATGATGAATTGATGAGAGAACGTATTGTAAAGAATCATTTAAAAGAAAATGTGACTATTTGCAATGGTGATTCTCATATCTATAATTTTATGATATCTAAGGATGAAAAAAAACTTCCAGTGATTGTAGACTTTCAGTTTTGGAGCGAGGGTTATGGAACAGGAGATTTGGCTCACTTAACCAGAGTTTCATTTCCAGAGCAGCTAAAAAAAGAAATGCAGCTTAAATTAGTAAAATACTATTATGAAAAGTTAGTCCAATACGGTGTAACAGGATATACGTGGGAGGATTGCTTGAAGGATTATCGTAAGGATGTAGCAGCAATGGTATTGATTCCATTATGGCAAGCCTGTTGTTTTGGTGTGAAATATGAGGAGTGGAGACCAGAAGTGGATGGCCTAGTTGATAACTTTGAGTATATGGGTTGCGAGAAGCTATTACTTATCTAAGTTCGTGTTTTTAGAAAACCTTTATAAGAAAGAACTCCATAATATATTTTCGTAGGCCTTACAAGTCCCACGGTCCTTCGTGGGTTTGTGAGCGTAGCGCGCTGAAGAAAATATATTATGGAGTTCTTTTTATTAAAGTGTGACGTTATTCATTCAAGCGAAAGCGTGTTGCGTATAAATTATGTTTATCATCCCATACTCCTAACATTTCCTTGTGCAAAATGACGTCAGTCTACGGTCTTTTAAATGCCTGTTCGCAATAGATACAGCGATAAACTCCCTTGGCACGATCCGTGAGTCTAAATCTATGCGGAAGTCCTTGCTCAATCGAAGTGATACATCTTGGATTTTTGCATACGATGATTCCTGTAACAGATTCTGGGAGATTTAAGTGACGCTTCTCAATAATCTGACCATCTTCAATAATGTTGATGGTTAAGCTTGGATCTAAAACACCCATCATATCAAGATCAACCATAATTGGTCCTTCGATTTTAATAATATCTTTTTTGCCCATCTTATTGCTTCGAGCATTTTTAATAATGGCAACACTACAATCTAGTTTTTCTAATTGGAGATACTCATAGATTTTCATGGCACCGCCAGCTACAATGTGATCGATTACGACACCTTGGTTAAGTCCACCAATATTCAACATAGTGGTTCTCCTTTCTATACCGTAATATTAAGAAGTTTCATAATTAGAGCCATTCGTACGTAAACTCCAAATTCTGCTTGCTTAAAGTAAACTGCGCGAGGGTCATTATCTACTTCAGTTGCAATTTCATTTACTCGAGGAAGTGGATGCATTATAAGCATATCAGATTTTGCATTCTCAAGTTTTTGTAAATCTAAGATAAAGCTATCCTTTAAACGTATGTAATCCTCTTCGTTAAAGAATCGTTCTTTCTGCACTCTAGTCATGTAAAGCATATCAAGCTCAGGCATCACATCGTCAAGTTTTTTTACTTCCTCGTATTCGATGTTGTTTGCATCTAATACTTCTTCCCGTAAATAGGCTGGAATCTTTAGTTCTTCAGGAGAAATGAGCACAAATTTGACGTTAGGATAACGAACCATTGCATTGATTAGTGAGTGAACGGTACGACCAAATTTTAAATCACCACAAAAACCAATTGTTAAGTTATCTAAACGCCCTTTTAATTTCTTTATTGTTAATAAATCTGTGAGAGTTTGGGTTGGATGATTATGACCACCATCACCGGCATTAATTACTGGAATAGAAGAGAAAGTAGAAGCGACATAAGGAGCACCTTCCTTAGGATGACGCATAGCACAAATATCTGCATAACTAGAAACTACACGAATGGTATCAGCAACGCTTTCACCTTTCGCAGCTGAAGAAGAATCAGCAGAAGAAAAACCTAATACACTGCCTCCAAGATTCAGCATGGCGGCTTCAAAACTAAGTCTTGTTCTTGTACTCGGCTCATAAAAGAGAGTAGCAAGTTTTTTACCGTGACAACATTCCGAGTAGAGCTTTGGATTCTCAATAATATGATCTGCTAAATCAAGCACCTCGGCGAGTTCCGTAATTGATAAATCTAGGGGACTGATAATGTGTTTCATTAAGCACCTCCAATGTTTTTTCAACTATTTATCATACTATATCAGGAGAGAAAATACAAGTACATTTTTCTAAAAAATTATTTATTTTTATATTGGCGATAAAAAACATGTAAAAACTTCATTCGCTATTTTGCACGCAATCAGTTTGTAAAATAATGGGATGACAAACATATTCATAAGCATACTGTTATAAAGTCGTCGGTACTTAGGGCCTGTATTTTAGGCCCTTATGTACCGCTTAGAACTTCATTCAAGCGAGAGCGTGTTGCGTATAAATTATGTTTGTCATCCCATGTTCATAACATTTCTTTGTGCAAAATGACGTCAGACTTCTTTTTTAAGGACATTTGTCCCCAACATCATCATCATGAGTTAGAAACCGAAATAACGTTTTGTATTGTAATAGGAGATGTCTTGAACCATCTGACCTAAAAATTCTATATCATTAGGATATTCGCCGTTCTCTACCCATGTTCCAATTAAATCACAGAGAATACGACGGAAATATTCATGACGAGTATAAGATAAGAAACTTCTTGAGTCAGTCAACATACCAACAAAGTTTGCAAGTAATCCTAAATTCGCCAAAGAAATCATCTGTTCTTGCATTCCAGTTTTGTTATCATTGAACCACCATGCAGAACCTTGCTGAATCTTACCAACCGTAGTTGAATCCTGGAAACATCCTAAGATTGTGCCAATTGCAGCATTATCGGTTGGATTTAAAGAATAAATAATTGTTTTTGGTAATTGATCAGTTGAATTTAACGCATTTAAGAAATCAGCCATCTCAGCAGAAGAACTTTCGGTATTGATACAGTCAAATCCAGTATCAGGACCTAATTGATTATAACGCAATACATTATTGTCTCTCTTTGTACCATAATGTAGCTGCATAACCCAATTAAGTCTATGATATTCTTTTCCCATAAATATCATAAAGGCAGTTTTGAACTGTAATTCTTCTAGTGTTGTAATGTCTTCGCCATTCATTCTCTTAGCAAAAATCTCTTCAACTTGCTCCTTCGTAGCAGGTTGATACATTACATAATTCAATGCGTGGTCAGAAATCTTACAGCCCATGGAATCAAAGAAAGCTAAACGAACTTTTAAAGCTTCTTTTAAGTCTTCAAAGTTTTTAATTGTTACTCCGCTTACTTTGGATAATTTCGTAAGATAGTCAACAAACTCTGGCTTTTCAATGTTCATTGCTTTGTCTGGTCTCCAAGCAGGTAAAACTTTAACATGAAAAGATTTATCTTGCGCAATCTTTGTATGCCACTCTAAGGAATCGATTGGATCATCCGTTGTACATATCGTTTCAACATTAGATTGCTTAATTAAGCCACGAACGCTCATATCGGATTCTTGTAATTTTTCATTACATAATTCAAAAACTTCTTTTGCAGTTTTAGCACCGAGAGTTCCGTGGTAATTGAAATATCTTTGTAATTCTAGATGGCTCCAGTGATAAAGTGGGTTACCAATTGCTTTTTGTAAAGTTTCAGCCCATTTTTGGAACTTTTCGAAATCAGTTGCATCTCCCGTAACGAATTTTTCTTCAATACCATTGGAACGCATCTGTCGCCATTTATAATGGTCTCCACCTAACCATACTTGGGTAATTGTGTCAAAGTGACGATCTTGTGCAATTTCCTGTGGATTAATGTGACAGTGGTAATCGATAATTGGCATTTTAGCTGCATAATCATGATATAAGATTTTTGCAGTTTCGTTAGATAATAAGAAATCTTTGTCCATAAATGGTTTCATAAGTAAGTCTCCTTGATCAGTTAAGTTATGTTAAGAAACTATTTAAAATCAGTAGTCTCTCTTAAAAACAAGTCATTTGATATTGTTGTTCTATTTGGTACCTCATTGCCGGACAACACACGCATTAAGGACGTGATTGTACTAACACAAAGAGGTTCAACATGATTATCAATTGATGTTAGTTCAGGGTCACAGCATGTAGCAAGTATAGAATTATTATACCCAATAATGCTGCACTCCTTTGGTATGCTGATACCAGCCTTTTTAATAAATTTTACAGCGCCAATCGCCAATAAATCTTCTGTTGCGATAACTCCATCGTATTTTAAACCTTTCGCAGCTAAGGAGGTTAATAGGTTTTTGACATCTGCAACTGTATTAGGACACATTTGAATTAGGTCCTCGTTAAGTGGTATATTATTTGCTGCAAGTGCTGCTTTATACCCACTAAATTTATTCATACTCGAGAAGGTTCTCGTATTATACAAATACAGAATACGACGTCTTCCTTGAGCAATCAATTTATTAACGCTATCGAAAACAGCTTGATGATCATCCCCAAGAATACAGTAGATACGTGGATGATTAATATACCCATTAATTAGCATAATTGGAACTTTCTCGGCTGCTTCTATGATATAAGAATTATCCTTCTTGTTTTGCTCTAGAAAATTAGACCCAACCATTACGACTGCATCAACACGTTTGCTTAAGAGTAATTTGAGGTATTTCTGTTTTGTATGTAAATCATAACCAGTACAACATAAAAATGAGTCATATCCATTTTTACGTAAATTTTGTTCTAAATAGTAAACAGCGTTAGCTAAAAAGATATCAGAAGAATCTGCACACATTATTCCAATTGTTTGCATTGTATTCAATCCGAGACCACGTGCAAATACGTTCGGGGTATAGCCTATTTCCTTCATAACATCAAGTACTTTTTGTTTCGTTTTCTCACTAACATTTGGATTTCCATTGATGACACGAGATACGGTAGCAATTGAAACGCCTGCCTTTTGAGATACGTCATAAATATTCATTTTATCTACTCCTCCTTGAAAAAAGTGTAAGTACTTTTATTAAATCGAAGTGTAAGCGCTTACAGAATATAAACACATTTTTAACCTGGTAATAGTAATTATACTATACTGTAAATGAGCTTACAAGAGTAAATTGTATTAAGATTTTATTTTAATTTTCGTCAATATTTCTATAATAAAAAAATCACGGAAAAAGCATTGACATAACAGGATAAAACGATTAAAATCATCTATGTAAACGCTTTCATTATATTCCCTTGTACCTTTTTTCGCAATATGAAGTTCATCAATAAGTTTCATTTTTATGAAAGAAGAATAAGACTTTGTTGTACGATAAAGTTGATACATAACAGGGCATATATGTAAGTAATTATTGAAAAAAAGAGTTAAAATTACGCTCTTTTCATTTATACGACAGATTAAAGGAGAAACAGTAATGAACATTCTTAATAAGTCAATTTCCAAAGCAAAGGAAAGACCAGTAAAGGTTCTTCAGTTTGGAGAAGGTAATTTCCTTCGTGGTTTCGTAGATCATATGATTGATGTAGCAAATGAAAAAGGCGTTTTCGATGGTAGTGTTGTTATCGTAAAACCGATTGCATTTGGTAACTTAAATATGTTCCACGAACAGGAATGCCAGTATACATTATCTTTACGTGGCAAAGAAGATGGTGAAACTAAGGTGATCAATCGAATCATTACATGCGTATCTGATGCCGTGGATACTGTAAATAATTTCGATAAATATGAAGATTATGCAAAATGTGAAACTTTACGTTTTATCGTATCTAATACAACCGAAGCTGGTATTGTTTATGATGATACAGATAAAATTGATGCTGCTCCTCCAAAAACTTATCCTGGTAAATTAACAAAATTTATGTTTGACCGTTTTCAACATTTTAATGGTGAGGTTAGCAAAGGCTTAATCATTATTCCGTGTGAATTAATTGAGAATAATGGTGTTGCCTTAAAAGAATGCGTTCACCAGTTTGCACAACTTTGGAACTTAGGCTCCGATTTCGAAAACTGGGTGGATGAAGCTTGTATCTTTTGTTCTACTTTAGTTGATCGTATCGTTACTGGTTATCCTAAAGATGAAGTTGATGCTATGTGGGAAGAATTAGGATACAAAGATAACTTATTAGATACAGGAGAATTATTTGCTCTTTGGGTGATTGAAAGCGATAAAGACATCTCGGCGGAATTACCACTTGACAAAGCAGGACTTCCAGTTATCTTTACTGATAATCAGAAACCATATAGAGAAAGAAAAGTTCGAATCTTAAATGGTGCACATACCTCTTTCGTTTTAGCATCCTATCTTGCAGGAAACGATTATGTTCTTGAGTCCATGGAAGATCCAACAATTCGTAAGTTCTTCATGAGTACTGTATTTGAAGAAATTATTCCAACACTTTCTTTACCAAAAGAAGAGTGTGAGGCATTTGCAAACGCTGTAATTGAACGTTTTGAAAATCCATTTATTAAGCATGCCTTATTAAGCATATCCTTAAATTCGGTATCCAAATGGAAATCACGCTGTATGCCATCATTAAAGGGGTATGTTGAGAAATTCAATGAAATTCCGAAGCATTTAGGATTCTCATTAGCAGCATTAATGAGTTTTTATACTGGAACTGAAATTAGAGATAATGCATTAATTGGACATCGAGGAGAGGAAGAATATAAAGTATTAGATGATGCAAAAGCTTTAGAATTCTTCAAAGAGAATTCCTCCAAATCAAGCAAAGAATTTACGGAAAAATACTTAGGCAATGTAGATTTCTTTGGTGAGGATTTAACTAAAATTGCTGGTTTAGTTGATTGTGTAGCAGGATATCTAGATGATATCAAAGCAAATGGTATGCGTAAGGCGATGGAAAACCTATAGTCGAAAGGGAGTTTAGCATGCAAGAGTTTGTAAAAATCAACAGTAAGGACAATGTTGCAGTTGCTCTTACAGATTTAACCAGAGGGATGTCTTTTCATATTGATGGCGTTATGGTAATCTTAAAAGAAGACATTCCTCGTGGACATAAATTTACGTTAGTCGCATTAGAAGAAAATCAAAATGTAATTAAATATGGTTTTCCGATTGGACATACGACAAAACCTGTAGATGCTGGAGCATGGATTCATACACAAAATGTGAAAACAAATCTCGGTGATTTGTTGACCTATCGTTATGAACCAGATTGTGCACCATTAGAGCCTCGCGAGAAGTTGACTTTTGATGGTTATCGCCGTGATAATGGTAAAGTCGGTATTCGTAATGAAATCTGGATTGTTCCGACTGTAGGTTGTGTCAATAACATTGCTTCTGCAATGGAAAAGAAATTTAAAGAAAAAGCCACGGATACTGTAGAAGATATCATTGCATTTCCACATCCTTACGGATGCTCTCAGATGGGAGATGACCAAGAAAATACGAGAACTATATTAGCAGACTTAATCAATCATCCGAATGCTGCTGGTGTTTTAGTTCTTGGACTTGGCTGTGAAAACAGCAATATAACAGAATTAAAGCGTTACATCGGAGAATACGATGAAAATCGTGTAAAGTTCTTGCAATGTCAGGATGTAGAAGATGAGATGGAAGTTGCAGATAGATTAATGGACGAATTGGTTGCTTATGCAAAGAAATTCAAACGTGAACCTATCGGAGCAGATGAATTAATCATTGGTATGAAGTGCGGTGGCTCTGATGGTATGTCAGGTATTACTGCAAACCCAACCGTTGGTAAATTCTCTGATATTCTAATCGCACAAGGTGGAACAACAGTATTGACAGAAGTTCCAGAAATGTTTGGTGCAGAAACGTTATTAATGGCTCGTTGTGAAAATAAAGAGTTATTTGATAAAACTGTTGATATGATTAATGATTTTAAAAACTATTTTACGAGTCATAATCAGACGATATATGAAAATCCAAGCCCAGGAAATAAAAAGGGTGGTATTTCAACACTTGAAGATAAATCGCTAGGTTGTACACAAAAGTCAGGATCTGCTCCGGTTAAGGATGTCCTTAAGTATGGGGAAACGGTAAAGACAAAAGGTTTGAACTTACTTAGTGCTCCAGGCAACGACTTGGTAGCTTCTACAGCATTAGCAGCTTCAGGTTGTCATATGGTTTTATTCACAACAGGACGTGGAACACCATTTGCGTCCCCGGTTCCAACGATGAAGATATCCACGAATACACCTTTGGCAACAAAGAAGTCAAACTGGATTGATTTTAACACGGGAACACTAATAGAAGGAAAGACACTTGACCTTTTAGGAGAAGAGTTGTTCCAATATGTATTAGCAGTTGCTTCTGGTAAGAAGGTAAAATCAGAAGAAGCAGGTTTTCATGATATGGCTATCTTCAAACAGGGTGTAACACTTTAAGTTTAGAGAAGTCTAAAATAAATATTTATTATAAAGGAGATTATTAAAATGGCTAAAGTAGTAACAATGGGTGAAATTATGTTAAGATTATCTACCCCAGGTAATCAGAAATTTATTCAGGCAGATCAATTCGATGTTTGTTATGGTGGTGGAGAAGCAAATGTAGCAGTATCCTTAGCTAACTATGGACATGACGCTTCTTTCGTAACTCGTGTTCCTAAAAATGAAATCGGTGAATGTGCAGTTGCTGCATTAAAGAAGCAAGGCGTAGACACTTCTAACGTAGCTTACGGTGGTGATAGACTTGGTATCTATTTCTTAGAAACAGGTGCTGCTATGAGAGCGTCTAAAGTAGTTTATGACCGTGCACACTCTGCAATTGCTGAAGCTAGTGTATCTGATTTTGATTTTGATAAAATTTTTGAAGGTGCTGATTGGTTCCACTTCACAGGTATCACTCCAGCAGTATCTGATAAAGCAGCAGAAGTTACAGAAGCAGCTTTAAAGGCAGCAAAAGCAAAAGGAATTACTGTTTCTGTAGACTTAAACTTCCGTAAAAAATTATGGTCCTCTGAAAAAGCTCAGAAGGTTATGACAAACCTTATGCAATATGTTGATGTTTGTATCGGTAACGAAGAAGATGCAGAAAAAGTTCTTGGTTTTAAACCAGGTAACACTGATGTTACAAGTGGTGATTTAGAACTTGCTGGATACGAAGACATCTTCAAGCAGATGGTAGAAAAGTTCAACTTCAAATATGTAATCAGTTCTTTAAGAGAAAGCTACTCTGCTTCTGATAACGGCTGGTCTGCTTGTATCTACAACGGTGAAACTAAAGAGTTCTATCATTCAAGAAAATACAGAATTACTCCAATTGTTGACCGTGTAGGTGGTGGTGACTCCTTCGCAGGTGGTGTAATCTGTGGTTTAGTAGATGGTAAAGACTTTAAGTCTGCTCTTGAATTTGGTGTAGCAGCTTCTGCATTAAAGCACACAATACCTGGAGATTTCAACCTTGTAACACGCGCTGAAGTAGATGCACTTTGCGCTGGTGATGGTTCAGGTCGTGTACAAAGATAAGACATGCTTATTTTGTCATAAAATGATGATTTAAGTAACATAACAATTACAAAATATGCAAATATGATAAGGTTTTGACTTATTTTTATGATAGAATGTACGTAGGATGACGTACAGATTAGACAAAGGCTAAGAAATTCAAGGAAATCTTTTTCCTATTTCCTTAGCCTTTCGTCGCACTATAAACAATACATTATATGGAGGCATAAGATGGAATTAAGAACTGCAGCGTCACCGAAAGACGTAAAACATTATACAACAGAGCGACTTCGTGAGGAGTTTTTAATTGGCGATTTATTTCAAGTAGACGATATTAAGCTTATTTACAGTCACATTGACCGTATTATTACAGGCTCAGCTGTTCCTGTTAATGGTACTTTAAAACTTACAGCTGGGGATGAGCTCCGTGCAGAGTACTTTTTACAGAGAAGAGAAATGGGGATTATAAACATTGGTGGTAAAGGTTTAATAACAGTTGATGGAATTATTTACGAATTAGAGCATAAAGATGGTATGTATATTGGTATGGGAGCGAAAGATATTACATTTGAAAGTACAGATGCGAGTAATCCAGCCAAATTCTATATCAATTCTGCGCCAGCTCATACAACTTACCCAACTGTTTTAATCAAACCAGAGAACTGTATTAGTGTGGAATTAGGTTCCCTTGAGGGAGCAAACCATCGTGTCATTTGTAAATATATTTTACCTGGACAAGTGGAAAGCTGCCAATTAGTTATGGGTATGACTCAACTAAAACCAGGTAGTGTGTGGAATACAATGCCTTGCCATACTCATGATCGCCGTATGGAGGTTTATCTATATTTTGATATGGATGAAAACGATATGGTATTCCACTATATGGGTGAGCCATCCGAAACAAGACATATTATCATGAGGAATGAACAAGCGGTGATTTCTCCAAGCTGGTCCATTCATTCTGGTTGTGGTACAAAAGCATATACCTTTATCTGGGGTATGGTTGGTGAAAATCAAGACTTTGATGATATGGATGCATGTGACCTAAAACATTTAATGTAGATTCACAAGTATATAAAGTGTGAAAGGCATAAGTTTGCTTAGTCAATAGTCTATCTCGAGAAAGGTTATGGTACGTTTAGATGAATTTGGAGCATGAGTTACAAAAGATAGTAAATGAGTATACGTTTCATGATGGAATTACACAAGAAGACAGTATGTTTATCAACGGTTGTATAGGATTATATCGAAAGAATAATAATCCTGAGATATTGAAAAAAATTGAGAAATATATGGAAGTAAGGATATCTGCAGATAGTGCAGATTTATGTAAGTTGGGTAATGCTTTACGTTTCTTGTTTGAGAAGACACAAAAAGATTGCTATATGACAGCAATTAAAAAGATAATGGCTTATATTATGAACGCAAAGAACATTGATGGTATTTTAGTGCATGAGGATGGCTCAATGATTACAGCAATTGAGGCTTATGAGCTAATACCTGTCTACGCATGGTATGAGACAAATTATAATAAAAAAGAACACTATATTGATATTATAAATCAATTAAGATATTTACTTGATCAGATGTTAATTAAAAATACAGTTGAACTATATGACCGATGTACCTTTATGATGACTTTAGCGGATACAATAACCTGTATGTCTGAAGAAATTTATGAATATTATGCACAGATCAAAACTTGGTTAAAAGATGCTGTTCATAGGAAATTGCCAGTAGTAAATAGTGATTGCCTTAGGGTAGCATATTCGATACTAAAAGGTTGTAAAAGCAAGGCTTTATTACCTGAAAAGTATGAAAAAATCGGTAAGGAGATGTTTTATCAGGCGACAGACAAATTATTAGCTAACCAAGGAGAGGATAAGGAAGGGCTTGGAATTCTGCTTATGACTTATGCTCTTATCTAGAATAAGAGAGATTGGAGTTCACTATGGATTTTAATGTATTATTAGTTACTGCTAGGACAGCAGTCATCGAATTATTGAATGAAGGCTATTATAATACCAGTGAGGAATATGAGATATTTTTAAATGGGGAAAGCTATGGAAAGAGTAATCGAGTTGTACAATCAATCTATGATTTAACTCCTGATACGGAATATACAATTTATATTGCTAAGATTGATAGCAATGGTGTTAGTCTAAAGTCAGAGGAAGTAGCAATCAAGACATCTTATGAATTTGTTACACTGAATGTAAGAGATTTTGGCGCAAAGGGTGATGGGATAAGTGATGATACAACTTTTATACAGTGTGCAATCAATGCTTGTCCGAAAGATAGTCGTGTGTTAATTCCAGAAGGTGTTTATAAGATTACTTCTTTATTCTTAAAGAGTGATATTAAGATAGAATTAGCAAAAGATGCTGTGTTATCAGCAATCACAGATCGTAATCGATTCCCAATTTTACCGGGTAGAATCGAAAGCTATGATGAAACTAGTGAATATAACCTAGGTACATGGGAAGGTAATCCACTGGATTGTTTTTCTGGTATTATTACCGGAATCAATGTATCCAATGTTATGATTACAGGTCAAGGAACGATCGACGGATGCGCAAATCACGAAAACTGGTGGAAGAATGCAAAGATTCGAAACATTGCTTGGAGACCACGTTTAATTTTCTTAAATCACTGTGAAAATGTAACAATACAAGGTATTAAGGTTATGAATAGCCCATCCTGGAATATCCACCCTTACTTCTCAGATTATTTAAGATTTATTGATTTACAAATATTAAATCCAAAAGATTCACCAAATACCGATGGATTAGATCCAGAATCTTGTCGTAATGTTGATATCATCGGTGTTTATTTCTCTTTGGGTGATGATTGTATTGCAATTAAATCTGGTAAAATCTATATGGGAGCTAAACACAAGAGAGCATCTGAAAACTTGATGATTCGTCAGTGCTGTATGAGAGATGGACATGGTTCGATTACAATAGGTTCTGAGATGGCAGGTGGTGTAAAGAATCTGGTAGTTCGCGAATGTCTGTTCCTTCATACGGATCGAGGTCTTCGAATTAAAACAAGACGAGGACGTGGTGAAGATGCCATTGTTGATGGTATTCAATTCGAAAACATTTATATGGATCATGTTATGACTCCAGTTGTTATCAATTGCTTTTATTTTTGCGATCCAGATGGGCATAGTGAATACGTGCAAAGTAAAGACATGTATCCAGTAGATGCTAGAACACCTTATATTGGTGAGCTAACATTTAAAAATATTGAATGTACGAACTGTCATGCAGCTGCAGCTTATATGTATGGATTGCCAGAACAAAAGATAAAAAAAGTTACTTTTGACCATGTTTCGATAAATTATGCAGAAAATCCAGTTGCAGGACAACCAGCAATGATGGATGGTGCTGAACACACTACATTATTAGGCCTTTTCGCTAATAACATAAATACTCTTGTCTTAAATGAAGTAAAAATTGATGGAAATGAAGGCGAACGCTTCTTACTTCGCAACATTGACCACATCGAAGGCTAATGAGTTTGAAAAAGAATGAAGTATTTCGTTTGTGGTTTTAGTTTGAAAGAAAGAATGAAGTATTTCGTTTGTGGTTTTAGTTTGAAAGAAAGAATGAAGCATTTCGTTTGTGAATTTAGTTTGTAAAAAAAGAATGTACATGATGCTATGTTTTCTACGGCGCGCTACGCTCACAAGCCCCACAAAGTGCATGTGGGGACTTGTAAGGCACTCCGAAAACATAGCATCAAGTACATTCTTTTTTAGCAAGATACAGGAGATCACAAACGAAATGCTTCATTCTTTTATCAAGATACTGGAAGTCACAAACGAAATGCTTCATTCTTTTAGCAAGGTACTGGAAGCCACAAACGAAATGCTTCATTCTTTTAGCAAGATACTGGAACACAAACGAAATGCTTCATTCTTTTAGCAAGATATTGTAAGTCACAAACGAAATGCTTCTCTTTTAGTAAGGTACTGGAAGGCACATACGAAGTGATTCATTGTAATGTTCAGGATTGATTTTGACGAAAAATGTATGGTACAATGTATGAATTAGCAAAGGGAGGATTACTTTATGAGAAAATATGTTATTTTTGCGTAGCAATGGCTAATGCAAAATGATCAAAGGAGCATGATAGCCATTGTATCTCTAGAATATAAATTTTAGGAGGACAAGATGGGCTATATGAAAGCGGAAGATATATTTCCGAATGAGCTTATTGAAATAATACAACAGTATATTGATGGAGAGAGTATCTACATACCAAGAAAGCCAGAGAGACGACTAAAATGGGGAAATAATACTGGCATAGTCAATGAAATATCAGCGAGAAATAACAAAATATACGATGCTTATAGGAGTGGAAAAACGATAAATGAGTTGTCGAATGATTTTTGTTTATCAGTAAAAAGTATACAACGTATTATTCATGAAATGAGATAAATAATTGGCCTAAATTTGTGATTGCTGTTCATAGATTTAGGCTAATTTTTGTTTAGAAAAAAGTTTGAGGTAGCCATAACAAAAAGAATCGTGTATTATTTTCTTAGCAAAATGAAAAAGAAATAAATGGTTAAATGAGTATGAAAGGGTAAATATCATGATTTATTTTTTTACATTTAATATCGTTATTAATATTAACAAATGAGGTGAGAAGTTATGGATAAAAATGAGTTAGATTTTATTGGGTATTCATTTAATATCAAAGAATTACATAGTACTACAGAAGATACTGATTCTCCGAAAGATAGGATCATTCAGATCCAATTATTCTCGAACGAGGAATTATTTGGATCTTATTTTAGCTGTATATATAGAGGAAAACTGAGGATTCATATAGTTTTTAACAAAGATATAACAGATTTTAATGATGAAATTACTAAGTTGGTAAAAGAAACTTTGAAGCAGACAAATCTTGCTGAGGGAAAGATGTGGATCAGTAATCAAAATAATAAGATTGTGGATCACATGAAAAAAGAGTTTTACATAACACTTGATTCAGAGCCGTTTTTATATGAGTCGCATCAGTTGATTATGCCACGACATAAATTTCATTATAAGTTTTATGATACAAATTTAGAGGTTAGGCCTTACGAAGAAGAATTTATTGATAAGTATCTTTTATTATTATACAATGCGTTTTCTTTTAAAATTCCACCATATAATTATCTATTGAAAAAAGTAGATTTTATAAATGAATTTAGAGAATTAAAAGAAAAAGGATTATTTGAAGCTTTCTGGATCAAAGATGAGCTAGTGGGATTGTATTGGATTTCAGGAACGGAGATTGACACCATTGCTGTTTCAGAAAAATATCAACATCTTGGTTATGCACAACAGATTCTAACAAGAGGTATTGAAATGATATTTCAAAATCCTGATGTTGAGTATGCGTGGCTGCTTGTTGTGGAATGGAATAGTAAAGCTTATAATTTCTATAAGAAATTTGGAATGGAAGAAAACGAAGTTTATCACGTTCCATATAGGGATACGATTTGATAAGATTGGGGCAACTCAGATCTATCGTCCTTCTTTATCACTCATTCCTTTCTTTTTGGAGCAATTATATGAAAGGATTCAGATATCAAAAGTCCTTTCATATAAATTCATTCGTCATTTTGCACATCAATAAACTTATTAAAAATGGGATGACAAACATAATTTAGGAGCATACTGTTATGAAGTCGTCGTTAGTACCACTACGAACTTCATTCAAGCGAAAGCGTGTTGCGGATAAATTAAGTTTGTCATCCCATTTTCATAGTACCTATATGTGCAAAATGACGTCACAGTAGATGCTAATCACGAAGTAAATAATCGTCCTCTTTTTCGAGTTCTAACGGGAGTAGGAGAGCTTCGTATTTTTTCCCAAGCTTTCTTAACTCATCTGCAATAATCTTTGCAAAGAATACGGCACCCTCATATTGAAGGTGTGAATTGTCAGTTTTGCCTTCTGGAAAATTAGCATATCGATTCGGCGCGATATGTAAAAACCAATCTTTACTTTTTAAAGGTCCAGCCTCTTGGATTAGTTGTTTGCTGATGGAACATAAATCGATTACTGGTACTTGCATTTTTTCACCTAATTCAATCATTGCAGTAGGATAATCCTGATGAGTTTTTTCTATTAGATTTCCATTTTCATCAAAAACTCGGCGATAAAGTGAGGTGATCAATACAGGATGGGCGTTATGAGTGCGAGCCACTCTTATAAATGCTTCAAGATTATCTTGATAAGTCGTAAATGCATCTGTATGACGCTCAATATCAGGCTTTTCATCATTGTGACCAAATTGTATAAACAAAAAATCATCCTTTTGAATTTCATTTTCGATTGCTTTTAATCTTCCTTCATTAATAAAGCTTTTCGTACTTCGCCCATTCTCTGCTCGATTTACGATGATGATGTCTTTTTTAAAATAGAGTGGTAAGCCTTGTCCAATACCAGTTTGTGGATACGAGGTATAATCATTTTGTTTTACAGTGGAATCGCCTGCCCAAAAGATACGTGGTAACATAAAAATCCTCCTAATGAAAATTCAATTTCTTATTCATATGCAATATTCGATTCGCGAATCGTCTTTGGTGATACACCATGTACTTTTTTAAAAGCACGACGGAAAGAGTTCGCATTGTTATAACCAAGTTCTAAATACAGATTGCTAATGTTGATATCAGTCGTTTTTAGTAATATCATAGCTTGGTCCATACGGATTAATTCGAGATATTCGGAAAAGTTTTGCTTGGTTTCTGCTTTAAATAGATAAGAAAAGTAACTTTCGGAGATATTAAATACCTCAGAGATTTTCTTCAAGCTTAAAGAAGAATCCATATAATTTTCTCTTATATAGGATTGAATATTTGTAATTAATCGATTGCTTTCAACTTTTTGTTCATTTAAAGAACATAATCTGATTGAGATATCTTCCAATACTTCCAAAGTCATTTTTTGATGAAAGGCTAAGTCAATGGACTCTAAATTCTTTTGATTTTCCTCAGTTACTTTCATTTGAAAACGAACCTTAAGCAATGTATTACGAACGTCAGAAAATAACCATTGCACAAGAGAAACTGGTAGAGAAACATCTTCAAAGTTCATCTTTTTTAATAAACGAAATATTTCATTTACCTGCTTTACGTTACTGAAGTTTATAAAATTGGACAATTGTTGCGCCATTTCTACAGGATAGTAATAACTGGTTTTGTCACGCTTAATATCCATAAATGATTGAAAGACATTACCTTCGTGAATGTAAGAAAAAGCCTGAATCGATTGTTGATATGATCTCCAAATGTAGCTAAGCTGATGATTTCTGTTACCTAAACCACCAAAAATCCAGATGGAATGGTCTGACATTAGTTGATTGTGAAGTTCAATAAATTTATGTTCAACTGTTTTATTAATTTCTTCTACACTAGCATCAGAATCTGTTGTGAGCAATATGGCAAATGAGTTGATTTCAACATCGTAGATTAAGATGTCATCTCCGAAATATTCAAAAAAATAACTTCGAATAATATCACGGTAATCGCTTTGTTTTTTGTCATCCTCAGAATTATGGATAGAATCCTCTCTATAAAGTTCAATCTGATTTTCATATACACTAGCATATAACACAGAATATTTTTGGCCTGGCTGATTCAAACAAAGAAAATCTTTAATTTCCTCCGCTTCTTGATCATCTAAAATTAAACCCTTCATAATACGTGCCATATAGGAATGATAGATCATCGGACGTTGTTCTTCTAATTTAAGTACAAGAGAATTTTTCTCTTCTAAAGAATCTTCCAATTTAGATTTAAACTCTAAGATAGGCTTAATATTACGTCTAGAAAGAACATAAATCAAAAATAGGCAAAACAGACAAGTTAATATAATTATAAAACTATAGACATTCTGATATGACTTTAAATCCATAAACACAAGCTCAGAAGGTTGTACTAAGTAATAATTCCATTGTTTTATGCCAGATTCCGCCTTGGTCACAACATAGGATTCGCCATTTAGTTTCATCCTTAAAGAGGCCTTTGCGAGATTTACGATCTGCTCATTTATAGCTGTTAATAATAAATTAGGTGTGTTTTCTTTTGTTTCTTTTGAGGTGATACGAAAAACTTCATTATTATTATGATCAGCTACGAGTAAGAAACCTGTCTCGAATAAATTAATCGTAGAAAAGAGATCCTCTAGCTTTGCCTTACTTATTTCAAAACAAATCGTAGCGTCTGCATTACTAGTAAGATAGGAAGAGGAGATCGGAACTTTATATAAAAAAGAGTTAAAATTTCCCTGATAATATGGTTTCATCTCTATAAATTCATGAAAAGTGTCTTTATTTAATATTGAAAGCCAATCCTGATATAATGCTTCGTCAAAGGATTTGCTGTATTTATAGAAAAGTTGTACGTCAGATATTGTACTACTTGATAGAACATAATCTGATTTTGGTAGATAAATATAGTAGTCATGAAGTGGTAGTATAGCTTGAAATGGATAAAAATCAGCTAATAATGACTTTACAATTTGTGCATTTGTTTGAAAATCAGCACTTTGGGTATCCGTCATTTTGACTAAGGAACGTAGACTGCTTTCATTACTTATTTGTGTAACTAAGGCATTCATTAGATTAAGGGATTGTTCTAGCGTATTTACTGATTTATGTAATATCGATTTATTCTGTTTCTCTAGATTGATCTTTGCATCCTTTATTCCATATTGACATAAAAGTAACCCCATAATTAGGACAAATATGAGCAATATGCTGTAAGAGGTTACAAAGCGGAGCAAAATTATACCATTATGATTACTACTTTTTAAATATTTCGTACTTTTCATTCGATTTCTCTCTTCTCATTTAGTAAAAGCAAACAAATATTTGCTATAAAATTATAACAAAGTGGTGCAACATTTGCAACATATAGGGACAAATTTTTAGAATTTTCAGAAATGAAAGTGCATACAAAGAATTTTCTAAATTCATTTAGAACTAACAAACCCAGTAAAATCAAGGGATTCAACCTCGTCGTAAAAAATGCACACTAATATAAAGGATTGATTCTTGTTAAAAATGTACGAAGCATGGTACTATGATGAAGTCAATTCGAACAAAACTTAACAAATCATAGGATTCGTATCGTGAGTTCGAAGGAGATTAGAAATGCAGATCTTCATCGGCATTATTTTACATAATTGAAGTTGATGGATAACGTATTTCGACTAAAGATGAAATGATCAAACGTTTCATTTAATCATAAACAAGAAAGTCATTTATCTTACTTGTTGTGAAACAAAATCATAATTATTCCTAATGGAGGATACGACGATGAAAAAATCTACACAGAAATTCTTATCACTTGGTTTAGCACTTTCTTTAGTACTTAGCTTAACTGCTTGTGGTAGCACAGAAGAGGCCAAGGGTGACACATCTACAGATAATGGTGCGACTACAACACCTACTGGTACAGTTGCAGGTGAAGTTGAAAAACCAGCTTCTATTAACGTTATGGTAGATGGTACTGTATTTACAGAGCCACAGGGACGTGCTCAGTTTGAATCTGCACTTGAAGCAGAACTTGGTATCGATATCGTTTTTACACAGCCAGATCATTCCGGTTACTATGACGCTGTTGGTTTAACTTTCTCTGGTGGTAACTGGCCAGATGTTGTTATCTTAGGTGGTTCTTACTATGCAAACTATGCAAGTGCAGGATTACTAGCTGATCTTACAGAGTACTGGGATAATTCAGAATTAAAAGCTTCTGGCAGAATCACGAATGAATCTGCTATTGAATCAATCAAAGTGGATGGAAAACTTTATGGATTTACTCCATCTCGTGGTAATGGTTGTGTAACATATGTAAAGAAGGCATGGTTAGATAAAGTTGGTATTGATGCTCCAACCACATATGATGAATACCTTAACATGTTAAAATTATTTACTGAAAATGATATGAATGGTAGTGGTGACCCAACGAACACATATGGTGTTTCTGCTGCAGGTCTTATCGGTGTAGAAGCTCCATATACGAACTACTTACCTGAATTCTATCAGGATGCTTATCCAGACTTCACACAAGATAAAAATGGTACTTGGATTGATGGTTTCTCTGCTGATTCTATGAAAGCAGCGCTTCAGAGATTAAAAGATGCTTATGAAGCTGGTTACATTGATAAAGAAACAATCACAAATGGTACAAAAGATTGCCGTAACAAGTTCTTCGATGATAAGTTCGGTGTATTCACATACTGGGCTGGAACATGGGCTTCTACTTTAGAGGCTAACTTAGAAGCAAACGGATTAGACAAAGAATTAGTTGCTCTTGCTCCGATTAAAGAGCTTGGTGCATACGTTGAAAGACAGGCTCCAGCTTGGTGTATTACTACAAAAGCTCAGAATCCAGCTGGTATCTTCAAATACTTCTTTGAAACAATGTTAGATGGTGGTGATGTTCAGACACTTTGGACATATGGTGTTAAGGGCGTTCATTGGAATGATGTTGCGGAAACAATTCAGTTAACTGAAACAGATTCCGTATCCTACGAAGAAGGTCAGTTCCATATGCTAGCTTCCTTAGAAAAACCTGATACATTATTAAAGAAAGCCCATATCGATCCAATGTTAAGCTTTGCTACTTACGTAGATAATGCTGACCCTGGTATTGAATCTGTAGACCCAGTAGCTCTTGATGTTGCTCAAAAATTTAATGAATGGTGTACTTCTGCACCAGTAATCGTTTCTAATGATACGATGAACGAATACAATGCAGACCTTTGGGACATTCGTACACAGATTGTTACTAAAGTTGTTACAGGTGGCGTAAGTGTAGAAGATGGTATGAATGAATACTTAGAAAGATCTGCTGATATGGTTTCTGAAATTTTAGAATCCTTAAACTAATTCATAGTAATTAATTTATTGTTTATTGTTACTGATTGAAAGAGGGGCTAGCAATTTTGGCCCCTCCTTATCACGAGAGATGCTCGTGAGAGGAATTCTAATTCATGAAAGGAAGTGCTTTTATGAGCATTAAACGCAAAAAGAAGGTACCTGTGAGTTCCAAAACTCTTGGTGCTAGAATTTATACACATAGATGGTTCTATGTGATGTTTTTACCAGTATTAGTTTTCATCGCATTATTTAATTACTTACCAATGTATTTTATTAAATACTCTTTCTACGATTATAAAATGGCACAAGAGCCGGTATTCGTTGGTTTAAAACATTTTCAAAAGTTATTTAAGAAAGATGACTTTATTACAGCATTCGTAAATACGTTTGAACTTTCTATTGTTAAGTTACTCTTAAATACATTTATGGCAGTTGTTATTTCCTTACTGTTAAATGAATTGAAAAATTTAAAAGCAAAGAAGGCTGTTCAGACCTTAATCTATCTCCCTCACTTTATGTCATGGGTAGTTACAGCGTCTGTATTCCGATTAATTCTTTCTCCATCTAGTGAAGGTCTTATTAACTCTCTTTTAGTTAATATCGGTGTCATCGATAAAAGTGAGATGATTTACTTCTTGGCAGAAGAACGCTGGTGGAGGCCAGTTTATTATATTATCAACATATGGAAAGATACTGGTTGGGGAACAATCATTTATCTAGCTACTTTATCTGGTATCAGTCCTGATCAATACGAAGCAGCAGGTATCGACGGTGCAAATCGTTGGGAACAGATGAGATATATTACATTACCAAGTTTAGCGAATACGATTATTACGGTATTAATTCTTAACTTAGCTAAAATCATGAATCTTTTTGAATCTGTATTTGTTCTTTACAATTCAGCAGTGTATACAGTATCTGACGTTTGCCAGACATATGTTTACCGTCAGACATTCGGTGGTGGTATTCCAAACTATGGTTATACAACTGCGGTTGGTTTATTAAGATCTCTTGCTGGTTGTGCCCTTGTTTTAATTTGTAACTATGCAAGTAAAAAAGTCCGCGGACGCGGTATCGTATAGGGGGAAATAAGATGGCTAAAACAAAAAAACGTAAAAAAATCAAAATATTTCCTATCATCAATGGTTTAATATTCCTTATCGTTTGTTTATTCATTCTTGTTCCTATGTGGAAGGTTTTTGTTGACTCAATCGATACAAAAACTTCTTATGGTATGAGATTATGGCCAAAAGATTTTGGTTTAGAAGGTTATAAGGTAATTTTAACATATGATGCATTATTCAAACCTTTCTTAGTTTCTTGTATCACTACACTCGCTGGTACATTCGTAGGTTTAACACTTTCTACTTTAGGTGCTTATGTATTAATTCAGTTTAACATGCCAGGTAGAAATTTCTTTTCTTTCTTATTATTATTCACGATGATCTTCAGCGGCGGTATGATTCCTTCCTTCTTAGTTATGCAGAAATTAAACTTAATTGATACTTTATGGGCCGTAATCTTACCTTTAGGTATGAATGTTTACAACCTTGTATTAATGCGTAACTTCTTTGAGGGTATTCCTGGAGCACTTTTCGAGGCGGCTTCGATCGATGGTTGTACACCAATCGGTACTTTCTTTAAGATTGTATTACCATTATCCAAAGCAGCGTTAGCATCCATCGGTCTTATGTTCTCTGTTGCATTCTGGAATGATTATACAAACTTCAAGATTTACATTCAAAAATCAAGCTTATATAACTTCCAGCAGAAGTTACGTAACTTAATTATGGATGGTGATACACCAAACTTCTCTGAAAACATTTCACAGAGTACATTAACAAACGCAGCCGTTATGGTTGCCATCATTCCATTCATCATTATCTATCCTTTCTGCCAGAAATACTTTGTAAAGGGTGTTAACATCGGTGGTGTAAAAGAGTAAAATCACAAAACTCATACATGATTTGGGTTGTTGCATAATGCAACAGCCCTGTTTGTTTGCTGGGCGTTTGTGATTTTTGTCATGAAGAAGAAAGAGGACACATGTATATTTTCTACGGCGCGCGATGGAAACAAGCCCACAAAGAGCGTGTGGGACTAGTAAGGCCTTCGAAAATATACATGTGTCCTCTTTCTTCGGGATAGGTGGTGAGATCACAAACGCAATATAGGTGTGAGGGCTGTTACATGATGCAACAACTAAATGAGTGTATGAGTAGTTGTAATTTTATAAAGCATGAAAGATAGCGTAGAGGGCACATGTATATTTCTACGGCGCGCGATGGAAACAAGCCCACAAAGAGCATGTGGGACTTGTAAGGCCTTCGAAAATATACATGTGTCCTCTTTCTTCGGGATAGGTGGTGAAATCACAAACGCTATATAGGTGTGAGAGATGTTACATGATGCAACAACTAAATGTTTGTATGAGTTGTTGTAATTTTATAAAGCATGAAAAGAGGAAAGAAAGACCTTATTAAACTACAATTTCTTCTTTAAATACATCCCGTCATCCAGTTCTCTAAGGAAAATATATCCGCACTTAGCATATAATTTTTGAGCTGATTCATTTTCTTTTGCTACAAATAGAACACTTTCCTTACAACCATCTTCTATGGCATTCCTTTCCATCACACTTAAAGCCTCGGTCGCATATCCTTTTTTTCGTTCTGCCTCATCTATAATAAAGTCGCATAAAAAAATCTGCTGTTCGCCATCCGTCACTTCATACAAATACCAAATAAACCCAACATTTCTATTGTCTGAAGTATCTTCTATAACCATCAGAGAATTATCTTTTGTATTCATCTTGTCGGGAAGCATCCCTTGAACTTCTACCTCTGTTTGACTTAAAGCTTCATCAAAAGATATATCCATTTCTTTCATCAATTCACTTGCATGATTATTTATACTATATTCGTAAAATGCATCAAATTCCTTCGATGTCATTTTTCTAAGCTTAACACTCATATAACTACACCCCTAACACCTTCTAATTTGTCGTTGCACTAACTGTAACAATTGATACGCAATTATAAACAATTGGAAACTAAACGTATGGTAACATTATACATTATTTGATTACTTAATATCAATGCATTAATAACTAATTTAAAAATGATTATAGAAAGTAAAGCTCATTAATAAGTCGCTATGTTCTTTATGTAATTCTGGAAGCGAATATAATCTTCGTATTCCTTGGCAATATCATAATGCGTTTAGGAGCGCTTATAAATACTGGTGTTGATACCATTATCCGATTTCACCACTATATAATATGCTGGGATATTGCATGACTTATGTGAAAATGTATGATTAAATAGTCTAAATACATTGATTAGAAATAGTAGATATTCAAACCCATCAGAGAAGAGTCGGTTGGTGCAAGACTTTAGGTATTTTGAATATTGAACCAGTCTAGGAGTAGCAGAAGCCAAAGCTGTATCATATCAGAAACTTCTGCCGGAGATCACCGTTATCAGAGATATGTGAGTGATAGCTTGCAGTGAGTGCAGATCGTAATCTGAATTTAGGTGGTAACGCGGATTAAATTCGTCCTAAGTATAATTTTTATACTTGGGACTTTTTTTATTTATTAGGAAATTCCTCTGAATTTCCTAATAAATAAAAAAGCTCCGCAGGATGCGCACTCCGCTACCTCCGGCGCGGGACAAAGTAGTAGTGGATAAACACTTTGTTTTGGATATATGTCTTTGTGGATTTTACAAAGACTATTAATAAAAAACAATAGAAAGGACGAATGAAATGAAGATTAAAAATTTAGTAGGACAGAGATTCAAAGAACGACCAGCAGATTGTGTTATTGATAGTCATGCATTCATGGTACGTGGTGGATATATGAAATATGTTGGTAATGGTATTTTTTCTGAGTTTCCAGCTTTAAGAAGAGTCACTTCAAAAATAGAAACGATTATTCGAGAAGAAATGAATTCTATTGATGGACAAGAGGTTTTATTTCCAGTTGTAATGCCAGCTGAATTGTGGCAAGAATCAGGGCGTTATGACAGTATTGCAAGCGAGTTGATTCGTTTTGAAGATCGAAACAAATCCAAAATGGTGCTTGGAATGACGCATGAGGAAGCTGCCGTACATTTGGTAAGGGAATATGGTCAGTCTTATCAGCAATATCCATTTATGATTTATCAGATTCAGAGAAAATTTAGGGACGAAGCTAGACCAAGAGCTGGCATGATACGGGTACGCGAGTTTACAATGAAGGATGCGTATTCTTTTCATACTTCACAGGAAGATTTAGAACAATATTATCAGAAATGTTATGATGCTTATAATAGAATCTTTAAGAGAGTTGGAATTCCAGAGGTAGTAACTGTAGCCTCCGATTCTGGAATGATGGGCGGAAATATTTCTCATGAGTATATGTTGTTAAATGAAGTCGGAGAAGATTCTATCGTATTATGTTCTGTTTGTGATTACAGAGCTAACATGGAAGCTGCTAAAAATATTGTAGAAAATACCTCTTGTAATGTTCTATTACCACTTGAGTGTGTTGAAACACCAAATTGTAAGACTATGGAAGAAGTTTGTAATTTTTTAAAGAGTGATGTTTCTTCTTCTTGTAAAGCAGTTGTTTATCAGAAAAATGCAGATGATACTTATGTAGTAGCATTTGTACGTGGAGATTATGAAGTGAACGAAACAAAGCTTCGTAATATAGTAGGAGAAGAGATACATCCGGCTGAAATTACTGAGAATTCTCCATTGGTTGCAGGATATATTGGACCATATAAACTTTCAGAACAGGTAAATTACTATTTTGATTTGTCTTTGAAGGGAATTGATAGCCTTGTAGCTGGAGCAAATAAAGAAGGTTTCCATTATGTAGGATTAAATCTGGAGAGAGATCTCAATGGTGTAACATTTGTAGACATTGCAAAAGTGAAAGATGGAAGTACCTGTCCATGCTGTGGTAAACCTACCTTGACAATTAAAAGGGGTATAGAGGTAGGAAACATCTTTCAGCTTGGGACAAAATATAGCAAGAGTATGCGTATGCAGTATGTGGATCAGAATGGTTCTATTCACAACCCTGTTATGGGATGCTATGGAATTGGTGTTGGGCGTCTTGCGGCTTCGGTATGTGAAGCAAAGCATGATGACTATGGTCCGATATGGCCGATTTCTATAGCACCATGGGAAGTCCATATCTGTTGCATACGTCCCGATGATGAAGAAACTAAGGAAGTAGCGGATACTTTATACGAGGAATTGAAAAAACACAGAGCAGAGGTCATTTATGATGACAGAGAGGGTATCCGTGGTGGACAGATGTTTGCAGATGCAGACCTATTAGGTGTTCCTATTCGCGTTATTATCAGTCCTAGAAATTTGCAAAATAATAAAATAGAAATCACTACAAGAGATAAAGCCGTTCATACAGTTGTAGATGTTTTAGATGCTTTGGACTATATTCTGAAGTTGAAAGAACAATTATATTTTGAGCTAAATTATGGAACTGTTATCAGGACTTAGATTCCAAGGTTGAGGAAGCATTTATTGATTTTTATAACATGAACAAGAGTAAGCCACTCCGGATTTTAACAGGATTGTATTATGGTCAATACCATCAATTCTTATTATCCGGAGTTTTTTTGCTTTAAAGCATGCTTGCGTATTTTATTTAGATGAAACAATATTCATTTCTTCTTTACATTTAATTCCACATATGTTAAAATGAATCTAGTTTCATTTTTAAGTAAGGAGGTCTATATGCCAAAAGTATCGGAAGAATATTTCCAAAATAAAAAAAATATGATTGTCTGCAAGGTTTATGATTTGTGTCTTCAAAAAACCATCAGCACTGTGACTATGCAGGATATAATTAATGCAACTGGTCTTAGTCAAGGCGGTATCTATCGTTTTTATAAGGATATTGATGAGATTTTTAGAGATATGCTAATAAATAATAGGCAAAAGGTAAATATCAAAGGGCAAGTAGATGATATTTTTTTAGATTCTGAAAGAAAGGATATCAGGATAGTTTTACATCAAATTTTTAAACTGCTTTCGGACTTTATGACAAAAGAACTGATGGGTATTGTAAAGATCAACTTTGAACTGTCTGTACTTTCAATGAATGCACCACAACGTGTTGAAAAAATATTAGGTGAAATTGAGGGTACAGGTAACTTTGAATATCTTTTTATGCGAGTATCACAGTATTTACAAGAGTATATCTCAAATAATGATCTGACAACGAAAGTAAGTCTAGAAGAAATTCTCACTTATCTTACCACTACTTATAATGGCATTGAGATGAGTTGCATTATTAATCATTGTTACAAAAAATTGCCTTTGACGGAATGGTATACACCAAAAACACAACTCATGACTCTTGAAACAACATTATATTATTTATTAGGATTGGAGGATTAAATATGCAAGTACATGAATTTGTAGAAGGAACGAAACCAATTATGATTCTGATACATGGAGTACTAACACCATGGCAGATTTGGATGCCACAGATTACAGCCCTTAAAGATCAGTATAATATTTATGTTATAGCATTGAGTGCTCATACGGAGGAGAGTGCTAGTGAATTTATTTCTATGACCAAAGAAGTAGAAGATATTATACATTATTTCCAAGAGAAAAATATAGGTACGATAGATGTTTTATGTGGAATTTCTCTCGGTGGGAAAATTGCTCATGAAATTTGGCAGGATGGCAGACTTACCATATGTAATCTAATAATGGATGGAGCGCCATTAGTATCATGTCCTAAAATACTTCAAAGCATTATGATCAGAAATTACATAGATATTATCCATCAATCAAAAGTACGAAAAAAGAAGGTAATAGAATCTTTTAAAAAACATTTCCTGCCGGAAAAATATTTGGATGATTATTTAAAAATTGCAGATTTAATGACAGATCAATCTATGAAAAATATTGTACGTGCTACGTGTGCGGGGGGGATGCGTGAAGATGTGAAAAGCCAAAGCAGAATACTGTTTATTCATGGAACCAAAGGAAATGAAAAGCTCTCTAAGAGAGCCGCCAACCTTATGAAGAGATATTATCCAGAAACAAAAGTCATCTGTTTTAAGGGCGACATGCACTGTTATAAAGTAGTTTATGAGCCTGAGAGGTGGATTCAGGTTATTGATAATTTTTTGAATGAACAGTAATTTGTGGATCGTTTAACCGAATACTACAATCTTCCAGTAATATCTCATTGAATTTTTACTAGTTCTCATGGTATCATAAAGTACAGTTTTTTACATATGTGATTTGGGTGTCAAAAGTACTTTTCTGTAATTTTTCTCGTCATTTTGCACGTAAATAGACTTGCTAAAAATGGGAGGACAAACATAATTTAGGAGCATACTGTTATGAAGTCGTCGGTACTTTGGGCCTGTATTTTAGGCCCTTATGTACCGTTACGAACTTCATTCAAGCGAAAGCGTGTTGCGGATAAATTATGTTTGTCATCCCATACTTATAACATTTCTTTGTGCAAAATGACGTCAGAATCTTTTCTTAAGGACTTTTGACACCAGAATCCATAAATTGAATATACGATACGGAGGAAACTCGATGGAACACAAGGGTTATCAGGACTTGGACGATTATTCCAAGGTCGAGGAAGCATTTATTGATTGTTATAACAGGAACAAGAGTAAGCCACTTCGGATTTTAACAGGATTGTATCGTGGTCAATACCATCAATTCGTATTATCCGGAGTTTTTTTTGCTTTAAAGCATGCTTGCGTTTGGGTCTTACCTATTGTTACTGCGAATATTATTAATGTTGCAATGGGGAAAAAAGAGAACGGATTGAATGTGATTGCATTGAATCTGATCGTTATTTTGGCACTTGTAGCACTTAATATTCCGATGAACTATCTATATACGAGAAATCGTAGTAAAGCAATGCGTTATGTGGAGGCGGGCTTACGTGGTGCAATGGTGCGTAAATTACAACAGTTATCAATTACGTATCATAAAGAGATGCAATCTGGGCGTTTACAATCTAAGATTATGCGTGATGTAGAAGCAATTGAAACACTATCACAGCAACTCTTTATTAATCTACTTAATATAGCACTTAACTTAATTGTAGCATTAAGTGTTACAATATCGAAAAGTTTAACTGTTTTTCTCTTCTTTTTAGTATCAGCGCCAATTGCAGGAGCAACGATTGTAGCATTTAAGACAAGGATAAAGAAATCTAATTCTGAGTTTCGTAAAGAGATGGAGGAAACGTCGGCACGTGTTATGGAGATGGTGGAACTTATCCCAGTAACACGTGCTCATGCGCTGGAACATGAAGAAATTAAGAAAATGGAGGAGCAACTAAATCAAGTAGCGGAAAAAGGGTATCGCTTAGACATTGTACAAGCCAATTTTGGTGCGGTTAGTTGGGTTATCTTTCAGGTGTTTCAGATTCTATGTCTAGGGTTTACAGGATATCTTGCTTTCCATGATAGAATCTTAGTTGGTGATATCACCCTTTATCAGACCTTCTTTGCCACCGTCGTAAATCAATTATCTTCTTTTATTAACTTACTTCCTGTAATCTCTAAGGGATTGGAATCTGTTAATTCGGTCGGTGAAGTACTATTAGCAGAAGATATTGAAGATGAAAAGGGCAAGAAAGTAATTAAGGATATAAAGGGTAATTTTGAATTCCAACAGGTGGAATTTGCATATAGTGAAGAAAAATCAGTGTTAAATGGACTGAATTTATCAGTGAAGCAAGGAGAAACGATTGCCTTAGTTGGTGAATCAGGTGCTGGTAAATCAACAATTCTTAATCTGGTAATTGGCTTTATAAAAGCTAGTAAGGGAAAAGTATTGTTAGATGGAATGGATTTAAATGAGATTAATCTTCGAAGCTTTCGGCGTTTTCTCGCAGTTGTCCCACAGACTTCCATCTTATTTACGGGGACGATACGTGACAATATTACGTACGGTATGCCATCGGTGACAGAAGGGCAGCTTAAACAGGCTCTTGTGGCAGCGAATTTAACTGAATTTATTGATAGCTTGCCAAAGGGTTTGGATACGATGGTTGGAGAACATGGAGATACCTTGAGCGGTGGTCAAAAGCAACGTATTTCCATTGCACGTGCGTTAATTCGTGACCCGAAAGTTATTGTATTAGATGAAGCAACTTCTGCGTTGGATAGTATTTCAGAAAAGGAAATCCAGAATGCGCTTACCAACTTGACGAAAGACCGCACTACATTTATTGTTGCACATCGATTGTCGACGATTCGTAATGCAGACAAGATTGCGGTAATCAATGGTGGAAAATGCACAGAATTTGGTACCTTTGATGAATTAATGCAGCTAAAGGGTGAATTTTATCAGATGAGGAAGTTACAAAGTTAATTAGCTAAAAATAATTTCTCATAATTTGATATAATAGAAGTTACTTATAAAAGAGATTTTTCACAATAGTAGTTGAATGTAGAAGACTAGAATCAGGGGGAGTTATGGAGAAGATCTATGTATGCTTTCCTCATGGAAAGTATAAAGTATTGACGCTTAGTTATGACGATGGAAAAAAAGAGGATCAACGTTTAGTGCAAATGCTGAATCAATATCATGTAAAAGGAACATTTCATCTAAATTATGGCTTGATGGACCAAGATATTCGTATCCATAAGGAAGAAATTAAGGAAATCTACAAAGGTCACGAGGTTGCTGCACATTCTATGACACATCCAACCATAGCACGTTGTCCTTTACCAATGACGGTCCAGGAAATCTTGCAAGATCGTGAAGGCTTGGAGCAATTAGTTGGCTATCCTGTTCGTGGATTTTCTTATCCGAACGGCTCCTATCATAAGGAAATTGTAGCGATGCTTCCAGCGCTTGGAATTCGATATGCTAGAACTGTGGGATCCTCAGAGAATTTTGATTTGCCAGGGAATCCGTATGAATGGCAGCCTACTTGTCATCACAATCATAAGCTGCTGGAATTGGCTCAAACATTTATCGAGACGAAAAAATCTCAATATCTTACGATGATGTATGTGTGGGGACATAGTTATGAATTTACCAGAGATGATAATTGGGAACTGATTGAGCAGTTTTTGCAGTTCGTATCCAATCAGGAGGAAGTGTGGTATGCTACAAACATAGAGATCATGAATTATTTGGACGCAGTGAATCGTTTAGAATATACAGCTTCATGCAACATGGTGTATAATCCTTCTATAATGTCAGTTTGGATCACAGTAAATGATGTTCCAGTGGAAATTCATGGCGGAGAAATGAAGAGATTGTTCTAAGCAGTGGATAAGGATCTCTTTATCTAAGAATGCTGAGAGTTACATTCAAATAGCTAATAGAAGATGAATTTTGAACTTAATTTGTGGAGGTGCTTGGAGTGAAAAAGACTACTATACTTGTGTTATGTTTCATGTTTGCAATTGCATTAGTGAGTTGTGGGAATAAGCAGGATTATAAATTGTTAGAAAATGCATCACCAGAGACAAGTGCTATGTCTTTTTACTATTTTGACGGTGAAAACACAACAGTTAAATGGCTTTTCGATGTAGCTAAGGAGCGGAAGATAATAGATGATATCAATAAGTTGATGACGAAGTCTGTTGCTAATACTCGTGTTGCAGATATGAAAGTACCTTGCTATGGAATCGAAATCGTTGATAAAGATGGCTTTGAGATTTGGCTGACTTACAGTAACGGATTATGGCTGTTAAAGGACGGAACTGTGTACGAGGCTGATTATGATTTTAAGACTTTGTACGATGGCGTGGCTGATACTGATCTCGATATCCTAGAGGGTGGTATCAATATGTTAAATGCGGCTATCTTAGGACAGTATGATATACGCTATTATGCAAAAGCAGAAGATATGAGCAATACCAGAGACGGTGTTACTTTATCTGTTACAGCAGTTGAAGGTAATGTAGTTACCGTAAAGATACAGAATGATTCGGACGAAGATTTCTTCTATGGCGAGTATTTTACATTGCAAAAGGAAATTGATGGCTTCTGGTATACGATTCCTGTTAGGCTTCCAAACTATGGATTTCATGACATAGGTAGAATATTGCAAGCTCATAACAGTTCTGAAGAGAAATGTGACATTACAATGTATGGTGAACTTGACAATGGTCATTATAGAATTGAAAAACAACAGTTAGTTGCTGCCTTCTATTTAGAATAGACACAGTCAAAAGAGAAAATAAACTTAATATAAAACGACTGAATAAAGGAGACTTAAATGTTAAGATTAGGAATACGCGCACATGATATGGAAAAGGTATCATTCGAACAATTAATTAAGAATATTTCAGAAAAGGGTTTTTGCTGTACGCAATTAGCATTAAAGAAGGCAATCACAGAGTTTAACGTAAATCGTGAAGCGATGACACCTGGTATGGCATTGTATATGAAAGAAGTTTTTGAAAAAAATCATATAGATGTAGCTGTATTAGGCTGCTACTTAAATCTTGGGAACCCTGATGCACAACAATTAAATCAAATTCAGAAAAATTATGAAACGCATATTCGATTTGCTTCCTTATTAGGTTGTGGTATGGTCGGTACAGAGACTGGTGCAGTGAATGTGGAATATAAATATGAACCAGAAAATCATTCGCAAGAAGCCCTTGACATATTGATAAAAAATCTAAAACCAATTGTAGATTATGCAGAAAAAATGGGTGTTGTCGTTGGTGTGGAGCCAGTTTATAAACACATTATGTGTGATATTAAGAGAACACGTAAGGTTTTAGATGCTATCAATTCGCCGAATCTACGTGTGATCTTTGATGCAACGAATGTGATGTCCATCGACAACTATAAATATCAGGACGAAATCTTTGAGGAAGCATTTGATTTAGTAGGAGAAGAAATTGATGTCATGCATATCAAAGATTTTATCGTAAAGGATAACCAGATTGTCTCAAGACCTGTAACGGTAGGAGAGGGTGAACTAAACCTTAAACATCTGCTACGTCTTGCGAAAACAAAAAAACCATTCATTCATATGACACTAGAGGATTCTATTCCTGATAATGCTTTGATTTCTAAGAGTTATATTGAAAAGGTTTATGAAGAAGTATAGCAATTTCATTCGTCATTTTGCACTTCGTAGACTTGCAAAAAATGGGATGGAAAACATAATGCAGAAGCAACTGTTATGAGGGCGTCGGTACTAAGGGCCTGTGTTTTAGGCCCTTAGGTACCGCTACGACTTCATTCAAGCGAGAGCGTGTTGCGTATGAATTATGTTTTCCATCCCATGCTCACAACATTATGTGTGCAAAATGACGTCTAAAACTTTGTGAAAGGTCACTCATTTCCTAACCTCATTTAGAAAACTAGCACGTTTGATCGAATCGGAACCAAATTTATCTCGAATTGAGTCAATTGCATGATCTAGTTTTGTTAGCTTTTCAGATTTTTGGGTCTCAAAAAGCGAAAGCTGAGAGAATTCATTCTCATCTAATTTTGTTGCTCTTATACCAAGCAAACGAATCGGGGACTTGTCCCAAAACTCATCGAAAAGTTGACATGCAGCTTTATAAATTTCATTTGTTGAATTAGTCACATCAGATAATGTCTTCTGGTGTGATTTTTTACGAAAATCAGCATATTTTATCTCAACTGTGATGCAGCTACAGCTTGATTTTGATGAGCGTAATCGGGAGGCAACAGTTTCGCTTAAGGCAAGCAGCACCTGATAGGCTGTACTTAAATCGCTAACATCTCTTGCGAGTGTAATACTATTACCATAGCCTTTATTCTTTTCTTCTTCGACTTCGACTAGCTCATCATCAATTCCATTGGCATAATCATAAATAAGCTGAGCATATTTATTTCCAATATGATGCCTTAGTATGTTAAGATCACTATGGGCTAAATGATAAATCGTATGAATTCCTAGCATATTGAATCGATTCTTGGCAGACGGTCCAACGAAAAAAAGTTCTTCTACAGGAAGTGGCCACATTTTTGTTGGGATTTCATCGAAAAAGAGAGTATGGCATAAATTTGGTTTTTTAAAATCGGAAGCCATTTTAGCTAATAATTTATTTGGAGCAATTCCGATATTCACTGTAAATCCCAATTCATTTTCAACTCGAATACGTATCTGATTAGCTACTTCTAATGGAGTATGTCCAAATAAATGCCAAGTTTCTGACATATCAAGAAACGCTTCGTCAATACTAAATTGGGAAAGCGTAGGGGTGTACTCGAATAATAATTGAATTAATTGCTCGGAGCAACGATTATAGATGTCCATATTAGGTGGCACAATAACTAGATTAGGACATTTGCTCTTCGCCTGACTTAAAGGCTCTCCTGTTACAATTCCATAACGTTTCGCAGAAGTTGATTTGGCTAATACAATTCCATGCCGACTGCTACTATCGCCACCAATCACTGCGTCAATTGTACGTAGATCAATTGCTTGGGGATTTAGAGCCAATCGATTACAAGACTCCCAGCTTAAGAATGCACTATTTACATCAACATGAAAAATGATTCTTTGTATTTGCATCGCTTTTATCTCCCTATGCTTTCCATTCACTAAATTCATTATATAGAATATTTGTTCGATTGTAAATAATTAAGACAATCATACGGACTAAAAAACAACTTTTTGAAAGCACTCTTCTGGATTGATATCGACTAAGATAACGTCAGGACCTATTTGTCGAATGGCACGCCAAGGAATTACGTATTCCTGATCACGACCTAGTAACCCCCAAATCTTACAAGGACCAGGAACTATAAGAGCTTCCATGCAGCCATTTTGAACGTTGAATACGATATCGCCAACGAAACCAAGCCGTTCGCAATCACGACAGTTTATTACTTCTTTTTGACGTAATTCACATAATCTCATAGCATCACCATTTATAGTAGTTACTTTATCGTATGATAAAAATAAAAAAAGATGATTATGTATCTCCCAAAAGTTCTTAAATCCACAAGATATGCTTGACCTGTTGTAATTAATTCAATATAATGATAAATAAAGGATACGGTGATACATTATACTTAGGAGGTAAAAAAATGAAGTGCCCATTTTGTGGTAAAGAGAACACTAGAGTTATCGATTCCAGACCGGCAGATGATAGTAGTTCAATTCGACGTCGCCGTCAGTGCGATGAGTGTTCCAAACGTTTTACTACTTATGAAAAGGTGGAGACGATTCCGCTAGTAGTTATTAAAAAAGATAACAATCGTGAACCGTATGATAGATCGAAAATTGAAGCAGGTGTTTTTCGTTCTTGCCATAAAAGACCGATATCCGTAGATCAGATTAATAGTCTAGTTGATGAAGTTGAGAATGTTATCTTTAATATGGAAGAAAAAGAGATACCAAGTCATAGAATAGGCGAGATTGTCATGGATAAGCTAAAAGGTTTGGATCCAGTTGCCTATGTTCGTTTTGCCTCAGTATATCGAGAGTTTAAAGATGTAAACACATTTATGAATGAGTTAAAGAAAATATTAGATCATGAGAATTAATAAAAACGGGGCTATTTCTTAAGGAAACAGCTCCATTTTGAATATTTTGGATTATTCTCTCGTAAGATTATATATATTGTTTTGGAGGTAACAAGATGAAGGTAATCGCAGTTAATGGGAGTCCCCATGAAAAAGGTAATACATACACTGCACTTTGTATGGCAAAGCAGGAATTAGAAGCCAATGGAATTGAGGTTGAGATTCTACAACTTGGCAATAAGGAAATAAAGGGTTGTCAAGGTTGTGGAGGCTGTAAAAAGACAGGGCAGTGTGTGTTTGCAGATGAGTTCTTTGATGAAGCATGTGCAAAATTGTATGATGCAGATGGAGTTATTTTTGGTAGTCCTGTTTATTATGCTTCACTAAATGGGACATTAAAGTGCTTCTTAGACCGATGTTTTTATCAAAGCAAAGGAAGAATGAGACATAAGGTTGGTGCTGCATTAGCAGTATCACGGCGTGCAGGAGATATGACAACTGTTGATGATCTGCAAAAATACTTTTTAATATCAGAGATGATTATTGCACCATCCTATTACTGGAATGTTCTGCACGGAGCTACACCAGGGGAAGTGCTAGAGGATAGAGAAGGTATTAGTATCATTAGCAATATGGCAAGAAATATGGCATGGCTTCTTAAGATGAGAGAGGCAACGAAGGATAGTGTTCCAGAACCAGAACAATTTCCAAGAGAATGGACGAATTTTATAAGATAGGTAGCGAAATTGACCTGTATTTTGGTTGACTATGGTGCAAAGAAGGGATAATTCCATTCTTTTGGATTATGTTGATGAAATTACAGGTCAATTTTAACTTAGTAATGTGGGAAAATAGGGGGGAGATTATGAAATTATTTCATTTATCAGATTTACACATAGGAAAGCAATTGCACTCCTATAGTTTACGGAAAAACCAAGAGGACATTCTGAATAAGATTGTAGAACAAGCAATATTGCAACGACCAAATGCAATCTTAATTGCAGGAGATATATTTGACAAATCGATACCTTCCGCAGAAGCATATACAGTTTTCGATGATTTTTTAAATAAACTAGCAAACATAGTTCCGACAATTCCTGTCCTAATTATTGCTGGAAATCATGACTCTGCAGAGAGATTACGATACGCAAGTTCATTTTTAGAAAAACATCAGATTTATATATCTGTGATGCCACCTCAGGAGGAGGGTGAATATTTAAGGAAAATAACGTTACAAGATGAATATGGGGATGTGAACTTTTATCTACTTCCATTTGTAAAGCCTGGATATGTTAGGCATCTATTTGAGGAAGGCTATGTAACATCTTATCATAGTGCGATTCAAGCTCTATTAGAGAGAGAAGAGATTGACTACAGTCAGAGGAATTGTTTACTCTCTCATCAATTTTACGTAAATGGAGGACAAGCACCTGAAACTTCCGACTCAGAGCAATCATCGATTACGGTCGGAGGACTTGATAGTGTCGATGCTTCTCTAGTAGAGCAATTCGATTACGTTGCTTTAGGTCATATTCATAAGCCACAACACGTGTTAAAACCAACAATTCGTTATTGTGGAACTCCGCTCAAATATTCTGTGAGTGAAGAAAAGCATAAGAAATCAATTACAGTTGTAACGTTGTCTGAGAAGGGAAGCGAAATAGGTATTGAGTCAATTCCACTATATGCATTGCAAGATGTAAGAAGAGAGCGTGGTTTATTACAAGAAATTCTAGATCGTGCAACACAAGATAATTGCCATGACTATATTAGCGTGACAATTACTGATGAAGTGGATCCATATAAACCAAAAGACCAGTTAGAAGAAAAGTATGACAATATTTTAGAATTAATGGTCGATAATACGAGAACGCAGGCAAGAATCAATGAGGTGAATGGGGAAGCGACGGTTTTAGATCCTATTTTAGCATTTTCTGAATTTTATCAAGAAATGCAACAGTGTCCGATGTCAGAAAAAGAAGAAGAGATTATTGCTTCTATTATCAACATAAGTCGAGAGGAGGATTAAGATGAAACCATTAAAAGTTGTAATGTCGGCTTTTGGCTCCTATGCAGGAGTAGTAGAAGTTGATTTTGAAAAGGTAAATCAAGGGATTTTCTTAATCACAGGGGATACTGGTGCTGGAAAAACTACAATCTTTGACGCGATTACGTATGCTTTATATGATCAAACAAGTGGTGGTAGACGTGATGGAGATATGATGCGAAGCGAGTATGCAGATGACGATACGCTAACTTATGTGGAGCTGACCTTTTTATATAATGGTAACATATATAAGATCCATCGGAATCCTAATTTTATGCGTCGAAGTAAACGTAAGAATAAGGATGGAGAATATACAGTTACTCAGGAAACAGCAGCAGTCGAGTTAATCATGCCAGATGGAAGACCATTTTATGGCAAGGTGAAAGAGACAAATCAAAAAATTATCGAGATTATTGGTTTGGATGTGAATCAGTTTACTCAGATTGCAATGATAGCACAAGGTGAGTTTATGAAACTGTTATTAGCACCTTCCAAAGATCGTAAAGAGATTTTTTCTAAAATATTTGATACACGAATTTACTGGAGAGTTCAAAGAGAGTTAGGGGAACGAGCAAAAGCTTTGTATGGTAAGCTATGTGATAATCAAAAAGAAATTGGTTTTCAGTTGAATAACGTCGCTTTGTGTGAAGATAGTGAATATGAATCAGAATGGATGTTGAAAGGGAAGTTTTCTGAGAGTAGCCAGGAAGAAGTACTCGAACTGTTAAAGAAGATCATAGAGGAAGTAAAAGTAAAAGAAAAGGATGTTAAGACAACTACTTTATCAACCCAAAAAGAATTAGAAGTAGTGAAAGAGCAAATCCATAAAGGAAATGAAATCAATCGATTATTTGATGAATTAGAAAAGCTAGAGAGAACTTCGATTGAATTAGGAGAAAAAGAATCAGAAATACAAAAGAAAAAAGACGCCATTGGTCTTGCTCGTAATGCATCACAAGTGAACACAAAAGAAATGATTTATCAGAGGGTAGTGCAATCTCTTAAGATAAAAAGAGAACAGTTGGAACAATTAATTAAGAAAACAAGTCAATTGGAGCAACAGTCAGCGACAATGCTTGAGATTAAGAAGGAAAAAGAGCAGGCACTAGAACAACAGTTACCACGTCTACAAGAAACAATTATGAGATTGACCGATTGCCTCCCAATCTATGAGAAGCTTCAACAAAAACAAAAGGAAGCACAAGAAGCAAAGAAACTTTTGATACAACATCAAGAGAGTGTTAATCGTGAGAATGCGGTAATCGAATTAACGAAAAAAAGGGTGAGTGAATTAAATGAACAGAATGAGCAGTTAAAGGATAGTGCTACAAATGTTATTCGACTCGACCAGCAATTAAAGGACTTAAAACAACAATATGAGGATTACGACTCCCTGTTAAAAATGGCAGCAGAGATGAATGATTTAATAAAACAGGTAGAAACGCACAAAGTTTCGACTCAAAAAGCGTTACAAGAATATCAGCAAAAGAGTGCAAAATACGAACAGTTGAATGAAATATTCATCTTAGAACAGGTAGGAATTATCGCTTCGACCTTGCAAGAAGGACATGCCTGTCCGGTTTGTGGCTCTACCAATCATCCAAGACTAGCACCACGTTCGAATGAAGCTGTGACTCAACAGATTGTAACACAGGCAAAAAAGGAACGAGATGTTGCAGATGAGGTAAAAACGAAAGAAAGTGATAAATTAGCGTTAGAGACTCAAAAATTAGAGGCAAAGAAAAGTACGTTGTATGATAACGGTAATCGTGTGTTAGGGGAGAGTTTTGAGTACTCAAAGGATTGCATCGATGATATTGTGAAAAGACGCAATAAGTGTATTGAAGATGGAAAAACAGTCCGAGAAAAGCACGATTTAGAGAAGCAAAAACAAGAAGCCTATGAGAAAAATATGGTGGAATTGAGAAGCCAATCCCAGACCTTAGAAGAGAGCTTGAAAAAATTGGAAGAGTATCGAATAAAGTTGAATGAAGCTCAACTTTTGGTTGGTACTTTATATAAGGAAGAATTACTTCTAAAGGAAGGATTACCTTATGAAGAGGCTGCGATTGCGAAGAAGATATTGGAAGAACATGTGGAACGACGAAAGTGTCTGGAAGATGAACTGAAAATATCGGCCGATCACTATCAAAAAGCCAGTGAGGAATATCAAAAAATCAATGGTGAGCTAAAGAATGCAAAAGAAGAAGAAGCTTTGCAGCAAAAGGATTGCCTTGCGTTTGAAATGGAGTATAAACAAGCAATCTGTGAATTTGGTTTCGCTAATGAGGAAGAATATAAGAGCCATAAAACCTCGGAAAATGTAATTAAGAGCTGGGAAGAAGAATGTAATCAATATGAACTTGCACGGTCAAAAAATCAAGCTCAGATTCAAGTTTATAAAGAACAAACAGCTGGCAAGGAAAAAGTTGAACTTTCAATATTCGTAGATAAACGTACAATATTAGAGGAATCGATCAATGAGTTGGATAAGAAAAATAAAGAATATTATGCAATCATTCAAAAGAATGAGACTTCTTACCATTATGCGATGGAAGCAATGAAGAAACGTAAAAATATTCGAGAAGAGTATGAATGCATGAGTCGCCTTGATAAAACTGCCAACGGTAATCTTTCTGGAATGGCAAAGCTTGATTTTCAGACTTATATTCAGAGACGTTACTTTAAGAATATTATTGCAGAGGCCAATAAACGTCTTATCGTTATGTCCTCCAATCGATTTATTTTGCAATGTCGTGACTTTAATGACCTTGAAAAGCGAGGTGAGGTAGGCTTAGACCTTGATGTTTACAGTCTGGTCAACGACAAAACAAGAGATGTTAAGACACTGTCAGGTGGAGAATCCTTTATGGCAGCTTTATCGATGGCACTTGGAATGGCAGATGTTATGCAAAATACTGCTGGTAAAATCCACTTAGATACGATGTTTATTGATGAGGGATTTGGCTCTTTAGATGAAGAGTCTCGAACGCAAGCAATTTCTATCTTAAATGATCTCGCTGGTAATCGTCGCCTTGTCGGTATTATCTCTCATGTGACAGAACTGAAGGAACAAATTGAGAGAAAACTGATTGTTAAAAAGAGCGCTAAGGGTAGCGAAATTTCGTGGAATTTGTAAAACGATTCTACTAGCTTGGCATTGTTTTTCAATCGTATGCTATTGTATAATTTAACTGGTACCTTTCTTGGAGAGGAAAGGAATTGTTATGTTTAGCAAAGCTTACAGTGCAGCGGTGGAAGGAATTCATGCATTTATTGTTCAAGTAGAGGCAGACGTCAGTGATGGATTACCTTGTATTGAACTAGTTGGTTTACTTGGAGCAGAAGTGAGGGAGGCAAAAGAAAGAGTTCGAGTAGCAATTAAAAACTCTGAATTTCATTTGCCTCCCAAAAGAATTACAATCAATCTATCGCCAGCAGATGTCAGAAAAGAAGGAACTGCATTTGATCTGGCTATCGCCATTTCTATTTTGACCTCATCTGGTCATATCCCGGAAGATTATTTGGAAAAAACATTATTTATTGGAGAACTTAGTCTAGATGCTAAGCTAAACCGTGTCAATGGAGTATTGCCAATTGTCGCCACTGCAAAAGAGCAGGGGTTTCTTCGTTGTATCCTTCCTAAAGAGAATGCAAAGGAGGGTGCTGTAATCAACGGAATTGAAATCATTGGTGTATCCAATCTACAGGAAACTTTTATGTACTTACTTGGCGCTACCAATATTGAAGCAGAGTATGTAGATGTAAATCAAATGTTTCGAAACAGTTTGGAGAAAAGCTACGATGTAGACTTTTCTGAGGTTTCTGGTCAAGAAAGTGTCAAACGAGCGATTGAAATTGCAGTAGCTGGAATGCATCATTTACTAATGATAGGAAGCCCTGGTACTGGTAAAACGATGCTAGCGAAACGAATTCCTACTGTAATGCCAGAATTATCTTTTGAAGAAAGTATAGAATTAACGAAGGTATGTAGTGTTGCTGGAGTTATGAAGGAAAATCAATCGCTAGTCTTAAGTCGGCCATTTCGTGCACCTCATCACTCGATTACAAAAACAGCACTAGTCGGTGGAGGGAAGTACCCACAGCCAGGTGAGATTAGTCTTGCTACGAATGGAGTCTTATTTCTAGATGAACTACCAGAATTCGATATGAGTACATTAGAACTTTTACGACAGCCATTAGAAGAACGGAATGTAGTAATTAGTCGATTAAATGGTACATATCAGTATCCAGCGAACTTTATGTTAGTAGCCTCACTTAACCCATGCAAATGTGGTTATTTTCCAAATCGTTTACGATGTCACTGCTCCTATTCACAAATTCATCGATATTTGAGTCATATTTCAGGTCCGTTATTAGATCGAATTGATGTGTTTATTGAAACAGCGCCAATTGAATATAAGGAGTTACAAAAGCAAGAAGCAATTGAAGGTTCCAAACAGATCCGAGAACGGATTCTTCTCGCTAGAAAAGTTCAGATGGATCGTTATAGCGCAGAACCATTTTTGTTTAATTCTCAGCTAACTCCAAAGAAGATTGCTAAGTATTGTGCCTTGGATGAAGAGGCAAAAGATTTGATGGAGTCTGCATTTCATCGATTACAATTGAGCTCTCGTGGTTTTCATAGAATTCTAAAGGTAGCTCGAACAATAGCAGATTTAGAACAATCAGAGGAGATTAAAACAAAACATTTGAGTGAAGCAATTTGCTATCGGAGTTTTGAGCAAAAATATTGGGCGGAGGGAGCTGAATTAGTTGCTAGATAATCGCAAGTTGTGGTTTTGGCTTTGCAATATTAATGGGATAGGCTATAAAAAGATACAGGAATTACTTGATTATTATGGGGATGTTGAATCAATTTTTACTGCAAAGGAAGATTCGTTAAAGCAGATTCGTGCTTTATCAGAAAAAGATATCTCTTACTTAAGCAAAGTGCATGATGAAGATAAAATTAAACGGGTATATGAGCAATTAGAGAAAGCAGAGGTGCGATTTATCATACAACAGGATGAAGAGTATCCGAAAAAGTTGCGTGAGGTATATGATTCACCTTATGGCTTTTATATGAAAGGAAAGCTCCCTGATATCAATCGACCATCGGTTGCAATTGTTGGCGCTCGTAATTGTACGAATTATGGGAAGGAACTGGCTCTATATTTTGCAAGAGAATTAGCAAAAGAAGGGGTTCAAATCATTAGCGGTTTAGCAATGGGGATTGACGGATATAGTCACGCTGGGGCTTTACAAGAGAATGGCTATACCTTAGGAGTTCTTGGCTCTGGGATTGATGTATGCTATCCTAAGTCCAATTCTTATTTATATCACAGAATGAAAATAGAAGGTGGAATTCTATCCGAATATGGGTTGCATCTACGTCCATTGGCAGGAAATTTTCCGAGAAGAAATCGTTTGATTGCAGGGTTTAGTGATGCGATTCTTGTAATTGAAGCACGAGAAAGAAGTGGATCTTTTATAACTGTGGACCAAGGCTTGGAGCTGGGAAAAGAAATTTTTGTTATTCCAGGTAGAATTACAGATGAATTATCGATGGGCTGTAATCATCTTGCTCGAATGGGTGCTCAAGTCGTTTGTAGCCCAAAGGATATACTTGAACATTTTCATATGGACAATATGAAAGATCAGCCACTACAAGAAAGAAAATTAAGAGTCAGTGGAAAACTTACCAAACAAGAATGTGCAGTGTATGAGCAGCTGTCACTGGAACCTCTCTATATCGGAAGAATTGTAGAAAAAACAAAGCTGGAGTTCGGACAAGCAGCTCAAGCTTTGCTAAATCTTGAGTTGAAGGATTTAATTAAGCAGATTGCAAAGAATTATTATATCATTCGGTTATAACTTTATAAAAAAGGAACAACCATAGGGTGTACATGTCACAAAGGGGAATGAATTTATTTATGAAAAACAGTCAAATGTTTTATGTATGAAATTCTGTGAATCATATATTATAGTAGTAAAAATGGATGAAATTATTTATTTTGTATAATGATAATTAAAGATGGTCGTGCAAAATAGTATGGAAAGCAAGGAAAAGAAATAGAAAATATACAAATTTTACCAAAAATATATTTTTCTTATTTTTTCTCTTGTCAGACGAAAAAAAATAGTATATGATAATCAGAGTTTATATCCGAAACATATGAGGGGAGAAAACGATGCCAAAATATTTAGTGATAGTAGAGTCACCTGCAAAAGCAAAGACAATTAAGAAGTTTTTGGGGGCGAATTATGAAGTTCTTGCTTCAAATGGGCACGTACGTGATTTACCAAAGAGCCAAATGGGAATTGATATAGAACATGGGTTTGAACCAAAATATATAACGATTCGAGGAAAAGGAGACTTATTAGCAAAACTTCGTAAAGAAGTTAAAAAGGCTGATAAAGTGTATCTCGCAACTGACCCCGATCGCGAAGGAGAAGCAATCTCATGGCATTTGGCAAATACTTTAAAACTTGATGCTAATAATGCAAATCGTATTACATTTAATGAGATTACGAAAAATGCAATTAAGAATTCGATAAAAGAAGCAAGAAAGATTGATATGAATCTTGTAGACTCACAACAAGCAAGACGTATGTTAGACCGTATGGTAGGCTATAAAATAAGTCCTCTGTTATGGGCAAAGGTAAAACGAGGACTTAGTGCAGGTCGTGTACAGTCAGTTGCTTTGCGTATTATTTGTGACCGAGAAGAAGAAATTAACGCTTTCTTACCACAAGAATACTGGCATTTAGATGCAAAATTTGCATTGAAAGGTGAAAAGAAACCACTAGTTGCAAAATTTTATGGAACAACTGATCACAAGATAAACATTACTACAAAAGAACAAGTTGAGGAAATTATAAAACAGTGTAAAGACGCCAGTTTCAAAATAACAGAGGTTAAGAGTGGAGAGCGCCAAAAGAAAGCTCCGTTACCATTTACAACGAGTACGTTACAACAAGAAGCTGCGAAAACTTTGAATTTCTCGACACAAAAGACGATGCGTCTTGCACAACAATTATATGAAGGTGTCGATGTGAAAGGCCATGGAACGATAGGTTTGATTTCTTATTTGCGTACTGACTCGGTTCGTGTAAGCGAGGAAGCAGATGCAGCAGCGAGACATTTTATTGCTCAGAACTACGGAGAAGATTTAGTTACTACACAAGATGTGAATAAAGCAACTGGGAAAAAGATTCAGGATGCTCATGAAGCAATTCGTCCTACTTATGTAGATTTGACACCAGTAATTGTGAAGGAATCTCTTAGTAGAGATCAATTTCGTTTATATCAGCTAATATGGAAACGATTTATCGCAAGTAGAATGTCACCTGCGAAATATGAAACACAAACAGCAAAGATCGATGGCAATGGTTATCGATTTACAGTTGCAGCATCTCATTTAATTTTTGATGGATTTATGATTGTATACCAAACCACAGAGGATGAGGAAGAAAATACTGCTTCTAATATAAAGAAACTTGAGGTCAATACTGAACTTAAGTTGAATGAACTTGAAGAAAGTCAGCATTTTACTCAACCACCAGCACATTTTACGGAGGCTGCTCTCGTTAAGGCTTTAGAAGAGCTCGGAATCGGACGTCCAAGTACGTATGCACCGACAATTACTACGATCATTGCAAGAAGATATGTAATCAAAGAGAATAAGAATCTTTATGTTACAGAACTTGGTGAAGTAGTTAATAAGATTATGAAAGAAGCTTTTCCATCTATTGTTGATGTTAACTTTACAGTTAACCTAGAGGCATTATTAGATGCTGTTGAAGATGGTACGGTAAACTGGAAAACAGTAGTAAGCAATTTTTACCCTGATTTGGAGGAAGCAGTTAAAGCTGCTGAGGCAGAACTAGAACAAGTTAAGATCGAGGATGAAAAAACCGATATCATCTGTTCTGAATGTGGACGTAATATGGTTATTAAGTATGGACCACATGGAAAATTCCTTGCGTGTCCTGGTTTCCCAGAATGTCGAAATACGAAACCATATCTTGAAAAAATTGATGTTGCATGTCCGAAATGTGGAGCGGATGTAATTATTCGTAAAACAAAAAAAGGTAGACGTTATTTTGGATGTGAGAACAATCCAGACTGTGATTTTATGTCTTGGCAAAAACCTTCTAGTGAGAGATGCCCTAGATGTAGTGGTCCTATGGTAGAAAAAGGCACAAAGCTTGTATGTATGGATGAAGTTTGTGGTTTTGTTAAGAATAAAGAGTAATAAAGGTAGGTTAGAAAGAGATTGTGAGTTAACAGCGAACAATCTCTTTTTTTTTCAAAAAGAATAAATATTTGAAAAAAAAGAATGCCAAAAAAGCAAAATGTGTGTCAAAATAACAATTTTACTATTGTTTTTTAAAAAAAACTATGTTAAAATCAGAAGCATAATGAATAGGGATATTATACCACTTAGTTTTGCTGCAAGGCAGACCAAGAAAAAGGTCACGGGGGTTCTTAAATGAGCGTACAATTGTTGGACAAGACAAGAAAAATTAATAAGTTATTGCATAATAATAACTCACACAAGGTTGTGTTTAATGACATTTGTTTGGTTCTAAGTGATATTTTAGAATCGAATATATTAGTCATAAGCAAAAAGGGTAAGGTTCTTGGAATTAAGAACCGTGCTGATATTCCGCCAATTAGTGAATTGATAAAAGATGCGGTTGGTGGATATATCGACACTATGTTAAATGAACGATTATTAAACATATTGTCTACAAAAGAGAACGTAAATTTAGCTACTTTAGGATTTGAGTTTGAAGGCGTGAATGACTATCAAGCAATAATTACCCCGATTGATATTGCGGGCGAGAGGTTAGGATCCTTATTTTTGTATAAGGATAAAGAACAGTATTCCATTGACGATATCATATTAAGTGAATATGGTACAACTGTTGTTGGACTTGAGATGATGCGTTCGGTAAACGAGGAAAATGCTGAAGAAAATAGAAAAGTACATATTGTGAGATCTGCGATCAGTACCTTATCATTTTCTGAGTTAGAAGCAATTACTCATATATTTGAGGAATTGGAAGGAAATGAAGGCATTTTAGTGGCTAGTAAGATTGCTGACCGTGTTGGAATTACTAGATCAGTAATTGTGAATGCTCTTCGTAAATTTGAAAGCGCTGGTGTGATTGAATCAAGATCTTCTGGTATGAAAGGAACGTATATTAAAGTATTAAATGATGTTGTGTTTGATGAACTTAAGAAAATGAAATAAATTGGTATATGGATTACAGTAAATTTTAACCTCTAAAAGTTAAACATGAAGTTTTGACTTTTAGAGGTTTTTTTTTACACTTTTTTATTCAATTACAGATTAAAATGCAAACTGTTGTATAATTCAACATATTTTTTAAATATAACTTGTGTTTTTCCAACAAAATATTATATAATATGATAAGTAGTAACTATAACCAAATATTCTTAAATATGTATGGAATGTTATAGCTTTTTGAGCAAATCAAACCGGAATACTGAATGAAGTATTGTGATTACTAACTAAGAAGAAGGAAGGAATAGGATGATAGGATCAAATGCATTTAATTACATCAACGTTTTAGATAAAGCTGCAGATGCAAGTATGGTGCGTCAAGAAGTGATCAATAATAATCTCGCAAATGTTAGTACACCTGATTATAAGAGAAAAGATGTAAAATTTGAATCTTACTTGCAAAGAGAATTAAAAGGTAATGAGTCGTTAGATAAAAAGGTAGCAAATGCGAATTTATCCAAGTTGAATTCTTCCGTCTATACAGATTGTGAAGAACTGAGCTATCGATATGATGGGAATAATGTGGATATTGATGTAGAACAAGCATATTCGACGGAAAACCAAATTCGATATTATATGCTGCTCGAGTCAATGACACAAGAATTTAATCGTTTAAAAACTGTATTACAAAGATAAGTGAGGGAGGAATCGTATGTCATTATATAGTGCTTTGAATATTAGCGCAAGTGGTATGTCGGCACAAAGACTTCGAATGGACTTGATTTCTCAAAACATTGCGAATGTCAATACGACAAGAAGCAAAAATGGAGAACCATACCGAAGACAAACATTAGTATTTGCAGAACAGGAATCAGGTAGCTTTGGCAGTTTACTTAATCAAGCATCCGTTCGAAAAGATTCAGATTTTAATGGAAGTGGTGTGAAAGTAACTGGCATAGTCGAAGACCATGCAACTGCAATGAAGGAGGTTTACGACCCATCCCATCCTGATGCTGATGAAAATGGTTATGTTACATATCCAAACGTAAATACTGTAACTGAAATGACGAATCTTATTGATGCAACCCGTTCTTATGAAGCAAATGTAACAGCTTTTAATGCAACGAAGAGTATGTTATTAAAAGGCTTAGAGGTTGGCAAATAAAATGGATTAGGAAAGGTCGGATACAATGGACATATCAAGTATAGGATCAATAAGTGATGTGAGCAAATATGCATCAGATTTTATTAAGTCGGATGCAACAAAAGAAAATAGAAATGAAACATTTGAGACTTTGTTTCAGTCGGCTCTCAATATGATAGAAGAAACGAATGCATATTCTGATGCTGCAGAAAAAGCGGAAATGGACTATGCAATGGGATTGACCACGAATACCCATGATTTACAAATTGCGCAGTCAAAAGCAAATATTTCTTTACAATACACAGTGGCAGTGAGAAATGCAGTATTAGATGCCTATAAAGAAATTATGCAATTACAATTTTAGCATAAGAGGGTTAAAGCATGCAGGAACGAATTAAACAAATACCTGTCCGATTGTTAGAGATTTGGAAGAAATACACGAAAAAGCAAAGGGTACTCATCGTTAGTATTGTGGGTGCTGTTATTTTAGCGCTAGTTCTTTTGATTTTTATATTGGGTAGGACTCAATATGTTGAGTTAGGAAGATTTGAAGATGTGTCAACGGCAAGCAAGGCAGTTGATATTTTAAAAGAGAATGGTATCGCCTATCAAGTAGCTGATGATAATGTAACGATATCTGTGGATGCAAGCAAACGAACGGAAGCAGTCTATCTGATTCAGGATAGTGCAATTACGTCAGGGGAAGAGTTTGCCTTAAGTAATTTGCTAGATACTGATATGACAACTACAAATTATGATAAGCAATTATATTTGCATTTATATTATCAGAGCGAACTAAAAGAGACACTTGAAAATCAAGAAGGAATTGAGAAAGCAACGGTACGCTATTTACCTACAGATAATAGAACAAGCTTATTAGAATCAGAAAAGGAAATACCAGTTAGTATTTTCTTGGAAATCAATGATAAGTTTAAGAAAAAGTCTGCAGAGTCAATCGCAATTACAGTTGCTAATTCTGTTGGAAATTCTTCTACCGATAAGATTAAGGTAATCGATCAATATGGTAATTTATTATACAATGGTCCGGATAATGAAGAACAATCGTATGCAAATTCGACGTTAGAGTATACAAAGCAGGTAGAGGAATATTATTCTGAACTTGTAACGAGATTTGCACTTATGAATGGTTTTAGCTATGTAGAACCTAGTTTTCATCTGGATATTAATTTTGATAAGAAGACAGAAGAATTTCGTCAATATATTGCAGCTGAAGGACAAGAACAAGGTCTTTACCAGACTTGGAGCAAAATAACTTCAGAAAATACTGGAACAAGTGGAGATGTTCCAGGAACAGATTCCAATGATGATGTTGATTATTATATCCAAAGTGGTTCCTCTGGAAATAGTAATTATGAAGAACTTGAGATCACATATCTTCCTAGTGAGAAGCTCACAACTACAATTAGCAATTGGCCAATTGTTAATATTGAGAATTGTTCGGTAGGAATTGCTTTGAAGAAGGTAAATGATGTCACAGAAGAAAAATTAAAAGCTCAAGGTTTGTTAGAGGATATTACATATGAAGAATATGTAATACAGAATAGTGAACCAGTAGATCTTGAAGTTGACCCAAAATGGAAAACCTTCTTCTCTCATGTTACTGGTATTGCAGAAGATAGAATTTCAATTTCGATCCAGGAAGTTAATAATTTTACAGCAACAAAAGAAGAGGAGACAAACTGGTCACTTATTCTATCAATTGTCTTGGCAGTACTAATTGTTGGATTATTATTATTTGTTGTATTTAGAGGAATGTCACCAGTAGAAGTGACAGAAATAGAACCAGAATTATCAGTGGAACAATTGCTAGCTACAACAAAAGAAAATCAAACATTAGACGATATTGAATTCAGTGAAAAATCAGAAACAAAACGAATGATTGAGAGATTTGTAGATGAGAATCCAGATGCAGTTGCTAACCTATTACGTAACTGGCTTCACGATGAATGGGAATAACAGGAGGTAGAGTATGGCACAAAAACAACAGGCATCTAGCGTATTAACTGGAGTTCAAAAGTCAGCAATACTCTTGATTACGCTTGGTCCAGAGCGTTCTGCTACAATATTTAAGCATCTGAAGGAAGAGGAAATTGAACAGTTAACTTTAGAGATTGCGAATACTAGGAGTATAGCTGCTAGTACAAAGGAAGAAATATTAAATGAGTTCTATCAAGTATGTTTAGCACAACAATATATTGCTGAAGGTGGTATAAGTTATGCAAAAGAGCTATTGGAGAAGGCACTTGGAGTGGATAAGGCAAAAGAGGTACTGGGCAAGTTAACTGCTTCCTTACAAGTTCGCCCATTTGAATTCGTTCGAAAGACGGATGCAAATCAGCTTCTCAACTTTATTCAGGATGAACATCCTCAAACAATTGCTTTGATATTATCGTACTTATCGACACAACAAGCTTCTCAGATTATCAGCTCTTTGAATCCGGATAAGCAAGCAGATGTTGCAAAACGTATTGCACAGATGGACCGAACTTCACCTGATGTTATTAAAGAAGTAGAGCGTGTATTAGAGAGAAAGTTATCGTCTCTAGTAAACCAAGATTATACGATTGTTGGTGGTGTAGACGCGATTGTAAGTATTTTAAATACTGTGGATCGTGGTACAGAGAAGCATATTATGGAAAACTTAGAATTAGAAGAGCCTGAATTGGCAGATGAAATCAGAAGAAAGATGTTTGTTTTCGAAGATATCATTACGCTTGATGATAAATCAGTTCAGCGTGTCCTTCGTGAGGTTGATAATAATGAGTTAGCTGTAGCTCTTAAGAGTACAACGGAAGAAGTTCAAACTCTTATCTTTAATAATTTATCGAAACGTCTTGCTGCTATGATTCGTGAGGATATGGAATTTATGGGTCCAGTAAGATTGAAGGATGTAGAAGAGGCACAGCAGAAGATTGTTAATATTATTCGTAAATTAGAAGACTCTGCAGAAATTATCATATCTCGAGGTGGAGGTGACGAGATCGTTGTCTAATGTAATTAAGGCATATTCGATTAGATACAATGATCAAGATAAACATGTCATTGATACGAATGCTGCTGCAGATGAAAAAGTTAAGTATTATCTAGATCTATTACAGATTGAACAGGAAGAGAAAACATTAAAGCAAGCGAAATCAGCTGAGGGTTTTGTTGAGGGGTTGACTGCCGCAACGGTAGAAGAAACACTAGAAGAAGTAGAACCTTCTAATGTTAAAACTGACATATTACGCAGTGAGTTAGAGAAAAGACAGCAACAATCCGTAAATGAGGTAAATGAAAAAGCGAAGGCGATTATTGAGGATGCAAAGAATGAAGTTGCTAAAATGCTTGCAGGTGCCAAAGCTGATGCTGAAACTCTAGGTTCTAGGATAAAAGAACAGGCAAAACAGGAGGGATATCAGGAAGGTAAGAAGCTTGCCCAAGTTGAGCTTGAGAAAGCAAAACAAGAACTAATAGCGAAAGAAGAAAAAATAAAAAATGATTATGAATTAAAAATACGAAATTTTGAACCTGTTTTTGCTGATTTATTGATCTCTTATATAAAAAAATTTACTGGTGTTCTATTGGAGGATAAAAAAGATATTATTCTTTATCTAATTGAACAGGAATTATTGAACATAGAAAGTAGTAATACGTACTTAATTCGTGTTTCGAAAGATGATTATGATTTAGTTCATTCGAAAAAGAATGAAATTGCTTGGAATCTAAAAGAAAATGCTGAAATTGAGATTGTCGAAGATAGAATGTTAAGTCGTGCTCAGTGTATGATTGAAACAGATAGCAGAATTATTGATTGCAGTTTAGATGTACAGCTTAAGAACTTAGTGCATGATTTGAAATTATTAGCTGGTTCAAGAAGTGAAGATATTGCATAGAATGGAGCAATTATGATTGATATTCAAAAATATGAAAAGCTTCTTGCGAAATCTTATGTTAATCGAATGGGTAAAGTAACAAAGGTTGTTGGTTTGACAGTAGAATCGATTGGGCCAGATGCAGCTCTAAATGATTTGTGTTGTATTATCTCACATGATAAAAAGGTTGAGTTAAAAGCTGAAGTTATTGGATTTCGAGATGATCGATTGCTATTAATGCCTTATGAGGAAATAGCGGGTATCGGTGTTGGAAGTATGGTGATTAATCTTAATGAACCTCCTAAGGTAATGGTAGGGGAACAATTGCTTGGAAAGGCTTTGGATGGTCTTGGACAACCATTGGATGGTGAGAAATTAGAATATACGGATGCTTATACGATCGATGCTAAGGCACCAGATCCAATGAATCGAGCTATCATAGATGAAGTATTACCATTAGGTGTGAAAGCTGTTGATGGCCTCTTAACTATTGGTAAAGGGCAAAGAATAGGCATTTTTGCAGGTAGTGGAGTTGGTAAGAGTACTTTACTTGGTATGTTTGCGCGAAATACAAAGGCTGATATTAATGTAATTGCCCTAATTGGTGAACGTGGACGAGAAGTTAGAGAATTTATTGAACGTGATTTAGGACCTGAAGGTGTAAAGCGAAGCGTATTAGTAATCGCAACTTCTGATAAACCGGCCTTGATTCGTAAAAAAGCAGCAAAAACTGCGACTGCTATCGCAGAATATTTCCGAGATCAGGGAAAAGATGTTTTATTGATGATGGACTCTTTAACTCGTTTTAGTATGGCACAACGAGAAATAGGTCTAGCCAGTGGAGAACCCCCAGTTACGAGAGGATATCCTCCTAGTGTTTATTCAGAAATGCCAAAATTATTAGAGCGAGCAGGCAATAGTGAAAAGGGTTCTATCACTGGACTTTACACTGTATTAGTAGATGGTGATGATTTTAATGAACCAATTACCGACACGGCTCGTGGTATTCTTGATGGACATATCGTTTTATCTAGAAAAATTGCTCAAAAAAATCATTATCCTGCGATTGATGTATTAGCAAGTATCTCCCGTGTGATGAGTTCCATTGCTACATTAGAGCATAAGCAATTAGCAGGTAGATTAAAGGCAATTTTAGCTACTTATCAAGATGCAGAGGATTTAATTAATATTGGGGCCTACAAACAAGGTTCGAATAAGAGAATTGATGAGGCAATCAGTAAAATAGATGCAGTCAATGAGTTCTTGTGTCAAGATGTTAATTTTAAGTCTGATTTTGTTGCTACTGTGAAACAGCTAGAAGAAATCTTTGCATAAGATGGAGGAACCATATGAAGAAATTCTCTTATCCAATGCAAAATATATTAAATCTTAAGGTTAAGATGGAAGAGCAAGAAAAGAATAACTACTCGATTGCAAAACATAAATTAATAATCGAGGAAGAAAAACTTGCCTCCTATGTAGAGCGAAAGTTTTCATATGAGGAAGAATTGCGACAAGAGATGAGCTCTAAGCTTAATCTTCTGAATGTGAAACGATTTGAAGATGCGATTGAAACAATGAAAAGTATGATAAAGGCACAAACTCAAGTCGTCAAGAATGCAGAAAAGAATGTTGATTTAGCAATGCAAAGGCTAAGTTTTGCGATGATAGAACGAAAAACGCATGAAAAGCTGAAAGAAAAAGCATTAGAAGACTATAGAAATGAATTTAATAGCGAAGAGAAGAAAGAAATTGATGAGTTAGTCAGCTTTCAGCATGCCATAAAAAAATCAATCTAGAGTGAGGCAAAGGAGAATCATCAATGGCAAAAAATAAAAGCGTAGAAGACGGCGAAGAGAAGAAAAAATCGAGTGGAAAACTAGCAGCTATCCTTGTTGTTTTGGGTATTTTGTTGGTTTGGTTGATTTTATTTGTTGTGATTATTCGAGCCGATATCGGTGGTATTGGTACCTCTTTGCGCCCTGCATTAAAGGATGTACCAGTGATCAATTGGATTTTGCCACCAGTAACTGATGAGCAAATTGCATGGGAAGAAAACTATCCATATAGTAACATAAATGATGCGGTAGATTATATTAAGCAACTGGAATTGCAAATTGATGCTTTAACAGTAGAACGTGATTCTTATATGGGAAGTGTATCTGAGTTACAAACTGAAGTAGATCGCTTAAAGCAATTCGAAGATGCTCAGATCGCGTTTGAGGAGAGGGTCAAAGATTTCGACAAGAATGTTGTGTTTAACTCTCAAGCACCTAGTGTAGAAGAATATAAATTGTATTATGAAGCAATCAATCCTACAACTGCTGAGGAAATCTATCGTATTGTTTTGCAACAATTACAATATGACCAATCAATTCAAGAAAAAGCAAAAATTGTGAAAACGATGAAGCCATCTCAGGCAGCAGCAGTATTAGAAGAAATGACTGCGGACATGGATTGGGTTGCAAAAGTATTACTTTGTATGAAGCCAGATGAGTGCGCAGCGATTATGGATAAAATGGACCAATTGTATGCTGCAAAGATTTTCAAGAAAATGGCAGATATGGATGAAGAAAAGTACAATGCAATTGTTCAAAGCCTACAATAAACTATTAAGTATTTTGCTTATATTACCGATATAAATAATGTTGAAGTGCATTTTTTACGAGACAAAATGCACTTCAAGCCCTTTTAGTCATAACCAGGTATTCTGGATGACATAAAAAATTAAGAAAGGAGGATGTCAATGCTAGCAGGACAAGCAATAGGAAATAGTGTAATGGATTTAATGGCCAATTTAGGAGTTAAATCAAGTAATAATTCCGAAAGCAGTGTTGCTAAGACAAAAGATTCAGTATCGTTTAGCAAGTTATTAAGTCAAACAACATATCAAAAGGATACCAAAGGCTATGAAGATTCAGTAAAACCTGCAACTTCAGACACTTTTAGTTCAAAATCTACGAAAGTTATTGATAATGTAGATAAAATGAAAAGTAATCAAGTAACAAATAGTCAAAACAATCATTGTGATACGGAATCCAAGGTAATCGATAGCAACAAAGCAGATACAGTGGCCACTGTTATTAATGAAGTGAAGGAATCCATAATGGATACGCTTGATGTTACAGAAGAAGAATTGTTGAGTATGATGGAGATGTTAGGTCTTGGTATGGTCGATTTATTGAATCCAGATACACTTAAATTGTTAGTGCTAAACCGAGCTGGAACTACAGAACCGTTAATGCTTCTAACAGAAGATGGTCTTGGTCAGCAGCTAAATCAGCTTCTAACAAAATTGAACGATATGATGAAGGATGCAAATCTAACAACAGAAGATGTAACAAAACTTTGTAATGATTCAACGGAATTTAGTAAGCTTGTATCTCTATTAGATGAAACTACAACTGCAGTACCTCAACAAGAGATTGTGCTAGAACAAGAAGTAGTCCAGATGAAAGGTGATCAAGAGACTAAAGAAGCTATAAAAGAATCTGAAATACAATTCACTGTAGTGAGGGAAGAAAGTGATTCCGATAAGGCAACCGATTTATCTACTTCCTTATCAAGTTCAACTGGTAATCATGAGGAACAACAAGGTGGTTTTAAAACAGAATCTTCAATGGCAAATCAGTTTATTGATCAGATGTTGAATGCAAGCTCCATCGTAAATGAGAGTGACTTCAGTGTTAACCTAAGAGAGATTCATGAACTTCGAGAAGTTGCAAATCAGATTATCTATCAGATTAAGCTTACAATTAAGCCATCACAGACTTCAATGGAATTTACACTGAATCCTGAAAGTTTAGGTAAAGTCGGACTTAACATTACTTCGAGAAATGGTATACTAACCGCTTCATTTACGGCACAAAACGAGATTGCAAAAGAAGCAATTGAAAGTCAGATGCATGTGTTAAAAGACAATCTAACAAATCAAGGAATTAAAGTAGAAGCGATTGAAGTTACAGTTTCAGATTTTGGCTTTCAGCAAGAAAGTAAGATGAGTCAAGAAGGTAATCAGCAAAGCAATCACTCTTCAAATAGTAAACGTGCATTTCGAACGGATGCAATTGATGATTCATTCGTAGAGCGAACAGAGGATATAGCTGATCATATATTAATCGACTCAGGAAGTAACATTGATTATTCAGCATAGGGAGGAAGATATGGCAAATTATGTTGCAGCAGTAAAAAATAATGAGATTGTTGATGGTAATACTGCTATAACATCAACGAGAACAAACAAGCTAGGAACTAGTAATCTAGATAAAGATGCCTTTTTACAATTGTTAGTTTGCCAAATGCAGAATCAGGATCCTTTGAATCCAAGTACAGATACAGAATTTGTATCACAGCTAGCAACCTTTTCACAGCTAGAACAGCTTCAGAATTTATCTTCAACATCTGAAAAATCTCAAGCCTTCTCACTCGTAGGTAAAGAGGTAGTATTAACTACAGAGGATTCGAGTGGCGCAACAAAATATGTTACAGGAACAGTAGATTTTATCAATGTTACTGGTAATACTGTAAAATTATCCGTTGATGGGGCTTTATATGATCAAGATCAAATATATAGTGTATTAGATAGCAATTATGTAATTGATCAAAATCGACCTAATGTTGATACAGCTGTTACATATAGCTTTGATGCTGAAAAACCGGACAATTTTACATTTGAAGTTAACCTTGGTTCGAAAGATACAGTTGCAAATCAAGTAGCAATTGTTATTAACAATCAGATTGTAGATGATAAATACATCACGCTTGATGGCAAAAAGTTAACAATCAGTAAGGAATTGATGTCACAGTTACCAAATGGAGAATATAAGCCAACCGTTATATTTAATGATTCCTTATATACAACAATAACTGACAAAGTAACTTTAAAAGTAGTAAATTCTAAAAATACGTCAATGCCTAATCTAAAGGCACCTGAAGAGAATACCAAAGATAGTAATCCTAGTGACACGAACAAGGATGACAAGGAAGTATAAAGTAAAGGAGATGAAGTTTAGATGAATCCAATCAGCCAAAATTTTACCTCCATTGAGCAGGTTTCCAGTCAGTATTTAAAGCAAAATAGTACAAGTAGTACAAAGCTTAATGCAAATTCAGGTTACTCTTTTCAGGAAGTATTAGAGCAACAAAGAGTTCAAAGTTCAAGCGGAGAACTTAAATTTTCGAAACATGCGAGTGAACGCTTAGTTTCAAGAAATATTGATTTAACAAGTTCTCAATTAAGTAGACTGGAATCAGGAGCTAGAAAGGCAAGTGAAAAAGGAATTAAAGAATCACTTGTTATGGTAGACAATATGGCATTTATCGTTAATGTAAAAAACAATACAGTTGTTACAGCGGTAAATGATAGTGATGATCGAGTTTTTACAAATATTGATGGCGCAGTCATTATATAAGAAAAAAATGTGAATAAACACTGGACCTTGAAAGGAAGTGTAATCGGTGGATTGCCAGAAGCCGAATATGTTCACGAATTGGGAGGTTATGTCTTATGATGAGATCATTATTTTCCGGTGTGTCCGGATTACGTGTACATCAAACAAAGATGGACGTAATAGGTAATAATATTTCCAACGTTAATACCGTTGGTTTTAAAGCAAGTTCCGTAAGTTTTTCAGATATATTATATCAAACAACACAGAGTGCTTCAGGTCCTAATGTATCTACAGGTACAGCGGGTATCAATGCAAAACAGATTGGTCTTGGTGCTAATCTAGCTTCAATCGCTACTTCAATTACAACGACAGGTGGATCTCAGAGAACAGATAATCCATTCGATTTAATGATCGAAGGAGATGGATTCTTCGTTGTTAATAATGGTAGTGGTAATTTCTTTACAAAAGCTGGTTCTTTTAATGTGGATTCTGCCGGTACGTTATGTACTCCAACAGGAGCGACTGTTATGGGCTGGAAGGTGAATCCTGAAGATCCAACAAAATGTGTCTCAGATACCGTTAGTCCTTTAAAAATTATGTCACCTGAAAATCTTTATTCTGCACCGGAAGCAACAAAGAATGTATATCTACATGGTAACATTGATAGTATGGATACGACACTTACAACTGAAAAGGGTAAGGTTGTAGTTACATCCTTCTTTGATTCGCTCGGTAACCGTTACAATGCGGAAATGAAGATTATATCAAATCCAGAGGGACAAGATCAGAATGCGGGAAGTTTTCTTGTTAGCTTAACGAACATATATGATAGTAACGGAGATTCTATCTTTGTAAAGAAAACAGTAGAAGATGATGGTACGGTTACCTATAGTGAATCGCATGTCACAGAGGTTTCGTTTGGTTTAGAGGGAGCATCATTTAGTGCTGAAGTAAATCCGGAAGATGGTAGCGTAACATTAGAAGGTGATGGAGTTCCACTTACCTTTGATACAGCTACTGGTAAATTTAAGTCAATTGGTGACGGGGATGACAAAAATCCTTCAATCAAGCTTAAAGTCATTAATGATGGTGGTCCATTTGAAGAAATTGATATGGATTTTTCTTCAATTACTATGTTTAATAACAGTGGAACAACAACAGTAGAATCAACAAAGGGAACTAAAGATACTGGAGCCGGTGCCGGTAAAGCAGCAGGTAATATGTCTGGTGTATCCATCGACTCTTCAGGAAAGATTTATGGTGTTTATGATAATGGAGATCAAAAGTTATTAGGACAGGTAGTAGTCGCAACATTTGCGAATGCTGCAGGTCTTGAGGCAGTTGGTAATAATATGTTTGCGGCGACTCAAAACTCTGGAGATTTCAATGGAATTGGTGAAGATATTACTTCTTCCGGTGGCAAATTCATAACAGGTGTTCTAGAAATGTCAAATGTGGATCTATCTGCACAGTTTACTGAAATGATTACAACACAGAGAGGTTTCCAAGCTAACTCCCGTATTATTACTACATCAGATACATTACTTGAAGAATTAATTAATCTGAAACGATAATATCTGGGACTTCCTGCTGTTAGGGTTATCTTTAACAGCAGGAAGTTTGTGGATTTATGACAGTACTTTCTGGGAAAGGGGCGGTTAAATGATTGATTTAACGAGGTTAAATGATACAAAATTCACTCTAAATTGTGACTTAATTGAAACAATTGAAGAGGTACCTGATACTGTAATCACTCTAACAACTGGAAAAAAAATATTTGTAAAAGAAAGTAGACAAAATGTCGTAAGTTTAGTAAAATTATATAAAAAAGAAATATTATGTCAGATAATTTAGAAAAAATTAACATAAAGAACGGGTAGGTGGTATGTATGGACATTGCGTCCATTTTAGGTCTCGTGCTTGCATTGATTCTTATGGTTTACGGTATTATTGCTGGCCAAGAATTATCTATTATTATTGGTTTCTTAGATTTCAATTCAGCATTAATTACTTTTGGTGGTGCTTTGGCAGTTCTTCTGGCAATGAGTCCAAGTATTGGAGCTTATATTAATAATTTTAAAAGCTTTTCACTTGTATTAAAGACAATGCCATCAAATGAGAAGGAAACTATAGAAGATATCATTCGTCTTTCCAATGTAGCTCGAAAGGAAGGGTTACTAGCTTTAGAAGAGGCTGCAAATACAATTGAAGATGACTTTATGAAAAAAGGCGTTCTTTTGATTGTGGATGGAACGGACCCTGAATTAGTTCGTAGTATTATGGAAACTGAGCTAAGTTGTATTGAAGATAGACATAAGAGTGTTATTGAATTCTGGGAGAATCTTGGTGCAATGGGTCCTGCTTGGGGTATGATTGGTACCTTGATTGGTCTTATTAATATGCTTGGTAAGCTATCGGATGTTGCATCAGTTGGACCACAGATGGCGATTGCATTAATTACGACATTTTACGGTTCCTTGCTAGCAAACTGGATTTGTGCGCCAGTTGCCAATAAACTGAAATCGAACAATTCAACTGAAGTTAAATTGAAGGAAGTAATGGTAGAAGGCTTATTATCAATTCAGGCTGGTGAAAACCCTAGAGTTATTGAAGAAAAATTAAAATCTTTCTTATCTCCATTAAAACGAAATGAATTAGGTGGTGCTGAGGGCGGTGAAGTGAATGGCTAGAAAAAAACAGGAGGAAGCTAAAAAAGGAGCTCCTGAGTGGATGACAACATTTTCCGACCTTATGAACTTATTATTATGTTTCTTCGTATTACTGTTTTCTATGTCAGCAATTGATCAGGAAAAATGGGAGAGTGTAGTAGCCTCTATGACCAGTAGCTTTAGTATCTTCGATGGTGGTGGTTCTTCGATTGGCGATGGATTATTAATTAATATGGGTGTATCACAGTTAAATGATATTGATGTTTTAATTAATAACATGGGTAAACGTGCAGAAGAAGAAGGAGAAGAAATTAAGGAGTTAAGTGAGAAAATTGCAGATGAAAATAAGAAAGAAACAGAAAAGATTTATGATAGTGTATCTGAGCTGAGTTCAAACTACAATTTGGATAACTACATAGACATACAAACTGATACTGATGGATTCCAGTATGTTATGATTAATGTTACAGGTAACCTTCTTTATGACACTGGAAAAGCTGAGTTAAAGGAGGATGCTGTTCCTATCTTTTCAAAAATTGGAGATATCTTAAAACATTACAAGGGTTATCGTATTTCTATCATAGGACATACAGATACCGTTCCTGTGACATCTGGCAGGTATAAAAGTAATAATGAGTTATCCTCAGCTCGTGCAATTAATGCTGCAGAATATCTAATTAATATAAAGAAGATTCCAGCAAATAATCTTGAATGGATTGGGCGAGGAGAGTATGATCCAATTGCAGACAATACAACTGCAGAGGGAAGAGCAAAAAACCGTAGAATAGAGATTCGTATTTACAATCAATTGAACTCAGAATAATATGAATTGAAGAAAGGCATGGATGCTGAAAATGAAAAAAAACATTCTCGCAGTAATTATACTTGCTGCAACACTAATTAACTTAACTTTATCAGCTGTTATGATATTTGTATTTATGCCAACTGTGAAACAGACTAATAATCTGATCACTAAGGTTGCGCAAATTATCGATTTGGAATTAGAAAATGTAGTAGTCAAGGATGATTCAGATGCTTTGCTTGAAGAAGAAAAGTACGATTTATCCCAAGATATTTCGTTAAATTTAGCGATTGGTAAAGATGGAAAGTCACATTATGCCAAGTTATCCTGTTCTGTATATTTGAATAAGAATTCAAAAGATTATAGCAATGTTAAAGGCTTGATGGAGCAATACGATGGTAAAATTCGTGAGATTATTAATGAAGAAGTATCAAAACTGCCTTACGAAGAATTTAATGTAACAGAAAAGAAGATAGCAACGAAAAATGTGATTTTGGATCGTCTTCAAAATGAAGTATTTCACTCAACATGTATTACGAGTATATCATTTAGCAGTTGGGTTGCTCAGTAAATATTTATAATAGAAATTGCGAGATTTGGAGGCTAGACTATGGGTGATGTCCTATCCCAAAGTGAAATAGATAATTTGTTAGCTGCGTTAAGCAGTGGTGAATTGGATGCGGATGAATTTAAAGACACCGGTGAAAAACAAGTAAAAAACTATGATTTTCAGCGCCCTTCCAAGTTCTCGAAGGAGCATTTGCGTACACTTGATATTATTTTCGAGCATTATGGGAGACTGTTGTCAACGCATTTGCCGGCTTACCTTAGAAAAAATGTTCAAGTTGAGGTAATTAATTCGGAGGCTGTGGTGTATCAAGAATTTACAAATGCACTATCAAATCCAGTTCTATTAGGGATTATAGATTTTTCTCCACTCGAGGGAAACATAATCATAGAGTTAGCAGAAAATATCGGATATGCGATTGTAGATCGTATGCTTGGCGGTGGTGGAGTACCATTGGATAAGTCACGAGATTTTTCTGAAATTGAATTAGTTATTATCGAGCGAATTATGACGATTATGACCAATTTATTGGCAGAACCTTGGACCAATGTTGTAAAACTGGAACCAAGATTAATACGTATCGAGACTAATTCACAATTTGCGCAAATCATATCACCAAGTGACATGGCCTCTATTGTTACATTAAACATTAGAATTGGAAATGTTGAAGGAATGATGAATGTCTGCTTGCCATATGCGTGCTTGGAAGACATTATCGATAAGTTGAATACAAAATACTGGTATTCAACAATGCAGGTGAAGGATGATAAAAGCTACCAAGATATTATTGAGGTAGCAATAGCAAAAGCGCGAATACCAATTCGTGCAGTGCTCGGTAGAAGTACCGTTTCGCTGAATGATTTTATTAATATGCAAAAAGGTGATATCATTAAGCTGGATTCAAAGGTAAGTGACGAACTTAACGTTTATGTTGGCAATCTAAAAAAATTTACTGGCTTGCCTGGTTCTTCCTCTGATTCTTATGCAGTTAAGGTATCAACTATCATAAGAGAGGAGTAGCTAATCAATGGATGGTATGTTATCTCAAGAGGAGATTAATGCTTTATTAAGTGGCATAGGAACAAATACCGAAGAAGACACGGTTGCCCTTGAAACATTAACGGATGCTGAAAAGGATGCTCTTGGTGAGATGTCGAATATCAGCATGGGTACAGCAGCAACTACATTATCTTCTTTGGTAAACCAGCGTGTTAACATAACGACTCCTCAAGTGTCGTATGCGATATGGGATGATTTGTTAGTTAATTATGACAGACCATGTGTGTTTATTCAGATTTATTACAAAGATGGGTTAGATGGAAATAACATCTTAGTTTTGAGAGAAAATGACGTTAAAATAATCACTGATCTAATGATGGGTGGTGATGGAAGTAATACAGCAGGTGACCTAAATGAATTACACTTGAGTGCTATTAGTGAAGCGATGAACCAAATGATGGGTTCTTCTTCGACATCTCTCTCGTCAATGCTAGAGAAAAAGATTGATATTTCTCCACCAATTGCGAGCTTAGTCGATTTGAATGAGTTTAAAGGGGAAGATATCGCAGACTTCTTAAGAGGACGATTCGTAAAAGTTTCTTTCCGTATGGAAATTGGGAATTTGGTTGATAGTGAATTAATGCAACTATATCCATTTGACTTTGCTCGAGATTTATATCGACAATTTATGAGGGATTCCAGTGCTCCTTCAGAAGAAGTGACGCAAACACGTAAAATAGGAGCTTCAGAAAGAACACCACAGTCACAACCACAACCTATGATGCAACAGCCTCAGATGCAGCAGCCTCAGATGCAGCAGCCTCAGATGAATGTACCATTACAGCAGGGGATGCCACAAATTGATCCAATGATGTATCAACAGGTGAATCCGATGATGATGCAACAACAAAATGTAAATATTGCTCCAGTACAATTCCAACCATTTGCGAATATGGGAAGCCCTCTACTACAAACAGAAAATATAGATTTATTATTAGATGTACCACTAGAAGTAACAGTTGAGTTAGGTAGAACAAGCAAGTCCATTAAAGAAATATTAGATTTTGCACCAGGAACAATTATTGAATTGAATCGATTAGCAGGAGAACCAATCGACGTATTAGTAAATGGTAAGTATGTTGCTAAAGGTGAAGTAGTCGTAATCGAAGAAGCATTTGGTGTTCGTGTCACAGAAATTATTAAATAGCAGTAACTTATTTATAGTCAAAGTTACGGGAAGATAGAAATACACAGACAAATGATAATAGCTAAACTATAATTGAAAGAGGAGAATAACTATGGCTAAAAGTATATTAATTTGTGATGATGCAGCATTTATGAGAATGATGATTAAGGACATTCTCACAAAGAACGGTTATGTGATTGCTGGTGAAGCTGAGAATGGAGTTAAGGCAGTAGAAAAATACAATGAAACGAAGCCAGATTTAGTTATGATGGATATCACAATGCCTGAAATGAATGGTATCCAGGCACTTAAAAAGATTAAGGCTACAGATTCGGCTGCTAATGTAATCATGTGTTCCGCTATGGGACAACAAGCAATGGTTATTGAATCAATCCAATCTGGCGCAAAAGACTTCATTGTAAAACCATTTCAAGCAGACCGTGTGCTTGAAGCTGTTAAGAAGGCGATTGGATAATGTTTTCAGGTCAAATTCGATTCGTTGATACATCAGCACTAGGTCTTAAAGAAGAAAGACCAGTGTTCCAATCTTCAGGCAGTGTTGGCGAATTAATCGTTTTGATCATCATCTTCATTTTAGTTGTTGTTGCTTGCTACTATATCACAAGATTTGTTGGAAGTAAGCAATTAAAACAGATGAAAAACAGCAATTTCACAGTAATAGATACGTACAGAGTAACTGCAAATAAGTTTTTACAGTTAGTTCGTATGGGTGAAAAGTACATCGTAATTTCTGTTACAAAGGATAGTATAACAGTGATTACAGAGCTTTCCAAAGAAGAAGTTATTCTTCCTGAAAGTAAATCTGGACAGGATAAGTCGTTTACGAGTATCTTGTCCGAAATGATAAAAAAGAAAAAAATTGATGGTAAAGGTTGATATAGAAGATGAAGGCTATTGTTAAGAATGAATTGAAAAAGCTATGTAGTTTTAAGCTTTTGTTTCTGATAGCATTTATATTAACCTTTCTTTGTGTTGCTTCTACAAAGGTTTATGCATCAGAAGTCACAACTACAATTGCACCAAGTCCTACACCAACAGTAACCCAAGGATCTGGTGTTAGTTTAGATGGTAATGGCAGTAATGTATCGTTTAATTATAATTCGGGGGATAGTACAGGTTCTCTATCTGCAACACTCGAGATACTATTAGTTCTTACAGTGCTGACACTGGCTCCTTCCATCTTAATCATGATGACCTCTTTTATCCGTATTATCATCATATTACATTTTTGCAGGTCAGCTTTAGGTACTCAAACAACTCCTCCTAATCAGGTGCTGATTGGTTTGGCGTTGTTTTTGACGTTATTCATTATGTCACCGACATTTATGAAAATTAATTCGCAAGCGTTACAACCGTTAAATGCTGGTGAGATCACACAAGAGCAAGCATTTGAGATCGGAATGGAACCGATTCGTGACTTTATGTTCGATCAAACAAATGAAAAAGACTTAAGTCTATTTCTTGACATTTCAAATACAACTGAAGTTAATTCAAGAGCGGATGTACCGACTACTGTATTGATTCCAGCGTTTATCTTAAGTGAACTTAGGACAGCATTCATCATAGGTTTTTTGATTTATTTACCATTTATTGTTATTGATATGGTAGTAGCTTCGACATTAATGTCAATGGGTATGATGATGTTACCACCGACCACAATTTCCATGCCATTTAAAATTCTATTATTTATTATGGCGGATGGATGGAACTTAATCATCGGAGAAGTTGTAAAAACGTTTTATTGACGGCAAGATGGATAGCTAGCTGATTCATCTTGTAGACGTAGGAGGTGGTTGAAATGAATGAAAATTTGCTTGTTGAATTACTTAAGGAAACACTGTACCTAATTATAAAGGTCTCAGCACCAATGCTAATTACGTCCTTAGTTATTGGTTTGATTGTTAGTATTCTACAGACGATTACATCCATTCAGGAGCAGACCCTCACATTTGTTCCTAAACTGATTGGAGTATTTCTGATAATCATGCTTTTTGGTAATTGGATTATGCGAAATATTGTAGATTACTTTGAGTATCTTGCAGATAATTTCCGTTATTTTATACAAGGATAGTACAAAATGCAATTTACGATAGAAGAAATAGTATTTTTTTTCTGTGTTCTTGTGAGGATCTCAACATTTGTTTATACAGCTCCCTTTTTTAGTTTAAGGAATGTCCCTCAAAAAGTAAAACTTGGATTTTCAATTGCCTTGGCAATTATCTTATTTCAAGTTTTACCATATCAACCTCTAGTATATGTAGGCGTAATTGGCTTTGCAGGGTTGATTATAAAAGAGGCATTGGCTGGATTAATTATGGGCTTTTTTGCTAATATATGTGCGCAGATATTGTCCTTTGCAGGCGGAATGATTGATATGGAGATTGGCTTCTCGATGGTTCAGGAGTATGATCCTGTATCTGCGACACAAGTTACGATTACTTCAAATTTTTATCAATATGCGATAATGCTTATGATGTTCGTTACGAATCTTCATCATTATATTATTACCGCTTTAGTTGATTCTTTTACAATTGTACCTTTAGGTAAAATAGTGATTAATGTTACTATTTATAAAGCATTTTTACAGTTTATCGTAGATTACTTCATAATTGGGTTTCGAATTATTTTACCAATTTTTGCGGCTATGCTAATTGTAAATACAGTATTAGCAATACTTGCTAAGGTTGCACCTCAAATGAATATGTTTGTTATTGGTATGCAGCTAAAGGTTTTTGTAGGATTAATTGTTCTTTTATTTATCGTAACAACAATTCCAACAGTAGCAGACTTCATCTTTACCGAGATGATTGAAATGTTAAAAAATGCGATTGCATATCTAAAGGGGTAATTTAAGTGCTAATTGATCAAGAAATGAAGAAATCATATCTGTTTGCCTATCGTTTGCAGTTTTTTGCGAAAGAAGGCCCTGGTGGTGAAAAAACAGAAGATGCTACGACCAAAAAGCTCGAAGATGCACGAAAAGAAGGACAAGTGGCAAGAAGCCAGGAGTTTATAACTGCCGCTGGATTAATGTCTCTTTTTCTTGCAATTAAAATATTTGCAAGTACAATCGGTTCCAGTTTTATTGATAACTTTAAAGATTCCTATCGATTTATTAGCACCTATGCAAAGGAAGAATTTACAATAAACATTGGAATCAGTTTGATTAATAACGTTGGTATGCAAATTATTATCATCTGCTTGCCTGTGTTTATCATTGGTGTTGTGGTAGCATTCGCTGTTAATATATTTCAGGTGAAGTGGAAAATCACAGGAAAGCCATTGCAACCTAAGTTAAATAAACTCGATCCGATTAATGGATTTAAAAAGATTTTCTCCGTTGATAAGGTTATGGAGTTAATTAAGTCGGTACTTAAGATTATTGTAATCTTTATTATTGTTTACAATGAATTTAAGGATCAGGTAAATCAATTACCTGTATTATATGAAATTGGTAATCTTCAAACTGTCGTTGTGATGATTGGTAATATTGTAGTCAATCTTGGAATTAAGATTAGTGCTTTGTTTTTAGTTATAGGTCTTGCTGATTTTATTTATCAAAAATTAAAATTTAAGAAAGATATGAAGATGACAAAGCAAGAAATCAAGGATGAATTTAAACAATCCGAAGGTGATCCTCAAATAAAAAGTAGAATACGACAGAAGATGAGACAAGCTTCCATGAGTCGAATGATGCAACGCTTGCCACAAGCAGATGTTGTTATTACGAATCCAACACATTTTGCCTGTGCACTTCTTTATGATAGAGAAACTTCAGAAGCTCCAATTTTAATTGCTAAGGGTGCAGATTATTTAGCAGCCAAAATCAAAGAAAAAGCGAAAGAAAATAACATACCAATTGTTGAGAATAAGCCATTAGCTCGTATGCTTTATTATAATGTTGACTTGGAACATGAGATTCCAAGAGAACTATATCAGATGGCTGCTGAGGTATTAGCTTATGTCTATGGGTTAAAGAATTCAAATTAGAAAACGAGAGGAGGCATACTAGATGAAGAAAACAGACATGGCATTGGGAATCTACATAATGTCGGCCATTATTTTCTTAATCATTCCAATGCCATCCTTCCTACTGGATTTTTTATTGGCATTAAACATATCAATATCAATGATTATCTTGTTCAACGCACTATTTAGTCAAGAAGTACTAAATATGTCAACATTTCCAACGATTTTGCTCTTTACAACTGTTTTTCGTATATCTCTTAATGTATCATCTACAAAATTGATCTTAAAAAATGGTGATGCGGGAGAAGTTATCACTCAGTTTGGTATGTTTGTTGGTGGCGGTGATATTGTAATCGGTGTTATTGTGTTTATCATCTTAATGATTGTTCAGTTTATGGTAATTAATAAAGGTTCTGAACGTGTATCAGAAGTTACTGCTCGTTTTACCTTGGATGCTATGCCAGGTAAACAGATGGCAATTGACGCAGATTTAAATACTGGTGCAATTACAGATGCGCAGGCCAGAGAACGACGTGAAAAAATTCAAGAAGAAAGTGGCTTCTTTGGAGCGATGGATGGTGCTTCAAAATATGTAAAAGGTGATGCGATTGCCGGATTGATTATTACGATTATTAATATCATTGGCGGTGTCATCATGGGAATGACGAAGAGCGGTCTATCAGCTGGGGATGCATTTAATAAATATGCAATTTTGACAATCGGTGATGGATTGGTATCTCAGATTCCATCCTTAATGATATCTTTATCTACTGGTATTATCGTAACAAAAGTATCAAAGGAAGCCGATATTGGAGACTTACTTGTTAAACAGCTTTTTTCTATACCTAAAGTTTTATATATGGTTGGAGGCGCAATGATTCTTCTCGGAACCGTCACCCCATTACCATTTATCGTATTTACAGGCTATGGTGTTATTATGTTATTAACCGGTCGTGTAATTAGCAAAAAGATTAAAGTGGCTAAAGTACAAGATGAGGTATCTGCTGAAGAAACAAGCGGAGAAGAAATTCGAAGACCGGAGAATGTCAACTCCTTGCTTCAAGTGGATCAAATTGAACTGGAATTTGGATATGGTATCATTCCGTTAGCAGATGTCAATCAAGGTGGTGACCTTCTGGATCGAGTCGTTTTAATCCGTCGACAACTAGCGCTTGAACTTGGATGTGTTGTTCCAACAATACGTTTACGAGATAATATTCAGCTCAATCCAAATCAATATGTAATTAAGATTAAGGGTATTCCTATTAGTGAAGGTGAAATCTTGTTTGATCATTATATGGCTATGAATCCTGGTTATGTAGAAGAAGAAATATCGGGTATTCCAACCTTTGAACCGTCCTTCCATTTGCCTGCTTTATGGATTACAGAAAGCCAAAGAGAACGTGCAGAATCGTTCGGATATACTGTTGTTGATCCACCATCAATTATTGCAACACACTTAACCGAAGTAATTCGTTGTCATTTGGATGAATTACTGTCTCGTCAGGATGTACAGAACTTAATCAATAATATCCAAGAGGCAAATCAGACGTTGATTACAGAATTAGTACCTAAGGCCTTAGGCGTAGGAGAAATTCAAAAAGTATTACAGAATCTTTTAAGAGAAGGAATTTCAATTCGTGATCTAGTAACGATTTTCGAAACACTAGCGGATTATGCTTCTACAACACGTGATACCGATGTTCTTACTGAATATGTGAGACAAAGTCTGAAACGAGCGATATCTAATAAATACTTTACTCAGGGTGAAACAACATCTGTAGTTACATTAGATCCAAAAGTTGAGCAAGAAATCATGGCTAGTGTGAAACAGACGGAACAAGGAGCATATCTATCACTTGATCCAGAAAAAACGCAAGCTATTATGAATTCATTGAAACAAGAGGCGGAAAAGTTAGAAAATTTGGGAAAAAGTCCAATTATTATAACATCACCGATTGTGCGAATGTATTTTAAAAAGCTGACAAGAGATTATTTTAAAGATTTAATTGTAATTTCTTATAACGAAATCGAATCAAATGTAGAATTGCAATCAGTAGGGATGGTGACAGCATAATGATAATAAAGAAATTTAAGGCAAACTCGGAAACAGAAGCAATTATGCTTGCGAAAGATGAGCTTGGAAAAGATGCCATTGTGATGAATATTAAAAAAGTATCTCCCCAAGGTATCTTTCGCTTGTTTCGTAAATCAACAGTCGAAGTAACTGCTGCTATTGATGAACTCCAGACGTATGGAGAAAAACCATTACGTAAGGATTCTAGCTTAAATGATAACAGTAGTGTATTTTTAAAAGAATTAGAAAATCGGGAACAATTAGCGAAAAAAGCGGAGGTGACAGATTCTCGAGCGATTGAGGAAAAGCTAAATAATCTACAAGCTTTATTGGAAAATCAATTGATTCATTTAAAACCTGATGAGAAAGAGATGGAAGAAAAAAAAGATAAGGCTGAGAAAGCAGAGGATAAAAATATTTCTTGTGTTCGATTAATATATAATCAGTTGATTGCAAATGAAGTTGATGAAAAGTATGCAAATCAAGTGATAGCTGAAATAGAACCAACTCTTAAGAAGGATTCTTCCATTGATATGATTTTGGCTAGCTTTTATCAAAAGATTATATTGAAATTAGGTCAACCAAAAGAGCTTCAAGTATGTGAAGGAACGACGAAATTTGTATTCTTTATCGGCCCAACCGGTGTCGGTAAAACAACAACAATTGCGAAACTGGCATCTAGTTTAATTGTTGGGAAAAAAGGAAAAGTCGCATTATTAACTTCAGATACTTATCGAATTGCCGCTGTTGAACAGCTTCGTACTTATGCAAATATATTAGATATTCCAATGCGAGTTATTTATACGGAATCTGAATTGGCAGAAGCAAGAGAAGATTTTCAGAATTTTGATGTCGTACTTGTAGATACTGCGGGGCGATCCCATAAAAATCGGGAGCAAAGAGATGACCTAGAAAAACTGATCAATAGTATACCAGAAGCGGAACGAGAGATATATTTGGTCTTAAGTGCAACAACAAAATATAATGATCTTATTCGCATAACACAGTCTTATTCTGATTTTACCAATTATAGTATATTATTCACGAAGCTTGATGAAACCAATGCAATTGGAAATATTTATAACATACGAATGCTTACTAATGCAAATTTGTCTTATGCAACATTTGGACAAAATGTACCAAACGATATATCAACGGTAAATACTCAAAATATTGCAAGAAAGTTATTAGGAGGCAACGAGTAGATGGATCAGGCAGAACAATTAAGAAAAATAGTTAAGCAACAAGAAGTGCCGAGACAAAACGCTCGAGTTATCACAGTAACAAGTGGTAAAGGGGGAGTCGGGAAATCTAGTACTTCTGTAAATCTTGCGATTCAATTAAGTAAGCTTGGGAAACGTGTAATCGTTTTTGATGCAGATTTTGGCTTAGCTAATGTAGAAGTTATGCTTGGAATACGTCCGAAATATAACTTAGCAGATTTGATGTTTCGAGGAAAAGAGCTTTATGATATCGTTACCGAAGGACCAGAGAATATAGGTTTTGTATCCGGTGGCTCTGGAATTCAAGAACTTACGAAATTGACTAGGGATCAGATTATATATTTAATAAGAAAGCTAGTTCAATTAGATGAGATGGCTGATGTAATCATTGTTGACACTGGTGCTGGTATTTCAGATTCTGTGCTGGAATTCGTACTTGCAAGTTCTGAGGTCTTACTAGTAGCAACTCCGGAACCGACTTCAATTACAGATGCATATGCTTTATTAAAATCTTTAAAGCGTAAAGATGAATTTATGAATTCCTCAACAAAAATCCATATGATTAGTAATTGTATCTCAAATTCCAAAGAGGGTATTGAGATGTACGAGAAACTAAATACTGTAGTTAATAAATTCTTAAACATTGATTTTGAATATATCGGAGGTATTCCACAAGATAAGTTGATGTCCCAAGCAATTATGTTACAAAAACCAGTTTCTTTGGCATACCCTAATTCACCAGCTGCAAAGGCTTTGGAAGAGTTAGCTTGGAAGTTGTGTGACCTAGAAACAGATATTCCGAAAGAAAGGCGAGGAATTGCAAAGCTATTTACAAACTTATTACGTGGTAATATTATGAATCATAAAAAATAGTAAATATGGGAGAACAGCATGCTACAAGAGATTATATCCGTTGGAGATAGGATAGAACTATATAAAAATAGTAGCCAAGATATGACATCAACTAGATCTAGGCGATACTTAAGTCAGGTATTGGACTTTAAGGATAATGACAAAGCAGTGATTGCTATGCCAATTGAAAATAGTCGAATTATACCTTTGGACATAGGCGATAAGTATCGTTTGTGCTTTTTTACAAAACTGGGACTTTATCAGTGTTATTCTGTTGTTGAAGATCGCTATCGAATAGGCAGTATTTATATGGTTGTTGTTCGCATGATATCGGACTTAGAAAAATTCCAACGAAGACAATACTATCGATTAGATTGCATTAAACAGATAAGTTACTATACAATATCACAAGAAGATTACATTGATAAAATAAAATTAGAAGACAATGTGTTTGGCAATGCTAACTATAAGGAAGCAATTATGATTGATATTAGTGGTGGCGGCTGTAAATTCAATGCTCAAGAGCTGATACCGATAGACAGTAGAGTAATTATTAAGTTCACATTGGAACTGTCAAAAGGGCTTACACTTTTTCAACTTTTGGGGAAAATCGTCTACTCCTGTGAAGTAGCAAATCATCAGAAGACGTATGAAAATAGGGTTGAATTTCTCGATATTAAGGAAGAAGAACGAGAAAATATTGTCAAGTTCATATTCGATGAGGAACGAAGACGTAGAAGAAAGGTAAATGGCTAAACAAAAGATCAATGTTTAGGGATAGGAGCTGAAATGAAGAAAAATATTTTGATAATTGATGACTCTGCACTCATGAGAAGGCTTATCTCTGATATAATTAATAATGACAATAGATTCAATATCGCAGACATAGCACATAATGGTTTAGAAGCTTTTGATATGATTACAGTGAATCCAAAAAAGTATGATGCGATTCTCCTGGATATTAATATGCCAAGGATGAACGGAATTCAACTTTTGGAACAGCTTAATAAACTAAAGCTGAGACTAAAAATTATCATTGTAAGTACGTTAGCAAAAGAAGGTGCGAAAGAAACAATTCGATGTCTTGAACTTGGTGCTTTTGATTTTGTTACGAAACCAGAAAGCCTAATGGAAGCAAAGGATGATATTTTTAGAAATAAAATTATCGCTGCATTAGAGCTTGCACTTTCTTTAGAAAGTACAAGCGTTGAAAAAGCAAAATTAGTAAAACCGGAAGAGAAAATCGAAAAGCCAGAAGAAAAAATTGAAAAGCCTGCGATTAGTCGAATCATTAGTAAAGTTGTAAAACGTCCACATATGGTCGTTGATAAAAGAGCAAAGAAATTAGTAGCTTTAGCATGTTCTACTGGTGGACCTAGGGCATTACATCAAGTGATTCCCAAACTTCCTAAAAGCCTTGATGCACCAATGATTGTAGTTCAACATATGCCGGAAGGTTTCACTAATTCATTAGCGCAAAGATTAAATGAGATGAGTGAACTTACGGTGAAGGAGGCAGAAACAGGAGATGTCCTTCGCAAAGGTTATGTATACATAGCGAAGGGTGGATGTCAGCTTAGAGTACTTAAGGGAATGGACGGATATGTGCTGTCAGTAACAGAGGAATCCGCAAGAAATGGACTTAAACCTTGTGCGGATATTTTATATGAATCACTAGTGGATACAGATTTTGATGATATTACCTGCGTTATACTAACTGGTATGGGTGGGGATGGAACTTTAGGAATTAAGCAACTAAATGAAAAAAATAATATTTATGTAGTAGCACAGGATGCAGCGACTTGTACAGTTTATGGCATGCCCAAAGTAATCTTTGAATCAGGACTTGTTGATGAAGTGGTTTCTTTGGAATGTGTTGCTGAGGCTATTACAAAGAATGTGGGGTGCTAAGCGATGGATGTTAGTCAATATCTTGAAATCTTTATTGATGAATCAAAGGAACATCTTCAAAGTCTTAATGAACAGTTATTAGTATTGGAAAAAGAACCAGAAAATGAAGATACAATTAATGAGATTTTCCGTGCTGCTCATTCTTTAAAAGGTATGGCAGGAACAATGGGTTATAAGAGAATGCAACGATTAACTCATGATATGGAAAATGTATTTTCTGAAATTCGTGCTGGTAAGATGAAAGTTAAGGCGGAATTGGTTGACGTTTTATTTAAAGGATTAGATGCATTAGAAAACTACTTAGACTGCATCATCAATACTTCTGACGAAGGTACAGAAGATAATGATCATATTATTAATAACTTAAATCGAATTTTGAAAGAAGGCTTGGGAACAGCAGAACAAGTGGAAAAAGAGAAAGCTCCAGTACAAGCCGCTACTGCTACACAGACCAAAGTAGAAGTTAGAAAACTTCAGCTTGCTGAACATGAGGTACGTGCAGTTGAAAAGATACGTCAAGATGGTGGCAATGCATTTAGTATTACAGTATTTGTTCAAGAAACTTGTATTTTAAAAGCTGCAAGAGCGTTTCTTATATTTAAAAACTTAGAAGAACATGGTGATGTGATTAAAAGTCATCCTGAGGTTCAAGACATTGAGGATGAGAAGTTTGATTTAGATTTTTCTCTTGTCATAGTAACGAAAGAGCCAATGGAAAAGATTAAGAATGTTATATTAAGTGTCTCGGAAATTAAAGATGTTGCAATCTGTGAAGTGGAGTTACCAGCAAAGCAAGAGCATGTAGAAGAAACAGTTACGGTAAAGGTTCCTACTGAGAGCACACAAAAAGTATCTACAACTACTGCAAGGAGTACAGCAGCAGTTGCAGCAGCTACTGCTGCAAAGAAAGAAGCACAAAAACCAGTAGTTAATCGATCGGTTCGTGTGGATATTGAAAAATTAGATGATTTGATGAACTTAGTAAGTGAGCTTATTATAGCTAAAAATGGGTTGGTTTCAATGAATAATATGGAAACCAAAATAGAAAAGGGTACAGGCTTTAATGAGCAGATTGAGTACCTCGAAAGAATCACTACAAATCTTCATCAATCCGTTATGAAAGTTCGAATGGTACCAATCGAGAGCGTTGTAAATCGATTCCCAAGAATGATCCGTGATCTTAGTAAAAAGCTCAATAAGAAAATGGAATTATATATGACTGGTGAGGATACAGAATTAGACCGTACGGTTATCGATGAGATTGGAGATCCATTAATGCACTTACTTCGTAATGCAGCGGATCATGGCTTAGAGAGTAACGAAGAACGTATTCGTCTTGGTAAACCAGAATGTGGGTCAATTTTCTTAGATGCTTATCAAGAGGGGAATAACGTCGTCATTGAAGTTCGTGATGATGGTGGCGGAATTAACATCGAAAAGGTTAAGAGCAAAGCAATTAGCAAAGGAACGATCACGGAAGAACAAGCAGAGGCTATGTCAGATAAAGAAGTCATTGATTTATTGTTCCGACCAAGTTTCTCAACGACTGATAAAATATCAGATGTTTCTGGTCGAGGCGTTGGTCTTGACGTAGTAAAGACTAAAATTGAAGCACTTGGTGGTAGTATTGAAACGAAGACAACCCTTGGTGAGGGCAGTAATTTTATTATTCGCTTACCATTGACATTAGCAATTATCCAGGCATTAATGGTTGAGTTAGGACATGAACAGTATGCAATACCTCTTGGAAGTATAGAAATAATCGAAAGTGTTGCTAAGGAAGAGATTAAATTTGTACAATCCAAGGAAGTAATTCATCTTCGTGGCAATGTAATTCCATTGATACGTTTGAACCGTGTTCTTGATGTCCCTGATGCTTTAGAAAATCCAGAAGAGCTTACAGTTGTCATTGTTAAGAAGGGTGATAAGTTAGCAGGAATTGTGGTAGACAACTTAATTGGACAGTTAGAAATTGTAATTAAGTCAATCGGTAAATACATCAATAACAGCAAGATGATTAGTGGCGCTACTATCTTAGGTGATGGTGAAATTGCATTAATTCTTGATGTTAATTCATTAGTATAGGAGGGGCTTAATTATGGATACGAATGTAGTTAATGAAGCTAGACAGTATATCGTTATTACGTTAGGTAATGAACAGTTTGGAATTGATATACAGTACATTGATAATATCGTAAGAATGCAGAGAATTACTAGAGTTCCAAAAGCTCAAAACTTTTTTAAAGGAGTAATTAATATTCGTGGTGAGATTATTCCAGTAATGAGCTTACGACTTAAGTTTGGTTTAGAGGATGATCAGATAACAAATGCATCCCGAATCTTAATTATTAAGATAGAGCCACAAGCTGCAGTTGGTATTATTGTGGATGAGGTACGTGAGGTTGTAACGATTGAAGCAGATCATATTGATAAAGTCGCAGTTACCTCCAATGATGATAAAGCAGCATTCTTAGCTGGTGTTGGTAAGAATGGAGAAAACTTAATTTCGCTTCTTAATCTTCAAGCTGTAATTATAGAAAAAGAAGTAGAAACTAAATAAAATGAGTGTTGCTAGGTAGGAAACTATCTAGCAGCACTATTGCTCGTTTATCAGATTCAAGGATAGACGTGATAGGGGGGTTACAATGACTGAAGTTAAAATTGATAAGATCGATAATGTGCAATTTGATGTATTAAGAGAAATCGGTAACATAGGCGCTGGTAATGCTACAACAGCATTATCAAAGATGCTAAATACAAAGGTTGATATGAAAGTACCAAAGATTGATCTGTTGGAGTTTAAAGATTTATCTGAAATTATTGGTGGGGCTGAGAATATTGTAGTTGGTATCTTACTTACTCTTGAAGGGGATATTGATGGAATGATTATGTTTGTGCTTGAAACAGAATCTGCACATCGAATTGTAAATCTACTGATGAGTGGTATGTGTGAACCTACACAAGATTTTAATGAAATTGAACGTTCTGCATTACAAGAGATAGGAAATATTATTGCTGGTGCATATTTATCTTCACTCTCTACCTTAACAAGAATGACAATAACATCAAGTGTTCCATATTTAGCAATTGATATGGCAGGAGCAATATTGAGTGTTCCAGCAATAGAATTTGGAAAAATTAGCGATAAAGCATTATTAATTGAGACGGAATTTGGTGAAAAGGAAACTGAAGTAAATGGCTACTTTATCTTAATTCCAACACTAGAGTCATACGGATCAATTTTATCATCGTTAGGACTGTAGGTGAATCAATGGGAACTGTTGTAAAGGTCGGAATGGCTGACTTAAATGTTTGTACACCACCAGATGTAATTACGACGTTAGGTTTAGGCTCCTGTGTTGGTGTTGTATTATATGATCCACGTAAAAAAATTTCTGGTATGGTTCATGTTATGTTGCCAGATAGTACAAAAATCAAGAATAATGACAATTTAGCAAAGTTCGCTGACACAGGAATCGATGAGCTAATTCGAAGACTAGTTGCACTTGGTGCTTCTAAAGATGCGTTAGTTGCCAAAATCGCAGGTGGAGCGCAAATGTTCGCATTTAACAGTAATAATGATATGCTTCGGGTTGGTGATCGTAATGTGGAAGCAACTACGAATAAACTGATAAGTTTAAATATACCTATTATTGCTTCTGATACTGGATTAAATTATGGTAGAACAATTGAGTTTAATCCACAAACAGGAGAATTGATGATTAAGTCAGTTGGTAAAGATATTAAGAAAATATAGAGGATATCGAATGAAGAAAAAAAATCTTCCTGCGATTATAACGTTAAGCGCAGGGGCAATTGCTTGTATCACTTGTATTATAAAAAAAAATCAAATACTTGATACTCTAATTACAGTTTTAATTACACTTGTTATTTTTTATATCGTTGGTTTAATTGCGTCAAAGTATATTACAAAGATAAATAATGCAGCTAATGATGCCTATGTTTTAAGAGAACGAGAAAGAATGAAGGCGGAAAAGGATGCAATTCTACAAAAGGAAGCAAATGACGATGCAAATAAAGACAAAAATGATTCCATGACAGGTACAAATGAAGAAGAAATATAAGTGTAATTGTGTGTGATTAACTATGGAACACAGGAGATAGGTCTATGAGCGTAGAGAATAAACAAAAATTATGGGAGGGGTACAGTAAATGTCGTACTCCAGAGTTACGAGAAAAAATAATAATTGAATACGCAGGCCTTGTTAAGATAGTTGCAGGGAGATTGAGTATTTATCTAGGTTATAATGTCGAGTATGATGATTTGGTTGGGTATGGTACCTTTGGATTAATCGATGCGATTGATAAATTTGATTATGATAAAGGAGTAAAATTTGAAACTTATGCTTCCTTACGTATTCGTGGTGCTATCTTAGATCAGATACGTAAAATGGACTGGATACCAAGAACACTTCGTCAAAAGCAAAAACGTTTGGATAATGCATACCAAAAAATTGAATCCTTATATGGACGAGTGGCTACAGATGAAGAAATAGCAAATGAGTTGGAGATTTCAACTGATGAATTAGAGACATGGCAGAATCAAACAAAAATCAGCAATCTTGTTTCCTTAGATGAGTATATGGAGCAAGGAGAGGCTCATGTAGAGAGCTCTCTGAGTGAAGATTTTGCTCAACCACAAAAAATTGTTGAGAAGAAAGAATTAAGAGAACTACTAGTGAAAGCGCTAGAATATTTGACAGAAAAAGAAAAAAAGGTAATTGTTTTATATTATTATGAGGATTTGACTTTAAAAGAGATTAGTGCAGTTTTAGAAGTGAGTGAATCAAGAGTTTCACAATTACATACGAAAGCACTTCTAAAAATGCGACAAAAACTAGGAAATAACTTGAACATATTTATGGGTGAGTAGTGCAAAGGAGAAATTGATGAGTAATAATGCAGGTTTTCGATTATTATTGCAAAAAGATGGTACTTATCTTGAGCTAGTGCCAGCAAACTTAGGCGGTACACCAATTGACTTCAATGAATTGTGTGAGTATTTAATTCAAAGAAAGATTGAATTTGATAAACAAATAATTAATGATGCACTAAGAAACATACAGGAGAAAAAGATTATTAAGATCGACAATATTTCGCGCCGTCCAGAAAGCGAAAGCGTTAAAGTGTGGATAAGTCAGGACTATATGGAGGCATATGGAAGGTTTTATCCACCTTCGTTAGGGGGAAGCGAATTAACTTATAACCAAATTATCAATGATTTAGTTAAAGCTGGTGTTAAGTATGGTGTGATAGAAGAGAATATAAAAGAATTCTTAAAGAATAAAAACTATTACTCCGATATTTTATTAGCGAAAGCAACTCCATGTCAATTGGGAAAGAACGCAAAAATAACATACTATTTTAATACTGATTTAACAAAGAAACCTAAGATGAATGAAGATGGTACCGTTGATTTTCATCAACTTGATACAATTAGCCGTGTAAAGCGGAATGACTTATTAGCCTCCCTAGATCCTGCAGTACCAGGTCGTCCTGGTATCAATGTTTGTGGAGGCGCAATTATGCCACCAAAAGTGAATCAACTAATTTTACGTTATGGCAACAAAATTCATCTATCAGAAGATAAACTGAAGATGTATTCTGATGTTGATGGACATGCATCACTTGTTAATGATAAAGTTTTTGTTTCAGATTCTTATGAAGTACCAGCTGATGTGGATGTATCAACTGGAGATATTAATTATGATGGAAATGTTGTTGTGAAAGGTAGTGTTCGTACTGGATATCAAATTATCGCAAATGGTGATATCGAAGTAGAAGGCGTTGTAGAAGGTGCAGTTTTAGTAGCCGGTGGTCAAATCATCTTGAAACGTGGTGTCCAGGGGATGAATAAGGGAGTCTTAAGAGCACAGGGTAATGTTGTAGCAAAATTTATTGAGAACGCTACGGTAGAAGCGGGTGGATATGTATCGACTGAGGCAATTCTTCACAGTAAAGTATCGGCGAAGGGCGATATTATCGTAGGTGGGAGAAAAGGGTTTATCACTGGTGGTGAAATCAGATCAGGTACTATGATTTCTGTTAAAACAGCTGGTTCTACGATGGGAACGAATACGCTGCTTGAGGTTGGTGTTGATCCACAAATGATCGAAGATTATCACAAACTTGAAAAAGATTTACCAACGCTTGATCAGGATATTGAACGGTTAAATCAGAATTTAATTCTATACTTAAAGAAAATTAAAAGTGGAGAAAGATTGTCTGCTGATAAGCTACTCCTAGTAAAGACGATGTCAATTAACAAGGAACAACTTGAAAAGAAAAAAGAAGATACGATAGAACAGTTAAATAAATTGCAACAGTATATCGATGAACATGAAACAGGTGCAATCCATGTTAGTGATACAATATATCCAGGCTGTAAACTAATCATTGCTGGAGTTATTTATTTTGTTCGTAAAGAAACAGTTCATTGTACCTTAGTCCGTGATCAAGGAGATGTAATTGTAACGCCTTACAAATTATAGTAATTAAATTCGTCATAGTGATATAGTATTATGGTTGAACTTATCGTAGATGGGGGGAGTTATATGCCAATAACACCAATTGAAGTAGCTTCTTTTATACCTAAATCACAGGAAGCCTCACAAATGAAAGCACTAGAACATCAAAAACCAGCGAGTGAGCAGTTAGCTTTTGCTGACAGATTTAAAGATGAAATTCAAAGGAATAGTGAACAAACGGTGGCTACAACGAAAAGTGTAAATCCAGAGTTCCGATATGATGCAAAAGAAAAGAGCGGTAATCCATATTATTATCAACAACCCAAAAAAAGGAAAAAGAATAATGAAACGAAGCAAAATGGAGGACCATTAGAAGAACATCACGGAATTGATATAAAAATATAAAGGGGATAAAAGTAATATGTCTATGACAGAAATTATTTTACTAATTGTTGCGATTGCGTTTTTAATCATAAGTTTTTTTGTAGTAAGCAAAGATCAAGGATCGAACTCAACTAATAAGCCGGAACTTACTCAAGAAGATATTGATAAAATGAAGCATCAAATTAAAGATTTAATTGAAGATGCAGTGTCAAATGGAGTAATTGAAGCAGAAGATAAGATGAGTAAGATATCAAATGAAAAGATTATGGCTGTTAATGATTACTCGTTACAACTATTAGATAGAATTGAACAAAATAACAAGGATGTTGTATTCTTATATGATATGTTATGCCAAAAGGATAGTGATATAAAAGTTACTTATCAGAAGATGGAAACAATCCGTAGAGAGAACAAAGAGTTTTTAGAAAAACTTACTTTGTTAATGGCTAATAAATCAAAACAAAAGGATAACATCGCTAAAAGTGATACAGGATCAAAGACACAGGAACAAGTTTCACATACAAAACAAGATACCGATGGATTCAAAGATAATACCGAAGAAACGATAAATAAAAAACTGGTAGATTCAATGAGCAAAGCAGAATTTAATACTGCTGAAGATCATGAGGAAAAAGTGGAAGCAAATGTTAGCAATCAAAAAGAAAATATATTAAGTTTGCATAAGCTCAATATGTCGGTTTTAGAAATATCAAAACAGCTTGGAATAGGCCAAGGAGAAGTGAAACTTGTTATTGATCTATATGCCAAAAAGAATTAGATTGGAGCATTAATATGAAGCTAAAGTATTACTTAAGAGGCATTGCAATTGGTATCATATTCACAATATTAGTCATGACGCTGACAGGTGCTAATGAGAAAGAGAAAATGTCAGATTCTGAAATTATTCATGCTGCAAAATCACTCGGTATGGTAGAGGCTGATAATAGAGGTTCGCTTACAGGATTAGTTCCTACTCCTACGCCAATACCAACAGAAGCACCGTCTCCAACACCTATCCCAGTAGTTACGGCTACACCTATGCCAGTAGCAACAGAAACACCTGCACTGACTGAGACACCAGAACTAACAGTAACTCCAGTACCGACAGCTACACCAATACCAACAGCTACGCCAGTACTGACAGCAACGCCTGCACCAATAGCTACACCAACACCGACACCAACGCCGGCACCAACTGTAGCACCAGTGTTGACACCGACACCAACTGTAACACCAACTCCAACAAAGGCTCCAGAGTCAGGTGATCATAAGGATGAGGATACAATTATATTAACAGTAAAAAAAGGTATGTATTCAGAGGCAGTATCTCAAGCAGCATATGAGGTTGGTTTGGTAGAGGATGCAAAGGATTTTGATAAGTATTTATCTGATCATGGTTTTGCAAGTAATATTCATATCGGTGATTATAAAATTAAAAAAGGAGCATCATATTTTGAGATAGCAACTATAATAACAACACGATAAGGATATTGGGGAAAAAAATAAGATGATAATTTGTAATAAGCAATGTGATAGATATTATGATAAAAACTATAATGAGATTTTGAAATAAACGACATGATAGGTATTATAAACAACTATAATAAGAATATTACAATATATACCTGTCAGTTAACGTAATTAGATGATAGAACTTGATAAAACAGTAAATTTGTAAAAAAGGCTTGATTTATATATGTTTACATGATATAATTTGTAAGGCAAAAATCACGTATAATTTGAATGCGCATGGTGCCTATCTGATAGGTTTGCGTAAAGTAGTTATACGGAAGTCAAAAACCAATATGGAGGAATTTAACATGAGCGTTATTTCAATGAAACAATTACTTGAAGCAGGTGTTCACTTTGGACATCAGACAAGAAGATGGAACCCTAAGATGGCTGAATACATCTACACTGAGAGAAATGGTATCTACATCATCGACTTACAGAAATCTGTAGGTAAAGTAGATGAAGCTTACTATGCAATCAAAGATGTAGTAGCTAACGGTGGTAAAGTTCTTTTCGTTGGTACTAAGAAACAAGCTCAGGATTCTGTTAAATCAGAAGCTGAACGTTGTGGAATGTACTATGTAAACGAAAGATGGTTAGGTGGTATGTTAACTAACTTCAAAACTATCCAGTCCAGAATCAAGAGATTAAAAGATATCGAGAAAATGGCTAGCGATGGTACATTCGATGTTCTTCCAAAGAAAGAAGTTATCGAATTAAAGAAGGAATGGGAAAAACTTGAAAAGAACCTTGGTGGTATCAAGGATATGAAAGAAATCCCAGAAGCTATCTTCGTAGTTGATCCTAAGAAGGAAAGAATCTGTATTCAAGAAGCACATACACTTGGTATTAAGTTAATCGGTATCGCAGATACTAACTGTGATCCAGAAGAACTTGATTATGTAATTCCTGGTAACGATGATGCAATCCGTGCAGTTAAATTAATCGTTGCTAAGATGGCAGATGCTGTTATCGAAGCTAATCAGGGTGTTCAGATGACTGATTCTACAGAAGAAACTGAAACTGTAGAAGAAACAGTAGAGGCATAATTAAGCGCTGTTGCAAAGCGATATCACTTAAATTTTGTATCTAAGACAAAGTTGTGACAAGATGCTTCAGCCTGACTCTAAGTGTTAGGCTGAAGTTTTTTTCATAATATCAATAAAAAAACAAATACATGGAGGATTTTACAATGGCTATAACAGCTGGAATGGTTAAAGATTTAAGAGAAATGACCGGCGCAGGCATGATGGACTGCAAAAAAGCATTAGCTGCTACAGATGGTGATATGGATAAGGCAGTAGAGTTCTTAAGAGAAAAAGGACTTGCAGCTGCAGAGAAGAAAGCAGGAAGAATTGCTGCAGAAGGTATCTGCGCAACTAACGTAAGTGCTGATGGCAAAGTTGCTTCTATCGTAGAAGTTAACTCTGAAACAGACTTCGTTGCAAAGAACGATAAATTCCAGGCATATGTTGCTAAAGTTGCTGAACAAGCTGCTAAAACAACATCTGCAGATATTGATGCATTCTTAGCTGAACCTTGGATTGAAGATGCTACTAAGACTGTAAAAGAAGAATTAGCTTCTCAAATCGCTGTTATCGGTGAAAACATGAACATCAGAAGATTTGCTAAGATCACTGCTGAAAACGGCTTCGTTGAATCTTATGTTCACGGTGCTGGTAGAATTGGTATCTTAGTTGAATTTGAAACAAGCGTATGCAACGATGCAACTAGAGAATGTGCTAAAAACGTAGCTATGCAAATCGCAGCTATGAATCCTAAGTATGTTAACCAGGCTGAAATTGCTCCTGAGTTTATCGCTCATGAGAGAGAGATCTTAAAGGCACAGGCTATGAATGATCCTGCAAACGCTAAGAAGCCAGAAAACATTGTAGAAAAGATGATCGAAGGCCGTCTTGCAAAAGAATTAAAAGAATTCTGTTTAGTTGACCAAGTTTATGTAAAAGATGGCGACTTAACAGTTCAAAAATACATTGACTCTGTAGCAAAAGAAGTTGGCGCAGAAATCGTTGTTAAGAAATTCGTTCGTTTCGAAACTGGTGAAGGTATCGAAAAGAAAGAAGAAGATTTCGCAGCTGAAGTTGCAAAACAGATGGGAATGTAGTTTAAGCTACGAGCCTAGAGCGTAATAAGAAGACTGATGAGAGTATATTTTTACTCTCAATCAGTCTTTTTTATTGCGCTCTGGGCGACAGCCCCCTATGAGGAAGTAGAGAGGCAGGTACTTTGCCGAACGGATTCCGAATAGGAGGCTCGTAGCTTAAACGGCGTTAAGACAAGCGTAATACGAATATAAAGTTCCAGTAGGAGTTTACTTCTACTGGAACTTTTTTTGTATTGAGCGCCGCACGGATATGAGCATGGCGCCCACAAGATTTTAGTGGGCGGAATGCGAATAGACGCGCTTGTGCTAAATGCTTAAGGAACAATGCAGTCCATACGAAACATTCAGTTTTTACCACAGTGAAGAGGTTCTAGAAAAGCTAAGATATAACAAGGGTAAAAGTTGCGTTTTGTTTACAATTATTTATTCTCACTTACAAAGATTGATTCTGGGCGTACAAAAATGCGTCTCGTGTTACAACTCACCCTGACCCCAGAAATCGTTAAATGAAAATTTGAATGCAAGTTTTTAACTTTTATTGCGTTTAAACTTACAATAAGGTTGCATTTACTTCTACTAAGTGTCAATGCTCTAGCTATGGTTGTCTGCCATAAAAGGAGCATTATATGAATCAATATGATAAGTATCAAAAATTTTTAACCTTACAGGATCGTTTTGTAATTGAGGATGGTCTAAACCATGGTGAATGTATAGCAAGTATAGCAAGAAGTCTAGGCAAAGATATTACCACAATTTCAAGAGAAGTCCGTAAACACAGGATTGGTGATGAAGGATTTAGTGCAAGTCATAATGATTGTAGATATAGATTGTATTGCAATAAACAATCATTATGTAGTGAATGTAATAGAGTAAAAAAGTGCTGTGCTTGTAAGCTAAAGGACTGCAGGATTTTATGTGCTGATTATCGCTCGGACATGTGTAAAAATACGCTACGTTCACCTCATGTGTGTAATGGGTGTAATTGTATTTATGATTGTAGAAAGCCTCATTTTTATTACCGAGCAAATGTAGCATATGATGCATTTAAAGCAATTCAAAAAGACTCAAGGTCAGGAATCGGATTTTCAAGGCAGGAGATTTATGAACTAGATTGTTTGATGACTCCTTTAATCAAACAAGGACAGTCAATTGCTCATATTTATTCTACTCATAAAGAGGAAATTCCTTGCTGTATGAAAACAATATACAACTATATTGATCAAGGTTTATTTGTAGCTCGAAATATCGATCTTCCGAAAAAAGTTAAATACAGAGTACGTAAGAAAAGAAGACCAGAATCTTCTATTGATTATAGTTATCGAGAAAATCGAACATTTAAACACTTTCAGGCTTGGGTTCGAGATCATTCTGAGATTAATGTTGTTGAGCTGGACACGGTTCATGGGAGTAATAAGACAGGTAACGTTATGCTCACATTTTTATTTCGTAACTGCAATTTCATGCTCATTTTTTTAATGCCAGAATGTACAAAAGAGTGCGTAAAGGAAGTATTTAATGAGTTAACTAATCTTTTAGGATTAGAGGTATTTCGCGCTCTTTTCCCGGTTATCTTGACAGATAATGGACCAGAGTTCAAAGGTGTGGACGAGCTTGAAAATGATCCATCAAATCAACCAAGGACACATATATTTTATTGTGATCCATTGGCTAGTTGGCAAAAAGCAAAGTTAGAAAAGAACCATGAATATATCCGAAAAGTAATACCAAAAGGAGTCGCACTTACAAACTATACGCAAGAGGATATAACATTACTAGCAAATCACATCAATAGTACGGCTAGAGCTAGTTTGAATGGCCGTAACCCATATGAACTAGCTCAGCTTTTGCTTCATTCAAAACTTTTTAAGGTCTTAAATCTTAAGAGTATTAATGCAGATGAAGTAATGCTCAAGCCGTCATTATTGAAGCATTAATCACTAATTATTAGTAGAAGGCAGAAACCATTCTATATAAAAGTAAATGCAACATGTGGAATTTACTTTTACAACGTAAAATCCACATGTCTATTTCGTATACGCAAAAATACCCTTAAGTTTAAAGAATTTAAGCTATTATTGCCAAAAAGAACTGGATTTACACATGAATAACCTTAGGAAAATGGCTATTTCTCGAGGTTAGGATTACAAACACATTTTTTGTCGACAAGTTGCATTTGTATTTTCATTCAAGG
>JAEXOU010000025.1 GCA_023439125.1 Bacillota bacterium | reverse complement strand
GCCTAGTGCTTTGACATACACTAGACTTTTGTAAGCTAAGATGCAACCTCTTAGCAGATATATAACAAGCTACTCAAAAACTGTTAATTGTAATGGAAAAGGTTGCGTTTCATTTTACAATTAACGTTTATAATCTTCGTCATTTTGTTGAATTTATAAATTAAAATTTGGCAAAGTGATGAAGTTTATTTTTATAGTTAAAATCGATTGACGAATTACAAATTTTGGAATATGATTATTTCATCAGAAGCAATTTCTTAATTTCTATTTATCTTAAAGTTTCAATTCTTATATTTCAAATTTACCCTATTAATATGGAGGCACTATGCAGCATACACTTGTGATTTTGCATTCAGAGGAGGAGTATGCTTATTCATTGATGAATTATATGAATCAGCATAAGGATTTCGCATTTAAAGTTGTTGCGTTTACTAAGAAGGAGCTATGCCTTGAATATGCAAAGAAGCACAAGATTCATGTGCTCTTATTTGATGACAATGTTCTAGAAAGCGAATTAGTACAGTTACAAGGCATCTCAAGTTATTATCTTTCGGATACACTTGGACTTGAAGAGCATCAAGGAAAAAGAGCAATCTTTATGTACCAATCTGCAGAGTTAATCATCAACCAGATTAATCAGAATTATACAACGGATGGTAATCGCTTACCGAATAGGAATGGTATTGCAAAAACTAAATTATATGCAGTATGTGGAATGGGAGAATTATCAGTTCAACTGGCTTATGGTCTTCATCTTGCAAAGGAGCTATCCAGAGAAAATAAAGTATTATTCATAAGTTTTCAACCATTTGTGAATGGAAGTTTATATCAACTAAGTAACTCTTTTAACTTATCAGAAGCAATTTATTCTCTAAAGATGGAAACAGATAATTTTAGTACTAAGATGAATCAATGGATTAGTCACTTAGAGAAAATTGATTGTCTATTGGGAGTTGAACATTTTAGCGATTTGAATGAGTTAACGGGTGATGACGCAATAAAACTTTTGAATGAAATAGTTAAATGTGGAATTTATAATTCTATTGTTCTAGATCTTCCGTTATTATGCAGTGGTGCAACAACACTACTTTCACAGTGTGAAGTGATTTATGAACTAAGTTGTCAGGATGAAGTAGGTAAAAAGATGATTGAGGAGTTTCACCGTCAGTTAGAGTTAAAGGAGGGAGCAACAATATTGTCACATATCATTGAAGTGACAAGAAATCCAACTGTTTCAGAAATATTATAGAAAGGAGATTTTACAATGGATGCGGTAAAGAAAGAGCTTCAACAGTTGATACTTTCTAATATTGATTTGAGTCGTGAAGTACGTGATGATGAACTACTTGCCATGATTGATGAAACGGTAAAGAGAAGAGCTCAAGAAAGCTATTTAAGCATGAAGGAAAAGCAAAGACTGCGAAAAGATGTGTTTAATGCGATACGCCGCCTGGATGTTTTACAGGAGTTAATTGAGGATGACTCAATTACTGAGATCATGATTAATAGTGCAAAAGATATCTTTATTGAAAGAAAAGGTGAGCTCATAAAGATTGAGCAACAGTTTGAATCAGAGAAGAAGTTAGAGGATATTATTCAACATATTGTTGCTGGTTCTAATCGAATTATCAATGAATCGAATCCAATTGTGGATGCACGTTTAGCAGATGGTTCTCGTGTTAATATTGTATTACCACCTGTTTCGATTGGAGGTCCTACTGTAACAATTCGTAAATTTTCAAAAGAAACAATGACAATGGATAAATTAATTGAATTGGGATCAATTAACTTAGAAGCAGCTGACTTTTTAAGAAAATTAGTAATTGCAGGTTACAATATATTTATCAGTGGAGGAACAGGTTGTGGAAAAACGACGTTTTTGAATGCATTGTCAAATTATATCCCGAATAACGAAAGGATTATCACGATTGAGGATTCTGCAGAGTTACAGATAAAGAATATTCCTAACATTGTAAGACTAGAAGTTAAGAATGCAAATGTTGAGGGAAGAAATCAGATTAGTATTCGAGACTTAATTAAGACAAGCTTGCGAATGAGGCCGAATCGAATTATCGTTGGAGAGGTTCGAGATGCATCTTCTATTGATATGTTACAAGCATTAAATACGGGACATTGCGGAATGAGTACTGGACATTCGAATTCACCAGTTGATATGTTATCTCGTATCGAAACAATGGTCTTACTTGGAGCGGATATCCCATTATTAGCAGTCCGAAAACAAATAGCCTCTGCAATTGATATCATAATTCATCTTGGGAGATTACGTGATCATTCGAGGAAGGTATTGGAGATTGTTGAGATTTTGGACTGTATTGATGGAGAGATTGAAGTCAATCCACTATTTCGATTTGTTGAAGAGGGAATTGATAGTAGAGGTAATATTCTTGGAAAGTTACAAAGAGCAGGAGGACAGTTGATTAAGCGTTATAAGCTATTACAATCTGGATTGGAGATTATATAGGATTATGATAGATGATTATAATAATTATCACTTTGACACAAAAGATTATATTGTTGTTATAGGATTGACTTGTATGATTTCTTTGGGGGTGGCTTATTTATTTTATAAGAGTTTAGTTGCAGCATTATTTTTGCTTCCGTCTTTCTTTATCATTAGCAATAAATATAAAAGACGTAAGGTGAAACTAAGAAAAGAGCAATTAACAGTTCAGTTTAAGGACGCAATACAGAGTATATCTTCTGCATTAGAAGCAGGATATTCCATTGAGAATGCAGTGAAGTTTGCTCTTAATGATTTAAAGTTAATGTATGAAGCAAAATCATATATAAATATTGAGTTACAAAGAATTCTAGCAATGATAGCAAATAGTACACCAATTGAAGATGCAATTGAGGATTTTGCACAAAGGTCAAAGTTAGAAGATATCATATGTTTTTCTGAGGTATTTCAATCTGCAAAGCGAAGTGGAGGGGATTTAGTCTATATTATTAAGCATACGAGTAGAATCATATCAGAGAAAATCGAAGTTTCACATGTGATTGAAACATTGATTACTGCAAAAAAATTGGAAGTTACTATTATGAAATCGATGCCGTTTGCAATTCTGGGTTATTTAATGATTTGTAGTAATGGATTTTTAGATCCATTGTATGGAAATATGTTTGGTAAAATTCTAATGACAATTGTGCTTGTTGTTACAGTGGGATTATCATTTATTGCAGATCAGATTATGAACATAGAAGTTTAGAAAGGAACCTGTATTGTTAATTATAACGCTAACTATTTTTTTATTCTTTATCATTCTATGGATTGCTTCTAGAAACTATCAAAAAGATATGATTCAAAAAATTGATAGGAAGGAACATCCACTTAAGTTTATCTATAGTTTTGTTGCTCTTCTTTTACATGTATTACCATATAAACAAGAAAATCTTAATAAAGATTCACGTTTAATGTTATATAAAAAGGGAGCAGCGATCATTCTTTGTTTATTATCTTTTTCTATTCTAGTAATTCTAAACGAACTTCAATCCTTATCAGAACAACCTGAGATCATTAATAGTACAATACAAAGACCTACACTTGGAGAAGGTGATAGAGCTGTCGAAGCCATTTATAAGAGTGAACTTGAAGAGAAGGAGATTCTAATTCACGTATCCGAAAGGATACTGCAAGGCGCAGAAAGAGAGTACATACTTAATGCGGTTGAAGCTAAACTTGACTTACTTATACTTGGAGAAAATAGTTCATTTCAAAACATAACCAAAAATTTATATTTTCCGAAGACAATTCAAGGCACGAACATTAAAATCTCATATAACGTTCAAAATCAGGATTTAATCGAACGAGATGGAAACATTAATTTTGAGAATGTAGATGATCAAGGAAGTAAAGCAAAGGTAATTGCGTACATACGTTATGAGGAAGATGTGAGAGAGAAGATATATGAGTTTGTATTATATCCACAAATTGTAGATCCAGAAGTAGCATTGAAAAATGCAATTGAGCAAGAACTTATATATGAAGATGAACAATCAAGAGATCGTAGCGTCTTAATGCTGCCAGAGAAAGTTGGCAATGTTGAACTTGAGTGGGAGTCAAAAGAGGAAAACAATTCAACTATCCTATTTGTTATGGGAGTCATAGTAGCCTTTTTAATGCCTGTATTTCTTGAACAGAACAGAAAAGGAAAAGAAGAAAAAAGAATGAATCAATTAAAGAGAGACTACCCAGAAATCATTAGTAAGTTTCAGTTGTTATTGACTGCTGGTATGACAACCAAAGGTGCATGGGAAAGGATTGTCATAGATTATCTTCGAGTAAAGAAACAGATGAACGATAGGACAGATAGTAGAAAGCTTAAATGCTTTAAGAAAAGAAGAAAGGTCTATTCTAGAATAGCATATGAGGAGATGATAATTGCAAAAAGGGAACAAGAACTAGGAGTGGCAGAGGAATTTACTTATGAACAATTTGGCAAACGCTGCAAAGTAATATCATACATACGATTTGCAACGATCCTTTCACAAAACATACGTATGGGAAGTCGTGGAATTGCCCAACTTCTAGAACAAGAAGCTAGAGAAGCTTTTGAAGAAAGGAAAGAGATAACAAAACAACTTGGAGAAAAGGCATCAACAAAGCTATTAGGTCCAACCATTGGGATGTTATTAGTTGTTTTAATGATTATTTTAATCCCTGCATTTATGAGTTTCTAAACTTAAAGATATTATATTGATAGTTAGGAGATTATATGAAAAAAGTAAGTAAAATAAAACAAAATAATAAAGGTTTTGGAGTTATTGAAGTTGTACTAATCATCATTGTGGTTATAGCACTAGTACTAATTTTTCAAGATGAAGTCACAACATTTGTAAAGGATTCTCTAGACTATTTGGAACCAGCGAGTGAACAAATTTTTGAAGATAGTGAGATTGATTTATAAATGGTATCTATAATGAGAAAAGAAGAATCGGCCATAATAACTGTATATTTAAGTCTTATTTTGTGTATTATCCTATCCTTTATAGTAACAACGATTGAGTGTGCAAGACTCAATACAGGTAAGACATATCTAAACCGTGTCTTACAAACTTCAACAGAATCCTCTTTATGTGACTATTATTTACCACTTTTTGAGAACTATCATGTTTTTGGTTATGACCTTGAAGAGGGGACAGTAGAAGAACATAAAGAAAAGATTGCCACACAGGTTATGGAAAAAATGAATGACAGTTTGGAGCCAGAGAAACGGGCAAGCTTGTTATCTTATGTTTGGAATGCCTCGAATAGCAGTTTTTTAATGTGTAATCCCAAATTAAGTAATGTTATGATAGATGACCTTATTTATCTTAGTAATGATGGTGGGGACTATGCGAAAAAGCAGATGATTGCTTACATGAAATATCAAACACCATTAGATTTATTAGAGACAGCACTAGAGGCTATGGGCTTAATAGAGGATGGGGAAGAGACAAGTAAGGTGTTACAAGAAAAGCTTGTGGTAGAAAGTAAGATGATGAGTATTGATCAAAACGCACTAGAATTAGTTGAATTAATCGATGGGATTGTAACGGATGATTATGGGATTGAGTTGTTTACTTTCACAAAGGCCATATCGTGTAATGAGGTATTCATTAAAGAGATTGTAACTAGTAAACCAACGATGCAGTCGGTGCGAATTAATAACTCTGTTATATTTAGACAGCTTGAGGATGAATATGTTCAATTTCCGCAGGTGTTAGATCAATTGGTTGAGCAAGCAGAAGGTTTAATGCAAGTAGCAGTAGAGTTAGGAGCTATTGATATCCAAAAGTGTACTGAGGAAGAGAGAATCGAATACAATAAGCGAATGGAGGAATATGAACAGAATTGCTCTGTAGCTAGGAATATTGCAAATTATTTAACTGATACGGTTAAAAAAATGGATGAGATGATTGACAAAGCCTTAGATCAAATTAATGAAATCGATTCTGGACGAAAGGAGCTAGATGAGGCCTATCATACATATTTAACTAAAGTCGAAGGCCTTAAGAATGAGATCTCGGCTGAGATATTTAGTGAGTTAAGTGGAGGATCAGATGATCTTGAGCGGTATTCCGATATGGGCAATGGGAATGTTAGCATGATAAAGGATGTTAATAAAATGAGGCAGACTTTAGTCTCAAATCAGAAGCTAATAAAGGAGATTCTTTCAATGCCAATGGTACCATTTAGTTTAGAGGAGGAAGGCTTTCAAAATTGGCTTACTGTAATGAATGAGTGGACAAGTAGGTTATATAATTTAAGTATGGAAGGATTAGAATTCGACTACTCCTCTTTGAACTTAGATGTAAATAAAATTGATGTAATTGATTTTGTGCGTGAGATGATTGGATCATATATAGCAGATTTAGTAGTTGGTGATAATGAAATATCAAAGGAGCAGCTGTCAGGAGTCCAACTCCCTAGCGAAGGCTATTGTTATAGTGAGAACTTCCCTGATATTAAACAAGAGGATTTATGTGTTAGCAGTATCCTAACAGGAGGATTAAGCTTCGGTAATTGGGGTTTCCAAGGAATAGGAACAAGTATAGAAGATATGATAGATGATTTGCTATTGAATGCATATATTACGGAGCACATGACAAATTACACATCTGAGCAGTTTAAAGTTGGACAAGTCTTAAAATATGAACAGGAGTATATCATTACTGGGGAATATGAGGAAGAAGACAGTTTTTATAGCGTAATTATTGAATTACTAGTTCTTCGAATATTAATGAATAGTATTTCAGTTATAGCAGATTCTGAAAAAACCAGTAAAGCAGAGGCAACTGCAGCTAAGGCTGTTGGATGGGTCCCAGTAGCAGGGATAACGCAGGTAGTAAAGTATATCATTCTTATTTACTGGGCTTATTGTGAAGCAGTTGTTGAGGTTTCTGCTTTATTAAACGGGAAGAAGGTTCCGATTTATACAACAAAAGAGGATTTTAAAGTCGAATACTCGGACCTCCTTTCTATGAATAAAGAATATGTGAAGAAAGCGGTAACGAATTATGAATGTAAAAGTTATTTGACACTTTCTTACTCGCAATATCTATTTCTTCTTATGCTCTTTGTTTCGGATATAAATCTTGTATATCGAAGTCTTGATTTGATACAAGAAAATCTTAGATATGAGTACGATGAAAACTTTCGAATAAAAAATTGTTTATTCAGCTACAGCTGTGAAGCAAAAGGATATATGAAGCAGAAGTTTTTTAAATTACCTTTTATTCAACAATATGACATATTCATTGACGGGTATAGCATAACCTGTCAGACAGCAATTACTTATTAACAGATGGTATGGTTAAGATTCTGGTTAAAAAATAAATCTCTCCAGGAAAGGATACCAATCCTTAAAACCAGAGTTTTGACCATATACATAAAAAATAGGACATTGACTAAAGAACTAATTGGGACATAGTTAGGAGTTAGCTAGATGAAAAATTCGAAACAAGCAATGATTACTGTGGAAGCAACTTTAGTTTTGCCAATTTTTATTTTTGTAGTTTACTTCTTTCTTTACTTTTATCAGATACTGATGATGCAAGAAGTAATACATGTCAATGCAACCAAGGTAGCAAAAGAAGTTTCTTCTTATGGGATTGTAACTAATCTGTTTATGAAACAAACAGCAGCTGGCGAAGAGGAAAAGTTTTCAGGAATATTTGCAGACAAGGAGGATTCTTTTCTTTCTGATATCGTAAATGATATTGATTTTAGTACAATCTCAGGTAACACGATTGACAGTCTTTACTTTAGTAATAGATTATCCTCATATCTTGAAGATATGTCTATCGTACAACGTTGTATTGATGGTGGTTATAATGGAATCTTGTTTTATGGATCATCAATCTTTGATGAGGAAGAGTGTGTAACTATAACGTTGACATATCAGATAAAATTTCCTGTATTTCAAAAAATATTACCTAAGTTACCAGTAATCCAGACTGTACGCATGAGAAGTTTTAACGGTTATGCAGTTGAGTCGAAAGCTCAAACGGTAGAAGATGAGAATAAAGATGAAGAAGAGAATGAAGAGGAAATGGTATATATAACTGAGAATGGGGATGTATACCACACGAATAAGTCTTGTACTTATCTTAAAATATCAGTTATGTCATGTTCATCCATAAATATCACCAGTAGAAGGAATAACAGTGGTGCAAAATACTATGCATGTGAGAGGTGTTTTCATAATGGAGATATAACTCCAGAAACGCTCTATATAACAGCAAATGGAAATCGATATCACAAGAACGCGAGCTGTACTGCAATTTCAAGAAAGATTTTAACGGTTCCGATCTCTGAAGTAACTAATCGACGATTGTGTAAACGATGCCAGCAGTATCACTAAAATCATTAAAAAGGGGAAAGGTATGAAGTATATTGGAGTCATTGGTGTATTTCTATTGCTTTTAATATGTGCAATTGAGGACATCAAGAAAAAAAGAATTGTGTTATGGCATTATTTTTTGATCACCCCATTTTTTTTAGTAGAGATTATTGTTAATTCAATTTGTTTGCATAATATCTCTTGGTTTGACCGGATATTCGGTGTGGTGATAGGAGTTATTTTTATTTGTGTTAGCAAGTTAACAAAAGGGCAAATCGGATTAGGAGATGGTTACTTGATTTCAATTATAGGAATTATGGTTGGAGCTTATAGAAATCTTGAAATTATTACATACAGCTTTTTAGCTTCTGCGATCGTTTCAATCATTTTACTTACTTTTTTTCGTTATGGAAAAAAACATACAATACCATTTATTCCGTTTTTGTTTTTTGGATTGTTATGTAGCCTTACTTTAGGTGGTAATAACATATGAGAAATCGAAACCATAAATATAGAGAATGTGATGGTAGTTATACCGTCGAGGCGGCTTTGGTATTTCCAATTATATTCTTTGTAATACTGTTCTTACTTAATTATACATTTTATTCTTATGATAGAGCAAAGCTACAGGCAGAAATGAATGATATCGCCAGAAAAGCTGGAGCGTATATGACATATGAGGTAGGACTAGAGGATAATAGGGTGAATCGTGTTTCAGTTGTCTTAAAAAATACATTCTGGGTGTTTTTCGGTAACCGGCAACCAAAGGAGGATATATTAAAACAATACATGAGAGATAGGTTAAAATCAGGATATTATGTACTTAACGTCCAGGATGTTGAAGTTAGTTCTACATATTCCAATGTAACGGTTGCTGGGATCGTAAGAACAAAATTCTATGGTATGAATTGGATGAATCGGTTCTTTGATGATTCTTTTACTTTTGTGTTTAGTCATACAACAAAATCATTTCCAAGAGAAGAGAAAGCTAGGGCACTTCAAGCTGCCATCTCATTAGGAACAAAAATAAAAGGTATTGAACAAGCTCTTAATGAGCTAGCAAAATTTATTGGATATATACATTAAGTAGAGGGGGTAATGGTATGAGAACAGAATATAAGAGAGATATGCAACATAACTATCTAGTTATTTATGATGAAGAACAACAAGATAAGCCATTAGATAGCACTTTTCAAGAAAAGATGTTAATTTATAATAATTTAGTGGGACTGTTACCATTTCATGTACAACAGATGAATGGAGAGCGAATGATATATTATGAGATTAATGGATATCAACCTCTATCAGAGATATGTGCAATGATACCACCAAAAGTAGATCAACTTAGTACGCTAGTAAAGGGATTATTAACGGCAATAAGACAAGCACCAAAGTATTTACTAAAGGAAGATGATTTTTTAATTTTAGCGGATCAGATTTTTATTGGTCTACCAAATTATGATGTTCATATATGTTATTATTCTGGATATCAACATCAGATCAAGGTGCAATTAGCTAAATTTTTTGAATCATTTATGGAATGTGTAGACTATGAAGACCGTGAAGCAGTTTATTTAGTCTATTCCTTGTATATGAAGAGTAAAGATAAAAACTGTACGATTGATGATTTAATGAAACTGATTGAGAATCAAGGTAATTCGATAAATACTAAAACGAATGATTTCAATCCTAGTGAGAATAGAATACAAGAACCAAAGAGAGAACAAATAACTGTTTCTATGTTAAATACTTCAGAACCAGTTATAAGAACATCAAGCAAGAGCCAAGAAAGTGGGATATTACATGAACATGTAAAAGATTCTTTGCCAAAGCAATCATTTTCAATGTTCCCACCAGCTATGGATGCGACATTTCATCCTCCAAATCAAAGGGTGGAGGAACATGCTTCAAAGTATAAGAAAACGTCAAGTGTCAGACCACTGATTTCTCAATCTCGTCAAGAGGAGCAAGAAGTATTTTATTATCCTTCCAAATACTATATATTTGGTGGGATTGTTGTGCTTGTGATAACTTTGATTTGTGGAATGATTGCAAGCAGTAATTTATTAAGAGATTCTGTAACACATAAACTTGAGCCAATAAAGTTTGCCGCTTTACTGGTTGTTATTTTAATACCATCAGTCTATGGTTTGATAAAGATATTTGATCCTAAAAATAAGGTTAGTAAAATAGTATCGATTGGTCTATATGAACCAAATATTCATCAGGAGATGGCAGCAGCTATGGAACTAGACCATAAAACGTATTCAAGTCGAATGGAGATTAAGGATGAAGTATATGATATGAGTGACACCAATATGATATCAGATGTTACAGCTCTAAGAGATAATCCAAAGCCTCCAGTACAACATCTATCTTCAATTATGGATCAAAATAGTACAGAATCTGAAAGTAACCGGACAAAACTGCTGAATGGAGTTACTGCCTCACCATTTCCACAGCTAATATCAGAAAAGCCAGAGGCTGCGGATTCGATTACAATCATGGAATGTCCATTCTACATTGGTACGGTTAAAAACAGAATGAATTATTCCCTTACGAGTCCTGTAATTAGTCGATATCATGCGAAAATAGAGCTAATTGATGAAGCCTATTATTTAATCGATTTGAATTCAACGAATGGTACTTTTTTAAATGGAAAACGTGTTACCGCGGATGAGCCAAATGTACTTGTTCCTGGTGACAAGATAGCATTTGCCAATATTTGCTTTATCTTTACTTGCCCTAACAGATAACGTGAGATATAATTAATATATGATTAGGGTGTCAAAAGTTTTTATGAATTTAATATGTCATTTTGCACGTAAATCAACTTGATAAAAATGGGGTGACAAACATAATTTAGGAGCATACTGTTATGAAGTCGTCGGTACTTAGGACCTGTATTTTAGGTCCTTATGTACCGTTACGAACTTCATTCAAGCGAAAGCGTGTTGCGTATAAATTATGTTTGTCATCCCATACCCCTAACATTTCCTTGTGCAAAATGGCATCTCTATCTTAAGGACTTTTGACACTTGAATTAAATATTATATCTCGATAAAAGGAGGGTGTGGATAGGCCTTTTGATCATAATTTCAAAAGTTCCTATTTGCATGCTCCTTTTTAAGATATTGGAATTTTTCCGATAGAAGGACACTTTTGTTCATGAAGAGGTAATACTAGTCAAAAGATTGTAGTTTTTTTTTCATTATTGTATAATATAAAGAAGTGATAATGTGGAGGTTATGATGGAGAAGTATATAATGGCTTTGGATCAAGGCACAACAAGTTCTCGATGCATCTTGTTTAATAAAGAGGGAAAAATCTGCTCCGTTGCCCAGAAGGAATTCCCACAATATTATCCGAAAGTAGGTTGGGTAGAACATAATCCGATGGAGATTTGGTCTTCACAGATTAGTGTTGCAACAGAAGCGATGGCATCGATTGGAGCAAAAGGTAAGGATATTGCTGCAATTGGAATTACCAATCAGAGAGAAACAACAATTTGCTGGAATCGTCATACTGGTGAACCAATATATAATGCTATTGTTTGGCAGTGTCATAGAACCGCTGATATGATTGAAGAATTAAGAGAAGATGGATTTGATCGAGTGATACAAGAAAAGACAGGTTTGATTCCGGATGCTTATTTTTCAGGAACTAAAATAAAGTGGATTTTGGATCATGTAAAGGGTGCGAGAGAAGCGGCCGAGCGAGGAGATATACTTTTTGGTACAGTAGATACTTGGTTGATTTGGAATCTGACCAAAGGGAAAGTGCATGCTACAGATTATACTAATGCATCCCGAACGATGCTTTTTGATATTCATAAATTATGTTGGGATGAGGAGATATTGAATCGACTCGATATTCCAATTCAGATGCTTCCAAAGGTACAAGCATCGAGCAGTTATTTTGGAGAAACAGAAGATGTTTTACTTGGTGATGCAGTAACTATTTCAGGTGTTGCAGGAGATCAACAGGCTGCATTGTTTGGGCAGTGTTGTTTTGAAGAAGGTGAAGTGAAAAATACTTATGGTACGGGTTGCTTCCTTTTAATGAACACTGGAAAAACAGCAATAAAGTCTAATAATGGATTATTAACTACAATTGCTGCAGGTGAAGAGCATTCGATTGAATATGCACTGGAAGGCTCAATCTTTGTAGCTGGAGCAGCAATTCAATGGTTAAGAGATGAACAACGAATGTTAAAAAGTGCATCCTCTTCGGAAGAGTATGCCAAAGCAGTACCAGATACGGCAGGGGTTTATGTTGTACCTGCATTTACTGGACTAGGAGCACCATATTGGAATCAGTATGCAAAAGGAACAATTGTTGGAATTACGCGTGGATTTAGTAAAGAACATATGATACGTGCCACTCTGGAATCTTTAGCATATCAGACGGTAGACGTATTAAAGGCGATGCAACAGGATTCTGGAATTACTTTAAAAAGTTTAAAGGTGGATGGAGGAGCTTGTGCAAATAGCTTTTTGATGCAGTTCCAAGCAGATATCCTTGACACCCTTGTCTATCGTCCTGAATGCATCGAAACAACGGCATTAGGCGCTGCGTACCTTGCAGGATTATCTACTGGATATTGGAAAAGCAGAGAAGAGATAAAAGAAAATTGGAAATTATCAAAAAGTTTTCATCCATCGATGGATCATAACATACGAGAAGAGTTACTGAAGGGTTGGAGAAGAGCTGTCCGTTGTGCAATTTACTGGGCAAATGATAAAGAGTAAGGAGCTTTTAAATGGAACTGTTTACAGATTTTTTCTATCAAAAAGGGTTAGCGCAACTAAAGACGAATGCCCCCAATATATCTGTATATGTAACGAATAGAGAAGACCTTAATCATGTAGTTATACTATTTCATATGCCTAGTGGAACCGAGTGGAGTAAGGAACAGTGTGCTAATGTAGAAAAGCAGATTATTCAAAAATTACAGGAAGGTAGTCAGAAAGAGTATAAATTAATAACATTTTTATGCACCAACAATGTTGACCGTGTACGTGAGGTTTATCGCCAAAACGACCACACATCAGTAATTGATCTGGAAAATAATCGTCTTCTTATATTTGAAGGGATGAGCGATGATGATTTAAACATTTATTCTGGTATAGAAAAGATACTACAATCAAGAGATCAAACTGGGCAATACGAGAATATGCCAGACAATAGTCGTGATACAAATAGTACAGATATTGGATGGTTAGCAGAGAAGAAACATCAGATGAAAGATGGCTTACAGAAAATTGGATTTGCTAATTCATGTATCATACTACTCAACATTGCAGTATTCATTATTCTTTCAGTGACAGATTACTATGACGTCGCAGTTGAAAAAGGAAAACTTGTGTGGACGGCGGTAAAGGAAAACCATGAGTATTACCGTTTACTAACCTGTATGTTCTTGCATAGCGGTGCTAATCATCTGTTTAACAATATGCTTATACTTTCAGTAATTGGTGGAATACTCGAAAAGAAGATTGGAAAGTTAAAGTATTGTTTTCTTTATCTTTTATCAGGAATCATTGCGGGTATCATATCTCTTGGATATAATATGGGAGAAACATATGGGGGCAGTATAGGTGCATCAGGTGCAATCTTTGGTGTGGTAGGAGCAGTTCTTTGGATTGTACTTATCAATAAAGGAAGAGTTGAAAACCTAAGTAGAAGACAGATGATTTTATTTGTTATATTCAGCTTGTATGGTGGGTTTTCGAACCAACGAGTTGATAATGCAGCCCATATTGGAGGGCTCATTAGTGGTATTATTCTTGCAATCTTGATTTATAGAAAGCCAAAGAAGAGAGGTGTTGTATCATGAATATCAATATATACTATGGTGGTAGAGGATTAATTGAGGATCCTACAATTTATGTAATGAACAAGTTAACAGAAGTATTATCAGAACTTAGAGTAAATGTAACACGCTACAATCTATTTGAACAAAAAAACAGTATAACTATGATGCCGAATACATTAAAAGAGGCAGACGGTGTTATTTTAGCTGTAAATGTCGAATGGATGGGAATTGGTGGATTCATGCAGCAATTTCTAGATGCTTGCTGGCTTTATGGTGATAAGCAGAAAATTAAGAAAACCTATATGTTCCCTGTAGTTATTTCCAATACGTATGGAGAAAAGGAAGCGATAAGTACCTTAACTACTGCGTGGGAACTATTAGGTGGCATAGCTTTAGATGGTATCTCTGCTTATGTAGAAAATCATATTGATTTTGAAACAAATCCGAATTACACCAAGTTAATTGAGAAAAAGGCTGAAACATTGTATCGGATTATTAATCAAAAAATAGAGCAACTACCAAGTAGTAACTATACGATGGTTCATAAAATGTTATCAACAGCTCATATTGAGTTAACACCTCAAGAGGGAGAGCAGCTTTCCAAGTATGTATCTGACGATACATATGTGAAAAAGCAAAAAGAAGATATTGAAGAGCTAGCTCAACTATTTAAGGGAATGTTACAAAATGAGGGTAATGATACAAAGAATGAGTTTATAAAAAATTTTAAGGAGAATTTCAAACCACAAGTTAATAATGTCAATACATCTGTTTCCATTCATATGACCGATGTAAAAAGAACGTTAGTCATTGATGTGAATGGTTCGCAATTGAATTGCACTTACGGAAGTAAGGAGGATGCAGATGTGATTGTAAAGACAACACGTGATGTTGTAAATAAGCTTGTAAATGGCAGGACGACCTTTCAAGGTGCTTTTATGTCAGGTGAGTTAATTGCCAAAGGGGATTTTCAGGCACTCCGTAGATTTGATCAATTATTCCAATTTACAGTCTTGACTTAAATGACCAATGGAAAGGAGAAACTTATGTTCCGTTTATGGGCAAAAGTCATGAAGAATAATCATTTAGTGAAAGATATGGTTGTTTGCAATGAGGACAATAAATTATCGAGAACAAAGAAGATTTTTGAAGCACTTGAAGAAGTATGTAATAAATTTGACTTATCAAAGCCGATTTGGCTAGAGGCTACGATTGCAGATTTTAAAAAGCATGATAAGACAAGATTTACTCAGGATAATTTTATAGAAACGATTGACTTTGATTATCTTGAGATACATGTAATTGAAGAAGACTAATTCAATCAGATGAAACTTACAATAGAGAATTAGAATTGTTTTACTGATAACAATTAAATACATGGAAGGAATAGGGGAATGAGAAAGTATAAATATTGGGTTATTTGTCTGTCTTGCCTATCAATTGTTCTATCTTCATGTAGTGGAAATGAAACGAAAGAAAGTAATTCGAATTACATCATACAAGAAATTATTCCAACTACACAACCAGTGGTTTCAAGCACCATAGAAGCTACAAAAGTGCCAAAGATAGAGTCAACACCTACAGTTGATAGCTTTTCAGATGCTTCTAGTGAAGAAAGAGGGGAAGAGTCTATTAATTCAGAACAAGTAATAAAAGAGTTAGGAAGCGTATTAAATCCTAGTGATTTCGAGGTCATCGATGAGGAAACAGTGGAGTTAATCAATCAGACGCCAGTCAAGTCGATTATTAAGGTTTATACTGCAAATGCAGCAACACTTTCACAATGTTTTGAGATTCATAAAATTCCAATTTCGGTATATGAGCGAATGGAGAATAAGTCATATAGTGAGGGATGCACTACAAATTTGAGTAATTTACGCTATATACGAGTTTTACACTATGGATTTGATGGAGAAATTCATATTGGAGAGCTTGTGGTAAATCAATTGATTGCAGAGGATATTGTTGATATTTTTAAGGAACTATTTGATGCAAAATATCCAATCGAGCAGATAGCATTAGTAGATGATTATAATGCCGATGATAATGCGAGCATGGAAGCTAATAATTCCTCAAGCTTTAATTTTCGTCCCGTTGAAGGCACAACAAAACTGTCGAATCATGCATATGGTTTAGCAATTGATATAAATCCATTGTATAATCCATATATTCACACAGTGAATGGGAAAGAGATAATTACCCCAGAGAATGGTGCAATATATGCGGATCGTTCAATCGACTGCGAGTACTTAATAAAAAAAGATGATATAATCTATAATGCTTTTACAAAAAGAGGATTTACTTGGGGTGGTGATTGGATAAATTCGAAAGACTATCAACACTTCCAGAAGGTATTCGAATAAATAGAATCTACGATATCTTTTATGGGGGCTAATTATTGATTAATCCAGTCATAATATGATATAATAATTAGCACGAGTTTTAGGTTATGTGAAAGGAATGTGTGATAAAATGTCTTATATGGCTCTTTATAGAAAATTTAGACCAGATTCCTTTGATGATGTTAAAGGGCAGGATCATATCGTTACAACTCTGCGTAATCAGATAAAAGCAGAAAGGTTAGGTCATGCATATTTATTTACAGGGACTAGAGGTACAGGAAAGACCTCAGTTGCTAAAATACTAGCGAAGGCGGTCAACTGTGAACATCCAGTAGATGGTAATCCTTGTAATGAATGTCCTATGTGTAAAGCAATTCAAGCACAGGCATCTATGAATGTGATAGAAATTGATGCAGCATCAAATAATGGCGTTGATAACATAAGAGAAATTGTCGAAGAAGTACGCTATTCACCAACTGAAGGTAAGTATAAGGTTTATATTATCGATGAGGTGCATATGCTTTCAGCAGGTGCATTTAATGCATTACTTAAAACCTTGGAGGAGCCTCCAGCTTATGTTATTTTTATCCTAGCTACAACAGAGGTGCATAAGATTCCAATTACAATTCTTTCTCGTTGCCAGAGATATGACTTTCATCGAATTACAATTGATGATATTACATTACGTTTGCGAGAATTAATGGATAAAGAGCATGTTGATGTGGAAGAAAAGGCGCTTCGTTATATAGCAAAGGCTGGAGACGGATCTTTACGTGATGCACTCAGTCTACTGGATCAATGTATTGCCTTTTATCTTGGAAAAACTTTGACCTATGAGAATGTACTAGATGTACTTGGTACAGTTGATATCGAGGTATTCGCACGACTGTTACGTTATATTCGTAAAGGCTCTGTTTCAGAATGCATACGATTATTAGAAGAGTTGATTATAAATGGACGTGAACTTGGTCAGTTTACAATAGATTTCACATGGTATTTGAGAAACTTGTTATTAGCAAAGACTTCAGATGATATTGAAGACATTTTAGAAGTATCCAAAGAACAATTGGAACTTTTAAAGCAAGAAGCCCAAAGCTGCGATATGGAGTTGCTTATCCGTTTTATTCGAATTTTCTCTGACTTATCAAATCAGATTAAGTATGCTAGTCAAAAAAGAGTAATTATTGAAGTTGCTCTAGTTAAATTATGTAAGCCTATGATGGAAACTGATTTTGAATCACTCATACAGAGAGTAAGTGATTTAGAAGAGAAGTTGGAAAATGGAGTTTCATTTGTAACAGAAACGCAAATGGAAAAGAAGGAGCCTGTGGAGACGGAACAACCAATTGAATTGCCTAAAGCGATAAGTGAGGATTTAAAGCTAGTAGCACAAAATTGGAGAGATATCGTAAATCGTGTTGGTTCACCAGAAAAGATAACTTTAATAAGTGCAAAAGTGGTCCCAGGTGAAGGAAATACGATAACATTATTGTTCGAGAGCGAAGTGGATGAGGGTTTCATTAAACGTGAACCACAGCTTCAGAAAATTAGCAAAGCAATTCAGGATGTTATTCATAAAGAAGTATTAATTCAGACTAAGACAGTAAATAACAGAAATGAGTTAAATCGATACCCTGATTTGACCAAAATAATAAAAAAAATTCCAGTCGAATATGTGGACTAAATGAAGAAAGGAGTATTACAATGGCAAAACGTGGAGGATTTACAGGTGGTATGCCTGGAAACATGAATAATCTGATGAAGCAGGCTCAGAGAATGCAGAAACAGATGGAAGAAAAGACAAAAGAAATAGAAGAAAAGCAGTGGGAAGCAAGTGCTGGTGGCGGTGCTGTAACAGTAACAGTATCCGGGAAAAAAGAGGTGCTTTCTGTAAAATTATCGAAGGAAGTTGTCGATCCAGATGATGTTGAAATGTTAGAAGACCTTATTGTTGCTGCAACGAATGAAGCATTACGTAAAATGGAAGAAGAATCTTCAGAAGCAATGAGCGCAATCACAGGAGGACTTGGTGGTCTAGGTGGATTAGGCGGTATGTTCTAAATCCATAATTGTGATATAGTAACAGATATATGTCATTCATGAGCCTAAGATTAATAATCATAGGCTCATTTTACGTTACAAAATACGAAGGTTTATCTTTGAATTAGAGGGATAAATTGGCTCATGGTTTTTAGATAAATCTTGAAAATTATGGTATAATAAAGTATGATTAAATCGTGTAAGAAAAATAACTGTAAATGGGAATTTAGGTGGAAAAGTGGATTATTATAGTACACAAATAAGTAAATTAATTGAAGAATTGGGAAGACTTCCGGGAATTGGTGCAAAATCTGCTCAAAGACTAGCATTTCATATAATTAATATGCCGAAAGACCAAGTGGAACGTCTTGCTTCGACTATTGTTGAGGCGAAAAATAATGTTAGATATTGCAATACATGTCAAACATTAACAGATAAAGAAATATGTCCGATATGTTCCAGTGAAAAAAGGAATAAAAAATTGATAATGGTAGTGGAAAACACCAGGGATTTAGCAGCATATGAGAAGACAGGAAAATATGATGGGGTCTATCATGTGCTTCATGGAGCAATTTCACCAATGCTTGGTATTGGACCTGCTGACATTCGTTTAAAAGAGTTAATGTTAAGACTTCAAGGGGATGTAGATGAAGTTATTATTGCGACAAATTCAAGTCTTGAAGGAGAAGCAACAGCAATGTATATAAGCAAACTAATAAAGCCAGCTGGGATAAAGGTATCACGAATTGCAAGTGGAGTTCCGGTAGGCGGAGATTTAGAGTATATTGACGAGGTTACGCTTCTGCGAGCGCTGGATGGAAGAGTGCAGATATAATTTACAAGAGGAGGTTATTATGGATCAGGAGAATGTATTAACTGGGGGAATTGATGCACTTTATACAATGAAAGAAAACTTGTTAGAACTCGAGGGATATAGAGAACAGAGCCAAATATTAGCGGCAAAGCAAGATCAATTAGAAAAGCAGATTTATGTAAAAGAAAAAGCAGTTACAGAAGAAATTGTACAAACTGTAAAAAAGCGAAAATCAGAAGTCGAAGACTCTTACGATGAACAAATGGATAAAGTTAAGAGCCGTATAAAGAAAGCAAAAGCAAAAAGAGACAAAGAAAAAATGGCTCAAGTATCCGAACGAATCAAAGAAGAGACTTCGGATTTAAATGCCGAGAAAATCAGGCTGAAAGAAGAGTTAAGATCAGTATATGAGAAAAATCATATTCCAAGAATATTGAATAATTCTTACTATCATGCATTATTTATGCCACGATGTCTTAAGGATCTAACAACAATTGTAATAACAATGATAGTTATATTATTCGTAATTCCGTATGGTGTTTATAAACTCTTCCTTCCTCAAGAAACATTTTTATTAGTGATCGATTACATTATAACAGTGATTCTCTTTGGTGGTCTATACTTGTGGATTAACTCTAAAACAAAAGAAAAGCATTCTGACGCAGTAATTGATATTCGAGCAATACGTGCAAAACAAGCGAAAAATCAAAAACGTATACATGCAATCGAAAAAGATATTAGAAAAGATAAAGATGAAAGTACTTATAGTCTAGAAGATTTTAATAATGAATTGCAAGAATTGGACTCAGAGTTAAAGGCGATTTCAGAGGAAAAGAAAGAAGCAATTGTAGAGTTTGAAACTAAGACGGGTAAATTGATTGAAAGTGAGATACGTGAACAGAATCGCCCGGATTTGGATCAGCTAAAAACTGAACACGAACAAATTAGTGTAGAACTAAAGCAAGCAGAAGAAAAAGTAAAACTCTTTTCCATCGAAATTGCGAATAGGTATGAATCTTTTATTGGTAAAGATATGATGGTTATTTCAAAAATTGATACGATGATAGAATTAGTTAATTCGGGAAAAGCAACTACGATTGCTCAAGCTCTAGCAATGTGTAAGGAACCAATGGCAGCTGAGACACAAAAGAATAGTATTGGAAATAGTCTATAGAATAAGGCATCTTACAGTATTATGAACCACGCTTTCTATGCGTGACATAGTATTCTAAGATGCCTTTTCATTATGGTGGGTTTGTAAGCGTAGCGCGCCGTAGAAAATATACATGTTCACTCTTTCTTCTTCATAGCAAAAATCACAAACGCCTAGCAAACAAACAGGGTAGTTGCATTATGCAAAAACCCCTTTTGTTAACCTTAGTTTATAGTTTGATAAGGCAGTGATTGATACCTTTATAGATATGGTCGACAAGAGTCATAACAGTATTGAGTCGAGTGGTTTGCAAAAGCATCTGATCGAACAACCCAGATAAATTAACAATTCCAGTAATGAATAGATCGCCTACATATGGTAGGTCCTTGTCCACACCGGCACCCGGCTTTAATGGACCTTCACCAAGAGTAAAATATCCAACATGAGAAGCTTTCCCTAGGGATGCATCAATTGCAATAATTAGTGGATTCGTATTTTCTGCATATATCTTATCCATAGTATCTTTAAGATTTTTTGCATGTACAGGCTCATCAAGAGTACCGTAAACAGTATACTGATGACGATTAAATGAAGAAAGTTTATAACCAAGGAGTGGTCCTAGACAATCTCCTGTAGCACGATCAGAGCCGATACATAAAAAAACAAGATTTCTCTTCTTATAATCGTTAGTTTCAAGCATATTTACCAATGTATTACCAAAATCGAATGGAGCATGATATTCTTTTGAATCAAAGTAAAATATTTTTCTATTCTTCTCCATATATTGTTTCATGGGGAAAATCCACCTTTCAATTTAGTCTTATTTCTGTGAAAGAAAAAAGGTTGTCTCTATAAAGATTATTTCCGACCTATACGAAGATAGACATGAAATCGTGTGTGATAAATACTGCAAATTCGACTTAAGTAGCAGGTTATTCTTAAAAAAAGGTGGAAAATTAGTGAATGGACTAGCTGAGTAGGGAATGTACTAGAAAAGGAACGATAAGTTGAAATATAACCTTAATAAAAAGTGACAAAAATAGCAGAGTGCTTGTGATACCATCTCTTTAATAGATTAATAACTGTTAAGCTATCTTATTATGGAGGGACAGGCATTATGGCAGATAGGTCAGATTATCATGACAACATTAGTACTGATTCAGAGAAAGTGAACTCAAAAGTAAAAACGCCAAAGAATGTTCGACAGATTGGAAAAATCGGAGACGGATTAAGAATCTATGTAGAGGATTATGTTAAAACATATACGAAACAGTTAGTGGAAGGAGATTACACTAGTCATTGCATTGCAGTGTTAGTTGGAGAGTATAGAAACACGGATCAAGAGAGAAATGTTTTTTTATATGGTGCGATTAAGGTAGATGTTGAGGATAATGAACAGGAGAATATTTTTACAGAGGGTGTATGGACGGATATTTATGAAAAGATAAAAGAGTATTTCCCAGATGCAGAGATTGTGGGATGGTATTATGGTGGGACAGGCTTTGAGAGTGAGGATTTATCTCCACTACAGCAGATACATATTAATAATTTCGCAGGTAGAGATAAAGTGCTATTTACTTATGATGTAATTGAGAAGGAGAATAATTTCTATTTGTTTGATGGAGTATCCATGGTTTTGCAGACTGGATATTATATCTATTACGAAAAGAATGAAGAGATGCAAAACTACATGGTAGATCATAAAAAAATTAAGAGGGAGGAAGAGACTTCAGATCGCGCAATGCGAGCAGTACGTACGATTTTAACGGAAAAGAAGTCTTTGGCTAGTCCTGAGAAGGAACAGAAACTGTTATTGCGGTTAGGATATGCAGCTGGTACACTAATGCTTGTAGTTGCATTAATCGTTGGAGTGACAATATATAATAATAATCAGAGAATGGAGGAGTTAGAGGGAGACTTACAAGTAATGAAGAATAATATTTTTGATAAGACTCAGGATGTTGAGGAAGATGACAGTCAGGAGGTAACATCCCAATCTGATCAAAATAAGATTGCTTCAGAATCAAAAAATAATCAGGATAAAGAGAATATTTTGCTAAGTCCAACACCACTTGCTACATTAGAACCAACACCAACATCAGTTGCTAGTGTGCCAACATCAATACCATTGACTCCGACAACGGCACCAGAAGATATGACTCAACCAGTTGCTCAAATAGATCCATCAACTTTAGTTGAGTATACGGTTAAAGCTGGTGATACATTGGCCTCGATTTGCTTAAATGAATGTGGAAGCTATGGAATTATCGGCACTGTAAAGGATTTAAATCAGCTTGTAGATGAGGATATTATCTACGTCGGCCAGACTTTGCTCATTCCTAAAAAAGCAGAATAAAAAGATAGTGTTATTTATGCTAAAATATTGTATAATTGGAAAAGAAATATTGAATCACAAAACAAGTATGAGGATACTATGAAACGATTAAAACGAGGAAACTTAAGAATTGATGAAATTAATAAAAGTAGACGAAGAAAACTGAAATACATAACAGTTGTTATAGTAATTCTTTTTTTGCTACTTTTAGTCGGAATAGCTTTATTTAGAATGAACACAAAGAGCTATAATGCATTTAGAGTAAAGAATTCAATAGAACTAATGAATACTGGCACAAGTAAATTAGTTCAGTACAAGAATGGTATATTGAGAGCAACGCGTGATGGTGCAGAGACAATATCAGCTGATGGAAAGCAAGTATGGAATGTTTCATATAATATGAAAAATCCGATTGTGGATGTGAGAGACAACTTTGCTGTCATTGCAGATATGGGAGGAAAAACTGCATATATCATTAATGGCTCAGGTGTGAGCAATACGATTGAGACGTTATATTCAATTGTGGAGGTAAAGGTTGCTACACAAGGGGTTACTTCTATCCTAATGAATAACGGAACAGAAGATTATATTAATGTTTATAGTATGGAAAGTGCGCAACCTTTACTATCGATAAAAACGTTAGCAACAACAGACGGTTTTCCAATTGCTATGGCTTTATCCGATGATGGGACCAAGTTAGTAACATCCTATATCAAAATCGAAAATGATACAATAACAAGCCAAGTTACATTTCGTAATTTTGGTGATGTAGGAAAAAATTACATTGATCAAGTAGTAGGTAATTGGTCATTTACATCATTTGTTCCGAAGATAGAGTTTATAACAAAGGATGTGGTTGCAATTTTTCTAGAAGATGGATTATATCTGTATTCTATGAAGGAAACACCTAGTGAAACATTAAAAGAAACATATAGTCAAAAAATTCTAGATATTTTTTATACAGATACCTACATAGGTGTAGTATTAGAATCAGAAACTGGAGAAAAATCAAATCAAATTTATCTGTATAATGTAGATGGAAATAAAATTATGAGTAGTAATATTTCTTTTAACTATAGCAGTATAGTAGCTGGTGAGGATTATATTATATTTTATAACGACCTAGCATGTGAGGTGATGAATCTAAAAGGAAAAGTAGTATTTGATGATACATTCTCAATTGCTGTTAAATCTCTTATGAAAGGGAGTAATTCAAAAGAGTTTTTTACAGTTACCGATATTGGAATAGATACGTTAGAGATGGTAGAGACGAAGGAGGAGTAATATGAATATATTATCATTAATTGTTATTGGTATCTTAGTTTTATATACATTTTTAGGATATAAGTCTGGTTTTATAAAAACTATATTTTCAATCTGTTCTATGATTATTGCGTTAATTTTAACACTTTTGATTAGTCCACATATAAGTAAAGCGCTTCAAGAAAAGGAAGCGGTTGTTACTTATTTTTCAGAAAAAGTAGAAAAAGTGCTAAAGCTAGATGAGGTGGATAGTGCAGTAGCAACGCAAGTGGAACAAATAGAAAAGTTACCAATACCCAAATCGATAAAAGATACGTTGATTGATACGAATAATTCGAAAGCATATGATGCATTAAACGTGACGAATTTTACAGGATATTTAAGTCATTCCCTAGCGTGTATCATTATTAATGCATTATGCTTTATTATTACATTCTTAATATTACTCATAGCTTTACGTATCTTGTGCAAAGTTCTTGATATCATTAGTAAATTACCAGTATTGCATCAGATTAATAAACTAACTGGATTGATTGCTGGTTTTGCAAGAGGATTAATGACGACATGGTTGCTTTGCATCGCATTAACGATATTTAGTGGAACTGATTTCGGTAAGTATTGCTTTGAAATGATTAATGAAAGTGTTTTTCTAAGCATTTTATATAATAACAATTTTATATTGAACTTTACAGTTAATTTATCTAAGACTCTATTGTGATAAAACCCATAAAAAGTTGTAAAACGTTCTTTTCCTTGATTTGTTATTATTCTCTTGAAATTGATAAAGTCATGCAGTATACTGATAATGTAAGCACTTACACTCAATCAGAAGACTGTTTACGCAATACATGGATTAAGCAACAACAATTCAGTTGTTCTAGTTGCATATTGCTGTATTATGATAACATTGTAAAGGAGCATATAAAATGAACGAAGTATTACAACGTTTTGAAAAATTAGGTATTATTCCGGTAGTAAAGATTGATGATGCAAACAATGCAGCACCTTTAGCAAAAGCACTCTGTGAGGGAGGACTTCCAGTTGCAGAAGTTACATTCAGAACAGATGCAGCAGAGGAAGCTATTCGTAAGATGGTGGAAGCATGCCCAGACATGTTTGTTGGAGCAGGTACAGTCTTAACAACAGAGCAGGTTGACCGTGCGATTGCTGCTGGTTGTAAATTCATTGTTAGTCCTGGATTAAATCCTAAGATTGTAAGATATTGCCAAGAGAAGAATATTCCAATCACACCAGGTACATCAAGCCCAACAGACATTGAACAAGCAATTGAACTTGGATTAGAAGCTGTTAAGTTTTTCCCAGCAGAACAGTCTGGAGGTATTGCAAAGATTAAAGCCATGGCTGCACCATATGTAAATATGAGATTCATGCCTACAGGCGGCATCAATGCAAAGAACATAAATTCATATCTTGATTTCCCTAAGATCTTAGCTTGTGGTGGTAGCTGGATGGTTAGTGAAACACTCATTAATAATGGCCAATTTGATGAGATTAAGAGATTAACAAGAGAAGCAGTCAATACAATGCTTGGCTTTGAATTAAAGCATGTTGGAATTAATGCTTCTTCTGAAGAAGAAGCAGATGATGTTGCTACTTCGTTTGAGAAGCTTTTTGGTTTCACTAAGAATGTAGGTAGCAGTTCCGTATTTGCAGGTACAGCTATTGAAGTTATGAAGCAACCTTATTTAGGAGTACATGGACACATTGCTATTCAGACGAATTACATTGAGCGTGCAATTTATCATATGGAACTTCAAGGCTTTGAATTTGATATGGATACAGCAAAATATAAAGACGGAAAGATGGTTGCTATTTATCTTAAGGGTGAACTTGGTGGTTTTGCAGTTCATTTATTACAGAAAAAGTAATTTATCAGCAATATAAATAGTCAGATAATAAAGAGGCTATCTAATAGCTGAATATTGAATAAGAGAAGGAAGAGTGATGGTATGTTTCGGAGTGCTTTACAAGTCCATATGTATTGTGTGGGCTTGTGACATAGTACTACAGCGAAAACATACCATCACTCTTTCTTCTTTAATCATATTGCTATTCGTGCGATAGCCCTTCTTTTAACTTTTTATCTTATAGGACAGTGAGCACTTTTACTTCAAATAGGAATCATTTTGGTGTTAACAGAGCGTTGATTTACTATATCTTGTGGTTATAATAAACATCCATAATATGGCAGCAAAATTATTGCAAAAAGGTGTTGACATGAATGCTATGTAGTGCTATAATCATTTTTGCTGACGCGGTGATAACACACTGAGAACAGCGAAAAAGTATTTTAATAAATACAGTAGAATACTTATGAACATTGATAACTGAACAGTGAAACAACCTTGAAATTCGTTGAGAATTCCTAGTTTAAAAACTAGGCAAGTTAGTAAATGCTTTGCTTGCAAAACAAGAGGCTAACAAATAGAACTGTTTTGAATCGAAAGATTTGAAACAACCCTAAATCAGTAAACGGAATCAAAGATGACAATTAAGGCAAACTTAGTAATTTTGCGAAAGCAAA
>JAEXOU010000007.1 GCA_023439125.1 Bacillota bacterium | reverse complement strand
CCTCAAGATAAGATATCCCATAGCACAAGCTAGTAAGACCCCTTGAAGACGACAAGGTTGATAGGACAAAGGTGGAAGTGTGGTAACACATGGAGCTGATTGTTACTAATAGGTCGAGGGCTTAACCAAAAGGTTTGTAAAAAAAATTCAATGTGGAGTTTCATAGTAAAATTATTAAACTTTGAAGGACACTAGTGATGGTGTCTTTTTTTTGTGTTCTGTCTAATATTTTGAGAGATGATACTATGAATTGTGCTTGAAAGAAAGCAACTGACCCGGGGAAGACTTTACTCTAGAGGAACTTCTTACAGCTTGACAACGATCTGGAAATAATTACAATTATATGGAGATATTTGAGATTATTTTGAGAATTTTTATTTATACTATGATACAAGCAATAACAAATCTTGTATTAGGGAGGAATTCACAATGAAAAGAAAGGTAACTATATGGTTGTGCATCTTAACATTACTCGTGACGTTGACTGGTTGTAGTAGTAGTAAAAAAAATGAAGATAGTCCGGTTTCAGTTACTGATTCTATTAAACAAGAGGATATAGTTGAAACTGACACCGATGATAAGGGTACAGAACAAGTGCCAATAACAGCAGAAGGTAATTATATTGAAAATGTAATAAAAGAACTAGAGATGGAGCCGGACGAATATCAATTAAGTAGTAAAATCAGTGGTAATCATCAATATGAACTCTATACTGTACAGAATCTTCAGGATGGTAGTATTAAAGTATATTGCTATACACTTGTAGGTGATACTTTACAAAAAACATCCGTAGATTGGGCAGATAGTGCAATTAAAGATCTCAATGTAAAGCCTAACGAGATATGTCAAAGTGAAGATGGAAATACATATATACTTGGTGAAGCAAGTGTTGAGATAAATGGTAATAGACGTTCAACATATAAATTGTTAAAAAAGACAGAAGATGAAAAAGGTTATCTTGATATCACACCTTCTTACTGGTATGATGAAAATTCTGTTAGTCCATATGCTTATGGCCCAGTAATTACTAATTGCAAAGTTTTGAAAAATCAGATGATATGCTACAGTGAAAATTTTGACTTTATGATTCATGTATATGACCTAAATAAAGATAAGGTACTTGACTTTGGTAGCTACACTTATGTAAATGATTATGCGATTAAGGATAATACTGTATATTATTTAGACTATGATAATAAGCAAATTCAAGTGTTGCATGTAGATGAGGACAAATCTGAGACAATAGCACTTGATCCTTCGATAGAGACGAATGATGCAGAACTTCTTTTACAAATAGGTCCAGAGAAAGAAATCATCATATTAAACAATGAAGGATTACATATACTTAAAAATGGAGGAAGCTTGTGGGAAGTCATAGTAGATGGCAGTCAGTATAGTATGTCGGTACCTTCTTATAATGCACAGTCTCTTCTAACAATTCAGGATACAAGTACTGTTTATTACGTATTGTACAAAAGTATGATTAATGGTAAGAAAGATATATTAACGAAGTACATTCCAAGTGCTGATTCGGTTGCTACTTTTGACAAGGAGCTTACGATATGCTCCCTATATGATAATGTTACAGTTAGGGAAGCAATTTCACAATATCGAAGACTACATCCAAATATTAAGATTAGTTATGAAGTTATGATGGCTGAAGGTAGTGCTATCACTCAGGCTGATATTGTTAATTCACTTAATACAGAGATTCTAGCTGGTAAAGGACCAGATATCCTATTGATGGATGATCTACCATTGTCATCCTATATGGAGAAGGGAGTTCTTATGGATATCAGTGATATCTTTAATAACTCAGGAGAAAATACATTGATTAAGAATATCTCTGATTGTTATACGAGTGATCAAAAGATTTATTGTATGCCTATGAGAGTTTATATGCCTATTTATGCAATGAGTGAGGATATCTCAAGCCATGCAAATACGGTGGAAGAACTGGCTGTGTATTGTGAAAATAGAGATAAAAATTTAATAGAGCCTCGTAATTATGATCAGCTTGCTAATATGTTTGTTTCTGCTTACTCAGATGGTATATTTACAGAAGACGGACTTATAGATAAAGACGGACTTACTTCTTTTCTAAAGAGTTTAGATACCATCGCAAAACAGACAGAAGCAACGATCGAGGGAAGTTATGGAGATGGATATTCATCTAGTGGTATCCAAGGTGCCAATTTGAGAATGTCGAAAATTTTTTATGGGATTGCACCTAACTTAATGATGTATGATATCGATTCTACAATGTCTGTGATTGGGGATGAAGTCGATTTAAGTAATGTCGTAGCTCTTTTACAAGGATATAATGGCTTGTATACACCTATAAATAATTCATTTATACCAAATGGAATTATTGGAATAAATCAAAAGGCAAACGAACCAGAGCTAGCAAAGGAGTTTATATCACTTATATTTAGCGAAAGTGTACAGTCATTACATCTATCGGATGGTTTTCCAGTGAATGAGAAGGCATTAAATAGCTGGGTAAAAATAGGAGAACCATTTGGAGGTACTGGCTTCATTGATAATAATGGACAATTTCAATATATCCCATTTGATCGGTTATCACTAGAAGATACGCAAAATTTGGTAGATAAGATCAAAGCATTAACGAATCCAGTTTACAGCGATGCTAATGGTAAAGAAATCATTATTGAAGGCGCAGTGGAGTATTTAAGTGGTAGTAAAACGTTGGAACAAGCGGTTTCTGATATTATGCAAAAGGCTAACCTTTATTTTTCAGAATAGAAGAACAATATTTATATGAAGGGATTCAATTTAGAAGGACACTAGTGATAGTGTTCTTCTTTTGTTTCTAGTTACTGATCGGATAAGTTTTCAACTTTACTATCTTAGCTCAGAATGTGGTATTCCATATTTGACATATTTAATATATCTGTATTTATTATTGTAGGAATTGTAATACTATACTCTACAAGCAAGTTAAGGAAAGAACATATAATGGATGCCCTGAAATCATATATGATCTAAAAAACTAAAATGCTTCATAGAAAAGTTTTTATAGAAAAGGACACATGTCCTTTTTTAATCACTATGTCCTTACTATAATATAGAAAGTTAAATTTCAAATTCTCATCAATGAAATTTTGAAATTAAGCGAATAAGGGAAAAAGGATTTCAATCAAAGGAGTTAGTATGAAGAAAAAAATTATTAGTGTCATTTTGATTATGAGTATGTGCGCTGCATTTATGATTGGTTGTGGAAACAAGACAATGTATGAATTAGCCCTTGTAACAGCAAATAATTCAATTGATGACAAATCATTTAATCAGGGTTCATGGGAAGGTTTAGAAGAGTATGCCAAGGAAAATAATATTACTTATAAATACTATAAACCTGTAGACTCAACAAATGATTCCATTCTGAATGCGATTAGGCTTGCAGTAAGAGGTGGCGCGAAAGCAGTTATATGTCCGGGATATTTATGTGAACCAGCCGTTTATATGGCGCAGACCGAGTTCCCAGATGTAAAGTTCATAATATTGGATGGAAGTCCAAAGGATGCTAATGGCAATGCTTCTATTGGTGAGAATGTAAAATCAATTTTTTATGCAGAAGAACAAGCAGGTTTCTTAGCTGGTTATGCTACTGTTATGGATGGATACCGTAAGTTAGGATTCATGGGAGGAAGAGCACTTCCTGCAGTTATGCGTTTTGGATATGGATTTGTTCAAGGAGCAGAATATGCAGCAAAAGAACTTGGTTTAACAAAGGGTGAAGTAAGTGTTAAGTACAACTATATAGGAAACTTTGATGCGTCGCCTGAAAATGTTACGGTCGCAGCATCTTGGTACAACGAAGGAGTTGAAGTTATCTTTGCATGCGGTGGCGGTGTTGGTAATTCAGTGATGAAAGCAGCAGAAGTTGCTGGTACAAAAGTAATTGGTGTAGACGTTGATCAATCCGAAGAATCTCAAACAGTTTTAACTTCTGCAATGAAAAATCTAGGACAATCAGTGTATTCTTCTTTAGAAGAATTGTATAGTGGAACATTTGAAGGTGGTAAAGAATTTACATTGGATGCATCTACACAAAGCGTTTTATTACCACTCGAAACTTCTAGATTTGAATCTTTTACAAAAGAACAGTATGATGCAATTTATGAAAAATTAGTGTCAGGAGAGATTACAGTACTTCGTGAAGATGCAGCAAATGAAGCAGATCAATTACCTTTAGAATATGTAACAGTAAATGTCGTACAATAAAGAAAGAAAAGAGCCTAGGACTTGTTCCTAAGGCTTTTTTCTTTTACAGGAAATTCCCGAAAGAGAGAATCGATATGAGAAGAGAAGAAATTAAAAATGAAATAAAGGATGCGAAGTTTGAATCACTCGATTATGTAATGAAATTCTTTGAATTAATGCCAGAGTGGTTAGTGGAGTCATTTCAATTGATAAGACTAAAGAAAGATAACATATTTATCAGAGAAAATGAGGACGTAGAATTAGTGTATGTTCTTTTGAAGGGTTCTGTAAAAGCTACCGATTATCGTGTATTTGGGATAACTTATGATTTCATGAGGTTTCATCCAATGAGTACATTTGGATGTATGGAAGTACTTCTGTCGTTAAAACATTATAAGACAACATTAATAACAGTTACAGATTGTACGATGTTAGTTACCTCAAGGAGTAATTTTGAAGCTTGGCTTCGAGAAAATCAGAAAGCGTATATGCTAGAGTCTAATATGATGGTCTCTCAACTCTTGGAGCAAGGAAGAATGGAACGCATCTTCTTATTTATCCAAGGAACAGATCGATTAATGTATCTATTAATGCAACTGTATGAAGAAAATGCAACTGAAAGAAGCTTGTGGATTATCCCTATTAAAAGACAACAAATGTCAGATTATACTGGCTTAAGTATAAGGACGATCAATCGAGGCATTAGGAAATTGGAAGCGGATAAATATATAACAAAACATCGGAGTCAAATCTCAATGACAGTAGAGCAGTATATGAAAATGAAGTCATACATTATGGAAAAAGTAGAGTAACATGTAAAATTATGTGAAGTAGTATTTACAGTATATGTTACCATTTCTTAATAAATCGTAAGAAAGAATTAATTATTATAGAATAGAAATGACATTATTATATGTAATAATATGGATGTTGTTCATTTGAAAAATTGACTAGAGGGAGTAATGAAAATTATGAGGAAGAGATTTTGCTTAATTGGAATGGCATTTATTATGTGTTTTACAGTTGGTTGTAAAAGGACAGAAGATGCAAACGTAATGGATCAGGAATATGCTACAATAGAAAAGGAGCCAACATCGAAGAGCGCATCTGATTCTAATGCAGACAGTTCATACGATATTTCTGACAGTACAGTTGGTGAAAACCAGATCAATCAAAAAAATAACGATACTAGCTTATTCGATAATGGATTTATTGAGATAAAAAGTGGAGAGCAATATGACTTTGATGGTGATGGAGAAAAGGAAAAGATTGAGTTTACGATAGCTAGTAGAGATGAGGAAGAAGAAGGATATAAATTATCAATTAATGGTGTGCAAAAAGAGGGAAGGCTTAATATGCCAACAGGAAAGGTATATATAGGATCACTTTATAGCAATTCATCTCTTCAGATTTTAATTGATGAATATGGTTATAGTTATGATAATGCAACCATTATGTTTTCTTATGAGAATAATCAAATATATGAGTTAGGACGAATTGGTGGACTTGTAGAAGAAATCAAGAGTTTAGGAGATGGTATGTTTCAATTTAACCAGAGAGCAGAAACACTACAGACATGGTGGCATCCACGAAAATTCTATCTAGCAAACTCATATTATTATGATGAAAGCGCTGAGAATGAAGAAGAAAAATCTATCGTAATGCCAAAACTAGTTTATATGCCAAACGAACTCTATCCTGTTGGTACTCAAGTTAAATTAAAACGTGATATTAAGTTGTTAAAAACACAGTCGTTGATTGCAGATGATGTTGTAATAGACAGAGGGGAATTTATAACGATAGTAGCTTGTGATGATGAGGAATGGATTTATTTAGATAACAACGAAGGCAAGAGTGGTTGGTTACAGATGGATAAAGAGGAAGGTGTAATAATACAAGAAAGTCAGAAGATATATCCATGGGATATGTTTTCTGGACTAGAAGTGGCAGATTAAAATGTCACATCAAGAAGTGCTTTAAGTATGGGATGACAAACAGTATGTTTCTGAACTATGTTTGTCATCCTATTTTTTTTAAGTTAATACATGTGTAAAAGACGAATGATAGTAGTACAATACACACTTTTATCCGTTTATATATAGGTGGTGAATTCTTGCAATTCGTGTGTCATTGTAGTACAATAAATAGAAACTTATGTAGTTAGATTGAGAGGATTTTCAATGATTAAAACAGTTGTATCAGTAGGATTACCAGTGCTTGAGACAATGCATATAAAAAAGAATCGCTTGGAACCGACAAAACCCAAAGAGGGTAGGAAAAGGATTTGTATTATAACAGGTATTCACGGAGACGAGTTAGAAGGCCAGTACATATGTTATCAATTGATAAAAAAGATAAATGAGAATATAGATTTACTAGAAGGAATAGTAGACGTCTATCCATGTGTAAACCCACTTGGTATGGAGACAATTACAAGAAGAATTCCAACGTTTGATTTAGATATGAACCGAAGCTTTCCGGGAGATATGGAAGGTGATATGTCAGAGTATGTAGCAGCAAAATTGGTTGAGGACGTAGCCAATGCTGATTTTTGCGTTGATTTGCACGCAAGTAATATATTTTTGCGTGAGATTCCACAAGTTCGTATTAATAAAGAACATGAAGAAACTTTATTACCATATTGCAAGCTGATGAATACGGATTTTATCTGGGTCCATTCCTCTCCAACTGTTCAACCTGCAAGTATTTATCACAGCTTAAATCTGATTGGAGTCCCAACATTAGCAGTAGAGATGGGTGTTGGTATGCGAATTACTCAATCCTTTGGCGACCAGATTTTAGAAGGAATCTTTTGTCTGATGAAGAAATTAGGTATTTGGACTGGTGAGGTTATTACACCAAAAGAGCCAATCATCTCTACAGATCGAGATAAAGTTACATTAATTCATGCAGAAGCATCAGGTGTATTTTTACCAAGAGTAGAACATCTTATGGATATTCGTGCTGGAGAAGTGGTTGGAGAAATTGTTGATACGCTTTCTGGCAAAGTAGAGCAAACGATCATAGCACCATGCGATGGTGTTGTATTTACGTTACGAGAATATCCTGTTGTTTATGATGGATCATTGATTGCTAGAATTTTAGGAGGTGCATAATATGTTTCAAGAAGTGATTCATACCGTGAAAGCACCTTATCGTGATGATATGCATATTGTGGGCTATCGTTTTGGAAAAGGGGAGAAGGCAGCGTGTATTGTAGGGCCGACAAGAGGTAATGAGATTCAGCAACTCTATATATGTTCCCAGTTGATCAAGGAACTAACGCGATTAGAAAAAATAGGTGCAATTTTAAATAATAATGAAATCTTAGTCGTTCCAACGATCAATCAATTTAGTACCAATATTGAGAAAAGATTTTGGGCTATGGATAAATCTGATATTAATCGAATGTTTCCAGGAGATGAATATGGAGAAACGACAGAACGTATCGCAGCAGGTATCTTCTCTGCTGTAAGAGGTTATAACTACGGAATTCAGTTTGCAAGTTTTCATACACCAGGTGAGTTTATTCCACATGTAAGAATGATGGAGACAGGTCATCAGAGTAATAGTCTTGCAAACTTATTTGGATTACCATATGTATTAACAAAGAAACCACATCCGTTTGATACCGGGACATTAAATTATTGCTGGCAGATTAATGGTACGAATGCATTTTCAGTTTATACACCAGCCACCTCAACAATTGATGAAAAATCAGCACGTCAGGCGGTTTCTTCCGTACTGAGATTTTTGACTCGAATGGGAATCATAAAATATAATTGTCATAGTGGATATATCGCTAATATTATGGAAGAAGAAACACTTATGCCGATCAAGACAGATGTATCAGGCATTTATCGGCCATTGAAGCGACCGGGAGATGAAGTTAAGTTTGGTGATATTTTAGCTGAGGTTGTTGATCCGATAGAAGGTGAAGTAATTTCACAAATAATTGCACCAAGCGATGGTATTATCTTTTTTGCTCATAGCAAACCATTGGTAATTCAAAATTGTATCGTTTATAAATTAATACGAAGACTACACGAATAAATCCAAGATAAGGACAGATATACAATGAATACGAATACTAGAAATGATTATGCTTATGGTTTTAAGCGTGGTCTTCCTATAGCAATAGGATACATACCAGTTTCTTTTGCATTTGGTCTGAATGCAGTATCTGGAGGTATACCTGTATGGCTTGTTATTATTATGTCGCTAACAAACTTAACAAGTGCAGGGCAGGCAGCGGGTGCTGATTTAATTATTCAAGGTGCCGGATATTTTGAACTAACTTTGACAACTTTTATTATAAATATTCGATATATGTTAATGTCGCTTTCTATTTCACAGAAGCTTGAGAAAAAGATTTCGTTACCTCAGCGTCTAGTATTTGCATTTGGAATTACGGATGAAGTATTTGCAGTATCTTCCTTGGAAAATGGAAAGCTTTCTTATCGATATATGCTTGGTCTAATTACAGGACCAATTTGTGGATGGACATTTGGTACTGCACTTGGTGCTATTATCTGTTCTGCTTTACCACCTACAATTAAGGAGGCAATGGGGATTGCCCTTTATGGTATGTTTATAGCAATCATTATTCCACCCGCTAGAAAATCCAAACAAGTGGTAATAGTACTTATCCTATCGATTATTATCACTTGTATACTTAAATATGTTCCAAGGCTAGACCAAATCTCATCCGGATTTCGTGTTATTATTGCAACCGTAATATCCTCTTGTATCTGTGCTGCAAAATATCCAATTGAGGATGAAGAGGGAGGTGCTGTATGACGACTCCACAGGCAGGACTTGCAATATTTTTAATGGCACTTGTAACATATATACCACGTGCATTACCAGTTGCAGTTTTTAGAAAAGAAATAAATTCAAAATTTATTAAATCTTTTTTGCATTATGTTCCATTCGCAGTGTTAGCATCCTTAACGTTTCCAGACGTAATTTACTCCACTGGGGATATTATGACTGCGATTGCTGGAACTGTTGTAGCTTTGCTCTTAGCGTATTGCAATCGAAGTTTGGTTGTTGTGGCAGCGGGAGCGATTGTAACTGTATTCCTAACCGGTTTACTAATTTAGAATGATTAAGATCACAGTGGGAGGAAAAGTATGGCAAAACACCATAAAAAAGTAACGAGATTTTCATCCGAAGAAACATCTGTATTCTGTGAACAGATTGCTATGCTTTTAAATAGTGGAATTCCTTTGTATGAAGGAGTTGACATGTTGTATAGCGATATGGAGGATAAGAAAACGAAAAAGGTATTTGAGCAAATCAATAACTCCATGAAAGCAAATGAGACTTTATATGAATCATTACAAAGAACAGAGGCTTTCCCAGACTATATGATTCATATGGTTAAGGTTGGTGAGACAACGGGGAAGTTAGAGGAAGTAATGAAGTCACTTTCAGATTACTATGAAAGAGAAAGTAATGTGAAAGCATGTATCAAGAGTTCAATTGTATATCCTTCAGTATTATTTTCTATGATGGCTGTTATCATCTTAGTTCTGGTATTTAAAATTTTACCATTATTTGAGGAAATGTTTATCGAATTAAATGAAGATGTTGCAGCATCTACTCATAATATGATGCAAGTTGGTATGATTGCAGGAAAGGTTCTAGCAGGAATTACTTGTCTTGTTTTATTAGCTATGATTCTCATTCTATTATGGTATCGGACAAAACGTGGAGAGGCTTCTATTCGAAGATTTTTAACTAATTTTCGATTGACCAAAAAAATATCTGAGGCAGTTGCAACGAGTAGATTTATATCAAGTATGGCGCTTATGATTTCTTCTGGAATCGAGATACGAAAGGCAATTGACATTGCACATGGAGCATCAAACAATCGAAGAGTAAAAGATAGAATTAAGCAGTGTAAGATGTTATTGGATAAAGGAATTTCATTAGACAAGGCAATACATGATACAAAAATATTAGTCGGTATGGAAAGTCGTCTAGTTACTGTTGCTACAAAAACTGGTTCACAGGATACAGTTTTTGAAAAACTTAGTGAACAATATAATTCTAAAGTAGCGACTATGTTAAGTAAATTATCCACAAGTATAGAAACAGTTCTAGTTGTTATATTAGCAGTATTAGTTGGTGGCGTTTTAGTATCTGTTATGTTACCACTTGTTAGTATGATTTCTTCGATTAGCTAATAAGCTTTAAGAAGATTGGAGGCTCTGTACCATGAAGAATCTGAAGGAAAAAAAACGACCTTTTTGGGTAAAAACGGTCGCAATTCCTATATTTACGTTTATTTGTATTTTAACGTTTTTAATCATCGGAATAAAAAGATTTAGTGATTTGGGTAATGAACAAGAATTGATATTAACAGAGTCAGCATTACGGAAATCGATTGTTCAGTGTTATGCAATTGAAGGCTTTTATCCAGCTGAGCTTAGTTATCTCGAGGACAATTACAATCTCACAATTGATAAGGATAAATATAATATATATTATGAGTGTTTTTCATCGAATATTATGCCGGAATTTGGTGTTTATGAAAAGTAACAGCCATGAAGAGAGGAAAACTTAGATGGAAAAGAAAAATCAAAAATCTTGGATGATCAACTTTATCAGTCTAATTGTTGTCTTGGGAATCTTTGCAATCTCATGTCTGGTATTAACTAATATTGGTATTAAGGTATATCAAAAAGTTATTATGACAAATGATAGTAATTTTGAGCTTCGTACCTCTTTATCATACGTTGCAACAAAAATTCGGCAAACAGATACACAAGGATATCCTTATATTGAACAAAAAGATGGTGTTGATTTATTAGTACTAGGTGAAGAGATTGATGGAAATGTATACGAGACTTTGATCTATTTTTTAGATGGTTATCTATATGAGATTTATCAAGAAGCTGGTGCAGATTATGAGCTAGATTATGGGCAACCAATACTTGAAATCAGCAATTTTGGGTTTGAATTGACAACAAAGGGTTTAATTCATATGAAAGCGGTGAATTCAGCTGGAGTAGAGGAATCGTTGTCAATTTCATTACGGACAAGGAGGCAATAGTATGGAACAAGAAAAAGTACAAGACCATTCCATTCGTATGCCAATGATAGAGCTGATAATTGTAATTGGTATTTTTGTGGTTATCAGTGTTTTTCTTGTACGTATGTTTATGGGGACATACCGATTGCAAAACAATGCAACTGATTTAAGCTCTGCAGTGATTAAGGCAGAAACAGTTGCGGAATACATTAAGAATACTGCCTCGATTGGTGAGGCCGCAATACAACTACAAATGGAATCTTATGATAATACATCTCTAAACTATTGCATTTATTACGATGATGATTGGAATCAGACTAAATCCCCATCTGCTAATATAATTGTAATTACAAGTACAATTACGAGAGGGGAATCGGGGAGAATGGTGAGTGCAGATATTTCAGCTTTTACTTGCAAAGATGTAGAAGAAACAACAAAAGAAGAAGCATTAGTGAAGATTACAACAAAAAAATGGGTAAGTAGTAAGTAGAGGAAAGCTGTAGGAAAGGACCAATAACATGAAACGAAAAAATAGTTATCATATCAATATTGGAGGAGCTTCTATTCTGCTAGTAATCGCCGTATTTGCATTAACGGTATTTGCTATTTTGTCTCTACGTGCATCCTATCATGAGGTTAAGATGTCAGAAAAGACAAGGAATGCCATACAAGAATACTATACTGCTGATTCTAGGGCAGAGGAGATTTTAATGCAAATTTCAGAAGTAGTAGCAAAACAGGATTCGAGTCTGGACATTGCTAAGCTGTCACAAGATTTAAGTATTATTGATAAGCTAAAAATCGATAAAAGTACCCATATCTTGACATATAATGTTCCGGTGAATTATAATAAAGACCTAGAGATTTCACTTAAACTTCCAACGAAAATGGACGAAGGAGTTACAGTACATAGCTGGAAAATGGTTCTAACCGAACTAGGTGATTACAATGATTCTAGTATGGAAGATATATGGGATGGAATCTTAGATGAATAAGGAGTGTGCTAGATGGAATTACGCGAAATCTTACTTTTAGCAGTGGAGAAAAAAGCATCTGATATCTTTATTGTAGTAGGACAACCTGTTACATTTAAAATTCAGGGAATGTTAATTCGACAAAACGGTGATATATTAAGTCCAGATAGAACAGCAAAATTAATCGAGGATATGTATCAAAACGCTGAGCTAAAAGATATGACAAACTTAAAATGTGGGGATGATGACTTTGCTTTATCAATCTCTGGAATCGGGCGATTCCGTACGAATATTTTTCGACAAAGAGGCGCACTAAGTGCAGTTTTAAGAGTTGTTTCCTTTGAATTACCACCATACGAGGAATTGAACATACCGAAACGAGTCGTAGATTTTTCAAAACAGAAAAAAGGACTTATCCTTGTTACAGGTACAGCAGGAAGTGGGAAGAGTACAACATTGTCCTATATTATTGATCAAATTAACAGTACTCGTAATTGTCATATACTAACACTAGAAGATCCGATTGAATTTTTACACAAGCATAAGAAAAGTATTGTAAGTCAAAGAGAGATAGGACTTGATTGTTGTGATTATCATAAAGCGTTACGTGCTGCGATGAGAGAGTCTCCAGATGTTATTTTTATTGGTGAAATGAGAGACTTGGAAACGATTGAAATTGCAATGACGGCAGCAGAAACAGGGCATCTTGTCTTGTCCACTCTTCATACAGTTGGTGCTGCTAATACAATCGACAGAATTATTGATGTTTTTCCAAGTTCGCAACAACAACAAATTAGAATTCAGCTTTCTATGGTTTTAAATGCCATTGTATCTCAGCAGTTACTCCCAAGTACTGAGGGGTTGATTCCTGCGTTTGAAATTTTAGAGGCAACGAGTGCAATTAGAACGTTAATCCGTGACGGAAAAGTTCATCAGATTGATTCGGTAATCTATTCTTCCGCAAAAGATGGAATGATATCTATGGATTCCAGTATTATGAATTTATATCGAAGAGGATGTATATCCCCAGAAACAGCAATATCATTTAGTATGAATCAAGATAGTATGCGACGAACCATTGGACCTTGATTGAAGGAATGTTAGGAGGGAGATAGAATGAAAAAAATCCTCAGATTAGCTTTACTGGCGATCATAACTTTTTTTGCTATAAGTATGACAGAAGAAAGTGTGAGTGCATCAAGTAAGGATTCTGAAACATTTTGTGATAATGACAATGGAATAATTACTGTTTCATATAATAATGATAAGAATGCTAAGATGAAAATTGGTGTAACAAAAGATGGGGAATCCTATTATTATAACTTAAGTAATGGTAAGAATGAGATTGATATTCCATTGAATATGGGAAATGGAAATTATTCTATCAAAATTCTGAAAAATATTAGCGGGACAAAATATAGCGTAGTTCAAAGTACGAAGATTGAGTTAGAACTAAAGGATGATAATCTTGTATTTTTACAATCCAATGTTATAGTGGATTTTGAATTAGAAGATAAGGCAATTCAAAAAGCTGAAGACTTAACGGTTAATTGTAAATCGAACGAAGAAATTGTTAAGACGATTTATGGGTATGTTGTGAAGAATTTTTCATATGATTATGATAAATTGTCAACTTTGACAAGCAGTTATGTTCCAGATATTGAAATTGTTTATAAGAATAAAAAAGGAATATGCTATGATATTTCAGCTATCATGGCTGCAATGATGAGAAGCCAAGGAGTAGAGGTTAAATTAGTAACTGGATATACTCCAAACATCGAAGGTGTCTATCATGCATGGAATTCGGTTTATGACAGCAAAAAAGATACTTGGTATACCATTGACGCGACATATGATATTGCAATGTATCAGGCAAAGAAAAAGTATACGATGAAAAAATCAACGAAAGATTATTCTGACATAAAGTATCAATATTAACTTGTCACTTAGTCATAGGAGAAACCAATACGTTTTTACACGGGAGCCTTAGTCGCATGGATGAACAATTTTATAAGACATGGTTACAAGGGTTTGAAAAAGGACTCGAAGATATGGATTCTCATTCTGTAAGTCATTTACTTTCTAACTGTGCAAAAGCATGTGCTAATACAGGTGTTCTTCAAATGCATAGGCAGCATTATGGAAATGTTAATGAAGATAGAGATCAGTATTATGCTACACTTGAGCAATTAGGCAATGTAAAAGGAGAAATTATTGTACCTGGGAAGGAATATATTATCACTTTTCCAGAATGTACATGTGATTTACATACAAGCGGTGGGGTAAACACAGTTAAATTGTGCGAATGTTCACGGCAAAGCATCTTATATATAGGAAATCAGTTATGGAAAGATGAGATAACCGAGGTGGAATGCCTAGAGACAGTTTTGAGTGGTGCTAGTGAATGTAGATTTCGTGTTTCCTTTCATAACATATAGATTGAGTTATTATAAAAAATCCTGAGCGAAAGCTCAGGATTTTTCTTTAAATTTCTACAACATTGTTTCAATAAAATATCGTGCTGGTTCTGATAATGGAATACTTTCATCATACGCAGCAACTAATTTTCGCTCTGGCATTGGTTCCACAGTATCTAAAATAATTAATTCATCTTCACTTGTATTCGTTACACAGAAGTCTGGAACAAAAGCGATGCCAAGGCCAATCTTAGCCAAGTCAATTAATAAATCATTACTGCTTAATTCAATTGCTGGTACTAAGTCGAGTGAATTTTGTAAAAATAAATTATGCAAAAAGGCACTTGTTGTAGATAACTTACTTAGCATCAGGATTGGTAATTGTTGAAGCTGTGCTAATGTCAAGGCTTGTCCCTTATATGGAAAGACATCAGGCTTTGCAACGAATACATCACGGAAAGTCTTAATTTCTCGGATATACTGATTGTTGTTTAATGCAGAGTTAGGTGAATTGGCTACGATTAAGTCTACCTGATTAGTTTCAAGCAATTCCGCACATTTGAGAGAAGTTCCATTGATAATCTTGATATGAACATCAGGATAAGTCTTATGGAATTGGTTCAAATATGGAACTAAAAAGTAACGACAAATGGTATCACTAGCAGCAATACGTAACTGCATTCCACCAGATGGTGTAGAATTAAGAAGTTGATTTTCACCACGGCTAATCAAATTGATTGCAGGTTCAATGTGCTTAAATAGCATTTCCCCTTCTTTGGTTAGACTGACACGTTTGGTGCTACGGATAAATAAAACCTGGTTTAAGCGTTTCTCTAAAACTTTTACAGATTGACTGACTGCAGATTGTGAGATGAATAATTCTGTCGCTGCTTCACTAAAACTAAGTGTCTTTGCTACATAATAAAATACTTTATACAACTCATAATTAATATCCATAGCATTTACTCCTTCTTTCATGTATGCTAGCAAGATAGGCCTGCTAGTTTATCTTGCTAGCATACGTTATCTTGTACAGAAGCTAAATTATCGTTAGCATAATCCTTTTTCTTCTTATTACAATATACCATAGATTAATACAAATGAAACCATAATCTGCATAATGATAAAGCGGAATACAGTCTGTGTATCAGACCAGCTTTTATTCTTACGCACATGATCATGAATTGGCGTTCTTGTATTTTTTAAGATCTTAATCTTTAAAAAACGGAGTAAGGAAACTTTGACTAGTCCAAGGCCACCATCAATAATAAATACAATTGCACATGGAATATACAGTAACGGGTTGCCAGATTTTAGTGCAATAATTGCGATAAATAAACCAATTGCTCGTGATCCTGCATCACCCATAAGCATCTTACTTGGAGAAGCATTGAACCAAAGATATCCTAAAATACAAGCAATCATTAACAAGGATACAAGACCATAATTCTTATTATCAGCGATTGTTGTAAAGATAATATAGAAAGTAAATATCGTTGCAATTGCAATACTACCACTTAAGCCATCAACACCATCTGTACAGTTTGTTACATTAATGGATACCCAGATCAGGATAATTGCAAGAATTACAAATATGACAGGGTTTAAGGTAACTGTTGTATCAGTAGAGTAAAAGTGAATTGAGCTTCCATTAAAGTTTACATAAGTAATGGAACAAACCAAAGCAATAATAAAATCGATAATTCCCTTTTTGAGCTCACCCCAAGGTGCCTTTGCACTATCGTCCAAGTAACCACTCATCATGGCACCAATAATCATTAGTAAGTAAATTAGTATCTCACGATTGACTGGAACAAAGAGGATTGTTGCAACCACGAATACAAGAATAAATACAATACCAGCACCACGTGGTTTTCCTTGCGATAAACCACCATTTACAGCAAAAGCTCTACCACCATCTCTTGGTAAAATATTTTTAAGAACTCTCAATAGAATGCAGGTTAACAAAAAGGCAGAAAGAAGCCCGACAAAGGCAATGCTTTTATCGGTAAATTGATCTAGTAATGAGTAAAGCATACATAATCCTCCGAACTTGATATTAAAACGGGGTATGCCCGTCTATCTCAACATATTGTACTATAGACTTGTTAGAAAGTCCATAGAAAACCTTGATGCTTATAGGCTTTGGGTATCTAAAGTACTATTTCATTTGTCATTTTGCACAAAGAAATGTTATGAGCATGTGATGACAAACATAATTCATCCGCAACACGCTTTCCCTTGTTGTCTTGTGTTATGTAGATCGAAATATGAATATAATTGTTTTATTAGGGTTACTAATGAGATATTTCATATTTATTAATTTCATTTATAAATATGGCTATGCTATAATAAATATAACCAAAAAAGAAAGATTGTAGACAAAAAGAATATAGCGAATAAGGAATGAGTTATAAACGATAAATCGGAGGGAAAAAAATGAGCAGTGTCCGTAGAGTATATGTAGAAAAGAAAGCTCCTTATGCAGTCAGAGCAAAGGAACTAAAAGAAGAAATCAGAAGCTATCTTGGTCTAAAGGCTTTAACAGATGTGCGTGTATTAATCCGTTATGATATAGAAAATGTAAGTGAAGATACGTATAAGAAATCACTTGGAACTGTATTCTCTGAACCACCAATTGATATTTTATATGAAGAGAAATTCCCTTTTACTGAGACGGATTTTGCGTTTTCTGTTGAGTATTTACCAGGACAGTTTGACCAAAGAGCTGATTCAGCAGAACAATGTGTAAAGTTATTAAATGAGGCAGAAGAGCCTATCATCCGTTCGGCAACTACATATGTTTTAACTGGTGAGATTACAGAAGAGGATTTTGTAAGAGTAAAAGAATATTGCATCAATCCAGTTGACTCTCGTGAAACTAATGAAGAAAAACCAGAAACGTTAGTAGTTGAATTCGATGTACCAGAAGATGTGAAAATCTTTACTGGGTTTATTACTATGGAGGAGGCTGAATTAAGAGACTTATACCAGTCTTTAAATTTAGCTATGACATTTAAGGACTTCTTACACATTCAGAATTACTTTAAGCTAGAAGAGCATAGAGATCCTTCTATGACTGAAATTCGTGTATTAGATACATACTGGTCCGATCATTGCCGTCATACAACATTCTTAACTGAATTAACGGATGTTAAATTTAATGATGGATACTATAAGAAACCAATAGAAGAAGCGTACAATCGATATAAAGCAGACCGTGAGATTTTATATAAAGGTAGAGAGGATAAATACATTTCTCTTATGGATATCGCTTTATTAGCTATGAAAAAGCTAAGAGCGGAAGGTAAGTTAGAGGATATGGAAGTATCCGATGAGATTAATGCATGTTCCATCGTTGTACCTGTTACAATCGATGGTGTAACAGAAGAGTGGTTAGTATTCTTTAAGAATGAGACACACAATCACCCAACTGAAATTGAGCCTTTTGGTGGTGCTGCTACTTGTCTTGGTGGAGCAATTCGTGATCCATTGTCAGGACGTGGTTATGTATACCAGGCTATGCGTGTTACAGGTGCAGCAGATCCTACCGTATCATTGAAAGATACTTTACATGGTAAGCTGCCTCAAAGAAAGATTGTAACTGGAGCAGCAAAGGGATATAGCTCTTATGGTAATCAGATTGGTCTTGCGACTGGTTTGGTAGATGAAATTTATCATCCAAATTATGTTGCTAAGAGAATGGAAATTGGTGCAGTCATGGGTGCTGCTCCAAGAAAGAACGTAATTCGTGAGAATTCAGATCCAGGTGACATCATTATTTTAATGGGTGGTAGAACTGGTCGTGATGGTTGCGGTGGTGCAACTGGGTCTTCCAAAGTTCATACAACAGAATCAATTCATACTTGTGGCGCAGAGGTTCAAAAGGGTAATGCACCTACCGAGCGTAAATTACAACGTTTATTCCGTCGTGAGGAAGTAAGTAAATTAATTAAGAAGTGTAATGACTTTGGTGCTGGCGGTGTATCCGTAGCTATTGGTGAGTTAGCAGAAGGTCTTCGCATTGATCTTGATAAGGTACCGAAGAAATATGCTGGTCTTGATGGAACAGAGTTGGCAATATCAGAATCTCAAGAAAGAATGGCAATTGTTGTTGAGAAAAAAGATGTGGAGCAAATGTTAGCTTACGCTGCTCAGGAAAATCTAGAAGCAGTTGAAGTTGCTGTTGTAACGAAAGAGCCACGCCTTGTATTAAGCTGGAGAGGTAAAGTGATTGTAGACATCTCTAGAGCATTCTTAGATACCAATGGTGCACATCAGGAAGCAACCGCCGAAGTAATAATTCCTAAGAAAGAAGACAACTATTTTAATACAGGTGCTTCTTACTTAAGTGCAAAAGAAACTTTAGATACAAGTAACAAGACTTTAAAAGAGGAATGGTTAAAAGTATTAGCAGATTTAAATACTTGTTCGAAGAAGGGCTTAGTTGAGATGTTTGATAGTTCAATAGGAGCTTCTACTGTAACTATGCCTTATGGTGGCAAGTATCAGCTAACACCAATACAAACAATGATTGCAAAACTTCCTTGTTTACGTGGTGCTTGTGATACCGTAACGATGATGAGTTATGGATATGATCCTTATTTATCAAGCTGGAGTCCATTTCATGGTTCTGTTTATGCTGTTATTTCTTCCGTTGCTAAGATTGTAGCAGCTGGTGGTGACCATACTTCCATTCGTTTTACTTTCCAAGAGTATTTTAGAAGACTTGGAACTGATCCACGTCGTTGGGGTGAGCCTTTAACAGCTTTACTTGGTGCTTATGATGCACAAATGAAATTAGGATTACCATCCATCGGTGGTAAAGACAGTATGTCAGGAACCTTTAATGATATCGATGTGCCTCCAACTTTGGTTTCATTCGCTGTCAACGTTGCTAAGACAGGGGATGTTGTTACATCCGAACTCAAGAAAGCAGGCAATGTATTAGTGAAGTTCTCCATTGAAAAGGACGAGTTTGATCTTCCAAAATATGATCAACTTATGAGCTTATATGGGGAGATTACAAAGTTAGGCAGAGCACATACCTTGGTTTCTACTTATGCATTAGGAGCAAAGGGTATTACAGAAGCCGTTTCTAAGATGGCATTCGGTAATAAGCTTGGTGTAACGTTAGTGGATAATTTGACAGAAGAAGAATTATTTATGCCAGCTTACGGTGATATTATCGCAGAGGTTGCAGAAAGTGATTTAGCTAAGATCGGTATCGCATATAAAGTCATTGGTAAGGTAACGCAAAGTGCTGAATTTAGGGTGAAAGATTGCACGATTACAATGGATGAGGCGTTAGTTGCATGGACAAAACCTTTAGAGAAAGTATTCCCAACTCGCTCCAATGTTGCCAAAGAAATCTCTAAGGATGAACTATATACTGGAATTTATGATGCAAAGACAGTATATGTTGCTAAGAATAAAGTTGCAAAGCCAAAAGTTTTTATTCCAGTATTCCCTGGTACAAACTGTGAATATGACACAATACGCGCTTTTGAACGTGCTGGAGCTGAGGTTAACACAGTAGTATTTAAGAATTATAGTGAGGAAAGTATCAAAGACTCCATAAATGCTTTTGAAAAAGCGATCAAAGAATCCCAGATCGTTATGTTCCCAGGTGGTTTTTCCGCTGGTGATGAACCAGATGGTTCTGCGAAATTCATTGCAACTGCTTTTCGTAATGTGAAGATTAGTAATGCTATTAATGATTTATTAAAGGTGAAAGATGGGTTGGTTCTTGGTATTTGTAATGGTTTCCAAGCAGTCATCAAGTTAGGTTTAGTTCCTTATGGTGAAATTACAGCACAGAAAGAAGACTCACCAACACTTGTAATGAATAATATTGGCCGTCATATTAGTAAATCAGTTTATACCAAGGTTGTTACGAATCAATCTCCATGGCTTATGAAAGCTGAGTTAGGTGCTGTTTATGCTATTCCTGCATCTCATGGGGAAGGTAGATTTGTCGCAAATCAAGAATGGTTGTCGAAGTTAGCAGCAAACGGTCAGATTGCAACTCAGTATGTTGATGTAAACGGTAATCCAACGATGGATGAGGACTTCAATCCAAATGGTTCTTATAGTGCGATTGAAGGTATTACAAGTCCGGATGGTCGTGTTCTTGGTAAAATGGCACATTCCGAACGTCGTGATGATTCTGTAGCGATCAATATTTATGGTAACCAAAATCAATATATTTTTGAATCTGGTGTCGCATATTTTAAATAAATGCTTGTGTTTCCATATTATTCAAGTTAAAATAGTTATAAGTATGATCAGCATGGTATTCCATGCTGATTTTCATAATAAAAAGAAATTTATTGTAACTTTCAAGAAGATTTAGGTGTCAAAAGTCCTTAAGTAAGATGTCTGACGTCATTTTACCCAAAGAAATGTGGAACAAAAGTTGTGCTTGATGAAGTGTTTTATTCGCAAAATACTTTGCAACTAGCAAAAGAGTATGAGGAGGAACAAATATGTTTTGTGCTTATTGCGGTACTAAATTAGAAGATGGATCAAAATTCTGTTATAAGTGTGGTAACCGGCAATTGGATGAGTCACAACAACTTAGTCAGAACGATGTAGTAGCGTCAAATCCGGCATCAAGAGTGGAATCTGATTCATTGTATACAGAAAATTCTACGATTGATGAGATACAGAAGGATAAAATTATTGAAGATACAATAGAAACGAAAGTGGAAGAAGAAACGGTAATTAGTTCGGATGCTTCTGCGGAAACGATACAATCAACGGGATATTGCGCATATTGTGGGGCTATTTTAGAAGCAGAATCAAAGTTTTGTTTTAGTTGTGGAAAACCAGTATTGGCAGAGGAAGTGAAAACTTCCAATCAAGGTGAAGGTCAAGAACAAGCACAAACAAGTATGATAGGAGTTTCTTTGAGTAAGGATGAGGAAGTACCTTTAGTAGAAGAAACTGTTCCAGTAGAAGAAGTGGCTCCAGTGGAAGAAGTAACTCCAGTAGAAGAAGTAACTCTAGTGGAAGAAGTGGCTCCAGTAGAAGAAGTGGCTTCAATAGAAGTTGTAGTGCCGATAGAAGAGATTACGACAAAAGAATCAGTTCCAGCGGATAAAGATATTCAAGTAGGCAAGGAAACTACTTCTGTTGAGGAGGCAAACTCAACAGAGACCATAAAAGAAGATACTCAAATCGTAGGATTCTGTACATATTGTGGAGTGGAGATAGAAGAAGGATCAAGATTTTGTTATAGCTGTGGAAAACCAGTTGAGGTTGAGGAAGTGGATTCAGAGGAGGAAGAAATTTTGATAGTGGAGGAAGTAACTTCTGACGAAGAAGTTGTTCCAGTAGAAGAAATTTCGATAGATGAGGAAGCTGTTCCAGTAGAAGAAAATCCGGCAGTTGAAGAAGTGGTTCCAGTAGATGAAAATCAGGTAGAGGAAGAAGTTGTTCCAATAGAAGAAAATTCGATAGTTGAGGAAGAAGCTCTAGAAGAGGAAGCAAACTTAGAGGAGATCATAGAAGAAGATACTCAAATAATAGGCTTCTGTGAATTTTGTGGAGCAGGAATCGAAGAAGGATCAAGATTCTGTTTTAACTGTGGGAAGCCAGTTAATACAGAGAAAGCAGATTTCGCAGAAGAACCTTCAGTAGAGGAAGTATTACAAGTAGAAGAAATTGTTCCAGTTGTGGAAGCGACGCCAGTGGAGGAAGTGACACTAGTGGAGGAAGCAACTTCAATCGAAGAAGCTGTTCCAGTAGAAGAAAATCCGGCAGTCGAAGAAGTTGTTCCAGTAGTTGAAAATCCTGTAGTGGAAGAAGTTGTTCCAATAGAAGAAATGTCGATAGTTGAGGAAGAAGCTCTAGAAGAGGAAGCAAACTCAGAGGAGACCATAGAAGAAGATACTCAAATAATAGGCTTCTGTGAATTTTGTGGAGTAGGAATCGAAGAAGGATCAAGATTCTGTTTTAACTGTGGAAAGCCAGTTGATACAGAGAAAGCAGATTTCGCAGAAGAACCTTCAGTAGAGGAAGTATCACAAGTAGAAGAAGCTACTCCAGTAGAAGAAGTTGCTTCAGTAGAAGAAAATCCGGCAGTCGAAGAAGTGGTTCCAGTAGAAGAAAATCTGGTAATCGAAGAAGCTGTTCCAGTAGAAGAAAATCTGGTAGTCGAAGAAGCTGTTCCAGTAGAAGAAAATCCGGTAGTGGAAGAAGTTGTTCCAGTAGAAGAAATTCTGATAGTTGATGATGAAGCTCTAGATGAAGAAACTCTAGGTGAGGAAGCTCTAGATGAGAAAACTCTAGATGTGGAAGCAAACTCAGAGGAGATCATAGAAGAAGATACTTTTATACTAGAATTCTGTGAATTTTGTGGAGCAGGAATCGAAGAAGGATCAAGATTCTGTTTTAACTGTGGAAAACCATTTAAAGCAGAGAAAACAGATTTTGTAGAAGAAACTTCAGTAGAGGAAGTATCACAAGTAGAAGAAGTTGTTCCAGATGTGGAAGTAGCACCAGTGGAAGAGACAATTCAAGTAGAAGAAGTGCCACCAGTGGAAGAATCAGCTCCAACACAAGATACAACCCCTACAGAAGAAGCAAGTCCAGTAGAAGAAGTAGCCCTTGTAGAAGAAGCGACACCAGTGGAAGAGACAATTCAAGTAGAAGAAGTGACACCAGTGGAAGAATCAGCTCCAACAGAAGAAACAAGTCCAGTAGAAGAAGTAGCCCTTGTAGAAGAAGCGACACCAGTGGAAGAAGTGTCTCCAGTAGAAGAATCAGCTCCAACACAAGATACACCTCCTATAGAAGAAACAAATTCAGTAGAAGAAGTAGTCCTTGTGGAAGAAGCGACTCTAGTGGAAGAAGCGACTCTAGTGGAAGAAGTGACACCAGTGGAAGAAGTGGCACCAGTGGAAGAATCAGCTCCAACACAAGATATAACTCCTACAGAAGAAACAAGTCCAGTAGAAGAAGTAATTCCAGTGACAGAACCACTTCCAACTGAGGATAATTCTTCTGTAGAAGAGACAAAAATAGACGAATCATCCCCACAGCAAGAGAAAACACCAAAATCGACTGTTCCACAAGAGGCTGAGAGTAGTAATAAGGAAGCTCAATCAGATGAGATTAAGCCTGATAAGAAGGGAAGAAAAGGGTTAGTATCATTATTAATTGTTTTAGCAGTTTTAGTATTAGGTTTTGGTGGGTTCGTTATCTATTCCAAAATTACATTAGGAAAATTGGGAGATCAAGTTGAAACATTAAAAACTTTAGTTGCCAGTAATGGGTTAAATCATGTTGAAGAGTATGCAAAGCTTATCAAAGAGGCTGAAGATAAAGCAAATGGTTTCCTTGCATTTGGAGTATCTGATCTAGCAGATAAGGTAGAAAAAGCAACTAAGGAGTGCGAGGTAATAGCAGCTAGCTTGCAAAATCTACGTGTTCAAAGACAAGAATATGAAAACTTAGACCAGAAATTAATTATTGATAGTACTGGTAGCATTTCAATTGAGGAGTACTTGGCTGCTTTTGATACTGCGATTGCTGCAGGTGATGAAGTGAAGGCACAAGAAGCCTTGGATAATTTAAAAGCAACAAAAGAACAAATTGAAACTGATAATAAAATTTATGTTGAGTCGTTATTAGAAGAAGTAAGAGGTTATTCTAATGCAGAGTTTGGGGACGAAGAGAATCAACAGTTAGCGGATCAAATTACTAAGGTTGAAAGCTTAATTGCTTCCGGTAACTTTATGGAGGCGAAAGAGGAGGCTTTAGGTTGTACTGTAACTATTTCTGAATTAGAAGCGAGGATAGAGCAGGAAAGAATTGACAAGTTGATGACTGAGCTTTCAGTAAAGCCAGAAACGATTACTATTATGATACCAGATATTATCGATACGGACGAAGATTCTATTACTGCATTTCTAGGAGCTTTGGATGAAAAACTTGGTATTCACGTTACTATTTTACATGTATCAGGGGATGAGTATTATAATGCATTGAATGCTCGAATATCATCTGACTCTTCAATGGATGTTGTATACTTAACCCAGAGTATGTATAAAGAATATGTAGACGCTGGATATTTAGCTGATATCACAGATTTTTGGAATAATTCAGAGCATACAAGTAATGAAAAATTCACAGGCTCTGAAACAATGGAAAGTCTTAAGATTAATGATCGATTATATGGTTTTACACCTATGAGAGGATATGCTTATGTAACATACGTACGCAAATCCTGGTTAGAGCAAATTGGTATGGAAGCACCAACCAATTATGATGAGTTTATCCAAATGTTGACTGCATTTACAGAAAATAAGATGGGTGATGGCCAAAAAGCAACCTTTGGTATGACAGCTCCTGGCTTGTTATCTGATAGTGAACCAGGTGGCGCCTTCTTACAACAGTTCTATCAGAATGCATGTCCAGAAATCTATCAAAATGAGCAAGGACTGTGGGTGGATGGATTTTCAGAACAATCAATGGTGGATGCATTATATCGTTTACAAGAAGCCTATGCAAAAGGTCTTTTAGATTCTAAGATTGCTGATAATACATATAATAAAGCGGTAGAGGCTTTTACTAGTGGTAAATGCGGCGTAATTACCTTACAAGATGCTGATGGAGCTGAATATTTGAAGAGTGCTTTGGAACAAAAGGGTATCTATGAAGATGTGATTGTCATAAATCCAATTGCTGAAAATGGTTTTTATCTTGGTCAAGAACCAGGTGTATTTGCAGTAACTACAAACTGCAAGACTCCAGGTGGCATTGTGAAATACTTCTTTGAACCAATGCTTGATGGAGGAGAGGTGCAAAACCTTTGGACATATGGAGTAAAGGGCATTAACTGGGACGATAAAGCAGAAAAAGTTCAGTATTCGAATGATTTTGTAATCCAGTTCGAAGAAGGTCGGTTCCATACATTACCAAATGGAAATAGTGTGAATAGCACTTACATTTATAATTATATAGATCCTTTAAGGACATTTTTAGAATCAGATTACATCATAGATCAATATAATATGATTTCTACGCTTTCACTTGAATCAGTAAAGATTGCGAATCAATACTATAAAGCTTCACCATATGTAGCCTATAATGAAATGTATTGGGATAACTTTGCTGATATTCAAGCAGCACGCGAGGAAGCTATTAGGAAAGTGGTGCTTCATGGGGGTGATCCAGAGGAAGCAATTGCTGAGTATAATGAAAAAGTTGGTAGTATAATGTTAGAGATTTTAAATGAAATGAATCAATAAAACAAAGTAAAAAAATTGATTTAATAAATCGATGTGGTATATAATAGGGATGTTGGATAAAATCAACATCCCTACTTTATTGAGATGAGATCGGAGGAAAGAATGAAAACAGTAACAGAACGTTTTTTATCATATATATCATATGATACACAATCAAAAGAAGATGTAGATGTCGTACCAAGTACAGACAAGCAATTCGTACTCGCTAAGAAGTTATGTCAAGAGTTAGAAGAGATGGGGGCAAGTGATGTAACACTTTCCGAGCATTGCTATGTCATGGCAACAATTCCTGCGACTACAAAAAAGGAGACAAAAGTGTTAGGCTTTATCTCACATATGGATACTGCAACAAGTATGTCCGGTGCTAATGTAAAACCAAGAATTATTCAAAAGTATAAGGGTGGAGATATTGTATTAAATGAACAGCTCAATATAGTTATGAGGGAGAATGATTTTAGTAGTCTTCGTAGTAATATTGGAAAGGATTTAATTGTCACAGATGGAACGACACTTCTAGGTGCTGATGATAAAGCTGGTGTAGCCGAAATTATGACAATGGCTCAATATCTGTTAGAACACCCAGAAATAGAACATGGAACGATTCGCATTGGTTTTACACCAGATGAAGAGGTTGGGCGTGGAGTTGACTTTTTCGATGTAAAAGCATTTGGCGCAGATCATGCGTATACTGTGGATGGTGGAGCAATTGGTGAAATTGAATATGAAAATTTTAATGCTGCTAATGCTCATGTTACGATAGCAGGAAGAAGTATTCATCCAGGTTCTGCAAAAGGGAGGATGAAAAATGCAATTTTATTAGGTATGGAATTGCAGCAGATGCTTCCAGTTTTTGAAAATCCAATGTATACTGAAGGGTATGAGGGCTTTTTTCATCTCGATAAATTTGAAGGTGATATTGAACTAGCAAAGATGTTTTATATTATTCGTGACCATGATAAAGAAAAGTTTGAGCAGAAGAAAGAGTTAATTCAAAATGTAGTTAACTTTATGAACTCAAAGTATGGTGAAGGAACTGTTACAGTGGATATCAAAGACTCCTATTATAATATGAAGGAGAAGGTAGAACCACACATGCATCTAGTTGAGGATGCAAAAGAGGCAATGCTTGAACTTGGAGTTGAGCCAACGGTTGTCCCAATACGAGGTGGTACAGATGGTGCGAGACTATCCTATATGGGTCTTCCTTGCCCAAATCTATGTACTGGTGGCGAGAATTTTCATGGTAAATATGAATATATCACTGTTCAAGGGATGGAAACGGTTGTAAATTTACTCATCTCTCTCGCTAAGAAAACGGTGAATTAAATATTGACAACACTTTAAACTTCTGCTACACTAAAGTGCAATACGATTCGTATTACATAATAGTAAAAGCAATGACAAGGAGAAGTACTTACTTTATTGATGCGCAGAGAGAAGACGGTTGGTGTAAGTCTTCATGAGATAAGTTAGGAAGTAGCCTTCGAGCTTTGAACTGAACAGATAATTCTTAGTAGGCTTCAACGGTAGATTCCTCCGTTATCAGGATAAGTATAAGAAATTAACACATAGAACGTGTTGTTAGAACTTATACGTGAGAGCAGAAGAAATTCTGAATTTAGGTGGTACCACGGATTGATTACGTTCGCCCTAAGCTTTAATAGCTTAGAGCGGGCGTTTTTTTATAAACTAGGAAATTCCCCTGAATTTCCTAGTTTATAAAAAAAGCGTCCAAAAGGACGGACGCTATGATGCACACAAGCGCGAAAGGAAGATGTCGCTTACGCGACCGCGCTTGGCGCGAGTGTTTTGCAAGCAAAACACTTTATTATTCCGTGAAATTAATTAATAAGAAAGGTGTGTAAGAGTATGAAGAGTGATGCAGTAACGAAAGGAATGCAACAGGCACCTCACAGATCCTTATTTAATGCGTTAGGATTAACAGCAGAAGAGATGCAAAAACCACTTATAGGTATCGTTAGTTCATATAACGAGATCGTACCAGGTCACATGAACCTGGATAAGATTGTTGAGGCAGTAAAATTAGGTGTAGCAATGGCTGGTGGTACACCAATCGTCTTTCCTGCAATTGCAGTTTGTGATGGAATCGCAATGGGACATATCGGAATGAAGTATTCTCTTGTCACAAGAGATTTAATTGCAGATTCAACTGAGGCTATGGCATTAGCTCATGCTTTTGATGCACTAGTTATGGTTCCGAACTGTGATAAAAACGTACCAGGTTTATTAATGGCAGCAGCAAGAGTAAATATACCAACGGTATTTGTAAGTGGAGGTCCAATGCTTGCTGGCCGTGTAAATGGTCAAAAGAGAAGCTTATCGAGTATGTTTGAGGCTGTTGGTGCTAATGCAGCTGGCATGATGACTGATGAAGAAGTACTAGAATTTGAAAACAAGGTATGTCCAACTTGTGGTTCTTGCTCTGGTATGTATACTGCAAACTCGATGAACTGCTTAACAGAAGCTCTTGGTATGGGTCTAAGAGGCAATGGTACAATACCAGCCGTATATTCTGAAAGAATTCGTCTTGCAAAGCATGCTGGTATGAAGGTAATGGAATTACTTGAAAAGAATATACGCCCTAGAGATATTATGACTGAGAAAGCATTTATGAATGCATTAACAGTTGATATGGCACTTGGCTGTTCCACGAATTCAATGCTTCATTTACCAGCAATTGCTCATGAAGCAGGTGTGGAATTAGATGTAGACATAGCGAATGCAATTAGTGCTAAGACACCAAATCTTTGCCATCTAGCTCCGGCAGGTCCAACCTATATGGAAGACCTCAATGAAGCAGGTGGTGTTTATGCCGTTATGAACGAGCTAAACAAGAAAGGTTTATTACATACAGATTTAATAACTGCAACTGGTAAAACAATTGCAGAAAATATTGCAGGATGTACAAATCTGAATCCAGAAGTCATTCGTCCAATTGATAATCCATATAGTATAACAGGTGGAATTGCTGTATTAAAAGGAAATTTAGCTCCTGATTCCTGTGTAGTTAAGCGTTCTGCAGTTGTACCTGAGATGATGGTACATGAAGGACCTGCAAGAGTATTTGACTGTGAAGAGGATGCAATTGCAGCAATCAAGGGTGGAAAAATCGTAGCAGGAGACGTTGTCGTTATTCGTTACGAAGGACCAAAAGGTGGCCCGGGTATGAGAGAAATGTTAAATCCTACATCAGCTATTGCTGGTATGGGACTTGGTGCCTCGGTTGCGTTAATCACAGATGGTAGATTCTCTGGTGCTTCTCGAGGAGCCTCCATCGGCCATGTTTCACCTGAAGCAGCAGTTGGTGGTAACATTGCATTAGTAGAAGAAGGGGATAGGATTCAGATTAATATTCCAGAAAATACAATTAATTTTATGATATCAGATGAAGAGTTAGAAAAGAGAAGAGCAGCCTGGAAACCAAGAACACCTAAGGTTACAACTGGTTATCTTGCACGTTATGCAGCAATGGTAACTTCAGCAAACAAAGGTGCGATTTTAGAGATCAAGTAAAGGAAGTGTGAAAATGTTATTAACCGGTTCCCAAATATTAATTGAATGTTTAAAAGAGCAAGGCGTTGATACCATTTTTGGATATCCTGGTGGAGGCGTACTGAATATTTATGATGAGTTATATCACCATCAAGATGAAATTAATCATATTTTAACCTCTCATGAGCAAGGAGCATCCCATGCAGCAGACGGTTATGCGAGAGCAACAGGTAAAGTTGGTGTTTGTATTGCAACCTCTGGTCCTGGAGCTACGAATCTTGTAACTGGAATTGCTACTGCTTATATGGATTCTGTTCCTATGGTTGCAATTACAGGTAATGTTTCTACTGCATTACTTGGTAAAGATAGTTTTCAAGAAGTTGATATTGCTGGTATTACAATGCCAATTACAAAACATAACTTTATTGTAAAAGATATTAATAAATTAGCTGATACTGTTCGTCGAGCTTTTAAAATTGCCAAAAGTGGTCGACCAGGCCCAGTTCTTGTTGATATTACAAAGGATGTTACTGCAGCTAAATGTGAATATACGGTGCAAACAATTGAAGAGACGATAGCGGATAATTCAACGTTTACCAGAACTGATATTTTGGATGCAATTGAGATGATACAACAGGCAAAGAAGCCAGTAATCTTTGTTGGTGGTGGTGCAGTAATCTCAGAAGCGTCAGAGCAACTAGCTCAATTTGCAGAATTATTGGATGCTCCTGTAACTGATAGCTTAATGGGAAAAGGTGCATTTAGTGGGTTAAATCCTCGCTATACTGGCATGCTTGGTATGCATGGAACAAAAACTTCGAATTTGGCAGTAACAGCATGTGATTTACTTATAGCAGTCGGTGCTCGCTTTAGTGACCGTGTTACGGGAAATACAAAGACTTATGCAAAACATGCTAAGATTATTCAGATTGATATTGATCCAGCAGAGATTAATAAAAATGTCATGGTGGATAAAAAAATCATTGGTGATGTGAAGTCAGTACTCACTGCCATCAATAATCAATTAGAACAACAAGATCATTCTGAGTGGATGGCTAAGGTAATGAAGAATAAAGAAATGTTCCCATTAACTTATCCGAAGGACCGTCTAACAGGACCATATATTTTGGAAAAGATAGATGAACTTTTTGGTGATGATGTTATTATTTCAACAGAAGTTGGTCAACATCAGATGTGGGCTAGTCAATTTATTAAATATCGTCGTCCTAGAACTCTAATCACTTCTGGAGGTCTTGGTACTATGGGCTATGGTCTTGGAGCCTCTCTTGGTGCAAAGCTAGCATGCCCGGAGAAAAACGTAATTAATATAGCAGGTGATGGTTGTTTTCGTATGAATATGAATGAAATTGCCACAGCAACTCGCTATAATATTCCAGTTATTGAAATTGTATTTAATAACCATGTACTTGGTATGGTACGACAATGGCAGACGCTGTTCTATGGAAAGAGATACTCTCAGACAATCTTAAATGATAAGGTTGATTTCGTTAAATTAGCCGAAGCTATGGGTGCAAAAGCCTTCCGTATCGAAAAGCTAGAAGATGTTGAGCCAATACTTAAGGAGGCTGTAGCATGTAAACAGCCAGTTGTCATCGATTGTATCATCGAGACTGATGATAAGGTTTGGCCAATGGTTGCACCAGGAGGCTCAATTGAGGACTGTTTTACTGGTGAGGAATAGTTTCCATATTTTTCGGTCACTGAACTAATTCGGTTTTATTGCAATTCATAAACTCTTCTGATATAATGCACAAGGTGAGCCAACCCATTGGTTGGCTTGCCTTACAAGAGAATAAAAAAAGAAAAAATTACATATTCTTTTGGTACATTAGGAAAGAGGAGGCTATTTCATGAAAGGCAATGTAATCGTTGGACAATCAGGTGGACCAACAGCTGTAATCAATTCCAGTTTAGCTGGTGTATATAAAACCGCTAAAGATCGAGGAGCCAAAAAAATTTATGGAATGCAACACGGAATTCAAGGATTAATCAATGGACAAATTGTAGATTTGGCAGATCATATTAAAGATAACTTAGATATTGAGTTATTAAAGCGGACACCATCTTCTTATTTGGGTTCATGTCGCTATAAACTTCCGGATGCAACAGAAGATAAGGAAGTTTACGAAGAAATCTTTGCTAAATTAGATGAGCTTGAAATCGGATATTTCTTCTATATCGGTGGCAATGATTCTATGGATACAATTAATAAGTTAGCTGAATATGGGAAATTAATCGATAGTCCAATACGTTTTATGGGTGTGCCAAAAACAATCGATAATGATTTAGCTGCTACCGATCATACACCTGGTTTTGGAAGTGCAGCAAAGTATATTGCTTCTATTACAAAAGAAGTAATTCGTGATGGCCTTGTTTATGATATGAAGAGTGTTACTGTACTTGAGATTATGGGGCGTAATGCGGGATGGTTAACAGGAGCAGCAGCTCTTGCACGTGGTGAGGATTGTGAAGGACCAGATATGATTATCCTTCCAGAAATCCCATTTGACCCAGAAACATTTATTAAACGTCTAAGTGAAATTCAAAAAACAAAAAAATCAATTATCATTGCGGTATCCGAAGGAGTTCGTCTTGCTAATGGTAAATACGTTTGTGAAATGGAATTATCCGAGAGCGCTGTGGATGCGTTTGGACATAAGAGCTTATCAGGGACAGGACGTATTATCGCTAGTCTTGTAAATAGTGAGCTTGGTTGTAAAGCACGCGCAATTGAATTCTCAACTTTACAACGTTGTGCTTCTCATATCGTATCACGTGTTGACATTACGGAAGCATTCCAAGTTGGTGGTGCAGCAGTAGCTGCAGCAATGGCAGGAGAAACAGGTAAGATGATTACGTTAAATCGTGTATCCGATGATCCATATCAGTGCACAACTGGAACCTTTGAGATATCAAAGATTGCAAATGTAGAAAAGACAGTACCAATGGAATGGATTGATGTTGAGAATTTTTATGTTAAGGATGAATTCTTAAATTACTGTCGTCCATTAATTCAAGCAGAATTAACACCAGTTATGGTGGAAGGACTTCCAAGGCATTTATATTATAAAGAACAATAAATTATGGAATATTGGGGATGCTACTCTAGCATCCCCTTTTTTATATAATAGGAAAGTTTTTCAACTTTCCTATTACGTAAAAAAATGTCCAAAAGGAAGGACACTATGATGCACACAAGCGCGATAGGAAGAGGTCGCTTGCGCGACCGCGCTTGGCGCGAGTGTTTTGCATGCAAAACACTACTTTGTTTATGTTTTTTTTACTTTTCAAATAGAAGTTGATGTGATATGATATATATGGTATTAAAAACTACATATGTGAAACTTTAATACTACGTGATAAGGATATCATCACAATATATGTTTAGGAGGACCTTTTATGACTTACAGAATTATTGGAGATAGCTGCACTGATTTACCAATGGAGTTGAAGAAAAATGAAAATATACGTTTAGTCCCACTCTCCATCCAAATTGAAGAAGAAACAATCATTGACGATGAAAGCTTTAATCAGATAGATTTTCTTAGAAAAATGGCGGCGAGCAAGCAATGTCCAAAATCCTCATGTCCTTCTCCTGATAGTTTCATGACATGTTTTGATGGAGTTGATGATGTTTATATAGTTACATTAACCTCAAAACTTAGTGGTTCTTATAATAGTGCTGAATTAGCAAAGAAATTGTATTTAGAGGACCATCCAAATAAAAATATTGCAGTAATTGATTCAAAGTCTGCTTCTGTAGGACAGACACTAATTGTTATGAAGATTCAGGAGCTAATTGAAGCTGGTAAAACATTTAAGGAAATTGTACCAATCGTAAATGAGTACCGTGATAGTATGAAGACGAAGTTTGTTCTAGAGTCTCTCGATAATCTTCGCAAGAATGGAAGATTAACCAACCTTACTGCTGTTATCTGTAGTGCTTTGAATATTAAGCCGATTATGGGAGCTCATGAAGGTGAGATTGTAAAAATAGATCAGGCAAGAGGAGTCGAGCGTGCATTACAAAGGATGATTAAATTTGTTGAGGAAGATGTAAAAGGTGCAAAAGACCGTATTCTAGGAATTGCACACTGTAACAACTTTGAACGTGCGATCTATGTTAAAGAAGAGATTTTAAAGAGAATTCCATTTGCAAAATGCTTTATTTCTAATACAGGTGGTATCTCTAGCTTGTATGCAAGTGAAGGTGGAATAATTATTAGCTACTAGTTAGAATACACTCTATCTGTATGAGCTAGAGTGTGCTATAATAAACATAGCGAAAGTCTTGCTAGATTATTAAGGGAAAGGAAGATAAGCAATGAAGGAATTTGCTATAACAACAGATTCAAATTCTGATTTACCACTCTCCTATATTAAAGAGAAGAACATCGGGATTATCTCTCATTACTACGACCTCGAAGGAGTTACCTATGGAGAAGATAACTTGCTACCTGCAAAAGTATTTTACGATAAGATGCGTGAAGGGGTTATGCCAACTACGATGGCAAGTAATCCTCATGTAATTCGAGAGACTTTCCAAAAATACGTGGATGAAGGTATGGAAGTTCTTCATATTAGCTTTTCTTCCGCTTTAAGTGGTGGCTGCAATAATGTTACCGTTGGAGCAGCTGAGATATGTGAAGAGAATCCAGGTGCTAAGATTATTGTCATCGATTCTTTAAACGTATCATTAGGTCAGGGAATGCTGATTATGAAGGCAGTTGAGATGCGTGAGCAAGGCAAGAACATCGATGAAGTTGCAGAGTGGATTGAGGAACATAAGTTAGAGTATTGTTGCCAGTTCACAGTTGATGATTTACATCATCTTCATCGTGGTGGACGTGTATCCAAGACAACAGCCGTTATTGGTTCTATGATTAACATAAAACCAATACTTACCGTTAATGATAAAGGTGAGCTGATATCGAATGGTACTACACGTGGACGTAAGAAATCATTAAGTACGATTGTTGATAATATGATAGCTAGTATGGGTAAATATAAAGATGAGGACGAGGTAATCTGCGTTGTTCATGGAGATGCTGAAGAAGATGCCAACTTTGTAATAAACCTAATTAAAGAAAAGCTACATAGAGAAAATATTGTAGTGAATACAATTAGTCCAAGCATTGGGGCACATTCTGGTCCAGGAGCAATCGGAGTACTTTTCCATGGAGAGCATAGAAGTTAAAAGTATATTAGTATTATTTTTAATGATATGTGGTGAAACAAAGTAAGTTTCTAAAATATATGGAGCAACATATGAAAAGGCATGTTACTTATATATGACAAGCTAAGATGAGAGTTAGAATCTTCTTGTCGTTTAAGTATCATGCTTTTGTTGTATCTTCTTTTGCTAAATCTTAATTTGTTGTATTATGAACAGTATTACCTCTTGCTAACATGTCAACAATCGATATAATAGAAGTAGTATGATGGATTGACATGGTTTGTTATATAGAAGAAGTTCGATAGATCGACATGGTTTATTATATAGAAATCGTTAGATCGATCGATATGGTTTGCTATATAGAAGTAGTAAGATAGATCGATATGGTTTGCTATATAGAAATCGTTCGATAGATCGACATGGTTTGTTTTATAGAAGTAGTTCGATAGGAGTATAGTTATGGCAAAGAAATATTATGCAGTGAAAAAAGGTGTTGTTCCAGGGATATATATGACTTGGGCAGATTGTCAAAAAAATATAAACGGATATTCTGGAGCTATATATAAAAGTTTTCCAACGGTTCAGGAAGCAGATGCATTTTTATCAGGTTTATCCATGGTTTCGGAGAAAGACAATTCCCAAAACGGTACCATATCGGATTCGAAATCCGAAGCAGTCGCTTATGTAGATGGAAGCTACAATATTGTAACAAAAGAGTATTCCTATGGAGCTGTAATTTTCCATGATGGGAAAGAAGAACACTTCTCCAAGAAGTTTTCCAATCCTGAGATGGCAACGATGCGTAACGTAGCTGGTGAGATTGAAGGTTCGATGTGTGCAATGCAATATTGTGTAGATCACGGCATCAAGAGCATTGATATCTATTATGACTATGAGGGAATTGCAAACTGGTGCATTGGTGCCTGGAAAACCAATAAAGAAGGAACACAGAAGTATAAGATGTTTTACGATGAGATTAAAACCAAAGTTAAAGTGAACTTCATAAAGGTAAAAGGTCACTCCGGTGATAAATATAATGATTTGGCAGATTCTTTAGCAAAGGCTGCTGTCGGTATCCAATCGTAGTTTTACCAACTAGCAAAGATTTGATGAACTTTGCTAGTTGTATTGATTGAGCGGTTTATGTAATATAAGCTAGTGATTCTGTTGCCCTGATTGCTTTTATGAGTATATTTTATATTGCTTTTATGAGAGTATTTTATACTTGACAATTGGCCTTTTCGGGTGCATAATATTTTAGCAAAGTTGTTTTTACGTACATAAATCGAGGCGTGGCTCAGTTTGGTAGAGCGCTACGTTCGGGACGTAGAGGTCGCAGGTTCGAATCTTGTCGCCTCGATTGATGAATTCAATCAAAAGAAAAAATATATGCTGAAATAGCTCAGTCGGTAGAGCACTTCACTCGTAATGAAGGGGTCGAGGGTTCAAGTCCCTTTTTCAGCTTTAATGAAAAGGCTTGAGAAAGTAAGGAGTTAAGAGAATATCGGGAAAAGGAAAGGCACTCTGAAAAGGGTGTCTTTTATGTATTGTGGGACACATTTGAGATACTGCACTATTTTTTCGGTATTTACCTAATTTTGGGTTAGATGAAAAGCCTCAAGGATATCACAGTATAGTTCAATGTTAATTAAATCTTTTTCATAAAGTCCAAAATCAGAAGCTTTTAACCCATCTGCACATAACGAAATTTCATCGTTAAATGACATTACTATATCCGCTTCTTCTTTCGAATGTAAAAGATAATTAATACCACTCGCATCGGTATAAACATAGTCATCGTTCATCATTGTGCTCTCAACTTGGGAATCAGCGATCTTTTCTTTTGTGTCTAACCATTCGTTTCGTTTATTGACAATGTTTTTAACGTTCTCGTAAATATGTAAAATCTCCTCGTTCGGGACAGGATATCTACCTGTATAATCTCCGGCACACCAATAGGTATCATAAACTTTGTCATAATATAAGAAAAAGATCCACTCGTCGGCTTCCTTCATAGGAGTCAATTCGCTAAATGTAATTAGCTTGTTTTGGTTTTCATCAATTCCATAACGCTGGGATACTTTAATAGTAGGGTCGACAACGTCACCTTTTAATATTTTTTTTACAGATATTACATTTTGTGATATTGTATTACTGATAATGTCTTTTTTAAATTCTTCATCGAAAGTATATTCCAATGATTGCTCTGTTTTTTTGCATAACTCACCGATAACCACCACATCGGCAGCATTTATCAGTTCATTTAAATTCTTATAAACGATTCTGTCTGCGTGAACTTGAACAATCTCAATATCTTTATCTGTGATACAATATGACAGTATAGAGAACGATACAGTGAACAATGCGATTATCGAAACTGAAAAAATAAGAGCTTTATGTTTGATTAATCTTCCTTTCATACTTATACCCCCCATTTTGCTTTTAAATTGTCTTTATCATGTGAAACCACAGTTGATGCGACATTCGTTGAATTAGGCATACCTTGACACATTACCGCATATGGCAATCCACTGTATATGTGACCGCTTAAAGAAGAGTTGTTTACCGGATGTGCTAATTTTAAAGCATGACCGACCTCGTGTGTAAATGTCTTTTTTGCAAAAGCAGTTGGATTTGATGATGCATAAAAACTTGTTAAGTTGAGGTAGAAGTATTCATTTGAATAACCACACGATGCCAGTCGCCACCCGCAGAAATAATACTCCCACTCGAATTATAGGGGATTACTTCAGCTAATGTTCCATCGGAATAAAATTGACCATTAACTGGATAGAAACCCATGGATGGCATACTTTCAGTAATAACAGCTATTGATAGGTTCCCTACTTTACTACTAATACCATCCCATGAAAAGGCACTATTGTACACGGACGAAGTAAGCAATGTAGTTTGTGCTGATGAATTAATTTGAAATTTTAGATTACTTTGATTGAAGCTTGCTGTAGATGCATATGTACCACTGAGATAATCGCTATTATGTGCGTATACATTTAACGAAGGCATACTACTCATGATAGACATGGATAGTGCAATAGATAAAATAGTGCCTATTCTTTTTTTTATAGACATAAATAAATCATCCTTTCAAAGTATTTACTTTGTTACTAGTTTAATTCTCATAAACCTTCATCTTACTGCTGATTTTTTCAATTTCTTCCGAACTGCTGCCGCTATAAACTGTAAATACTGTCCTAAGACGATATGCACCGCCACCGAGGTTGCTTTTGGTATTGATCATCAGCGAGTAAGAGGTATCGATGGTTTTTGTCCATGTTCCGCTGGTGACAGTAGACCAACTGCCTAAAAGTCCTTTTTTCTCTAAATACTGCTTACTTACGATTTTTGTAACTGATGAACCGCTGGAAAGCTCGCTTGTGCAAGTCGCTGTACTGCTGGAAATGGATAATGTACTTGTTGCAGATAGCGTATACAAATAGTATGGGGTAACTGTTATTGATTCATTATTTGCGGCATAAGACGGAATACAGATAAAACAAGAGTCAATACACACGATTAAAAGTAATGCTACTATTTTCTTCATAAACATGTCCTCCTTCCTCTATTATTTGACTCTTATATAGAATATAACGATTTTTAAGGCGTATTTGGGACACTTTTTTGAAAACAAATTATTAATCTATATTTTTCACAGATTCTGCCATTGATATATGTGACTCTTTACTAAATTTGCAACTATTATCCTTTATGACTATGGTAATGGTTATTATGTAATCACCGTTATCCCACGACAAATATTTACTATTCTGGGAGAGCATATCAATATAATACCCTTCATTACCATTCACGTACACTCGCTCTAATTCGTATCCCTCGCTATTTGCATTAACGTCATAAAATTCTTTTATAGTTTGTTTAAACCTAATTTGGCTCTGCTCATTGTCATAAATATAGATAATGTCCGTTGGTGTTTCGTAGTATTCAATTAATGTATGGTTTTCAAGCCCCGCCGTTATCAAATAGATATCCTCAAATGTTCTAGGTGCGTTGTTATCCGGTACAGACTGAACTACCGTATGCGTGTTGAATATTTTTGTAAAGAAGTTTATAAAAGTCTCCCGAATAGTAGTTACGCTCATCGCCATTGAAAAAAGCGCGAGAACAGCGGCGATAATACATACCACTAATCTCTTTGATGATATCCTTTTAGGATGCTGATATGATTTTTGGTTTCGAATAAGCTTTTTCATATGTCGTTCAAAACGTTTTGAAAATACGTGGTCGGGCTCTGATGGAATAGTATCAATTATCCTTTCTGCTATTAAACTTTCAAGGGCGCTTTTAAGATTATTATTTGTCATTATATAGTAACTCCGTTTCGATTAGGGTTTTCAGCTTTAATTTTGCCCGCATAAGCCGTTTTCTTGCGTTCTCATATGATATTCCAAGTAAAGACGCAAGTTCATCTGTTTTATACCCATTTTGCTCAAGAAGCAAAATGGTATAATAATCATCCGAGAGCTTTTTTGCTCCTTTTTTTATTGTTTCAACATCCATACGAAAAAACACATCACTTTCAATAGAAATATTAATATCTTCTAAATCTGAAAGCTCGTCAATACTCTCTGTTCTTCTCCTTTTCTTGCCTCTATAAATATCAAGCGAAATATTCTTCACTATGATAATTAAATAAGCACGCGTCTCGGGACAGTTTATATGTGGAATTTTTGAAAAGTTTTTAGCGATTCTTAAAAATGCTTCGTGAACAGCGTCCTCAGCTTCATATGTATCTTTTAGTATGCTGTTTGCCACTTTAATCATATCCTGCCGATAAAGGTTATATAGCTCTTCAAACTTACTTATTTCTTCATCAGTGTCAAACATAGTCAAATAGAAGTTAAGCATAAGTTCCTCCCCTCTTTGCCCATTTCTAAATTATAGATAAAATTGTAACATATTTCCTTTTGAAAGCAAAGAGTAAAGATTATTCGCTACTGTGGATGGGGGTTTTTGGTCATAGCGTTTGGGTGTTTATCATAATAATCAATCATATCGAACATTTGTCATATGACATATGAACATTATAGATTTATGTAATATTTTGGCATATAATAGTTATAAATACTATGAGGGGGAAGTTAGTATAGAACGAAATATACATAATCTGTTTATGATTGTTCAGTATTTCTGGAGGAATTAGAAGTTGTTGATTATTGGAAGGGGGATATCGAAAATGGTAAGTGCTATATTTATTGATTTTTATGGTACAGTTGTTCATGAAGATGGTGATTTAATTAAGCAAATCTGTCAAGAAATCAAAGAAACAGGAGTTGCTAAGGATATATCCGAGATAGGTAGATATTGGTCGAATGAATTTCAAACATCATTTCTTGAATCTTACGGAGAGAGCTTTAAAACACAACGAGAACTCGAGTATGAATCATTACAAAAAACAATACAACACTTTCAATCATCTGTTGATGTCAAGCAATTATGTAACATGATGTTTGAACATTGGATAAAGCCACCCATTTTTGAGGAGTCAAAAGAGTTTTTTGAAAAATGCCCTGTTCCTATCTATATTGTTTCCAATATTGATAGAAAAGATATTTTAAAGGCAGTTGATTTTCATGGTCTTAAACCTAATAATATTTTCACAAGCGAAGACGCCAGGTCCTATAAACCAAGAAAAGAATTGTTTGAATATGCTTTGAAAGCTACTGGACATAATACTAATGAGGTTATACATATTGGAGATTCGCTAAGTAGTGATGTGAAGGGGGCAACCTCTATGGGGATAAAAGCAATATGGGTTAATCGCAGCTGTAGAGAAGTTCCTGACGGGGTTATATCTGTTAGTAACTTATTTGAGATTTATAACAAAGATTTCTTTCAATGAAATCTCAGTTTATGAAGATGATTCATATGGATTGTTAGATAAAGATTCGAAGAATTGAGGAACGTAAATTATGACGAAAGCTGTTATTTTTGATATGTATGAAACATTAATAACTCATTATCGGTGTCCGCTTTATTTTGGTAAACAAATGGCAGCTGATGCGGGGATATCAGAGGATAAATTTAGGGAGAGTTGGAGCCCAACAGAGTATGACCGATCCATTGGAAAAATGACACTTGAGGATGCAATAGAGATCGTCTTAGTTCATAATAAATGCTACTCCAAAGAGTTATTGGATACAATCGTTCGTAAACGTATTGACATAAAGGAGGAAGGTTTTCGACATATACATACTGACATAATTCCGTTATTCGAGAGTCTAAAGAAGAAGGGAATAAAGATAGGTTTAATCAGTAATTGTTTTTCAGAAGAAGCAGAAGTCATTGAGAAAAGTATTTTATATCCTTATTTTGATGCAGTATGTCTTTCTTATCGAGAGGGAATTGTGAAACCTGATACAGAAATATTTACACGATGCATAGATAGACTTAATGTAAAAGCAGAGGAATGTTTGTATGTTGGTGACGGAGGGAGTCAGGAATTGGAAGCTGCCAGTGCTTTAGGAATGCAAGTGTTACAGGCAGTTTGGTATTTTATAGAGGATGGTAGGAAACAAGGTTTTAAGCAAGTAGAAAAGCCATTCGATCTTATGGGATATTTAAATTCTTTCGGTTAGAATGAATAAGGAGTGGATACAAAATACAGGGCAATGTATTTTGTATCCACCCCTTATTTTATATGGTAGAAAACTTCTCCTCATCGATTTAATACTTCTACAGCAAGCACACTTTGAACTAGTAGTAGAAATTATTTAAAAAAGGTATTATGATAGGAAAATAGGTTTATATTCCGTAAATGTTTAGAAGTTTGTAAGATTTATTCAATGTATTACTTTAGAATTGGATGTTTTAATATAGGTAAGCTATAGCGAAAGGGGTTAGGAAACATGGAACCATATCACATTTTAATCGTTGAGGATGACAAGGAAATCCTAGAGGGGGTAAGTATTTATCTTAGAAATCAGGGGTATCAAGTGTTTAAAGCTCAGAATGGGGTTCAAGGATTAGAAATACTTGAGAACGAAGAGATTCATCTTGCGATTGTAGACATTATGATGCCAGTGATGGATGGAATTACAATGACTATGAAACTTCGTGAAAAGTATGATTTTCCGGTGATTATGTTATCAGCAAAGTCGGAAGAAATCGATAAGATTACTGGACTAAATATTGGCGCTGATGACTATGTTACGAAACCATTTACACCGATGGAACTGATGGCACGTGTAAATTCACAACTTCGTAGATATATCAAATTCCTAAAGAAAGAAAAGGAATTGGTTGGAGAGTTGCAATTGCCGAAGGATGAAAATAACGATAAAGTATATGTTGTTGGTGGGTTGGAACTTAATGAAACGACGGTTGAAGTTTTCGTAGATGAAAAGCCAGTGAAATTAACACCTCTAGAATTTAAAATTCTATGTCTTCTTATAAGAAATCCAGGTAGAGTGTTTTCACCAGATGAGATTTATGAACGTGTCTGGAACGAAAAAGCGATTACTACGGATACGATCATGGTTCATATTCGAAGAATCAGAGAGAAGATTGAGATTAATCCAAGGGAGCCAAAATATCTGAAAGTGGTATGGGGAGTAGGCTATAAGATTGAAAAAATGTAAAGAAAAGGTGAGGAAATGAAAGAAGAGAAAATTAAGCTTTCTGGGAAGATTGTTGGCTGGATCTTATGTATCACATTTTTAGTCGGATGTTGTGTTGTATTTATCTCATCTACAAAAAAAGTTTTTCCAATGAAAGAAGACTGGACGGCTCATATTAGCCAGCAAGAGATGAATCCAGTCAATTACGCGCTCTATTACCGAGCAATGCTTATGAAAAATCCAATGCTACATTCGACGAATGATGTTTTCTTTCCTGAGCAGGTAAATAATGATCCATTCGACGCGTACAACTGGGAGTCACTGATTCAACATTATGATATCCAGTTAAGCACTAGTGACAATATCCAGTATATGGTATTCGATAATAAAGATAATCAGGTTTTAGTTGAAGTCGATGAGTCAAATCTGTTAGGTGAATATGTCGATGTAGTAAACAAATCTGCGAATGTGACATCTACGCAATGGACTCAGAAGATGCAAAAACAGTTTGGTTATTACACAGTAATTCAGTATGATGAAAATGGAAAGGCTACCGTTCTTGATTACTTTGGTGTAGATAAAAATAGTATTTTAGCAACAAAGCAGTTACTGAATGAAAAAGATGAATATAAAGCGCCGATTTATGAAAAGGCTGATAGTGAGATTGCAACATTAATTGAAAATTCTTTGGAAGAAGGAACTTTTATTTTAGATAATGAAGTATACTATATTGTTGATAATTATATAGATCAGAATGGTTTTGTCGTTAAGTATCGTAATGAGGACAGTGGCGAGGTATTTAGCGAATGGTTGTATAAGACATCAGGTTATATTAGTCCAAGCAGTATTAAGGATGTCACAATCGTAGTTGCAATCTCTGAGCCAATGCAAATCTCTAGGCAATTTTATATGGATTATGGCTATAACTCTATCCCTAATGGGTTTGTATTCTTGTTAATGGGAATCCTCGTTGTAATTGGTATTATAGCGATTGCAACGGCTTGTATTAAATCGATGGGAATTGCCACAGGATTTATCTCTAAAATTCCACTAGAGTTAATTCTTCTGGTTGGAGTAACAATTATTTATCTCGTACGACCACTTGCATATCTGACTCGTTATTATGTATCAGGTTTTCTGACTCGTTATATGATAAATATGAGTATCTCGGATCGTATCGCAAACGCTTTCGATGATCTGATCATCTATGGTGTATGGTTCTTATTTTTCGGAGTGATTTTCTTTAGTATTGTGTCCGTATTATCTGTATTTAGAAAAGGAGTAAAACGGTACTGCTTAGAGAATATCCTAGTTATTCGTGGTATTGCTTACTTATTAAAGTCAGTTAAAAAGTTTATCGTACGTATGTTGGCATTTGATTTTCATGATTCTGTTAATTGTACGGTTATAAAAGTAGTTGTGATTAATTTCGTCATTATTTTGGTGATGTGCTGTATCTGGTTTTTTGGTATTCCTCTCTTGATAGTATATTCTATTTTAGTTTTCTATTACTTGAGAAAATATTTAAGAGGATTAAAGGAGAATTATGATAAAGTTTTAGAGTCCGCTCACAATATGGCAGAAGGACAATTGGATTATCAGATTGATGAGAAACTTGGTATCTTTACTCCACTAGCAAACGAGCTAAATAAAGTTCAAGAAGGTTTTAAACATGCAGTTTCAGAAGAAGTTAAGAGTCAGAAGATGAAAACAGAATTAATCACGAATGTTTCTCATGATTTAAAGACACCATTAACAGCGATTATTACGTATGTCAATTTATTAAAAGAAGATAATATAACAGAAGAACAGCAAAAAGAATATATTGAAGTCTTAGATAACAAGGCGATGCGACTAAAGCAGCTGATTGAAGATTTATTTGAAGTCAGTAAAATCAGTAGTAGTAACGTAACCTTAAATCCTGTAGATGTTGATGTTGTAGAACTAATTAAACAAGCTCAGTTAGAGTTAAGCGACCGTTTTGAAGAAGCTCATATTGATTTTCGGTTAACAGTACCAGAAGAGAAAGTAATCTTACAATTAGATAGTCAAAAGACCTATCGAATTTTTGAGAATTTATTTGTAAATGTAGTAAAGTATGCTCAAGTAAATACAAGAGCTTATATGACAGTAACAAAAGAAAATGATACAGTTACGATCATATTAAAAAATATCTCAGCACAAGAGCTTAATATCTTACCAGAGCAATTAACCGAGCGATTTGTGCGTGGAGATGAGTCTAGAAATTCAGAAGGTTCTGGTTTAGGTCTTGCAATTGTAAAGAGTATTGTAGAAGTACAAGATGGAAAGTTTTCAATCGAAGTTGATGGAGATTTGTTCAAAGCAATTATTCAATTCCATCAAAAGACAAGTCAAATCCTATAGTGTTTCAATAATCTAAGGCTCTGTGTCAGTAGAGTTGATTGTTATCAATCATACGCATACTGACATAGAGCTTTGTTTCGTGATAGGAGTAACTACGATATCCTCGAAGCCGTCTGTCATATATGCGGTGACCTATTATTCCTTTACTTTAACTGATTTACATGGGATAAATAAGAAAACATATGTTGCGATGGGGGGAGGAGGTGTGCTATTATGAGGTTGTTACATAAAGAGGCAAACATTAGAAAATTCATCGGTATGCCTTATTTTAACTGGAAAGATGGTGAAGCATATATGCAATTCATTCGAGATAATTACTCGGTGCGGTTTTAAAATCTGATAGCAGATTGCATCGAGGTAAACTAAATACCATGTTATCAGGTAACTGCACCATATCGTAAATAAATTAAAGACGAAAAGGAGTAGTTAAAAATGAAAAAAGAAGAATTATTAAATGCTTGGCTAGAAGAGGAAAAAGTTGCTCATATCCATGGATGGGATTTTTCACATATTAGTGGAAGATTTGAAGATGGAAGTGATTTACCATGGGATTATAGAGAAGTTATAGATTCCTATTTGAAAGAGGACATGAAGTTGTTGGATATTGATACGGGTGGAGCAGAATTTTTACTATCTTTAAATCATCCATATTGTAACTTGTCTGCAACAGAAAGTTATCCTCCAAATGTCCAATTGTGCAAGGAAAAACTATTACCCTTAGGGATAGACTTTAAGGAAGCTGATGGTTGTGGTGAAGTACTACCTTTTGCTGATCAAACATTTGATATTGTTATAAATCGTCATGGAGACTTTAATGAAAAAGAGATTTGGAGAATACTAAAACCAAATGGTATTTTTATTACTCAGCAGGTTGGAGCAGAAAATGATAGAGAATTGGTAGAACTATTATTGAGTGATGTGCCATCTCTACCATTTCCAAAACAGTATTTAAGAGTAATACAAAGTTCATTTGAAAAAATTGGTTTTAAAACTTTGAAAGCAGAGGAAGCCTTTCGTTCAATTAAATTTTGGGATGTAGGAGCGCTTGTGTGGTTTGCCCATGTCATAGAATGGGAATTTCCTAATTTTAATGTAAAGGATTGTCTTCAAAATCTATATCATGCGCAAGAAATTCTAGAGCAAAAAGGAGTGATTGAAGGAAAGACACACAGATTCCTCCTCGTAGTACAAAAATACTAAATCTATATAAAAGTGTTTTATAAAAAAGGCTGATTATCAGTGGCGTCTATCGTTTAGCCACTGACAATCAGCCTTTTTATTGGCACATAACCAAGCATCCCCAAAGGGGAGCTCTTTCGTTATTGTATTACATAGGTAATACTTTACGACCAAATTCGTTATTAATAATCTGGGCAGCACTGCTGTAAATAGCAGATAATCCACAGAAAATACCAACATATCCAGCAATTGTGTGGATAAGATCTGAGCCTGTGAAGTTTGCTGCGGATAAAAGGAAGAATAAAATAGTTAAGCTTCCAAATACAATTTGAGTGATGCGATTATGCTTTAATGTTCCAATGAACATGAAGAATGTGAATAGTCCCCAAAAAGCTAAGTAAAAGCCCATGGATGCATCATCTTTTGCATTGATGTTGGAAAAAGGATTGATCCAAATAAGAATTAAGGACCACCAGAAAAATCCGTATGCAGTAAATGCAGTTGCTCCAAACGTATTATTCTTCTTAAATTCCATAATACCAGCAATAATCTGAGCAGCTCCACCAAGGGCGAAGCCCATAGCTACAATCACAATACTAAGTGGAAGAAAACCAGCATTGTGTAAATTAAGTAAACATGTTGTCATACCAAATCCGAGTAATCCTAAAGGTGCTGGATTGGCAATGCTTGAAGATTGTTGTGTTGACATTGATTTGTCCCTCCTAGTTATTTTCCGATAACGCGACAATAAAACATTCTAGCAGTAAGTTTTTTACTTTTCAACAGAGAAAGTTAAATTCCATAAACTACTATGGAATATATTTCGTTACGAGGTAATGAGAGGATTCTCTAAGGCATCGAAATAAGCTAGGTGTAAACAAATAGGAGAATATTCCCGATATATTACATGACGGTTAATAAGTGTCACGGAAGATGCAAAACCGTAACTAACAGTGATGCACAAGAAAGGATGCGAGTGCTATGGTTATCAAAAACAGTTCAATCTCCATGAGTTCATTTCATGCTAAGGAGAAAATGAGTATTACCTCATTCTCTAGTCGTTTGTATCGTATCAACACAGGAGAGAGTGAGAATATCAAGGGAGAAGATGAAGCAAAACTCACATTATCCAATCGTGGGAAGCAGTTATCGAATACCTTGCGAGAAAAGTTGAGACAATTACAAGAGGAAGAAGCAAAAGCAAAAGCAGGGGATATGGAAGAATTATCACCTAAACCTCTAAAAACAAAAGACGACTGGAACTTGGAAGTACTAAAACGTATACTTGAGATGCTAAAGAGATTACGAGAAGGTAAAGCAAGTTTTGAACAGACAATCGGAGTAGAATCAAGTACCGTAGAAAGTAAGTCGACGGGAGTATCCCTTGATTTGCGAAGTCCGATTTCGATTGCGAATAACACCGGAAACGTGTGGACAAGACAGACTGAGTATTCCACTTTTACTGCAGAGCATGAAGTAATGGAATTTACTTCGAATGGGACTGTAACGACGGATGATGGAAGGAATATAAACTTTAGTATCAGCCTTGGAATGTCTCGTAGTTTTGTGGAGTCTACAAATTACATAAAAGATGAAACTGTACAGATTCTAACAGACCCACTTGTCATCAACTTGAATACAAATACTGCGAATGTTACAGATCAAAAATTCCTTTTTGATTTAAATAGCGATGGGGAAAAGGAGAGTATATCCTTTTTACAAGAAGGAAGTGGATTCTTGGCACTTGATAAGAATCAAGATGGTATCGTAAATGATGGCAGTGAATTATTTGGAACGAAATCAGGAGATGGATTTAAGGATTTAGCAGAATACGATGTCGACCATAACAATTGGATTGATGAAAATGACGATGTTTATAACCAATTGCGAGTCTGGATAAAGAACGAAGCGAGTGAGGACCAGCTTCTTACCTTAAAGGAAGCAGACGTAGGTGCTATTTTCCTCGGTCACACTTCTACAGAATTCTCGCTTAATGATGCAACAACGAATCAAACAAATGGAAAGATTCAAAGTACTGGTATTTATCTCAAAGAATCAGGGAACGTAGCTACGATACAGCATGTTGACCTAGCACTATGAAAATAAATTTTCGCTTTACCAAATTATTATTTCGTTTGGAATAACTATGTAGAAGTGGATGTGATTACAGATTGAAGCGATTCTAAATTTTCGGTATGATACAGGAGAAGTGAATGACGAACCCGTGAAGTAAAAGTTCCCGGGGACCCCTTAAGGAGGTTCAGTTATGAAGTTTGTGTATCTACCAGATAAATGCTTGAAATGTGAAAATGAAATTAAGATAGAGAAGAAACAAGATGGAACAATGGATGCATATTGTATGCATTGTGATTTTGTTTTAAAGTTTACAAAGGAGGAAGTGGAGCAACTACTTCCACAAAATTGATTCAAAAGGAATGAGCTTTATCGCACCCTGAAGAACTATGCGATAAAGCTCATTCCTTTTGAAACTAAAACACTATTCTTTTCCGTTCCAGCAATAAGTACATAATTTACAAGGGGAGATCCCAACGGCTTGAATCATATCATCTAGTCGGTGATAGCGTAATGTAGTAAAATTCAATTGTTTCTTAATCGCATCTAACATAAATTTATATTTATCCGATTCTGGATTCGAATATTCCGGTAGAGCTTTTTCAGCATTCGGACCTTCTGCTTTTGAGATTACACGACGAGTGATTAAGTCCATCTCTGAGGTTGAACGGGAGAAATTTAAGTATTTGCAACCATAGAGTAGTGGTGGGCAAGCTGGACGAATATGTACTTCTTTTGCACCACTCTGATAAAGAAATTCGGTTGTTTCACGCAACTGAGTCCCACGTACAATTGAGTCATCAATCAGTAATAGACTCTTATCTTTGATTAGGTCATGAACCGGAATTAACTTCATCTTTGCAATTAGATCACGCTTACTTTGCATCGTTGGCATAAAGGAGCGAGGCCATGTCGGCGTATACTTGATGAATGGACGAGAAAATGGAATACCAGAGCGGTTCGCATATCCAATTGCATGAGCAGTACCGGAATCTGGTACACCAGCAACAATATCTGGTCTCACATTATCCCTTTGAGCTAGTAAATCACCACAATTATATCGCATCCTTTCAACACTTACCCCTTCGTAGGAAGAAGAAGGATATCCATAATAAACCCAAAGGAAAGTACAGATTTTCATATTGTCTCCTGGTTTTGCGAGAACTTGTACTCCTTCTGGTGTGATTGCGACAATTTCCCCTGGTCCTAATTCTTTATATTCCGTATATCCAAGATTAAGGTAAGCAAAACTCTCAAAGGATGCACAAAAGGCATCTTCCTTTTGCCCAATGGAAACAGGGGTTCTTCCCATTTTATCACGAGCTACGTAGAGTCCTTTTTGTGTCATAATTAAGATTGTCATTGAGCCCTTGATTATCTCTTGCGCGTATTGAATACCTTCCACAAAATGAGCTTTTTGGTTAATGATTGAGGCAACAAGTTCGGTTGGATTAATATCACCACCGCTCATCTCTAGAAAGTGTGGATTTCCAGATTTAAATATCATGGATACGATTTCTTCTATATTATTGATTTTACCTACAGTTGTAATTGCATAAGTACCATGATGGGAACGAACAATCAAAGGCTGTGGTTCAAAATCTGAGATACAACCAATCCCAAGATTGCCTTCCATTTCATTCACATCTTTTTCGAATTTTGTACGAAAAGGTGCATTTTCTATGTTATGGATGGAACGATCAAATCCATCCTTGCCGTATACCGCCATACCACCTCGTCTTGTTCCAAGATGGGAATGATAATCTGTTCCAAAGAATAAATCAAAAACACAGTCTGTCTTTGATGCTACTCCAAAAAAACCACCCATAATAACCCTCCATAAACAATATTCTTATCGTCACCTAACCCATAATTACTTTATGAGTTGGAATGAGATAAGTTCATTTACTAATTATAACAGATGCTGAAAGGAATAAAAACAAGTCTATTTATAATAAAAACTAATACTTTATGTAATTATAACTGATAAATCGAAAGCAGGTAAGTATAAAAAGTAAGTGTATTGTCGTATGGTAAGCTATGAGAAAAGTTTAGTATGAACAAAAGTGTGCTTCTCCAAGAAAAATATCTCACATACTATCACAGAAGGAAAATAATTACAAGTCTTGTTCTTTATAAAAGTTTCTCGTATAATCAAATAATTCAAAGATATAAGTTGGGGGTATTGTCAGGTGTGCAATCTATGAATGTCAGAGAACAAAGAGAGTTGTATAAATTACTAGAAAAGTTGATTCAGTCTTATTCGAGTGGAGTCGCTAAATCAGAATCGATTGAGACAGCACAGCAATTACTTTTTTCAATAGAATACTGTATGAACAGCTACTATAAGGGGTTAGAGAATGGGGAACCTTATGGATTGATGCATATTAAGAAACCTAGTTCTGATCGAAAAGAGCATGTTTCCGATATTTATGAGAAGGGCGTTGTTGCAGTTAAGGGGTGTGTACAAAAAAGCAAAGAATTGTGGATAAAAGTACAGAAAACAATGGTAAATGTGGATAATAATACTTATCAGAAGACAATCATGAATGAAATTCCGGACTTTTTTGAAAAGTATGATCCACGTTTTGGTGCACAACTAATGCCAGTTGCTGTACGATATCCACTCGCTTTCAATATCGAAGGACTCAGTGGAATCGAGTATGTTTATGAGTACTTATATCACTTATTGTTAGAAAATGAGTTTGTCATAAAATTTGATGAAACTTTAGTAAATTGTTTAATTCACGGTTATCATAAAGACACAAAGGATGATGATGTTAATTTATATGAACTTGTACTACAGAATGTTCTTGGTTTAAGCTTACTAAATCGGGATATCACTTCTCTTCATATATCGGAAGAAGATCGTAAAGAGTTATTATCCAAACTAGAAGGAATGAGTATTGCACGTTTTCAAATTCTATGTGAAGAGCAAGTTGCTCCAATGTTATCTAAATTAGGTCTTACAAACCAGGATATGATAACATATACGAGTCAAAAAGTAAAAGAAATTTCACAACGATTATTAAAAGGGATTAAAAAAAAGAATCTAACGTTCCTATTCCTATCTATTTATGAACAGGAGAAGGAAGAAAAAATCTATTTTGAGGGCAATAAGCTTTCAAAAGAGAAGTTAAGTGAAGTAATTGACGAACTGAATCAAATGCGTTATCTTAAAGATAAATTACAGAAGGTAAAAAAAGAAATTCACTGCTTGAATGATTTAAAAGTAGTTTTATCAGAATGTTTTGCTGGAGAGGAATATGAGCAGGTATTTCGCTTGTTACTTCCAAGTGAATATGAACTGTTACTTGGACAAGCGAAAGCGAACTTAGCGATAAGCAAGGATGAAAGTTTATTAAAAGAGTGGGAACTTGTACTTATAGAATCAGAGGAAGATCATTGATTACAGATAGGAGAAGAAGATGAGAGTAGGAATGGGTTATGATGTTCATAAATTAGTGGAAGGCAGAGATTTAATACTTGGCGGAGTTTGTATCCCATATGAAAAAGGTTTGCTCGGCCATTCAGATGCAGATGTATTACTACATGCAATTATGGATGCGTTGCTCGGTGCTGCAGCCTTGGGAGATATCGGTCGTCATTTTCCAGATACCGATGATTTATATAAGGGGATTTCTAGCATTGAATTACTAAAACATGTTAAGAGATTAGTTGATCAAGAAAATTACGTGATTGGCAACATTGATGCAACAGTGATTGCACAACGACCAAAGCTAGCTTCATTTATCCCGCAGATGGTAAAAAACATTGCCGCTGCATTGCAAGTGGAAGAAAATCAAATCAATATTAAGGCAACGACAGAAGAGGGGCTAGGATTTACGGGGACTGGAGAAGGTATTTCTTCGCAAGCGATTTGTTTACTGAATTCCGTTGATAATTTTGCTTACAATGGCACGGATGGAGTTGTTTATTCTTATGATCCTAATGCACAGGTAAGTTCAGGATGTGAAAACTGTTCTGGTTGTTGCAAACAGAAATAAATAGATTGACAAATTATGAAAAGTTGCATAGAATGGTTGATAAATAGAGTGAAAAGCTATGAACGGAAAGAGTAGTAAAGTTGAAGATCACAGAGAGGGAATGTCACCGGCTGAAAGCATTCTTGATATAGATTTTATGAAGTGCCTCCGGGAGCTGGTATGGTGAAAGTAGTAGCTATGCTCGGTAACAGCCGTTATTTGTTTGAGATTACAGCACATGCTGTAGAATTAGAGTGGAACCGCGAGTAACTTCGTCTCTTGTATAAGAGACGAAGTTTTTTTTACATTGCAATTCAGCGTCTTTTAGCACACAGAGAGGTTATGAGCATGGGATGACAAACATAATTCATCCACAACACGCTCTCGCTTGAATGAAGTTCGTAGCGGTACATAAGGGCTGTGGGGGTTTACATAACAAAAGGTTATGAAGATATTAGATAGGAGAGATAAGTATGGGATTTTTCAGTTTCGTAAAGGAAGAGATGAAGATCATCAAAGAACGAGATCCTGCTATAAAATCCAATTTGGAAGTGTTTCTGTATCCGAGTTTTAAAGCATTGATAAGACACAGAATATCGCATAAATTATATAAGAATGGACACTACTTGTTAGCAAGATGGTTTTCCCAAAGAACTGCAAGAAAAACAGGAATTGAGATTCATCCAGGAGCAACCATTGGTAAGGGATTGTTTATCGACCATGGTCATGGAGTTGTCATTGGGGAGACAGCAATTATCGGAGATAATGTAACCTTATATCAAGGGGTGACATTAGGTGGAACAGGTAAAGAAAAGGGAAAGCGTCATCCAACGATTGGTGATAATGTTATGATTAGTGCTGGTGCTAAAGTATTAGGTTCCTTTACTGTTGGAGAGAATTCAAAGATAGGGGCCGGTTCCGTTGTGCTATCCGAGATACCTCCGAATTCAACGGTTGTAGGTGTTCCAGGTCGAGTTGTGAAACGAGATAATGTCAAGGTACCTAGAGAAGAGTTAGACCAAGTGCATCTACCAGATCCAGTTAAGTGTGATTTGGAATGCTTACAGAAGGAAAATAAGTTATTAAGGCAAGAAGTTGAAGAGATTAAAAAAGTACTTGCAAAATTGGATAAGAACTAGAAAAATTAATTTACTCAATCATGAAAGATAAAAAAATTATGAATGGAGAGAACTAAGATGAAAATTTATAATACGATGACAAAAACAAAAGAAGAATTTGTACCAATTGAAGACGGTAAAGTAAGTATGTATGTTTGTGGTCCTACCGTTTATAACTTTATCCATATTGGAAATGCGAGACCATTAGTAGTATTTGATACCGTTCGAAAATACTTAGAGTATAAAGGGTATGATGTGAATTTTGTATCCAACTTTACGGATGTTGATGATAAGATTATCAAAAAGGCGATTGAAGAAGGGGTAACAGCACAGGAGATTTCACAACGCTATATTGCAGAATTCGAAAAAGATACGAAGGCTCTCAACGTGAAACCTGTTACAACACGCCCGAAAGCAACCGAAGAGATTGACGGTATGATCGCGATGATTCAGGATTTAATTGATAAAGGTCATGCATATGAGAAAAATGGAACTGTTTATTTTAGAACGAGAAGTTATCCAGAGTATGGTAAACTAAGTAAAAAAAATATCGATGAGTTAGAGTCGGGTGCTCGTATCGCAGTGGCGGATGAAAAAGAAGATCCATTAGATTTCGTATTGTGGAAACCAAAAAAAGAAGGAGAACCATACTGGACATCGCCTTGGTCCGAAGGAAGACCTGGCTGGCATATCGAATGTTCTGTTATGAGTAAGAAATATCTTGGAGAACAGATTGATATTCATGCAGGTGGTGAAGACTTAATATTCCCTCATCACGAGAATGAAATTGCACAGACAGAATGCTGCACTGGAAAATATTTCGCAAAGTACTGGATGCACAACGGATTTTTGAATGTCGATAATAAGAAGATGTCAAAATCAGAAGGGAACTTCTTTACAGTACGTGAAATCACAGAAGAATATGACGCAGCAGTATTACGTTTCTTCTTATTAAGTGTACATTATAGAAGCCCAATTAACTTTAGCCGTGAAATTATTGATTCCTGCAAGAATGGTTTTGAACGTATTCAAACTGCAGTAGAATCCTTGAAATTCAAGCAAAAGGTGAAGGAAGAAAAGAAGGATACTACTTCAAAATTAACCGATGCTGAAAAAGACATCCTAGGTTTATTCGAGGAACAAAAGAAACGTTTTGAAGAAGTAATGGATGATGATTTTAATACAGCAGATGCTGTTACTGCTATTTTTGAAATGGTGAAATTAGCGAATACGAATGTAACAGTTGATAGCAGTGCAGAATTTATCGAAAATGTGCTTTGCAACATTACTACTTTGTGTGATATACTTGGTCTAGAAACTGCGAAAAAAGAGGAAATTCTAGACGAAGATATTGAACAATTGATTCAAGAACGACAGAATGCTAGAAAAAATAAAGATTTCGCTAGAGCAGATGAAGTTCGTAATCTGCTATTAGAAAAAGGTATTATACTGGAAGATACCAGAGAAGGTGTAAAATGGAAGAGAGCATAGTTGCTAAGGTTCGTCAAACCTTTGCACTTCCAACCACAGATATTCGTACCTATTCTCCACTAACATTAGCTTATATCGGTGATAGTATTTATGATTTGATTATTCGAACGATGTTAGTGGAAAAAGGGAATGCTCAAGTCAATCGTCTTCATCAACATGCAAGTAAATTAGTTAAGGCAGTAACTCAAAAAGATATGGTACATGCCATTATGGATTTACTCAGTGAAGAGGAAGTGGCAGTATTTAAACGTGGCCGGAATGCAAAGTCATTTACGACGGCGAAAAATGCTTCAGTAACGGATTATCGAACTGCAACTGGTTTTGAGGCTTTAATTGGATATTTATATCTAAAAGAGGAGCTGGATCGAATCTTATATTTAGTAAAAGAAGCACTTGACCGAATCGAGACGAATTCATAATTTAACAGGAACAGTGTATCTATCGTGTTTATGTATATGACACGAGTACAAGGAAGGACTGTTTAGGAAAGGTATAGAATGAGATACGAAGAATTAACAATTGAAGGGCGTAATGCAGTAATAGAAGCATTTCGTGCAGGAAAAACGATTGACCGTTTATTTATCCTAGATGGTTGTCAAGATGGCCCGATTAAGACAATTATACGCGAGGCTAAAAAAGGTGATACGATTATTACATTCGTAAAAAAAGAGCGTCTTGATCAGATGTCAGAGGATGGAAAGCATCAAGGAGTGATCGCTTATGCAGCAGCTTACGATTACGCAGAAGTAGATGATATCTTAAATGCAGCAAAAGAAAAGGGAGAGGCTCCATTTATTCTGATTTTAGATGGAATCGAAGACCCTCATAACTTAGGCGCAATGATTCGAACTGCAAATCAGGCTGGAGTTCATGGTATTATTATTCCAAAGCGCAGAGCCGTTGGATTAACAGGAACAGTAGCAAAAGTCAGTGCAGGAGCAATTAATTATGTTCCGGTTGCTAAAGTTACCAATCTAGTTGCAACGATGGAGGAATTAAAGGACAAAGGCTTATGGTTTGTTTGTGCTGATATGGATGGCGAAGTTATGTATCGTCAAAACCTTACTGGCCCTATTGGTTTAGTGATTGGTAACGAAGGGGATGGAGTTTCTCGCCTTGTGAAAGAAAAGTGTGATTTCATTACGAAGATTCCTATGAGTGGTAATATTGATTCCCTCAACGCATCCGTAGCAATGGGTGTTTTAGCTTTTGAAATAGTACGTCAAAGAAAATTTAAGTAAATTGGAGGTTTTTATGGAGAATAAGTGTTATGATGAGATGGCAGATGAAGATATCATTGCGCTTATTCACCATGAGGACCGAATCGCAATGGACTATCTGATTAGTAAATACAAAAATCTAGTACGAAAAAAGGCAAAGGCATTATTTCTAATTGGTGGTGATCGCGAAGACCTTATTCAAGAGGGGATGATTGGCTTGTACAAAGCAATCAGAGATTATCAGCCAGATAAAGCAGCCTCCTTTCTAACCTTTGCAGATTTATGTGTTTCTAGACAGATGTACTCTGCGATAAAGACTTCGAACACAATGAAAAATCAGCCGTTGAATAATTACATTTCGATTGATACACATAACGATAATGAGGATCAGGAAAACATTAATTCCATTACTTATGTTGCAAATATAGCACACGCTAGAAGTATGAATCCAGAGGAGATGCTGATCGACAAAGAGAACACGCAGCGATTGGAAGCAAAACTGATGGAACGTTTATCAGAATTTGAAAAGGATATCTTGACGTTATATCTACAAGATTACGGATATTCACAGATTGCTCGGGTTATGAATAAGAAACCAAAAGCAATTGATAACGGATTACAGAGAATTAAGAAAAAATTGAATGATGCATTAGCGGAAGAAACTTAACAAAATTGTACATAATGAATATACAATTCGGTTAAGTTTTTTTATTTGCTACTTGATTTTTCGCAGTTATTATGTTATTATATTTCTCGGACGCGTAAGCGTACAGGCTGATGTGGCTCAGAGGTAGAGCACTTCCTTGGTAAGGAAGGGGTCACGGGTTCAATTCCCGTCATCAGCTTAATATTATGTAGTGAGGAAGCCTTTCGATGAAGGCTTTCTTTTTTTATATAAAGTAGTGATTGTACAGTGTTCCCTGTGAGAGCGTGTAAAGTAACTATTGTTTTGCAATAGGAAGCTACTCTGACTCGTTTATCATATACATCGTTATAACCTGACATACTGTTGTCATATTCTGTTTGGTATACTAATGATAACATTTTATTGAGGAGGATAGATTAATGATAATTGACAATAAATTCCTATTAGGGAAAATAGATACAATCGCAGGGATTGGTGAAGCTGGATATAGTGGAGATGGAGAAGATGCTAGCAGGGCTAGGCTGAACGGACCAGCCGGATTAGCAATTGATAAAGAAGATAATGTTTATATTGCAGAAGTACATAATCATATAATCCGAAAAATTAATAAAAAAACTAACCTTATCACAACAGTGGTAGGTTGTGGGGTAAGTGGATTTGATGGAGATGGGGAGTTGGCTATCCATGCTAAATTAAATGGACCAGAGGGGATATTTGTAGATGCAGATAATAACTTATTTATTGCGGATACCTATAATCATCGAATAAGAAGGGTTGATGCCAAAACTGGGATTATAGTAACCATCGCAGGATGTGGGATAGCTGGATATAATGGCGATAATATTATGGCTTGTGAAGCAAAACTCAACGAACCTGCTGGTATAGTAGTTGATCAGAAGGGAAATGTATATTTTAATGACTATAGAAATGACAGAGTAAGAAAAATTGATTTTAAAGGGATTATAACAACATACGCTGGAACAGGGACTAAAGGGTATAGTGGCGATGGTGAGACAGCAGAGAAGGCAGAGATAAACGATGTGTATGGACTAGCTATCGATCAAGAAGATAATATTTATATTATGGACAGCTTGAATTTTGCTGTCAGAAAAATACATGCAGAAACAAAAGTAATAAGAACAATAGTTGGGAAAGGAATACCAGGTCCGATTTCTGAGTTTGAAAAGGTTTCTGATTGCTATATTGGTAGGATCAAACATGAAAAAGGGACAATAGGAATGGAGGCTCCTCATGCAGTAGAAATATCTTTGGATGGTAATATATTGATTGCGGATACAGGACATCATCGGATACGAATGGTAGATTTCAAACAAGATTCAGTTTATACGATAGCGGGTAATGGGCAAGAAGGTTATACTGGATTCGGAATAAAGGCGCTTGATGCTAAATTATGTGTTCATGGAGTAAGATTAGATTCAACGAGCAACTTATATTTTAATGATTATATAAATAATGTTGTAAGGATCGTAAAATTTTGATATCAGTTCTATTTGATAGCGAAAAAATATTAACCTACAATTCGTAATTAACCATATAATTTTTTATTAATAGTTTGTCTATTGACAAAATATGGAAAATATATTTATACTAGATATATAGGAGATTTACATGTGAATATTTGCTAAGGATACTAGACAATTATAGAAGTGTAAGAACCTTATGGGATTTAGAGTGAAAAAGTATCTAGCTAATTGGTATAGGTATAGCATTTAGATTGATGGAAGGAGGTAGTAGTAGAAACGCCGAAATGTCAATTCGAAGGATAGTTGTGAGAGCAACAAAAGGTGATTATAAGAAATGGACATGAGGAGTTCTACTAAAGTTCTTGCAATACATGAAAAATAAAGTCACTTAGAACAACTTTAACAAAGTTGAAACAAGTTTCCATTCTAAACAAAAGTAGAGTAAAAATTTAATACTTATTCATATATCATAATGTTGCAAAATTATTTAAATAATCAGTTAACAAGGAGGCGTAACGAGTATGAGAAAATTAAAAAACAATATACTTTATTCAGTCGGTACGCATTTTGCTTGGAAAATAAATCACGATTATTACAATGATATCCATTACTGTTGGTGTTCCACCAAATTTCATGATATGAAACAACCACCAACATCCGATCCTCAAACCATTATACAAAGATACATCCAACAGATTCATACTGGGGATGTACATGCCAAAGAGATAGAAGCTAATATAGCAGGTATATTAAGAGGAGCAAAATTAAAATTAGATGATGGGATAATTGACAATGATGCATATACTAAAATAGGAGAATTATGTGCGAATCCAACGTTTGAGGCTTTTTTTCCTGTCATCTATATCATTGATGTAAAAAAGGTCGGATTTGCACGATGTAAAGAAGTAAGTATAAGACAAAAGGCAAGCAAGCATTCCATAGAATATATAATAGAAGATCTTAAACCAGGAGAATATGAGATGATTGATTGCATTAATATGTTCGGAGAATATGTAGTAACTACTGATTCTCGTCAGGGGGTGTCGGATAATGCCTAGACAATCAAAAGTCAAGAGTACGAATGCTAGATTAAAAAATATTGTAGATCAATCAGAAGGAATGGTAAGACAGCCAAGAATAGCTATGGTAGCGCGTGGAGTTTCCTATAGAATCTCTCAACGTAAAAGTTTAAAAATCAAACAAAAGCGTATATTAGCAATGGCAAATCGTGCAGAAAAATTACAGTATGATGTAGTTGCTCAGTTATCCGGAGAAATAAGAAAAGTGTTTCCCTTAGGTGCTGTTGTAAACGTTCCAGTAATAAAAGCGGCGGCAGATAAAGTCGATGCAAGGCTTGTAGAGTTAAATAAGATAAAGTATAAATCTGAGGAAGGACGTAAAGCTTTTGATGATTTTATGGGAAAGTAAATCTTTTAGTTAAATTTACTTTTATGTTAAGATTCTATGTTGCGTTTGAAGATAAGTATTATTGAGTAAGTTCCAATTAAGAACCAGGGGAAGCTCCTAGAGTGGTTTTCTCCTGGTTCATTATTAGTCTTCTTAATCTGGATATCCATACTGTTTGGTTGGAGGGTCCATAAATAGATTAATCTTTGGTGGATAATAGGTAAATAACATGAATGAAATGATAACAACTAGAATGATGATACCACCAATGATCTGATATATTTTAGATTCCAATAGATGACGATTTAGAATAATGTTAGATACAGATATAGCGATTATAATACTAGCAAGAAAGATTGTAATATCTAAAAATAGTATTCCTTTTCCGATTACACCTTTATAGGTGTAATGAAGTACAATAATAGACATTATACCACTCAATAAGCCTAATGCTTTTGCAATCATGTAATTATCGCAATTATGACCAAACTTAATGTATTCGAAGACATCAACTAACAATAGTGGAAATACCAATAATTTAAGGTGTTCCCAAGTACTTTCATTGACTGCGGAAAAAAGAGCAACAATACGGTTCTGATTGGACCACTTGAACGTAAAATGAAGAAGTGTACCAAATCCCATGATAAATAAAAACTTAAGAATGTTATATGTTTTCGGGTGTGCATGTTGATTACAATTCATTCGGTCACCTCACTAGCAAGTATATTTGATATAAAATAATTGTCACCATTCCGTATCATTTATTGTTGGATATAATTGATTGTTGGGTATGATTGTCTATTGAATGATTGACAATTGAGTCACGTTATATATCATTTTGCAATTAGAATAATATATGATAGTATGTCCACTTTTATGTAATAACTATGGCAAACGAAAGAAACCGTATTTCTTCTTAGAAGGATAAAAGAGGCAGATACCGGCAGATTTACGACCAGCCATATCAAGAAATAGATGACTAAACATCCCAACGAATAAGCCAATTGCAAGGCTAAGGTTATATTGAGCAACAATCACACTAAGCATTAATAGAAATAAGAGACTATGTGTTAGTGTTCTGTGTTTTACTGGCAAATGAAAAATAGATCCGAACAGACTCTTTTTATGATCGATATCTGGTAGTAAGCTACCAAAAAATCCTCCAAAGAAAATCTCTGTATAAGACAAAGGATAATCAACTTTATAGTGCTTTAGTAAGAATATGGTAGAGGCTGTAAAAAGAACTCCACCGATTACATGTGCTTTTGCTTTCATTTTTATCTCCTGTGATTCGAACAAATGTTTTATTCCTAGCATATAAAAAAATTAGTAAAAGGTCTATAGGATATGATTGGAAAATAATTATAGAAACGAAGAATGTTAGAAAAAACAAGTAATTAAAGTAAGAAATTAGGATTGTATTTTATTACCATGTATGATAGCATACTAATTGAAAGTAAAAAAAAAAACATAAGAAATTAAGTGGAGGTAATATGAACGAGGTACTTAGATATAAGGCAAAACGAGGTCTACTAGCAATAATTATCACATGTACAGTGCTTATTGCAGTTGGCTTAGTAATTACAAAGTGTTCTTTTATCGATTTAATAAAAGGACCAATTGACATAACATACTCGGCTAACTGGGATAGGGATGAGCTAAAGGATCTAGAAGGAAAGTATGTAACAATCGATGTTGATTATCATCTTGTTGGTTTTGCTGAGGAGTATAGTGAGAATACAACTACACATATTAAAACAACGACAAGTATGTGCCACGCGTGTGAAATGTATGATGAACAAACAGGTAACGGCTACATCTACGGGATTATGCTTAGAACAGATCGTGCAGATGTTTTTGAAGAAGTATTTTATGATTATGAAGAAGAAGATAGGTTCAGAGTTACTGGTACATTTACTAAGATGAGTGGTGTTATGCTTGAGTTTTATAAAGAAGCTATTATAGATAATTATGGGCAAGAAGGTTGGGAATATTCCATTCCATATTACATTGATGACGAGACTGTTGGTGGAGTTGATTACTTTTTTACGTATTTAATTTATGCGGTCAGTGTTATACTCATAATCTTTATGATTATCAGTGTAATCAGATTCTTTAGTGATAGTCATATGCGTTACATAAAGAGATATCTTGCTAAAAATGATAGGGAAACGATGCAGGGTATTGAAGCTGATTTTTTAAGTGCTACAGCGCTTGATAGAAAATATAGGTTAGGTCGCAAATATTTCTACTACTCAAAAGGTACTACATTGAGTTTATTACCACTTTCAAAACAGGTATGGGTTTATTACTTTAAAAGAACAGGTAAGAATTCGGTTAGTCAGCTTCGTTTTTATGATGTAGACAAGAAAGAAACTAATGTTAATATTGATGAGAATACAGCACATACAGTACTTCAGCAACTATTACAGCAATGTCCTCATATGGTAATTGGCTATGATGCTGGTTTAATGAATACATATAAGAGAGATTTTAATGCATTCCTCAATATAAAGTATAATGTACAAAGAGAAGCTGCAGGAACTCGGGATAATAATTGGAATTTTTAATTGATTAAGGGCTATTTCAAGATACAAGATATCAAAGAAATTAGGCCTTGGAGTGAAACACTTCTAGGTTCTAACGTGACGAAAAGTTCAAAATAGGGAGCAGGATACAATGAAATCCAGAACTTTAAGAGCGTGGACCAAGTGGCTTTTAATCGTAGGTATGTATGCCTGTATTTTATCACTTGTTATCGGTGAAGAAGTACAGGCATTTTCTTTTATGAATCAACCTTTTAACAATCGATTGACAAGCTTTTACGAGTCCCCTTTCTACTTTTTGAGTAAACCAATCAATGCAGGTATAAGTTACAAAAAGGAGACGAAATCGACATCTGAGATTATTACAATTACAAAAAAGGACAATTCAACTGCGGTTATTATGTTTACTGGAGATTTGATGTGCCTTGGAGGTCAACAAAATGCTGCTTATGAGAAAGGAGTTTTTGATTTTCAAGATAGCTTTATGTACTTGGAGGGAATGTTTTCTTCTGCTGATTTGGTAGTAGGTAATCTAGAAACGCTAATCTCTTCTTCGAATCCATATACCTATCAGCAAAAAATGGTTCATAATAATCCGAACTGCAACGCAATGGAAAGTTATCTAGATGCTTTAAATTTTGCAGGCGTGGGAGCAGTAGTTACAGCAAATAATCACTGTTTAGATGGTGGGGCTTTAGGTGTTACGGAAACAATAGAGCAATTGGACGATAAAGGTATTGCACACACTGGTACTTTTGCAGAGGAAGGCAAGCAGCAGTTTTTATTATATGAAGTCAATGGAATTAAGGTCGCCATTCTATCCTATACGGAACTTATCAATGCTAGAAATACATTATCGGTAAGCAAGGTGGACAAGTTAGTAAGTTGTTATAGTAAAGATAAAGTTGAAAAGGATGTTAAAGCTGCCAAAAAGCTTGGCGCAGAATATATTATTGCATATAATCACTGGGGAACGGAGAATACCTATGAGGTTACCAAAAGACAGAAAGAACATGCGAAAGAGATAGCAGAAGCAGGAGTTGATCTGATACTAGGTTCCCATCCTCACTGTTTACAGAAAGCTGAATATTTAGAAACCAAGGATGGTAGGAGTGTACTTTGTATGTATTCTATGGGTAATCTTGTATCAAGTATGACACGTGAGATTAATAGTGATACGATTTTATTAGAACTAATACTACATAAAGACGAGAGTGGGGTATATGCAGGACCCATTGGTTATTATCCAATAAAAGTTTTATCCTCTTATCAAAAGAAATCTTATGTTATTATGCCAATTATGAATCGACGATCTGTTGAAGATAAATATGAGAAAAAATTATTACAGGCAAAAAAACGAATTAAAGATGTAATCGGTAGTGAAATATCCATGATTCACTGATAGATCAACGAATAAAAATAGAAAATATATGCAAACTATTGCTATCAATATAATGTCATATTGCAATATTTATGACAATAGGAGGAGCAATGAAAAAACGTATCTTTTCAATTTTTATGATTTTGGTATTTGCAGCTGCTATGGCATCTTGTGCAAAAAAAGATGACGAGAACAATAACCAACAACAAACTCCAGCAGCAGGAATTTATACGCCAGGAACATATGAGGGTAAAGCTACTGGATATGGTGGTGAAGTAAAAGCAACCGTTGTACTAAGTGCCAATCGGATTGAGTCAATCACATGCACTGGCGAGAATGAGACCAATGGTATTGGATCAGTTGCAATCGAAAATCTTCCAACAGCGATGGTGGAACAACAAACGATCAATGTTGATAGTGTATCAGGAGCTACTTACTCCAGTAAAGCAGTTGTAGACGCTGTTACACAAGCGCTTACAAGTGCCGGTGTCGATGTGAAAACGTTACCAGCTAAAGTAACCCCAACAGAACAGGCTGCTACACCAGTGGAAGAAACAAAGTCAGCAGACCTTGTTGTTATAGGAGCTGGCGGTGCCGGTATGACAGCAGCACTCGAAGCAACGAATAATGGATTAAAAGTAATTTTAATTGAGAAACAGGAAATGGTTGGTGGCAATACAATCAAGGCAACAGGCGGAATGAATGCTGCAGGAACCAAACTTCAAAAGAGTGAGGGCGTTAATGATTCCGTTGAGGTATTTATTGATGATACCATGAGTAGTGGAAATTATATTAACAATGAAGAATTAGTTCGTACGTTAGCGGAAAAATCTGCAGAGGGTGTTGATTGGTTAGAGAGCATTGGAGCTCCATTAACATCTCTTACTATTTCTGGTGGTGCTTCGTTTAAAAGAATGCATGCGCCGGAAGGCGGAGCAGCAGTTGGCCCATATATTGTTCAAGCATTATCAAAACAACTTTCAGATAAGAATGTGGAAATTCTTTATAATACAGCAGCAACGGAGTTACTTACAAAAGATGGTGTAATTACCGGTGTTGTAGCGAATGGAAAGAATACAAAATATACGATCAATTGTGAAGCTGTCGTATTAGCTACTGGCGGATTTGGAGCAAATTTGGAGATGGTTGCAAAATACAATCCAGACTTTGCAGGATTTAAAACAACCAATGCCCCTGGTATTGTTGGTGACGGTATTAAGATGGCCGAAGCGGTTGGTGCTAATGTAATTGATATGGAGCAGATTCAGGTACATCCAACGGTTGAACAGGAGACAAGTACTTTAATTACAGAGTCTGTACGTGGAAATGGAGCAATCTTAGTAAATAAGAACGGTGAGCGTTTCTTTAATGAATTAAGTACAAGAGATTTAGTTTCCAAAGCTATTATGGAACAAGAAGGTGGTTTTGCATACCTTATCTTCGATCAACAAGTTCGAGATAAACTAAGTGCGATTGAGACTTATGTTAGTGCTGGCTTAGTGGAGGAAGCAGATAATCTTTCTGATTTGGCATCTAAAATTGGTGTTGATTCAGAAACTTTAATCAAAACAGTAGCAGATTGGAATGACACAATTAATCATTCTAAGAAGGATGCATTTAACCGTACAACTGGTATGGATCAGCCTATTTCAGTAGCTCCATATTATGCAATAAAGGTTGCTCCAGCAATCCATCATACGATGGGTGGTGTACAAATTGATACACAAGCTCAGGTTCTTTCGAAGACAGGAGCAGTAATACCTGGTCTATTTGCAGCAGGTGAAGTTACTGGTGGTGTACACGGTGCAAATCGAATTGGTGGTAATGCGATTGCAGAGGTAATCGTATTTGGAAGAATTGCTGGACAGAGTGCAGCAGCATATGTTCAGAATCACTAGATATCACGTTATCCTGCTCAAAGAAATGGAGAGAATATGAACAAGAACAAACCGAAGGTTGAAATTGAAAAACAAGCACAAAAAAAGAAAAATGAGGAATTCAACAGTATAACACAAAAGGTGAAGGTTGAGAATCAAAATCAAACCCATAATGTAAAAAGAGAGGGTTTTGGACCACAACAGAATGATTTTTACTAATCAAAAGTAGTTTTTATAGTAGGTAAAACAACCACTCTCCAATGCGAGAGTGGTTGTTTTGATGTTCTATATTTGTTATAATGAGTACTGTAATTGAGACACTAAGGTACATAAAAGGATGTGAAATTAAGATATTTCATATTTAAGACAATAGAAACATAAATTGAGAAGAAAGGAATTTGTCAAAAGTAAGGAATAGATTTTGATAAAGGAGTACTATGAACAGAGAGTGGAATTTAGATATTTTATATAAAGGATATGAAGATCCAGCATTTTTCAATGATTTGAGTAAGTTAGAATGTATTTGTGAGGATATGAATCAACTTGCGAATGAAATTGTAAATGTTGAAGATAAAGTGAGTCTTCGGATTGTCAACCAAATATGTGATTTATGGGAAGCAAAAATTCAATTAGAAGAATGTCTTATCGTATATTGTAGTCTACGTCAATCAACGGATACATCGAATGCCCAAAGTGCTTCCTATCTTAGTCAGATTTCACAAAAGACGAGTGATTGTGCAAAAGCGGAGTCTATTTTTAAAAAATATCTCTCTAAGATTGAGAACGTAGAAGAATTTGTTACAGGAGATAAAAGACTAGAAAGCTATACTTACTTACTCAATAAAATTAAAAAGGAAAGTAAACATTTACTTGGTGATGAAGCTGAAGAAGTAATTGCAAAATTAGATATCACAGGTTCGATGGCTTGGGAGAATCTTCATAGTTACTTAACAAGTTCTGTAAAAGGTGAATACTGTGGAGAAGAAAAGACATTAACTCAGTTGCGTAATCTTGCATATGACAAGGATGTTAATGTTCGTAAAGCTGCCTATGAAGCAGAACTAGCTTGTTATGATAAGATTAAAGACTCTATTTGCTTTTCCCTAAATAGTATTAAGGGACAAGTAAGTGCACTTTGTAAGATGCGAGGCTACGAGTCCCCACTTGCGATGACATTAGAACAGTCACATATGAAAAAAGAAACATTAGATACGATGTGGCAAGTAATAGAGGAATATCTTCCAGTATTTCATAGCTATCTTCGTAAAAAGGCAGAGCTGTTAGGCGAAAGAAATGGATTAAGCTGGTACAATTTATTCGCACCTGTTGGAGAAAGTGAAACAAAGTTTTCTGCCGAAGAAGCAAAAGTTTATCTTATAAATCATTTTTCGGGCTTTTCTAAGGAATTGGCTGATATGGTTGAGAAAGCTTTCGATGAGGAATGGATTGATTTTTATCCTCACTCAGGGAAAGTTGGGGGAGCATTCTGTTGCAATATTCAATCAAAACAACAGAGTCGTGTCCTAACCAATTTTAATGGGACTTTATCAGATGTAGTAACCTTAGCACACGAATTAGGTCACGCATTCCATAATGAAAATATTCATAATCATCGTATACTCAATTTAGATTATTCGATGCCAGTGGCAGAAACAGCTTCCACGTTTAACGAAAATGTTATTCTGAATGCTGCAATTTCAGAGGCATCAGAAGACGAGCGTTTTACATTGATTGAAGGTCAGCTTCAAGATTTAACGCAAATAATATGCGATATCTATTCTAGATATTTATTCGAGACAGAGGTGTTTGAACAGTGCAAAGAGCAATTTATGTTTTCCGATGAATTAAAGGAAATCATGCTACAAGCTCAGAAAAAGGCTTATGGGAATGGATTAAACTCAGAGGCGTTACATCCATATATGTGGGTATGCAAGGGACATTATTATTCTGGAAATATTAGCTTTTATAACTTTCCTTATGCTTTTGGAGGTTTATTTGCACGAGGCTTATATGCAAAGTATCTTAAGGAAGGAGAAGCTTTTTTACCGAAATATAAGTCATTACTACATGCAACAACTGTTTGTGATGTGGAAGAGGTTGCAAGTTATGCAGGGATTGACTTGACACGACCAGAGTTTTGGAAGGATGCACTAGAACAGGTAAAAATTCAAATTGAAGAATTCATTCGTTTATGTGATAAAAAACTGCATCTCTAATCGTTTCTTAATTATCTTTATCATCCGTTATGGTATAATTAGTGGAGTATAGGGTTAAGTTTAGTAAGATAATAACTTAGGAGATGACGAGATGAAGAAAAGATTAGGAATGTTATCTTGTATTAGCATATTAGTAATTATTTTATCCGGATGTAACAGGATTAATTTTAGTATGGAAAAAGTATATACAGAAGAAGATATGACACATTTTTATTCTGATAAAGTTGCAATTGATCAGATTACCAACATAGACGTAGACTCAGTTTACGCAGATTTTGAGATTATTGCCTCAGACAATTACTATATCGAGTACTCCTATTATTACATTAATAACGAACCAAAGCTTTCAATCAATGATGGAACTTTAACTTTTTCAGACAGTAAAATGAATACGGGCTCCTATTCCATTCGTCAGGAGGAGAATAATTATCTCAAGATTTATGTGCCGTCGACATGTAATTTTGAATCGATTAAAATTCAAAAATCATCTGGAGATTGCTTAATTGGAGGTTTTTTAACGAATGAGTTAACTGTTTTGAATCAGTATGGAGATACGATTATTTCTAATTGTGCTGCAACATTAACAGATATTGAACTCTCTTCTGGTAAATTAACACTTGAGAATAGTAATTTAAATAAAGCACAGATTGAAAACGAATACGGTGAGATTAAGCTTAGTACGATTGACGATGAGAATCAATGGATGGATTCTTTGAATATAACTATGAATAGTGGAAAGCTTGATCTATCCAATCTATACTGTAAGGAATTAGAGTTGGAGAATAAATACGGAGAAAATAATTTATCAAGTGTGAAGCTTGAAAAACTCCATGGTAATTTTGATAGTGGAAATTTGAGCATTACGGATGCATTCGTAGATGAAATACAAGTAGAGAATTCTTATGGTAACATCTCTATGAAGCTTCTCGGTCAGATGGATGACTACAAGTATGACATCAAATCTCAATATGGTTCAGTCCAAATTGGGGATTCCACTTACGAAAACAATGTATCGATTGACCATGGTGGTGAAAAAGAGATATCATTGAAGGTATCGAGTGGAAATATAGAGATTATGTTTAAAGAACAATAGAAGAAAAGGGGAATGAGAATGAAAAGGTTAATAAAATTAAAACGGGTATTTATTTTATTACTTATTCCCCTTTCTTTTTTTATTACATATCTAGCAAAAGCAAACAGTACTTTTGCAGAAGAAGTCTTTGCAAAGCGAATCTATCATGTTTATTCTATTGTAATTTCAACCATAACGGGATTCATACCTTTTTCTATTGGGGAAGTAACATTACTGATTACACCAATTTTGTTAACTATAGTATTTGTACGATTTATCCTTCGCGTTGTACGGTGTAAGACTGAGAATGGACAAAATCAGAAGATAAGAGCTTTACGGGGTTATCTCATTAAAAAGGGAATGTTGAATGTTGGTTGTGTTCTAAGTATCTTGTTTTTTATCTATACAATTGGGTGTGGAGTGAATTATTACCGGTACCCTTTTTCTCATTATAGCAATCTAACGATTCAAGATTCCTCGGAAGAAGAATTGAAAGAGTTATGTCTATCTTTATCCGATCGAGCGAATATGATACGAAGTCAGATTAATTCGGAAGATATTTTTGGTGTGTACAAATTTTCGGCGTCCAATTCGAAAATGAATGAAGAGGTTGTCAAAGCATACCATAACCTTTCAGAGAAATATCCGATTTTGTCTGGTTCATATCCAAAGGCAAAACCATTAATCGCTTCTAAAATAATGTCACGTATGGAGCTTACGGGGATTTTTTGGCCATTTACAATGGAGGCAAATGTTAATATTGATATTCCAGATTATTCGATTCCTTCTACTATGGCACACGAGATGGCTCATCTACGTGGCTTTATGAGAGAAGACGAAGCAAACTATATTTCCTACTTGGCTTGTACGGCATCTGATCATAAGGAGATACAATATAGTGGCTTAATGCTAGCATTGATTATTTCTGGAAATGCTCTATATGATAAGAATCCAGAATTATATTATGAGGTTTCTTCTACCTATAGCACGAAAGTAAGAATTGATTTGAATGCAAACTCAGAATATTGGAGACAATTTGAAAACAAGACAATAAGTAATATTGCAGACCAAATCAATAATACGTATCTAAAAATGAATGATCAAGAAGATGGGGTACAAAGTTATGGAAGAATGGTTGATTTATTGCTAGCAGAATACCGTGCATCAAAGCAATAACATAGGTCTTTCCTAATTCTCCAAATTGTGATATGATAATTAGCATAAACGAAATGCTTGGATTTACATGCGTATGTGAGTACTGGTAGATTGAACGAAACAGGAGGAACATCATGAGTAACGATGTTGAGAATGAGGTTAAAAAAGAAGAGAAAGAGATAGTTTCTAAAAATTTTATTGAGCAAATTATTGATAAAGATATTTCAGAAGGACGATGTAAAAAAGTGATCACACGTTTCCCACCGGAACCGAATGGTTATCTTCACATTGGACATGCCAAATCAATTTTACTGAATAGTGGTTTAGCAAACAAATATGGTGGTCAGTTTAACCTCCGTTTTGATGATACAAACCCAACGAAGGAAAAAACAGAATTCGTACAGTCCATCGAGGAAGATGTACGTTGGATTGGCGGTAATTTTGAAGATCGTGTATTTTTTGCATCAGACTATTTCGATCAGATGTATGAAGCAGCAGTTAAATTAATCAAAAAGGGAAAAGCGTTTGTTTGCGATCTTACTCCAGAGCAAATGCGAGAATATCGTGGTACATTGACTGAGCCTGGTAAAAATAGCCCTTATAGAGAACGCAGTATAGAAGAGAATCTTGATTTATTCGAGCGTATGAAAAATGGTGAGTTTGATGATGGCACTAAGGTTCTTCGTGCGAAGATCGATATGACATCACCAAATATGAACATGAGAGATCCAATTATTTATCGTATCGCTCGTATGACGCATCATAATACTGGAGATAAATGGTGTATCTATCCAATGTACGATTTTGCTCATCCGATCGAAGATGCAATTGAGGGAATCACTCATTCCATTTGTACACTAGAATTTGAAGATCATCGTCCATTATATGATTGGGTTGTAACAGAGTTAGAATATGAAAATCCACCTAAGCAGATTGAGTTTGCAAAGCTTTATCTTACAAACGTTGTAACTGGTAAACGTTATATTAAGAAGCTTGTAGAAGAGGGTATCGTAGATGGATGGGACGATCCAAGACTTGTCTCAATTAGTGCATTAAGAAGAAGAGGTTTTACTCCAGAATCCATTCGAATGTTTATGGAACTCTGCGGAGTTAGTAAGAGTAACTCTTCCGTGGATTATGCAATGCTTGAGTATTGTATCCGTGAGGATTTAAAAGCAAAGGCAACACGTGTAAATGCAGTTCTTGATCCAATTAAACTTATTATTACAAATTATCCAGAGGGGAAAGAAGAATATCTTGAAGCTCCTAATAATCAAGAGAATGAAGAGATGGGAACTAGAACGATTCCATTTAGTCGTGAGCTTTATATTGAGCGTGAAGATTTCATGATTGAACCTCCGAAAAAATATTTCCGCTTATTCCCTGGTAATGAAGTCCGCCTAATGAATGCATATTTTGTCACATGCACTGATTATAAGACAGATGAACAAGGTAATGTAACAGAAGTGTATTGTACGTATGATCCAGAAACAAAGAGTGGTTCAGGTTTTAGCGCACGTAAAGTAAAGGGCACCATTCATTGGGTATCAGCTCCTCATGCGATCCAAGTAGAAGCAAGATTATATGAGAATCTAGTGGATGAAGAAAAAGGTGTATATAATGATGATGGAACAATGAATATCAATCCAAATTCCATTACCGTTATGGATCACTGCTATGTAGAGCCAAGTCTTGCGGATGCGAAAGGTCTAGAACGATTCCAGTTCTTACGCAATGGTTTCTTCTGTGTTGATTCGAAGGATTCAACAAAAGATCATCTTGTATTTAATCGTATAGCGTCACTAAAGAGTAGTTATAAACCAGTATAGGAGGAAGGACGATGGCTAACTTATTTGATGGATTAGAGTCAGTGGGACTTGGTAAATTATCCAATTTGGATGTTTATGAGTCGGATGAAACTGAAAAAAAACAAGAAAAAAAAGAACAGTCAGCGCAGGCAGCAGAAACTGACTATATCTTCGATAAAAGTTATAAGTGTCCAGTATGTGATAAGGAATTTAAAAGTAAAACTGTAAAAACAGGCAAAGTGAAATTAGTGTCAGCAGATACTGATTTACGTCCAAAATACCAGTTAGTAGATTCATTAAAATATGATGTGATTGCATGCCCTTTCTGCGGATATGCAGCATTGAATCGTTTTTTTAGTTATATGACGAGTGCTCAGGCTAAATTGATTAAAGCAAATATTTCAGCCTCCTATAAAGGAGGCTCTCCAGAAGGAGATATTTTAACTTATGATGAAGCAATTACAAAACATAAACTTGCTTTAGTCAATACAATTGTAAAAAAAGGAAAATTGAGTGAAAAAGCTTATACATGTTTAAAGACTGCATGGCTACTTCGAGGAAAAAGAGAAGCGATTCCTGAGAATATGAAAGACTATAAAACAATCGTTGAGGAATTACAAAATTCAGAACATGATTTTTTAGTTAATGCATATGAAGGTTTTTTTGAAGCATATGGTAAAGAACTATTTCCTATGTGTGGAATGGATGAGTTGACAATTACATATCTATTAGCTGATCTTGCAAGAAGAATTGGAAAGTATGAGGAAGCGATGCGCTTTATTTCTAAAGTTATTATCTCTCGAGAAGCTAATGAAAGAATTAAAGAAAAAGCACGTCAAATAAAGCAAATGATTGTGGAGGAAATTAATAATTGAAAGAACAACTCTATACAATCCCAGTAAATGATGCTTTTGATAAAGATTGTGAATGTCCCGTATGTAGCATGTATGAAGTATTGGAAAACAATGCAATTGACTTTGTCATGGGGCCTAGTTATATGGAAGACGATGTGCGTATGGAAACAGATAAGATTGGGTTTTGCGCCGATCATATCAAGTTAATGTACAAAAATCAGAATCGTCTTGGCCTAGCCCTAATGCTATTAACTCATATGGACCGAACGATAAAGGATTTAACTCCGATGATGGAGTTAAAACCATCGAGTGGTGGATTATTTAAAAAGAAAACGAAAGAATCTGATGCAGTAGATTATATAAATAACCTGAATCACTCTTGCTATGTATGTCGTAAGATTGATGGCATGTTCGCACTTCATATTTCGTCTTTACTGTATTTATATAGGAAGGATGAGGAATTTCGTAATAAATTTAGACAATCAAAAGGTTTTTGCTCCAATCATTATGGATTGCTTTATCAGAAAGGGCAAGATTATTTTTCAGGTGCTATGCTTGATGAATTTATTTCAGATTTGAATCACGTATACCTAGAAAATCTAAAGCGTGTTCGTGATGATTTAGAATGGTTTACGGATAAGTTTGATTATCGCTATGTAAATGAACCTTGGAAGAATTCTAAGGACGCATTACCAAGAACTATCATTAAAACAAACTCAGTAAGGTTGTAAAAAAGAATGATCGTCCTCGTATGTTTTCTACGGCGCGTTACACTCACAAGCCCACAAAAGGCATGTGGACTTGTAAGGCACTACGAAACCATACGAAGACGATCATTCTTTTAGCAAGGTGAAAAAAGCGTCCAAAAAGAAGGACGCAAATATGCGCACTACGCTACGCTACGGCGCGGAACAAAAGCTGTGCTTGTAAAGTGTTGCTCGTGAGAGTGTGCGAAACACACTTTTGTTCAATTCTGTTTAAGATTGTATTGTATCGGAAAGCGCTCGTATAAATTTTAGTTTACATAAGAAGAATGCAATGATTGCTCCCATTAGGTTCAGTATAAAATCATCGATATCAAAATATCCAACATTTGTGATTGCTTGGATGATTTCAACGATGCATATGATCCACAACATCTTCAGAACAAAGGGCAGTAACCCTTTTAGGTTTCTAAAATAGGTAGGAAGAAAAAAAGCCATTGGCATGAAGGCTAGCATGTTTCCTAATAAATTAGTGATAACGATTCGTTTATTATGAGCTCCATTAACATAAGCATTAATTGTATGAAATGGTATGAGATTTGAATTCATGCGTAGTCTATCAAATAATCCATCATTTGCTGGACTTATATACAGATAGCTACGACTTAAGAATAATAGATAAATTAATAGGAAACAATAGTATGTAAAAATGATTGAAATCGTAAATATTTTAGTGATGTGCTTGTATCTATTTTGTTTGATTGTGGAACAAAGTAGAAGGCATGCGAGTAAGGAGGCAACAATAATGATAGCATAACTAAAAATGATATCTTCCATATGATAACTGGATCTTAATAATAAAAAATCATTGATTGTTGAAACGATTAATCCAAGTGATATGATAATGAAAACTATAGCAATGATTCGTTTGCAAACTTTACTTGTTTTAGAATCCATAATTAATCTCCTTTTTTGGACTTAACTTATTGTGCCATAGTGAAGTGACAAAGTCAAGAAACATGGCGAAAAATGGGAAAAAAGTATGAGAGGGAGCAATAAAGTTGTTATGTAAATATAGAAAGTGAGATTTAGAGAGTAAAATTGAGAATAAATGAGTATAAAAGAGCATATTAATAGATGGTATGTTTTTTTGAAAGATTGGTTTAAAAAGTGAATTTGCACTTTGGAAGAAAATTCACTAATATATATTCAATGATTAGCACTCAATATAAATGAGTGCTAATAAACATCAAAGTTTTTGTTAAAGGAGGATTTTACAATGAAATTAATACCATTAGGAGACAAAGTTGTATTAAAACAATTAGTTGCAGAAGAAACAACTAAATCCGGAATCGTTTTGCCTGGTCAGGCAAAAGAGAAACCACAGCAGGCAGAGGTAGTAGCTGTTGGTCCTGGCGGAATCGTTGATGGAAAAGAAGTTACGATGCAGGTAAAGGTTGGAGACAAAGTAATCTACTCAAAATATGCTGGTACTGAAGTTAAATTAGAAGACGTAGAATATATTATTGTAAGACAAAATGACATAGTTGCAATTGTAGAATAAGAGATAAACAATTAGGAGGACATATATTATGGCTAAAGAAATTAAATACGGCATAGATGCTCGTGTAGCACTGGAAGCAGGTGTAAATAAGTTAGCGAATACTGTTAAGGTAACCCTTGGACCTAAGGGAAGAAATGTTGTTCTTGATAAGTCTTATGGAGCACCATTAATTACAAACGATGGTGTTACAATTGCAAAGGAAATTGAGTTAGAAGATGCATTTGAAAACATGGGTGCTCAGCTAGTTAAAGAAGTTGCTACTAAGACAAACGATGTAGCAGGCGATGGTACTACAACAGCTACTGTGTTAGCTCAGGCTATGATCAATGAAGGTATGAAGAACTTAGCAGCAGGTGCAAATCCAATTATCTTGAGAAAAGGTATGAGAAAAGCAACTGAATGTGTAGTAGAAGCAATCGCTAAGATGAGTTCTGCAATTACTGGTAAAGAGCAAATCGCTAAAGTTGCAGCTATTTCCGCTGGTGATGAAACAGTTGGTGAGTTAGTTGCAGATGCAATGGATAAAGTAAGCAAAGATGGTGTTATTACTATTGAAGAGTCTAAGACAATGATGACAGAACTTGACTTAGTAGAAGGTATGCAATTTGACCGTGGTTATGTTTCTTCTTACATGGCTACAGATATGGATAAGATGGAAGCAATTCTTGATAATCCATACATCTTAATTACTGATAAGAAGATTAGTAATATTCAGGAAATACTCCCAATCTTAGAGCAGATTGTACAGAGTGGCCAAAGATTATTAATCATTGCTGAGGATATTGAAGGTGAAGCATTAACAACCTTAGTTATCAATAAGTTAAGAGGAACATTTACAGTAGTAGGTGTTAAAGCTCCTGGTTATGGTGACAGAAGAAAGGCTATGCTTCAGGATATCGCTATTTTAACAGGTGGTACTGTAATTTCTGATGAACTTGGTCTTGATTTAAAGGATACTAAGCTTGATCAACTTGGTCGTGCAAAATCCGTTAAGGTTCAGAAGGAAAATACAATCATCGTTGATGGTGAAGGCAATAAGGAAGAAATCAAAGCAAGAGTTGCTCAAATTCGTGCTCAGATTGAAGAAACTACTTCTGAATTTGATAAAGAAAAACTTCAGGAAAGACTTGCAAAACTTGCAGGTGGCGTAGCAGTTATTCGTGTAGGTGCTGCAACAGAAACTGAAATGAAAGAAAACAAACTTCGTATGGAAGATGCTCTTGCAGCTACAAAGGCAGCAGTGGAAGAAGGTATCATAGCAGGTGGTGGATCTGCTTATATCCATGCAAGCAAGGAAGTTGCTAAATTAGCAGCTGGCTTAGAGGGAGACGAAAAGACTGGTGCTAATATCATTCTTAAGGCATTGGAAGCACCTCTTAGCTGTATCGCATTCAACGCTGGTTTGGAAGGTGCTGTAATCGTTAATAAGGTTAGAGAAGAACAACCTGGTGTTGGTTTCAATGCATTAACAGAACAGTATGTAGATATGGTGAAGGATGGTATTCTTGATCCAGCTAAGGTTACAAGAAGTGCATTACAAAACGCAACTAGTGTAGCTTCTACATTCTTAACAACAGAGACAGCAGTAGCAACAATCAAAGAAGCTGCTCCTGCAATGCCAGCAGGTGGCCCAGGAATGGGTATGATGTAGTGAACTGCAACTCCGCAGGTTAATCGCTTTGAGATGCTTTTGATTGTTCAGGTATAGAGAAAAGAAGTCAGGGTATCCTATATTTTCTTCGGCGCGCTGCGCTCACAAGCCACCCAAAATGCGGGTGGACTTGTAAGGCACTCCGAAAATATAGGATACCCTGACTTCGTTAATCCAGGTTACTGAAATCAAAAGCATCATTAAGCTTTCTAAAAATGCGAAGGTTGAGTTCATGTAGTGGAGATATAGTGAAATGGAACAGGGTATCCTATATTTTCTTCGGCGCGCTGCGCTCACAAGCCACCCAAAAGGCGGGTGGACTTGTAAGGCACTCCGAAAATATAGGATACCCTGACTGCGTTAATTTAAGTTACTGAAATCAAAAGCATTATAAAGTTTCTTAAATGTGGGAAGATTGAGTTCATTTAGAGGTATAGAGAAACGAAGAAATCAAAAGCATCGTAACATGGGTTGGGTGCATTCATTCTCTTTCAAAAGAAATGCTTTTTTGGTAAGTATTCATTCGACAAATGGTTCCAAAAGGTAGGGTAGCCATTGGTTTGCAGTGGCCAGATCTAATATTGTACATAACTGGCTTTGGGAAATTTTTAAAGCGCTCTTTAAAATAATCAGTCATCGAATAGGTATTGTCGTAAGGATTAACACAATCAAGAAATTCACCTAATATAAGTCCAGAGATTTGGTTCATAATTCCACTATGAAAGAGTTGTTCAATCATCTTATCGCATCTTGGAAGTGATTCATCGACATCCTCAAGAAATAAGATTTTATTGCGAAAGTCTGGTTGATAGTATGTTCCGATGGCTGGACTAATCAAGGACAAGCATCCTCCAATAATGATTCCACAGGCACAACCAGGTGATAGAACTTTTATTTCCTCATAATCTGGATTACAAAATTTCATCTGAGAAGTCATATTTATCGTATTAAAAAAACAGGTTCTAGTATAATTATCAAAATCATCTAGCATATTCGAGGATACCATAGGACCATGGAAGGTAACCATATTACATAGTGTGTGAAATGCAAGATGAAAGGAAGTAACATCACTATAACCGACAAAAATTTTAGGATTTTTTCTTATTAAATTATAATCCAATAGATTCATAAGTCGATTACCGCCATAACCACCACGAAGGCAGAAGATTGCTTTTATTTTTTTATTGGCAAACATTGAATTTATATCATTTGCTCTTAGGCAATCATCACCTGCTAGATAACCATGACAAGAATGTTTTGCGCTTTCACCTATTACAACGGAGTATCCCATAGCTTCTACGTATTCCTTACATTGATTAACGCGTTCTGATGGAGCTGGAGAGCAAGGCGATATCAAACCGATCGTATCACCTAATTGAAGTTTTTTTGGAAAATTCATAAACGAACCTTCTGTGAATTTATTATTATATTATTATATTACCTATTCTTGTTATGTAGATATTGAGAAATAAAATCTAAAAAAAATTAAAAAAATGTAAAATTTATTATCTATGGGCTATCTACTTTGACAATTAGTATGCATTTTAGTATAATGAGAGGAAACATATGGCTTTTTTATGGGGTTAAGAATAAAAGAGCAAGTAGGAGGATATTTCAGAAATGAACGAGTCATACGCAGAAGCTGGAGTGAAACGCGATAAAACAATTGGGAGTTACATTGCAAAGTTTTTTATTATTTTTGCGATTGTAGTAATACTGTTAGTTGGTGTACCTTTAATAGGTTCTATTGCAACTATAGTTGGAATGATTGGTGTTGCTTTATGTATTTTTCTGTTTCCAAGATTTAATGTAGAATATGAATATATTTATTGTGATGGTCAATTTGACTTTGATCGTATTACAGGTAATTCAAAACGCAAGAATATGTTACGTATTGATTCAGAGAAAATCGAAATGATTGCACCAGTAAATTCTCATGCTTTAGATAGCTACAATCATATGAAATTAGCTGTCAAAGATTTTTCATCAAAAAAACCAGATACTCATGTATTTGCGATTATTAGTCGTGATCAGAAAGAAAATTTAAAGATATTATTTGAGCCAAATGAGAAAATGATTGCATGTATTAAGCAAAAGACACCAAGAAAAATATCAGAGATATAGTATGAAATATGCAGTCTATTTTTTAGATATTTTGGTATAGTTATACAAATTTTAGATAGTTTTGTCAAGTTGTTTATGAAAATTGACAGAACTATCTTTTTTTCTGAAAAGGCTTGACTTTACATATAAAAAAAAGTATACTTGTGAAAATTATGATGAAAGTGAGGATATTTGAAATGGGAGTAATTATCGGTGAAGGTATTACTTTTGATGATGTGTTACTTGTACCAGCTTATTCAGAAGTAATCCCTAATCAAGTTGAATTATCAACGAATCTGACAAAGAAAATCAAATTAAATATTCCATTGATGAGCGCTGGTATGGATACTGTTACAGAACATCGCATGGCAATTGCGATGGCTAGACAGGGTGGTATCGGTGTAATTCATAAGAATATGTCTATCGAAGCGCAAGCGGAGGAAGTTGATAAAGTAAAACGTTCCGAGAACGGAGTAATCACAGACCCATTTTCTTTATCACCTGAGCATACATTACATGATGCCGATGAATTAATGGCTAAGTATCGTATTTCAGGCGTACCTGTTACAGAAGGAAAGAAATTAGTCGGAATTATTACAAACCGTGACTTGAAATTTGAAACTGATTTTACTAAAAAAATCAAAGAGAGTATGACTAGCCAAGGCCTCATTACAGCAAAAGAAGGCGTTACCTTAGAAGAAGCAAAAGAGATTTTAGGAAAAGCTAGAAAAGAAAAACTTCCTATTATTGATGATGAAGGTAATTTAAAAGGCTTGATTACGATCAAAGATATTGAGAAAACAATCAAATATCCATTAGCGGCAAAAGATTCCCAAGGAAGATTATTGTGTGCTGCAGGTGTAGGCATCACAAATAATATTCTTGAACGTGTAGATGCATTAGTGAAGGCAAAAGTAGATGCAATTGTAATTGATACAGCACATGGACATTCCGCAAATGTAATCAAAACAGTTAAGATGGTTCGTGAAACATATCCTGAGTTACAGATTATTGCTGGTAATGTTGCAACGGGTGAAGCTACAAAAGCCTTAATTGAAGCTGGTGTTGACTGTGTAAAGGTTGGTATTGGACCAGGTTCTATCTGTACCACACGTGTTGTTGCAGGAATTGGTGTACCACAGGTAACAGCAATTATGGATGCATACAGCGTAGCAAAACAGTATGATATTCCAATTATTGCAGATGGTGGTATCAAATATTCTGGAGATATTACGAAAGCAATTGCAGCTGGTGCAAATGTTTGTATGATGGGCAGTATCTTTGCAGGTTGTGATGAGAGTCCAGGAACTTTTGAATTATACCAAGGCAGAAAGTATAAAGTATATCGTGGAATGGGCTCCATAGCAGCTATGGAAAATGGTAGTAAAGATCGTTACTTCCAGTCTGATGCTAAGAAGCTAGTACCAGAAGGTGTAGAAGGACGAGTTGCATATAAAGGAACTGTAGAAGATACTGTATTTCAGCTTATGGGCGGTCTTCGTTCTGGCATGGGTTATTGTGGTGCAATCAATATTGAAACTTTAAAAACAACAGGAAGATTTGTTAAAATCTCAGCGGCTTCTTTAAAAGAAAGCCATCCACATGATATCCATATTACGAAGGAAGCTCCAAACTATAGTGTAGATGAATAAAAAGGGATGAGACATATGCTAACAAGGGAAGAGTATAAAAAAAGAAAAGAGAGAATATTGTATGCTAAGTTAGCTGCAATCCTTATATTAGGATTGGCAATCATTATTTTATTATGCGTGATTATTTTTGGTTAACTGGCAAACGTGGTATTGACTCCCATGTAAGTTTATAGTTGAAACGGTAATAATGATAGCAAGTACTAATTTGCTATCATTATTTTTTTTATTTATGTTGTGCTGGAAAGCGTGTATCTATCGGTTGTGAAATCATATATGGAGGCGAAAGATATGTTATTGAATGGTTTACATCAAAAACATGATAAAAAGACAAAACTCATTCTAGTTACTAGTATTTGTGTGATTCTGTTGCTTGGATGTAACCGAAGTAATGTTGAATCGCCAAACAATTCTAATAATATATGGGGCTTTGGCAACATAGTAGAGAACGAAAGTAACACATTTCAATCGAATACTGCTGCCATTGCGGACATGTCTAGCTATACTTATGTAGACCAGGTTGCATTTTCTCAATTAGTAAAAGACTCTATCATCGGTCAGTATGAGGGAATATATAAAAGTAACTATCAGCAAGGGGCATTGGCTCAGATTAATAAGCTAAAGGAAGCAAGGGCTTATTCCACCGATAATCCATTATTCATTCATAATCCTTTTGGTACAAATAGTTCAAGTTTATATGTTTACTTTGGTGCACCTACTGAAAGAATCCGTCTATATTATACAGTCTCAGCATCGGATGAGACAATTCCTGATTTTTCAGAAACGATGTATATTAACTCCGCGAATACATTTGACTTAGAGGGGCAAATGATTGGCTTACTTTCAGGTCAACAAAACAAGATTCTACTTGATGTTCGGGATGATGCTGGTAATAAAATTAGCAAGAAAGCCTATATCCTTGAAGTACCTGCAAAAAAATCGGGAGTGGATCAAAGACTTAGTCTGGAGACAAGTAATAACGTTGAGTATACAAGAGGTTTATTAACCTATTTAGTAAAAGAGAAAGATTCAAGTTACTTTGTCTTTTATGATAATAATGGAATTTTAAGAAGTGAGATACCAACTGGTGTGAGACAGTCTGATGCAAGAATTTTACAAGCAGGCAATCAAATCTTCTATGAATATAGTGATAATTTATTCGCATTGCTCGATAATCTTGGTTTTATAGTACAAACGTATTCGTATGATGGTGGTGATAATATTATCGACTATGATTATGATGATACCCAAAAGAAAGTATTGCTCATCGTAGAAGATGCTGGAACAAAAAGCCGCGATAAAGTAGTTTCGTTAAATTTAGATAATGGTGAGTGGTATATCATTGTTGATTTTAAGAATTTATTCCGCAGTTATTACAAATCTTTACCAACTACAGAAGAAACGCAGGAAACATCGGATTGGTTGGGTTTAAATTATGTATTTTCTGTAGAGGGAAAGGATTTGATTGTTCTCTCAGAAAAGTTAAATTCAATCATCCGGGTAAACAATATTTATAGTCAGCCTGTGATTCGTTGGATTATAGCAAAAGATAATCAATGGAAAGATACTAGCTTTGAGTCTCTAGCATTATCGAATAGTGGAAAAACAGATTTAGGGCGCATTACAAGCTTAGCATATTCCACAAGTAAGAAGCTAACAGAAGGACAGTTATATCTTAGCTTGATCAATAGTAATACAAATCAAGAGACAAACATCATTTTCGGAAAATATTTGATTGATGAGAATCAAAATCGCTTCCGTTTACAGAAGTCATTAACACTTCCATCCAATCATAGCAATTGTAGTGCGATCAGTTATGGTACCCATGCAATTATTGCGTTATGGGATGAGAGGAGTATTACCGAATATAATGATAAAGGAGAAATCATGCTAAGAATGGTTCTTCCTAGTACGAATTTCTCCTATCGGATTTTTAAATATACAATGGATCGTTATTGGTTTTAGTAAAAGTAATTTACCTTTGGTTTTATCAATGGAACTGATTGATTCATCTTTTTATTGTGTCGGTAGACAAGGTACAAAATCAAACTGCCAATCAGAACAGTAGCTATGATAATGAAAGCGCATTGAAGAAAATAACTTTCAGGTAATAAAAGGATGATTGGATCGGTTTTTTCATCAAATAGCCAATCATCATTACGGAATAATATTTTATGCATGAGATTAAAAGATGCATTAAAATTAATCGAGCAAGCAAGTAAAGTTATAACAGGAAGGACAATAGAGGTAATGCTAGCAGTACGCATATACTGATATTGTCTCTTTCTTCGTTTCATAATAAAAAACATGATTAGTAATAGAGTCGTAATTGCGAACATGATATAAAACACATTAAATATTGCTTTAACTTCTGCAAAATGGGAAATACCCGAAGCGGATGCAGTTAGACTTGGAAAAACAAGGCTACCACGGAAGAAAGGAGAACAGTAATTAATTAATGCATCATAATTTTCTTTTATCATTTGATAGGATAGTCCTGTTGATTGTTCTAAATCAAACCATTTGATACTTGCATAATATAAAAAGCGTAGATTAATTGCAAGAATTAAACCTAAAGAAATCAAAAATATAGTATACAAAATACCAATTCCAATGTCAGCTGGATAAAAAAATCTTGACTTATGTCTTTTATTTCTATAATAATTCATCTTATTATCCTCGTATTGTTGTATCGTATTAATTATTTTTATTATAAATTAAATGTAAGAATAATGCAAGTTTGGAAATGAGTATTGTACTGCCTAACATCATGCTCGTATGTCAAAGGAGTAACGTTTCATTAGCAAATCACTTGAGTTTGATTCCAATGCATCACGTATTACTTTAGTTTCTTTTTCTAGCCTCTCCATCTCATATGTCATGCTATAGCCTTTTGCTTCTAAGGCATTTGATAGTTCTGGTAAATGCTGTTCTATGAGTGTCATACTTTCAGGGCTTTCGATGCTGATTTTTGCCGTTACATGCTGATTTTTGAGCGTTAAGTGAAAGTCAATTGATCCAAGATGAGCCATGTCAAGATGAAGCAGGACACTCACCTGTTGATTTCCCTCTTGTAAATTTTTTTTATTAGTATATACGAATAGCTCGCTATGAGTATACTGATTTGGTAATTTCAAGGGAAGCTGTACGTAACCGAATAATTGATTTAGTGTTTTCATAAAGTCAATATTATCTTTTACGTTATTTGTTTGCGTTTGTATCGTATCTTTTTGTTGCTTCGTTAATTGATCGATATTCTCTTTAAAAAAATTACTGATGATTTCTAAATCAGTCTCTAGTTTTTCATAGAATTTTGTAATACTTTTCGGCTCTGTCAACTTATGATAAGGTAGAGTGAATTCATCTTTGATTAGAGTTTCCAAAAGGGAGCTTGAGTTTGTGATATCTACCTTATTTTTTTCTAAAGAATTTTGCATTCCTTTATTTTTGATTTCGTCAATATCTCCATTTATCTGTGTAACTACCGAATCGTTTGTGCGTAAGTTTTCATTTGTACTAGAATTTGTTAAGTTCGTCTGAACATTATCTACATTTGAATTTGTAGCTTCCAAATTCTTAGTAAGGGAACCGTCAGAAGTTAGTTGTTCAGAAGTGAAATCAACATTAAAAGTAGCAGTATCAGTATGAAGGTCGTTAGGAGTAACACTACGAAGATCAGGAGTATTAAGTGAGTGATTGATCAAAGTTGCAAAGGTATCTGATGACTGGTCTGCAGTTATAGCAGATGACTGAGCTAAAAGAGTATATAGTTTCTCGGTCAAAGGTGAACCTTCTGGTAAGTCACGTAATGTAGTTACGATTGTTTCAGTTAATTGCTTTGCTTGCTCTAAGAGACGAAACTCGAAGTTACGATATGCCTCTAATTGAGTTGTATTCTCTTGTGTCATCGGTATATGATATTTATTCATAATTGCCAGTGTCTCAATGGAGGCATTACGAAAAGTCGCTGATTGACGAAGGAGATTGATTATACTGTTCTTATCTATAGACATCCCATTTTTGAGTAATTCTTGAACAACGGAAATATTCTTCTCGCTCTTTGGAAGTTGTGCTCCTTCTAAAGCTTTATCGACTGTTGCATCGGTTGTGGAGTTATTTTCCTTAGGTAGAAGTTTTAGAATTAAGGAGTCTGGTGTTGATTGTTCCACTAAAAATGAAGCAGAGTCTCCAATAAAAAGAGGAAATGAACTTTCCAAAGAGGCCCTTAGTGTTTGACCATCACTTAATAGAATTTGGATGTCGGTCCCTCGAAGGTTGATCACTTCACCTTTTAGAATTTCTCCTTTTATAAACTCGCTGATAGAAGTATGCTGTTTCATTGATGAAGGATAAGCCAGACGCAAAGATGCGCTAGTAGAGATATTTTGATTTAGATTGATGTTGCGATTATTAGTCTGCATGTTCTCCTCCTTAATCACCAAGTTAATATGTATCATCATGATACGATAAGCGAGATACGTTCTGCTATAGATTATATATCGACTTTTCTCCTATTTTCTATAGGGATTTGATCAAAAGTACGGAAAGAAGTACATAAAGGTACATAAGGGTCAAAAACAGTTCCAGGAAATAATATGAAAAATAAGTTGCATTATTGTATACAATATGCTATTATCAGTAAATGAACAAAGGCGTTCTTGCGTATAATAGTATGCAAGGAGGTCTTTTTTTGTGTTATAGGTGTCAAAAGTACTTAAGAAAGAAGTCTGATGTCATTTTGCACAAAGAGATGTTATGAGCATGGGATGAAAAACATAATTCATCCGCAACACGCTTTCGCTTGAATGAAGTTCGTAGCGGTACAAAGGGCCTAAAACACAGGCCCTAAGTACCGACGACTTCATAACAGTATGCTCCTGAATTATGTTTGTCATCCCATTTTTAGAAGTCTTTTAAGTGCAAAATGACGAATGAAATTTTAGAAAAGTACTTTTGAAAGAAGTCTGACGCCATTTTGACATAGGAAAGTGAGCATGGGATGACAAACATAATTCGTCCGCAACACGCTTTCGCTTGAATGAAGTTCGTAGCGGTACATAAGGGCCTAAAATATAACTGGTATATTGGATTACTTGTAGGAATAAATAAGAAGGAAGTAGGAGGAGATATCATGGAAGAGAGCAAACGAACACGACAGGGATTATACGATCCAAGATTTGAACATGATAATTGTGGTATAGGTGCAATTGTAGATATTAAAGGGAGAAAGTCTCATCATACAGTTGCAGGTGCACTAAAGATTGTTGAGAATCTAGAACATCGTGCCGGTAAAGATGCAGAGGGGAAAACTGGTGATGGTGTTGGCATTCTTCTACAGATTTCTCACAAGTTTTTCCAAAATGCTGTAAAACCTCTCGGATTTGAGATTGGGGAGGAGAGAGACTATGGTATTGGTATGTTCTTTTTTCCACAAGATGAACTTAAAATCAATCAAGCAAAGAAAATGTTTGAAATTATTGTAGGAAAGGAAGGCCTTGAATTCTTGGGCTGGAGAGCAGTTCCAATTCATCCTGAAACGTTAGGTCATAAAGCCCTTGAATGTATGCCATGTATTATGCAAGGTTTTGTGAAGCGACCGAAAATAGTGCAGCGTGGTCTTGAATTTGACCGAAAACTATATATTGCACGTCGAATCTTTGAGCAAAGCAATGATGACACGTATGTTGTATCATTATCAAGCAGAACGATTGTTTATAAAGGAATGTTTTTAGTAAAGCAGCTACGTTCCTTCTTTACGGATTTGCAAAGTGAAGATTATGATTCTGCGATTGCAATGGTACATTCTAGGTTTTCTACGAATACGTATCCTAGCTGGCAAAGAGCACATCCAAATCGATATATTGTACATAATGGTGAGATTAATACAATTCGAGGCAATGCAGACAAGATGCTAGCTCGAGAAGAAACAATGGAATCAAAATATTTATCAGGGGAATTCCAAAAAGTTCTTCCGGTTATAAATAATGAAGGTTCAGACTCAGCAATGCTTGATAATACATTGGAGTTTTTAGTTATGAGTGGCATGGAACTGCCTCTCGCTGTCATGATTATGATACCGGAACCATGGGCCAATGATGCAGCGATTAGCGAAGAAAAGAGAGATTTTTATCAGTATTATGCAACCATGATGGAACCTTGGGATGGACCGGCTTCCATTCTATTTTCTGATGGTGACATCATGGGAGCAGTTCTTGATCGTAATGGATTGCGACCTTCTCGTTACTACATTACGACTGACAATCAAGTGATTCTATCATCTGAAGTTGGAGTATTAGATTTTCCACCAGAAAAGATTGTGAAAAAGGAACGTCTACGTCCTGGAAAGATGTTACTAGTAGATACGGTGAAAGGTTGTTTAATTGATGATGACGATTTAAAGGAATCGTATGCAAAGCGTAAGCCATATGGAGAATGGTTAAATAATAATCTTGTTCGGCTAAAAGACCTTCCAATTCCTAATCAAAGAATTCATGAATATACTTCAGTAGAGCGTGCAAGATTGCAAAAAGCGTTTGGATATACTTATGAAGATTTTATAACCTCGATTCTACCGATGGCTAAAACTGGAGCAGAACCAGTTGCGGCAATGGGGGCAGATAGCGCATTACCGGTACTTTCTACACAAAATCCACCTTTGTTTAACTATTTTCGTCAGTTGTTTGCTCAAGTAACAAATCCACCAATTGATGCAATTCGAGAAGAGATTGTTACTTGTACTTCCGTATATATAGGAGAAGATGGTAACTTATTAGAGGAAAAGCCAGAAAATTGTAAGGTTTTAAAGATCAACAATCCGATTTTGACAAATACAGACTTATTAAAGATTAAAGCGATGAGAGTGAAAGGGTTTCAAGTAGAAGTGCTTCCAATCATTTATTATAAAAATACTTCTCTTGTTAAAGCAATCGATCGCTTATGTATTGAAGCGGATCGGGCCTACAAAGTAGGGGCAAATGTATTAATATTGTCAGATCGTGGTGTCGATGAGAATCATGTTGCAATACCTTCATTGCTTGCAATATCAGCGTTACAACAGCATCTCGTACGAACAAAAAAGAGAACAAGTTTAGCGATGATTCTTGAAAGTGCAGAGCCAAGAGAAGTACATCATTTTGCGACTCTATTAGGTTATGGAGCTTGTGCAGTAAACCCATATCTTGCTCAGGAAAGCATAAAGCAGATGATTGAAAGTCATATGTTGGATAAAGATTATTATGCTGCAGTAAATGACTATAATAACGCAATCCTCCACGGAATTGTAAAGATTGCATCAAAGATGGGAATTTCCACAATTCAATCGTACCAGGGTTCCAAGATTTTTGAAGCAATTGGGATTGGAAAAGATGTAATCGATAATTATTTTACCGATACCGTGAGTCGTATTGGAGGTATTACGATGAAAGATATTGAGCATCAGGTGGATGAATTGCATACAAAAGCTTTTGATCCGCTCGGACTCAATGTGGATTTAACTTTAGAAAGCGCAGGTAGTCACAAGTTTCGAAGTGGGAAAGAAGAGCATCTGTATAATCCGCAGACAATACATCTATTACAGCGTGCCACTCAGACTGGAGATTACAAGCTATTTCAAAAATATACAGCAATGATTACAGAAGAAGAAAAAGGGATTAACTTAAGAGGACTATTAGATTTTAATTATCCAGAGAAGGGTATTAGCATAGATGAAGTAGAAAGTGTCGAGACGATCGTAAAAAGATTTAAGACTGGAGCAATGTCTTATGGCTCGATCTCGCAGGAAGCTCATGAAACTTTAGCGATAGCAATGAATCGCCTTGGAGGTAAATCGAACAGTGGTGAAGGTGGCGAAAGCATCGAGCGTTTGATGTCAGAACGAGATGGAGTAAATCGTTGCTCTGCAATCAAACAAGTCGCTTCTGGACGTTTTGGCGTTACCTCGAAATATCTTGTGAGTGCAAAGGAAATTCAGATTAAGATGGCACAAGGAGCAAAACCTGGAGAGGGCGGTCAATTACCTGGAGAAAAGGTATATCCATGGGTTGCTAAAACAAGGCATTCCACTCCAGGAGTAGCTTTAATTTCTCCACCACCTCATCATGATATTTATTCGATTGAAGACTTAGCTCAGCTAATTTTCGATTTAAAGAATGCTAATACGAATGCTAGGATATCAGTTAAATTAGTTTCAGAAGCAGGCGTTGGTACAGTTGCAGCTGGTGTCGCAAAAGCTGGAGCTGGTGTTATATTAATCTCTGGGTTCGATGGAGGTACGGGTGCTGCGCCACGCAATAGCATTTACAATGCAGGCCTTCCTTGGGAGCTTGGTTTAGCAGAAACTCATCAAAATCTTATCGCTAATGGACTTCGCTCCAAAGTTATTATTGAGACGGATGGGAAATTAATGACTGGTCGCGATGTCTTAGTAGGAGCTTTGCTTGGTGCAGAAGAATTTGGCTTTGCAACAGCACCATTGGTAACTCTAGGCTGTATGATGATGAGGGTATGTAATTTGGATACTTGTCCAGTTGGTGTTGCAACTCAGAACCCAGAATTACGTAAAAACTTTAGGGGAAAACCAGAGTATGTAGAGAATTTTATGAAATTTATTGCCCAAGAGCTTCGAGAGTATATGGCGAAACTTGGAATTCGAACAGTAAATGCCTTGGTAGGACGTACGGATTTGTTAAAACCATTGGATTGTTCAACAGAGGAACGGGCTTCTCGTGTCGACTTAAGTAAGCTTCTTGCTCCGAGTTTTGTTGATCATAAGATGAATGCATATGATCCAAAGCAAGAATTTGATTTTGAATTACAGAACACAATCGATGAAAAAGTTCTTCTTAAAAGATTAAAGCCAGCGATGGAGAAAAGGCAACCAAAGAGCATTGAGGTAGAAGTGACGAATGTTAATCGGACGTTTGGAACGATTTTAGGCTCCGAGATCACAAGACAGTTTGATGGAGGTCTGGAAGATGATACTTATGTTATCCAGTGTAAAGGTAGTGGAGGTCAAAGCTTTGGAGCATTTATACCAAAAGGCTTGACGCTTGAACTGATTGGAGATAGTAACGACTATTTTGGAAAGGGCTTATCTGGTGGTAAATTAATCGTATATCCTCCAAAGGGAAGTAACTTTAAAGCAGAAGAAAATATTATTATAGGAAATGTTGCTTTATATGGGGCAACGAGTGGTCATGTTTACATCAATGGAGTTGCTGGGGAACGTTTCTGTGTTCGTAATTCTGGGGCAACTGCTGTAGTAGAAGGTGTAGGTGATCATGGATGTGAATATATGACAGGTGGGCGAACAGTCATTCTTGGTAGGACTGGAAAGAACTTTGCTGCTGGTATGAGTGGTGGAATTGCTTATGTACTCGATGAAGACAGTAATCTATACAAAAAACTGAATAAAGCATTAATATCGGCTGAAGCAGTAAATGAGAAATATGATGTTTTAGAGCTTAAGGAAATGATTACAGACCATGTGAAGTATACGAATTCAGCAAAAGGTAAGTTAATCCTTGATAATTTTAAAGAGTATTTGCCAAAATTTAAGAAAATCATCCCACATGATTATCGTCGTATGTTGCAAACAATTGCACAGATGGAAGAAAAGGGATTAAGTAGTGATCAAGCGCAGATTGAAGCATTTTTTGCAAATACAGAGAAGTAGGAGGTATCATCATGGGAAAACCGACTGGATTCATAGAATATGAGAGAAAAAATTCTGATGTAGTCAATCCAAAAGAAAGAATACGTAACTTTGACGAGTTTCATGGAAACATAAACTTAGAGGAAAGACGTTGCCAGGGCGGGCGCTGTATGGATTGTGGAGTTCCATTCTGTCAATCTGGATTAATGATTGGTTCAATGACTTCAGGGTGTCCGTTGAATAATTTGATTCCTGAATGGAATGACGCCCTATATCATGGCAATATGGAGCAAGCACTTCATCGCTTACTTAAAACAAATAATTTCCCAGAGTTTACTTCACGTGTCTGTCCTGCCTTATGCGAAGATGCTTGTATCTGTAATCTCAATGGAGAGCCAGTAGCAACGAAAGAAAATGAGAGTGCAATTATTGAGTATGCATTCAGTCATAACCTAATTACAGCGAATCCTCCTAAAGTACGTACTGGGAAAAAGGTGGCTGTCATTGGTTCGGGTCCATCTGGTCTTGCGGCAGCTGACCAACTAAATAAACGTGGCCATCTTGTTACAGTATATGAACGCAGCGACCGTGTTGGTGGTTTATTAATGTATGGAATCCCTAACATGAAGTTAGATAAACATATCATTGAACGTCGAATTACCTTAATGAAAGCGGAAGGGATTACATTTATAACGAATGTTGACGTTGGAAAGTCACAAAAAGCTCAAGGTATACTTGCAGAATTTGATGCTGTAGTGCTTGCATGTGGTGCATCAAATCCTAGAGATATTAAGACAAATGGTAGAGATGCAAAAGGTATCTATTTTGCCGTTGATTATTTAAAATCAGTTACAAAGAGCCTCTTAGATTCTGAGTTTAACGACAATGCTTGCATTACAGCAAAGGGCAAAAAAGTAGTTATCATCGGAGGTGGAGATACCGGAAATGATTGTGTGGGAACGAGCATACGGCAAGGTGCTAAGTCAGTACTTCAATTAGAAATGATGCCACAACCACCAATCGACCGTGCACAAGACAATCCTTGGCCGGAATGGCCAAAGGTGCTTAAAACGGACTATGGTCAAGAAGAAGCAATTGCAGTATTTGGCAAAGATCCAAGAGTATATCAAACGACGGTAAAGGAATTTATAAAAGATAAAGACGGAAATGTATCAAAAATCAAGCTTATTAAACTAGAAAGCAAGATAGATGAAAAATCAGGACGTCTTATGATGGCTGAAGTTTCAGGCAGTGAATATGAGGTGGAAGCGGACCTTGTATTGATTGCGGCAGGTTTTTTGGGAGCACAAAGCTATGTTACAGATGCATTTGGAGTACAACTGAATGAACGTTCCAATGTTATGACAAAGGATGGAAAGTATGCAACCTTGGCAAAGAATGTATTTGTCACTGGTGATATGCGCCGTGGTCAGTCGTTAGTCGTTTGGGCGATTCGTGAAGGAAGAGAAGTAGCAAAGGAAGTTGATTTGCAGCTTATGGGATATACTAATTTATAATTGTGCAATCGAGAATTACTATAATTTGTTGTACACTTCTTTACAAAAATCAAAATATTGGGTATGATAGATATTATGGGACTCAAGTACTTAGGTTGAGACGTTAAGGAGATGTATATGAACAATTTTAGAATAGTAAGTGATGTTACGCTTGATTTGACACAGGAGATAATCGATGACATTGATGTTAATATAATACCAATGGATTTTCATCTTGGAGATCATACGTACACACATTATCCTGATGAGCATGAATTGAGCTGTGAAGAGTTCTATAGAAGATTAAGCGCTGGTGAAAATTCAGTAACAAGTCAAATTAATCCAGTAACCTATGAAAACTTTTTTGAGCCTATTTTAGCGAATGGTGACGATATCTTATATATAGCATTCTCTTCAGGGCTTAGTGGAACATATAATACTGGTCATATGGTTGCTAATCATCTAATGGAAAAGTATCCTGAGCGAAAGATAATCGTTATTGATTCTTTGTGTGCTTCCATTGGTGAAGGATTAATCGTTTACTTGGCAGCAATGCAAAAAAAAGCTGGAAAAACGATGGAAGAAGTGGCAGAGTTTGTGGAAGAAAATAAAACAAAATGCTGTCATTGGTTCTTAGTTGAGGATTTGCACCATCTAAAGCGTGGAGGACGTCTAAGTTCTCTGGAAGCAGTTGTTGGTACTGCATTAAGAATCTGTCCAATCCTTAGTTTGAATCAAGAAGGTAAATTATTAGTTGCGGCTAAAGTCCGTGGTAATAAGAAAGCCATTGAATATATTGTAAAACGATTAGAAGAGGATGGAATTGATACGGCAAATCAGACTGTTATCATTGGTCATGCAGGTTGCAAGGAATATGCAGAGAATGTAGCAGCCTTATTGACAGAAAAGAATCTAGTGAAGGATTACATTATTACTAATATTGGTCCGGTGATCGGTACACATACTGGTGCTGGGATGTGTGCATTAACATTTATCGGTGAAAATTATAAATTCTAATCAATTATATTAGTTAATATTATGAATCAGTTTTAAGGAAAACTTTCCATTAAAACTGATTCATGTTATAATGAGTTAAGTTCAACTTACTTTAGTGGTAAATTATTTAAAACCGAAGATTGTAAGAATTACAGAAAGGACATGAGAAATATGTATTCATTTGATGACGTAAAAGCATTTGATCCAGAATTAGCCGAGAGTATTACACTTGAGATTGGCAGACAGAACGATCACATTGAGTTAATTGCATCAGAAAACTTTGTAAGTAAAGCTGTAATGGCAGCTATGGGTAGCCCATTAACGAATAAGTACGCAGAAGGATATCCTGGCAAGAGATATTATGGTGGATGTGAATTCGTAGACATCGCGGAAAACCTTGCTATTGAGAGAGCAAAAAAATTATTTGGATGTACATATGCGAATGTGCAACCTCATTCTGGAGCACAGGCAAATATGACAGTATTTTTCTCATTACTACAGCCAGGTGATACTTTCATGGGTATGAGTCTCGCTCATGGTGGCCACTTAACTCATGGTAGCCCAGTTAACTTCTCAGGAAGCTATTTTAACATCGTTCCATATGGTGTAGATGATAATGGTTTCATTGATTACGATGAAGTGGAAAGAATTGCATTAGAATGCTCTCCAAAACTAATTGTTGCAGGAGCATCTGCATATGCTAGAAAGATTGATTTTAAACGTTTCCGTGAAATTGCAGATAAGGTTGGTGCATATTTAATGGTTGATATGGCTCATATTGCTGGCTTAGTAGCTGGTGGTTATCATGAGTCTCCAATTCCATATGCTCATGTTACAACGACAACAACACATAAGACATTACGTGGACCAAGAGGTGGAATGATCTTATCCAGTGAAGAGTTTGCGAATGAACACAAGTTTAACAAAGCTTTATTCCCTGGAATTCAAGGTGGTCCGTTAATGCATGTAATCGCTGCTAAGGCAATCTGTTTTAAAGAAGCTTTGGATGATAGCTTCAAGACATATGCTGGACAGATCATTAAGAATGCACAAGCATTAGCAAATGGATTAAAAGCAAGAGGGTTTAATCTTGTATCCGGTGGAACCGATAATCACTTAATGCTGATTGATCTTCAGAATATGGGTATTACAGGTAAAGAAGCAGAACACATCTTAGATGAAGCAAACATCACATGCAATAAGAATACAGTACCTAACGATCCTGCTTCTCCATTTGTTACAAGTGGAATCCGTCTTGGAACAGCTGCGATCACAACAAGAGGCTTCAAAGAAGAAGACATGGACCTTGTGGCAGAAGCCATTTCTCTAATCGTGAAGGATGTTGACAACAACAAAGAAAAAGCCAAAGCAATCGTAAAATCACTAACCGACAAGTACCCTTTGTATTAGGGGTGCAGCCCTATGGGGGGTGTTGAGTGTTTGTGATTTTAGATAGGTGAAACGAAAAAGAGCTGGATTGTTTTATTTTCTACGGCGCGCTTCGCTCACAAGCCCACAAAGAGCATGTGGACTTGTAAGGCACTCCGAAAATCAAACAATTCAGCTTTTTTTCGTTAGCTAGGTTTTGAATCACAAACACAGGAAGTGAGTGAGGGCTGCTTTGGTAAGTTAGTAGCCCTACGGGGGTGTTGAGTGTTTGTGATTTAGGATAAAGAAACGAAAAAGAGTTGGATTGTTTGATTTTCTACGGCGCGCGATGGAAACAAGCCCACAAAGAGCATGTGGACTTGTAAGGCACTCCGAAAATCAAACAATCCAGCTCTTTTTCGTTAGGTAGGTTGTGAATCACAAACACAGGAAGTGAGTGAGGGCTGCTTGGTAAGTTTGTCTATGTGACCTACAATACCTACAATACCTATAAATGTTTAGTCTGATATAATTGTAATGTTATGTTATTTGATGTATGATTTGTATAACAAGAAAATTCATATTTGTTAACAACAGCAAAGCAACATATTACACATTAAGAAGTGGAAGCATAATTTGAGAGTCTAAAATTATTAGTATCGGGGGCAATATATTATGAATGGAAAAAGAATTCTTTTTAAAATTTCTGGAGAGGCACTAAGTGGCGATGGTTTATCAATCTATGACAAAACAATCATAGATAATATATGTAATGAAATAATCAAATTAAAAGATGAGGGCTATCAAATAGCTATAGTTGTTGGAGCAGGTAATTTACTAAGAGGCCGTGATGCTGAAAATTGGGGCATAGATAGAGCAGATGCTGATGAAATGGGAATGCTATTTACAGTATCAAATGCACTGATGCTTCGCAATAGGTTAAGTAAACTTGGTATATCCTCTAAGGTCATGACTCCAATGCTATTAGGAGGAATTTCAACCATCTACAACAGGAAAGATGCTATAAAGGTGTTAGAAGATAATAATGTAATTATTTTTGGTGGTGGAATAGGCAATCCCTTTGTATCAACTGACTATCCAGCAGTACAAAAAGCAATTGAAATTGAAGCTGATATGTTGTTAATGGCAAAGAATATAGACGGAGTATATGATTTAGACCCACGTTTTAATAAAAATGCAAAACGGTATAAACAGGTAAGTTATGCTACTTGTGTTTCTAATAAGATTAAAGTATGTGATTCATCAGCTTTTATGTTAGCAGATGAATTTGGAGTTACTATGTATTTATATGATGGAAAAGAAAGAAATGTAATTTTCAATATTGTCAAAGGTAAGAATATCGGTACTATAATTAAGAAAAATTGTACAGATGTGTTTTATTAATTACCAACCTAAAAGGAAGGAACACCAATACTTAATTTCATAAGCATTGGTGTTCCTTCTTTGTATTGTTAAGCTGCAGGTGACTCGAGGTCATCTGGATTTTGTAATTCAAAGGAATCATAAAGAGTATCTGCGATATGATCTAATATGTAATCTGAGAATGGTGACTTGAGGTTCGTTTTTATCAGTAAGTCGGTAAATTCATAATCTGTACCATATTTCATAATCTTGTTATACGTTCCGATGGCAACATCGCGGTCGGTTAACGATTTCGTATAGATTTCCAAGGAAGGTATGGCTGCGATTGCATAACTTATATAGTAAAATGGTGTCTGGAACGTATGAGGTACAAGTACCCAGCCTAATTCTTGAGTGTAACCGCTTGTTAGATCAGCAATTCCATATTCACATTCTAACTGAAAGAAAAGTTCATTCAATTCTGTCACGGAAGTGATTGACTTCTCAAAAGCTTGTTGTTGAAACTCATCGTATAAGCTGCCTTGAATTAATATTGAAAGAAACGTAAGTATCTGGTTCTTGACAATCGGGTCATAGGTAGCACCATAGGAAGAGTAGTAAGGCGTAAACAATAGCTCGTTAGCTTGTGAGTGAATTTCCATGATATCAAGATTTGTCTTTAAATCAACACCATGAGTATAGTAGCTATAAAAGTGTCCGAATTGGCCAATAAATGTAGAAATATCGGTATAATATCCAGTCGGATATAAGCTGATATATGGTTCGTTAAAACTATAAAGAAGTGTTGTATAATTCAGTTGTTGCTTTACAGGAGTAACCGAAAAATCGTATAATCCCAATTTCACCATATAGTTATAGGCATCTAGCATCTCATCTGATATGGAAGCAAAATATTCCTTAAAGTATGGATCAAAATTGGATAAGGACCCAGAAGCTGAGTTTATTTTAAGGATATCATCTTGATTTAGTGAAGCGTATAATGAATAGTAAAGAGGGACAATCTCTTCTTTTACATATTTTGAAAACTTTCTTGAATCTTCCTTTGAGTAATCACGGTTATAAACATCATACATATAATCAGCAGCATTATCAAATCCAGCTAATTTAGCTTGCTTTTTATAGTTTTCAATTAGTTTTATATAGATTTCACCAGCTTCATTGTTAATTAATGACATTAATTGTTGATAGTAATTCATGAGCTCTTCATATGTTAAGGTACTATTACTCATAAGATCGTTCAGCGTCATTGGAGTTCCATTCACATCAATGGTAGTAGTATTGACTGCAATTAAGTAATTCGAACAATATTTTTCTGCTTCTGTTTGAAGTTGGATATATTCCTCTGTCATCGTATCATGAATATCATAATTAGATTGTATTACTTGTTCTGTCATTTGTTTTTTTATCTTATCCCCATATTGGGTTTCAAATAATTCAACGCATACGTCACTATAGAGTTTTTGTATGTTACTAAGTTGATTACTTACTGTACTATACTCATCAAATAGCTCGGTGTTAGTAACATCTTTTGAATACATAATGTTAAGATAGTTATTCATTGTTGCAGCATTCAGTAAGTCATCATCAAGCTCTTGCAAAAGGTTTAATATCTTATGATATTGCCAATCTTTATACATTAGGCTTTTGACTGTGTTGACTTTTTTCTTTATGGAACTAAAGTCTGGACGAGTATATGTAATGTCAGCAAAGGCTGTTGTTCCATGCTCCATGTTCTCGTCAGAAACAGGTGCTTTGGTAGGAGTAGGAGTTGGAGCTTTGGTAGGTTTTACTTCAGTATTCTTTGGCTTTTCTTTGATTTTTAAAACTTGTCCAACTTCTAAAGTATATGGATCTTTAAGATTATTCATGTCAGCTATCTCTTTCCAGTCCATACCAAGTTTTTTTGCAATCAACATTAAGTAATCACCTTTTTCTACTGTATAGGTAGTTCCATCTTTACTCACACCTGCAAATAAAGTATCTGGTGGAACTGTCGTTAGTAACATTGAAAGTAACAAAAGTAATACTATGACTTTTTGTTTCATTTACAACCTCCTATATACTTAATTAACTGTTTAACTCAACATAAAGAAGTATAACAGTATTTTCCATAATGTACAACTTCATATATTTAATATCCTAATTCTTCACCGACAAGAATCACCTTAATACGATTTGGAATATGAGAGCGTCTTGTTATTACGATCTGACTACAGATACAATCAGGAGATAAGCAATTAGCGCAACGACCAAGCTCAGCACATGGGGTATTGCGATTCAGTCGAACCGCATTAGGAGGAGCTGCAAAATTACGTACTCGTGCGATTCCAGCTTCAATATCAGTAACGATCTTATTCATTCCAGCTACAATAATAACATTGCTAGGGCCTGTACATAAGCAAGCCACACGATTTCCTATACCATCAATATTAATGAGCTGTCCATCCAAGGTAATTGCATTTGAGCTCATAAAAAAGAAATCAGCTGTGACAATTTTTCCGTATAGTTCTCTTCGAGCTTCTGGAGTTTTTGCGGTCGCACGGTCAATCACGGAGTAATCAGAATTTTTCAAGTCATCAATTAAGCCGATTTCCTCTAATGTCATAGAGCCCCCCCAAGTTACCGAACATCCAGGAGTTAAAAAACGTTTGGCCATAATAAGTGCCTCGTCTTTGTTTTCGCAATAGTAACCTTCAATACCACGCTGATTAAATTTTTCGATCAGGCTGTCTGCTAAATTCTCGTAATTATGTACCTTTGGATTCATACGAAATCTTCCTTTCGATAATATTTTATAAGCTTATTTTACCTTTATCTATACTGACATGCAATAGATTTCCTAGTTATTCCAAACATTTTAAGGGCGTACGAAGTCTTTTCAAAGTTATTACATTATGATACAATGAACGATAGTAATGAAAAACAGCGAATGACAATAGGTAAGAATAAGAGGAAAGTTGGATGAATCATGGGAAAAAGCTTATATATTTCAGAAAAACCATCTGTGGCTCAAGAATTTGCTAAGGCATTAAAAACAAACTTTAAAAAATCTGATGGTTATATGGAGTCCGATGATAGTATAGTAACTTGGTGTGTTGGTCATCTTGTTACAATGAGCTATCCTGAAGTTTATGATGCAGCTTTAAAAAGATGGTCATTAGAGACCATCCCATTCTTGCCAGAAGAATATAAATATGAAATTATCCCTTCGGTTAGTAAGCAATTTAATGTAGTTAAGAAGTTGTTGAATCGTGCAGATGTGGATCGAATTTATGTGTGTACCGACTCTGGACGTGAAGGAGAGTATATTTATCGATTGGTAGACCAGATGGCAAAAGTGCCAGCTAATAAGGATAAACGACGTGTTTGGATTGATTCTCAAACAGAAGAGGAAATTTTACGTGGAATACGAGAAGCAAAACCATTAACGGCTTATGATGCCTTATCCGATTCCGCTTATCTTCGTGCTCAGGAAGACTATCTTATGGGTATCAACTTCTCTCGTGTTTTAACTTTAAAATATGGAAACACAGTAAATAAATTTCTGAATAATGAAAAACATGCTGCGATTGCCGTAGGACGTGTCATGACCTGCGTTTTGGGAATGGTTGTTCGACGTGAACGTGAAATCCGAGAATTTGTAAAGACACCATTTTATCGAATTATTATGACTGTTCAGACCGATAAGGATTCTGCACATAAGTTTGACTCTGAGTTTCGTGCAGTGGAAGGGTCAAAATATTATCTCTCCCATCAGCTTTATAAAGAGAACGGTTTCCGTGAAAAAGAGGATGCAATGGCTTTGATTGATTATTGCACGGAAGAACATATGAGCTGTGCAAGTCTTGAAGATGCAGTGTATACGAGAAAAGCTGGTGACGATACACCTTTGACAGCAGAAATTATTAGCATGGAAAAGAAAAAGGAGAATAAAAATCCACCTTTATTATTTAACTTGGCAGAACTCCAAAATGAATGCTCGAAATTATTTAAGATAAGTCCGGATGAGACATTAAAATATACACAAGAGTTATATGAAAAGAAGTTGGTGACTTACCCGAGAACGGATGCAAGAGTATTATCGACAGCAGTTGCTAAGGAGATTCATAAGAACATAAAGGGGCTTGGTACTCTGAACCAGTTTAAGCCATTCACTGATACAATTTTAGAGAGTGGCAGTTATAAGAATATCGCCAAGACTCGTTATACAAATGATAAACAGATTACCGACCATTATGCAATTATTCCAACTGGTCAGGGCTTTGGTGCGTTAAATAGTCTATCGCAGACAGGAAAGCGAATCTATGTAGCTATAGTAAAACGATTTCTAAGTATTTTTTATCCACCTGCTGTGTATCAGAAGATTTCGATTACAACAAAGGTGAAAACGGAAAGCTTCTTTAGTAATTTTCATGTATTAATCGAGGAAGGTTATTTTAAAGTGACTGGTTATAAGGGAAATAGTCAGCAGGGAAATGAGAATAAATCAGTAGACGATAAATTAGATAACGATAAATCTGAAGATAATGATTCTGAGGAAGAAAAAGACTTAGGGTTGGATTTCTTTGAAACTATAAAGACTTTAAAAAAAGGTATGCATTTACCAATTCAAGCATATCAGATAAAAGAGGGAGAAACTGCTCCACCAAAACGCTATAATTCGGGTTCCTTAATTCTTGCAATGGAGAATGCAGGTCAGTTAATTGAAGACGAGGAACTTCGTGCTCAAATCAAGGGAAGTGGAATCGGAACTAGTGCAACTAGAGCAGAAATCTTAAATAAATTAGTAAAAATCAATTATCTAACTCTCAATAAAAAGACACAAACAGTGACCCCAGCATTAATGGGTGAAGTAGTGTATGATGTCGTAAATGCTTCGATCAAGTCCTTATTAAATGCAGAGTTGACGGCAAGTTGGGAAAAGGGTTTAACGATGGTAGCTGATGGTACAATCACTAAAGATGAATATACAATGAAGCTAAATGGTTTTGTTAGTCGATTGACACAAGGGGTAAAGGGCATAAATAACTCTTATCTGTTGATGCCACTCTTTGAAAAGTCAAAAAGTTTTTATAAATAACTCGATGGGAGATTTGATATGAAAGAATTAGAAATAGCAAGTTTGTTTGATATAACGAACACGATGGCGGCAGACTTATTAAAGCAATTTACGTATCCTTGGGAAGCATTAAAAGCAATTAGTGCATATATTCTGCAATTAGGTGAGACCTTGTCCCTAGAAGAATATGATAAAATAGGGGAGGATGTTTGGATTGCAAAATCAGCAACAGTAGCACCAAGTGCTTATATTCACGGTCCAGCAATTATTGGAGCGAATGCGGAAGTAAGGCATTGTGCGTTCATTCGTGGTAATGCTATCGTTGGAGAGGGAGCAGTTGTAGGAAACTCAACGGAGCTTAAGAATGTCATCCTCTTTAATAAGGTTCAGGTGCCTCATTATAACTATGTTGGAGATTCCATCTTAGGATTTCAATCTCATATGGGAGCAGGCTCCATCACATCGAATGTAAAGTCTGATAAGACACTCGTAACGGTACGTGGTTTAGAGGGCAAGATGGAAACAGGATTAAAAAAGATGGGTGCTATTTTAGGTGACAATGTAGAAATAGGCTGTGGTAGTGTCTTAAATCCAGGAACAATCATTGGAAAAGAGTCCAATGTTTACCCATTATCCTCAGTACGTGGATATGTTCCTGCAAAGAGCATCTACAAGAAAGATGGCGAAATCGTAAATAAAAAGTAGGAAAAGATGGGAAAGTAGTAACAGAATATTTCAGAAAAGTAGTAATGAATAGGAAAGAAAATGGCAACAAAACAATAGGAGGAGTTATGCAAGAATTTTATGATTTGATTGAAAAGCTAATTCATGAGGCTGGTTATGAAGGCGAAGTCGATGGATATGAAATCTATAATGATATCTGTGATCAGATGGAGGATAAAGAACCAGGTACTTATATTTTAATGTCGAAGAAAACTGACGATATTTTTTATGAATATAAGATTGACATTATGGAAGAGGAATTCAATCTCTCCTATATTGATATCCATGACAAGGATCGCGTAATTCATGTGAATTTTGATTAGTAAATGCTTTATACTATATGATAAATCAATGCCTCAGTTTGCTGGGGCATTCAGTCGTTTATAGATAGGCTGTAAGACGTAAGAAAAAACGGTGAGGAATATAAATAAATTAGAAATTAGCGAGGTGGTTGAAGTGATAGAAATGACTACTTGGATGAATAAGTTTTTACAAATATTAAATGAAAATTTTGGAGATCGTGTATGGTTTGTTGGTTTACAGGGAAGTTATGGTCGTGGTGAAGCAACAGAAACAAGTGATATTGATATTGTCGTAATACTTAATGAATTATCTGCTTTGGATATTCAAACCTACAATACGATGTTGGATACCTTATCACATAGGGAATTGATTTGTGGCTTTCTTTCTGGAAAAAAAGAAATTTTGAATTGGGATGCCTCAGATCTTTTTCAGTTTTATTATGATACAAAGCCGATAAAGGGAAGTCTTGATGAATTGCTGTTATTGATTGACAATGTTGCTGTTAATAGAGCAATCAAAATTGGTGCTTGTAATATCTTTCATGCCTGCGTGCATAATATGCTGTACGAAAAGAGTGAAGAAATTTTGAGGGGATTATATAAATCTGCTTCTTTTGTTATACAGGCAATCTGCTTTAAACAAACAGGAAACTATATTATCCATCAAAAAGATTTGCTTGAAATTGTTTCTCAAGATGAACGAGTTATTGTTGATACTTATTTAGGTTTAAAAAATGGTGGAGTGATTGATTTTAATGAAATGTCCGAAACCTTGTTTATTTGGTCTAAGAACTGGATTAGTAAATAAATAGAACATAATTACACAAATGGAAGTTTGTGTAATTATACATATTATGATATAATTGGATTTTTTCTGTTGAGAATACAATACCATACGCTGATATTGAGCATATGGATGACCCAGAAACAAGGGCAGTGGTAGAAGGTAGCAGTTATATCTGGAGCCATACATTAGAGGATCAAATCCAAGGTCAGATCGAAGCAGGATTTGCAATTGTTGGTTTTTACGAAGATACTGGTGGAACAGCATTGGATCAATATATTAATACTTCCATAGCTACAAAAGCTGTAAAGTTGTAATAATACTGAATAATCAAAGTTGGAACTACAGCATATAAAATTGTAAATACAGAGTTAACGGGTATGAAAGCTTTCAATTTCATACCCGTTTTTTCATCATACGATTCAGGTGTCAATGTAATGGATTGACAACGTCATAAAAGAAGATTACAATAAATGTAAATATAAGAAAGCACTATATGACATATACCATGTAACCAATATATATGCTTATAATGAAACAATGGGCGAGTACAATCGTAACCAAAAGGAGAATGGAAAATGCTTATTATTAGAACTCTCAAATTAATATTAATCACACCTGTTTATCTTATATTACTATGTATGGGGTTCTTTGGGTGTGGTACATCCATTAGAGATATATGGGATGATTTATATTGCTGGGCTAAGAAGTAATCAGTAAATAATATGGCAACTACTATAAGTGCTTAGAGAATATTGAATAAATAGAGAATTAACGGGTATGTTATTTTTTACCCGTTTTTTTTACGCGTATCATGTTAACTTGCTAAATATTATCTTTATGTTTAATCTAATTTATTTTAATTTATTATATTTGATTTTATTGATTGATTGGGTGATTAATTGATTGCTGGGTGCTGAGTGATGTATCTATTATTTATGTGTACATATTGACATTGGTATATATTAGTAGTACTCTATAATATGGTTAGAATTCGAGGTAATATGGGAGGGATCATGCCACGACTAGAACATAAACAAAATATAGCACTTATGATTGACTTTGTATCACATCTTATGAATAACTATCACAACATGATCTTAGATCAATATAAGATAACGACAAAGCAAGCAAAGGTATTAGCTTACCTTATGCATCATCAAGGTGAGGATATTTTACAAAAAAATATTGAGGAGGTATTTTTCTTACGAAGTTCAACTGTTACGAGTGTTATGCAAAACCTTGAAAAAGCTGGCTTTATCGAGCGTTACACGAATAAGAATGATCGACGTATGAAACGTATCATAATTACCCGAAAGGGGTATGAGACCTTTGAAAACTGTGAGAAGGCACTAGTGGAGCTAAATAATACGATACTTGCAGATTGGACGGAGGAAGAAAAGAAAGAAATATTAGTATTGCTTGATAAAATCGCACTTATGATTAAGTCAAAGAAGCAGTGCTAATTTAGTTTATGATTTATAGTAAATAATACGTTCTATTGTATTATATGGTATAAACTCGAATTCTAGGCATTTTTGAAAGGAGAGCCTTATGATTAAGAAGATGGCAGCATGTGTTGGTGAGTATAAAAAGTACGCAATATTAACTCCAATCATCATGATTGGAGAAGTAATTATGGAGATTTCAATCCCTTTTGTTATGGCAAAGATGATTGATAAAGGTATTATGGGAGATGGTGGAATTCGATATACTGTCTTCATGGGAATACTAATGGTATGCATGGCATTGATTTCTTTGTGCTTTGGAGCATTAGGTGGCCGACTTGCGGCTGTAGCTGGAATGGGGTTTGCAAAGAATGTAAGAAAACGTTTATTTGATAAGGTTCAGGATTTTTCATTTGCCAATGTGGATCGGTTCTCAACCGCTTCTTTAGTTACACGTTTAACAACAGATGTAACAAATGCACAGAATGCATTTATGATGTTGATTCGTATGGCAGCTCGTTCTCCAATTATGCTAATTGGAGCAACTGCAATGGCGATTTCGATTAATCCTAGGTTAGCGATTATTTTCTTAATAGCTATTCCTGTACTAGGATTGTCTCTTTTCTTCATCATTCGGAGTGCTCATCCTAGATTTGGTAAGATGTTGGAAAAATATGACCAGATGAATTCCAGAGTTCAGGAAAACCTTGTTGGTATTCGTGTAGTCAAAGCATTTGTACGTGAAGAGCAGGAGAATGAGAAATTTAGTACAGGCGCAGATGCAGTACGTAAAGCCCAGGTATTTGCTGAAAAACTAGTAATCTGTAATACGCCAATTATGCAGATATGTATGTATGGATGTATTGTTGCTGTTTTATGGTTTGGTGGCAACATGGTTATGGGAGGTAAACTAGAGATTGGAGAGCTATCAAGCTTTATTAGTTATGTCACTCAGATCTTGATGTCCTTGATGATGCTTTCTATGATTTTTATTATGGTAATTATCTCTCGAGCTTCGATTGCGCGAATTGTAGAAGTATTAGACCAGGAAATCGATATTAAAGATAATGAAGATGCAATTGATGTTAAAGTAAATGATGGTTCAATCGAGTTTAAGAATGTCTCTTTTAGTTATTCGAATGATAAGGATAAACTAGCACTCGAAAATATTAACTTGACCATTCAATCAGGTGAAACGATTGGTATTATTGGTGGTACGGGATCCGGTAAAACAAGCTTAGTACAATTAATTCCAAGATTGTATGATGTTTTAGATGGTGAGCTTTTGGTAGGTGGTAAAAATGTGAAGGATTACACCTTAGATGAGCTTCGTAATTCAGTTGCAATGGTTCTTCAAAAGAATGTTTTGTTTTCGGGGACAATTCGTGACAATCTGTTGTGGGGGAACGAATTTGCTTCACAGGAAGAAATTGAGGATGCTTGTAAATCAGCTTGTGCAGATGATTTTATTAAATCTTTTCCGAATGGATATGATACTGATTTGGGCCAAGGTGGTGTTAATGTATCCGGTGGTCAAAAACAGCGGTTATGTATTGCACGAGCTCTTCTAAAGAAACCTAAGATTGTAATCTTGGATGATTCAACGAGTGCGGTAGATACTGCAACAGATTCAAAGATTCGACAAGCATTTCGTGAGAAATTGAAAGATACAACTACGATTATTATTGCACAAAGGATTACATCCGTTTGTGATGCTGATCGTATTATTGTCATGGAGGATGGTATGATTAATGCCTTTGGAACACACGAAGAATTACTATTTAATAATAAAATTTATCAAGAGGTGTATGAATCACAGCAGAAAGGAGAATAACGTATGCCAGGTCCAATGAGAAAACCAGGTGCTAAACCAAAGAATGCAAAACAGACCTTTGGTCGAATCTTAAGCTACCTAACAGAGAATAAATCGTTATTAGGAATCGTATTGATCTTAATTGTTTTTAGCTCATTAGCCCAGACTGCTGGAGCCTCCTTGTTAAAAAAGGTTATTGATCAATATATTATGCCATTGTCACAGAAGTATACATCAGAATTGATGTCTGGATTTATTCGAACTTTAATACTGATTGCTGGAATTTATCTAATCGGTGCAATCAGTACTTATGCACATAGTCGCATTTTATTAAAGGTAGCAACAAAGGCACTTTACTCAATTCGAACGGAATTGTTTCAAAAGATGGAGTCACTACCGATTAAATATTTTGATACCCATACCCATGGGGAACTGATGAGTCGTTACACCAATGATACCGACTCTCTGCGTGAAATGTTAAGCAATAGTGTTGCAAGCGCAATTTCTTCCTCCATAACCATAGTCAGTGTATTTGTAATGATGCTTATCTTTAGCTGGCAACTCACGATCGTAGTTATTCTTATGCTTTTTGTTAGTTTAAGATTAATTAAACTGATTGGTGGTAAGAGTGGCATCTATTTCGGGAAACAGCAAAAGAACATCGGTATCGTCAATGGTTATATTGAGGAGATGATTGATGGACAAAAGGTAGTAAAGGTTTTCTGCCATGAAAAGAATTCAAAAGAAGAGTTTGATAAAATAAATAATGCATTATGTGAAGCATCTACAAGTGCGAATACTTATGCCAATATTTTAATGCCGATTATGGCTAACTTATCTCATATTCAATATGCAATAACGGCAATTGTTGGTGGTATTCTAGCCATTAATGGGATTATCACCCTTGGAACGGTTGTTTCCTTCCTTCAGTTTACAAGAAACTTTACGATGCCGATTACTCAGATGTCCCAGCAGTTTAATGCAATTCTTACTGCAATGGCTGGTGCAGAGCGTATCTTTGAAATAATTGATGAAAAACCAGAGGAAGACAATGGCTATGTAACTTTAGTTAATGCTAAGAAAAAGGCAGATGGAACGTTAGAAGAAAGCGAGAAACGTACTGGTATCTGGGCATGGAAGCACCCTCATAAAGACGGTACATTAACCTATACAGAAGTTCGTGGTGCGATTGATTTTGATGATGTTGTATTTGGTTATGAAGAAAACAAAACCGTACTACGTAACGTTACATTGTATGCAAAGCCTGGTCAAAAGATTGCTTTTGTTGGCTCTACCGGTGCGGGAAAGACGACAATTACAAATTTAATCAATCGTTTTTATGATGTACCAGATGGACGTATTCGATACGATGGAATTAATATTAATAAGATTAAGAAAGCAGATTTGCGTCGTTCCATGGCAATGGTATTACAGGATACACATTTATTTACCGGAACGATTATGGAGAATATTCGTTATGGTAAATTAGATGCAACGGATGAGGAAGTAATCGCAGCTGCTAAGCTTGCCAATGCTGACTTTTTCATCACTCATTTACCTCAAGGATACGATACAATGATAACATCAGATGGTGCGAATCTTTCCCAAGGTCAAAGACAGTTATTGGCCATTGCAAGAGCAGCAGTTGCTGACCCACCAGTATTAATTCTAGATGAAGCAACTTCATCGATTGATACTAGAACAGAACGTCATATTGAAAAAGGTATGGATCGTTTGATGGAAGGGCGTACTGTATTTGTAATTGCTCATCGCTTATCTACCGTTCGTAATTCCAATGCGATTATGGTATTAGAGAATGGAGAAATCATCGAGCGTGGTAATCATGATTCTTTAATTACACAGAGAGGTAAATACTATCAGTTGTATACTGGTATGTTTGAACTTTCGTAAAACTTAATTATGATAAAAAAGAAATTGCTTTTCTATATAATAGAAGGCAGTTTCTTTTTTTATATACCAGGAAAGCTTTGAACTTCCCTATGAAATAAAAAAAGCGTCCCAAAGGAGATGCTATGATATAAATTATACCAAAGTTGTTGTATTTTAGACTGAATTAGATATATACTGTAAATAACAGTACTAACGTCAAACATCTTATAGGAGGAGAATACATGCAATTAAATAAATTACTATCAGTATGTTTAATCATAGCTATGACTTGCACTCTATTTGTTGGATGTGGAAAAAGCCTTGAAGGACCAGATATCACCTTGATTACAGATAAAGGTAGTATTGATGACAAGTCATTTAACCAAGCAACATGGGAGGGTGTAGTAGAGTTCGCTACCAAGCATGAGATAAAGCATCAGTACATAAAACCAGAGGCAGAAACCAATTATGGTTATTTATCAGCAATTGATCAAGCAGTTGAAAGTGGTGCAAAAGTTGTAGTTGCATCAGGTTTTTTGTTTGAAGTTGCTGTATATGAGGCACAAGCAAAATACCCAGATATTAAGTTTATCATAGTGGATGGAGCACCACATACCGCAGATTATGTTACCTATGAGACAAATTCTAATGTTGCAAGTATTATGTATGCTGAACAGGAATCCGGATTTTTAGCGGGTTATGCAGCAGTTAAAGACGGTATGACAAAACTTGGATTTATGGGTGGTATGTCTGTACCAGCAGTTCGTGCATTTGGGTATGGCTTTTTACAGGGTGCTGAAATAGCAGCAGAAGAATTAGACCTTGCAGATGGTTCTGTATCGGTACTCTATCACTATACTGGTGACTTTGCTGAGAGTGATGCAAACAAAGCAACTGCAAAGGCGATGTATCAAAAAGGAACTGAAGTAATCTTCGCTTGTGGTGGTTCCGTTGGTAAGAGTGTAATGTCAGCTGCTGCTGAAGCAGGTGCAAAGGTAATCGGTGTTGATGTTGACCAAAGATATGATAGTACTACTGTAATTACTTCTGCAACAAAAGGTCTTGGTGCTTCGGTAATAGCTGTATTGGATTCTATATATAAGACAAATAGCTGGTCTACTTATGCTGGAAAAACAACATACTTCAGTGCTAAGAATGACGGAGTTAGTTTACCAACGATTGTAATTGGTGATGAAAAGGCAGATGCCTTTGATCGTTTCACTACGTTTAAGAAAGCAGATTATGATGCAATATTAGCTAAGCTAGTATCTGGAGAAATAGTACCGATTCGTTATATCACAATTGCAGATTCCAATGGCTATGCAACTTCTGAAGAGTTGAATACTGGGTTAAAACTGACCAAACTTAAAATAGTTGTTGATTAGGTAGATCACCCTGTAAGGGTGTAGAGGATAGGCTGAATAGGCGACAACAAGGCTATTACGTTGATACTCCTATCTTCCTATCCTTTTATAATAAGCTGTCTGCGTTTCGTATATGGAAGCCTTATTAAATTCTGTTTGTTGTTTACCTAAAGAATCAAATACAGCAGTTTCTCCATTCTCATTTTCAACCACATAGAAGCAATCATTATCAGATATCCAAAAGTCAACTACATCCGAATATATAGTGTCAATAATTACATTTAACTGATCATCAATAACACCTTCATAACTTTTATCATCTTCTATCCGTCCAATTATTATCTGATGTAATGGATTATCAAATGTGTTCTGATACGTAAGATAACCATCGATAGGTCCAAATAATACATTTTCGTCTTCATCTATTATGTATAACTGATGATCTTCAAATGCATTCATAACTTTCATTACACCATCAGCATCCTTTTGGACAATAAATCTATTATCAGATACATAATCAATATTAACATATAACGGCTGAATCAAAACATTGTAGTTCTTATCCATTATACCAGCACCATCTTCAAATCTCATAAATAAGTATTTTTCAGAGAATTTTCCAGAGGTTTCAAGATCTCTTATGCTAGAATATTGTATTGGTACAATGATATCATAATTATCGTTTACTACACCATACGTCTGATTCACATAGATTAAGCCACCATCATATCTACTATATTTATATTCATTAACCAATAACATATCGATGTCTTCATCAAGTTTTAGAATACAATATGCCTCTGAGATATTAGGTAAACATCCATCACAGTCAATACTTGTAATCTCATAGTCAATATTTACTTTTAATACACAACTATACTGTTTTTCATATGTTTTTTGAAGGCTGCTTATTGATTTAAGTAGTTTGTCATATTCACTGTATACATATCTGAATAAAATATACTTTTCATTTCCTGAATTAACAACAATGTACGAATCCGAATCCATCAACGAAAAATACATAGCGAAATCTTCGGCAGCACCTGGATATTCGTTATATATTATATTATCAGACCTTAATTTAAAATATTGTTTCAGTTCAAATGCTGTTTTAGCATTTTTGATTTGCTCACTAAGTGCTGGATCATATTTATCATAAATAATTTCTGGACTTTCTTCAGGAGATCTATAGTGTGACAATATCAAAAAAAGACCTACTAATATAATCGTAGCAACAATCTTCTTGATGTCCCCCTTTCTCCATTTGATTGATTATTTATTGCATTGACCATGTGCTGTATAAGTTAATGTTATCATAGAATAATATATTTGCAAACATAGATTTACAAATTCTACTAATTCTGATTTTTCAAAATATCAATCTATGGGACGAGTTAGGAGAGTTCTTAAATTTTATTTTACTCTGGAAATTCAACGTCTACGTACCAACCGGCATCGCTACCGGTTACGTCTTTTACAATTCCTTCAAAGCTTTTTAATCGTTCGGAGAATGAAAAGTTACCAGACATCGCAACAGCTGGAATAATCGTGTAGTAATAACTCATTGGAAGTTTACTTTCATTTACGGTTACAGAATCGCCTACTTTTACTAGATTAGGTCGTTCCATTTTAAATCTCATAATTCTCATAATATCGTCTCCTTTTGTTACTCTTATTTTATCATATGGATTGATAATTTCAAGGCAGGTACATTGTTTATTCACAAAACTTATGATAGTATTTTAATAGTTTGGAAAGTTAGAAAGGAGTTTACCCACGTGAATCAGATGAGATTAAGCTATAGTCAGCCAGCAAAAGCATGGGAAGAAACATTACCAATTGGTAATGGCAGCCTTGGTGCCATGATTTGGGGAACAACAAAGGAAGAATTATTAGGGCTAAATGAGGAAACTATATGGTCCGGATATGAGCATAATAAGAATAGCGATAAGGTTTTTCCATATATACAACAAGTAAGAGATTATGTTGCAAATCGAGAATATGAGAAGGCAGAGGAGATGGTTCAAAACCATATGTTAGGGGAATATGGTGAATCCTATATGCCAATGGGGAATTTAAAGCTTAGCTTTGACCATCCAGAAGAGGTTGTTTCCTATCACCGTGAGCTCGATCTTGATCACTCTATAGCAGAGGTTAGTTATCAGTGCAACGGAATTGATTATAAAAGAGAATACTTTGCAAGTTATGTACATAAAGCGATATTTGTTCGGTTGACAGCGAGTAAGAAAGCAATGAATTGCATCGTATCCTTTGACTCCCTCATAAAGCATAGATGCGAGACTAGCATAGATCAGTTAAATTTTTATGGACAATGTCCAGAACATGTGGACCCATCTTATCTGTGGAATGATATTAATCCATTTATTCAGGGAACACGTGGGATGGAATTTCAGGGCTATATTCAGGTATTGCATAATGATGGGGAGATTAAGGAAGTAGGCGAGGAGCTACATATTTCCCTAGCGAGTGAAGTAGTATTGATGGTCTGTGCAGTTCAACCAGCGAAATTAGAGACATATGATTATAATAAAATAAAGCAAGAACATATTCGTGATTATGTAAAACTTTATGGACGTATGGACCTTTATATAGGAGAACAATTAAATCTTCCTACCGATGAGCGATTACAAAGATTAAAGGAGGGGAACGAGGACAATGGCCTTTATGCATTGTATTTCCAATATGCAAGATATCTGTTGATTTCTTCTTCGCGGGAAGGTGGATTACCTGCAAATCTTCAGGGAATCTGGAGCTGGGAGTATCGTGCGCCTTGGAGCAGTAACTGGACAACAAATATTAATGTTGAGATGAACTATTGGTTGGCACAAAGCTGTAATCTAAAAGAATGCTTATTACCTTATTATGAGTTTATAAAGCGAATTTGTGAAAAAGGGAAAGAGACTGCTAGTATCAATTATCATTGTCGTGGCACGGTGCATCATCATAATGCAGATTATTGGTTATGTACAAATCCAATGGGGGTTTGCTATGATGGTGGAATCTGTAAGGGCAGCGCACCATGCTGTATGTGGCCGATGGGAGGAGTTTGGTTAGCAGCAAGTGAGCTTTATAAAAATTATGAATATAATCAAGATCTCACTTTCTTAAAAGATACGACGTATCCAATCCTTCGGGAAAATGTTCTTTTCTTAGTGGATTGGATTTATCTACAAGAGGATGGTGTGTATGGAACTTGTCCATCCACATCACCAGAGAATCGATTTTATGATGAAAAGGGTGCAGTTTGTAGTATTACGAAAAACAGCGCGATGGATTTAGAATTGATACGAGATATCTTTTGGCAGTTTAAGAAGACGTGTGAGATATTACATATCGAGGATGATTTATTACCAGAGGTAGAAGAGCGACTTTCAAAATTAGCAAAATTCCAAATAGGGAGTAAAGGACAATTATTGGAATGGAACGAAGAATTTGAAGAAGTGGAAAAAGGGCATCGTCATATTTCTCATCTATATGGAATGTTTCCTTCCGAATTGTTTGCTACAGATGAGCAGATGAAAAAGGCAGTTCGAGAGTCTCTCGAAATTAGATTAGAAAATGGTGGTGGGCATACAGGTTGGAGTTGTGCTTGGATTATTAATATGTTTGCAGCCTTAGAAGATGGAGAAAAAGCCTACGAATTCTTACATACCTTGTTAACCCGCTCAACTTATCCGAATTTATGGGATGCACACCCACCATTTCAGATTGATGGAAACTTTGGTGGAGCTGCTGGCATTGCAAATATGCTTGTACAGGATCGTGGTGGAGAGTTAAAATTACTTCCTGCATTGCCAAAAGAATTTACGAATGGGTATGTAAAAGGTCTTCGAATTAAGAATGGAAAGACAATTGATTTGGAATGGAGCGATGGTAAGGTTGTAAACAATACAATTTATTAGGATTTTACATGAATAAACTCAGGCAGTCATTACGACTGCCTGAGTTGTCATATCAACTTGTCTACTATTTCTTTTGTACGAATCATCTTGTCTTGTTCCTATATATCGTCGGTCAGTAATAAGATTTCAATGTGTCTGATTTATTCATATTGACGTGGCACATAGGGCAAAATCGCCCACGTAACATCATCAGCTGATATATTTCTATGCTCTAATTGTCGATATCCTACAGTTGCATGTTCACAAGGATATTTATTACAATTAAAACAACTGCTTAATTGATTTTCTTGTAAACACTTTAGTGGCTCACATACTTTATAGCCATTACCATAACAATAACATTCCGAAGTGCTACAACCAGTACAACGCATACCCCAATCCGAATCACCATACACAGTATTCAAATGCAGAATGAGGATATTCCTAAATTCTTCACTTATACCAGTATAATGCACGCATAAATCGCATCTATGTCCGCATTTACCATACACTGCATTTTCTTTTGAAAAAGGCTTACGATTAGGATTTTTCTTAATAAGTATCAGCTTTTTAACAGCTTCTAAAATCTGCATGTTATCAACACAAATTAGAAGCCACTTACCATCATGTAAGGTTCGTTCTCTGTCATAAAGTTCTTGTATCTCTATTGGAAATTCATGTTTTATTGCTTCGAATTTTTCTAGCTCTGCTTTACCAAGAATGATTTGAAAAACATAATGGTCTTTATGTAGATTTATAGACACAATGGTTTTCTTTCCTTGACGAAATTTCACACAAGGAACATCATAAAACATTCCTGCTACTTCATCCAGTCGATACTTACCACGCATAAACTTTACAATCTCAATACCTACTTTTTCAATCTCTGTCATATTCAACACCCTCCTTTCATTATTAGTGCCATATGTTATGGCCTCCCTTGGTTTAGTATGGAAGATTATAACATATATTAGAAATGTGAACAATAAAAAAAGTCCTAGTAATTTTTCATTACTAGAACTTTAATTACGTTTAGATTAATTAGAGTTTTTTTAACTTAATCCTTAGAACTCACCTGCATCAGCAGCTTCCAAGAGAATAGAAAGATGGTAAGCTTGTAAGGAGTAGAACATACGCCCTACTCCTAAACTATGTATAAATTATAGACCAAGTAATTCTTTTTTCTTTATATCAAATTCTTCTTGTGTAATGGCACCAGTATCTAATAAATCTTTCATTTTTTTTAGTATATCTAAATTCAATAGCTCAAGATTTTTATTTTCTAATTCTTCCTCATGTGTTATACTTACTTTTTCTTCCTTTTGCGATATCCTAACTTTTTCTGCTTCTGCAGATATTTTTGCTTCTATCGAAATTCCGAATGCATCATCTTTTGTCCTACCACACCCACAACTACCCACATAGTTGGCATTTGTTTTACCGCATAAACATTTCCATTCACCTTTTACTACAACATTGGGTTTTTCAGAATAAGAAGACAATTTATTTATATAATCGTTATTTTCAGTATTACTATTATATGAATAAATGTTATGTTTCTCTGGTTTTGACAATGCCACAATCAACGCAATAAATCCAAAAAAGAATCCCCACCAAAACCAATTTTCAGAATATCCTTTATTATGAATAATTGACTGAGTAGCAAATCCCCATATAATTCCCCATACAATTCCTATAGTAAGATATATCATAAATCTTACACCTCCATCTATTGTCAATTGAATTACTAGTGATTATTTTACTATATACATATATAGATACTTCGTCAATGATAAATAACAAAATCAGACAAAATACATCATTTTTTTACATACTCTTTAAATAACAAAGATACAATGATATTGGTTGCCTGTCTGCTATTACTATAAAAAAAGAAGACACATCATTGCTAAAAATGATGTGTCTATCTATATTTTTTAGAAATTCAATTGTTTAAACCTTAGAACTTACCTGCGTCAGCAGCTTCCTGGATAGCAACAGCTACAGCAACAGTAGCACCTACCATTGGGTTGTTACCCATACCGATAAGACCCATCATCTCTACGTGAGCTGGAACGGAAGAAGAACCAGCAAACTGAGCATCACTGTGCATACGACCCATAGTATCTGTCATACCATAAGAAGCAGGACCAGCACCCATGTTATCTGGGTGAAGTGTTCTACCTGTACCACCACCGGAAGCAACGGAGAAGTATTTCTTACCTTGTTCCATACATTCTTTCTTGTAAGTACCTGCTACTGGATGCTGGAATCTTGTTGGGTTAGTGGAGTTACCAGTAATGGAAACGTCAACACCTTCCTTGTGCATGATTGCAACACCTTCTGTAACGTCGTTTGCACCGTAGCAGTTAACTGCAGCACGAGGACCGTTGGAGTAAGATTTACGGAATACTTCTTTTACTTCTCCTGTATAGTAATCCATATCTGTTTCAACGAATGTAAAGCCATTGATACGAGAAATGATCTGAGCAGCATCTTTACCAAGACCGTTTAAGATAACGCGTAATGGTTTTTGACGAACTTTGTTTGCACTCATTGCGATACCGATTGCACCTTCAGCAGCAGCAAAAGATTCATGACCAGCTAAGAATGCGAAACATTCTGTGGATTCTTCAAGTAACATCTTACCAAGATTACCATGTCCTAAACCAACTTTACGCTGATCAGCAACAGAACCTGGGATACAGAAAGCCTGAAGACCTTCACCGATTGCAGCAGCAGCATCTGCAGCTCTTTTGCAACCTTTTTTGATTGCGATTGCAGCACCTACAATGTAAGACCAGCAAGCGTTTTCAAAACAGATTGGCTGGATACCTTTTACCATGTCATAGACATTAAGACCGGCATCTTTTGTAATCTTTTCAGCTTCTTCGATTGAAGCAATACCATAGCTGTTTAATACAGCATTGATTTTATTAATTCTTCTTTCATATGATTCAAATAAAGCCATTGTAATGTATCCTCCTTTATTATTCTACACGTGGGTCGATAATCTTAACTGCATCTGCTACACGGCCATACTGACCTTTTGCTTTTTCATATGCTGTTGTTGGATCATCACCTTTTTTGATGAAATCAGTCATCTTACCAAGACTTACAAACTGGTAACCGATGATTTGATTTTCTTCGTCAAGAGCGATACCTGTTACATAGCCTTCTGCCATTTCAAGGTAACGAGGACCTTTCTTTAATGTACCATACATAGTACCAACCTGACTTCTTAAGCCTTTTCCTAAATCTTCAAGACCTGCACCGATTGGAAGACCATCTTCAGAGAAAGCACTCTGAGTTCTACCATATGCAATCTGTAAGAATAATTCTCTCATAGCTGTGTTGATAGCATCACATACTAAGTCTGTATTTAAAGCTTCAAGAACGGTTAATCCTGGTAAAATTTCAGATGCCATAGCTGCGGAATGAGTCATACCGGAACATCCGATTGTTTCTACCAATGCTTCTTGAATGATACCCTCTTTAACGTTAAGTGTTAACTTACATGCACCCTGCTGAGGAGCACACCAGCCAATACCGTGTGTTAAACCAGAAATATCACTAACTTGCTTACTTTTAACCCATTTTGCTTCTTCTGGGATAGGCGCAGCACCATGGTGAACACCCTGTGCTACAGGACACATTTTTTCTACTTCATGTGAATAAATCATGTTGAAACTCCTTTCAATCTTTCATTATAATTCATACAATCTCATGCTTAGTGCAATCAATTGCTGACACCTATTGTAGTGAACGCAAAAATTTAATTCCCATATTTATTCAAACGAAGCAGTATGTAGAAAGTTATTCATTAACTATGTTTATCATACAAATCCTAAAAAGGTACTGCATCTTTCGTAAATTATATACTTTAAATAGGGAATCCCAAAAAAGGGAACTTTTGCTTTCCCCATATTCTCTCATAAAACATTAAATTAGTCTAGTGCTTTTTTCTAAAAAATTTAGAAAAAGGAGCCTAAAGTTGTATGAAAAAGAGCTTTCCTTTTTGTAGTAAAATTGCTATTATAATAAGAAGAGAAACTTTTGACGAGGTTAATATGGGAATATTTGATTACATAAATAAACATAGATTAATACTTGATGGGGCAATGGGAACTTACTTTGCTCAAAAAGAAGGAAAAGAAAATGCAGTGAGTGAATATGCTTTGTTTTCCGAAGCAGAAAAAATCAAAAAAATTCACCGAGAGTACATAGAAGCCGGGGCTAATTTAATCAAGACGAATACATTTATGCTGAATAAGAATGCAATGCCATTATCAACGGATGACTTAACAAAGATGATAAAAAAGGCTTGCCAGATTGCAAGAGAAGCAATTGAGGAATCCAAAAAAGAAGTATTTCTTGCAGGAGATATTGGACCAATCATGGCCGATATTGAGAGTGATGATGAGGAAATATTAGCTCAGTATAAAGAAATAATTGATGTATTTCTTGAAGAAAAAGTTGATGCGATTTTATTTGAAACATTTTCGCAGCTACAGTATCTTGAGCAGCTTGCCGCCTATATTAAATCTTACAATTCCAAGGTCCTAGTGATCACCTCCTTTTGTATCAATAAGAATGGATATACAATTGCTGGACTTAGTGCCAAAAAATTGTTATCAAAAGTTGCACATATGGATAGTGTTGATGTATGTGGCTTTAATTGTGGAATCGGCTCTGGACATATGTATCAAGTAATAACAGAATTGGAGTTGCCACACAATAAGTATGTTATGATTGCTCCGAATGCTGGATATCCAGAACAACTACACAACCGTATGGTATTCATGAAGAATGCACAATTCTTTGCAGAGAATGCAAAAAAATTACTTGATTTAGGTGTTGCAATTATTGGAGCTTGCTGTGGATCAACACCTGAATTTATACAAAAAATTGCAAGTTTTGCAGGCAGTTATGAGCCAGTTCTTCTAAAGAAAGCAGATCGTTATAAAGATATTCAGGTGAATGAATCAAGTAGGAGCAATGTAGAAATTCCTACTGTGACTGTAAGTTCAGCTAATCATCTAATCAATCCAAGTAATAATCCGTTGTTAATTAAACTCATGTTAGGAGAAAAAGTAGTTGCAGTTGAACTAGATCCACCTTATGATGCAGATGATCATAAATTCTTAGCTTGTGGAAAAGCCTTATCGAACCAAAAGGTTGATATTTTGACATTGGCGGATTCCCCTTGTGGTCGTAGTCGAATTGATTCTATTATGATGAGTGTTAAACTTAATCGTGTATGTCGTATGGATGTTATGCCTCATGTCTGTTGTCGAGATCGTAATATGATAGCGATGCGTTCCTCTTTACTAGGTGCTTATGTTAATGATGTTCGTAATTTATTAATTGTAACGGGAGACCCAGTTCCAGGAGAAAGCCGTTCCAAAGTTTCCAATGTATTTGACTATAATTCCATCCGATTAATGGAATTTGTAAAAGAAATGAATGAGGAACACTTTTTTAATGACCCATTTATCTATGGGGGAGCGCTGAATTATAGTGGGACGAATGTAGATAAGATAATCGAGCGTATGGAGCGAAAACTATTAGCTGGTGCCAGTTATTTTTTAACACAACCAGTTTACAGTGAGAAAGATATGGAACGTATTGCATTGTTACGGGAACGGACTGGAGCAAAGATTCTTGCAGGAATCATGCCTTTTGTAAGTTATAATAATGCAAACTTTGTAAAAAATGAATTTGCAGGGATTGATGTTCCGGATGACATTGTTGCTCGTTATCATAAAGAGATGTCGAGAGAGGAAGCAGAGCTGGTTGGTGTAACACTAGCTTCTGAGCTTGTAGAAAAAGTAAGCCACATGAGTGATGGATATTATTTTATGTTACCATTTAATCGTGTCAGTATGATGGAGAAGATAACAATAGTACGATAAGAAGGGATGTCGATTATGGCACTTAGAGTTGAATCAACAGTTGTGGAACCTGGGAAGAGAGTTATTGTAATCAGTGATCTGCACGCCGATCTTGTTGCATTAAAAAAACTACTGAATAAGGTGAAATTCACAAAAGATGATGTCCTTGTTTTGCTCGGAGATATCGTAGAAAAAGGAGAAAGCAGCTTATTAACATTGCAATATGTGATGGAACTAGCAAATACACATAAAGTATTTACGGTTTGTGGAAATTGTGATGCCATTTCGCTGGAAGTTCTTCGTGATGAAAGAAATAAAGAATTATTAGGATATATTTTGGCAAAAAAGAATACATTAGTTGGTGATATGTGTCGAGCAGTTAATATCCCAATTTCAAGAGAACTCGATATGTTGGAAGCAAAAAAGGTTCTTCGACAGGTTTTTGAGAAAGAGCTAGAGTTTATTAAGGCAATGCCTCACATCTTAGAGATCAATCAATATGTATTTGCTCATGCCGCAGTTCATCCAGAACATCGAATGGAGATGAAGCCATCTCAAGTGATGAAAATGGATGCATTTATGAATCAAGGATATTCTTTTGATAAATATCATATTGTTGGACATTGGCCAACGGTATTATATTGTGAATACATTCCAGATTGTAACCCAAGAATTGATCGTGAACATAAAATTGTTAGTATCGATGGTGCAAATGTTTTAAAGAAGGATGGACAGCTGAATGCACTAATTATTCCAGATATAACAAAAGAGGATTTTACCTACACTTATGTTGATTTACTTCCAAAAGCTCGTATTTTAAATACACAAGAAGCAGGAGATAGCTCTTTTTGTATTTCTTGGCTAGATAGTAAAGTGGAGGCATTACGCCAAGAAAAAGAATTTACTTATTGTGAGCATTGTAGTAGTGGAAATAAAATGTGGATTCCAAATAGTTACTTAAGATATCAAAAGGATGGCTGGCATGTAGAAGATATTACAAATTATCAACTGCCTCTAACTTATGGAGATATTGTATCAGTCACAGAGGCAACCAATCGAGGCTACATAGTGAAGAAGAATGGTATCTGTGGCTGGTATTATGGAATGCTTGAATATGTATCGGACCCTGATGTTTCCGAGCATGACGTATACTAATCATTTAAGGGGATTTATTATGACAAAACAAGATTTTCGACAACTCGTAGAAGATAAAATTATTATTCTTGATGGTGCTACCGGCAGTTTTCTTCAAAAAGCAGGTATGCCTTCTGGTGTCTGTCCAGAAACATGGATATTAGAGCATCCAGACGTTCTGATTGATCTACAATTGAATTATCTGATGGCTGGAACGGATATATTATACGCTCCAACATTTACGAGCAATCGAGTAAAACTCGATGAATATGGGCTTGGAGATCGCATCAAGGAAATCAATCAATCCTTGGTTGGATTATCAAAAGAAGCAGTCAAAAGGTTTCATTCCATGGATTCTCGAACTGTTTTTGTTGCTGGCGATTTGACTATGACAGGAGAACAGCTTGCGCCATATGGTAAGATGGAATTTGAAACACTTATTAACGTATATAAAGAGCAAATGGAACATCTAGTTACTGCAGGCGTTGATTTATTAGTAATAGAAACAATGCTAAGTCTTCAGGAGTGCCGAGCTGCTGTAATTGCTGCTAAGGAGACGTGCGATTTGCCAATTATGGTTAGCTTGACATTTAATGAAGATGGTCGTACTTTGTATGGAACAGATCCAAAGACAGCAATTATCGTATTGCAGAGTTTAGGAGCAGATGCAGTTGGTGTCAATTGCTCGGTAGGTCCTAAAAAAATGTGTGAAGTCCTCGCACAGATGAAGCCATATGCAAAAATTCCTTTGATTGCGAAACCAAATGCAGGATTACCACAATTAATTGATGGAAAGACTGTATTTTCTATGGGAGCAGAAGAGTTTGCAAAGGAGTCCGAACACTTTTTAGAATTGGGTGTCAATATGATTGGTGGCTGTTGTGGTACAACAGTCGAACACATTGCAAAAATAGCAGAACTTGCGATAAGATATCCAGTTCCACAAGTAAATCATCCAGTCGTTCGTGCATTGACAACGGAACGCACCACGTTAGAGCTTGACTTAGAAGGGCGCTTTATCGTAGTTGGTGAACGTATCAATCCAACTGGTAAGAAGGCACTTCAAGCGGAATTAAGAGAAGGAAAGTTGAATCTTATTACTGAGATGGCAACCGAACAGGTAGAGGCAGGAGCGGACATTCTTGATCTTAATATAGGAATGAATGGAATTGATGAAGTATCGATGATGCTAACGGTAATGAAAGAAGTAAATCAGAATGTAAATGTACCGCTAAGCATTGACTCTAGCAATATTCACGTAATTGAAGGTGCCCTTCGTGAATATCCAGGCCGTGCGTTGATTAATTCAATCTCATTAGAAAGTGAAAAGTTTGAGAAGTTATTACCGATTGCGAAAAAATATGGTGCAATGTTTATTCTGTTACCTTTATCTGACGCAGGGCTACCTAAGGATATCGAGGAGAAGAAGCAAATCATTCATAAGATTTTAGAACGTGCGATTTCCCTTGGTTTGAAAAAGGAAGATATTATTATTGATGGTTTAGTTAATACAATTGGAGCAACGAAAGAAGCAGCAAATCAAGCAATCGAGACCATTCGTTATTGCAAAGAGGAGCTTGGTATGGCGACGATTGTTGGTCTTTCCAACATTTCTTTTGGTTTACCAGAGCGCCAATTTGTTAATAGTACCTTCTTAGCGTTTGCGATACAAAGTGGGTTAACAATGGCAATCGCCAATCCATCACAGGATTTATTAATGAATACTGCATTTGCTGCTGACCTACTTCGTAATAAGGAAGAGGCAGATCTTCGATATATTAATCGAGTAACAACAAGAACAATGACAATTACAAGTGGAAGTACAGTAAAAGGTGCATCAAATCAAGAAGTGAAGCAAGAAGAGCAAACGAAGGTTGCTTCGATTTATGATACGGTACTAAAGGGTAACAAAAGAATTATCTTAGAACTTGTAGAAGAAGAACTTAAAAAGGGTATCAAAGCTTCTGATATCTTAGATCAAATGTTGATTCCAGCAATCAATGAGGTTGGTAGTCGATTTGATGCTGGTAAATATTTTTTACCACAGTTAATCGCTTCCGCAGAAACGATGAAAACTGCAATCGACCGTTTAGAACCATTGTTAAAAGAGAATAATCAAGGTAATAAGGCTGGTACGATTGTGATTGCAACCGTTGCTGGAGACATTCATGATATCGGTAAAAATCTAGTTGCTTTAATGTTAAAGAATTATGGCTTTGAAGTCATTGATCTCGGAAAAGATGTGAAATCTGAAGTTATTATTGATGAGGCTAAAAAACATGATGCGGATATTATTGCATTATCAGCATTGATGACTACTACAATGGTTGAAATGAAACAGGTCGTACAGTTGCGTAATGAGGCTGGTTTACGAGCTAAGATTATTGTGGGAGGAGCTGTTATTACACAAAATTACTGTGATGAAATTATGGCAGACGGGTACTCCAAAGATGCACAGGATGCAGTTGTACTTGTAAAAAGATTAATGATGTAGTAAATATATAAATAGATGAAAAGTGTGAGGGCAGTCACTTGTGATCTGGTACAAATGAGAAGATAAATTTTTTAAGAACAATAGGATAAAAATGAAGGATTTCACCTTCATTCGGGGTATTTATGGGTAGAAGATTTCACTATTGTTGGTTTTTAAAGAGGAGAATTGGTATGGAGTTTAACAAAAAAACAATGAGAAAGATTATGCAGCTGATCACATTTACCGTTCTATTGTTGGTAGGATTGATGAATATTGATGTTGTTATGGATACGATTGGGTGGCTTTTCGGAATCTTGATGCCGTTTATTATTGGTGGCTGTATCGCTTTCATTATTGGCGTACCAATGAAATTGTTTGAAGAGAAGATATTTCGCAAGGGTAAATCGAATAATAAGATATTAGAAAAAATAAGGCGACCTTTGAGTATTTTACTCAGCTTACTTACCATCATAGGGCTTGTGTTGATTGTTATTCTTTTAATTGCCCCAGAATTGACATCAACGGTTACTAAACTAATTAATGAAACGATTCCAGATTTCTTTAATAATGTAGAAAAGTGGGCAGTTGGATTAACTGAGAAATATCCTGCAATTAGTAAATACGTTAATGAGTATGAATTTGATTGGGATAAAATTAGTGGAAATATCTTAAATATAACTCAGGATTTAGCAAATGGTGTATTTAGTTCTACCTTGTCTATCCTTGGAGCGATTGTAAGTACAATTACGAATTTTGCAATCGGTTTAGTATTCTCCATTTATCTGCTATCCAATAAAGAAAAAATCGCTATGCAAGGTAAAAAGATTTTATATGGTTATCTTCCTGTTAAGCGAGCAGATCGAGTTATCTCGATTTTGAAGTTGACACACACTTCATTCTCAAACTTTTTATCTGGACAATGCGTTGAAGCAGTGATTGAGGGTTGTCTATTCTTCACTGCGTTAAGTATATTTGGATTTAATTATGCATTATTAATTGGTGTTATAGCTGCATTTACTGCACTTATCCCTATCTTTGGTGCATTTATTGCGTTTGGAATAGGATTTCTATTACTCTTTATGGTAAATCCGATTCAAGCCTTGTGGTTTATTGTGATTTTCCTTGTAATTCAACAAGTTGAGAGCAACTTGATTTATCCTTACGTTGTTGGTGGTTCAATCGGACTTCCATCAATTTGGGTACTATTTGCAGTTACTGTTGGTGGCAGCTTAATGGGTGTTGCTGGTATGTTGATTTTCATCCCTTTATTCTCTGTTTTTTATATTTTGCTTCGAGAAACCGTTCGGGTGCGACTTATTGTAAAACGGATACCTAGTGAAAAATACGAGAATGAATTTGCGATTGATTTTGCAGAACAGAGAAGAGAGCTCGAACAGATTGGACATAATCGTGAAAGAAGACATCAAGAAGAACAGATGGAAAATCATGGTGAACAGTCAAAAGGAAAGCAGTCAAAAAAGAATAATTCCACTAGGAGTTCTGGACAGAGGAGTGAAAAGCCTAGGGAGGAACAGACAACGAGTCTGCCAAATGATAGACCGAGTGGAAAGATGAATGGGCAACCAAACACAGGTCGACCAAATGGAAAACAAAATAGAGAGCAAACAGAAAGTCGTTCTAACGAAAGACCAAATAAGGAACAAACAGAAAGCCGTTCCAAGGAAAAATTCAATGGAAAACCAAACGGGGAACAAACAGAAAGTCGTTCCAACGATAGATCAAATAGGGAACAAACAGAAAGTCGTTATAAAGAAAAATTTAATGGAAAACCAAATGGGAAGCAATCAGAAAATCGTTCTAACGAAAGATTGAACCAAGAATTGAAAATAGAAAATCAATCAACAAATCAAAAGAAGACGAATCATGAGAGAAACGTTGAAGAAAGAGCCAATAAATCGGTTGGTAATAGCTCACAAGTTAGGATGAATACATTGGAGCGCTTACCAAAAAATCATGAGCACGAATAAAAAAATATTAGCTTTCATTCAAAAAATGTGCTAAATTATTTGGTGATCATATACTACAGTTGAAATGAGGTGTTAGCTTTGGGCGATATACAATATGATTTAACGTATAATGATTTTAATCCGACTGTTTTTTTTGCAAGCAAGATGCGAATGACCAGGCAGCACTCTTATCATTCCCACAATGATTTTACGGAATTAACATTTATCCTCTCTGGAAAGAGTAAATATCATATTGATGGCATATATTATGAAGTAAAAGCTGGTGATATCATTGTATGTAACCCAGGAGTATATCATCAAAATGTGTTGATTGATGGTGAAGAACCTGCAGTTGAATTTTGTACTGGATTTCGTGATTTCCAGTTTCGTAATATGCCAGAAAATACGATTGATCTAGGAGAACATGGGCATGTTTTACGACTCTCGGTAGCGACGAAGCGTGAAATATCACGTCTATGTTATGATATGTTAGCAGAAAATGAGGATAATCAAATAGGTAAATGTTTTATGCTCAAAGCTCAACTCATGCAGATGCTAATGCTTGTAATGCGTGAAATTGTTGATTCACCAACAATTACACAAAAAGGATGTATTTTTGAAAGCTATAGCAAGAGTTATGCAGTTAAGAGAATCATTAACTATCTGATGGAGAATTATTGCCATAAAATATCGCTCGATCAGATAGCACATAATATGTACTTGAGTCCTGTATACATCTCAAAAATATTTAAGGAGGAAACTGGCGAATCACCAATTAATTATTTAATTAAGATTCGCTTGGAAAAAGCAAAAGAGATCTTGGAAGAACGTTCCGATGGTAGTATTAAAAGTATCGCAAATGAAATTGGTTATGATGATGTCTACCATTTTAGTAAGTTATTTAAGAAATATTATGGTATTTCACCACAACATTATCGTAAAAAATTTGGTTTGACAAAAATAAATGCTTGAATGAAAGGCTAGGTATGTACCATGAATTTGTATGAAGCTATGTTTGTAAGAAAATCAGTCCGAGATTATAATATGGAAGCGTTAGATGATAAAACGCTTTTGCATATAAACAGTTATCTTACACAACTAAAGCCGTACAAGACGAGTATTGAGTACGAGATTAAGATTATTGATGCACGCAAAGATGGTGATAAGCTTAAGGGGATGTTTAAGGTAAAAGCTCCTTACTATATTTTATTTACATCAGAGCTCAAAGCAGATTATTTAATTAATGCAGGATATATTCTGCATCAGTTATCCTTGTATCTGACAGCTCGAGACATTGGATGTTGTTATCAAGGTGGATTACGTCCGACTCGTGAGCTAAAGAATGAGTTAAGTTATGATTATGTTATAGCCTTAGCTTTTGGTAAATCTCCCAAATCAATTTATCGACCATCCAATAAAGCAAAACGGTTGGATGCGGATAGCCTGATTGTGTATAAAGAGGAAGTAGATGAAAATGTAAAAAACATATTACATGCTGCGATTCTTTCTCCATCTTCTATGAATAATCAACCATGGAGATTTGTTGTTTACCATAATCGTATTCACTTATTTTGTAAGAAAGCGCGTTTCCTTACAAGCGTACTTACCGATAGCAAGCTGGTTGATATGGGCGTTGTTCTTGCTAGTATTGCTCAGGCAGCGGATGAGTTCTGGATGGATCTTAGTATGATAAAATCTGAGGCTTTTCAAAATAAAGAGTTGAAGAATACAGAGTATATTACTACGATTATGCTAAAGGATAAAGTATTTTAAAGAAAATATGTTAAGAGCATTGTCGCAAAATCATAGCATAACAGCATGGTTATTGTGCGACAATACCCTTAATTAAATATACAATATATAAAATATAAAAAACTTTAAAAATTCTATTGACAAAAGGATTTTTCTATAGTATACTAAACAAGTCTTAAGGAGACAGCAACAAAACAACTTATTAACATGCACGAGTGGCTCAGTGGTGGAGTATCGCCTTGCCAAGGCGAGGGTCGCGGGTTCGAATCCCGTCTCGTGCTTTTTTTATTTCCCTAGAAAGCTTGATAAATCAAGTCTTCTAGGGATTTTTCGTTTCAGTCGATTTGAGTACCCTTGAGTACGTCAATTCCATTCATCTCTGAAAGAGCATTCACAATAATCTTGGTTGTTTTCTGTTTTCCTTGGTTGTTGAGTATGTAACCTCGAGTGGTGGCAATATCATTATGTCCGAGATACCAACGTATATCTTCGATTGGTACACCCTTTCTATCCATCTCTGAGGCAACCGTTCTACGGATATCATGGGCAGATTTTACAGGAATTCCTGCACGTGTACAATGAGCACGGATGCAATTATCAACCTCACGAATCTTGGTTCTACCTTCTTTATCATAGAAGATAAAATCCCCGTCCATATAACCTGCTTCTTCATTAATACGCTTAACAGCCAGAAATAGATTAATTTCATAATCACTTAAAAGATATCGGTCACCAGCTGGGCTTTTCTTTTTGGTGTATTCACAAATGGTTACTTTGAGTTTACCATTCTCATCCTCGATAAGACTTTCCATACGATGGATTCCACCAAATACCCGTTTGTTATAAATTACATATGTTTCTGTTTGTTATCATTTTCATGCATTCTAGTGGCATATCTCGCATGAAATCTTTCTCTTTCGAATCCTTTAAAAAGGATTACTGCTTATTGCATCAGTTCTCCTTAAGATTCATCGCGTTCAGACATGGAGTATTTTTTAATCGAAATCTGGCATTCACTCAATTTGTTCTTTGAACATCTTGTGTTCAATATACTCATTTTGTGCTATCAACTGATTTCGTTTGAATAAAATATCTGTGTTAATCACGATTATGTTTTCTCCTTTTTTCTTTGATAAACAAAATATGATTGAATCTGTTTTGCGATATCTGAAAAAATGGCATAAAAAAGCCAATAACTGTTTACCCATACATAAATGTGATGTGTAACCGTTATTGGTGATAGTTGTGTTATCTTATTTTAATATAATTTTACATATGTTGGATTGGCAGAAAAAATGTGATATCATTAATAATGTTAAAAACCGTAGGGAGGAATTATATGGTAGATGCAATTTTTTTAGATTTTTATGGAACAGTGGTTTGGGAGGATGGAGAGGCAATAGATATAATTTGTAAAAAAATACATGAAAGCGGAAATGCAGAAAACATATCCGATATAGGATATTACTGGTGGAAAGAATTTCAAACCCTATGTACTAATTCTTACGGAAATAATTTTCAAACGCAAAGAATTCTAGAAAAAATTTCGTTAGAACGTACAATTAAAAACTTTTCATCCTCTGAAGATGCATGCAATTTAAGCAATTGGATGTTCACTTTTTGGGTTAAACCTAATATCTTTGTAGATTCAAAAGAATTTTTTGAGAAATGCAAACTCCCTATACATATAGTTTCAAATATTGATAGGGCAGATGTTTTAGAAGCAATAGAATATCACAACATAAAACCTACAAGTGTTTTTACGAGTGAAGATGCTAAATCATATAAGCCACGAAAAGAGATATTTGAAATGGCTTTGAAAGAAACCGGCTTAGAACCTAATCGAGTACTTCATGTCGGAGATTCATTGAATAGCGATGTATATGGGGGGAATGCATTGGGTATCAATACTATATGGCTTAATAGAAATAATAGAGAAGTACCCGAAGGTATCATTTCCATTAAAAACTTATTAGAGATATTTGGTACCGAATTTTATATCTGATTTTGAGTACCCTCTTCTATGAGTATTTTTTCGTGGGGATAGAATTCGAATCCCGTCTCGTGCTTACGAAATCCCTTGATTTTCAAGGGATTTTTTGTTGTGCAGATATGTGCACCGTATGTGCACTACTATCTTATGTTCTTTTTGTGCCCTTTTTCAGAGCTTCATTCATGATGTTTAGGTTCTCTTGTTCCGTGTTTGGATTGTAAATATAGCTAAGGGTAGTCTTTTCATCGACCTGTCCAAGCATATCCCGAATCTTATGGTATTGGCATTGTTTATGATGCCTTTCACATATTATTTAATTCTCGCTGGGTGTTTCTTTTCGCTTTCTTAATTACTATTTTAGAGATAATAAACAAATTAATTTAAAATAAAAAGAAAGTATACACCTTTCTGAGGAAGTGTAGAGAATACACTTTGATGATAGGTGTATACATAATATGGTAAATTTAGTTTATTAATTTTAATTTATGTGATAATATAAAATGAGGTATTAAAATAAACAGGACTCTGTGAGAACAGAGTGTTTCGCTATCATTAACAATTGTTAACCAAAAAATTATCCTTATGAGGTGAAAAGCTTATGAATGGAAACATTACAATAAAATATTTGCAAGAATATATAAAACAAAAAGATTATAGCCCTGATAAGGTAAAAGATTATTTTTTGAAATTATCTGAAGAAGTTGGTGAACTCTCTAAGGCTAACGTAAAAATGTTGCTCCTGCTTCTGATGTAGAAATAAAAGGTACTAAAGAGGAAGAAATTTGGGATGTCATATATTATGCTCTGGCAATTGCGAACTGCTACGATATTGATTTAGAAAAGTGGATACCACTTAAGGAAAACCTAAATAATAAAAAGTATAACTCTGATATAGAATTTAAGCCAAAAAATTAGAAGTCACAATATATGTTTGCTTCATATTAGTTTTATGAGTGAAATAGAAAATTTACGTAATCTATAGGAGGAAGGATTTTGAAAACACGACTAATGTCATCTGCTTTTTTAACCATAGGTAATGAGTTATTACTTATGCATCGCGCTGAAAACAGAAAAATTGCACCTGGAATGTGGTCAGCAGTCGGAGGTCATCTTGAACCATTCGAAATAAATGAACCAAAATCCGCTTGTCTGCGTGAAATAAAAGAAGAAACAGGAGTATCTGCTGAAATAATTAAAAACTTAAATTTACGTTATATATCTGTCAGGAATACTGGTGATGAAATTCGCATAAATTATATATTTTTTGGTGAATTAGAGTTTAAAACATCAATGATAGAGTGTGAAGAAGGTACACTTCATTTTGTCGAAGTAAATAAGGCCATTGATTTGCCTATGACATTCTCAATTAAGGAAGTTATAAAGCATTGGAAAAACAACAAAAATTCAGATAATATTTTCATGGCCACAATTAATTCTGATAACGCTCATTTACAATGGAATATTTTATAGCTACATAAATAAAAATATGTGCACTATTATGTGCACATAAATCAGAAGTGGATGGAACCCCTTTCTTTTCAGTATTTGTAGGATGGGATTATGGTTCGAATCCCGTCTCGTGCTTCTTTCATTTCCCTAGGAAGCTTGATAAATCAAGTCTACTAGGGATTTTTGTGTTTTTCATTAACCGCTGCTGTAATATATTGACTTTGAGTATTTAAATGATAACATGTATGTATATTAATTATTGGTTTATGGAGGAAGTAAAAATGAAAAAATTGAAGTTTAGCAGAGTAATGCTTTTATGTATTATGTTATTTAATTTAGTAGGATGCAGTAAAGCAACTCCTCCTGTTATTACAGTTGGAGGTCAGGAAATCGTAGTAAGTAAAAGTACATTAGGTCAAATAATGAGCACAAATGAGTTTAAAATTCGAGGAGATGAATCACTGAATGTAAAAACGATGGAAGGTAGAACTTATGATTTTGGTTCTGTCATATTAGTGGATAAGGAAGACTGTGCAACTTTTGTTTGTTTATATAATACAAGCATGAATAAATTACCTTATTCTGACTGTACTATTTATGAGTGTTGGTGGGATTTTTCAGGAAATGAATATGCTGAGTTCAAGATGCTTGTTAATGGTCATGAAATAACCCCCTTTTTTACACCTGAGGATGTGAAGACGTCATTATCTAATCTCAAAATAAAAAAAGATGAAGAAAATGTATATGAAAATGAATATGGAAGTTTCTCTTATTATTCTCTTGAGTTTAAAGATGGTCGCTATTGGTACAGCTTTGATTTTAGAAAATCACCAGGCGAAGAGGAGTTTAGTTTAAATAACATACATATTACTTCTGACTTTGAAAAAAGTTATTAAAAGTTAGGAGAGGTTCGGTGGTATTATGACAATACTAATTTCTAAAGGCACAACTGTTCCGATGAATTTATGAAAATATATCAAACGGTACATACAGATTTTGAAATTAACCATGAAGTCCTTGAGTTTTATCAAACTAGGGGTAGAATTGAGGATATATGTGCTTTCGCACTGGGGCTTTTATACGATATAAATATTGATGAAACAGAACGTAAAGAATCGTTATATCATTTACAACGTGATGTGAAGAGCTTTCAAAATGTGTGGAGTAATTTCTCAGGAGGGTTTTATTTATGAAAAGTCAGAAATGTAATATTAGAATAATGATTGCTTTGTTCTTATTATATATATCTGTGATTTTGGTCGGTTGCGGTACAAAATCAAATGAGAGTGTAGATTCCTCTGCAGCAAAACCGTCAGAAGCTATAGCAGTAACTAATACTGAAGCCGAAGCCACTATCGCTCCGACTATTACTCCAACGATTTCACCTACAAATATTCCAGGAATTATTTCTGATGGAACAGCTATTGAGGATGTAAACAAGGATATAGATGATAACGGGGTTGATGATAATATACAAATCATCAGTCTGAAAGATGGCGGTGAGACTTGTATGCATGTCCATCTCAATAAGGAACCGATATTTGAATATGAAGACCCCCAAGTCAGACTGATGGGAGTAAATGCTTTTGAGTATCTGGATCTAGATGGAGATGGTGCAAATGAAATATTTATTAATGCTGGTACCAATGCAAATAGCAGGGCTTTGGTTGATATATTATGCTTGAAACAAATCAATGGCCGTTGGAGCCAAATGTATATACCACGAAATGAATTAGGTAATAATGGGTTTTATTTTAAAGTCACAAGAGGAAAAGATGAATTTGAATTTGTAATCTCCTCTGATATTATTGAACAAGAAATTCATTTTGATGCTTCCCACTTTTTTGTTGATGATGGAAGTGATAATATCGATACAATCAAGTACTACCGCGAAAATAACTATAAAGAGGGAGATGAAGTGGGTTCCAGTTTAGGATGGGGAATATGTGAAGCAAAAACAGGAACTTATGAGGGGCGTAACTGTATTATTGCAACAGAAGGACTTGAAGTACCATATGGCCACGGCCTTGGAGATATTAATACGTATTTTGCTTATAATGAGCAAGGAAAAGTTGAAATTCTGAATGTTGAATTTCTTCCTTAAGTACGATTAAAAACTGACTAGTTATTCTTTTGTTTTTTCGTAATCAAGCCATATTTTCTTGCATTCTCTGCAAATCTCAGCAGGAATTGATGGGACAGCAAAGGGGTTTTCTTCATATACAATTAGCTCCTCATTTTTACGAGGAAACAATACTTTGCGTGGTTTTTGCATCCACAAAACTACTCGTCCTGCTTGAATAAATCCGCTTTCCATATCATTTCTGCACAATGGACATTTCATTATTAGCCTCCTCAACAGTTAATCACCATTTTTTTTCACTATATGCCTGACAACTTCCGATTTGTATAAATGTTACATCAAATATTATAGCATATGACAAAGAAATATTCTATTAGGTATTAGGTCAGCACATGAATAAAACAATACATCTGCTGGTGTCCGAAGAAATAGCAGTAACTTTACTGAAGCCGAAGCGACCATCGAAGATACAGGGAGGGAAAATATGTTATTAGAGTCTCAACGAATTAAAATTCGAGATTTAGAAAGTAAAGACAAAAAAAATTTATTTAAAATTGCATGGCAGAAAAATGTAGTGAGATTTATGCATGATTGGTCTGAATATAATCCAACACCAGAGAGTTTTGATGGTTATATTGAATGGCATCAAAAGCATAAGAATTCAACGGATATTTATGAAAATAAAAGATATGCGATTGCTTTGATGGATACTGACGAGTTGATTGGTATGGTTGGCATGGGATTAGAAGACACACTAAACGAGGTTGAAATGGCGTATTTTATAGATGAAGATTTTCAAGGCAATGGATATGCTACAGAGGCATTAGCAACCTTAGCAGAATGGTGTTTTAAAGTGTCAGAAATACCATATTTGATATTGACAATTGATTGTGCCAATGAAGCATCTTGCCGAGTTGCAGAGAAAACAGGTTTTGAAAAATTTGAGAAGAGGACACCACTCAGCCATAAACAACCTAATATGGAAAGCGAGAGCTACTACTATTTTCGAAAATACAGGGAAAATTAACTTCACAATGCTTTAATACTTGACTTTGACGCGACGTAAAGATTTATCATTCCTTTATGGAGGTGATAATATAATGACAATGAGCAGGTTGCTAAAATATGTGATATATCAACAAGAACACTTCGATATTGTGAAAAAGTTGGACTAATTGAAAGCATTAAGAAAAATGAGTAATCCATCACATTTACCAATGGATGATGACTCAGTTTACTCAACTAGATTTGCCATTACGAATAAAATTGAAAGAGAGTGTGTAAGATATGTCAGATAATATTACATTTGTACCATTGAAAAGTCAAGATATAGAAGAATTAACAGTAATTATGAAAAGAGCATTTGATGAAGATACTCGTATTCATTTAGGTAGAGAAACAGGAGGACCTCCAGGATATGATGACGGAAGTTTTTTAAGAAATTGGGGATTGAATCCAAGTGCCACTTCATACAAAATATATAAAGATGACAAATTAATTGGTGGAACAATTCTTTGGATTAATTCGAACAAAGAAAATTTTTTAGGAACCATCTTTTTTGATCCTAGTGTAGAAAATAAAGGAATTGGAGCAATGGTTTGGAAAAAAATCGAGGAAATGTATCCTGATACAATAGCTTGGAATACAGAAACACCGATCTTTAGTAGAAGAAATCATCATTTCTACATAAATAAATGTGGATTTCATTGTATAAAAATCGAAAACCCTAAGGATATTGAAGAAGGTCAATTTGTCTTAAGAAAAGAAATGAAACGATAAAACTCAATTTTTCCAATAGGGTTGGCATAGCCAACCCTATAAACGATTATTCCTTGTCAACTACGATTACTTTCACGCCAGTTTCTTCAATTTTGTTCAGTTCATCCTCAACTGCTTCCCAATCAGTTATCAGATAATCAAATTTGCTCGTGTCACAAACCTTAATAAATGCCTTAAATCCGATTTTCTCGTTGGGTAATAACAATACATTTTTTCTAGAATTTTCAATTACAGTTCTTTGAAAAACTGCTGTTTCAGCTGTTCCATTAGAAAACCCGAAACTTGCGTCTATACCAGCACCTGTCATAAAACTTATATCAAAGTGCATGCTTTTTACAAACTCTGTTGCAAAACTATCAACTATGGATGTATTGCCATGCATTCGCATTTTACCACCTACTACATAGACCGTAACATTATCCCAATATTTTAGTTCTTCAGCTAATGTAGGAGAGTTCACAACAAGTGTGTAATTAATATCTCTCGGTAAATATTTTAGCATGATAAACCCTGAAGAACCGCTATTTAAATAAACAATATCGTTTTCTTTTACAAACTCTGCTGCTTTTTTAGCAATAGCGGCATTGTTGTTAGTTACCTCAAGATTTTTCATGTCCCTGTATCTCGGTGGTAGCACGCCTACTTGCATTATAGGAATAGCTCCACCATGGGTTCGTTTAAGTAACCCTTTTTCTTCAAGAATCCTTAAATCCCTTCGTGCAGAATCAACTGAGACTTCAAATTTTTCTTGAATTTCACTTATAGAAATTCTTCCGTTATCTTTAATGATATTTAAAATTGCTTGATGACGTTCTTCAATAAACATGATATCCTCCTTTCTTTTTATAAAGTGAATTCGCGTCGACTCAAATTCATCTTTATTAATGTTATATCATTATTATTAATGTTTGACAAGTATTTTTTCGATATTCGTTAACGTTAATGAATAATCATTAATTCATATAGAGTGTTATATCTTGCTGAGGAATTTATCGGCAACAGAAACTTCAATTAAGAGGCTTTGAATCTCTATACTATAAAAGTACTTTAGGCGGTGATTTTTATCGTTACCGAAAGCAAGTAATCAAGAATACTTCATCAGTGTAGAGATTACACATTCTTCTATTTGATTGACTTCACAAATCAAGGAACGTATAATAATGGCAAACAGAACTTAATATACATATTAGAGGAGAATCGATTTATGAAATATAAACGTTTACTTAAGCTCCATGCGATTCTGTAAGAGGCAAATACGTGTGGAGCGTATAATAGGTTTGCCAATTCATTCATGAATAGTACAGAATCCGCATTCTAAAGAATTATTAGAATAAGGAGCAAGTACCGAATGAAATATGTAAATGCATTAAATGTTTTTCCCGAAGAGTTATTGGCTGAAATTCGAAAATACATCCCTGAAGGCTTCCTATACATTCCAGGAAGTAATAAGAGAAAAGATTGGGGAAGCATCTCTGGTCAAAAAGGGGAATTGACAATTAGAAACAGAACAATCTTGAAAGAATTTAAAGACGGGAAAACAATTGTTCAACTTTCAAAAGAGCATTATTTGTCGGAAAGTTCGATTTATCGAATACTTAAAAATATAAATTAATACTCGAATAGGGCATTTATAAAACTGAGTTACCTTACAAGGATATTCTCAATTTCGTGAAAGCCCTATTTTATTGTAATTTATTTAAAATGATTGTAATAATCTATATTCAGATTTTTGTGATAGAATGGTGTTAGCAATAACAAGTCAATGAAGTCGAATTAATGAAAAGGGGGAAAAAACATGTTTCAGATAAGGCACTTAGAGGAAGAAGATAAAGAATTTTGGTATACGCTTGACAGGCACTTGCCAGAGTTAGAATTTTATAAGAAAGTTACTGATAAAAGAGGATATATTATTCTTGATGAAGAGAAACCGATTGGAATATTACGCTTTAATATGTTTTGGGATAATACTCCTTTTTTAACATTAATTTATATCAATTTTTCATATCATAACAAAGGATATGGTCGAAAAGCTATAGAATTTTGGGAAAGTGAAATGGCTAAACAAGGCTATAAAATGATTATGACATCAACACAAGTTGATGAAGATGCGCAACATTTTTATCGCAAGCTTGGTTATAAAGACTGCGGTTGCCTAGTACTTGACATACCTGGGTTTGAACAGCCACTTGAAATGTTCATGGCAAAAGCCCTTTGATCAACTACTATCTCTATGTTGAGATAGTAGTTGCGAAAAGTCTTATAATGTGATAATCTAGCTAAGAATTGAATAAATGAATCAGGTGTCAGAAGATTGAATCATAAATTCGTGATGATGAAAAGGGAAACAGGTGAAAATCCTGTATTTTTTATGTGAGGAAATTATGCAAAATTCTTATCGTTATTTTCAAAATTCAGAGTGTGAATATTATCCATGTCACAAAGGGGAAGAGAACATCAATTGTTTATTTTGTTTTTGCCCTCTATATTACATGGAGAAATGCCCTGGGGATTACAAGTATATAGAAGTAAAAGAAAAGAAAATCAAAGAATGTACGAACTGTACATTCCCCCATAAAGCAGAGAATTATGATTTAATTATTAAAATTTTATCTGCTAAAAATTAATTAAGTATATCATTTAATTTATGATATAGAGTAATGTCGGGGAAACAGGTGGAATTCCTGTACGAGCCCGTCGCCGTGATACGAAAGTAATTGTATTCGTTCTTGCCTAATGCCACAGTTAGGGACAAGTCATTGGAGTATTCTGAGAAGACGAACGAATATATCCGTTAAGTCGAAATATCCGAACATTACACATCCTTTGTAAAAAGCTGCGAGTGCCAGTAAGAAGGAAATAAAATTTTAAGGAGAACTAATATGCGAATGAATGTAAAAAACAAAAAAATAACTTCATTGCTCCTTTGCATGATGCTAATTGTGGCTATGGCATTTACTGTAGTAGGATGCAGTAACAACAAACAAAATGTAAATAATCAGCCTTCTATCGAAGCTGGAACAAATGCTGGGACAGAAATAGAAAATGTCTTAGGTGAAGGAAAAACTAAAATCTTATTTACAGTAGTAGATAAGGATGGAAATGAAACAAATTTTGAGATACACACAGATAAAGATACAGTTGGTGATGCATTGTTGGAACATGAATTAATTGAAGGTGATGCCGGTGACTATGGTCTTTATGTAAAAACAGTAAATGGAATCAACGCAGATTATGATAAAGATAAAACATATTGGGCATTTTATGTAAATGGACAATATGCATCTGGTGGAGTAGATACAACACCTGTAAAAGAAGGGGAAAACTACTCTTTGAAGGTTGAAAAATAATGAAATCAACAGCTAGAGAAATCGCGATCTTTGGAATGTTAGGAGCTTTGATGTATGCCTCAAAGGTGATAATGGAAGTGGTGCCTAATGTACATTTATTAGGCGTGTTTACCATTGCATTTACATTGGTATATAGACAAAAAGCTTTGTTTCCTATATATACTTATGTCTTTTTGAATGGATTATTTAGTGGATTTTCCACATGGTGGATTCCATATTTATATCTATGGACTGTACTTTGGGGAGTTACTATGTTATTTCCACAAAGAATACCGAAAAAGATTCAACCACTTATTTTTATGATCGTAAATGCTTGTCACGGATTTTTATTTGGTACACTCTATGCTCCTGCACAGGCGATATTGTTTGGTTTAAGCTTTGAAGGGATGATAGCATGGATTATTGCTGGACTTCCGTGGGACTTTATTCATGGAGTAAGTAATTTTTTCTGTGGTATGCTTATTTTCCCGATTGTATCATTGTTAAGGAGACTGGAAATTAGTACAGGAGATAGATAAGGTAACTTACACGAGACGGTGAGGTTTTAAATGGATTTTTACCAATTGAAGATAGATTTGAAGATTTTCTAAGTGAAGATATGCGTATTTTTGCAGCTTTTCTTAACAATCAGTTAGTAGGAATGATTGATTCCGAACCAACAGATATTGAATTTGCCCAAACTGATGCCAAAGCTATTGGAATGGGAGATGTCTTCATCAAGTCAAATTACAGAGGACGAGGTCTGGGCGCAGCTCTACTTGCTTTTGCTAACAATAAAATTAAGGAAAGCGGAATAGAAAGAGTGTTTGTTACTCACGGAACAATTAATCCTACAGCAAGAGGGTTTTGGGATAAATACTTTGTAAACTATGCGTATACAATGACAAGAAAGATAGATCCTGAGATGCTTGGAATTATTAAAGAGTTTTAGTAGTACTATAAACTCAGCATTTATATCCAATTATTTTGGATGTAAATGCTGAGTTTAAATATGTGCACTAATATGTGCACATTTAAGTAGTTGAAAAAATTATGCAATATTGGATTTATAGATAATGTGATATCAAGATTTTCGCAATTGCTATCAATAATGAATTATGGTATACCATCATTGAACAGCAAATCTTGAATTTGGAGGGAGAAATACAAATGTTTAGATATGTACATACAAATATTATAGCAAAGGATTCCAAGAGGTTAATCAAATTTTATAAAGATGTATTACAATGTAAAAGTATTGGTGAAACAAGAGATTTGCAGGGAGAATGGCTTGATAAATTAACTGGAATTCCAAATGCACATATAGTTGGAGAACATCTTTGCCTACCAGGATATGAAACAGACCACCCTACGCTTGAAATTTTCTCCTATGATACAATGGAAGCTGACTGTATTGCAATAAATAAATGTGGAATAGCACATCTTGCATTTGAAGTTGATGATGTGGAGAATACTTTGCAGTTATTACTTCAAAACGGAGGAAAGCAAATTGGAGAATTGGTAAAAATAGAATATGCTAATGGAAAGAAAGCGGTTTTTGTCTATGCAACAGACTGCGAGGGTAATATTATTGAACTACAAAGCTGGTCATAATAAAATGCTATAATAATACAAGAATCAGATAAAATGATAGATTATTATTATGGAGGTAATTCATGTTAATTGAAACAAAACGATTAATAATTACGGATTTAACAAAAGATATGTCCGATGTATTTCAAAAAAATTCAGTAGACGAAGATAATAGACGCTTTGTACCAGATGAAGTATTTGAAAAATTAGAAGATGCAACTAGAACGATTGAATGGTTGATTAAGTCATACCAGTGTGAAAAAGGTCCTTTTCTATATCCAATACTTTTAAAAGACAAAACTAATATTGGATATGTTCAGGCATGTTCAATCGAAGAAGGGTGGGAACTAGGATATCACATAGCAAAAGCATATACTGGACATGGATATGCAACAGAAGCAGTTAGCGCTTTTATACCTGTTTTAATGCAAAAATTGAAAATTAATACTATCTATGGAATTGTGTTAGAAGAAAACATAGCTTCTCATAAAGTATTGGAAAAGTGTAATTTTAAGTTGGACTTTATCGGGATTGGAAAATACCAAGGAGTAGATCGAGCATTGCGGCGTTATGTTCTTAACTCATAACTAACAAGTCACATTTTAATTAACTTTTTCAGTGAATTACATAAGAAACAAGAGTCAGAAAAGGAGAACAAGTATGGATAAAGAAGAAATATTGCAAAGAGTGGCCCCGTGTTCTTTGATGTGTCATACGTGCGAAGCATACGAGAAAGGCGTAATTTGTGAGTCGGCAAGAAGGTTATTAAAATATATGGATGGTGCAAAAGAATTTCATGAAAAGCATAATCCTAGTTTTGTAGAACGATATCGTATCTTCGAGGAAGAATTAGAAAGATGTAGTTCAGGAATATGCTCGGGATGCCGTAATAGAGAGCATCATGGATGCAGTATCAAGGGATGTTTTATACTAGATTGTACTAAAGATCATGACATTGATTTTTGTGGTGAATGTGGCGAATTCCCATGCAATAAAGTATCTGAACTTTTTGAAGATGAAGTATACAAACAATGGCTCAATGGAAATAAGATAATTAAAGATAGTGGGATTGATGCTTATTGGTTAAGTAAATGCGATAAATCACATTATGGTGCATATAAGAAGTAGATTACATAAAAAGGAAGTTAATCCATAGTATTCAAAATGACAAATTTAAGCATTTGCTATCAAGAAGTAAACTTTAATACTAGATATAATGAGTTTGAACAGGAGGTGAGAAAATGTCTGACATAAAACAACTTCAGGATGCGGTAGACTTTATTGAGTGTAATATTACAGAAAACTTAACATGTTCAGAAATTGCTATGCATGCTTGTATGTCAACGTTTCATTTTCAACGACTTTTTTCAATATTATGTGGATACACTGTCGGAGAATATATAAGAAACAGACGACTTTCACTTGCAGCAAAGGAATTACAATTATCTGAAAAAAGTATTATTGATATTGCATTACAATATGGTTATGACACTCCAGAAGGTTTTACAAGAGCTTTTCATAGATATTTTGGAGTAACTCCATCGGCAGCGCGCGACCGAAGAAGTGTATTACCAAATTTCGAAAAACTTTCCGTTCAAAAAACATTATTAGGAGGTAAGGTTGAAATGGATGATATGACACGCTATGGTAAGAGGGGGTATTACGTAAAAGAAAATGCTCCTATATATTTTACAAATGATATGGATAAAACATGTAAGTGGTTCTGTGATGTTCTAGGTTGGTATGGAGATGTTTGCAGTAAAGATGATAACGAAACACCAGTATATGGATGTGTTTTTGATTATCCCGGAGAGTTAATAGTAGCAAACCTAACTCCATTTCGGGGGATACATTTATTTCATGGGGAACCAAGAAAAGAAGTAATTGGTTTTATTAATATTCAAGGGATCGATACGTTTCATCAATTCGTTAAGGGAAATGGATGGAATCAGATTTCTGATATATATAATTGTCCTTGGGGTGCTAAAGAATGTAGCGTAACTACAATTGATGGTTCTATTATTCTTTTTTTTGAGACAACAAAATAGTCAAGAAAGAGAAAGAGCAAAAAAGGGAAATTCCGTAAGGAGTTTTCTTTTTTTTGTTGGTGTGCCTAGCGGTGCACGTTTTACGGTTACATCATTGACTTTATTTGTTAATTGATGCATAATAGTGGAAATTCATATTTGATTACTTCACATTGAGTCACAATTGTTAAGTAAATAATTATTCTGTTCGAGGAGAGATTTATATGTTTTGTGAAAAATGTGATGGGAAAGTCAATAGTAATGGAAAGTGTTCTTTATGCGGATACGACAATTCTATTGTATATAATCCTGAGAATTGTGAGGTTAAACCAAAATCAATTCGAAGCAAAAGATTAACAGTTTTCATGTGTTTAGTTATTATATCAAATTTATTTGTCGCAGCAGTCATGTTACTGAGTTTATTTAGAGATAGCGGAGTTACAACGGGTGTTACTGTAATATCAGTAATAACAATTCTATTATGTGTTTTCGAAATTATATTAGCTTTTTTTATACTCAAATTAAAAGCATGGGCACTTATAACTTATATGATCATAGGTGTTATTGCAATAATAATACGGTTATTAAGATTGGATTTCTATGTTGCCATTGTTAAAGCTCTCCTTCTGTATTTTATCTTTGATAAAGATTGGGAATATTTTGATTGACGCCTAAGTATGAATTTTTACATATTTTTGTGTGCTGGGATTAGTTCGAATCCCATCTTATGCTTACTAAAAGCCTAGATTTTATCTAGGTTTTTTGCTTTTTCTAAAAGGTTCACCAGGAAATTGCAAAACATATGTAATTAAGATAGATTGAGCAAAGAATATTTTATGATAAAGGTTATAATTAAGTTATAGAAAGGAGGACAACAACATGAAAATTGATTATGTAAAAAAATAGAGCAATGTATTGCGTATATAGAGGATCATTTGAAACAAAAAGTTTATATTGATGAGATTCTTCAAAATACGTTCTATTCTTATCCTTATTTTCATCGAATATTTATGGATATCATAGGTGAACCTATTACATCTTACATTCGAAAACGTAAGTTGTCATGCGCTGCTGAAGAACTAATCAATACTAAAAAAACTATTGTTGATATAGCACTAGATTATAATTTCAGTTCTCAACAAACTTTTAATCGAGCATTTACAGCATACTTTGGTATTTCACCACTAAAATACCGGAAAAATGGAATATTGGATGATTTATATAAGCCTTTTGCTTTTACCGATTGTTTTTATGAAGATCTGATACCAATTACAGTATCAATCGAGAGATTGCAGCCAATGAAGGTAGCTTATTACCATTCCTACAATGGTAATATAAAATTAAAGAAAAACAGACAAGAACAAGATATTGTAGTTTCAAAGGCTTGGGGAAATCTAATTCGATGGCAAATGTCTTATCAATACCAAAAACAATTTGGTATTCAGGAAAAATTGCCTGCAACTTCAAGGCTTGGGAAATTCATGATTGATAACAATCTTCATTTGCCGCCAAATACAAGATATTTTGGGTTTATGAATCCTTTTGTAATGAACGACTATGAATTTGGATATGAAGCGTGGGCTATGATTACTAACATATCTGAAAGTGTCATAACAGAAACTCAAAATAGTAATATAGTGATTAAAGATTATGAAGGTGGTTTATATGTAACTGCTGAGGCTACATATGGAAAAGATTCTAACCTTGATCGAGTTTGGAAGTCTCTACATAACTGGTTAATGCAAAATCAACACTATACTTATGGGGAACATCAATGGCTTGAAGAGCATGTTACCAAATGTGGAGAGGGAGGATTTCATAGTTTTAAACTATTTCTTCCTATTCAATCAATAGGCTCTTGAGTATACGAAGGACCAAGCAACGCTTGGTCCTTCGTATTTTGAATCTAACTTTTGTAGATTATGTATTAGTTAGTATAATCTAGCTCTGATGAAAGATGGTGTAAAGAAGAGAAGAAAGTAAGCCTTGCGAAAAAGTATATACATTTGTGAAGAAAATAATGTTTATGTTTTTGACAATATGCTATTATAGACTTATTAAATAATAAATAAGAGTTCTACGGATTACAGAATAATGATATATAAAGAAATTTTAATACGATTAATCCGCTCACAACGGGGCTTTGTGCCGTTTTCTTTGACTATTTTGATATTAATTTTGTAATGAAAGATGGTATAGTGTATAGTAATTAGGAATCAAATGAACTAGGGGAATTTTACTCTACAGGAGGATGAACCATGACACAGGAGGATTATGTACGCATAGGAAAAGAACATTTTTTAGAGGTTATCTTGCCACAAATAAAGGCAATTTCATCTCAGGTAGCGGATAATATTCTTGTTTTTATTGAGGGATCTGTAGCATACGGATATTGCGATCAGAATTCAGATGTCGATATGGATTTCTATATTGATATGGATGTATCAGATGACTTAAAGAATAAGATAACGGATATTTTCATTGGTGAGACATATTGGAGAGAGTCAATAAGAGTATCCTATGGATTTGGTGGCGAGTACTGGAAAATCAAACACATAATCAATCATGATATGGATCGATTTTGGAAGGAGTTTAATCCGTATGCAGTCAATAATTTAGCACAAGCAATAGCAGTATGGGACCCTAAAAATCTTTTATCAAAGATTCAAGAAAGAGTGAGCTTTTACCCTGAAGATATGAAGAAAAGTGTGATTAGGGGACTATGGGTAACAATTAATGATAGTGGTGTCTATAATTTCAAAGAGGCACTAGACCGTAATCAAAGAAGCGAAGCGAGGATTTACCTCTACAGAGCAATTGAGGCTATGCTTCGACTTTCTTACATACTGAATAATGTATATTATCCACCAACCAAATGGCTTTCGAAAGGATTGTCTCAATTGGATCATGATTTCGGATTACAGAAAATGCTTGAAGAAATCGACGAAAATAATAACCTCCATGAAATATACGATTTCTTCATGGGAGTATATCGTAATATACAACAATATATGAACGACACAAATACGATTGAGAAAGAAAGCATTGAAAACTATCCAAGTATATTTGGCAAACCTTTCTTTATTTTCAATACCTTTTAAGATTGTGATAGACAATTGATGTTGTTTGGTTAATATTAAGTAATCGAAAGTTTTTATAAGTAAACTAATGAAATGATGATGGAGGATTACAATGGGATTTGATGCAAAAAAAGAGAGTGAAATGTTTGACAAAGCAGCAGAGTATTATGATAAATTTAGACCTGGATATCCGAAAGAAATAATAGAAACAATCATTGAAAAAACGAAACTAAGCAATCGTTCAAAAACTTTAGAAATTGGAGCGGGAAGTGGTAAGGCTACTGAATATTTTAAAGATTATGGATTTAGTATTAGGTGTATAGAGCCTGGTGAAAACCTAGTAAAGAATGGACAGATTAAATATAAGGATTATCCAAATATTATGTTCGAATGTGGAAGATTTGAAGAATTGGAGCTAGTTAGGCAAGAGTATGACGTAATCTTTGCAGCACAATCTTTTCATTGGGTGCCTCAACCGATCGGCTATCAGAAATGTGCTGAGATGTTGAAGGAGAATGGAAGCTTAGCCCTCTTTTGGAATATGTACTTGGTTCATAATAATGACGAAAATAACGATTTAATGAGATTATCAAATAAATATGGGGGTTTTGCAGATTTTGTGAATGAAGAGCAATGTGAAAATAGAATCAGTTCCATTGTCAATGCCATAGAGAATAGCGGATTCTTCGAAACTCCTATAGTATATAAGCATTTATGGAAGCAAGAATATACAGCTGATGAATACTATGGATTTGTTCTTACTGGTAATCGTTTTTTACAATTGTCAGATGAAGTTAAGGAAATGGCACGAAAAGAAATCGTGGAACATGCAAATAAGTTTGGTGGTAAAATTATTCGGCCATACTTATGTGTTTTATATTTAGCACGTAAGAAATGAAGTGGGAGGATTTATATGGCATACAGATATGAATTACACTGTCACACAAGAGATGGAAGTAAATGCAGTGATATTTCTATAAAAGAAATGTTTAAATTATACCAAGAAATTGGTTATTCAGGTGTATGCATCACAGATCATTTTACCAATCCTATGAACCCATTACCTGACGATTCATCTTGGAGCGAACGGGTAAATTTATCCTTTGATATCTATCAAAAAGCGTTAGTAGAAGGAAAAAAATACGGGATGTCAGTCTTTTTCGGTATTGAGTATTCCATTGCACCTGATATAGACCATCCTTCACAAGCAACATGCAATGACTTTATTTTCTTGAACTTAGAAAAAGAATGGTTAATGGAACATAAGGATGCATTCCGTGAAAAAACCGAAGAGTTGTTTCATAAAGTACATGATGCGGGTGGATTTATAATTCATGCACATCCGATGTTTGGTGGGGAATTAAGACTATTTCCATATTGTGTTGACGCTGTAGAGATTATAAATGGAGGCGCTAATAGTATTTGTAATGAAAACGCGAAAACCTACGCAAATATGTATGGTCTAACTGGAACTGGGGGTACCGATTTACATCGATACGACCAAAAAATAATGTCTGGGGTGGAAACTGAAAAACGATGTTCCACAATTGAAGAGCTTGTCAATGAAATAAAGGAAAGAAGAGCTAAGCCGTTTTCTTTTACAAGGCAAATAACAGATTATTGGCAACAAATACAGTACGAAGCTAGTGAAGCACGCAAAAAAAGTACTACTTTATAAAAAATGTGGTTTTAGGGAAAGAAAACGATATATGCGTTACATGAAATCATTATAGCTTTTTATCATACTAACAGGAGGTTCAGATGAGAGCAATTGTAATTTACAAATCTAAAACAGGATTTACAAAGCAATATGCCGAATGGATTCGTGAAGAACTTAAGTGTGAAATCGCAGATTATGAAGATATGAATAAGTTGGATTTCAATAATTTTCAACTTGTAATCTATGGAAGCAGAATTCATGCGGGAAAAATTGATAGTTTAGAAAAAGTAAAAAAACTTCTAGATAATAAAAATTGCGATTTAGTTGTTTTTGCAACAGGAGCGACACCAAACGCAGAAGCTGAAACAATTGAAAACACAATGAAAAATAATTTTGGTGACAACCCAATTCCTCATTTTTATATGCAATCTGGTTTAAGTTATGAAAAAATGGGATTTGCTGATAAAACGATTATGAAAATGTTATCTAAGATGTTATCAAGCAAAAAAGAAAAATCGGATGTAGAGAATGGTACAGCTACAGCAATTAGTAAATCACATAATATTTCGGATCCAAGTTTTATAACACCTTTAATCGACTATGTAAGGAAGACATATTGGAATTAGTTAGATTAATCATTCGAGGAATCAGTTAGGATGCGAGAGTATTTATTAAGATACAAAAAAAATGATTGGAGATTAGGGGATAACATGAAAACACTTATATTTAATGGCTCACCAAGAGTTAACGGAGATACGGTTAGCCTAATAGATAGGATAAGAAAAGACCTAATAGGTGAGTATAAAATAATTAATACATATCGATGTGAAATATCTCCATGCATCGACTGCAGGTATTGCTGGGAAAACGAAGGATGTGCAATTAACGATGAGATGCAAGAAGTATATGATTATATTCAAGAGTGTGACAATATTATAATCGCCTCCCCCATTTATTTTTCCGAATTAACCGGGAAATTGCTCGATGTTGCAAGCAGATTGCAAACTTATTATTGTTCTCGTTTCTTTCAGAAGAAAGTACCTATAGCTAAATCAAAAAAAGGAGCTGTTATTTTAGTTGGTGGTGGGGATGGTAATGTAGAAAAGGCGTATGATACGGCAAGCAACTTATTACATCATATGAATTGCCATCATATATATCCTGTTACCTATTGTCATAATACAAATAACATGCCTGCAATAGAGGATAAAGCTTGTTTAAAAGGAATCGATGAAACTGTAAAGTTCTTAAATTCAAAGAGCTAAGCATATAGCACAATCGTAGGTCAATCAAAGCCTTGCTTAGAGTGGAGTGATGGAATGATTTTGAGTGTTAGTAGAAGAACTGATATACCAGCGTTTTATAGTGATTGGTTTTTTCATAGGCTTGACGAGGGATATTTATATGTAATAAATCCACTTAATCGAAAGCAAGTGAGTAAAATTATTTTAAATACTGACACTGTAGATTGCATCGTATTTTGGACAAAAAATGCAGAGCCGATGATTGATCGATTAGATTTATTAGACCAAAAGGGATTTCAATATTATTTTCAGTTTACAATTACATCTTATCAAAGTGATGTTGAACCTGGACTAGAAGATAAAAACAGTGTAATGAATTCATTTAGAAAGTTATCGAAAAAGATAGGTAAAGATAAAGCGATTTGGAGATATGATCCTATTTTTCTGAATGAAAAATATACACTGAAATATCATGAATTGTGGTTTGAAGCAATGTGTCAAAGACTTAATGGGTATACAGATAAATGTGTTATAAGCTTCTTGGATTTATACACCAAGACGAAACGCAACACAAAAGAACTGCATGTGAAAGAGTTAAGCAATGATGATATCTACCAAATTGCAAGTATTTTATCTAACATCGCTAAGAAATATGGAATTCAAATTGAAACATGTTCCGAAGGCATCGACTTATCGCATTATAATATTAGTAATGGAAAGTGCATCGATGATAAACTGATTGAGAAGATTATAGGTTCCAAAATCAGAGTAAATAAAGATGACACCCAACGTGAAGCATGTGGCTGTGTGAAGAGCATTGATGTAGGATACTATAATACCTGTAAGCATTTTTGCAAATATTGCTATGCAAACTATAGCAAAGCTTCAGTACATGAAAATTGTGAAGGATATGATGTAAATTCACCCATCTTAGCAGGTAAACTTCAAGGTGATGAGAAAATAACATTAAGAGAAATGAAATCAATCCGATGTATGGATAGTACAGAACAACTAGAATTTGCATTTGTTCATGAGAAAGGGCATTCATAGTCAAGCGTGACGTCCTTCCATTATGGTAACCTATAGGAGAAGGAGGTGCTTACAATGCACGCATGGGAACAAGTACAGAAGACAATTGATTATATTGAGTGTCATCTTAATGAGGAAATTAATATTGATGAGCTTTCAATTATGGCTTCATTATCGCCTTTTTATTATCAACGTTTGTTTCGTCGTCTAGTAAAAAAGCCAGTTGCTGAGTATGTAAAACTACGTCGTTTAGCGAAAGCTACGGAGAAACTGCTTGACAAGGATAAGCGTATTCTAGATATTGCATTAGACCTTGGATTTTCCTCACATGAACACTTTACTCGTACATTCAAGGATACATTTGAAATGACACCAGATGAGTATCGCAAAAATCCAGTAGCATTAAACCGTATGACAAAACCGGAGCTATTACTTCATTACACATTAATTGATGAAGGAGTACCATTAATTACAGAGGGGATTGTTCTGGAGATTAATCGTCAACAAATTGTACAACCGATTAATTTTATTGGCTTGAATAAGGATATGCCAGTTCAGTTTATTGAGGGACTTGGAACGGAATCAGGCATTGATCCATTGGATAGCCTTTGGAATGACTTTCATGAACAAAAGGAAACTATATTGAGTCCAATCGTAGATTGCGAAGAAATTGGTGTCACATATCCGTGCGAAAAAGAAGGGTATTTTAGCTATTTTGCAGGTGCTAAGTCCAAGCAAGGAGAGTCTTGTGAAGGTTTTATGAACTGGGAGCTACCAGAGGGAGAATATATTGTTTGTTCCTTTGAAGCTGAAAATTTTGAGGCTCTTGTTATGGATGCACTTTACAAAGCACAACAATACATTTACACTACATGGCTACCACGACATAACTTACTAACAGATGCATTTTGTGCAGAGCGATATGCAAGTCATTCTCCAGAAACGAAGTGTATGGAAATTTGGTTAAAGATTGTTAATACAACAAAATAGGCTGAAGATAAGTAGGACTATTTTGGGAATGAGAGGCTGTTATGATATTTAAGGGATTAAAGTTTGGAATGCTTTTACAACTGGCAATTGGTCCAATGTGCTTAATGGTATTTCATACTTCTGCAACTTACGGGCTTTTTTTTGGATTATCTCTTGTTCTAGCTATAACAATAGTCGATATGGCTTATATCGCTTTATCAGGCTTTGGGGTTGCTGCAATTATTAATCGAAGTAAAGTAAAAATTGCAATCAAGGTATTTGGCAGTATCGTGCTAACTATCTTTGGTGCAAATACGATTTTGGGAGCTTTTAATATCTCCCTATTGCCTGATATTGCTTTATTTTCTAATATATCAGGTAAAAATATTTTTATTCAAGGCCTATTGTTAACAGCCTCCAATCCATTAACCATTATTTTTTGGAGCGGTGTTTTTTCAACGAAAGTTATTGAAAATAATTATAAGAAATCGCAACTGTTCTATTTTGGATTAGGATGTGTTTTGTCTACACTTAGCTTCCTATCAATCATAGCTATTTTAGGTACTGTAATAACTGGGTTACTGACATCAACTATTATTAAGATCTTAAATGTATTTGTTGGAATTCTAATTATTTATTTTGGAATTCGCTTATTGGTAAAAAAAACAGATCAAAAGGAGAATTTAAATGAGTAAGATTGAGATTAAACATATCGACGAATTAAAGTCGCAACATAAATGCGAACATGATGGATATGAGTACTATAAGAAAGAGTTTATTCCAGAGGGATTGGCTGAAAAGACAATGGTCAATGTTTTTGAGATACCACCATTAAAGTCTGCTTATCCTTACCACTATCATGTTAAAAATGAGGAAACCTTTTATATTATTCGTGGGGAAGGCATGTTACATACTCCACAAGGTGATCGAAAAGTTTGTGCAGGTGAGCTGTTGTTTTTTCCTGCGAATCGTGAAGGGGCACATAAACTGACTAATACTTCAGCAACAGAGAATTTAGTTTATATCGACTTTGATGTTGTTTATGATTTGGATGTTGCCATCTATCCAGACTCTAATAAGATTGGTGTATTAGGGAAAGGTATTAATAAATTTTACAAGCTAGAGAATGATACGGATTATTATGATGGCGAATAAGTTTTGATTCGCTGCAATAAGATTGGAACTTTATACCAGATAACATCGTCTAATGTGTGAAACCCTATATTTATTCATAAAAGGAGAAACCCTATGAAAAAATTGAGTTCATTCATTATGTTAGTTATCATGTTAACTTTGGTATCGAGTGTACCAGTTTACGCAATACCATCAAAAGATATTAAGGTAGTTGTAAATGACAAGACGATTAAATGCAATCCGAAACCTTATGTTAAAGATGGTGAAGTTATGATACCACTTAGGCCAATCGCTGAAGCTGTTGGTGCGACTGTAAGATGGGATAAGAAAACAAAGACCGCTTGGGTAGATTACAATATGTCACATGTTGAGATCACGATTGGAAAGAAAGTTTTCTATGTCCATCATGATGCTGATTTTACAGGTATTCCAGAAGAAGTAGATTCGAAAAAATTACCTAAGATTGTTAACAACAAAGTGGTAGTTCCTGCAAAAGCATTCTTAGCAAGTTTAGGAATGAGTGTAGAATATGACTCGAAAAATAAAGTGATAACGATTACAACAAATCAATGGAACAATCCGATTTCCTATGAAGAAATCTCTTCTGACCTTATCAAGAGTAATGAAAAATTGATAAAGTGGTACAATGAGAATAATATGAAAGAAGGGATTCGTTACATTCGAGATGGTAAGCATATTTATGTTCTAGTTGCTGCTGGTGAAAAGACGACAGGTGGTTATATTCTAAACATTGACCAGGTAATCAGTCTATCAGCTGATACAGTATCAGTTACTGCGAGTATAACACCTCCAAATGAAAATGCAATCATGGTAATCACATATCCATCAAAACTGATTCGAATCAAGTCAGACACGATAAAAACTGTAGTTGGTGAGATTAAACAGTTGACGAAAACTCCAAGTAAAGAGAGTTGGGTTACGATGGATGATACAACAGTGACTAAGATGGAATTATTTAATTTAAATGATGAGAAGATACGTGATTTGACGAAACTAGAGAAAAAGTATGTTATGAAGGCTTTTAATGAAGCAACGATTGATACCAATATGTATGTTCTGATGATAGCAGGAAATATTTTAAAAGTTACGATGAAAGATGGAGATGTTCTTACCTTTACAAGCTATGGTTCGAAAACGAATGTAATTGTAGCATTTGAAAAAGGTAGTGAGTCTATGAGCTATCATATCGTAGCTCCTGATATTGCAGAAGTTTTATTAGGTAATTAGTAGAACACGCACCCAAAGTGGAGTGAACCCCTTTTGTTAGACAAAAAAAGTCTAATGAAAGGGGTTCACTCCACTTTAGATGCTTTTATAAATACAAAGGGAAATGTCAGTTACGCGGCCGCACTTGGCTTGAGATCTTCTGCTTGCAATTTCTCCATCTTAAGCCAATTGATAAATCCATAGATATCATTTAATAAAAAGGCAACAAAGCAAACAACGACGGAAAGATATCTGATATCTTGAGTTGTTGCTAAAATCCATAAAATAATCAAAACAATATCATTCGCTGCATACGCTATTGCATAATATGGACTTCGCCGAAATGTGAGGTATACTGCAAGAAAACTAGTTGTGACTGAGATTGTACTAGGAACAATATTAGCTGTATGGAATATCTTTAATAGAAAGAAGAATATAAATGTGATAACAGCGGTCAATATCCACATAAAAATCACTTCTTTTTTATAGATGCGATTTACCTTAACTTGCGCTAAATTGCCTTTGTATGGGTTCCTTAACCAGGAGATCAAAGCAAATACAGCCATAGGCATCGTCATTCCTAGATAGGTAATCATTTCACCGTAATATGCGAAGGTTAAGGATATGATGCCATACAGTAAACTGAAAATAATCATTAATAATTGTCCAAATGGATTACCTTTTGCATTAAAGATCAGTGATGTTACACCAATTAATGAGGCTGTAAGAGTGATATAACTCTCTCTGTCAAAAATGCAAAACGATACAACAATCAAGATAACCGAACAGCACCATAATAAGATTTCACCTTTCGTAAAATAGTTCACGAATGACTTTAATTTATTCATAAAAACCCCCTAAAAAATAAGCATACGCATATACACCTTCAAAGACCTAACGGTGTATAAACGAATGCTTAGCATTCCTGCCCGGTGGCAGTAGTAGTTATATGTATTTTGAAGCTATGCTATCATATAAATAATAAAAAAGCAACTATTAAAAAAATTACCAAAATATGTATTGACAAACGAGAGCTACTATGATTTAATAAGAGCAACTTAAAAGAATGAAACCGTTGAAGCGGAGATAACGGTAATTATGTTTCTACAGAGAGCCCATGTTGCTGAGAGTTGGGTGAAAAACAGATTATCAAATGGACCGTTGAGGGCGCAGTCAAATGAATTATCATAATTCAGAGTATTCTGCGACGTATCGGCATACGTCAGTTGCCAGGGATATGTTAGTATCCTATTAAGAGTACAGCTAATATAGCTGTAAATCAAGGTGGTACCGCGGATAATGATTTTTATTCGTCCTTGACAGAAGAGATCTTCTGTCAAGGGCGTTTTTTTATTTGTATGCGATAACAGTCATAATTTATAAGCATCACGCTTTCGCATTCGGAAAAGCGCTTTTGACACCCGAATCTTATTAGAAAATAGTGTTTTATGATAAGAAAAGTTGGAGGTGTGATTATGCATTGTTTACCTTGTTTTGAAACCGTAAAAGAAATTGCTGCTAGCAAAAAGTACAATATTCTACCAGTCAGTTGTGAAATACTGTCAGATATATGTACACCAATCGAGGCAATAAAGATTCTTAAAAACATATCAACGCATTGCTATATGTTAGAATCGGTTATGGAGACAGAAAAGTGGGGGCGTTATACTTTTTTAGGTTATGACCCAAAGCTAGAGATTACTGCTATCGATGGAGAGATGAGGTTAGGAGACATTAGGATAAAGACGGATGCTCCGTCGGAGTATCTACGACAGATATTAGCAGAGTATAAAAGTCCACGTTTTGATTATCTTCCATCATTTACGGGTGGCTTGGTTGGTTATTTCTCTTATGACTATTTAGGGTATCGGGAGCCTTCTGTGAAAGTGAAGGTGCAGGATAGCGAGGCATTTAAAGATGTAGATTTAATGCTGTTTGACAAAGTAATCGCTTTTGACCATTTTCGACAGAAAATTATTCTCATTGTAAATATGCCACTTACGGACCCTGAAGTTGGGTATAACAAAGCTGTAATGGAACTAGAGCAGATGAAAGAACAGCTTTATCATGGAGCTAAGAATGAGAATACGAAGGGTTATCTAACAGGAGAGGTTACATCACTATTTGATAAAGAAACGTATTGTGAAATGGTAGAAAAAGCAAAGCACTATATTCGAGAGGGTGATATTTTTCAGATTGTACTTTCGAATCGACTTAACGCACCTTTTGAAGGAAGTCTTTTAAATACTTACCGTATTTTACGAACAATCAATCCATCCCCGTATATGTTTTACTTTTCAGGAACGGATGTTGAAGTAGCTGGTGCGTCTCCAGAAACTCTAGTCAAGTTGGAAAATGGTATCCTTCATACTTTTCCACTTGCAGGAACAAGACCGAGAGGAAAAACAAAAGAGGAAGATCAGGCTTTCGAGGAAGAGTTACTTGCAGATCCCAAGGAATTAGCAGAGCATAACATGTTAGTTGATTTAGGAAGGAATGATTTAGGGAAAATCAGTAAGTTTGGAACGGTTCATGTTGAAAAATTACACTCGATTGAACGTTATTCTCATGTGATGCATATCGGTTCTACGGTTCGTGGTGAAATCAAAGAAGAATATGATGCATTGGATGCGATTGAGGCAGTCCTTCCAGCAGGAACACTTTCGGGTGCTCCAAAAATCAGGGCATGTCAGTTGATCGGTGAACTTGAAAATAACAAAAGAGGTATCTACGGAGGCGCGATTGGATATATCGACTTTACTGGTAATATGGATACGTGTATTGCAATCCGTATCGCATATAAAAAGAATAACATGGTATTTGTACGAAGTGGAGCTGGAATTGTAGCAGATTCTGTCCCTGAAAAGGAATATGAAGAATGCATGAATAAAGCCAAAGCTGTTGTGAAAGCATTAAAGCTTTCAGGGGAGGTAGACCTATGATTTTATTAATCGATAATTATGACAGCTTTTCCTATAACTTGTACCAGCTCATAGGTGAAATCGAGCCAGATATTAAGGTAATTCGAAATGATGAGTTAACGGTGGAAGAAATCAGAGATTTACAGCCAAGTCACGTGATATTTTCGCCTGGTCCTGGAAGACCAGAGAACGCAGGTATTATGATTGAATTGATTCAAGAACTTGGCAAAGAAATTCCGATTCTAGGTGTTTGCCTTGGTCATCAGGCAGTCTGCGCTGCCTTTGGTGCAACGGTTACCTATGCAAAAGAGCTGATGCATGGAAAACAGTCAGAGATAGTTTTGAATCAAGAATGTCTACTGTTTCAAGGATGTCCACAATATGCACTTGTTGCCCGATATCATTCGTTGGCAGCAGATCAAGCTACCATTCCAGAGAGTCTTAAAATAACTGCAGTTACGATCGATGGGGAAGTGATGGCAGTACAACATACGAAGTACCCAATTTATGGAGTACAGTTTCATCCAGAATCCATTATGACACCGGATGGAAAGAAAATTCTTGAAAATTTTATCAATATAATATAAGGGGGATTGGATTATGATTAAAGAAGCAATTGTGAAAATCGTCAACAAAGAAGATCTTACCTATGATGAAGCGTATACCGTAATGAATGAAATTATGAGTGGAGTAACATCACCGACACAAAATGCTGCCTTTCTTGCAGCACTTTCCACAAAAAGCGCAAGAGCGGAAACTACGGATGAGATTGCTGGCTGTGCAACAGCAATGAGAGATCATTCGATGAAAGTTGAAACTGACATGGATTTATTTGAAATTGTAGGAACTGGGGGAGACAATTCTCATAGCTTTAATATATCTACAACTTCTGCTATCGTAGCAGCTGCTGGAGGTATGAAGGTAGCAAAGCATGGAAATCGTGCAGCCTCCTCAAAATGCGGAACTGCTGATTGCTTAGAAGCATTAGGTGTCAATATTTCACAAAGTCCTGAAAAGTGTATCGAGCTTTTACATGAAGTTGGAATGTGTTTCTTTTTTGCACAGAAGTATCATAGTTCCATGAAATATGTTGGGGCAATTAGGAAAGAACTTGGTTTTCGAACCGTATTTAATATCTTAGGACCACTTACGAATCCAGCAAGTCCTAAGATGCAATTGCTCGGAGTTTATGATGATTATTTGGTTGAGCCATTGGCACAAGTTTTAATCAGCCTTGGTGTAAAGCGTGGTATGGTCGTATATGGTCAGGATAAGTTAGATGAGATATCGATGAGTGCACCAACCAAAGTGTGCGAGTTTAAGGACGAATGGTTTAAAACTTATGTAATTACTCCAGAAGACTTTGGCTTTGAGCGTTGTAGAAAATCATATCTAGTGGGTGGTTCGCCAGAGGAAAATGCGAAAATCACCCTAGACATACTAAAAGGTGAAAAGAGTCATAAGAGAAATGCAATTCTATTAAATGCAGGTGCAGCACTTTATATTGGAGGTAAAGCGCAAACAATGCAGGAAGGTGTGACTCTAGCTGCTCAGTTGATTGACTCAGGTAAGGCATTAAAGACACTGAATCAATTGATTGAGGTAAGTAATCGATAGGGAGGAAATTATGACGATACTTGATCAGCTTGCTCAGTATGCTCATTGGCGTACTGAGCAGGCAAAGAATATAAGATCGACTCAAAGCATAAAGCAGCAGGCATTGTCCCTTCCAAAAGGTAAGTTTGAATTTGAGAATGCATTGAAGGGGCCAGAACTTTCGTTTATATGTGAATGTAAGAAAGCATCACCATCGAAGGGGCTGATTGCATCGGACTTTCCATATTTACAAATAGCGCAAGAATATGAAGCTGCAGGAGCTGACTGTATCTCGGTCTTAACTGAGCCAAGATGGTTTTTAGGTAGTGATGCATATCTAGCGGAAATTGCGAATACAGTATCCATTCCCTGCCTTCGAAAGGATTTTACAGTCGACAAGTACATGATTTACGAAGCAAAATTATTAGGAGCAAAGGCAGTATTGCTGATTTGCTCTATACTTGAAACTGAGAAAATTCGCGAATATATTAAAATTTGTGATACTCTTGGTATATCTGCACTTGTTGAAGTTCACAGTGTTGAAGAAGTAAAATCAGCAATCGAGGCAGGAGCGAGAATCGTTGGTGTAAATAATCGTAATTTAAAGGACTTTACTGTCAATACGAATCTTAGTTGTAGCTTAAGAGATCATGTACCTACGAATGTTTTATTTGTAGCAGAAAGTGGGGTAAAAACTCAACAAGATATAAAAATACTACGAGAAATTGGCGTAGATGCTGTATTAATTGGAGAAACACTCATGAAAGCATCTGACAAAAAAGAAAAGCTGCAAGAGCTACGAGGTGGCTTATGACTAAAATTAAACTTTGTGGGTTAAGTAGAATGAGTGACATTGATGCTGTAAATGAGCTTATGCCAGAATACATTGGTTTTGTCTTTGTTCCTAGTAGTAAACGATATGTAATGCCAAAACATGCGCAAGAATTGAGAAAACAGTTACATAAGGAAATCATCCCCGTAGGAGTTTTTGTGGATGAGAAGATTGACCAGATAGTAGAAATGCTTGAGCGAAATATTATCGATGTAGTACAACTTCATGGCAATGAGGATGAAACCTACATTAAGACGTTAAGAGAACAAACAGGTTGTACAATCATTAAGGCATTCTGTATTAAAAACATAGAGGATGTAAGGAAAGCAAATCGTTCGGTAGCAGATTATGTGCTTCTTGATTCCGGTGGTGGATTGGGAGAGACGTTTGACTGGTCCTTGATTGGTGAAATGAAACGACCATTCTTTCTTGCAGGAGGTCTTACTGTTGAAAACATAAATCAAGCAATATTAAAGTTTCAACCTTTTGCAGTTGATGCAAGTTCTTCACTAGAAACTGATGGATTAAAAGATAAAGATAAAATGACAGCTTTTGTAAAGGCTGTCAGACAAAGAAAGGATTGATATCTTATGACGAATACAAAAGGAAGATTTGGTACTCATGGTGGACAGTATATTCCTGAGACATTAATGAATGCAATCATAGAGTTAGAGAAAGCTTATAATCATTATAAAGATGATCCCGAGTTTAACAAAGAACTGACAGAGCTTTTTAATGAATATGCAAATCGGCCATCCAGACTATATTATGCAGAAAAACTAACGCAAACGTTAGGCGGTGCAAAAATATATCTGAAACGTGAAGATTTGAATCATACAGGTTCCCACAAAATTAATAATGTACTAGGGCAGGCACTACTAGCTAAGAAAATGGGAAAAACAAGATTGATTGCCGAGACTGGTGCAGGTCAACATGGAGTTGCAACAGCGACAGCTGCAGCACTCATGAATATGGAATGCGTCGTATTTATGGGGGAGGAGGATACGAAGCGCCAGGCATTAAATGTTTATCGTATGAAACTTCTTGGTGCTACCGTAATTCCTGTAACAACAGGAACCGCAACGTTAAAGGATGCGGTGTCCGAGGCGATGAGAGAATGGACGAAGAGAATTGATGATACCCATTACTGCTTAGGATCTGTAATGGGACCACATCCATTTCCAACGATTGTACGTGATTTTCAAGCAGTCATATCCAAGGAAATCAAGGAACAGATGTTAGAGAGAGAACATCGCCTGCCAGATGCTGTTATTGCTTGCGTTGGGGGTGGTTCGAATGCAATCGGGAGCTTTTATCATTTCATTGAAGATAAGGAAGTTCGATTAATTGGTTGTGAGGCAGCGGGTAGAGGAATTGATACGTTTGAGACAGCTGCAACGATTAGCACAGGAAGACTGGGAATCTTTCACGGAATGAAGTCTTATTTTTGCCAAGATCAATATGGACAGATTGCACCAGTTTATTCTATATCTGCAGGACTTGACTATCCTGGAGTCGGCCCTGAGCACGCATATCTTCATGATATTGGCAGAGCAGAATATGTTCCGATAACAGATGAGGAAGCAGTAAATGCCTTTGAATTCTTATCAAGAACAGAGGGTATTATTCCTGCGATCGAATCAGCACATGCGGTTGCTTATGCAATGAAAATAGCGCCAAAGATGGAAAAAAATCAAATCATCGTTATTACGATTTCCGGTAGAGGAGATAAAGATTGTGCGGCAATTGCAAGATACAGAGGGGAGGATATTTATGAGTAAGATTCAGTCAGCATTTACAAAGGGAAAGGCATTTATTCCATTCATCACTTGTGGGGATCCCGACCTTGAAACAACAGGAAAGGTTGTGCGTGCGGCTGTGAAAAATGGTGCAGACTTGATTGAACTTGGAATCCCATTTTCTGACCCAACCGCAGAAGGTCCAATCATACAGAGTGCAAATATGCGTGCTCTTGCAAAGGGAATTACGACAGATCATATCTTTGATTTTGTGAAAGAACTTCGCAAGGATGTCAAAATCCCACTAGTTTTTATGACGTACGCCAATGTTGTGTTTTCCTATGGTTTGGAGAAATTTTTCGCAAACTGTAAAGAAGTCGGAATTGATGGAATAATCCTTCCAGATTTGCCATACGAGGAGAAAGATGAATTTCAGCCAGTTAGTAAGCGATATGGAATTGAGTTAATCGCAATGATTGCGCCAACATCAAAACAGCGAATTGCTATGATTGCAAAAGAGGCAGAGGGATTCTTGTATATTGTTTCAAGTCTTGGAGTTACAGGAACAAGAGGTGAAATTACAACTGACCTTTCTGCAATTATCGATGTAGTTCGTGAGAATACAAATCTGCCATGTGCAATCGGCTTTGGTATCTCAACGCCTGAACAAGCAAGGGAGATGTCAACACTGGCGGATGGTGTGATTGTAGGCTCTGCAATTATAAAACTGATTGGTGAGCATGGTAGAGATTCGGAGGAATACGTCGGTGATTATGTGAAACAAATGAAAGAAAGTCTGCTTTCTTGATTGATTCAGGTGTCAAAAGTACTTAAGTAAGAAGTCTGACGTCATTTTGCACAAAGAATGTTATGAGAATGGGATGGCAAACATAATTTATCCGCAACACGCTTTCGCTTGAATGAAGCCGTAACGGTACATAAGGGCCTAAAACACAGGCCCAAAGTACCGACGACTTCATAACAGTATGCTCCTAAATTATGTTTGTCATCCCATTAGAAAGTCTACTTATGTGCAAAATGACGAAGGAAATTTTTCGAATGGACATATGTCCCCGAAATCAATTGATTCGGGTGTCAAAAGTACTTAAGTAAGAAGTCTGACGTCATTTTGCACAAAGAAATGTTTGGAGTATGGGATGAGAAACATAATTTATCCGCAACACGCTTTCAATTTAACTTGCGCTTCTAGATATTGGAAGATATAATGATATAAAATTGTTTTACATTTTTTGTATATAGGAGGGCTAACAATGAACATTGATTATTCAAATTATTATTGGAAAAATAGTCTGATAACATTGCGTCGACCAAAAGAAGGGGATTGGGAATACTTAATTCACCATATGTATGAAAGTCAAGGACGCTTTTTCTTTAATGATGAAATAGACTTACCAACAGACATTGAGGAGTATAAAAAGAGAACTGAATTTGTGGAGCCAGAAAAATTGCCATATACCTGTTTTGCTATTGAGAATAGCGATGGAAAACATGTAGGAATCGCTAATCTTTTTGGTATTGATGAACGTAACGGTAATTTTGGTCCGATTGGAATTGTAATAAATCCAGCGGATCGAGGGAAAGGGTATGCAGTTGCGGCCTATAGGATGCTTGGCAGATATATGTTTTGTGAGCGGAGAATGCATAAATGGAACAATGGATATTTGGAAGAAAACAAGGCTTCCGCAGCATTACATAAAAGACTAGGTTTTGAAATTGAAGGAATTCAAAAGGATATACATTTCCATGAAGGTAGGTATTGGAATGTTGTTATCTGTGGTATGACAGAAACTCAATTTTATGAGAATGAAAAACGTATGCCTAGTTTAAAATAAAGTGATGACAGTGGAATCACGGAATAAGATTAAATGAACAAAAGTACATAAACAAGTACTAATATAAGCTCGATTGTATCGTATCGAAACGCTTTACAAGTTCCACATGCACAATGTGGGATTGTAAGAAAAACGCATGAGAAGAGATACAATGGAGCTTATATTATCTGAGTAAAATAATTAGTGAAACATGTTTCCTCTTTAAAATATACTAAGGGTCAAGAAAAGTGTTGCCATAAGAGAAGACACTAAGGAAACTACCGTAATCTGAGTATTAATCGATGGCCCTGCCGTATCTTTAAATGGATCTCCAACCGTATCTCCAACGACAGCGGATTTGTGGCTTTCAGAACCTTTTCCATCGCAGTTGCCTGCTTCTATATATTTCTTTGAGTTATCCCATAAGCCACCAGAATTGGACATAAAGAGTGCAAGTAAGAGGCCACTTACAATATTACCTGTTAAAAAACCACCAATCGCAAGAACACCACCAATAAATCCAACAAGAAGTGTTAAAAGGATTGTGAACAGGCTGGCAGGAAGCAGTTCTTTAATTGCCCCATGAGTAGCGATTGTAATGCATTTATCATATTCTGGTTTAACTCCTTCTTTTCCATCTCTTAGACCTGGAATCTCATGAAATTGTCGATGAATTTCTGAAACCATACGCTGTGCGTTACGGTTGACTCCAAGGATTAAGAGCGCTGAGAAAACGGCAGGAACACTTGCACCAATTAGAATTCCAAAGAATACGAATGGATTCATAATGTCAAATGAGGCAAGCTTTTCTAGTTGATTTAGGGGGTGAAGGAGGTTATGCGCGGTCACAGCTTCATTTACCTCACTTATGAAAGCACCTAATAAAGAGATTACGGTGAGGCCTGCGGCTCCAATTGCAAAGCCCTTCGTAATTGCTTTGACCGTATTACCTGCGCTATCGAGTTGATCGGTAATCTCAAGTACTTCATCTCCCAAATTCCCCATCTCTGCAAGTCCTCTTGAATTGTCAACAATTGGACCATAGGCATCGTTAGATACAATCATACCAACAATGGATAGCATGCCGACAGCCGCCATAGAAATTCCAAACATAGCGTAACCATCACCAAGTGGTGCACATAGTTGGTAAGCTGCCAGGGCTGAAACTGCAATCCCAATCATACTTGGAAGAGTACTCAAAAAACCATAGGATACACCTGAAAGTATCGTAAATGCGGGACCACTTTTCGAGGAATTTGCCACCATGTGTACAGGTCTTCTCCGATCATCCGTAAAATAGTCACTTGCAATCCCAATGATGACACCAACAACTAATCCGACCATAGAGGCTCCCCAGATTCTCCATTCAAACTGAAAGATTGCAGTTGTAGCAAAAGTTAGGATAGCAAAGATACCAGTTGTAACATAGGTACTTCGATTGAGAGCTTTTGTTGCATTCCCATGTTTACCAATTCGTGCTGTGGCAACACCAATGATGGAGGCTAAAAGTCCAAGAGCAGCGTAAGCAAATACCATACAGGAACCGCGAACGGAGTCTTTTAGTGTACTAGCCATAATTAGGGCAGCAGCCATGCTTGCAACATTTGAATCAAACAAATCAGCACCCATACCGGCAACATCTCCGACATTATCACCAACATTATCGGCGATTACAGCAGGATTCCGAGGATCATCTTCTGGAATCCCAAGTTCAACTTTTCCTGTTAGGTCAGCACTAATATCAGCTGTCTTTGTAAAGATTCCTCCTCCGGCTTTCGCAAATAATGCGAGGGAGCTTGCACCGAAACTAAAGCCAAGAAGTGCAGTACTGTTACCAGTTAATAACATAATGAGTGCGACACCTAAAAGACTGCTTCCAACAACAGCCATCCCCATCACAGCACCACCACGAAATCCACACGTAAATGCAGGTTTAATTCCATGCCTAGCAGCTTCTGCAGTTTTTACATTGGCAATCGTGGCAATCATAATACCTATTTTACCTGCTAGAGCTGAGAATATTGTTCCAAATAGGTAGGATAGCATCATCATAATATTCTTGGAAATTTCATTTTTCCAAATTGGAGTAGGTAAGAAGAGTAAAATTAATATACTCGCAATCCCTGCAAATTTAGCTAATACTAGATACTCTTTTCTTAAAAATGTATTGGCTCCATTTCGTATCAACATGCTTATTTCCGTTATCTTTTCATTGGAGTCTGGCTGTTTATTGACATAGTGATAAAGCCAGGAAGCAAAAAGAAACGCGGCAACGGAGATAATGAGTGAGGCAAAAAGGAATATGGTCAAGTGTAAAGTCATAAAAACCTCCTCAAGAGGAACAAATTATACCATTATTACTATATGGAATAGATTTGGAGTTGTGCTATAAAGTTTTGATTTCGAGTAAAAACAAGTATAGCAATGGGAAATTATTGAATTAAACAAGTATAATAATGGGAAATGATTGAATTATAACTGAAGTTATGATAGATTACATATAACGATAGAAGAATGGAAGTTAAATATAAATGAGTAAATATAATACTCTATGGGAGTTTATTAAAGATAAAAATGAAGATACACTCAAATTAACATTTCAAGAAATTGAGAAGATTGCAGGTTTGCCAATTGACCACTCTTTTTTGAACTATAAGAAAGAATTATTAGGCTATGGTCATACGGTTGGGAAAATTTCATTGAAAGAACAGACTGTAATATTTACAAAATGTAATGATGATTGAATATATGAAAGATAGAGTATCGAATAAAGGATTATATAATGAGAGCATATGAAATAAAGTTAGAGGAAAATCTGATGATTCATGAAGATGCAGTGATTGTCCTTTCTGAAATCTATGGAATCAATACTTTTATTAAGAGTATATGCCAAAAGTTTAAGAAAGTTGGGTTTGATGTCTTTTGCCCAAATATCATTGGAAGACAACCATTCTCCTATGAAAAAACAGATGAAGCATATGAGCATTTTATTCATGAGGTTGGTTTCGATACATATCAAATAATTAATGAGCAAGTAAGGCAGCTTAAAATAGATTATAAAAAAGTATTTATCGTGGGATTTAGTGTAGGAGCAACACTCGCATGGAGATGTTGTGAAAATCCTTTATGTGATGGTATTGTATGTTGTTATGGATCACGAATTCGAGATTACATTGATCTTAATCCCGTAAGTCCAACTATTTTACTGCAAGCAAAGGAAACCTCTTTTGATGTAGATTCTTTAAGAATTCAGCTTGAAGGGAAATCGAATTTGCTAATCTATCGGTTTGAAGCAGGTCATGGTTTTATAGATTCAAATTCTAATTCATTTGGTTGTTTAGCTTCAGTACAAGCAGAGGAATTAATATTTAACTTCTTATTAAAACTCAAATATTGATTGTAAATTTCAAAAATAGAGAACTGAAAGGAGGAACCATATGGATAAAACCTTAAAACACAATAAAACCTTAAAAAGCAATATAACTTACATAAAAAAGATAATTTGCATCTTACTTGCTATCATGAGTATTGCTTTTATACCTTCAATTGAGGTAAAAGCTCAGTCAATTGTTCATTTATCATACAATAATAAAACTTACTATATTACGGAGCGTCAGTATAGTGAGGTTCAAAAGATGGAATCAAACATGGATTATGCTGGAATTAAACAGTACTTAGATTCTCTTGGCGAGGATGTATTTTCTTATGCGATTGAAGATGGTGTATTATATGGTGCAAATCCAACGTTAATCGAAGCTTCGATTCCTGAGGGGATTCATACGATTGAGGCAAGTGCTTTTCATGGAAATAAAGAGTTGAAGAAGATAACCATGCCGGATAGTGTAATAAAGATTGGTTACGGTGCGTTTGCTAAGTGTGAAAATCTGACAACAGTTAAGCTTTCAAAAGAGCTGAAAGAAGTTGGTGAATTTGCTTTTTTTGGATGTAGCTCTTTAGTTAGTATAAAAATACTAGCAAATGTTACTGAATTTGGAGATCAATGTTTCGATGGCTGTACATCACTTGAAAATATAATAACAACAAAAGGGAGTATGGCAGAGAAATATGCAAGGAATAATTTAGATTGTGCGATTACATATACGTCAAAACCTACGTTAGAAAAAAAGTCCTTAGTTATATTGCAAGGGGATACTTATAATACAAAGGTATATAATGGTGGAGATGACAAAGTAACCTATTCTTCAAGTAATTCTAAGGTAGTACGGGTGAATAAGAATGGTCTTATTCGTGGTATAAGTGTAGGTACTGCAACGATTTATGCTAAAGTCAATGGAACTACGCTTAAATGTAAGGTAACGGTTCGAAAAAATAATATGAATGAACGTATTTACCAATTCGAAAAGAACAATACGACTTCTTCAATGTCAGATTATGAAATTATTGAATTAGCACATGCATGGTTAATTAAAAATGTGAAATATGACAATGAAAATTATATGAATGGTTCCATCCCTAAAGTAAGTCATACAGCAGAAGGGGCACTGCTAAAAGGGGTAGCAGTTTGTGATGGCTACGCTTATGCTTTTGAAAAGATAATGGAGCATTTTAATATTCCATGTAAAGTTATAACTGGTTATTCGAATGGAGTAGGACATGCATGGAATTTAGTGAAAATAAATGACAAATGGTATCATATTGATGTAACATATGATGATCCAATTGTTAATGGTAGTGATGCAAATACGAACGTTTACACGGACTATTTCCTCATTACTGACTCTCAAATAAAAAAGGATCATTCGTGGGATAAGTTAAGTTACGTAAAATGTATATCAACTAAAATTGATAAAGAATATAAATCTGAACGTAAGTAGCAGATAAGGTACGAGATGGTATATTGATATCGAGCAATCCAATGTGATATATTAATCGTGAGTATTAAAAAAGATTATGTGAGGATTACAGCATGCAAAGAAATTGTAGCTTAGATGAAATATCAGATGGAAAGCTCTACGGATTAAATGATATGGTAAAAGCAGATTGTAACGATTGCAAAGGCTGCTCTGCCTGTTGTCATGGTATGGGAAGTTCGATTGTTCTCGATCCGTTGGATATTTACCGTTTATGTGGGATAGAGAATCAGAGTTTTGAACAATTGTTAGCGGATAAAATAGAATTAAATGTAGTAAATGGCATTATCTTGCCAAATCTGAAGATGGTAGGTGAGACGGAGCATTGTGCATACTTAAATGAAGAAGAAAGATGTAGTATTCATCCTTCTCGACCTGGAATCTGTCGTATCTTTCCATTGGGAAGAATATACGAGAATAATTCATTTCAATATATATTACAAGTTCATGAATGTAAAAAAAGTAATAAAACGAAGGTAAAGGTTAGTAAGTGGATTGACACACCAGATTTGAAACAGAATGAAGAGTATATTCTTCAATGGCATTACTTTATAAAAGAGTTACAAGCAATGATTCAAAATGCAAAAGAGGAAGCATTCATAAAGCAAGTCAATCTTTATGTTCTTAATACTTTTTTTGTAAAACCGTATGATACTTCTAAAGACTTTTATGAACAGTTTCATTTACGTTTGAACGAGAGTAAGAAATGGATGATAGCACAAATCAAATAGTATTAGGAGTAAATATGAGTAAAATCTTAGTTTTAGCAGAAAAACCGTCCGTTGGACGTGATATAGCAAGAGTTTTAAAATGTAATCAGAAGATCAATGGAGCAATTGAAGGAAAAGATTATATCGTTACTTGGGGACTTGGTCATCTTGTTACGCTATGTGATCCAGAAAAGTATAGCGATGATTATAAAGAATGGAAGTTAAGTACACTTCCAATGATTCCATCTCCAATCAAACTAGAAGTGATTAAGCAGACACAAAAGCAATATAACGCAGTAAAGAATCAGCTTCATCGACAAGATGTCAATCAAGTAATTATTGCGACCGATGCTGGACGTGAAGGAGAACTAGTAGCCCGTTGGATTTTGATGAAGGCTGGCAATCAAAAACCGGTAAAGCGTTTATGGATTTCTTCCGTAACTGATAAAGCGATTCGCGAAGGTTTTGCGAATCTAAAAGATGGTAAATGCTATGATAATCTGTATCGTGCAGCGCAATCGCGAGCAGAAGCGGACTGGCTTGTAGGTATTAATGCAACAAGAGCATTAACATGTAAGTACAATGCGCAGTTATCATGTGGACGTGTGCAAACACCAACGTTAGCGATGATTGCTAAAAGAGAAGAAGAAATTAAATCATTTCAACCAGTACCATATTATGGCGTTAAAGTAAATACAAGAGTAAATGGTAGTTTTCTTAGTTTAACTTGGCAAGATGATAAATCAAAATCAGCACGTACATTTGATCAGGCAAAAGCAGCTCAGGTGGTAAGTGATTGCGCGAATCAACAAGGGAAAATTATCGAAGTAACAAAGAATGCGAAAAAGACATATGCACCGTTACTTTATGATTTAACTGAGTTACAGCGTGATGCAAATCAGAGGTTTAACTTCTCAGCAAAAGAAACGCTCAATATCATGCAACGTCTATATGAAAATCACAAAGTTTTAACCTACCCAAGAACAGATTCGCGATATTTAACTTCAGATATGGTTGGTACGTTAAAGGAACGATTGGAAGCGGTATCGATTGGACCTTATAAGAAATTGACTGGTTCCTTATTGAATAAGAAGTTTACTGGAAAGCTGCCTTTTGTCGATGATAGTAAGGTTTCGGACCATCATGCGATTATTCCTACCGAGCAATATGTAATTATGGACAACATGACCGTCGAGGAACGAAAAATCTACGATTTGGTAGTACGTCGGTTCTTAAGTGTAATGTACCCTCCATATGAATATGAGCAAACAACAGTGAAAGTTTCAATCAATGGACTTACCTTTACAGCAAAGGGAGATCGTGTGATTTCGCTTGGTTGGAAATCCGTGTATGAGAATGATTCGATGTCTTCTACAAAATCAGAGGAAGAAGACTCGGTAGATGGTAGCAGTATGCCAGAGGTTCATGCAAATCAACCAGTTACGGTGGAAAGTGTGAATTTAACGCAAGGCAAGACAACACCACCTGCTCCATTTAATGAGGCTACTCTATTATCTGCAATGGAAAATCCAACAAAGTATTTAGAAACTCGTAATCAAGAGGATATTAAAATACTTGGAGAGACGGGTGGTTTAGGTACGGTTGCAACAAGAGCAGATATCATTGAAAAACTATTCTCCTCCTTTTTACTTGAAAAACGAGGAAAAGATATTTTTGTTACCTCCAAAGCAAAACAGTTGCTTGGCCTTGTGCCGGAGGATTTAAGAAAGCCAGAGCTAACGGCAACATGGGAAAGAAAGTTATCCAAAATTGCGGATGGATCTTTGAATTATAAACATTTCATGGATGAGATTAAAGCTTATACCGAAGAACTCATTGAGGAAATTAAAACGGGAGAAGGTAACTTTAAGCATGATAATTTAACTAAACATAAATGCCCAAACTGTGGCAAGAATTTGCTACTAGTAAAGGGAAAGAATAGTACGATGCATGTATGTCAGGACCGTGAGTGTGGCTATCGTGAGACAGTTTCACGTACTTCGAATGCACGTTGCCCAAAATGTCATAAGAAGATGGAGCTTAAGGGTAAAGGGGACGCTCAAAGCTTCTTCTGCAGTTGTGGTTATAAAGAGAAACTGGATGCATTTCAGGAACGTCGAGCAAAAGAAGGTGCTGGTGTGAGCAAAAAAGACATTAATCAATATATGAAAAAGATGCAAAAGCAAGATGAACCGTTAAATAATGCATTTGCAGAGGCATTAGCAAAACTTAAGTTATAATAGACAGAGAGCTGTTATGTCGATTCTTTAAAAAGAGATGATACTTCATCTTAACTACAAAATACTACATTGTATTAAGTTTTAAATGACGGTATGATGAAAGAAAAATTAATTACGAACCATAACTGGTGGAGGAAATACAATGGAGCAAAAAGTGTATCGTTTGCATATGGGACCTGCTAAGTGTGCTGTGGACTTAGGTGATGGCAGTGAGAGAGGTGCTTATGTAAATCAAGATTATATTCTGCAGAAACTTGGTAGACCACATCGAGCAATTAGTTTGATGTATTGTTATTATCCGTTGGATGAAGGATGGCCGAAACGGGCAAGTGAGGCACATGCTAGTGATAACATAAGTTTTCAATGGGACTATCCATATGATGATTATTTTACGTATAAAGGTGGACTAAATGGAAATCGTTCGGATGAGCCATTTACTTATATGCGTGATGTTCGACGCCATGGTCAGGATGTTGTATTGACCTTAACGATTGACCCACATGTATCAGACGAGCATCTGATTGCAATCGCTAAGGATTTAACTACATTTGGACGTTTACAGTTAAGAATTAACCATGAAGCAACTGGTTCTTGGTTTTCCTTTAACAAACGTTGTACGTATCAGGAAGTTGCAGATTTTTATGTACGATTCCATCGAGTGATTAAGGAATATGCACCAAATGTTTCAACAATTTTATGCATTGGTGGTATTGAGGATGAAAACGCAACAGAAATTGTTATGGAAAAGGAATTTAAAGAAGGGGTTAAGGAAACTGACATCTGGTCAGTGGATAAGTATATATCGTTGCATTATGGTTGGCCATATGATATTGCAGAACGTGGGGGCAAATCCCATTATAACCGTAAACCAGAAGATATTTATCATTTAGCTAAGTTAAGTTATGACAGATTTAAAGAATTGAATGGTGGAATCGCAAAACCAATGGTGATGTCTGAGTTAAATGCCGATGGTGATGTGAATGGACAGATCAACCAGGCCAAAATAGTTCGTGAGTTTTGTGAGTTAATAAAGAACGATAAAGAGCAATGGTTATCCGCCTTTACCTTATATCAATTTAGAGACAATGGTAGACTAGGTCTTGAATTAACCGATCCAAACAATCCAGATGTCGGTATCGAGCAGCCATTACTGAAGGAGTATAAAGATATCATTAGCGAAGACTTCTTCTCGCCTGTCATGACGAGAAAAGAAGAAATCAGGTTTCCGGTTAAACTTCGTTGGGGTGGTAGCGAGGATGCAGAAGGTTTATGCATGTCAGTTGAAATGGCAAGTAATCCTGTATTTTTTGAGGCAATTTTTGATGATGAAATTGTAGACCTTAATCTTATGATGTGTATTCATGGAATGTGGTTCTATAAAGCACCAGGTACGAAAAATATCGATTTTATGCCTGCTTTTTGGAGTAAACCATTAACTGCTGAAACTACAGTTGAACTTAAGATATTTGCACCACCAGCTTCTGGTGAGAATGAAATGAATGATAACGAAGACTGGAGCATTAACTGTTATACAGAAATCAAAAAAATGCCAGAGCTTCGTATACGATTTGCACCTACGGAAGAATAAGAGAAGAAGTGTGATAAGTCTAGACTTATCACACTTCTTTTATATACTAAGAAATTCCTTTGAATTTCTTAGTATATAAAAAAGCGTCCAAAAAGAAGGACGCAAATATGCACACAAGCGCGATAGGAAGATGTCGCTTACGCGACCGCGCTTGGCGCTTGTGTTTTGCAAGCAAAACACATTTTTAATAACCGCGCTTGGTGTGAGTGTTTTGCAGCAAATACATTTCTACTTTATAACTATCATTTCCTTGCTGAAAGTTAAAAACAGGTATATAATGGAATAAATGATTAATTAGCATAAATATTATATAATTGATATCGACATCGGAAATTGTATGATTACCAGGAAGTTTTAAAGCACATTATCTGATAATAGTGAAGAACAAAAGAGTAACGAGAAGATAAGGAGATGTAAGAGAAGGATGAAGCTAATTGGTGTAGGAAATACAGCAAAAGTTTACGAGATAGAAGATAATAAAGTATTGAAGTTATTTCATACGTGGAATACAAAAGAGGCAGTTGAGTATGAACAGCACTGTACGAAAGTAATTGAATCCTTTAATTTTTTAAAACCTAAGGTTTATGACCTTGTAGAAGTTGAAGGTCAGTTAGGACTGATCTATGATAAGGTTGAAGGTATTTCTTTACTTGACTGGGTATTTAAAGATGGTGACGCTGTGACGTGTGCTTCTTATATGGCGGATTTACATAAGAGCATATTAGAAAATGAGTCGCTCAATGTTCCTAATTACAAGGATGTTTTGAGAGGATATCTATTAACCGCAACGGCACAAGACCAAGCTTTACAGGAGAGTATGTTACAGAAATTAGATAAGCTTGAGGATGGGAATAACCTTTGCCATGGGGACTTCCACCCAGGAAATATTATTCTAACAAAAGATGGATGTTATGTTATTGACTTTATTAATATCTGTCATGGCCCACGTTTATATGATATTTCACGTACAGCATTTTTAATGGAGCAAACGCCGATTCCAGGAAATCCAATCGAAATCGAGAGCATACAAAAGTTGCGAAAAGCACTAACCGATAATTATTTAGAGAAGATGGATACGAGTCGAGAAGAAATACAAGACTACATAGAATTGATTCAATTTGTAAGAAAAGTGGAATGTCCAATTTAGGGAATTAAGAAGCTTTCTTTAGGAAATTCAGAAGCCTTCCCGTGCTTGTATTTAACTAATCGTAAGAAACTATGGAATATTGTTGTGGAGTTGTAATTAATTTAGGAGTGGATATTTTTGTGTGATTATGATCGTTATGAGGAAATCATACAAAGGATAAAAATTTATTATGGTTCACAGTTTCAAGAAGAATTGTTTCTTAAAGGCGGTTGTTATTGGTTAGCAGATTATTTACATAGGCATCTTACCTCTTCCTTTATTATGATGAATAAGGAACAAGAGCATTGTGCAATCGAAATACAAAATCAGTTATATGATATTACAGGAAAGATTAGCTCGCGTCGTTATGTATGGGCAAATGAGCGAAATTTGGCTTATATGAAAAAACATTATCGGCCGAATTTTAATGTACGTGCTTTAGAGCGATATTTGGAGCAATATCACAACGCTGATCAGAAGAACAGTGTCATGGCATTGGAAAGAATCATATCTTATGATTAAGAAGAATAATGTCATATGAATAAAAAGAATAGTGTTACATCATTAAGAAGAACAGTGCTACACAATAAGAAAAATACTATTATATGTTTAAGAAGGACAATGTTACGAAAATAGAAGGGATTGTTACAAGATACAATTTTGAACTAAAATTGTATTCGATAGCAATCCCTTTAAGTATTAATTTTTTACGGTATCATGGAAAAACTTCTGTAATCTCTGATTCATTAATTGGATACGTTTTTCATCAACCTTAGTAACTTTACGATCATATGTCAGTATACCATTAATTTCATCCTCAATGTCTGAAATCTGAGTGTAAACTGTAGCGCATAGCCCTTTTTTGATTCCTGGAATAATTTTATTCTCATAGGTAGAAGTTATAGCAGCAGTTAGCTTTTCTGACGTCTTGTAATAACGATATCCATAAGTGGAATCATTATAGGAGTGATCGGATACACGAAGTGTATAGCCACCAAATTCAGAAAGTACCAATGCTCGATTTTGAGGCTTAAATTTAAATGGAGTAAAGTAAATGTGAAGACTTCTAACATCACCACATTTTTGGTCAAACCATCCAGAAGAGGAGTCAACTAGGCGAGTGGAATCATATCTTTTAATTTTCTTTGTAACAGATACGGTATGGAATTGCCCCCACCCTTCATTGAATGGTACCCACATAACGATCGATGGGTGATTGTAGAGATGTTGTATCGTATCATGTAACTCATTCATAAATTCCTCTCGACCTTTTTTGTGCATGCGGGAAGATAGAAAGTAATTATTGTCATTTACTAGGGTTGCAAGTTTCGGAAAAATAGTAGGAAAATAAGTGACAAACCAAGAGTGATAAGTTGAGCCACCATTTACCATGTCCTGCCACACAAGCATGCCAAGCTTGTCACAAAGAAAATACCATCGTTCAGGTTCGATTTTTGCATGTTTTCGTAACAAATTGTAGCCAAGAGACTTAGCGGTTGCAATATCATAAATCATTGCCTCTTCGGAAGGAGGAGTATATAAACTTTCTGGCCAATATCCCTGGTCTAATAAACCATTTTGAAAGTATGGTTTATTATTGAGATTAATACGTAAGATACCTTCTTTATCAGGACTGGTAGATATTTTTCTCATTGCAAAATAAGTATCAACTTGGTCGTTGCCACAGGTAATCGTTGCATAATATAAATATGGATTTTCAGGAGACCAAGCAATCATATCAGGGATTGATACGACAACACGATCTTCCATATTAAAATGTGCAGTAATCTCGCGGTCTTGAAGATGAATTGTGACAGATTTTTTTGGATATGCAAGTTGTTTTGATTTATTAATTAGAAGACGAATTTCAATCTTCTTTTCATCAAAGTGTGGAATCATCTTAACTGCCTTGATATAGGTTGCTGGGACACATTCCATAAAAACGGTTTGCCAGATTCCACTTTGTGCAGTGTAAAACATTCCTCCACGCTTTAACTTTTGCTTGCCTCGAGTATGATAAGAGGTATCACTAACATCACGAACAAGAATGAGAAGGGAATTCTTGTTCTTATTTAAGTATTTTGTGATATCAGCCGTAAATGGTAGATATCCTCCGTTATGTTTACAGACAAATTTACCATTTACATAAATACGTGCTAATTGATCAATGGCTCCAAATTGAAGCAGGACATGTTCTGTTTTATTCACACGTGGATCTTCGATGATTCGATGATACCATAAATATTCGTTTGGTTGTAATTGTCTTTGAACACCAGAGAGTTCGCACTCTGGAGAATATGGAACAACGATTTTTCCATCATAGTGAGTCGGTTTTTGCTTTGAGGTTGTAATTGCATAATCCCAAGAACCATTTAAATTATAATAGCTACTACGTACCATGGTAGGACGTGGATATTCAGGTAGTGGGTTTTTAGATGAAAAGTGATTCGAAAATATAGTTCGAAGTGCCATGAAAGTACCTCCTAAAAAAATATGGCGAAGTTTTTATAATATTTAAAACTATTGTATGAAGTATAACATAAATGGTTAAGAATAACTATAAGGTTGACATTTAATATTGAAAAGACTATCATTTTTATTGGAAGGAATGGAATAAGCAGAGGGATGGGTGAATCAATGGGAAGTGTAAGGATAGTAGCAGATAGTACAAGTGATTTAACACAACAGCTTATAGAACAATATAATGTTACAGTAATTCCACTAAATATCGTGCTTGACTCAAAAAGCTATATGGATGGTATTGAAATAACACCGAAGGAAATATATGAATGGTCAGATAAAGTTCAAAAGACACCTAAGACGGCATCTCCAGAACTAGGCTATGTTATGAATATATTAAAAGCAAGCCAACAGGCGAAGGAAGAAGTAGTCTATATAGGTATATCAGAAGATATGTCAGTGACCTGTCAGGTTATTCGAACTGCCGCCGAGGAGTTGGAGTACAAAGATGTGTATGTCATTAACTCACAGAATTTATCTACAGGAATCGGATTACAAGTTTTAAAGGCAGCAGAGCTTGCAAAAGAAGGAAAAAGTGCAAAAGAAATAGTCGAAGCTATCGAAAATATTCGAGGTAAAGTTCGCGCATCCTTTGTGGTCGATACACTAACTTATCTTCATCGTGGTGGTCGGTGTAATATGGTAACTACGCTATTAGGCAATACGCTAAAGTTAAAACCAATGATTGTCGTTAAAGATGGAAAAATGGGAGTGGACAAGAAATATCGTGGAAAGCAGGAAACCGTTATTATGAATTATGTGAAGGATTTACACGATGATTTGTTAAAGGCTGATCCTCAACGTGTTTTTATCACACATTCTTCCATTGATAAAGCCATTGAAACAAAAGTTTATACTTATCTAAAAGAATTAAACTACTTTAAAGAAATTCTGATTACAAGAGCTGGAGGAGTGATCTCTAGTCATTGTGGCCCGAATACATTAGGAGTTTTATTTATAGATTCAGGTGTCTAAGGTGGCTAACGTCATTTTGCACAAAGAAATGTTAGGAAGATGGAATGACAAACATATTTAATCGCAACACGCTTTCGCATGAATGAAGTTCGTAACGGTTGCTTTTGAATTATGTATGTCATTCCATATTTATCAAGTTTCTTAAGTGCAAAATGTCTAGTAAAGTTGTAGAAAGTACTTTTGCAGCTGAATCTTTATGGTAATGAAAGTAAGAATTATATGGTAGAAAAAGGCAGAATTTTATTGTAATTATAGTGTTGACAAACAAGGTTTTATTCGGTATAATACATCTTGTTCGGTTGAGAACATAACAAACGAATAAACATGCACGAGTGGCTCAGTGGTGGAGTATCGCCTTGCCAAGGCGAGGGTCGCGGGTTCGAATCCCGTCTCGTGCTTACTTTTAAGTCTCGCAATCATAGAGAAATCAATGGTTGCGGGGCTTTTGTCATTTATGAGATTGTGATTACAGTGATTACACTTGTTCAATTTTAGTAAAAAAGACAGTGTAATCAGATGTGAGAATCAATCAATGGATTCCGAATTCGATATAAGTCGATTAATGAGTTGTTCTGCATAGAGCTTGTTCGAGTTTTCTTTCGGTTTCTGTATACTCAAACGGTTGAAATAGTAATTATGATAAGTGGTTCTTTCATCCTCATGACCAACTTGTCCACGGATAAGATTGATATTTAGACCAGAATCAATTAAAGTCGAGTATACCACCTACCATTACTTTTTACGGAGTGTTGTGTTATGCGAATTTTGGACCTTTTTTCATGGTTGCCTGAAAAAGAACTAAGTATAGAACAAATTAGAAGCATATTCTTAAAGTCTTGTGAAGGGATTGCTGATAGTATTCATGTTGTAGCACATGAGATTCCAGACAATGCAGGATTACATATTATTGAATGCAAGAATGAACTGTTGAGTGAAGGAAAGATGATAGCTTACATAATGAAGGGCGACATGGTAGTGGCACTCATAGGTTATAAGAATTAGCAATTTTCAGCTTATATGAGCATATATGGTTGAGTCCAAGACAACTACTGCGTTATTGAATTTATAGGTGCTCATGATATGATTTTATTAGAATAAATCATTAGGAGGGTGCTATGTTATACTTACCGGAAAACTTAAAGAAATATCGCATTTTGAAAAATCTGACACAGGAGGATGTTGCAGAATATTTAGGGATTACTCCACAAAGCGTTTCAAAATGGGAGCGAGGAGAGTCCTATCCGGATATTACACTTTTACCTGCACTGGCAAATATTTTTGAAACAAGTATTGATTTGTTAGTGGGGATGGATACGATTCGTGCGGAAGAAACACGATATAATATTCATAAAAAAGCTGTTGAATATCAAAGAAGAGGAGATTATGATTCGGCAGAAAAGACATATCGTGATGCCTTGCTAATTTATCCTAATAAGCCAGGAATGATTTTGGGGTTAGCCAGTACGTTGGCATTAAAGGGCAATACGGATGAGGCAATCGAATTGATGGAAAGAGGATTACCTATATCCATCAATGAAAAACAAAAATCTACCATGCGTGCAACTTTATGCTTCTTATATTTAAAAGCAGGATATGAGGATAAGGCTAATAGATTGGCTTCGGAACTTCCGCACACAAGAGAAAGCCGGGAAGTAATTCAACCGCTAATCCAACAAGGTTTAACTGAAAGTGAAATAAATGAGAACATCAAGAGTATTTTGCTTGGAGATGGAAAAGGAATTTGGTAATATGCTCGAAACTTTCAGTTTATCTAGTTCACCTTACTCTCATTAAGCTAATAAACATGTCCTTTATTTACAAGATTACTCTTTTCGTCATTTTGTAGTGTTTTATGAGAACGGGATGGCAATTATCCCTGACTTACATAGACAGACAATCAAAAATTATCCTATGAGCGTGGACAGAAAAGGAGATATGATTAGTATACAAGATAAAGATTTACTGGACATTCTTGAATATAGAAAACGCCCACTGAAGTTGAATTTATAGCAACAGATTCAGGATATGTAGCATTAGTAGTAGAATAGAATGTAATTAGATATTGTAGGCTCTGATTTTGTATGCAACAGAAGAATCCCAAACCAGTAATTAAGTTTAATTATTGGTTTGGGATTCTTCATTATATAGATAAAAACCTCTTATAATAAATCATTAAGTTATCCTGTTAAGCTTTAGAATATTGAATCGTTATTTATTGTTAAAATGTTTCTGAGGAACTTTCGTTATTATCAGTAGTCCTTCTTGTACAATAGGACTCTTGTATGTAATTCCTGCATCTCTGCAATATTTACTAAGCCAATAAGTTATACGATAGAATGCTCTTTGTAATACTTGTTCCAATGCTCAGTATCCCGTGTGACAGTTTTAATATTAAGACTCTTATCCTTTAGACGTTCAGCTTTCCATTCTGGGAACAAGTCATTTAAGGTCCATTTCTTCTTGTTTTCGAAGTAAAACAAATACAGTTTTAACATAACGAAACCCTTCTTTCAGAAAAAAGGCTTCTGTTTGTTATAAATATTCTTTGATTCAGAGAGTCTGTTTTTAATTCTGCCTTATCATTATTAATAGTTGCTTATCTACCTTTATGGCGATTGTTCTCGCGTTCCCCAGGTAAATCTTCTTTGTGGAGAATCTTGTTATCCAATAATTCACGGATGAATTTAGGGGATGCCTTAATCAATTCCGATAAGAAGTCTCTAATACTTCTTACAAGAATGTCATACAATTTGATTTTCTTCTTGGCTTCATCAAGATAAACCTGACGCAGGCACTCATCTGATACCTTAATATTCAGAATGTCATTTGTCTTATCCTTCACCATGGATAGCTCTTTCTTTATTTCAGAGATTTTTTCCTGTTGATTTTGGATTTCATGGTTTTGTGCGATAATTAATTCATCTTTATCTTTTATCGTTTGATTTAGGTTATCTTTTTCTTTTAGAAGTAGAGCATTCTTATCCTTTTCTATTTTCAGCGCATAGTTGATGGCTTTTTGCTGCTTTATAACATCTTTAACATTAAATAGGTTAATATGTTCTTCCGGTTCCAAATCCTTTGCCCTTTCCACCAGACTCTGCTCCTTTAATTCAATTTCGGCTTAAAGCTTATTCAAAGATTCTCAGCTTCCTTTAACTTAAAGGCTTCGACTTTCAAATGCTTCTCAGCTTCACCAAAATCATGCATCTCACCACGGTCAAACCCATACTCTTTCGCGACTGAATTATACATATAATCTTGGAATTTGCAATAGCTGAGCTTCCCTTTCCATAATTCTGTTATAGAGACTTTCTTGAGATCCGTTTTTTATCATAGATTATAGGTATTGCTATCACATGCATGTGCGGTGTTACTTTCTCTTCGGGAAAGAGAGCTTTCATTTCTTCATCCAGAGGACGAAACACCTCATCTCGGTGTATATTAGCAGATAAGACAATCATATGTGGAAGGTACTTTTTGAGTGCCAGCAATTCTTTTTTGAAAAATGCTTCTTGTTCCTCAAGACTCATCTCCGTTATTCTCATATGGTGGATAAATCAGAAACTCATCCAAGAACTTTGTTTGCTTATCCACTGCTCCTTGCACCTTTAGCTGACCTTTAAATTCTCCGCTTTCATGAAAGTGATTGAAAGCAGCGAGATAGGTTTCTCTATTTTTTAGATTATTCACTATACAAGTGTTAAGATGAGTAAGTGATGAATCAATGTTTTTGTTCCCATAGTTTTTCAGTGTCCTGAAATTGTTGATACGGAAAATGCGTCTTGGATTTAATGTGACCCTGATGTCTTAAAATACAAACATTTGCCATAAATATTTCCTCCTTAAAATTTGTTAATCTGTTTCATTAATTAAAATGATAGGCAAATTTAAAAAGGAGCACTTTTTTACGATTTTTCAGAGAATGATTTTTAATTCTTTAATCCAGATAATCTGTATTACCTCACTAGGGCAGTTAAACTGCAACTGCCCTGCTCGCTCTCCGAGGGGTCTGCTGTAGGGTAACGATATTGATACTGTTTAACTATGAACACCCTAAGGGCGAAAAAATGAACACGGTACAGTCTTAATGATACTGCACCGTGTTCATTTCTTATGTTGTATAATTCGGTTATTATTTGTTTTAATATTTCTATTTGTTCATCTTCTAGAGAATAATACTTCTTCAACAATTTTGCCAACATTTCGATTTCTGCAACAAAAGTTGATTCTCACCCAATGTCTTTTCTTGCTTTTATTTTTCTAGTTTATAACTATCCTTCGCAATCGGATATTTTGCAGTAAATTCTTTTGTCATAATTTCCTTATATCCGGTGTGGTCCCTAAAGCTTGCTGCATTCTTAAGAAAATAATCATATATTACCTGTGGACCTTTACTCCTATTTGGATCATCCCAAGTCAGATCGATATTATACCACTTTCCATTTACCTTAACGATATTCCAGGCATGATCAAGTGTGCCTATTATCCTGCATTCAATACCTGCATCTGTAAACATCCGGTATGCTAATGAAACATAACCCCGACATACGGAGGATTTCTCTATCAATGCATTATATGCGGAATATTTTTCATAGGTGAAGTCATAGCTGACTCTTTTTATTATGTAATCATGGATTGCTTTAACCTTGGTGTAATCGGATTTGCCCTCCAGCTTTAAGCTGTCTAACACACTTTTTATTTTAGTATCGACCTTTTTCTCCTGCTTGAGAGTTGAACTGTAAACAGCATTCACCGTAAGTGATGCTGATTCGAGATATCTCCCACCCGATGTAAACTCCCATGTAAATTCCCATTTACGCCCCCAACTGCTAAGGGAATACAAAAGATAATCTCCATCCTTGGAGGTATCCTTCTGATCAATATCGGTAGCCATTAATATTACATCGTCTCCATTGCTTAGTTGACTATAAGTATCACTATCCATGTCAATTGTAAATGTTTCCTTATGCTTTAAAAGGTTATCTCTAACGATCTTATATACATCATCTACTGTTGTATCACTCTTTGCAGCTACGTTATCTGAAAAGCTTATGAGTATTATTACAAATATCAGAGCTACTATTTTTTTATTCATATCTTTCTCCATTTCTGCGTATACCTTTAGCACTAGCCAAAATTAGTACTATCTTATGTTTACAGTTCCTAAGTTATATCTCCTCTTGAGTTTATTTCAATATTGTAATTAACCCGACAAACAAATGATATGATATTTTTCCTTCTATATAATAATATATATCAAATGTGATAAATAAAGTCAATATATGGATGGAAATTTGGTTTTTGCAGGGAGATAATGGTGGTAGCAGTAACAATGGTGGTCCATCTAACAACGGTGGTTCAAAGGATAATGATGATGGCATCGAAATAAGAGACCCCGATGTTTCAGGAGATTACGATGACCACGGTGGTGGTTTATAATTATATTTAGTATTTTCAGACCTTACATTTCGCAGTGTAAGGTCTTTCTTATTTTCATTTGTAAACCACGTTACTTAACATGTATCTAACATAGGAAATTTAGGATATTGGGGTGATGTAAATTGATAGATTACAGGCACATAATTATTGATTCACAAGAGAAGCAGATAGCGACTCTAGGGGGTACTTATTTAACTAATTTTATTAATACAGGGACTCTAGAGAAAGGTTTCTGTATTGTTTCTGTACTTGCAAAATTTTATGGTTGCAGTATTGACTATTTATTAGGACTTACCAATTATAAGAAAATCAAATAATGTAAAAGAGTTGATAAGAAAAAGAGTAAGCTAGCCGGTAGACTTTCTTTTGTTTTACATATATGTTTACTCTGTAATTCAAACTTTATGTAACAATGTATTCCTTTCTGAATAATATATAGCATAAGATGAGGTGAACCGAAAATGAATTGCAGTAATCCAGAGGAAATATTAGCCTCTTTACCTAGAGATTATACGGTAGAAATATCTTTACAAAATCAAGATGTCTTATATACACCAGAGGGTCTATAATGTACACATAAGGTTGGATACAAAATTCAAAATTTAAGTTATAATGAGTGTATGAGTAGAATAAGAAGGACATGGTCCCCCCAAGAAAAAGCAAATATAGTGCTGGAGATCCTCCGAGAGGAATCAACCCTAGCTGAGATTTCTAAAAAGTATGATATTGCTCAGTACATAGCATGGGGACGGGGTTGTCGTCACTTTATCCTTTATATTACGCCTCGACTAATTCCTGTTACGGTCGTGTCACTCACCCCGTCCCTTTGTCACCCCCCCTTTGTCACCCCCAGATTCTATAATTGCTTATCAAAATACTTAATTGCGGCTAATTCGAGGAAATTACGTATGCCAATAAAGAATTCTCCAAATATAGTTACTCTTTGAAGTGTGAAAACCATTTCGGTATCACTAAACAATGGAATTAATGTTCCGACTAACACTAGTATAATTAAAATCCAGTTTGCTATATTGGCGGTCTGATTTGCTTTCACTTGTATCATCTGCCAGCGTTCATCACTCTTATACACAACTTCTTTTTTTGCCTTCAAAACGTAAAGCCAAAGTGTTGCTCCTAAAGCTAAAACAAGAAAAATCAAGATAATAGTTTGTTCAATCATACTACTCTTCCTCCTTATGCTCAAAAACCACATCAATAGAAACTCCAAATGTTTCTGCAATTTTAAATGCTAATTCCAGAGACGGAGTATATTTGTATTTTTCTATCGATATGACCGCTTGTCGTGAAATTCCAATTTTATTTGCTAAGTTTTCCTGTGTCCAATCCTTTTCTGCACGTAATACTTTAATTCTATTACATATCAAAGTAATGTCTCCTTTCCAAAATGTAATGAACTAATTACTTTTTAAGTGTAATGTACTCATTACATTTTGTCAATAGAAACGTACAATATTTTAATGCCAAATTCTTTGACAACAGAAAATCAGGAAACCAATATCTGATTTTCTGCATCGTAGTTTCTGCGAGAGATGACGCATTCACAAAGACCAAACTATCGCCCTCAAAATTCAGATTTGTTTTTTTCGTTACCAATATTGTATATCGCTTGATAAGCAAAATATTCTTGATCCTTATTATCATATCACTTATAAATAATTCATTCATATTTATAAGTGAAAAGCTTCCAATAACCATCCGGGTAGTCGGAACGGGCAGAACCTGCTCGTTGTTATGGGCGGGGGAATATGGTATAATTTGTATAGCTTTTTTCACATAGACCTCAAACGGCTGACGTGTCACTTATCCTGCCAATGGCATGAGAGAGCAAAACGGCGCAAAAAACGTCTAATCAAACGGAGGTATCGTATTAATATGAAGAAAAAAATATTACTGGTGGCTATTGCGGTGGTCACATTGGCGAACACTTCCTTAAGAGTATGTGTATATAATTTCAGTATTAAGTCATATCGGGATTATTGGGTTAAATATACTGTGGTAGAGGAATAAATGGGATCATTATTATTTACCAAGAAGAATATTGCTCTGTCATTTGCAAACGTGTTATTGTCGTGAAGTAAAATCAACATTCTTAGTTGATTCCGCTGCCGAGTTCAAGGATTATTTGCTGTTGGATGGTGCTACCATGGTAAGAGATATAAAAAATATGCCCACTGGAGTTAATATGACGTTAAAGCATCCGGATGGATCAATAGTTGAGTATGTTGAACATAAAAAGGCAATATAATTCCCTCCTTTGTGATTGGCGATTGTGTCAGTTGCTCCTCTATCATCTTGGGGGTTGACAATGATATCCAAATAGGTTATTGTATTTAAAATACCTTAAAGGCAATGAAAAGGAATAGTAGATAGGATCGTTATTTTAGAGAGAAGATGTTTGGTGAAAATCTTCATAGCGAACTTATAGAAGGCACCTTTGAGCTGTTAATTGAACGGATAATATCCAAGTAGATTACACCGGGTTTTCCCCCGTTATCAAGGAAGCGGCATAAAGAGAAATCTCGTGCCGTTAAGAGAGCAGCTTAAGAATATTCCTATTCTTACTGAATTTAGGTGGTACCACGGACTTAATATAGTTCGCCCTAAGCTAACGCTTAGAGCGGACTTTTTTTATGCAACAGAATCTTCACCAATGATTTAAAAACATCGGGCAGAATCGCACTGCCAAGTGGCGGATCTGTCCCGGTTATGGTTTGTAACTCTTTCTTATCACATATTTTAGGAGGTAATATTAATGGGTAATTTAACAATGGACGAAATGGCAGCTTATTGTAATCAGTATGGATTTATTTTTCAAGGCAGTGAAATCTATGGCGGATTAGCCAACACCTGGGATTATGGACCTCTTGGCACTAGATTAAAAAACAATATTAAGGATGCATGGCGTTACTATTTTATTCAAATGAGGGATAATAGTTATGAACTGGATTCCGACATCCTAATGAACCCTCTTACCTGGAAGGCAAGCGGTCATTTAGACAGCTTTACTGATCCTCTTCTGGATTGTAAAGAATGCAAGACAAGGCATCGTGCTGATAGCCTGATCAATAATTTTGATAGCAATACCAATGCTGATGCTATGTCCCAGGAGGAGATGCTGGCGTATATCCGGTCGCATAAAATTCCCTGTCCAAAATGCGGGCATTCCGATTTTACAGATATCAGACAATTTAATCTTATGTTTGCAACCCAACGGGGAGTAACACAGGATGCGGCCAATACTGTCTATCTAAGACCCGAAAATGCACAGGGCGAATATGTGAATTTTAGTAACGTATTACGTACGATGAGAACCAGACTTCCCTTTAGCATTGGACAAATCGGGAAGGCCTTTCGCAATGAAATTACTCCCGGCAACTTTACCTTTCGAACAATCGAATTCGAACAGATGGAATATCAAACCTTCTGCAAACAGGGGCAGGATGATGATCTGTATCATTATTTTAAAAACTATGGTGTTGAGTTTTTCCAATATCTTGGACTTTCAAAGGAGCACCTGCGTTTTCATGATCATGAAAAATTAGCGCATTATGCAAAAGCTGCATGCGATATTGAATACCTTTTCCCCTTTGGCTGGGGTGAAATAAACGGAACACATAATCGAACCGACTTTGATCTAAGGAGACACCAGGAATTTTCAAAAAAGAGTATGGAATACTTTGATTCTGCCACAAATGAAAAATATGTCCCTTACGTGATTGAATCTACGTATGGATTAGACCGGGCATTCCTGGCGGTTTTGTTCGAATCGCTCACAACAGAAGAATTAGAAGGTGGCGATACCAGATTAATTCTAAAAATAAAACCTTTTCTTGCTCCGGTGAAAGCAAACATTCTTCCCCTGATTAAGAAAACCCATTCGGAAAAAGCATTCTCCATTTATCAAGAGTTAAAAAAGCATTTTATGGTCTCCTTTGATGATGCCGGTAATATCGGAAAGCGCTATCGCAGAGGTGATGCAATCGGTATTCCATTTGCAATAACAATTGACAATGACACGCTGGGCGGCAACACTGTTACCATAAGAGAACGTGACACCATGTCGCAGATAGTGATTAACGTGAATGATCTGAAGGATTATCTGGACGATCATCTCTATCATTAAGAGAATTTCCGGATTTCTCGATCAAACCTCCAAAATATTATTACTTTCTGCAAAGTTTATTACTTTCTGCAAAGTTTATTATTTCTTGCAAAGTTTATTATTTTTTGCAAAGTTTATTATTTCTTGCAAAGTCTACTTGACAAATAATGCAAAGCAGACTATACTTCTATGCAAAGCAAACTATACTTTAATGCAAAGTTAACATTGCAAGGAGGATATAAATGAAAACAAAAATTGCCGAATTGCGAAGAGAAAAGAGAATTTCGCAGGAAGAACTTGCCTTGGCAGTTGGCGTTACTCGGCAAACAATTACATCTATTGAAGTTGAAAAGTATGTAGCATCTTTACCTTTGGCATATAAGATTGCTCATTATTTTAATTTGTCAATTGAAGAAGTATTTGATTTTTCACAACTGGATGATGAATGGGGGGTTCGATAATGGAACAATACACAAAGAAATTGCACTCAAGAATACTATGGCTTTCGCTGCTTGTACTCATCACTGCTTTGGTTGGAGTATATGATGTATTCTTTGCATCTGAAACACTTAAAAATATGCCAGTATTTGAATTTCAAGGAGGAGTGTTAGCGTCTGTTTGTATTTTTGCTACGTTTCATATTATAAAATATAATAAGATTTTAAAAGACGACAACAAGCTGAAATTGGAATGTAACAAAGAGAATGATGAGAGATACAAAACGATCAAAAGTAAAGCCGGCTTACCACTAGTTCCTGTTTTATCTATCCTGATGATGATATCAGGGATTATTGCAGGTTACTACAATATAACCATTTTTTATACGCTAATTATTGTAGCTATATGTCAGATACTAGTAAGCGGCTTTGTTAAGGTAATTTATATGAAGAGAATATGAGAATGATAACTAAGATCCTGCCCTATAAGGACAGCAAGTATTACATAGCAATACTTGCTGTCCTTTCTACATTGGTAACGTTTATATTAACCTGATTTTGTAATAGAATAAATTTTCATTCCCGGCATCAATATATGATTCATATGTAAAATAGGAGAATGTCATCGGATGCGCCGGAATGCCCTTCCTGTCATGAGGGAACTCCTATCCCTCGATGAGATGATATCCTTCCCAGCTTACTGCTACCGCCTGTTGATCCGTAAGTGGTATATGAATTAACGGTAAATCCGTTCTTGCAGGCGTATGATCCGGGCAGTGTACATCCAGATAAGCATTTATCAGACACAATCCCGTCGTCTGGACTTCATGAACATCTCCAATATTTGGCGTTGCGATAAGACTGCCTGCACTAACACCCACATAGACTTTGTTTGCAGCTACCATTTTCTTAATAATTTTATCAAATTCGGCTTCCTTGATACAGCGAAGCAAATGATTTGTATCACCGCCTGTAAAATAAATCACATCATATCCCATGGCTTCCTGATCATTCATGCTGCCATCAATTTCGTATGTATGAATATTCCCTTCTCTTATCCCCATATTAATCAATTCCTGCTTACACATATCAGCAATATCCCTCGTTTCCTTGTCAACTGCCGCCGTGGGGATAAAAAGGACCTTCGCCTCATTTGTCGGTATTGCGAGCATCTTTAAAAAGCAATCGATAATATTGGATTTTTGATTTCCCTCAAAGTCCTCAAAACCCGCAGAAGTTAAAAGCACCTTGTTCCATGCATTTATTCCGTTCTGGGCCGCCCATCTGCGACAGACTTCCACCCTTTTTCCCTGGGGTACATCACCATGGTCCGGATCAAGGTAGGAATAGCTGGTCAACCTGTCGCATGGTATGAGAACACATTCACCGCAATGAGTATAACCCTTCTCCTGACAGCATATCGCGATGGGACATTTACCATGAAAGGGATTTCCCATCGTTTCAATACATCCACCGCACCCACAGGATTCCCTCCAGGCACAGCCGGTGCAAGAAAGACCGCATCGTGAATCAACCATAATTAATTCTCCTCCAACGATCCTGCTTCTTCCTGCCAGTCAACCAGAAGATTATATCGTTTCGTATGAAACCGGAGCACACAGTAATCAGGATCATCAGGACCACTAAAATGATGTTTCAATCCTGGATACCAGTTTTCCTTTTTCGTCTCCGGATCCATGATAATTTCTATTGTTCCTACCAGCGAGATATTATAGTCTCCTCCTGTATTAAAGCAGACAGATGCATGATCACAGTCTCTGATACGTTCCGATTTGTTACTGTAACGTCCGGTGCCAAATGTAATGTATTCTATTCCCTCCGATTTTGATGCGGTAATGGTGGATATGGTAGGATACCCATTCCGATCCATCAGTGCAAGAGCACAATATGACCCCTCTCCCGTATTCTGTCTGATGATCTCTTCCGCTTTTTTTACGATCTCTTCTCTCATGTTATAGCCTCCTTCGTTATTATTATATTATTTTTTTATATCCTTCTTAGATGCCTTTCTTCCTAGGTTTTTATTCCCCAGGTTTCTTTCCTCTTGGTTACTTTATTCCTGATTTCATTATTCCTGATTTCTTTATTCCTGATTACTTTATTCCAGATTACTTTTTCCCAGATTACTTTACACCGGATTACTTTATCTCAGATTACTTTATACCGGATTTCTTCTCCCCCTGGTTTCTTCTCCTTTGGTTTCTTCTCCCCTGGTTTCTTCTCCTCTGGTTTCTTCTCGCCTGGTTTTTATCCTTGAATAAATTTTACGATACTTTTCTCCTTGGCATCCGGGTTTAATCTGATGATATGATCCGATATTTTCTGAACCGCCATCCGACGGTCTATTTTTGAAGCCTGTTCAAATACCTCTTCTCCCCAGAAATTCTCTGTGGTACAAAATACTGTCGAAGACCATCCGTATTCTTCCCCTTTCTTCGAAACTTTCTGCTGTTTGCCGCACATGGTCAGATACATTCTCATTTGCAGTTCCACCAATGCTTTATCAAATTCGGATTTTTCCTCTTTGCCGAAATAGGCAAGCTCCTTTATGCCATGCAGCGGAAGAGTTCCATAGGTTTTTATCATGTTATAAATTCGTCTTGCGGCATTGCTGATCTTCCCATCCTCATACGCTTCGTCAAATACTGCATTACCCCTGCGTACGGCCAGAAAATAAGGCGCCCATTCCTTCACCAGATATCCGCTCTTCTTATTGAAGATTTTCGCATATGCAATATCCCTGCGTTCATCCAGCACACGCATACGCCATTCCCAGGGATCCGTTTCCCTATCCCCGGTATGCCAGCGAACCGGTGTCTCGTAAGATGGTTCCTCGTTCCAGTTCCATGTAATTACCGAGTAAATCCCCTCACTATTTCCCCCTCCCATAGAAAATCCTGCTTCCAGCAGTACTGTTATGAAATCATCGTAATTGGAAATATGCCGTTCCACAATATCACTCCTTCCCTATTAGTGGCAATCCATCGATGCCATGTCTTATATTTTCGTATTCCCTGTCCGGCTTTTCATTGATACCATACTGTAGCGTCTGAACAAATCCTAACACAATCAACACGACAACTGCATGTCTTGTTTATTTATAATTAAGCAAAATATTTCTCGCAATTGCTTTAATCGACTCCGCTATTTCTACCGGTTCAAGCACCTGGACTTTATCCCCGAATCCTAAGATCCATGAGATTGTAAATTCCTTATTGGTATACCCTGTTTCCAATCGAAGCATTCCCTCATCTGTCCTTGTATAACAGTCTGGTCCGTAAGTATCGATCAGCTGATACCCGATAGAAGGATCAAATATTGCCACCAGTTTATGATCATCAGGAAACTGTGCATTAAAATCACGCTTCTCCGGCGGAATGTCCCGCGGAATAAAATTTTGCTCACACCTCTTTAAATCCCAAAGCCGAGACAGCTTAAACATACGAAAATCCTGACGGTCGGTGCAATAACCGAAGACATACCATGCCGTCCATTGAAATACAACAAATGCAGGTTCAATCCTGCGATGCATCTGTCCCTTTTCATAATAATAATCAAATTCAATACATCGCTGTTCCTGTATCGCTTTCTTAATCAATTCTATCTTTTCTGTCAGACTACCCTTGTAATGGGAAGCCAGATCAATTACAACCGGTTCCCGAAGGGATAATACCACATCCGGATTCACCAGGAGCTTATCCAGCGTTTTTTCAACTTGTGATTTTTCTGACACACTCCCGATTCCTTTGAGTGCCGCTATAATTCCTGATAACTCCTCTGCTGTTAATAGACTGTTATCGAGTTTATAACCTTTGGATATCGAGATTCCGCCACCACCCCCCTGACGGGTTATGATGGGGATACCTGCCTGGCATAGGGAATCAATATCCCTCCCAATGGTACGGCGGGTGACCTCAAACTTATCCGCAAGATAAGGCGCGGTCACTTGTTCATTTCTTAGTAAAACAGTCAATATTCCAAGCAAGCGGTCTATTTTCATGATACACCTCTCAATCTTTTTGTCGAACTGATATTTCCTGCAGCGAACAGAGTCAATCCATACACAATCAGTTCACGCATAACATACCTTATTATATCACACTAACACGACAAGCGTATGTCTTGTTCCCTATGTCCTGTAAACCATTTATTTTCCTGTGGCTGCTGGCAATCCGATGCTGTCCATTGATCGAAAATGTTTGATCAGCATTACATGATCGAATGGAACAATCCATAACATCCCGGCAAATTCACCCTTGACTTTATGTTTCTGATGGTTATAATAAAATTAATAACATAAGAAAAGCAATGACGGAAAAAAGTAAACCAACAGGCAGCATACAGAGAGAAGAACATCAGGTGGAAGTTCTTTATGTGAAATCTGGTTGAAAACCATTCCTGAGCTGTAACACAGAAATAAGTATGTGTTATCGTATACCTGCGTTAAAGGTTAGGATTTGATAGAATCCGAAGTAAAAAGTTAAGGTGGAACCGTGCAGAATACTTTTGCACCCTTAGACAGAGTGAACTTTGTCTAAGGGTGTTTTTTATTCAAAACAAGTGAAATGGCTTGCGGCACAAGGATCAGTCACTGACTGTATTTTAAGAGATTCTTTTCTTATGTTATCAATTTTATTACCGAAAGGAGACATAGGAATGAAAGTGATAATGAAACACGGAGAAGTTATGGAAAGTTCTTTTAGCGAGGAGGCAGGAAGAAATGCACTGCGCCATACGGCTGCCCACATTCTGGCTCAGGCGGTCAAACGACTATATCCTGGCACAAAATGTGCCATTGGCCCGGCCATCGAAAACGGATTTTATTATGATTTTGAATTTGATTTTGAATTCACAACGGAGAATCTGTCTGAGATTGAAGCAGAAATGAAACGTATTGTAAAAGAAGCACTGCCGCTTGAACGTTATTTGATCAGCCGCGAGAATGCCTTATTGGAAATGGAGGACAGGAAGGAACCATATAAGCTGGAAATGCTTAGAGAAATGCAGCTGGATGAAGAAATCATTTTCTTTCGCCAGGGAGAATATGTGGAACTGTGTGCAGGTCCCCATGTATTAAATACCAGTGTGGTTAAGGCAATCAAACTGACTGCCCTTGCCGGTGCATACTGGAGAGGGAATGAGAAGAACCGGATGCTCACCAGAATCTACGGGACGGCATTCCTCAATCAAAGGGAGCTGGAGGAGCATCTTGCCAGACTGGAGGAAGCTAAGGCAAGAGATCATCGCAAGATCGGAAAAGAACTGGGTTTGTTTGCACTTATGGAAGAAGGCCCCGGCTTCCCATTCTTTCTTCCCAAAGGTATGGTGCTGAAGAACCTTCTGCTGGATTACTGGAGAAATGTGCATGAAAGAGAAGGCTATGTTGAAATCTCCTCTCCTATTATTTTGCGCAGGGAACTATGGGAGATATCCGGTCACTGGGAAAACTACCGGGAAAATATGTATACCACACAAATTGATGATATGGATTTTGCGATAAAGCCTATGAATTGTCCCGGCGGAATGCTTGTTTATAAGATGTCGCCCCATTCCTATAAAGAACTGCCCATTCGGATGGGGGAACTCGGTCTGGTACACCGTCACGAGAAATCAGGTGCGCTTCATGGTTTGATGAGGGTACGATGCTTTACGCAGGATGATGCCCATATCTTCATGATGCGGGAACAGGTAACAGATGAAATAAAGGGTGTTGTCCGTCTGATTGATGAATTCTATCAAAAGTTTGGATTTAAATATCACGTGGAGCTTTCCACCAGACCGGATAAGAGCATTGGCAGTGATGAAGACTGGGAAGAAGCAACAGAGGCGCTAAAGCGGTCACTGGATGAGATGCAGCTTCCGTATGTAATCAACGAAGGAGACGGTGCTTTTTACGGTCCTAAAATCGATTTTCATCTGGAAGATTCCATTGGAAGGACATGGCAATGTGGCACTATTCAACTTGATTTTCAACTTCCCCAGCGCTTTGCTGCCGAATATATCGGCGCAGATGGCGAGAAGCATCAACCCATCATGATTCATCGGGTAGTATTTGGCTCCATAGAACGATTTATTGCGATCCTCATTGAACATTATGCGGGAAAATTCCCTGCATGGCTGGCACCGGTACAGGTTAAGCTTCTGCCGATCTCAAATCAATTTCTGCCTTATGCCAAATCAATCATGGGTCAGTTAAAGGCTGCCGGAATCAGATGTGAGCTTGATACACGAGATGAAAAACTCGGATATAAAATACGGGAGGCTCAGCTGGATAAAGTTCCTTATATGGCAATCATCGGGAAGGCGGAACAGGAGAATGAAACGATTTCTGTCCGTGGGAGAGATCAGGGCGACTTGGGAAGTATGACTGTCCAGTCACTCATTCAGCATGTATTAGAATAAAATCGTAGGAGCTTGTGTTATGATTTATCATAATGCAGGCTCCTACATTTTATGTTGTTCATGACAAGTAAACCGGATTGACGCATCGACTCATTCCAGTTCTCTCTCCCTCTCCCTGTTTATATTAATAAAGCTTCGAAATTTATCAGCGGAATAGTTCAAAATTAACTCATGAGGAAATGCTGCCTGTTCAATCACCGGCATGGCATGATCAAAATTTGCTATGTCATTCATAAAGTGTGCATCACTGCTGAGTAGGATAGGCACTTTATATTCCTTACATAGTTCCAGCATACGAAGTGAATTTTCAACCGTATTCTTTCTGTGTCTGCTTCTTAATGAATTATTATTAACTTCCAAAAGAGTATGATGCTCCTTTGCTTCCCACACAATCTTTTCATATTCCACAGGACAATTTCCATCGTCAGGGTGACAAATAATATCAATGTACGGATTTCTGATTGCTCCAACGATAGCGCTCGTATTCTCCTTTATTGTACCGAATTTATAGCAAAAGTCATGGATTCCTGCAATACGGATATCCAAATTATGCTTATAGCTGTCACCAAGACTTACCGTTCCATCATAATCCAGAATATTCGTCTCCGCGCCCAGCATTAGTTGTATCCCGTACAGATTTCTCGGGACCACACCAAGGTTCATAAAGTAAATATCCTCACAGGTTCCAGGTATTCCTTTCGTGTGCTCCGTCATTCCCAGAAGCTTAAGTCCCTTCTCTGCCGCCTCCTTCGCCATCTCTGCGATTGTCCCATATGCATGCCCGCTGGCTATGGTATGGGTATGAACATCTAACTCGATCTGCATAAATTCTCACCTTTCCTTATTTGCCGGTCTCTACAGCACTTTCTTTAACAATGGAATATGCTTTAAAATAAAATTGGTAATCAGAAAACTCAATGAAATTCCCAGGATGCAAGCAATAAAATACTTCACCAAGACATCCGAATGTAAATTCAGAAGTAATTTCGTAACTATAATAATGATTGGCGGATGAAACATATAAACCGCAAATGAATTATCTGATAACATCTTAACCAGCTTTGATTGCTGATTCCATTTTTCCTTACCTAGTGCAATCAAACCGATTGACATTGCCACTGCTGTGAAGGATTCCCACACTGCATAGGCAACACTTTGCCAATAAAATCCTCCTTTATACAAATCAAACCCGCCATCCAGCGCTCCTCCGGATATCATCATTATACTCCAGCATATGATCCCGGGGATTAAAGCTGCCATCAACCATCTTATTCCATTTTTATAAGAAAGCTGGGAAAACCATTGATACCGTCCCGCGCTTATTCCAACAACAAATAAAATAACATATTGGGAAAAGAAGCACAACTGCATATTTATAATACTGGTATCAATTGGCTGAACCAGACGAATTGAGAATGCACAAACAGAGATTAATAAAATCAGTAACATTACTGATTTGGTGGTTGGTAATTTCTTCTCTCTTGCTACTTTCCCTGACTTAACTATTCTTCGTATAATGGCATAAATCAGATTAAAAATGAACAAGGCAAACGCAAACCAGAGCGGTCCGCTTCCGCTGATAAAATGAAGATCGGTGATATACCGGATATAATATTCCATGAATACCGGCCTTTGCCAGGTATCCCCCAAAATAACATATTCAATAAATGGTTGTATGATTAACATATAGATCAGGGTTGGTATCCCTAAACGAATAAAACGATCCAGTACAAACTTTCCAAACCCCTTCTTGTCATAAGACTTCACTACAAAATACCCTGAAATCAGGAACAAAAATCCCATAAAATACGCTTGCGTAAAAGATTGGAACAAACCAAAGAATAAGGTTGCTGCAACCCCTAATTGGGTCTGTTCCATTATATACCAGCTTCCTATTCCACTATATGTAACCCCCAGATGTACCATAATTACTAAGATAATCATTAATAACCGCAGATTATCAATATACAAAAATCTTTCCCTTCCGTTATTACCACTCATCTAAACCCTCCTGTTAAACTATATACCCCTGAATATTTTCATGTTATACATTACCATTCAAAACTATACCATAACCTTCCATGATTCTTCAATAATACATTTCTTAAAGCTTTAAATATTAATTTTGTTCTTAAAGCTTTAAATATTATTTTTGTATTGACAAAACATCTCTGATAAGATATGATATCTCTTGCGTAAGAAATACGTAAATAATAAAAATGCGCGAGTGGCTCAGTGGTGGAGTATCGCCTTGCCAAGGCGAGGGTCGCGGGTTCGAATCCCGTCTCGCGCTTACGAAATCCCTTGATTTTCAAGGGATTTTTTGTTACGCTGATATGTGCACCGTATGTGCACTGCTATTTTACGCTCTTTTTGTTGTTATTTTTCAGAGCTTTATTCATAATGTCCAAGTTCTCTTTTTCCGTATTGGGATTGTAAATATAACTAAGAGTAGTACTTTCATCGACCTGTCCGAGAATATCCCTTATCTTATCCAATGGCATTCCTTCCGTACACAAACGGCTTGCAGTTGTCCTTCTTGTGCAATGAGGACTTTTGTATGTAATTCCTGCATCTCTGCAATATTTACTAAGCCAGTAGGTTACTGTTCTTGCAGTTAGTCGCTCACCATTTCTTTCAAAGATAAGTTCACCATTGGGATTAAGCACTCTAGCCCTTCTTATGATTTCCTTTGCTACGTCAGTAACAGAGATAAAGCGGTACTCCGAATCGTTTTCTTTTCTCAGATGTTCCACTATCTGCACACCGGCACCCTTAAATTTCTCTCCATCAAAGACAAGCACCTTTTCTTCCATCCTTTGAATTGCTATCTTTCCATACTCAATATCAGAGAATTTAAGTACTACACCTTCTCCGATACGGACACCAAGCACCACGGTCAAAGCCATACTCATTGCCGACTGCATTGTACATATAATCCTGGAATTTGCGATAACCGAATTGTCCCTTCCATAGTTCTGTTATGGAGATTCTCTTACAATCCTTCTTTTTATCATGAACTATTGGTATTACAATCACATGCATATGAGGTGTTACTTTCCCTTCGGTAAAGAGTGCTTTCATTTCTTCATCTTTAGGATGAAAAGCCTCATCACGATGCACATTGGCAGATAAAATAATGATATCGGTGAAGTAACTCTGAATTGCCTGCAATACCTTTTGAAGAATGCTTCTTGTTCCTCAAGACTCATTTCTGTTATTTTCTCATTTGGTGGATACACCAGAAATTCATCCACGAACTTTGATTGCTTTTCTTCTGCCCCTTGCACTTTTAACTGCCCTTTAAATTCTCCACTTTCATACAGACGATTGAACACAGTGAGATAGGTTTCCCCATCTTTCAGATTATTTACTATACAGGTATTAAGATGGGTAAGTGATACATCAATGTTTTTGTTTCCATAGTTTTTCAACGTTCTGAAATTATGTTGATACGGAAATCGCATCTTTGATTTTATGTAACCTTGATGTCTTACAATACAAACATTTGCCATTATAATTTCCTACTTTAAAAATTTGTTAATCTGGTACATTAATAAAAATGACTGACGAATTTAAAAAGGAGCAGGTAAAGTATTCTTGCAAAAGTTTTTTCTCTTCCAGATTGATTTGTTTCATACAAAATGCCTCACTTTAAAATAAGATGGCATTTTTGTTTGTTATGATTTTTTAATTTTTGTTTGTTATTTTTGTTTCTATGCCTCACCTTAAATATGCATAATTATTTTAAAAACAAGGAATTATTTAGGTACTGTTCAGCAATCACGTTAATTCTGTTATGTCCAAGTGCCTTTGAAGTGATTTTTATCGCTTCTTTGTCATACCAAATGCCCTTCTTATCCTTCCGGCAATAATAACGGTCACACTTCGGTATCTGGTCAAGCGGTCTAGCATTCGCAAGATAGATAGCAGTTGCATAATCACCACGATAGGAATGGATATCGGCTGCACTTGAAATCTTAGTAAAGACCTTTTTATTTCCAGCTTCATTCATCTTTCGGATAACCAAATCAACATTCTGGTCACAGGCGCTTCCCGGTACTTCCCACCTTTAGAGCCTGACTGTACAATTACAAAACATTGCCCATCTTCCTCTTTCAGACAGTTGCCATATAGTGCAGAAAGTTCCGCACGTCTTAATCCGACAGATTTACTGAATTCAACTAATTCCCAGTTCTTCTTTTCAGAGAAATGTGCATCCATTTTCTTCTTTCCCCGGCTTCTTTTAATGTTTTTTCTGAGTCTTGCATTTGTTTTAAGGAATTCAGTGGTAGAACATCCGAAGATCTTGGCGAGGGAGCTTGCATCTAACTTCTGTGTACTTGCAGACATAGCTTTCCTATGTTCCAGCCAATCATCAACATGGCTCCTGCATTGTTCTAAGGTTTTACAAGACTCATCGTGTTGATACTTGGCATATTTCCCAGACGAAATCGGGCATTCACTCAATTTGTTCTTTGAACTCATTTTGTACTATCAACCGATTTTGTTCTGTTATCATATACTTTCGAAACACGATTTTATTTCTCCCTTTCTCTTAGATAAACAAAATATGATTTAATCTCTTGTTCGATATCTGAAAAAACGATAAAAAAATCCAATAACCGTTTAACCGTTATTGGAATATGTTGTCAGCAAAAAGATATCATGGTATAATAGCTAAAGTAAGCAAACTACTTTACATTAAAATTCACAGATAATATAACAACTGGTATTATGTAGTTGGTTTCTACAACGAATTTCATATTATTCATAATCTTGAGAGGAGACAGAGATGATAAATAAATTGCTTTTGCATATTCCAAGTTTAGTGGAATTATGGTATAGGCAACAAATAATGAATGACCCTGATACTATGGAATATAATAAAGGATATAATTTAGGTTATGAGGGGTATCACAATATTACTGGATGTATAGACTTTCCAGAAACTCAGTGGGAGTCTTGGTATCATTGGTTTGTGAATGGAAAACCACAGCGGTTTTATGCATACATAGTACGTAGGGAGGATAATACGTTTATTGGAGAAGTGAATGCTCATCCAAGTAGTCAAGGAAACTGGCATGACATGGGCATAGTTATTGAGAGTAAATACCGTGGCTTAAGGTATGCTACTGAAGCATTAGATCTTTTGTTAAAAGAAGTATTTGAAACTATGCCTGTAAATACTATTCATAATAATTTTGAAATGAACCGAATAGCAGCCTTAAGAACGCATTTATCATCAGGATTTCAAATAATAAGCGAAGATAACGGAATCATTAATCTTTGTATTACCAAGGAACGATTTTTTCACCAGCAGAGCATAAAACATAGTATATCTAAATCTCAATAATAATACTGGTGTAATTTGCATTTGTTTACAATTCCGAATTATTGGCGGAATCAAGTATTTATACATATGTAGATAATTTAATCATATTGTGTTAAACTAAAAGCATATTAAGGAGGTGGCACAGTCATGAATTACATGATTACAAATGAATTAGTTGAGGGATTAATAAACCTTTTTAATGATAGGTTAGTAAGTATTATTCTTTATGGCTCTGTTGCTAGAGGAACCAATACCGATGAATCGGACGTTGATATTGCTATCATATTAAAAGATGCAAAAAGTCAATCTGTTCAAGATAATTTGGTTGATTTTACTTTGAATTTGGATTTGAAATATGACAAGGTGTTTTCTGTTATCGATATTGATTATGATGAGTTTCTAAAATGGGAAAATGTACTCCCTTTCTATATAAATGTTAAAAAGGACGGTGTGGTTTTATGGAAGGCAGCATAAAAGAATTATAAGCATACCGTTATTCAAAAGCTTTGGAAGATTTTACTGCCTCTGAAGTTACTCTTAAAGAAGCACTTTATAAAGTATCGATTAATCGTTCCTATTATGCAATATTTCATGCAATGCGCTCCATTACTGCATTAGCCGGTTATGATTCTTCAAAACATTCCGGTATCATAGCATACTTTAACCAAAATTTTGTAAAAACTGGAGACTTTGATAAAGAAGCATCGAAAATTGTAAAGATGGCTTCATTCTTGAGGGAAAAATCAGATTATGAGGATTTCTATATTGCTTCAAAGCAGGAAGCTGAAAAGCAACTGGAAGATGCGAAGTTATTTCTCTCCAAGGTTAACGATTATTTAAGAAAAAACAGTATACTTTGATTTTACTACTTTTATGGTATCTTTGTTTTTGAGTACCCACTTGAGTACGTAAAAATTGGATGTGCCGGAAAGTCCCTTTCTATCAGTATTTTATCGAGGGGGTAGTTTTCGAATCCCGTCTCGCGCTTAACTAAGAAGCTCTTGAATACCTGTAAAATCGTAACGCTGTAATCATTCAACTTTAAAATCACAGCAGGTACGTCGGTTTGAATCGGTGTAGCATCTGCGAAAGGGATTGGTGATTCATCCAGGATGGAAAGTGGAACTACCTGCTGTGAATGACCTATTGTGCGTTGAATTGCTTTTGGTATATCACAAGCCTTTCGACGTAACTTTGTGATTTTAGTGTAGAAGGTACTAATCGGTATTTGATTGAGTTCGCACCATTCCTTGTCACCAAGTCCACTGGTGCGGCATTCATGGATAAGATCCATCCACTCTAGATCAGATCGTTTGTGGCTTCGAATAGTTTCGTGCATTTGACAAAATCTCCTTTGGATATTTTGGAGCAGTCAAGTACTTGATTCGCAGAATTGTAGCCAACGAATACAAAGTATACTATCGAGAACCGATTAGGATAGACTTATCTCCAAGTTGATTCTATTATTTCACATCTGGGAGATTTTTTGGAACGGTATGTTATTCATCGGTTACTATTGTCCGATTTCAGTAATGTAAATATTAATTTAAATATCACAATTTATATTAATTTCTTATCATTTAGTCATATTAGGTCAATACCTCAACCTATTCTCGTACCCAAGAAACCATGTGTGCAACCATGTGTGCAGATAAATAACAGAAGCCGCAAAGAAGCAGATAGCGACTCTAGGGGGTACTTATTTAACTAATTTTATTAATACAGGGACTCTAGAGAAAGGTTTCTGTATTGTTTCTGTATTGTTTCTGTACTTGCAAAATTTTATGGTTGCAGTATTGACTATTTATTAGGACTTACCAATTATAAGAAAATCAAATAATGTAAAAGAGTTGATAAGAAAAAGAGGAAGCTAGCTGGATAGACTTCCTTTTGTTTTACATATATGTTTACTCTGTAATTCAAACTTTATGTAACAATATATTCCTTTCTGAATAAAATATAACATAAGATGAGGTGAACCGAAAATGAATTGCAGTAATCCAGAGGAAATATTAGCCTCTTTACCTAGAGATTATACGGTAGAAATATCTTTACAAAATCAAGATGTCTTATATACACCAGAGGGTCAATCATACAATGTTAATAAGCTTCATCAGTTTATGTATAATGTAGAAAGAGGTATCCCAGATTGTATCATATTAACTACTTTTGGGATAGAGCCTCCTGCTACAACAGCTGTATTGTATTATGATGGAAAAAACGTAATCTATACATATGATTCTTCAAGGGTCAGTGAAGGATATAAAATACAGACAATTTATGGTACAAATGTTTTTTCTGTAACTCATAAACCTACGCAATTTACAGAAACAACCTATTATCTCAATGTACCCGGTAAAATACCCTTTATCATATTTAGAGATTATCTAGAAATGTAAAAATGGGGGGAATGTTATATCCTCCCCATTTTTTACAAAGAATTCAAATATTTTTATGTATATGATAATTAATACATCTTAAGTATGTTTGTTCCGTCAAACGATGTTGGATATCCGCTAAAATATGGACTGGATACACTTTCAACCATAACACTAGAAATGTTATTTGTTTGAGCTACTTGTTCTGTTATTTGAGCCAACCCTATAGCATGTCCTAATTCATGCGTTAGTATATTAGTAACCCTGTAAGTATCAAATCCATTGTTATAAAAATCCCAATCATCTAATATAATATTCGATTTAGTTTGGATCGGCTATAATTAACTAGACAGAATTTTTAAGGGCATATATGATATTCTTAATGAAGAAAGGATGATGCCCTATGTCTCAAAACAATGAACCAAAAAACCGTCGTACATTTACACCCGAATTT